>DATNLC010000036.1:0-26421 GCA_035603075.1 Candidatus Acidiferrales bacterium | reverse complement strand
GGCTGATCGTCGGCGACGAGTATTCGTGATCGAACAGTATGTGGTGGCATCATTTTGCGAACGCTATCTCCCTGAATTTTGGCGCCCTCTTCGTTCTGTACTGCATCCGGTTGAAAGTTCACTTTGGTTTCTCACTCCTAGTTTTCTCGAATTCATTCGTATCGCAGCGCGACCATCGGATCCACGCGCATCGCCCGCCGCGTGGGGATGTAGCACGCCGCCAGCGCAACAGCTAAAAGCAAAAACGCGACACCGAAGAAAGTGATAGGGTCGGTGGACTGCACTCCGTATAGCAAACTCGAAAGGAATCTAGACAGAGCGGACGCCCCAGCCAACCCGAGCGCGACGCCAGCAAGAGCCAATTTCGCTCCCCGCCCAATGATGAGGCTCCAGATGTCTCCGGTTTGAGCGCCGAGCGCCATGCGAATGCCAATCTCGTTTGTTCGCAGATTGACGACGTAGCTCATCACGCCATAGATTCCCACTGCAGCAAGCACGAGTGCGAGCGCCGCAAAAATGCCCAGCAGCGCGGTGGAGAACCTGCGCGGAGAGACGGAATCGGAAAGCAGGTTGTCGAGCGTCATCATGTCAGTAACCGGCAACTCTGGAAATGTTTTGTGTACTTGTCCGGCAGCAGCGCGGGCCATTAGCGCTGGGTCACCAGCCGTGCGGATCACGAAATACGGAGTCCATCCGCCGGCAGCGTACGTGTCAAATGTCGGTGCAGCATCGAGACCGTATTCGTGCACATCGCCAACTACTCCGATGATCGGGCTCCAGCAAGGCTTCGGCGCCAGCGTACACAGATTCACGCGTTTGCCGATTGGGCTACTGTCGGCCCAGAATCTCTTAGCCATCGTCACGTTGATGACAATGTTCGACCCAATCCAATCTTCTTCAGTAAACAAGCGTCCGCTCACTAGAGGAATTCCCATCGCGGAGAAATAGCCAAGGCTGGCCGTGCGAAGTTCGGTTACGGGCCGCGCCCCGCCAGGTGTCGGCTGCCCTTCGACGAAAAATCTCGTGGCTTGGACGGTCGCAGAGGCGAGAGGAAGGACGTCGATTCCGCCAACGCGTTGCACTCCCGGAATGCTCTCAATCTGGTCGGCGACCTGTTGAAATTCGAGCGATTGTTTACGCGGCAGGTTTGTCTGCTGCTCGGGCGTCAACTTATTGAACTCCACATCGGCCATCGCGGGCTGAGACACTCGCATGGTGAAGATGTGCTCGGGCCGGAAGCCTGGATCGACTTCGAGCAGGCGGTGAAAACTTCGTATCAGCAGGCCCGCGCCCACGAGCGGGATCAGGGCTAGGGCAATTTCGGAAACCACCAGCAAGTTGCGAAGCTTCTGGTCGCTCGATGTTCCGAAACTGCGGCTGCCTTCTTTCAACACGTCGTTAAGATTTGTCTTTAGAGCGTGGAAAGCGGGAGCCAGCCCGCTTACGATACCGGCGAGAAAACACGTCACGATCGTGAAGGCCAGAACACGCACGTCGAGCCCGCTTTCGTTAACGCTCAAGAGATTCGCCGGCACCAAAGCGTGCATCAATCGCAGTGCCGCGATTGCCAGCAAAATTCCCAATATGCCGCCGGCCACGGAGAGAAGCAGGCTCTCGGTGAGCAGTTGACGCGTCAATCGAAGGCGGCCCGCGCCTAACGCCACCCGGAGCGCGATTTCCTTCTGACGCGCCGCGTTGCGAGCCAGAAGAAGGTTTACGATGTTAGCGCACGCGATAAGCAGCACAAGCGCCACAGCGCCGAAAAGGACCAGCAGTGCCATGCGCAGGTTAGCTGCATCCGGATTTTCCATCTGCTGCACAACGATTCCCCAACCCTTGTGAGTATCCGGGTAAGTCAGTTCTGCCTGCTGATTCAGCGTGGCAAGCTCGGTCTGAGCTTCTGAAATGCTAACGCCGTGGCGCAGGCGCGCAATCGTTGTGTATGGATGGTGAACGCGGCCCGTTAGATCATCTTGATATTGTCCGGCTGCCAACCAGATGTCGGCCCGCGAGGTCAATTTCAAACTTGCCGGTAGAATTCCAACGACCGTGAACCCTTTTCCATCGAGTATGATGGTCTGACCAACGACACCAGGGTCAGAACCAAACCGAGTCTCCCACAAGCGTTGAGTGAGCATTAAAGCCGGCGCTCTCGCGGGTTTGTCCTCATTAGGTTCAAACGCTCGGCCAAAAAGCGGCCGAATGCCGAGCATGGGAAATAAGTTGGAAGTTGCGAAATCCGCCTGTACGCGCTCGGGTTCGCCCGCGCCGGTTAAATTGAATCCCTGCGCCACATCTGCGTAGGCGGCCATCTCCGAAAAACTACTCGCTTGTTGCCGCCAATCTTCAAAATCTCCCGGCGATAGTCCCAGCCGTGGCCATGCAGGCAAGTAAGCATTCGATATTTGAACCAAACTCTCAGGATGCTGATCGGGAAGCGGACGCAGCAGCACGCTATCGACGACGGAGAAAATTGCTGTGTTGGCGCCGATACCCAGCGCAAGCGTTAGCACCGCGATGACCGTGAATCCAGGATTCTTCGCCAGCATACGCATGCCGTAACGAACGTCCTGCAGCAGCGACCCCATCGGTTCTCCTTTATTTAACGTGACTACTCGTATCTGAGTGCGACGATTGGATCTACACGCATCGCGCGCCGAGCCGGGACGTAGCACGCCACCAGCGCGACGAAAGCGAGCAGAAACGATGTCGCGACAAACGTCATCCCATCAGTGGCTTTCACGCCATAGAGCAGGCTGGCAACCACGCGGGAAAGCGCCAATGCTCCAGCAACTCCAATGGCCATACCGACGATGACTATTCTCATTCCGTAGCCCACGATCATTTTCAGCACACTATCCGGCTGCGCCCCGAGCGCCATCCGCACTCCAATTTCATGAGTTCGCTGTGCAACTGAAAAAGCCATCACGCCATAAATTCCCAGCCCCGCGAGTAACAACGCCAGCGCCGAGAATGCTCCAAGCAAGACGGAACTGGCGCGGCGCATCCCGAGCGATTCACTTGCCAATTGATCCAACCCGATGATTTTGTAAATTGGTTGATCCTTGTCCTCTGTCCAGATCGCCTGCTTCACTGCTGAGATCAGGCTGGATGGACGTCCATCCGTGCGCACGACGAAACCAACCACTGGAAGGGGAATCTGCGCGAAGGGTCGAAAGACATTGCCGCGAACTTTTTCCTCAAGGCCAAAATCGTGAATATCGCCCACGACGCCGACCACTTCCCACAAATCGGGTTTATTGGAATCGCCGAAATTCAACTGCCGGCCTACGGGATTTTGATCGCCGAATTCTTTGTGAGCGAGAGTCTCGTTGACGATCACAACCTGTGCGGTACCCTTGCGATCACGATCGGTAAAGACACGTCCCTTCAATAAGGAGATTCCCATCGCCCGGAAATAATCTGGCGTAACAAGATCGGATTTCGCGCTCGGCTTCTGGCCCGGCGGCGGCTCGGGCTGCCCTTGCACTGTGAAATCTGCATCACTCCAATATCCGCTCAAAGGAATGAAGCCGTCTGCGCCGACGGATTCCACTCCGGGCAATTCTCTTATCCGTTGCATGGCGTCGTTCACGAATGCAAGGCGCTTATCAGATTCGGCGGGTGGGTACTTGACGCTCGAAAGAAACAATTGCGCTGAGAGGATGCGATCTGCATCGAATCCCAGATTCCCGCGTAGAAGATTTCGAAAGCTGCTGATGAGTAATCCCGCCCCTACCAGGAGAACGAGCGCGAGAGCGAATTCGCTCACCACAAGCAGGCTGCGAACCCGGCGCTCGCTCGAACTCGCTGTTGTGCTCCGGCTTGTTTCTTTCAATCCCTGTGCTGAAGTGGCCGCTCTGAAACCCAGCACAGGTGCGAGCCCGAATGTCACGCCGGTCAGCAGAGCCGCGAACAGCGTAAAGGCGAATACACGAGCATCCATAGGGATGCTGGTGACTTGAGGAATACTCAAATTCGCGATGTTGTTCGGAAAAATCGCAAGAAGAGAGTTCGTTGCTCCGGTAGCGAACAATAACCCCAAAGCGCCGCCTGCCAGCGATAACAAGAGGCTTTCAACCAAGAACTGTCGAATCAAACGCGCTCGGCTGGCACCCAGGGCAGTACGGATTGCAATTTCCTTTTTCCGTCCTGCGGCGCGTCCAAGCATTAGATTCGCGATATTGGCGCAGGTGATGAGCAGAACGAAACCTACTGAGCCAAGCAGGACAAGCAGCGGCACCCTAACGTCGCCCGCAATTTGCTCGCGCAAAGGAACCAAGTTGACACCGTTGCCGCTGTCGGTCGTGGGGTGCTCTTGCGCGATCCGCTGTTCAATTGAATCCATCTGCGCTTGGGCCTGGTTCAGCGTGACACCGGGTTTAAGCCTCGCCAGGACGCGCAACGCCGTCTTGTCGTAATCGGCAAGAAATGATGGCTTGAGCCCCAGGGGCGTCCACAACTCGACCATCGACGGATACCGGAAGTTCGGCGGCATCACTCCGACCACTGTAAACGGCTTCCCCGTCAGCGTGATCGATTTGCCCACGATATTCGGATCGGCGCCGAAGGTGCGTCGCCAGATCGCATCGCCCAGCACAACCACGTCCGCACCGCCGCTACGGTCTTCTTCGTCCAGAAACGTGCGGCCAAACTGCGGAGGGGTGCCGAGCATGCGAAAATAATCCGCCGAAAATTCGTAACCGATCACGACTTGGGGTTCGCCCGCGCCAGTCAGCGTGTAAAGCGTGTCAGTCGACGCAGCCATGTTCTCGAAAACGCTGTTTTCCGATTTCCATTCAGCGTAATCGCCGCCAGACACGGGAAACGTCGTGTAACCCTTTGAAACGTTCTTGGTCCACACCATAACCAGCTTGTTCGGCTGGCTGTAGGGAATTGGCGCAAGGAGAACTGTATTCACGACCGAGAAAATCGCGGTATTCGCTCCTATTCCGAGCCCGAGCGTCAGGATTACGATGGCTGTGAAGCCAGGGCTTTTCGAAAGCGTGCGAAGGCTATAGCGAATGTCCTGCAACAGACTTCCCATCGTCGCCTCCAAAATGAATCTTCGACAACTGAATCAGACCGCTCCGGCCTTTGATGCGCCGTCCACGATCCAGCCATCCGCCAACTGAATGATACGGTTGCCGTACGCTGCCCAGGCGTCGTTATGCGTCACTTGAATAATCGTCGTGCCGTCTTGATTTAGCTTTTTCAACAGATCCATGATCATTTTTCCCTGGCTCGAATGCAGGCTGCCGGTTGGCTCATCCGCCAAAATTAGTTTGGGTTTGCCGATCACAGCGCGCGCCACAGCCACAAGCTGTTGCTGCCCGCCCGATAGCTGATTCGGAAAGAGAGCTTTCTTGCCGACGATTTGGAAGCGGTCAAGGATGTCAGCGACCATTCCTTCGCGCTCGGCTTTCTTGATATCGCGATAAGAAAGCGGCAAGTCGAGATTCTCCGCGACAGTAAGGTTATCGAGCAGGTGATATTGCTGAAACACAAATCCGATATATTTCTTGTGCAGCTCAACGCGGCGGCGGTTGTCCAGCTTGTGCACGGCATTGTCGAGCAGGTGGTACTCGCCCTTCCATGCGCCATCAAGCATCCCGACAATTCCCATCAGCGTGGACTTTCCCGCACCCGACGGTCCCATGATGGTGATGAAATCGCCGTCGGCGATGTCCAAATTAATCCGGCGCAAGACCCAGGTTTTTCCCGCACCCGACTCGTAAACCTTTTCCACGTCTCTGAGTTTGATCACTATTTCTCGCTCCTCAAGTTGAGTCTGACTTTTAAGTGCTCGACAAGACGCTTGTCGCCACTTTACATACGTCTGTGTTATTCGTGACGCAAAGTCACTACGGGATCCACGCGCATCGCGCGTCGCGCAGGAACGTATGACGCGAAGAGCGCCACGAGAGAAACAAGCGCGGCTACGGTGACAAACGTTAACGGGTCGGTGCTGCCAACCCCAAAAAGCAGCGATGACATCAGGCGCGTTGCCGCAAGCGACACGGCAATTCCGATGACCACGCCAATAACGGCGAGGCGCGCACCTTCGCCTATAATCAACCGCAGAACGTCACTGCTCTGGGCCCCAAGGGCTACGCGCACGCCGATCTCCTGCGTTCGGCGCGTTACGGTGTACGAAAGAAGGCCGTAGAGTCCCACACCTGCCAATGTCAACGCAGCTGCTGCAAACACTCCGGCAAGAAGGAACAGGAAGAGCTTCTCGGCCATCCAGCCCCCGAGAGCCTTGGCGTAGGTGGAGAATTCCACGGGGATATTCGGATCAAGTTGCTGAAAAATTGCTCGCGCCGGGGGAATAATGGCACCGTTCGGCAACGCCGTGCGCAGAACGATTGCCGGCGCACCGTTGCCCAGCCCACGCTGGCGATAATCCACATAAACCATCGGAGTCATGGGGTGATCCAATCCTTCGGCGCGAACGTCGCCAACAACTCCGATAATCGTGAGCGGTTTCAGGATTCCATCCATGTTGCTGAAGTCGATGACCTGTCCAACGGGATTTTGATTCGGCCACTTCTCGCGCGCCAAGTTTTCGCTAATCAGTGCAACGTTCGCAGCGTCGGGACCATCCTGCGCACCAAACATTCGCCCATAGATCAGTGGAATTCCAGTCGTGCTGAAAAATCCCGCGCTCGCGACAGTGCGGTCGGCCTGGCCGGTCTGCATCGTATTCTGGGCCATGCGTGCCCACTCATCAGAGTTTGTAGGCGCCGGATGACCATTAAGAATCAAGAATATTCCATCATTGAACCCGTCGGCATCCGCGATCGGAAGAGCTCCGGCCACTCCGGCGGATTCGACTCCGGGAATCGCTCGCACTCGCCCCAGCGCGCTATCGAGGAGTTGAGTCTGCCGCGCGATTTCCGCCTGTCTTTGGCGAGGTGTCAGTTCGTCTTGTGACTGAGGCAGCGAGAACTTCAAGACCAGCAAATTTTCTCCGTTGAAGCCCGGGCTCACCGAGATCAACCGCAGAAAACTGCGGCCCAACAAACCCGCGCTGACGAGCAGCACCAGCGTCGCAGCAACCTCCGCGAGCACCAACGAACTCCGGGTTTTCTGGCTGGCGCTGCTGTAACCGCGTGACCCGCCGCTCAACGCGTCTCCTAGTTCTGATTCGCTGGCGCGCCACGCAGCAAACACTCCAAGGCCGATGGCGACGGCCAATGTCGCGCCCAGTGTAAACAAGAGAACGGTTCCGTTAATGGCGATGCCTTGCCGCCGCGGCAGGCTTGCCGGAAGGATCGCAGGAAGCAATTGCGTGGTCCATGTGGCCAACAGGATTCCCAGCGCGCCCCCAGCAACGGCTAAGGCTAGCGATTCTGCGAGCAAATGCTGGACGAGGCGCCTGCGGCTAGCACCCAAGGCCGCGCGCACGGCCAATTCCTTGCGCCGCGCGGACGTGCGCGCCAGCAACAGTCCAGCGACGTTCGCGCACGCGACCAGGAACAAGAGGATGACCGCGCCGAAAAGGGCAATTAGAGCCGCGCGGACATTTTCGACGACCACGTCGGCGAACGGAATGACCGCCGCATCCGTCAGGAAATAATCGGAGATTTCGCTTTTGCCATACTGAGCATGAATGCGGCGAGCAATCGTGTCCAGGTCTGCACGCGCCTGTTCAATGGTCACGCCGTCGCGAAGACGCGCGATGCCTTCTCCATTATGAGACGACCGGCTCGTTGACCACCCGTAGGGTTCGCGCGGCACCCAGATCGCGATATCTGCGCCGACAAAATTGAAACCCTGCGGCATTACGCCAACGACGGAGTATGTTTGTCCGTCCATGGACAAATGCGCCTGGGAGAAGTCAGGTCTGCCTCCAAGATACCGCTGCCAATAATCATAACTAACGATCATCGCAGGCGAGCCGTGAAGCCGAAGCTCGTCGGCAGAAAACTCTCGGCCTCGAGAGGGCTCGACACCCATCACCTTGAAAAAATCCTGAGAAATGAGGCCGATATTGACGCGCACGGGCTCACTGCCGCCAGAGACCGACTCCGGCGAAGAGAAAAACGTAGCGAGGCCCAGCAGCGTTTGATTCTGCGAACGAAAATCCAGGAAGTTCGGATCTGCCAATCGCGTTCGATGGCCGTTGGCTTCCTTTTCCCACACAGCCACAATTCGTTGCGGATTGGGATAAGGAAGTGGACGGAGCAATACGGCGTCGACAACCGAGAAAATAGCGCTGGAAGCGCCGATTCCGAGAGCCAGAATGAGTACTACAATGAGCGTGAACGCAGGGTTTTTCAGCAGCACGCGTATTGAGTATCTGAGATCCTGTATCAACGTTTCCATCGCCAGCCTCTCACGTCGTGCGAATCCCGCTGTCGTAATGAAGCTTTATTCGACCTCAACCACAATCAGCGTGGCATCGTCGTGCCAGTTGCCCCCGCAAAATTCCCCCACCGTGTCCAAAATTTTCTTCTGCAATTGTTCGGCGCTGGCTTCACCGTTTTCTCTGAGCAAGTGAATCAATCGCGCGTCGCCGAATTCCTCGCCCTCGGCGTTGCAAGCCTCTGTAACTCCATCGGTGAACAGCAGCACACGATCTTGGGGCAAGAGCGTGTGCGTACCCATCACGTAATTCTGAGACTGAAAAATGCCCAGCACGCCCCCGCCTTGATCCAAACGTTCGTGCGTGCCGTCACGATGCGCGACGATGGGAGCGTTATGTCCTGCATTCGAATAGCGCAATTGCCGAGACGCTCCATCGAGATGCGCGTAAAAAAAAGTGATAAAACGATCGCTTGCGATGCTTCGGCAGACCAGCGTGTTCAGTCGCTCGCACAGAAGTTCAGGAGACATCGCCGACAAAGAAAGGCCACGTACTGTCGCCTGCAGATTCGACATCAGCAAGGCAGCAGGCATTCCTTTTCCGGCAACGTCCGCGATGCACAACCCCAACGTATTTTCACCGAACGCAAAAACATCGTAATAATCGCCGCCCACCACACGCGCTGGTTGCCAGGCTCCCGCGATTTCGTATCCCGCAATCTGAGGAATTTCCTTGGGCAGAAATCCGATCTGGATTGCGCGCGCTTCTTCAATTTCACGCTCTCGACGGTGGAGCTGGGAAGCTATTTCGTTCTGTGTGCGGTTGTTCTCGATTGCGTTACGGCGCGCCGAGCGGCGTTCGCGTCCTATCTCGATTTGTTTTTGCAGTATCTCCAGAAGGCGCGAATTGACCCATGGCTTTTCAACGAAATCACCGACGCCTCGCTGCATGGCCTCCACAGCCAACCCAACCGTGGCCCATCCGGTCATTACTACAATCGGTGGCGCGCTTTCAGATGATTTTAATTTCGCCAGGACATCCAACCCCTCGCGTCCTGAGGTCGTATCACGCGCGTAATTCAGGTCCATCAACACCAAATCGAAATCGCGGCGAGCCATGGCCTCGACCAGAGCTGCGGGCGAAGCCACAGTCTCCGTCACATAACCATGACCTTTTAGGAGCAGACGCAATGCTTCCAGGACGTCTGGCTGATCATCAGCAATAAGAATGCTGGCCTGAATCGGACCTGCTTCGTTCGTGAATTCAACCGCCATCGGCGCCATTTGGCCCTTCGCCCGAATCGAGCTGCAGTGTAGGGACTCCCAAATATGGGCAGTTGTTGTTCCACAGGACCTTCATTCTAAGTCAACTTATGTCAGTACTTACATGCATCTTACGGCGGGATGATTGGCCGATATGACCAATTGCGGGATTGTTTGTCGCGATTCCGGACACCGCCGGAAATGGCCTCATTCGTAACGCAAAGCCACCATCGGATCCACGCGCATGGCCCGCCGCGCCGGAATGTAACAAGCGGTCAGAGCCACAAACGCCAGCAGGAAGATTACGACCGCAAACGTCTCCGGATCGGTAAATCGCACTCCGAAGAGCAAGCTTCGCATTAACGACGTGAGCCCGAGAGCCGCAAAAACGCCAATGCCGACACCGAGCGCCGTAAGTTTTCCGCCTTGTCCCAGCACCATGCGCAAGACATCATTTCTCTGCGCCCCCAGCGCCATCCGGATTCCGATTTCATGGGTCTGCTGGGTCACAACGTATGCCATCACGCCGTAAAGGCCCACGGCCGCAAGCACCATCGCCAGAGCTGCGAACACACCGAGAAGCAATGTCTGAACGCTGGTGTCTTGCATGGACTCGGCGACGACCTGGTCCATTGTTCGCGCATTGAATACTGCGAGGCTACTATCGATCCCGCGGACTTCACCGCGAATCGCGCTGAGTACGCTGGTTGGAGACACGTTAGTTTTCACGACGAGTCGTCCTCCGACGCCCGGTACAAGCAGAACATCGGTTAGCGGAAAATACGCTTGCGGGATGGTCTTCTCTCGGATTCCAAATTGTTTGGTGTCCCCGACGACTCCAATAATCTTTACGGGGACATCATCGTGTTTGAAAACTTTCCCGACGGCATTTTGGTTAGGCCAATATGCGTTTGCCATGGCTCGGTTGATGATAGCTACGTCTGAAAAATCCGCGGGAATCACCACGGGAGTCTTTCCCGATGCATACAAATCATCGATCTTCTGGCTAATCATGGCGGAGCGATCTATTTCTGCCCCTGAAAAAGTCTCGCCCTGCAAAAACGGAATGCGGAACGCTCGAAAATAATCCGGCGTAATGTAATTCCATTCCACCAGTTGATTCTTCAGGGCCGGATCAGTATTTCCGTCCACCGTCAAGTAACCGTTATTTCCTCCCTCCAGCGGAATCTCGGTCGAGACGGAAACTGCTTCGATGCCAGGGATGCGCTGGATGCGTTCAATTAGCCGCTCGTAGAATTCACGACGCGCGACTGGTGTCGAGTATTGTGCTTGGGGCAAAACGACTCCCATGGTCATCACGTTCGTGCTCTGCACACCGATTTCCGCACTGCGCATCCGCGCAAAACTGCGGAGCAGGAGCCCGGCTCCGACGAGCAGTGCAAGCGAAGCCGCAATTTCTCCGACCACGAGCGCGTCGCGAAGTGCCCGGCGATGCCCGGAGGGACTTAACACCGCCTGCGCGCTGGATTTTAATTCGTCAGTCAAATTCATCTTGAGAGCTTGAAACATTGGAGCAAGCCCGAAAAGAATTCCGACAGTGAGGCTTACCACGGTCGTAAATATAAGTACCGTGACATCCAGCCGAATGGGATTTTCCCGCGGTATAGGCAGGCTCACCGCGTTTTGCATCGCGCTCATGCACCACCAGGCTCCGAGCAAGCCTAGAGCTGCGCCGGCCACCGAGAGCAGCACGCTTTCGGTAAGCAACTGGCGCGCGATGCGCCAGGGTCCCGCACCCATCGCAGAGCGCACGGCAATCTCGCGCTGACGACTGCTGGCGCGTGCCAACAAGAGATTGGCGACGTTCGCGCAAGCTACCAGAAGAACCAGCGCCACCGCTCCCAGCAGGACTAAGAGTGACGAGCGCGACGAACCAGTCAGTTGCTCTTTAAGCGAAACGACTACAGCTTCAACGTTTTTATTGTGATCCGGATTCTGTGTTGCAAGGTTCTTGGCAATGATTCCCAGATCTGCTTGTGCCTGAGCCAGAGTGACTCCGGGCTTGAGCCGTCCGATAGCGCGCCATTGATGCGTGCCTGCGTTTCCGAGCGCCTTCGGCGTCATGTCCAGGGGCGTCCAGATATCCGTGGTTGTGATCTGGCCCGATGGAAAATTGAAACCTCGAGGCATTACCCCGATTACTGCATAGACTTCACCGTTCAGCTCGATAGTGCTGCCGGTTACATCCGCGCGGCCTCCGAAATGCCGCTTCCAAAAACCGTAATTCAGAACCGCGACATGGTTTTTCCCGGCCTGGTCTTGCCCGCCATCAAAAGTGCGGCCGATCATCGGCGATACGCCGAGCAACGTAAAGAAGTTTCCTTGCGTACTGATCACGGCGGCAGACTCGGGTTCTCCCGCGCCACTGGCGTTAAAATCGCGCTCCCAGGAGTAGAGACTCGTCGCCGCGAAGGTGCGATTCTGAGATTGCCATTCCAGATAATCGGGGCCAGTGAGCGGATAATTTCCCGGCGCGCTCTCGGTACACCAGAGCTGAACCAATTGACCTGAATTCTTGAACGGCAGGGGACGTAACAGCGCGGAATTAATGACGGAAAAAATCGCGGTGTTCGCCCCAATGCCGAGTGCCAACGTAACAATTGCGATGGCTGTGAATCCCGGACTTTTCCGCAGCATCCGGACTCCGTAGCGCAGGTCCTGCAGCAGTGTGCCCATTATCGGCTCCCGTTCTGGTCTACTCGTATCTCAGTGCCACCATCGGATCCACTCGCATGGCTCGTCGCGCAGGAATGTAGCAGGCTGCAAGAGCAACGATTGTTAAGGTCGCGGAAACGACGACATACGTCACTGGATCCAGGGCGCTCACGGTCAAAAATTTTCCAACCACTTGTGCCGCTGCCAGAGTCATTGCGATTCCGACCGCCAATCCAATCGCCACGATGAATAACCCCTCTCGCAAAACCATTTTCAGAATGTCCATGGGCTGTGCTCCAAGCGCCATGCGAACTCCGATTTCGTGTGTCTTCTGGCTCGCCGCGTACGAAACCACCCCATAAACTCCCACGATTGCGAGGATCAAACCCAACACGCCAAGCACAGCCGCCAGTGCAGCGCCTAGCCGATAAATCAACAGACCGTTGAGAGTGTAGAGACCTTGCCTCATTGTTTGTACGTCGAAGACCGGTAGCTGTGGTGCGAGCGATTGGATTGTGCGTTCGACCTCCGGGATCATCGTTTCGGGTGCTGCTGTGGTGCGCACCTGAAGAAATTGCAACGAGTTCGCCGACTGATGTTGCACAAACGGGGCATAAAAAACCGGAGGGACTTCACCGGTGACACCCTGATATCGTACGTCCTTCACCACTCCGACGACGACCATCGAATGTTTTGCATCGCTACCCATCTGAAATTGCCGGCCGATGGGATCTGCATTGGGCCAGAACTTCTTTGCCGTGGAATCGCTAAGGATTGCGACATACTGCGTGGTCTCCCCGTCAGCGTCGGTAAAAGCTCGGCCGCGCAGTATTGGAACTTGCATCGTTCGGAAGTAATCCGGGGAAATCGTATTGTACAAAGCTGAAGGAAGTGGCTGGCCAGGAGTCGGCTGATAGCCGTTTATTGTGAGGGTGTTGTAGTTGTTGTAATAGCCCATGGGTGTTGCGGTCGCGATGCTGGCCGATACCACTCCAGGCAGGGAACTCACGCGGGAGAGAACGTTCTTGTAGAAATCGCGCGTCTGCTGCTGATTGAATCCGATTTCGACCGGGTCCATCGCGAAATTCACGACCTGGTCGGGATCAAATCCAAGCGTTGTCCTCTCAGCTTTGCCCATGCTTCGTACGAAGAGTCCCGCAATGATCAAAAGCACAAGCGACCCTGCTACCTGTGCCACCACCAGCCCGGTGCGCAAACGGTTTTTGCCGCCCACAACGCCACGCCCGCCTTCGTGCAGGATAGCGGCCAAGTTTCCCCGCGACGCGCGGATTGCCGGAACTAGGCCGACGATTATTCCGGTCAACAGCGCGGCCGCCGTGGCATAGCTAAAGATGCGCCAGTCGAAGCCGAAATCCAGATGCACGGGAAGATCGGTCTGTACATTGATCGATGCCAGCACCGCGCTGCCCCAGTGACCGAGAAAAATTCCCGCGATTCCGCCAAGAAGAGCGAGCAGAATGCTTTCAGTCAGCAGTTGTCTAACGAGGCGGATTCGCGCGGCACCGAGGGCGGCGCGTATGGCCATCTCGCGTTCGCGCACAGTGGCACGGACGAGCAGAATGTTGGCCACGTTCACACAGGCGAGCAGCAACACCATCGCCGTCAAGCCCAGGAAAAGCCCGGACATCACGAGCAAAGTATTGTCCGGATCGGGTTGAGGGCGCGAGCGCAGTTCCGGGTAAACCTGAAGGCTCAAGTCTTTTTCAGCCTCCGGATATTGCTGCGACAAGCGCTGTCCTAGCACGGACACAGAAGCCCGCGCCTGCTGGAGGTTTGTACCGGGACGCAAGCGACCGAGCACCGGCAGATTGCGCAGGTGGCGATCGGTCATGAAATCGTTCGGTGCGCCGGCAATTTCCAGCATGCCGAGCGGCAAAAAGCCCTGAATGCTCACGAATGGGGAGATTCCGACGAATCCTCGCGGTGCAACGCCGACGATCGTGATGGGCCGGCCATCCATCGAAACTTTGCGCCCTATGACGGCAGGATCTCTTCCGAACCGCGTTTGCCAGTATGAGTAACTGAGTACCATTACAGGGTCGGCTCCCAGCGTCTCTCCTTCCGACGGTAGGATAAATCGACCGAGTTCCGGCTTGATTCCGAGTGCCGAGAAAAAATTTCCGGAGACGTAGTTGGTCATGATGCGATCGGCTTTACCATCCACGCTCAGACCGTCCAAGCTAATCTGATAAGCGAACACGTCGGAGAATACTTCGGAGGATTGGCTGCGAATGTCGCGATAGGCGGCGACGGAAAACTGCGTTTGTATGCTTCCTTTATGCTGCTGGTAGGCGACAACAGTGATTTCGGCGGGGTCCTTCACGGGCAGGGGCCGCAGCAGAATTCCGTCCACCATGCTGAAGATGGCGGTGTTCGCGCCGATGCCGAGCGCGAGGGTAATGACGGCGACGATCATGAAGCCCGGATTCCTCAGGAGCATTCGGGCGCCGTAGCGAATATCCTGCATCAGAGTTTCCACGTTGGACTCCTCGTTTATCCGAGTCTGAAAGGCGTGCAAAAACGCCCTGACACATATCTTTTCGTCATGGTGAGATACGCGATTCCCGCCGCGTATGTTCCCGGATAAATCCTCGAATTAGTGACGGGTTGCAATCATTCGTATCGAAGCGCAACCATGGGGTCCACGCTCGCAGCTTTTCGCGCCGGCAGCCACCCGGCAAGTAACGCAACTGCCGAGAGCAGCACCGCTGACGTCAAAAACACCAGCGGATTGCTTGCTTTCACACCGAACAGCTGCGATTCAATCAGTTTGCCGATCCCAAACGCAGCCAGCAGCCCGATACCAAGCCCCGCAGCCGAAATACGCACGATCTCGCGCAACACTAGCCACGCCACATTCTTTTGCGTCGCCCCCAGCGCCATGCGAATTCCGATTTCTCGCGTTCGCTGCGCCACCACATATGCCATCACGCCGTAGAGCCCAATCGCGGCC
The DNA here is from genome assembly GCA_035603075.1 of Candidatus Acidiferrales bacterium. GTDB lineage: Bacteria > Acidobacteriota > Terriglobia > Acidiferrales > UBA7541 > Palsa-295. The sequence continues at coordinate 11,198 of DATNLC010000036.1, read as the reverse complement.
AGCAACGCGGCCAGCAGGCCGAGACACATTGAGAAAAACGTCAACAGACGCTCCGAGAAAGCAATTTCGTCAACCTGTTGATCCAGAGTCTTCATTGCGAATACAGGCAGGTTTGCATCAGCACTCTGCACCGTTTTCCGCAGCGTCAAGCCCAAAGCAGTCGGCTCCAGGTTCGTGCGCACATAAAATGTAGCGTTTCCAAAAGTTTTGTTCTGACTGTAGGGAATATAGACAAGCGGCCGAATCTCTTGCCGCAGATCCGTGTTCTTGCTGTCTTTCACTACGCCGACGATTTCAATGTCCGGATGCACGCCGTTGCCCGAGCCAAACGCGAAGTGGCGGCCGATGGGATTCTGGCCACGAAAGTAAGTCTGCGCCATTTTTTCGCTGACGATAGCTACTTTGGGCGCAGTCGCAGTGTCGCGATTGTCAAACTCGCGTCCGGACAAAAGTGGAATTCCCAGAGTCGCGAAAAAATTCGGCCCTATCCAATTTTGCTGCACGTCCGTATTGGTGTCTTCCGACACCGTGTAGCCCTCTGCGGTGATGTTGGCGTATGAGTCGTTGTTCGAGAGCAACGACATCGCCGCGACGCTCACCGATCGCACGCCCGGCAATCCCGCGATGTTCTCTCTCAAGCGGTCGGCCAACGCGACTGTTTGTTCCGGAGTGTAACGATTCAGTTCAGGCGCAACCGCGAATTGGATTACGTGATCCGTTTTCAGGCCAAGATTCTGCCGTTTCAAATTCATCAGGCTTTGCGCGAAGAATCCCGCAGACGCCAGCAACACTACTGTTAGTGCCACCTGCGAAACCAGCAGCGCTTTTCGCAATCGCACGTTCGATTTTCCGCCAAAGACATTGGCTCCCTGCTCTCGTAACGTGCTCTGCAGGTCCGCGCTGGTCGAGCGCAGCGCCGGTATCAAACCGAATAGCAATCCCGTCAGAATCGAAATTCCCAATGCGAATAGAAGCACGCGATAGTCAAACTTCCCTTGCAGGCCGGACGCCCCGAGAGTTTCTGGTATGGACCCGACCAGCGCTCCCAGCGTCCACGAACCAACCAGCAAGCCCGCAGCTCCCCCCGCTAGCGAAATCAGCAAGCTCTCCGTCAAAAGCTGTCTGATCAATCGCCAGCGTCCTGCTCCCATCGCCATCCTTACCGCGATCTCTCGCTGCCTTGCTTCACCGCGCGCCACCAGAAGGCTGGCCAGATTCGCGCACGCGATCAGTAGCACCAGTCCCACCATCGACATCAGAATCCATAGCGGTTTTCCCGCATCGTGCTGCAGGATTGGGCGTCCGTGCGATCCTGTATCCAGCACGATTTTCTTGTCCAAGAACAGCTTGTTTCTTTCCGGCGAGAGCTTCAACTGCACGGCTTCAGACTGCAAAATCCCGCTATATTGCGGCGCGATGCCCGCTGCCGCTCTCTCAGGACTCATGCCAGGCTTCAATCTACCCAACATTGCCAGCCAATGATCTTTTCGGTCTGCGAGTCCGTCCCAGTTCGGCGTCATCTGGGCCTTCATTGTTATGGGAATGAAAATGTCAGGAGTCTGTCCCACCTGGACTCCGAAAAATCCGGGAGCCACCACTCCCACAACGGTCATGGAAACGCCATTCACCACCAGTTGTTTGTTGAGAATCCCGAGTTTGCGGCCGAAATGCCGCTCCCAATAGCCATAGCTCAACACCGTCTGCGGATTCGCTCCTGCGGCCGTTTCGTCCTCTGGAGTCAAGACGCGTCCGAGCGCAGGCCGCACGCCAAGCACCTCGAAATAATTTCCGCTTACAAGTTCGCCATCAGCCAGCTCAGTTTGACCTTGGCCCGAAACGCTCGCTTGCACAGCGAATCGCGCCAGCAGACCGGAGAAAACCGGGTTGTGATCGCGCAAGTCTTTGTACATCGGATACGAAAACGCCGCTCCCACATCGCCGTCGCTCCAGTTCCTCCCGGGATTAGGTCCGGGCGAGCGCAGCACGACAAGTTCTTCCGGCTTCTGCACCGGCAAGAGGCGCAGTAGAACTTGATCCGTCACGGAAAATATCGCCGCATTCGCCCCGATGCCCAGAGCCAAAGTCAGAATCGCAACCAGCGTGAACCCCGGGCTCTTCAGCAGCATTCGGAATGCGTATCGAGCGTCCTGCAACAGAACTCCCATCTTTTCTCCTTTTCTCTGCGCGTCCGCCGAATCTTCGATCGAACCGATCCATGATCACTCGTAACGCAGCGCAACCATCGGGTCTACGCGCATCGCCCTTCGCGCCGGAATGTAACAAGCCAGCAGCACCACCGCGAAAAGCATTACCACCACAACAGCAAAGGACAGCGGGTCCGTGGAACTCACACCGAAGAGAAGGCTCGAAAGGAATCGAGTCAATCCGAACGCCGCTACCAAGCCGAGCCCTACTCCGAACAGCGCGAGCTGAACTCCTTGGCCTACCACCAACCGCAACATGTCGCCTGGTTGCGCTCCCAGGGCCATGCGAATGCCGATTTCATGTGTGCGCTGCGCCACCGTATAAGAAATCACGCCGTAGAGGCCAACCCCGGTCAGGATCATAGCCAGCCCGGCAAAAATCGCTAGAAGGAAAGTGTTGAATCGCGGCACCGCTATCGTTCCATCCAGGTATTGCTCAATTGTCTTCGGCGCATAAGCCGGCAAATCTTTATCGAGTGACTGCACCGCCGATGCAATTGGTTTGGCCAGTCCCTCGGGATCTTTCATTGACCGCGCCACAATGGTTACTGAACCGAATTGCAGTTGTGCCAGGGGAATGTAGGATTCAGGACTGAACTCCGTGGTCAAATCTTCAAACTTTACGTTTCCAACCACGCCAACAATTTCACGCATCGGCTTCGAATCCGGTCCGCCATTGGAGATCCCCGGTTGTATGTGTTTGCCGACCGGGTTTTCGCCCGGAAAGAATTGCTGCGCGAAAGCCTGGTTCACAATCAGCACAGGCGTCGCCTTGGCCTCGTCGTTCTCGGTGAAATCTCTCCCTTGCAGCAGCGGAATTCGCATGGTGCCGAAGTATTTGGGAGTAACTATGCGAACGGAAGTATGCGGCTCGTCACTCTTCGCTACCGGCCGTCCTTCGATCTGAAAGCTCGTGCGAATTTCGTCTCCGCTCATGGGTAACGGGAAAACTGCGGCGGCTGACTGTACACCGGGAAGAGCATTCAAAAGCGGAGTCAGTGCGCGGAAAAATTCCGCCTTCTTCGGATCTGAATACTTCGCGTCTGGCAGATCGAGGCTGGCGGTCATCACGTTGTGAGCGTCGAATCCCGGATTCACATTTTGTAGTCGAATCAGGCTGCGAATCAACAGCCCCGCGCTGACCAACAAAATTAGCGCCAGCGCCATTTCCACAATTACAAGCGAACTTCGCAAACCGTGGCGACTCCGTCCGGCAGTCGTGCTCAGTGACCCTTCCTTCAGCGCCTCCACGATATTCGAGTGCGTCGATTGCAGCGCAGGCGCCAGACCGAACAGGATTCCCGTCAGCAGCGACAGGCCGGCTGTAAACGCGAGTGCCCAACCATCAATGTGAATCTCCGCTACACGTGGAAGATTCTCGGGGCTCAGGCGAATCAGAACGTCGTTCCCCCAGAATGCCAGCGCCATTCCCAGCACACCCGCAAAGATCGCGAGCAATAAGCTTTCGGTCAGAAGCTGTCGCACCACGCGAACCCGTCCAGCTCCCATGGCCGTGCGAATCGCAATCTCACGTCCACGCGTCGTGGCCCGTGCCAGCAAGAGATTCGCTACGTTCACACAGGCGATCAGCAATACCAATCCCACTGCGATCATCATAACCAACAGAGCTGGCCGGATCGCCCGCGTCAGGCGTGCCTGTTCCGAACTGAGATGCACGCCAAAATATTTATTGGTGTCGGGATACTGCTTGCTCAGCGAGTTCGCAATCACGTCCATCGCTGCTTGCGCTTGCGCCAGGGTGACTCCTGGCTTTAGTCTCGCGATACAGCTGAGAAAATGCGCGCCACGCTGCTGTGCCATCGCCGGTGAGTTGTTGTCGGAAGTCTCATTCAAGGCCGAAAGTGTTGACCACATTGCCTCTGGTTCGCGCTGCAGCGGGTACCGGAAATTCGGCGGCATCACGCCGACAACTGTGTATCCCGTGTGGTCGATCATGATTACTCGGCCGACAATCCCGGGATCGCCGCCGAATTGTTGCTTCCACAGATGGTCGCTAATGACGACAACATGATGATTCGGTTCGTCCTCCCCGGCCTGAAAGGTTCGTCCGAGCTCCGGCGAAACTCCCAGTAAATCGAACATCTCCGCGGAAACGCTCGCGCCTTCCAAATGCGCCGGATTTTCCTGGCCGGTTAAGGTAAAAGCCGCGTCCGTGTAAGTGGCCATTTTCTCGAAGACCTGATTCTGCGACTTCCAATCCATGAAATCGGGGTACGAGGCTGAGCCATTCGAAGAGTGCAAGCGCGAATTCGCGGTTGCGACGCTGACAAGCCGCTCCGAATCGCGGAACGGCAGTGGCCGCAGCAATTCCGCGTTCACCACCGAAAAGATTGCAGTATTCGCGCCAATACCGAGCGCCAAGGTAAGTACGGCGATAGCCGAGAATCCCGGATTCTTCGTCAGCATCCGGATTCCGTAGCGCATGTCTTGCAGAAGCGTTCCCATTTTTCTCCTCGTTATTCGTACCGCAGCGCCACCATTGGATCCACGCGCATCGCCCGCCGTGCCGGAAGAAATCCCGCCAGTGCCGCTACCACGGCAAGCGTAATTGCAGGAATTATCATCGCCACAGGGTCCACCAAACCCACGCCGAACAACATGCTCTTAATCAAATGGGTTCCGCCGAACGCTATAGGCAAACCCACCGCGACTCCGATAAGAACCAGGAGCAATGTTTCGCGTAGCACCAACCAGAGAACGCTGCCCCGCTGCGCCCCGAGCGCCATGCGAATCCCTATGTCTCGAGTGCGGCGTGCAACGGTGTACGCCATGATCCCGTACAGTCCGATGCTAGCCAGAAGCATCGCCAGCAAGCCGAATACGCCCGCCAGCCGCGCGATAAATTTATCGGTGTGCAGCGAATCGTCCACCAGCCCCGGCATCGTCTTGATCGTAATGGGCGGAAGAGAGGAATTTGCCTCCTGCACCGTCTTGCGCAAAGCTGCGCTTACACTTGCAGGGTCCGCCAGTGTGCGGATTTCATAGCGAGCATAGGACTGCTCCCACAGGGGATTGAAATATGGAGCGTAAATGCGCGTGGGAGTTTTCTCTCGCAAACTGTTGTATTTCGCGTCTGCGACAACTCCAACGATTTCCATGTGCTGCGGATTTCCCGGGTAAATATCCGTCACTTTCTTACCGATGGGATTGGTTTTGCCAAAAAATGTTTCCGCGAACTTCTTGTTTATGACTGCGGCGCGAGGTCCATTGCCGCTGTCCTGAGGTCCGATCTCTCGTCCAATCAATATCGGAATCCCCACCGTGGAGAAATATCCCGGGCCGATATGATCCATACGAGAGTGCACTTCCTCGCCGGACTTGGAAGTGTAGCCTTCCACGGAAATGGGATCGCCCGATTCTGAATGGCTGAATAGCCCATTTTCCGAAAGCGTTGCGGCCCGCACTCCGGGGATGGCCGAGAATTTTTCCAGAAGTTCCTGTTGCAAGCGAAGATTAGCAGCGCCCTTATAGCCAGCCGGAGCGCCATCCACCCGGAACAAGAGCAGATTTTCTCTGGGGTAACCTAAATTCACTTCGCTAAGTTTCGAAAGGCTGTGGACGAACAGTCCGGCAGACACCAGGAGAATGAGCGAGATCGCCACCTGAGCAATCACCAGCACTTTACCTGTGGGAAGGCGGCGGCTTGCGTTTTCGCCGGTCGTCCCGCTTGCGCTTGATTTCAGAATCGGCGACAGATCCAGGCGCGTTGCGCGCAGAGCCGGAATAAGCCCGAAAAGTATCGCGCTCAACAACGCAACTCCCAACGTGAAAGCCAGCATACGCGCGTCGGGCCGCAAGTTGACTTGGATGGCCTCAGGCCCCGCCGACCTCGCTGAAACCATGCGCAGAAGAAGTGCATCCGCCCATTGCGCCAGCAGAATCCCCGCAGCCGCTCCGGCGAGCGCCAGCAAAAGGCTCTCCGACAGAAGTTGGCGAATCAGACGGCCTCGCCCAGCTCCCATCGCTAGCCGCACAGCAAATTCTTTTTGCCTGGCAGTTCCGCGCGCGAGCAGCAGGTTCGCAACGTTGGCGCAGGCGATGAGCAGCACGAATCCCACCAGGGCCATCAACACCTTGAGAGGCTCACCATACTCTTCATGGAGCGTGGAAGACCCGCGCGCGCCCGCTTGTAGATTGATACGCTGATTCAAAAATCCCTTGCGCTCTTCCGCACTAACGGTGGAACCTATGTTCGATTCAATCATCCGCTGGAAAACCACGTTGATGCTGGCTTTGGCTTGCTCCGGCGTAATACCGAGTTTCAATCGCGCCATCACCTGAAGCCATATGTATTTGTTTACCTCACCCTGTGCCGGGCTCAAAAGATCGCGTCCCGGATAGATCGCGTCTTGCATCGTGATCGGAACCCAAACTTCCGGAGTTTCTCCCACGGTTTCGCCAAAAAATCCCGGCGGCGCAACTCCAATAATTTCGAATGATGTCTGGTTAATCTGGATCGCTTTACCAATCACGGAAGGATCGAGATTGAAACGCCGTTGCCAGAACGAATAGCTCGCCACCGCGAAAGGCGAGCCGCCCCGCGCTTTATCCACCTCGGACGTGAACATCCGCCCGGCTGCGGGCTGAACTCCCAACGTGGAGAAATAGTCTCCGCTCACGAGCCGGACACGAACGAATTCTTCGTGGCCTGGTGCGCCGGAGGATGAACCGCCCATCGTTGATCGCACCTCGGGGAGACTGCTGTCGGCGGCGAAAATCGAGGAAAACACTTCGTTGTGGTCGCGCAAATATTGAAATTCCGAATAGGCTAGCAGCGAGCGGTCTCCTCCCTCGCTGCCGAACGATTGTCCGTGCGAGTCAGGGTCGGTCAGCAGTACCAGTTGTTCGGAATGAGCCACCGGCAGCCTCCGCAGCAAAACCGAGTCGAGCACGCTGAAGATCGCCGTGTTCGCGCCAATTCCGAGCGCCAAAGTGAGTACGGCAATAGCCGTGAATCCCGGATTCTTCGCGAGCATCCGGATTCCATAGCGGACGTCTTGCAGCAGTGCTCCCATTTTTCACTCCCTGCGATCGCTAATCGCTGCAAATCTCGCTACAAACCATTCACACACACCCGCACCATGCTTCCGAACCGTTTTCGGTTGGTGTGTGGAAAAATTGGAATGCGAGAGTTGCTGGGCTTATACGGACACGCTGCGCGTGCCGACGGTTTCCTCGACGATGCGGCCGTCGAAGAGATGAATCGTGCGGTCCGCAACGCTGGCGTAGCGCGGATCGTGAGTGACCATGCAGATGGTCGCGCCTTCGCGGTGCAGCTGCCGCAACAAATCCACTACTGCTTCGCTGTTCTTCGAGTCCAAGTTCCCAGTCGGCTCGTCCGCCAGCAGAATCGAAGGTGAACCCACCAGCGCGCGCGCCACGGCTACGCGCTGTTGCTGACCGCCGGAAAGTTGCGAGGGATAATGCTTCATGCGGTGCGCCATTCCCACGCGTTCCAGCACTTCTTGCACGCGCTTCTTTCGCTCCGCCGAAGCCATGCTGCGATAGGTGAGCGGCAACTCGACGTTCTCAAAAACCGTCAAGTCACCTATCAGATTGAAGGCCTGAAAGATGAAGCCGATCTCGCGGTTGCGGATGCGTGTGCGATCCGAGAGAGACAGGTTCGCGACCGGCTGCGTGTTGATCCAGTAGTTTCCATCGGTCGGCGAGTCGAGCAAGCCCAGAATCGAGAGCAGCGTCGATTTCCCGCATCCCGACGGCCCCGCGATCGAAAGAAATTCTCCGTTCTTGATATCCAGATGCACTCCGCCGAGCGCGTGCGTCTCGACTTCGTCGGTGTAAAACACCTTCGTTACGCCTTCCAATCGAATCATCGATTTTGCTGTCGCGTCCATGCTTGCTCCTCCACCTATGCTTTCGAGTCTCTCGCAACACTAGTTACGTTCCCAGGGCTTGTAAAAGTTCCATCAATTATTTCAATTGCACGCGATCGTAGTTGTCCCAGGCCGACATGTCGGACAAAATCACTTTGTCCCCGATTTGCAGGCCTTTCACGATTTCTACTGTATTCACCGACGTGCGCCCCAACTGCACCTGCACGCGGGTCGCCGCAGCTCCGTCGTCCACTACTTTGAACAAGCCCACTGTGCTGTTCGCTTCGCCGTGTACCGGCCGGCCCACATACAACACGTCGGCCAGCCGCTCGATTTCAACCGTGCCTTCGACGCTCAGGTCCGGCCGCGCGCCTTGCGGCAGTTCGCCTTCAAGGCCGACATCTACGGTCACCGTTCCATTTACCACTGCGGGATCGATTCGCGTAACGTGTCCTGCAATGACTCCGTTGTGCGTATCGACGGAAGCCTTCAGTCCGATGGTGACGTCTTTCGCCTGCGTCTCGGCGATCTTCAGCTGCGCTTTCAAGTGCGTCGGCTGCGCCACGCGCGCCAACACCGTTCCCATGGTTACCTTCTGGCCGATTTCCACGTCCAGTTCCTGCAACATGCCATCGATTCCCGGCCGGATGTGCAATTCATCCAACTGAGATTTCTTCAGTTCGTACATGGCCTTCTTTTCGTTCACGCTCGCTTCCTGCACCGCGAGCTGCGCGGCAATGGAGTTCTGAAATATCTCCACTTCTTTCACCGCCAAATCGTTCTGCTTGGCCAATTCCTCAGCCTGAACCTGCGCCGTCTTCACGTCCAGCTCCGGCGCCAGCCCGTTCGCTCCCAACTGCTCCTTGGTCTCTTTCACCATCTCCGCCGTGCGATATTGAGAGGAAATACTTGCAGCAAAGTTGCGCTTGTCCATCAACTGGTTTTGAAGCTGAGCCTTGGTCTGCTCCAGGTTCGCTTCCGCGCCCTTCATCTGAAACTCCGCATCGAGCGTCTCTTGCTGCAACTGCGGATTGCTGAGATCCAGTATGACCGTGTTCGCTTTGACGGGCGTTCCGGGAAGAAGATAGCGCTGTTGTACTTGTCCATCGGTGGCCGCCGGAATCAAACGAATGGTTTCCGGTACTAGCGTTCCCAGTCCGCGGACTTCCCGCAGCATCGGTCCGCGCTTCACCGTGTCGGTCCACACCGTGGCGCTGTCCACGCTGGGCGCCGCCGGTTTCAGCTTCGAAAGCGCGTAAGTGACCAACGGAATCACCACCACGGCGATCGCGATATAGATCGTCCGGCGGATTCTTTTCTGTCTTTTTACTTCTGGGCGTGCAATGTCCACAGCCAATAGCCTCGGGTATTGCGTATATTACATCGCAAATTGACTTCCGGTCTCACAGCGATGATAAGTGCCTTATATTGTTCTGATTAGGGGGAATTTGCAAGCCTGAAAAGCAGCCGTTTGCCCGCTCGTGGGAATCGCCCATCCCGTTAACGAACACTTCTGGAAGCGCGAAATAGCTGAAACGGCTGCCGGAAATTCTTCGCTCGCGACTACGAAGCAGATTCGGCGGACGCTTTGATCTCCTGCCAGCGTTTCGGCCGCTTCTTCGCGTCCAGCACTTTCTTCCGCAGCCGGATGGATTTCGGCGTCACTTCCACAAACTCGTCATCCGAAATAAATTCGATGGCTTTTTCCAGCGTCAACTCGCGCGGCGGGACCAGCCGTATCGCTTCGTCCGCGCTCGACGACCGCATATTCGTCTGCTTCTTCTCTTTCGTAATATTGACGTTCATGTCGTCTTCGCGCGCATTTTCGCCGACGATCATTCCTTCATACACTTCCAGCCCCGGCCCCACAAACATTTCCCCGCGCTCCTGAATTCCCCATACCGCGTACGCGGTCGAAACGCCTGCGCGGTCGCTCACCAACGCGCCCGTCAGCCGCGAAGCCATGTCGCCCGCATAATCCGTCCAGCCATCGAGCATCGAGTGAATCAGCGACGTTCCGCGCGTATCCGTCAGCAATTGCCCGCGCAACCCGATTAGTCCGCGCGAAGGAATCTTGAACTCCATGCGCACGCGCCCCGAATGATGGTTCACCATTTTCGCCATTTCGCCGCGCCGCGTTCCCAGCGTTTCCATCACGATGCCGATAAAACTTTCCGGACAATCCACGATCAGCACTTCCAGCGGCTCCACGCGCTTTCCGTTTTCCGTGCGCACCACGATTTCCGGCTTGCCCACCATCAACTCGTAGCCTTCGCGCCGCATGGTCTCAATCAAAATCGCAAGCTGCAATTCGCCGCGAGCCAGAACGCGAAACGAATCCGTCGCGCCCATGTCTTCGATGCGCAGCGAAACGTTGGTCAGCAATTCGCGGTCGAGCCGTGCGCGCAGGTCGCGCGAAGTCACGTATTGCCCTTCGCGTCCAGCAAACGGCGAAGTGTTCACCGTGAACACCATGGTCAACGTCGGCTCGTCGATCAACAGCGGTTCGAGCGGCGCCGGATTCAGCAAATCCGTAATGCTTTCGCCGATTTGAATTCCTTCCACGCCGGCAATCGCGCAAATGTCTCCCGCCGCCACTTCTTCCGCTTCGTCGCGTTCGAGTCCGCGGAACGTGAACAATTTCGTAATCTTCGTTGGCTGAATCACGCCCGAAAGTTTCGCGATGCCCACTTCCGTGCCGCGCTTCAGCGTTCCGGAAAACACCCGCGCAATCGCCAGCCGCCCCAGATATTCGCTGTAATCCAGATTCGTCACTTGAATTTGCAGCACTGCCGCGGCATCTCCCGAAGGCGGAGGAGTGGAAGCCACGATCGTTTCAAACAGCGGCTGAAGATTTGTGGACGAGTCGCCCACCACGCGATGCGCCGTCCCGGTCCGCGCGTTGGTGTAAAGCACCGGAAAATCGAGCTGGTCTTCCGTCGCGTCCAGGTCGATGAAGAGGTCGTAAATCTCATCCAACACCGCCGCCGGCCGCGCGTCCGCTCGATCGATTTTATTCAGCACGATAATCGGAGGCAGCTTCGCCGCCAGCGCCTTCTGCAGCACGTAACGCGTCTGCGGCAGCGGCCCTTCGCTCGCGTCCACCAGCAGCAGCACTCCGTCCACCATGCGCAACGCG
>DATNLC010000033.1:0-31773 GCA_035603075.1 Candidatus Acidiferrales bacterium | reverse complement strand
TTTTGCGCTTCTCCTTGCGTTAGCCGCGACGCCGAGCCAAAGTGCACCCGAACCTTCTTCAAAACCCAAGATTCGCGCCATCACGGCTTTCGTTCGGCTCGACCGCGCGCACTACAAAGATCAGATTCAAGATGCTCTAAGATTCCTGCACGAAGCTAAGGCCGCCTACGAAAAATCGGGATATGAAGTCCAGACCATTCGCATCACCACTCAGCCGTTCCCCGAGTACACGCGCGATCTTTCCGACGAACAAACTCTCGCATTCTTCCGCGAGTACGACGCGCTGGCGGTGAAAGAAGGCTTCGACGCCTCCATCGGCCCGGCCATGATGAAGGACTCCGACGACCAGCGCGAAGCCGAGCTCCTCGGGAAAATCCTCGCCAATGCCAAAACGTTGGAAGGCTCCATCTTCATCGGCGGCGAAGACGGAATCCACTGGAAATCCATTCACGCTGCTGCCGCCGTGATGAAATATCTGGAAGCCAATACCCTGCACAGCCAAGGAAATTTCAACTTCACCACCTCGTCTTTTGTGCCTGATGGAACTCCGTTCTATCCCGCATCGTATCTCGCGAGCGAGGGAAAGCGCTTCGCCATAGGCTTGCAGTCCGCTAACGTCGTGGCCGACGCTCTCGCTTCTACGAAGTCTCCCGATCTTGCAGAGGAACACTTAAAAGCTTCTTTGACCATCTACGCCCAACAAGTCGAAAAGACTGCGCAGGAAATCAGTCAGAGCACCGGCTGGAAGTATGGGGGAATCGACCTTTCACCTGCAGGACTGAAAGATGTCTCCATCGGCCGCGCAATCGAAAACTTTCTCGGCGCGCCTATGGGGACAAGCGGAACGTTGACCACTACAGCACTGATAACACGTGCTCTCAAAGCGATCCCCGTCACGCAAGCCGGCTATTCCGGGCTTATGCTGCCCGTTCTCGAAGACTCCGTTCTCTCGCAGCGCTGGAGCGAAGGACGCCTCTCGCTCGATGCTATGCTCTCCTATTCTGCCGTCTGCGGCACGGGGCTCGACGTGATTCCGCTCCCCGGCGACGTTTCAAGCGATCAGCTCGCCGCAATTCTGGGAGACGTCGCGAGCCTCTCCGTGAAATGGCACAAGCCGCTTTCCGCACGCCTGTTGCCCGTCGCCGGAAAAAAAGCGGGCGATCAGACCGAATTCGACGATCCATTTCTTGTGAACGCAAAAATTCAACCGCTCAAATTCACTCTCGCACCTCAGGAGCACTAATGGAGAAAGCACTTAGTCTGGAATTTCTGCGCGTAGTAGAGAGCGCCGCAATCGCATCCGCGCATACCATGGGTCTCGGAGACCGCCACAAATCCGATCAGATGGCCGTCGAAGCCATGCGCTCGGAAATGGACTCAGTGGGCATGGACGGCACCATCGTGATCGGCGAAGGTGAGCGCGACGAAGCTCCCATGCTCTTCATCGGCGAAAAAGTCGGCGCCGCCGTCCGCGACAAAAGCCGCAAATTCCCCGAAGTGGACATCGCCGTTGATCCTCTCGAGGGTACCAATCTCTGCGCCACTGGCGAGCCGAACGCCATCGTGGTTCTCGCCGCCAGCGAACGCGGTGGATTGCTGCACGCTCCCGATCTTTACATGGAAAAAATCATCGTCGGACCATCGTGCAAAGGCGCAGTCGATCTGGATGCGCCGGTCGCCGACAATCTGAAAGCAATTGCGAAGCGCCTCAATCGCAAAGTCGAAGACCTTGTGATCATCGTCCTCGATCGCCCGCGCCACGAAGAACTGATCAATCAGATTCGCGCGGCCGGCGCCCGCATCAGACTTATCTCTGACGGCGACCTCTCCGCCGGAATCAGCGCCGCTGTAGTTGGCACCGGCGTCCACGCTGTGATGGGCACGGGGGGCGCTCCGGAAGGCGTACTCACAGCCGCTGCTCTACGCTGCCTGAACGGTCAAATTCTTGCCCGCTTAGTCGCCTCAAAGCCCGAACACCACGAGCGCCTCGCCCAAATGGGTATCAAAGACGCCAAGCGCATTTACGCCACCGAAGATCTCGCGCCCGGAAATAAAATCATCTTCGCTTGCACCGGAGTCACTGGCGGCGGCCTGCTTCGTGGCGTGCGCTTCTTCGGCGAAGGCACTCGCACCCATTCGTTGATCTTGACGTACGACGACCGCCAAGTCCGCTTCATCGACACCGTGCACCTGAAAAAGAGCCCGGACGTAAAAGTAGTTTTCTACTAGCGCCGGCTTGCGCAGGCTTATGCTTCGCGCGAAACAATTCGAGGCCGAGATGCGTAACTAACTTTGAGCCACCGCAGAGAGGAGGTCAGCTATGTCCACGAGCCCAGTCCAACCACCCATGTACCGACCGGCGCAACCGCCGCGCAGAAACAATGCAGTTTGGTGGATCCTGGGTATCGTCGCGGCAGGAATCATCGTCATGTTTCTTTTCGGCGTCACGCTAGCCGGGCTTTTTATCCATCACCTGAAAGTTCATAATTCCGGCGACAAAGTGGATATCCAAACCCCGGTCGGGGCGCTTTCAGTCGACAAAGCCGGCCGTCGCGCCACTGGCCTGGAAGTCTATCCGGGAGCCTCTGCTTCAAGCGATAATAAGAGCGCCAGCGTTAACTTCAGCGCGAACGATACTGCCGTGGGAATCGCGACCGAACAGTATGAAACCAAAGACCCCATCGACTTCGTGCAAGCCTGGTACAAAAAGCGGCTCGGCCCCGAATTCCGCCTGGAGACGAACCACGACGATATGGATCACGCAAACGGTCACGCGATAATACACGACAACGATGTCGCGTTCGTGGATGACCACCACAATGGCGTTCGCGTCGTGGCCCTCAAGAAAATCTCGGAAGGCACGCAGATCACATTAGTCCGCGTCGGCACCAAAGATACCCAGTAACATCCGCTATCCGAATCGCTAGCTAGAAAAAAAAGACGGCCCGGTTGCTCGCCTGAGGTGGCGAACCGCCGGGCCGTTCGAGTCTAAGATCGGTTGTGCCGCGCTTTCTATCCTGCGCGCTAGCGGTGCAAAACTGCGGCGGAATGGCCAGTCTGCTGTTGCCGCCGGGGCATGTTGTGGGGTAGTCGCTCTACAGATTGAGGTGGTAAGGGACGCACGCTATGATTCGTGCTGACGTGCTCGCTGATCGCCTGCAACCTTTTCAGAATGCCTTGCCACTGCGTCCAATCGAGTTGCCGCAAGAACGGACGCAGCCCCTGAATGAACGGGTCTTCAAGTACCGTTTCGCCGTTTGTTTCCGGTACGAAGAAGCGGTTCAGCCCAACTCCCAGCGCTTCGGCAATTTTCTCAAGCGTGCCAAGGCTGGGCGTCATCTGTCCGCTCTCGATTCGGGACAAGTACGAACGCGAGACGCGCGATCGTGCCTGTAGCTGACTTTGCGTCATGCCACGCGACTCCCGCAACTGTCGAATCCGCTGACCGATGTTCTCCACAGTTTCGCGATTCGGCCAGTTCTCAAACAGTTGGCGGTCGTCCCCCGGTAGATCCTGAGGCGACGGCGTCGGTATGACGAACGACACCTTCGGGGGCAGCATGCGCAAACACCGACGACAATTGTCAGTGCGTGTGCGGTACTGAACCAATCCACAGACTTGACAGCGAATTACTTCACGGTCGAGATCCATGCTTGCTGCTGTACTTTCTTTTTCCGCCACCGGTTCTCCTCGCAGACTATTCCGGCGATGCGAAGAAGAGGGCTCTTTTGACAGGGGGAAGGCAGGGACGGCGCGCGAGTGATTGTCCATAGGGTGCCATTTCTTGTCAAGTGTTATTTCGCCTGCCCGAGTTGCCAATTTTAAAGCCATCGTCTAGCTCCTTACAAACTAAGCTGCTTGGCCGTACTTGCGTCGCCTGATAAGATTTGATTTATCTTTCGCCTGACGCTTAAAGTCTGCTGTCTATCTGAACACATCGTCGCGCTGCGTCAATCGGTGACGCTTTTTGCCTCTTATTTCCATCTCTTGCACTTCGAGTTCCGAAAAGGTTTTCCTTTTTGTTTTTTGAAACGACGATCGTAGAATCTGCCGTAAGCGTCTTACTAATCGCTAGATACGTAATTTCTTCGCCCGGACTGTCGCCGGAGTGCCTGCTAGCCGCACTGATTGCACTGTCTCATTCTGGACTGGTGCCGTCTCATCCAGTACACCGCTGCCTCATTCTGAGACGGGCCGCGTTTGTACCGTTATTGTTGGTTCCAATGCGAACTTAGGTTGTTAGGTCCGTTTCAACTTATCCGACTTGAGGCTCCAGTGGCTTCGTGCAGCGGGGGATAGTTCAGGGGAGCCGGACTCGATATATATTTCTCTGGGCGGTAATTCGGGGGAAGGCATATGCGCCTGGATTCGCGCCGCCAAAGGCCCGAGCCTGCGGAATCAGCCGCGCACCGGGCATGGCGGTTGCTTCCGAGGCCGTTTCAAGTCCCGTCGCTGGAAGATTCGGGAGCACTTTCCCTGGTTGCAAGAGGAAAGCGATGGTTTGCCGGGATGGCTCCGGATAATGCAAATAGACGTACTTTTGATCGGGAGACCAGCTAACGAGCGGAGGTGTCGCCCCACGGTTTTCCTCCCCCGCAGTTCCACAACGCTCACAAATTACCGTTGGACTACCGCCGTTCACCGGCTGAAGCAAGACCGACGTTTTCATCCAAATGGCAAACCAGTTTCCATCTGGCGAGATGCTGTATAAGTACGTAACGGGCGTTGGAATGACCTTTTGTAATTCTTCGCCATCCTGCTTGATTCGATATAGAAACGGACTCCCGCGCTCTCCCCCAACGAAAAAAACATCGCCGTCCGGACCAAATAGCGCTCGGACCGCATCAAGGGAAGTCAGCCGCCTTGGCGCGCTTCTGCCGTCAAGAGCTGCTATCCAGATGGGCGAACGGCCCTCCGCGTCGGGAGTGATGAACACAATAGTCTTCCCATCAGACGACACATCGTAGTGTTCCATATGGAACCCGGGCAGCAAATTCTGGCGTTGCCCCGATTTCAAGTCCACTGTCCACAAATCTCCGCTGACGAAATGCGCGCTCGTCCCAGTGCGCACGAGATAGTAGAGCTTTCGATGATCGTGCGAGAACGTGGGAAGGAAGGCGTAGCCCTCCGAAGTAATCTGCCGTTCGCCATCCGAATCATGAATCCAGAGAGTGCTTTGCACCGATCCTACTGCCGTAACAAATGATCGACCGTCAGGCGCAAGCGCAACTCCCTGTTCCTCCGATGCGCCTGAAGTAATCTGCTCGGGCGCACCATCAGGATATGCCTGTCGCCAAACATGAAAACCGTTTCCGACGTTCGCGGAAAAATACATCCAGTTCCCATCCGGTGACCAAGCAGCGCCTGTGCACTGCGCCGGCGGGACCAACTGCTTTGCCCAAACTCTTGCCATCGAACGGTACTAGCCGGCATGGCCGCCATCCGCCGAGATCCATCTCAACAATAAGTACCGATTTCCCATCTGGAGATGCGTATGAGCGGTGAGCCATTCCATTGGCGTCGCCGGGGACGTATATCCTTCGTTCATCGGAACGATTCTCCCGCGCGGTGACAATCGCCTCGTGAATGCCTTCACCGAGCCACTCTGAAAAAAGTACGCTGGAAGATTCTCCGCCGCCTCCAAGCCATGTTAGTCCCGACGCATTTGCCAGCATGGGACTCGGCTGTCCACCTAGAGCAGGCAGCACCCAAGTGTCCATACCATTTGATGGCGCTTCGGTGGTGTATGCGATTCGGTCCCCACTAGGAAAAAACACCGGACTCATCTTGTATAAGTCGTCGTGAGTCAGCTGCACTGGTTCGCCGTTCGGTAGGAGCTTCACATAGATCTGTCCCGGTCCGACGAAAGTGTTTTCGCCGCGAATAAATGTAAGCATCTTCCCGTCTGGTGACAAAGCCGGAGAAGTGGCGGAGTCAGCAAAATTTGTAAGCTGCTCGAAGGTGAGTGGCTCCTTGCTACTGATTGCATCCCGCCGCAGCTGGGGCGAGATCAGCACCACGATTAGCGCGATCCCGGCGATTATCGCAATCGCTGCAACCACTAAAGCAATTTTGGTCGTGCTAGATCTCGGCGACGGAACAGACGCCGTCTCAGAACTCGCTATAAGCTCCATCCGCCGCAAGTCTGCGGCAAGATCCTTCGCCGATTGGTAGCGCAGCTCGGCGTCTTTTTCCAAGCACTTTAGGATAATGCGCTCCATCTCCGCCGAAACCTTCGGGTTCAGCGAACTCGGCGGAGCCGGCTTCTGGTGCACAATTGAATCCGTCAGCTTCGGCACTAATTGATCGCGAAACGGAAGCTGGCCGGTGGAAAGCTCGTAAATCACGACTCCCGCGGAATAGATATCACTGCGTTCATCCACTTCATTGCCCAACAATTGTTCCGGCGACATATACGGAAGAGTCCCTGCTACTCCCGACGGAACATCGGACGCGCTAAGCGTCCTGCTCATCTGCAAAATGGCCTCGTTGGAGAGCGTGGCCAGACCGAAATCCAGGATTTTCAAGTGCCGGTCAGCGCTGACGCGAAGATTTGCCGGCTTTAAATCGCGGTGGAGGACTCCGGCTGCATGCGCTGCCGCCAGACCTTGGGCCAGTTGTGCACCGATTCGCACGACCTCTTTCTCTGGCAACGGTCCAGTTCGCACTCGCTCGTCGAGCGATACACCCGGCACAAGCTCGGTGACCAGGTAATCGGTACCGTCGATTTCATCGAAATCGTGGATCACTTGAATAGCGGGATGGTTCAACTTCGAGAGCATCAACGCTTCATTGCGGAAACGCTTTCGCGAGGCCGGCTCGCTGAGCAAGCCGGGCTTCAACACCTTGATGGCAAGAATGCGGCCCAAGCGCTCGTCGCGGACCCGGTAGACAACGCCCATGCCACCGGCGCCTATTTCCTCTTCGATTCGATAGCGACCCAGCGTCTGGCCGACTTGCACCGGCATGAAGGCTCACCTGTGGAACAACAAATCCGACTACTCACGACGTTCGTGATGGTAAGCAGCAAGCATCTGAAAAGCAAGTAGCCGCCACTTCGTAATTCGGCCAAGTTTCCGCTCAGTTTTACTACGATCAAGTCTGCTGCATGATTTCGATTGCGGCCGCGTGCACCAATTTGGCGCTTGGCACCCTCATCGCAGACTTGTAGCATGGCGCTTGATGAGCGAACGCTTGAGCCACGATTCTCCACGAACCGACGCGATTCTTTCCTGGTTGCGTGGGCACAAGGAAGAAATGGCCGTATTTCTGGCGGAGATTGTTGCTATTCCGACAGAGAACCCGCCGGGAACCGGTTACCGGGCTTGCTCAGACCTACTTGAAAAGCGAATCCGTCAATTGAGTCTCGACTGCGAGCGATTTGTGCCAGCCGGGCTGGAAATCGAGAATGGCGATGCTCCAGTCTGCCTGTCGGCGAGCTTGGGAAGCGGCGCGCGTCCGCTTTATTTTCATGGGCATTACGATGTGGTTCCAGCACAGTCGGTGGAACAGTTTCAGCCGACTCGCAAAGAGAATTTCATATTTGGGCGTGGCTCGTGCGACATGAAAGGCGGCATCGTCGCCATGGTATACGCGATCCTCGCAATCAGGGAATATGGCCAGAACCTAGATGGCAAGGTCAGCCTGACGCTAGTTCCTGATGAAGAGACCGGGGGCAAGCGTGGCTCAGCATGGTTGGCGAGCGAAGGATTGCTCGGGCGAAACGGCATAGGAATGTTGCTGGCCGAGCCGACCAGCGGGGTGGTATGGAACGCAAATCGGGGCGCGATTTCGCTACGCGTTCGAGTCTTCGGAACGTCAGCGCATGTTGGATTGCAGCATCAAGGAGAAAACGCGTTTGAACGTATGCACCGCGTTGTCGAGCGCCTAGAACAACTGAAACGCGAGGTGGAGCGGCGCAAAGCCCGATGGAATGTTGGCGCAGAACAAATGCGCAACTCGATCCTGATGCTCGGCGGAATGAGCGGCGGCGGTGCCAACTTCAATGTGGTGCCGGAACAGTGCTGGTTCACAGTTGACCGGCGAATCAATCCAGAGGAAAACCTCGATGAGGAGAAGGCAAGGTTGCTGGTCGTGCTGGAGGAATGCCGACGTGACGGCATTCCCCTCGAATGGGACGTTCTGCAAGAGGGTCGATCTGCCGAGTGCCGGCAGGACGAAGCGCTGGCGAAGCACTCTCCCGCAGTGTGCGAACCGTAACCGGCGAACCACCTCGCTTTGAAATGTGCCCCGGCCTGTTGGAAACCCGCTTCTATGCAGCAGCGGGGATGCCGGCGTATGCCTACGGCCCGGGACTGCTCTCGGTCGCACACGGCCCTAACGAATACGTTGACCTGCGAAGGATAATTGATTCCGCGGCGATCTATGCCCTCGCAGCGCTCGATATTTTCGAGCCCTGAACCTGGTTTTTATCCAGTACGAACGCGAACTCAGCGGCTGCGAAAGACTCTTGCTTTCGTGTTGCTCATCTTGCAGCATTGTGTCGAGGAAATTATGCCTACTCGTGACGATGCCTGGAAACTTCTGTGCGAATACACGCAGGGCGAAAGCCTACGCAAACACGCTCTCGCCGTGGAAGCCTGCACGCGTGCATACGCGCGAAAGCTTGGCGCCGACGAAGATCTCTGGGCTCTCACAGGCCTGCTCCATGATTTCGATTACGAGCGCTGGCCCAATGCGGCGCATCATCCTACGCAAGAACATCCCTATGAAGGCTCGAAAATCCTCCGCGAGCATGGCCACTCGGAAGAAATGATTCACGCAATTCTTGGCCACGCCGATTATTGCGGCGTGGCACGAGTATCGCCGCTCGACCGCACGCTTTTCGCCTGCGACGAGCTAGCCGGATTCCTCACCGCTTGCGCCTTAGTCAAACCCAGCAAGAGCATTCACGAAGTCGAAGCCGCCTCGGTGAAGAAAAAGCTGAAAGACAAAGCTTTCGCCCGCGGTGTAAACCGCGACGACGTTTACAAAGGCGCCGAAGAATTGGGCGTTCCCCTCGACGAACACATCGCCTTCTGTATCCAGGCTCTTCGCGACATCGCCCCGCAGCTTGGACTCAACGGCCCGGCTTAATGCCGCGCGCCGATCAAGCATCTGGGAGTGCAGGCGTCTTCCTCTCCGCCGAATGGCGTTACCTCGCAATGTTGAACTACGAAGTCAGTCCTGAGCTATTAGATCCGTACGTCCCGCGCGGCACTGAACTTGATTCGTTCAACGGGAAAACATTCGTCAGTCTCGTTGGTTTTCGCTTTCTCAATACGAGGCTCTTCGGAGAGTTCCCGATTCCCTTTCACACCGATTTCGACGAAGTAAACCTTCGTTTTTACGTTCGCCGTAAAGATGCAGGCACAAATAAACGTGGCGTAGCATTCATTCGCGAAATTGTTCCCAGACGAGCCATCGCGCTAGTTGCAAGGCTTGCCTACGGAGAGAATTATCTTGGGCTACCCATGAATCACGAAATCGCGACGAATGACGCGAACATTACAGCCGACTATCAGTGGCATCTCAAAGGTCAGTAGTGTCGCCTGCATGCGCATGCGTCAGAAGCTTCGATCCTACCAGCGGAACGAAGCCTGGAACAATTCATCGCAGAGCATTGTTGGGGTTATGCCGGCCAGCGCGACGGTGGTTGCAAAGAGTATCACGTGGAGCATGTTCCTTGGCGCGTCTGGAGAACAAAAGATGCCAGTTTGGACGGCGATTGCGAGGCCCTCTACGGCGTTGAATTCTCGCGAATTCTCAACCGTCAGCCCGATTCTGCGTTCATCGCGGACGGCTCTCCAGTCCGCATCTTTTATGGGCGGCGCATCTCCTGATCGGGCGCCCGAATCCCGCGCTATATGTCCGTTTGCGGACACCGCGTATCTAGACCGAACATTTCTTCCGCTTGTGTCACTCTCCTCGCGGCAGCTTTCCCCTTTTCACTCAGCCACTTACATGCGAACTGGGGCGGACATGTAATTGCTAATTGGAACCACAGAGGACGTTGACCCACTGCGCTCGTAGCGCTGCCGGGCCGGAGGATTTGGATGGGAACTCTAATTCAAGACGTTCGCTACGGTCTTCGCGTTCTTGCAAAGCGGCCGGGATTCACGATCGCGGCGGTGCTCACGCTAGCGCTCGGCATCGGACTGAACACAGCCATTTTTTCGCTTTATAACAGCGTACTCCTGCGCCCGTTGCCTGCTCGCGATCCCGAGCGCCTGGTCAGCCTTTATTCGACCGTACGGGACGAACCTGGCACCGGCATCTTCTCGTACCCTGCATATACTTTCTACCGCGACCGGAACGCTTCATTTTCTAGCATCGCGGCGTATGCTGGCGGACGCATGTTGCTGAGCGCCGGTGGCTCTGCTCCTGAGTTGCTGCAAGTGCAAATGGTCTCGGCAAATTTCTTCGACATGCTCGGTGCTGCTCCCGCCCTCGGCCGCGCGTTCTCCGGGGAAGAAGACAAGACTCCCGGCGCAAATCCGGTAGTCATGCTTAACTACAATTTTTGGCAACGGCATTTCGGCGGCGACACCGGTTTAGTGGGACGTACGATCACCCTGAACAACATGGCTTACACCGTGGTTGGGATCGCTCCGCGAGATTTCATCGGCTGCGATCCCGAGGTGCCCGATCTGTGGGTAACTATCATGATGAACGCCAACGTGCACTCGGGACCGGACATGCTCGCTGACCGCGAGAGCGGATGGCTATTTCTGGTCGGCCGCTTGAAATCTGGCGTAACACTTTCTCAAGCGCAGTCCGAAATGGCCGTGCTAGCGAGCCAATTCCACGCCTCTGATGAAGGAAGGCTGCGCAACTCGACAGTTCTTGTTACCAGGGGAAGTTTTCTTACGCCCGGCCAAAAGTCTGACTTTGTGCCACTGGCGCTTGCTCTGATGTTCGCGGTCGGTCTGGTTCTGTTGATCGCCTGCGCGAACGTGGCCAATCTTCAATTGGCGCGCGGCGTCACGCGACAGAAAGAGATGGGCGTTCGCGTCGCGTTAGGCGCGTCGCGCGGACGTCTAGTGCGCCAGATGGTCGTCGAAAGTCTGATGCTGAGCGGTGGGGCTGGAGTGGCTGGTCTGCTTATTGCCTGGTGGGCTGCGGGCCTTGCTTTAAGATCGCCGGGCTCTCCGGCACTTTCTCTCGACGTGAGCCCCGATTGGCGCGTCGCGATTTACTTGGCCGGAATCTCTCTGCTCAGCGGCGTGGTCTCCGGACTAATGCCTGCGTTGCGTGCTTCGCGGCAGGACCCGCTGGTCGCCATTCGCGAGGAAAGCGGCACGAGCACCTATCGCAAAGGAAGACGTATGCGCAGCACGTTCGTCGTCGCGCAGGTTGGTGGTTCGCTATTCCTTTTGATTGCTGCGGGGCTTCTGGTGCGCGCTCTCCATAAAGCTGAGCGCATCGATACCGGATTTGATTTGGCGCATGTTGCCGTGCTTTCGCCCGACTTGCAAATCTTAGGCTACGATTCCGCGCGGCGCCTCGAATTCGACCGCCGTTTGGCGGAACGAATTCGTTCGCTGCCCGGCGTCCGCAACGTTGCCACCGCAACCACCGTGCCCTTGGGGAAAGACTTCTCCCAGAGTTCAGTTCTGCCGGAAGGCGAGAACTTGCCTGCCGGCCAAAAGCTGCCAATCGTTAATTACAACCTCGTTTCGCCGGAGTTCTTCGACACGCTCGGCATCGGCGTTGTGCGCGGAAGAACTTTCACTGCGCCGGATGCTCTGTCCAACGCGCGAGTTGCCGTCGTGAATGAAGCGCTGGCGCGTCAGCTTTGGCCGGGGCAGGAGCCTATTGGGAAACTCTTGCGCCAAGGACCCAAATCGCCGCTCTTCGAAGTGGTTGGCGTGGTGCGCGATACGCGCAATGTTTACTTGTGGTCCGCCAATCTGCCTTATCTTTACCTCCCGCTTCAGGTCACAGCACTCGACGAATTCCACGAGCCGAAAATACTCGTTAGCGTGAACGGAAATCCGACGCCGTTGCTCGCCGCGCTGCCGGGCCTGGCGCGTGAGATGGATCCAAATGTGTCCAGCACAGCAAACGGCCTTGAGGAAAACTTGTCCTTCTGGATCTGGCCCTCTCAGATTGGCGCCCTGCTTGCAACAACGCTCGGTCTGCTTGCGCTGCTGCTGGCCTCAGTCGGCATCGTAAGCGTTACTTCCTTCGCTGTCAGCCAGCGCAAAAAAGAGATCGGTATTCGTATGGCGCTCGGGGCACAGCCAGGAGGCGTAGTTCGCCTGCTGGTCTTGCAGGTGGGAAAGCTAATAGCGATTGGAGCTGCGATCGGTTTGGTTTGTGCTACCGCAGCGTCACGCCTTCTTGCGCAAGTTCTCTACGGCCTAAGCGCGCTCGACGGCGTAACGTTGGTGGGGGTGACTTTGTTTCTCGCCAGTATCGCACTAGCCTCATGCTATTTCCCTGCGCGGCGCGCGACGGTGATAGACCCCATACAAGCTCTTCGCGAAGAGTAGCAAAGCGCTTTCTAGTCCGCATGGTCGAGCTTCGCTCGGTCCAGGACCTTTCAGCGATTTATTGCGGACGACCGTCTGTGTTAGAATCCGCAATCCATGGAACGAGCCGGAAAATTTCTAGGCGGTGTGTTGCGGCGACTCGACCGGCCCGAAGCAGCTCTCGCTTGGCTTACCAGTGCGTGGCCCAAAGTCGTAGGAAAAATTCTCGCGGCGCATACCAAGCCTGTTCGATGTGAAGCGGGACGCCTTGAAATCGTTGCGGATGGCAAAGCCTGGCAGAAACAACTCGAATCGATGAAAAAAGAATTTTGCGAGCGAGTCAATCAGGCGTGGGGCGGAAATCTTATCCGCGAAGTGAAGTTCATCGCCAAACCCGGCCCCAAGCGCGTCTCCCGTGAAATGGACAACGAGCACATCCCGTTCATCCGCAGCCGCAAGGGCAGCTAATCCGTTTATCTGCCAAGGCCAGAGGTCACCAATCAGATGTCCATTAGTCGCGAAGATGTTTTGCGCGTGGCCGAACTTGCTTATCTGGAGTTGACTCCGGAAGAGGTGGAGACCTATGGCGGACAACTTGACGAAATTTTGAACTATATCGGAAAGCTCCAGCAGCTCGACGTCACGAATGTCGAGCCCTTTACTGAAATATCTTTCCCGGCTTCCGAAACGGGTGCTACCTCTTCCAGCCCGAATGGAAAATCCGACCAGGAACTTCGGGAAGATATAGTTGGCCCTTGTCAGGTGGCCGAAGCAGTCCTGGACCAGGCTCCCGACGCCGTAAAACCGTTTTTCCGCGTTCCCAAGGTAATTGAGCGATGAGCGCAACCGCGCGTTGGACCGTCGCCGGCATTCAAGCAGCTCTTCAAACAAAAAGGATTTCCGCCCGGGAAATTGTAGGCGAGTTTTACACAGAAATTGATCGCCGAAACCCCGAGCTGAATGCTTATCTGACACTTTCGCCCGAGAGAGCCTACGCTCAAGCCGACCGCGTCGACGCGGCCGCGGCTCGCGGTGAAAAACTGCCCACCCTTGCCGGGGTGCCGGTCGCTATCAAAGACGTGATTAGCACCTCCCGCGTCCGCACTACCTGTGGATCGAAGATTCTAGAGTCTTACGTTCCTCCCTATGACGCCACCGCCGTCACGCGTTTAGAAAAGGCCGGTGCCGTCGTACTCGGTAAGACGAACTGCGACGAGTTTGCCATGGGTAGCTCGAACGAGAACTCCGCATACGGTCCAGTACGGAACCCGGTAGCTCTTGACCGAGTCCCGGGAGGTTCCAGCGGCGGTTCAGCAGCAGCCGTAGCCGCACATCTAGCTGTCGTGGCGCTCGGGACCGATACCGGAGGCTCGATTCGTCAGCCGGGAGCCTGTTGCGGTATCCCTGGGCTGATGCCGACATACGGACGCGTATCCCGCTACGGCTTGATCGCTTTCGCATCTTCTCTGGATCGGATTGGCCCTTTCGCCGGCAATATCGCTGACGCAGCAGCCGTAATGTCTGTCATCGCGGGGCGCGACGAAAATGATTCCACCTCTTCTTTTGTTGCAGTCCCAAAATACACTTCAGACATCGAACGGCCCGTTCATGGCCTCCGGATTGGCGTCCCCGAAGAGTATTTCGGCGAAGGCATCGATAGCGAAGTGAAAGAGAAGGTCTTTGCCGGCATCGAGCTAATGGAGAAACTCGGCTGCCGTCGAGTACCTCTCAAAATGCCGCATACCGAATATGCAATCGCAACCTACTACATAATCGCTACGGCCGAAGCCAGCTCGAACCTAGCTCGATACGATGGCGTACGTTATGGGTTGCGTGTCCCGGGAGCTACACTCATCGACATGTACCGCAAAACGCGTGAGGGAGGTTTCGGCCCGGAGGTGAAGCGCAGGCTTATGTTGGGAACATACGTTCTATCTTCAGGGTACTACGACGCATACTATTTGCGTGCCCAGAAGGTGCGGTCGCTGATCGCGAGAGATTTTTCGGACGCTTTTCAGAGGGTGGACGCCATCTTGACGCCCACTTCGCCGACTCCGGCATTCAAGTTGGGTGAGAAAACCTCTGACCCATTGCAGATGTATCTTGCTGATATATATACGGTTACGGGAGATTTGGCCGGAATCCCAGGAATCTCAGTTCCCTGCGGAAAAACAAGAGAAGGTCTTCCAATAGGTTTGCAGATTTTGGGGCCACATTTTGGTGAATCCACAATCCTGCAACTCGCCCGCGCATTTGAACGAGCTGACGGCTTTTCAATTTGATTACGTGGCATCGCTCCTTCGAAGAAAGCTTTGCAGGAGCCCCTGAAAGAAGTTCCACTGCTCAAACGAATCCATCCGCCGCTGAGTATCGTGACTTGGCGAGGCAGAAAGGTGAAATCACCGATTCTCGCTGATCGCCGATAGGCCGGACGCCCTCAGCCATCTGGCCGCAGCGCGGGAAGCAACGGTTGCCTTTATCGAATCGACGCGAGGCCGGGACTTGAGTGCCTACCGGTTTCCGCATCCATTTTTGGGCAGTCTGAATATATACGATTGGGTTCGCACTATCGCTTACTACGAATTACGTCACGCGAAACAAATCCGTGAAGTTGTAGAAACATTTCATCAGTAGACTTTATTTTCCATTTTCGGGGAAATGCTCTGCGTTCGCGGCGCTTCTCCGGAGTTTCGCACGAATCACGCAAATCATTGAATGCAGAGAGGTTCACGCCTTGTTCGTAGTCCGGTAGTTTACCCGACTTTGGAACGGAAGGACTATTGCTGGCGGAATTGGTTACTTTTAGTCTGTGATTGCATCAAAGCATTGGAGGGCGCGAATGGTACGCATCAAATCGAGTCAAAAGGTCTTCACTGAAGATGAAGTATCCACTCTGACCGGCATATGCCCGGATCATCTTCGCGGCCTAGCCCGAAATAAACATTTGGGTACGATCGCGCGCGCCGCGGAAGCCGCCGGCGCCGAGGCCGAAAGGTGGCTATTCACGAATTCCGACCTCATGATCGTCACGGTCCTTCAGCCTCGTTGCGATCACTAAGGCTGGCTTAGCAGCCTGCACCAATAGTCTTCACAGAATCGTAATTTCGTGTGGTTTTCGCCTATCCCTGCGCTTTTGTTCGCTTTGTCTTCATATCGCGTCGGCCTCATTGTCGCCAACTCCAATCCGGTTTATCCTGAGACCCACTCAACTCTCCGCCCGCTAAACGCATCGTATTAAAAAGCGGGAACGCACGGCGGAGAACGCAACATCATGCTGCATCAGCGGCAAAATAAGGATCCACGTGTTGCTCAGTGGCGAGGCATCCCAGTCCTCGCCTTCGCCGTAGCGTTGTTTGCGCACGCTGCCGCTGGGTCGCACTTAATCAAAACCGCGACCGAGACTCTACTGGCTTCGCCGCTCTCTATCGGATGGCAGTCCCCCAATTCCAGTCAATCGCCGGCTTCGCATTCCTCGAATCAGTCTCCGACCAACTCCACCCCTTCTGGCACATCATCTCTGCCGCGCGGGAAAAAACTCATACTTCGCGATGGCAGCTTTCAACTAGTTCGGGAATATAACGTCGAAGGTGACAGAGTTCGCTACTACAGCATCGAGCAAGCGCAGTGGGAGGAAATGCCGGAATCCCTCGTCGATTGGGATGCGACGCACAAAGTAGAAGCGGCCGAGGCCAAGCGCGACGCGGACGTGATTGCCAAAGTCCACGCCCAAGAATCCGGACGAAGGGCCCAAGCTCTAGATATCGACGCGAGCCTCGAAGTCGCTCCCGGAGTTTTTCTGCCACCGGGCGAAGGCCTTTTCGAATTCGACGGCAAGGGAGTCTTTCCAATTCCGCAAGCGCAGGCGGACATCAAATTTAGCAAAAAGCAAATGTTGAAGCAGGTGCTAATTCCGATTCCGATCGTTCCGACCAGACATACTGTTTCGCTAATCGGACCGCGCGCAAAGTTACGTATCAAAGCCGGACAAACTGAATTTTACATGCGCACAGCCGACGGCCGAGAACCAGAGATGGAACTCCTACGCGCGAAAGTGAAAGGAGACAGCCGCTATCTTGAAAACCTCGATGAGCTCTTCAAGGAGCAGGGTACCACCGGACAAACTACACTGCTGATGCAGCGCTGGCTGATTGCTCCAGGCGTTTATAGGTTCACTTTAGAGCAGCATATCGACCCGGGCGAATACGCTCTCGCGGAAGTAGTCCAGGGCGGCGGAACAAATCTTTACTTTTGGGATTTTGGAATGGATGCAACACCGGCGGCCAAAATGACTAAATGAGCCGGGTCTATCCTATTTTGCAACTGTCGGCTGCCCGTGCAAAAGTTGAGTCAGCAGTGTAGCCAGTGCAGCTACGTGAAACGGCTTCTGCAATACCGATGCGCCCTTCTTGTGAAACTGCTCCATCTTCGACTGATCCAAGAGCGCACCGGTCATAAAAACAAATCGCGGAGTTGCGCCGTGCGCCTGCGAACGTACTCTCTCGAAGAGTTGCTCTCCGTTCAGCCCCGGCAAATTGAAATCGCAAAGCACGAACTCGTATTGACCGGTTTCCAGATGGGAAAGCGCTTCCTCCGAGCTTGCGGCGCCTTCGACGACCATTCCTCGGGCGGCCAGCCCTTCTTGCACGATCTCTCGTATGCTCTCTTCGTCATCCACAATAAAAACCGAGTGTCCGCGTAATTCAGATGAGCCTGGGGGCGGAGGCACCGTTGGCCTGGGGGCGATTGTCTCCGCTGCAACTTCCTCCGCGGCTGTGGGAAGAAGAACACGAAAAGTTGTTCCCGCACCAAGCGTCGACTCGACTTCGATCTTTCCGCCGTGCTCCTTCACAATCGCCTGCGAGATCGTAAGACCCAGTCCGGTACCGCCGGACGGACGTCTGGTAGTGAAAAAAGGATCGAATATCTTCCCGAGGTTTTCCGGCGGGATCCCAGGTCCGTCATCCGAAAAGGCCAGGACGATTCTCCCGTCAGCAATCGTTGTCGTAATTCGAAGAGTGCCGCTTTCGCGCGCGGCCCCGATTGCCTGCTCAGCGTTTGAGATCAGATTTGAGAATCCTTGTACCAAAAGCTTCGCGTCTCCTTCTATGGGCGGCAAATCGCGCGCTCCCTGGAAATCAACAGTTATTTTCTTCTGCTGCAGCGAGGTGCGCTGGGAATCCAGAGCCTGTTTGACGATCTGATCGAGATGAACCCTCGATTGGCGCAGCATGGAAGGTCTGGAGAAAACGAGGAGGTTCTGGACGATGGTTGCAGCTCGCCGCGCCTGTTTTAGGACGGTCTCAATCTGATGGCGCGTGGCATCGTCCACGGCCCGTTCACGAATCAGATCGCTTATGCCCAGGATTGCGGTGAGAGGATTATTCAGCTCATGCGCGACTCCTGACATCATTTCACCCATCGCCGCGAGTTTCTCTTTCTGCACCAGCTGTTGTTCAATACTCTTGGACTCTGTCACGTCCCGCGCGGAGGCTACTACTCCGTTAGTCTTCCCATTCGCGTCGTATAGCGAGCTCGCGCTCGCGCGAAGCATGCGCCAAGTTCCATCCGCGTGCATCGCCCGGTATTCGAACTGGCTGTTCGTACCGTGGCCCGCGGCGACTTTCTGAAAAGCTGCTTTCAGCTTTGGGCGATCGTCCGGATGAACTCCGCCTCCAAGCACCTTTCCGACGAATTCTTCCGGTGGCCGGCCGAGCACATCCTGGACGCGCGGACTCATGAAAGTGCATGTGCCCTCGAGGCTAAGGACCGCGATGATGTCCGGAAAGCTTGCCACCAAGCTGCGCACAAACTCCTGCTCTTCATGGAGGTGCTTTTCCATTTCGAGCCGCTCGCTTACATCCACCAGCGTTCCTTGGATGCGCAAGACGTCGCCCTCAGCGTTGCGAATTACGGCACAGGAATTGAGGCAGTGAATCGTCTGGCCGTCCTTGCGCCGCAACGTGATTGCTCGGTCTTGTATCGATCCTCTCTCGAACGCATCACTAATAAGCAAGTCCCGCTCAGAAGGGTTCACGTATACATCTCTAACATTGCGAGACTGCAGATCCTTCTTGCTGTCGAATCCCAACATGCGAACTAGCGCGGGATTCGCGTCGAGCAGTTTTCCGTCCGGCGTGCTCAAGAAGATTCCCTCGCGTAGGGTTTCGAAGAGTTCAGCAAACCGGACCTCAGACTGACGTTCCGAAGTGATGTCCCGCGCCCAGCCGGTCACTGCGTTAAACTGTCCGTCTTCGCTAAGCGCCTGTACCCAGCAGTGAAATTGCCTAGGTTCACGGTCTTTTCTTAGGCATACAGAAACGGTTCCCGCCCACGAGCCAGCTTTGAAAAGCAGAGGAAGCAACTCTTGAAATTGCTCGTGCGTGGGCACCTCGATGAAGTCTGTTATACGCCTGCCGATCAAGTATTGAAAAGAAACATCCAGCAGCTCCAACAGACGACGATTGGCAACTCGTATTTCTCCATCGAGAGCCAGAGTGAACACGGCGTGATCGAGATTATCGATGAGATCGCGGTAGTTGTGCTGCGAGCGAGAAATTACTTCGACGAGTTCGTTGTACTCCGCTTCGCTAGGAGAAGCGAAGACAGGTTGCTTGGATTGCCTGTCGGTCGACTTTGCAGACATAACGATGCTTTCGCAGAATTTAACAACCAACCCGCTGCCAAAGGTAACCGGGTCTCTCTAAAGTTTAAGGGCAGGAAGCGTTGCGCGGTGAAACAAAACGGCGGCCTATGCCAAGTTACTTAACAGGTAAAACTTCTACCTGAGACAAGACGCAGATTTAACCTAGGTAAAAAGAGAAAGGGCGCCCAGGTTCGCACCAGAACGCCCCGATTCCAAGTTCAGCGGAGGGTTAGCTCTCTGCGACGGCGTCGGTATCCTTGCGCAGGAAATCGAGCGCCGCAGCTTCTTCCGGAGTGAGCTCCGGCTCCATCTGTTGGATTTCTTCTTTCGGAATTTCCGTGAGCAGCTGAATATTCCGATAACGATCGAGACCCGTACCGGCAGGTATCAACCGGCCCATAATGACGTTTTCCTTCAAGCCGCGCAGGTAATCAACTTTTCCAGAAATCGCCGCTTCGGTAAGCACGCGGGTCGTCTCCTGGAAGCTCGCAGCAGAGATAAAGGAATCGGTCGAGAGAGACGCTTTGGTGATTCCGAGGAGCAATGGACGGCCTGTTGCGGGACGCCCACCGTCGTGAATGATTCGGTCGTTTTCTTCGCGGAAGCGGAACTTGTCCACTTGCTCTTCCAGAAGGAACGTCGTATCGCCCACGTCCTCGACTTTCACCCAGCGCATCATCTGACGAACGATCGTCTCGATGTGCTTATCGTTAATGTTCACGCCCTGCAGACGATAGACTTCCTGAATCGAATTCACCAGGTAAGCCTGCGTGTACTTTTCTCCGAGGACGGCGAGAATATCGTGCGGGTTGAGCGGTCCGTCAATCAATGGCTCGCCAGCCCGGACGTGTTCGCCCTCCTGCACGTTGATGTGCACGCCGCGCGAAACGGAATATTCTTTCACCGTTCTTCCGTCTTCACTCTCGACGAAGATCTTGCGCTGTCCCTTGACGATATCGCCGTACTTTACGACGCCGTCGATTTCGCTAATGACCGCGGGATCCTTCGGCTTGCGCGTTTCGAAAAGTTCCACGACGCGCGGGAGACCACCGGTGATGTCTTTCGTCTTGGTGGTTTCTCGCGGGATCTTCGCCAGAACGTCGCCCGGCTGCACCTCGTCCCCATCGGCGACCATCAAGTGAGCGCGCGAAGGCATGAGGTACTTTTTGCGGACGCGTCCCTGAGGATCGCGAACGAGAATCGTGGGCTGGTGCTTTTCGTCACCCGGAGGAAGCGTGACAACCAGCTGCGACAACCCCGTCACTTCGTCCACCTGCTCTTCGATCGTGATGCCGGGCTGCAAATCCTTGAACTGGATCGAGCCGCCTGTTTCCGTAAGGATCGAGAACGTGTACGGATCCCACTCGACCATCGTCTGGCCGAGCGTGACAGGTTGGCCGTCTTCGACTTTGAAGCGCGCACCGTATACAACGTGGTGGCGTTCCTTTTCGCGGTTCTTTTCGTCAACCACGGCGATCAAGCCGGAGCGGTTCATCGCTACCATCGTCTTGTTGCGGCCCTCGACCACGTTCAAGTCGATAAATTTCACGAAGCCGTTGTTACGCGCTTCGACCTTCGACTGTTCGGTGACGCGAGTTGCCGTGCCGCCGATGTGGAACGTGCGCATCGTGAGCTGCGTTCCAGGTTCGCCGATGGACTGCGCCGCGATTACACCGACAGCCTCGCCCATCTCGACGAAGCGTCCGGTTGCCAGGTTCCTGCCGTAACAGCGAGCGCAAACACCGCGCCGTGATTCGCAGGTCAACACTGAGCGAATCTTCACGCGCTCGATGCCTGCCGCTTGAATCGCGTTGGCGAGTTCCTCCGTGATTTCCTGGTTGATCTCGACGATCACGCTGCCTTCGTAGTCTTTAATCTTTTCCAGAGATACGCGCCCTATGACGCGATCGCGCAACGATTCAACTTCGACTCCGGCTTCGAGAATCGGCTCAACATAAATTCCGTCCGCCGTACCGCAATCGAATTCGTTGATGATTACGTCCTGCGCCACGTCCACCAGACGCCGCGTGAGGTATCCGGAATCCGCAGTCTTAAGCGCCGTATCGGCCAGACCTTTGCGAGCTCCGTGCGTGGAAATGAAGTACTGCAACACGGTGAGGCCTTCGCGGAAATTCGAAGTGATCGGTGTCTCGATAACTTCGCCTGAGGGCTTGGCCATCAAGCCGCGCATTCCGGAAAGCTGGCGGATCTGTTGTTTCGAACCGCGCGCGCCGGAATCGGCCATCACGTAGACCGGGTTGATGATGCCCTGCTTGTCCTGCTCTTCCAGGGCCTTGAACATTTCGTCCGCGACTTTTTCCGTCACGTCCGACCAGATAGCGATCACTTTGTTGTAACGCTCGCCGTTGGTAATGGCGCCGTCAAGATATTGCTGCTGCACCTTGACGACTTCGTGTTCAGCCGCGTCTACCAGCTTGAATTTCACACTGGGGATAACCATGTCGCTGATGCCGATAGAGACGCCGGACTTTGTTGCATACAAAAAGCCGAGTTCCTTCAGCTTGTCGAGCGCCACTACAGTCTTCTCAAGGCCGAAGCGCAAGTAGCAATACTGCACCAGCGCCTGGACACCCTTTTTCTTGAGTAAGCCGTTGACGAACGGCATCTCGGTGGGCAAGTGATCGTTGAAGATCACGCGTCCCACGGTAGTGTGGAGAAACTGACGGTTTAGATTTACCGGTTCCGTATGTGAGACGTCCTGATCGTCATACGCATTGGTAAGATCGATTACCTCACCCGTGTAACGCATACGAATAGGCGTCAGCAATTCCACTTCGCCCGCTTCGAGGGCCATTACGCACTCATCGCTCGAACCAAAAGCGCGGCCTTCGCCCTTTGCCTTCGGCTTGGACTTGGTCATGTAATAAATCCCCAAAACCATGTCCTGAGTCGGTACGGCAAGAGGATAGCCGTTTGCCGGCGACAAAATATTATGCGAGCTCAGCATCAGAACCGAGGCTTCCACTTGCGCTTCCGGAGAAAGCGGAATGTGCACCGCCATCTGGTCGCCGTCGAAGTCCGCGTTGAACGCCGTGCAAACCAGCGGATGGATGCGGATAGCCTTTCCTTCCACCAGCACAGGTTCGAAAGCCTGAATGCCGAGACGGTGAAGCGTGGGAGCGCGATTTAACATCACGGGATGTTCGCGAATCACGTCCTCGAGAATATCCCACACGATCGCTTCCTGCGCTTCCACCAGCTCTTTCGCCTGCTTAATCGTCGTGCAATGTCCCGCAGCTTCGAGCTTGTGATAAATAAACGGCTTGAAAAGCTCGAGCGCCATCTTCTTCGGCAATCCGCATTGATGCAGTTTCAACTCAGGACCGACCACGATGACCGAACGGCCGGAGTAGTCCACGCGCTTGCCGAGCAAGTTCTGGCGGAAGCGCCCCTGCTTGCCCTTCAACGTGTCGGAAAGCGATTTGAGTGGCCGGTTATTCGTACCGCGCAAAACTCGGCCGCGGCGTCCATTGTCGAACAGCGCGTCCACGGCTTCCTGCAACATGCGCTTCTCGTTCCGAACGATTACGTCCGGCGCGTGCAGTTCCATCAACTTCTTCAAGCGGTTGTTGCGGTTAATCACGCGGCGATACAAATCGTTCAAATCGGAGGTGGCGAACCTTCCGCCGTCCAGCGGCACCAGCGGGCGCAGTTCCGGCGGTAGCACCGGAATGACATCCAGAATCATCCACTCCGGCTTGTTTCCGCTTTTGCGGAACGCTTCCAGAACCTTCAGCCTCTTCGCGAACTTGATTCGCTTCTGCAGGCTGGGGTCCGTCTTCATTTTTTCGCGAAGCTCTTCGGACAGTTTTTCCACTTCCACGCTGCGCAGAAGTTCCTTGATGGCTTCAGCGCCCATACCCGCGCGGAATTTTCCGAGATTTTCCTTCTGCAGCTCGCGGAGTTTTTCCTCCGGCAGAATGTCCTTCTGCTTCAGCGACGGCACCTCGCCTGGGTCAAGGCAAACAAACGTCTCGAAGTACAGGATGTGCTCGAGGTCGCGCATAGTGATGTCCAACAAGTAGCCTATGCGGCTCGGCAGACCCTTGAAGAACCACACATGCGAACAGGGCGAAGCCAGCTCGATGTGGCCAAGGCGTTCGCGACGAACCTTGCTGAGCGTGACTTCCACTCCGCACTTGTCGCAAATGACTCCGCGGTGCTTCATACGCTTGTACTTGCCGCAGAGACACTCCCAGTCGGTGACCGGACCGAAAATCTTGGCGCAAAACAGGCCGTCGCGCTCCGGCTTGAAAGTCCTGTAATTAATGGTTTCCGGCTTCGTTACTTCGCCGTGAGACCACGAACGTATTTTTTCCGGACTCGCCAGACTGATGCGAATGGAATCAAAATCTGCAATCTGGCTGGCACGGTCGTACGGGCTCGAACGATACAAGGGCAGATCCTCCTCTCCGGCAAGCCGGAGCAAAAACCAGTTAGGAATCTGTAAGCGCCACCCCGGTGGTTTGGGGCGACGCGATAATTAGTCCGCCGCTTCGGCTTTTTCCAACTGCGGCTTCTGGCGCTTCATCAATTCGATGTCCAGGCACAGCGACTGCAATTCGCGCACGAGCACGTTGAACGATTCGGGCACTCCGGGCTCGATACCCGGCTCGCCCTTCACGATCGCCTCGTAAATCTTTGCGCGGCCATAGACGTCGTCAGACTTTGCGGTGAGCAGTTCCTGGAGAATGTGCGCGGCGCCGTAAGCTTCCAATGCCCACACTTCCATTTCTCCAAATCGCTGTCCGCCGAACTGCGCCTTACCACCGAGCGGCTGTTGCGTGATCAGTGAGTACGGTCCGATGGAGCGAGCGTGAATCTTGTCGTCCACCAAGTGCGAGAGCTTGAGCATGTAGATGTAACCGACGGTAACTTCCTGAGCGAAAACATCGCCGGTCATTCCGTCGTACAGCGGAATCTTTCCGGTCTGCGGCAGTTCCGTGAATTCCAGCAAGTGACGTATGTCGTGTTCACGAGCGCCGTCAAATACTGGTGTCGCGAATGGCACACCTTCTCGGAAGCTGTAGGCCAGATCCAGGATTGCATCGTCATCCAGATCGGCGATTGTCTTCCACACCGACGTAGGTCCGAACGCGTCCTTGAACCATTTGCGTACGCCTTCCGCTCGTGTTTCCTTGTCGAGCAGTTTCGCCACACGCGCACCGAGCTCTTTCGAAGCCCAGCCTAGATGGGTTTCAAGTATCTGTCCGACGTTCATACGCGAAGGAACGCCAAGCGGGTTCAGAACGATCTCCACAGGCGTGCCGTCCGGCATATACGGCATATCTTCTTTCGGAACGATGCGCGCGATGACGCCCTTGTTTCCGTGGCGTCCTGCCATTTTGTCGCCGACGGAAAGCTTGCGCTTCATAGCGATGTAAGCCTTCACCAGCTTGATAACGCCTGGCGGCAATTCGTCGCCCTTCTTGAGTTTGCCGATGCGCTCGTCGGTAATCTTCCGCAACACGTCGATCTGGCGTGAGGTCATTTCTTCGATCTCGTCGATCTTCTCGATTAGTAGCGGATCTTTATCGTTCAGGCGCAGGCGCTTCAAGTTGCGCGTGGTGATTTTTTCCAGAATATCGCGCGTCAATTCTGCGCCCTTGGTCAGCAAACGCTTGTTCGTGCGCTCGTCGTGCAGGTCGGCGGTCAGTTTCTGTCCACCAAGCAAGTCGTTCAAGCGCTTCAAACGCTCGTCGGTGAGAATGCGGATCTCATCGGCGAGGTTCTTTTCGAGTTTCGCGATCTGCGTTCCTTCGATGGCCTTGTGACGTTCATCCTTCTCCGCACCTTTACGGCAGAAGATTTTCACGTCCACAATCGTGCCTTCGATACCCGGCGGACAATACAGAGAAGCGTCTCGAACGTCTCCGGCCTTCTCACCGAAAATCGCACGAAGTAGTTTCTCTTCGGGTGTAAGCGTGGTCTCGCCCTTCGGCGTTACCTTGCCAACGAGAATGTCGCCGGGCTTCACCGTTGCGCCGATTCGAATCACGCCGCTTTCGTCAAGGTTGCGAAGGAAGCTTTCATTGATGTTGGGGATGTCCCGCGTGATTTCTTCGGGCCCGAGTTTCGTATCCCGCGCTTCGATTTCGTATTCCTCGATGTGAATCGAAGTGTAGTAGTCCTCTTCCACCAGCTTTTCGCTCACCAAAATGGCGTCTTCAAAGTTATATCCACGCCACGGAAGGAACGCGACCAGGACGTTGCGGCCCAGTGCGAGTTCGCCGCGGTCAGTGCAGGGACCGTCGGCCAACACTTGACCCTGCTTCACACGGTCGCCCGCTCGAACCATCGGCTTCTGGCTGATGCAAGTATTCTGGTTCGAGCGCTTGAACTTCGTCAGCAAGTAAATGTCGGAACCAACTTCGCGGCTTAGCACGCCGGACTGGTCTGACTCCACACGCACGATCACGCGTTCGGAGTCCACCTGGTCCACGATGCCGTCTCTGCGGCAGACGATCACAGCGCCGGAATCGCGCGCTGTAACGCGTTCCATACCCGTTCCGACTAGCGGCGCATCACCGCGAATCAGCGGTACAGCTTGCCGCTGCATGTTCGAGCCCATCAAAGCGCGGTTCGCGTCGTCGTTCTCGAGGAATGGAATCAAACTCGCCGCCACCGAAACGAGCTGCTTCGGCGAAACGTCGATGTAATCCACTTCATCGCGGCTCTTCAGAACGAAGTTGCCGGCCTGCCGGCAGTTGACCAACTCGGTAGTGATTTTTCCTTTTTCATCGAGCGAAGCATTCGCCTGCGCGACGACGTAGCGGTCTTCCTCCCATGCGGAGAGATAGAAGCAATGCGGCTCGACAACTACACGCCGCCGCTTCAGCTCTTCATTGGTATCTTCTACTTTTTCTTTTTCCACTACTTCGCCGGCTTTGAATTCGCTGTCGCCGGAATTAATGATTTGCACGAAATCGATCACGCGACCGCCGCGAACCTTGCGGTAGGGCGATTCGATGAAACCAAACTCGTTGATCCGCGCATAGCAGGAAAGCGAGCTGATCAATCCGATGTTTGGACCTTCCGGCGTTTCAATCGGACAAATACGGCCATAGTGTGTGGGGTGCACGTCGCGCACTTCGAATCCCGCGCGTTCTCTCGAAAGACCGCCCGGCCCAAGAGCCGAAAGGCGGCGCTTGTGCGTGATTTCGCTAAGCGGATTCGTCTGATCCATGAATTGCGATAGCTGCGAACTGCCGAAGAACTCGCGAATCGCCGCCATTACCGGCTTGGCGTTCACGAGATCGTGCGGCATAGCCGTGGACATTTCCTGGTACACCGACATCTTTTCCTTGATCGCGCGTTCCATGCGGACCAAGCCGATGCGGAACTGGTTTTCGAGTAGCTCGCCAACCGCGCGAACACGGCGATTGCCGAGATGATCGATGTCGTCCACCGAACCGATATTCTTTCGCAGCTTCAAAAGGTACTTGATCGCCGCGACGAAATCCGACGGATCCAGCGTGCGCTTATCGAGCGGTGTCTCCAAGCCAAGCTTGATGTTGAATTTCAGCCGGCCCACTTTGCTGAAATCATATTTGCGCGCGTCGAAAAACATTCCGTTGAAAAGGGCGGTTGCTGTTTCCAGCGTCGGAGGATCGCCAGGACGCAGCTTGCGATAAATTTCAATCAGCGCTTCCTTCGACGAGCGAATCGTATCCTTCTCCAGCGTGCGGCCTACGACGATTCCTACGTCATCGCGGTCAGGGAAGGTGATATCCACTTCCGTGATTCCCGCTTCGCCAATCGCAGCCCACATTTCCGGCGTGAGCGGCTTATTGGCTTCCAGCAAAACTTCGCCGGTTTGCCGGTTCACCAACTCACCTACGGTGATCGCGCCTTCCAGATCGGCTGGTCCGATTTCCACTTGCGTCACGCGCGCCTTGCCAAGCTCCTTAAAGAGCGGCTCGGTAATGCGTTTGTGCGCTCCAACCAGCACTTCGCCCGACTTCGGGTGTTTGATTTCCTTCGAAAGCTTGCGATCGACCAAACCTTCCGAGACATTCCAGAAGAGTTCACCGTCTTTCAGAGAAACGCGTTCCGTCTGGTAGAAGGTGCGCAGAATATCTTCATTGGATTTCATTCCCAGCGCGCGAAGGAAAATCGAGCCCAGGAATTTGCGTTTGCGGTCGATGCGCACGTACAGGATATTCTTGGTGTCGTATTCGAACTCAACCCACGACCCGCGATACGGAATAATCTTCCCCAGGAAATAGCTGCGATTATTCGCCGTCTCGAAGAAAACTCCAGGCGAACGATGCAACTGGCTGACGATTACGCGCTCGGTTCCATTGATGATGAACGTGCCGTTCTCGGTCATCAGCGGAATATCGCCGAAGAACACTTCCTGCTCCTTGATGTCGCGAATGGACTTCGCGCCTGTGTCCGGGTCCTTATCGTAAATCGTCAGGCGAATCGTTACCTTCAGCGGCGCGGAATAAGTCATCCCGCGCTCCTGGCATTCGTTCACGTCGTACTTCAGCTGCAGCGTGACCGGATCGCCGCACTTGTTGCAAAAAGTCGGCGTGTTCTTATTGAACGTGCCGCACTTACTGCAGAGCACGTCGCCAGTCTTATAAGGATTCGTGACTACCGAAGCGCCGCAATTCCGGCATGTTGCGCGCAAGTGATGCAGCCCGCGCAAGTGTCCGCACTTGCACTCCCAGTTGCCGATCGCGTAGTCCACGAAATCAAGCTGCGAAAGTCCGCGGAAATCCTGAATCGGAAACACGGACGTGAACACCGACTGCAAGCCGGTGTCTTCGCGCTCGCTCGGCAGCAAGTCCATCTGCAGAAAGCGCTGATACGACTTCTTCTGTACGTCAATCAGGTTCGGAATTTGGACCGTCGTCTTGATTTTGGCGAAGTCCAGACGCTCCCGTTCCCGCGTAGCACGATTGCCGTTTCGATTGCTCATCGATTGACCTCTTCAGGGTTACGCCGGATGTGACGACGCGGATAGACACCCGCCCCGTCGGTCCGGGAAGGACGATTTTTGAAGTTCCAGTTCCAAAGGAGCGCGCGTGAAAGCGGATTCCTTTGCAGCCCAGCATGCGGGCCACAGCGGAGCGGCAACTACTTGACGTCTACCTTCGCCCCGGCATCTTCGAACTTTTTCTTGATCGTGGCAGCTTCTTCTTTGTTGACGCCTTCTTTCACTGTCTTTGGGGCGCCATCAACCAGATCCTTGGCTTCTTTCAAGCCCAGACTGGTAACTTCTCGAACCGCCTTAATCACGTTGATCTTATTGGCGCCGACTTCGGTGAGGACGACGGTGAATTCCGTCTTCTCCTCAGCCGCGCCCGCTGCCGCGCCCGCACCGCCGCCCGCTGCCATCACAGGCGCCGCTGCTGCCGCTGACACTCCGAAAGCTTCTTCCATTTTCTTCACTAGATCGGAAGCTTCGAGCAGCGTCAAACCTTTGATTTCTTCCAGAATCGATTCCACTTTGCTGGCCATTGCGTTTCCCACCCTCCCTCGAATTAAAATCTCTTCATTTACTACTTTAGATGCTTACTGAGCCGTTTCAGGTGCCGGAGCGTCGCCGCCCGGTCCGAACTTGTTTGCCTTTGCTGCTTCACTCGTGACCACCGCTAGATTGCGCGGAACCGCCGCAAGAACAGTCGCAATACGCTGTGCCGGGGCATTTAATAGGAACATGACCTTGCTGATCAGCTCTTCCTTGCTGGGCAACGAAGCGAGTTGGCCGATCTCCTGAATGGAAATTACACGGCCTTCGACCCATCCGGCGCGAAACTGAAACGCCGGAACATCCTTCGCCACCTTCGTCAGAATCTTGGCCAGCGCAACCGGATCGGTTTTGGTATACGCAATCGAGTTCGTGCCCTTGAGATCCTTGAGCAAGCCCTCCGCTGGAGTTCCAGCGCCCGCGCGTTCAGCTACCGTATTCTTCACGACCAGATAATATCCGCCGGCTGCTTGCACACTGCGGCGAAGCTTGGTGTCCTGCTCGACAGTGATCCCCTTGAACGTCGAAAGGATTACTGTAGAGACGGTCGCCAACTGCGTCTTCAGCTCTTCTGCCTGCTTTACTTTTTCGGCCTTCTTCTTCATGCCGAACTCCTTGATGGCTTATTGTTTATGCCGCGACGGCTACAGCCAATTCTGCTTCTGCGCTATCAATCGGAACGCCCGGACCCATTGTCGACGTCAGCGTCATTTTCTTTATGAACTTGCCCTTCGCAGCGGCAGGCTTCGCTTTCAAAATCGCTGCGAGCAACGCGTGAGCATTTCCTGCAAGATGTGCCGCCGTAAAACTGATCTTTCCCACAGGGGAATGAATGATACCGGTTTTGTCCAGCCGGAATTCCACCTTGCCAGCCTTTACTTCGGCTACTGCCTTGGCTATGTCAAATGTCACCGTGCCCGTTTTCGGGTTGGGCATCAATCCGCGCGGGCCAAGAACCTTACCCAGGCGTCCGGCGGACTTCATCATGTCGGGCGTGGCGATCACTGCGTCGTAATCCGTCCAGCCTTCCTGGATTTTCTGAACCATATCCTCGCCGCCTACGAAATCCGCACCAGCTTCTTCCGCTTCGCGAACTTTGTCCCCGCTAGCAATCACCAGCACGCGCTTCGACTTGCCCAATCCGTGCGGTAGTACGACCGTGCCGCGCACCATTTGATCGGACTGTTTCGGATCCACTCCCAGGTTCAGCACCAGCTCGACCGTCTCGTCGAACTTCACGAAGTGCGCCTTGCGCAGAAGTTCCGCGGCCTCTTCGAGTTTGTATGGACGCGCTTCCACCAGCTTGCGGGCGCGGTCTATATTCTTTCCACCAATTTTTGCGCTGCGGCCCATCGTGTCTTCTCCCGCTTCGAATTACTCGCTGACTTCGATACCCATATTTCGTGCCGTACCCATGATCGAGCGTACGGCAGCGTCCAAATTCATCGTGTTAAGGTCCGGCATTTTCACTTTGGCAATCTCTTCGACTTGCTTGCGGGTAAGCTTCCCCACTTTGTTGCGGTTCGGCTCAGGCGAACCCTTCACGATCCCTGCTGCACGCTTCAAAAGCTCAGAAGCGGGCGGCGTCTTCAAAATAAAAGTGAACGTGCGGTCGCTATAGATCGTGACCAGCACGGGAATAATCATCCCGTCCGGTTCTTTTGACGTTTTGGCATTGAACTGCTTGCAGAAATCCATGATGTTCACGCCGTGCGGGCCGAGTGCGGTGCCCACAGGCGGCGCCGGGGTAGCTTTCATCGCCGGCAATTGCAACTTCACAGTCGATTGAATTTTCTTTGCCATGTTTTATGTCCTTGCTTCCCGTGCGCGCCGACAAAACGAGCAGCGCTCTCAATCTCTACGCGACCTTTTCCACCTGAGCAAAATCCAACTCTACCGGCGTCGAGCGGCCAAAAATCGTGACCGAAACTTTCAGCGTGCTGCGGTCGGAATTCACTTCCTCAACCACACCGGTAAAATTCGCAAAAGGCCCTTCCCCGATGCGAACTTTCTCGCCTCGGTCGAACGACAGCTTCGGCTTGGGCTTATCTGCCGTCGTCGTAGCCCGATTCAAAATGTTTTGAA
Source organism: Candidatus Acidiferrales bacterium (assembly GCA_035603075.1). Classification (GTDB taxonomy): domain Bacteria; phylum Acidobacteriota; class Terriglobia; order Acidiferrales; family UBA7541; genus Palsa-295. The sequence goes on along the minus strand of DATNLC010000033.1, from coordinate 1,067 downwards.
CTTCCTCTTCGGTCAGCGGCGAAGGCGTTTGCCCCGAACCCACAAAGCCGGTGACCCTTGGCGTCGAGCGCACAACGTGCCAGGTGTAATCGTCCATATCCATCTCCACCAGCACGTAACCCGGATAGCACATCCGCGGCGAAATCACTTTTTTGCCGCCGCGCACTTCCACCACAGACTCCGTCGGGATTACAATCTGCCCGATTTTGTCCGTAAGCCCGAACGCAGCCACACGTCCTTCCAGGCTTTCCTTCACCTTTTTCTCAAACCCCGAGTATGTGTGGACGATGAACCACTGCTTTGACATTAGCGATCCTATTTCTGAAAGTATTCGAGCACCTGTCTGATCATTTTTCCGACGCCGGTATCAACCAAAAAGAAAAATATTCCAAAGAAGGCCACAGTCACTGTGACCACCACCGTCGTGGACACCACATCCGCCGGAGTTGGCCAATTCACCTGGCGCATTTCAATGCGCACGTCGTGAAAAAATGCGCGCAATCGTCGCGGATGTTCCGCCAGCTTGCCGAGAGGCTCCAGCAGCGAAAACCCGCTTACACCGTGTTCAGCTTCTTCCTTATTTCTTTTCGCCGCTTCCGCCATTTCAACGACCGCCTTAGCCCGCTGGAACCGCCCTGCTCATCTGCTACTCACTCCTGCCCGCGAAACTGGCAGGGGAGGAGGGATTCGAACCCCCACTCTCGGTTTTGGAGACCGATGGTCTACCGTTGAACCTACTCCCCTCAGGATGATTTGGCGCAAAGCGCCGAATCATTTCACTTCTTTATGGTCCGTATGTTTCCGGCAAGTATTGCAAAATTTCGACGTCTCCAACCGGTCCTGATGCTTCTTCCGGTTCTTTGTCGTCGTATAGTTCCGGTTCTTGCAATCGTTGCACTGCAATGTGATTATTTCTCGCATAGTCGTTTACTCGATGATCTCGGCGACAGCGCCGGCTCCGACCGTGTGGCCGCCTTCGCGTATCGCGAACCGCAACCCTTTCTCCAAAGCTACCGGTGTAATCAAAGTGATCTCCGCCGACACGTTGTCTCCCGGCATCACCATCT
>DATNLC010000091.1:0-61811 GCA_035603075.1 Candidatus Acidiferrales bacterium | reverse complement strand
TAACGGTGGAGTCGAATCCCGGGCACGGGGCGCGTCTTACGGTAGAAATCCCACTGAATTGAAAATGACGAAAGCGAAACAGGTGATTCGAATCCTGGTCGCGGACGACCATGCTATCTTTCGCGATGGTCTCCGCAAGCTCCTCGAAGCAGCCGACGAGATCCAAATTGTCGGTGAAGCCTCGAATGGGAATGAGTGCGTCAAAATGTTGGGGAAGCTAAAACCTGACATTCTCCTCCTCGATTTGCGCATGCCGGAGAAAGACGGCTTGGGCGTGCTTGAGGAAGTCAATTTTGAAACTCTGCCCACCCGAGTGATTGTGCTTACCGCAGCCGAAGATGATCGCGATGTCGTCCGCGCCATGCGCCTGGGCGCGCGCGGAGTGGTTCTGAAGCAATCAGCCAGCGACCTGCTGGTGAAAAGCATACGCAAGGTTTTCGATGGAGAAATTTGGCTCGACAACCGCATGACCGCCGAAGTGATCGATGCGTTCAAGAAATCTGCCGAATCCGGCCAGCGGCGCGAGAAGCCGCTACTCAGTGAACGCGAGAAGGAAATCGTTCAGCTCGTAGCTCAGGGTTTCCGCAACCGGGAGATCGGCGAAAAGCTCTTCATCAGCGAACAGACGGTGAAAAACCATCTGCACAACATTTTCGACAAGCTCGGTGTCTCTGATCGCCTCGAACTTGCTCTCTACGCCATCCATCACCGCCTCATCGACCAGGCTTAACTTCACTTCCGCTTTAAATTTTCTAAGCCAGTTCTTTTCGAACTGAGTTCCTTGATATTGAAACCCTGCCTCATCGAAGGCACCAAGATAAGGTATTCTTTCCATTCGGAATCCAGAGTGAGTTCCACGGCAACTACCGGCGAAGCGAGAAAAAAAAGCCCACGGATTTATTCGCGCGAAGCAGTCCTGTTCGGCTGCATAGTTTTGCTGGTTTTGTTTGTCCTGCTCACAGCCACAATCAACCGGATGTACCACAAGAAAATCCACGTCTTAGCCGACAACTGGTTTGCCCAAGGTGAAGCGAGTTTCCAGGCGGGTGACGCGCAGTCTGCTCTAATCGACTACCGCAACGCCATGGTCTATTCTCCCGGCAACGCGAACTTTCAATTTCATTTGGCGCAGGCACTCGCCGCGGTCGGCCGAGGTGACGAAGGCCGTACGTATTTGTTGAATCTCCTATCGGAATCTCCCGGCAGCGGAGAAGTGAACCTAGCTTTGGCGCGGATTGCGACGCGCAAAGGATTGACCTCAGAAGCCATCCGCTATTATCACGCAGCGATATACGGAGAATGGGAAAATGATCCGATCGCGATGCGTTGGCAGGTTCGTCGCGAGCTTTCCGAATACTTATTGGACCGCGGAGAAGCCCAGCAGGCTGTGCCCGAAATCATCGCGCTGGCCGACAACACTCCCGCGGACGATACGGCACGCCGCAAAATCGTCGGAAATTTATTGATTCGCGCCAAACTCTGGCCTCGGGCATTGGACGGGTTTCGCTCTTTGGTATCTGCAAATAACCAAGACCCTGACGCATTGCTCGGCGCAGCGATATCCGCGTTCGAACTTGGCCAGTACGATCTTGCGCTCGATTATTTCGATCGGTTGCCGCAATCGGAACGCGACGCTCCTGATATCGCTGCCATGTATCAGACAGCTCAGCAGATCGATGCCATCAATCCGTTCCTCGCTGGCGTTTCACGGGAAGCTAGGGCGTCCAAAGCGGCGGATGCTCTATCGCTCGCAAGCAAGCGCCTCCAAGATTGCGCCCGTCAAGAAGGCCAGTCGCTGCTCGTAACGCCGCCGCAGGCGCCGCTCCAAAGAATCTTTGCGGACAGCAAAGAGATAGAAGCTAGAGGGAGTTTGCAATACATCGAGAAGCATCCCGAAACTATCGAGGACGTGATGGCGCACGTTTTCGAAATTGAGAATGCCGCGGCTGACGTCTGCGGCAACCCTCAAGGCGCAGATCGCGCGCTCTGGCTCTTGGGACGCAAGCGGGGAGTTCCGATCCAGTGACCGAACCAATGAGCGCCACGTCGCCAGACTCTGCCTTCTCGCCACTGTCGGCTCCGCCTTCGGACGCAAAGTCTACCTCTGGCTTTCTCGCACTCTGGCAAAGTTGGACGCGTCGAGTCTTTACCATGCGGGAAGATCAGTTCTTTCTTCTTCTCGCAGTGCTGATTGGCATCCTATCTGGACTCGCCGTGGTTTGCTTTCGTATCGCGATTGAGTGGACGCAAATCGAATTGCTCGGCTCGTCACTTGCTCCTTCGACTTTTCGCGTCGTCCTTGCTCCAACTCTCGGGGGCCTGCTCGTTGCGCTCCTCGTCATTTACGCTTTTCCGCGCTCGCGCGGCAGCGGTGTGAACCAAACAAAATCGGCCGTGTACGTTTCCAATGGCTATATTCCGTTCAACACCGTCGTTGGCAAATTTGTGGTCTGCGCACTGGCAATCGGAAGTGGACAATCGCTCGGCCCGGAAGATCCTTCGCTGCAGATAGGCGCTGGAATAGCTTCACTCATCGGCCGCCGATTGCGTTTGTCGCAGGAGAAAGTCCGTTTAATTGCACCAGTAGGCGCAGCCGCGGGACTTGCTGCCGCGTTCAATGCGCCAATTTCTGCTGTGCTTTTCGTACTGGAAGAAGTGATTGGAACTTGGAGCGCAGGCGTGCTGGGAGCGATTGTTCTCGCCGCCATCTCAAGTGTGGTGACAATGCGCGCGTTTCTTGGGCCCGAATCAATGTTCCGGGTTCCACCCTTCCGCGTAGCGAAGCCTGTTGACCTGTTGGCCTACGTCGCGCTTGGAATCGTTGGCGGTCTGGCGTCTTTGGTTTTTCTGAAGTGGCTGGCCTACGCCCGGCCGCGGATTCAATCTCTCCCGAACTGGACCAAATATTTCCAGCCAGCCGTCGCGGGATTGCTAATCGGCTTAATCGGCATAAGACTGCCGCAAGTGATGGGCGCGGGCTATCCGATCATCGACCAGGCAATGCACGGCCAATTCACCTGGAAACTGCTCTTGGTCTTAGCCGCGCTGAAAATCCTGGCTACTGGATTTTCTTTCCTAAGCGGAACACCAGGCGGCATGTTCGCGCCGGCTTTGTTCATCGGTGCAATGCTCGGGGGATCGGTGGGAGCAATCGAACAGCATTTTTTCCCCGGTTTGCCTGGCACGGTAGGTACGTTCGCTCTTGTCGGAATGGGGACGTTTTTCGCGGGTTTTCTCCGCGTCCCGATTACATCGGTTTTCATGGTGATCGAGGTTTCTGGCAACTATACGGCTATTCTGCCCGTTATGATTTCGAGTCTGATCGCCTACGGAATTTCGCGGTCGTATATAAAGGTTCCTCTCTTTGACATGCTTGCCCGCCAGGACGGACTGGTCCTACCTTCGGTCGAAGAACGTCGAGAGCAAATGGTTCTTACAGTGGAAGACGCCATGCGTTTTGATGCCGTCGTTTTAGAGCCGAACCAAAACCCAGCCGATGTGGTCAAGCGCGAAGAAGCCAAGGAAGGTGTCTTGTTTTTTCTGCGCACGCGACCGGGAGAATGGCATTTTGTGGAGCGTAGCGAACTTCAGCGGCTTGCTGCGGACGCTTCGCAGCCACATACTCTGGCTGAAGCCAGTTCTAAAGGGGCCTTACCTTTCGTTTTCCGGGATATGTCGCTCGAAGAGGCGCTTCACTGGGCCGGAGATTGGCCGGCCCTCCCCGTTCTGAGCCGCGCCGACCTTAGCAAGCTCGAGGGCGTGATCACACTGGACGACATCCTGAAGGCCTTCCGTAAGGTACCCGTTGAATGAGCCTCCCCTGGATCTCCCGAGAACCGCGGGTTTTATACAGTTTTTCTAGCCAGCCCAGTACTTCCGTACTGCAGGGTTCTAAATAATTGAGGCTTTCGCTCTATTGGTAGAAAGGAGCCCAAGCCGCACGATAGTCGCGTACTTAGGGAGGTAGTGTCCTGTGGCTCTAAAAGAGCGACGTTCAACACGAAGATTTCTCATGCGATTGCCGCTCACCGTCCGATGGACGGATGAAAGCGTGGTTGGCGAGGCCGCAACGGAATCGCGCGAGGTAAGTTCGCGTGGTCTCTATTTTCACTTGCCCAAAGGTTTGCGCAGCGGTTCGCCTGTGGAAATCGTAATGACTCTTCCACACGAGCTTACTCAGGCGGGTCCCGTTCGCGTCCGATGTCTCGGGCGCGTTCTGCGTTCCAGTCCTGAAAACGCCGGCGAAGTCGGCGTGGCAGCGGCAATCGAGCGTTACGAATTCATGCGTAACGGCGAATCCGCCGCTTAAGAGTTTCTTACCCAGACCCTGCGGAGATGGGTGAGAAGAGCCGGGCGGCTAGGGTCCCTCAGCCTAAGCCCCCGGCTATTTTTCTATGCTGAGCGGTATATTCCTCGCGCCGTTGGGCGCGCAGAGAAGCTTCCGAACAATTCAAATGAGTGGCTGCACGAAGACGTCGACCCCTGCGGAACTTCGTGGTCAGTCGAATTCTTTGGACGGCGGAGTTTGCTCGGAGCCGACTCTGGCCACAATGATTTCGGCAACAGAATAATTTTCCGCGCGCACCGGCGAGCCGGCAAGCCGCCGCAGCATCGAGATTTGCCCGATGTGAGTCAGCATGTCCGCGAGCGCTCCCTGAAACAGTTTTTCCGGTGTACAACCGAGAGCCGAATCCGAGCCGATGTAATTGTCGAGCGCCCGCAAGCCGGAGAAGAAACGTTTCACGCCTTCATCCCAAGCGAGCGTTTCCGAGACTCTCCATTTCTCTTTCCCGCTAGCTTGTGAAAGAGCCCAATCCAATTCATCGCCCAAGTGAGCCAAAATTTGCCCTGGAGTACGAGTCGTCTCGGAAGCGTGGAATTCAGCAAATCCGGCTGGTGCGTTGCGCATCGATTTGCCGCCGCGATAGGCGATAGTCGCGAGCACATGGCGCAGTAATTGGCGGCTGGTGTCGGCGGGGTTTTTCATGTTCTTCGCATCCACAGGAAGGCCTCCTTCTAGGCGGCAAATAATATCGATCACTCGAGCGGGCATTTTACACCTATCGGCCTCGTTCGACACGACAGCCAATGGACTATACTGTTTGCGTGAACGTGGAAATGGATCTCCTTCCCGCGCTACGACGCTACTGGGGCTACGACTCATTTCGCCCGCTGCAAGAAAGAATTGTTCAAAGCTTGCTGCAGAAACACGACTCCTGCGTGGTGATGCCGACGGGCGGCGGCAAATCTCTTTGTTATCAGCTACCCGCGGCATTGCTTTCCGACCAAACCGTGATCGTAGTCTCTCCTCTAATAGCGCTGATGCAGGACCAAGTCACGCAACTCACGCAAATGGGAATCGCCGCAGCGCTGCTGAATAGTTCCGTGACGGGAGCGCAGCAAGCTGAAATTATGGGCGAAGCGAAAAGCGGCCGTTACAGGCTCTTGTACCTCTCTCCGGAACGGCTTGCACGCCCAGAAACTATCGAGTGGCTCCGAAACGTTCCCATTTCGTTTTTCGCGATTGACGAGGCGCATTGCATTTCGGAATGGGGTCACGAATTTCGGCCGGAGTACCGGCAGATGAGCTCTTTGCGCGAACATTTTCCAGATCGTCCCATCGCTGCTTTCACCGCAAGCGCCACGCAGCGCGTGCGTCACGACATTATCGAACAGCTCCAATTGCGTGATCCCGATAAATATATTGCAAGCTTCCATCGGCCAAATCTGCGTTACATCATCAAGGAGTGCAAGGGCCCGCAACAATCAAGCCTGTTGTTAAAAGCGCTGCGGGAATATTCTGACGCCAACGTGATCGTCTACGCGCCGACAATCAACAAAGTGGAAGAGACCGTTGATTTTCTTGAGGAGCACGGAATTCCGGCGATTGCCTACCACGGAAAAATGGATAGCGATACGCGCAGAGAAAATCAGGAACTCTGGATGTCGGATGAAGTGCGCGTTCTGGTCGGCACCGTGGCTTTCGGACTCGGCATCAACAAAGCAGCAGTGCGCGCAGTGATCCATCTCTCATTGCCGAAATCGATCGAGCAATATTATCAAGAGGCAGGACGCGCGGGACGCGACGGACTTCCCGCCGACTGCGTCGTGCTTTGGCAGAAACGCGACGCCGGCCTGTTGGCCTATTTCATTGATTTGCTCGCCGATCCTGCGGAAAAAGATCGCGCCTGGAAGCGCTATCACGCGATTCGGGATTTTGTGGAATCCGCAACCTGCCGCCACCGCCAGATTTGCATTCATTTTGGAGAAAGCCCAAAATGGCAAAAATGCGAGGCGTGCGATGCTTGTGGCTTTACGCTCGGTTGGCTGGCGGATACGACAGCGGCCGCAACAGCAAGCCGCATTCCCACATCATCCGTCGCTCTTTCTCCGCGGTCTGACCGATCTAGCCCCGCCACTAAGCTCACGCTCCCAGTGGTTGACCCCGAACTACGTGAATACCTTCGCGAATGGCGACGGGCCATCGCGAAGGAACATGGTGTCCCGGCATACGTCGTAATGCATGACACGTCGCTGGATGAGCTCTGCCGAAAGCGGCCAGCGTCGATATCCGAGCTACTCGATGTTTCCGGATTCGGCGAACGAAAGTCGGAGTTGTACGGTCGGCAGATTTTCGACGTGTTCAAAAGATTTCGCGAAGGTGCCCGTGCTACCGCAGACCCAGAGAACGTTTCGAAGTCCGTCCGTCGTCGGAGGACGCGAAAAACGGCATAGCCTCATGCCATAGCGCCTGACGTTCGATCGGCCAAAACACCTACGTCGCGCAGCTGCGCTTAAACGGGACGATGCGACCATCGCTTTCAAAGCCCTTCCCCATCAGTTGCAACCAAGCGGAAAGTTGCGTAACATTCTCGCTCAGCCTTCTCTGGTGAGCGTAGCTCAGCTGGTAGAGCATCGGTCTGTGGCACCGAGGGTCGCGGGTTCAAACCCCGTCGCTCACCCCATCCCCCTCCAAGCGATATCTCCATCTTCGCAGCCTCAGCGAATTGAAATCCTCACCTGAAGCTCATTACGTCGCCTCACGTCGCGCTAAGATGTCTGTGATCGCACGAAGAGGTACATTGCCACACGTGGGACGACCGCACACTGTTTCTTTGCGCTGGTCTTGAAGAGCGGACGAGAAATTGCCGTTAAGCAACGCTTGCGGCGGCTCGTATTTCGGTGCTGCCCAAAGTTCACTTTCCGCTGAATGAAGAATGATCAACTTGCATGAAGTCAACGCAACGCTGCGGACTCCTCTGCAAAGTGTTCAAGCTCGACAGCGCGTATGCAATCGTTTCCCGCTCGTGAGACGATTCCGAGTCTTCACAGAGATCTTGGAGTCGCAAGAAAATCGCTGTCTGCGCCTCATGAATTCGCGTGGGAAGTTTTGCGGGGTCAGGTTCAAGGAGCGCGCTGGTGTACATACTGTACCAATCGGAGTGATTCACATAGCACCTCTGCCAATACTCCGGAAGGTATCAATTCTGATGCGAACCGTCTGTTCGATAGCGTACCAAATGAATTATTTCTTGGCCTCGTTCTGCCAGCTCTGCGACTGGCGTTTTATCGCTCCGTAGCACTCGCACGATGCGTCTTCCAGCTCTTTACGGTTCACGATTATTACTTCTCCGCGGCTGTACTTGATCAGCCCGGCTTTTTGCAGCATGCCCGCAGCCACAGTCACACTCGCGCGACGTGTACCAAGCATGTGCGCAAGGAACTCCTGTGTAAGCCTGATGATGTCTCCGCCAACGCGATCTTGGCTCATCAGCAACCATCGAGCCAGGCGCTCGTCCACCTCGTGAAGACGGTTACAGGCAGCCACCTGTGCGGCTTGCACCGCCAATTCCTGCGAGAAACGTAGCAAAGACCGTTCCAGCTTTGGGCAAGTGGACAAGACTGCCGCCAAGTTTTTCGCGCTGATCTTGAATGCGCTCCCCTCAATCTGCATCACTACGCGGCTAGGACTGCTATTGAATCCAACCAGAAGAGGAATGCCCACAAAGCCTTCGCTGCCCGTCAATCCTACTTCCACGCTTTTTCCATCCTGCATCACGTTTAGAACCGAGGCCAGGCCACTCTCAATGAAATAGGCAAACTCGATCGGCTCGGACATTTCATTTAGGATGACGTGTGTCGGTAGCTCCTGAAGTTCCAAAGCGGGGAATACGGAACTGAACTCCTTGCCCGGCAGGCTGAGCAGAATCTTATTCTGTGTGACGCGGCCGTTGCCGTCACCTCCATTTGCCTTCAAGACGTTGTTGGGATCCAGTCGGGATTTAAAGTCGGACATCAACGGGGCCCCCGCGCAAACTGAATTTGTCTGATTTCGCAGGGAACCGAGCACGCGAACGCGCGGCGGAAAGGTGCTAGTGAGACGTCCTAACGCTACTCTCTTATAACTTCCGATACTAGTCGTAAGTGTTAGGGATGGTCAGGAGATCGAGTCGCCCGCGAATTTCGAGCCTCGCGACTCCAAACCTCGAAGCCTTCTCGTTAACGTCTTGCGCTATGTACGGTGGGAGCAGTAGTGTTTAAGAAGGATCAACTCGCTTGCCAACGACCTCTCCGCCATCGAAACCTTCACCCTCTCCGAAATGGGCTGCTGCCATTTTGCAACTGCGCCAAGACATGCGCCTGGATCAAGCCGCGTTCGGCGCACGACTTCGCTGTTCAGCTATGACCATATCGCGTTGGGAGCGCGGCGTGCAGGAACCTCCCTCTCACGCATACATTGAGCTTGGGAACCTCGCCGGCGACCCAGCCTGCTGGTTTTTTTGGGGGCGTGCCGGCCTGCGCAATGAGGACTTGATGCGCGTTGTTCCGGAGATGCGCCGTCGCCTTGAGAAAACATCCATGCCGGATTTCGAGATTGTGACCGCCGGCAGCGGCGGCAAAAAACGTTTGCACAGCAAGGTGCAGCTCGTCGCCATCCCTTTGCTGAGAGTGGTTGCCGCGTCGCACGGTGAAAAGGGCGGTGACACAGAGGTATTGCACGAAGCGCCATTTGAAAGCATGATTGCGGCTCCCAAAGATTGGTGCCCCAATCCGGCCACGACAAGCTGCCTGCGTGTGAAAGGCAACTCCATGAAGCCTTTGATTCAGGATGGCTACGTCGTTGTCGTGGACTCTTCTCAGAGTGACCGAAGTAAATTGCACGGCAAAATCGTGATCGCCTGGCATAAGGACATGGGCTTGACTGTATCCCGCCTGCAACGATATGGCCGTACCGACATTCTCGAGCCGGAAAACCGGGATTACGAGTCGATCGCGCTCGATGGCAAACACAAGTGGAGGATCCTGGCGAAAGTCCTTTGGTGGATTGGAAAAGCTCCTTAGACGAAAAGAGTGAAAGGAATCATGGCGAACTCTCTCCATAAAATCCTGGTCATCGATGTGGGCGGCACAAACATTAAAGTGCAAGCCACGGGACAAAAACAGTCAACCAAGATCCCTTCCGGCTCTTCCATGACGGCTAAGGAAATGGTTCGCGACGTGAAAGCCGCGACTCGCCGTTGGAAATACGATCGAGTATCCATTGGCTATCCGGCTCCGGTCACCGCAGGCCATCCTATGCGCGAGCCCGTTAATTTGGGCGGCGGCTGGGTTGGATTCAACTTCCAAAAAGCCTTTGGCTGCCCCGTCAGAATTGTTAATGATGCAGCCATGCAGGCTCTGGGTAGCTATCGCGGCAAGCGAATGCTATTTCTCGGACTGGGAACCGGCCTGGGCTCTGCAATGATCGTCGACGGAATCGTGGAACCGATGGAGCTGGCTCACCTGCCATATAAGAACGGCAAGACGTACGAATTCTATTTGGGACTGCGCGGGCTTAAGCGCCTCGGCAAAAAGAAATGGCGCAAGGAAGTTTTCGAAGTCACGGAGAAGTTAACAGCCGCACTGGAAGCCGACTACGTGGTGCTGGGCGGAGGAAATGTAAAGAAATTGAAAAAGCTTCCGCCGGGCGCGCGTAAAGGAAACAACGAAAACGCGATTCTTGGTGGATTTCGCTTATGGGCCAAGAAGGACCCGCGCAACCTTCACTAAGATCGTGAAACGCCGTGATGTTTCAAATCGGAATACCCTTTCACCAGGCACATCTCTGGGGAATTCATCGCCCAGCGCTCGATTCCGCGAGCCGCTCCATGTAGGATATCTGGGATATCGATGATGACTCAGCGCGCATTTTTTGCCATCCTTTCATTTTTATTTCTTGCCTCGGCGCAAATATCGGCCTGCACGTGTTCGAAAGCTCCCGCGGGAACGTGCCAGGGATTGCAGCAGGACGACGTTGTATTTGTCGGCACCGTCACCGACGTCGAAAATGTTTCGTCGCCCACACCGAACACAGCCGACACGCCTGATTCGCAAAATGCAGCAACCACACCTTCCGCCGCAGACGCCATTCCCCTGGTCCGTTATCATTTCAAAGTTGACGAAAAATTTGCCGGACCCGACGCCCCCGAATTCGATGTCTTTTCGGGCGGCGACGACGGCGATTGTGCCTACCGCTTTCAAAAGGGCAGCCAATACATTGTATTCACGCAACAGGAGAACGAAGGCCGCCTGTTCGCCACCATCTGCAATGGAACGCGGCCTGTAGGGGATGGTCGCGCCCTGCTGCCGCAGTTGCGAGCTATGCGCAATCATCAGCAAATCGCGTCCGTATTCGGGGTTCTGCGCCGTTCCGATCCGCCGCTTTTGGCTCCAGCGGACGATCCGGACGACCCGCTCCCGCATATAAAACTGAAGCTTCGTTCAAAGGATGATCGCTTCGCCACTAGCACCGGGCCAGATGGCGTGTATTCCTTTTACGATGTCCATGCGGGCGAATATCATTTCTCGGCCAGCCTTCCCGCGCGAATGGAACTGACTGAGAAGACCCTGCCCGGCGCTTTGCCGCCGATCAGAATTCCCAACGGCGCCTGCTTTGAGTACAACGTTGACGCTCTCCCCCTCGGGAAAATCCGCGGCAGCGTTTTGGGCCCGGATCAGAAACCTCTGAAGCTTGCATCCGTGGAGCTATACCGCGCGGATCGCTTCAAAGATACCGAGCCCGGCCTCTGGGGTTTTCAAGGATCAAAGGGAGTCTTCGAATTCGATCACGTCGGCCCGGGCGAATATATTTTGGTGTTCAACCGTACCAACCGTATGGACCCCAACTCGCCTTTTCCGCGCGCGTTTTATCCCGGTGTCGCGAACCAGGGCGATACGGCTGTGATCACTCTTAAAGATGGCGAACAATTGCTGAAGTCAGACATCCAAGTCACTGAGGGCTATCCCACACGGAACGTTCGCGTGCAGTTGAAATGGAAGGATGGGCGTCCGCCCGGTGAAGTCACCATAATGGCCAAAGCGGACCGGGGCGAAAATCCCGCCGCGAAAAGGATCGGCGAGGGCATCTACGAATTCACGTTGCTGCAATCCGCGCATTACACAATCTCTGCGTGGGAGGACCTGAATCCTCAGCGCCTGAGCCTGAGCCAGCGCCACGGCAAGGAAAGTTGCGTCATTCCCGCGCGCGTCGACGCCGAACCCGCAGTAATCGATGGCGCCAACGCTGATGCGCCTGAAATCACACTGAACTTCCCATCCATCGCCTGCGACAAGCAGTAGCCGGCCCTTCTCCGCCCGCGCACTAACAAAGCCCTTCTATGTCGCTGCCCAGGAAAAAGCCCCTTCCAGCCGAAGCCGGAAGGGGCCCTTTAGAGGTTTTATTCGTCCCAGCTTAGAACGAATACTTCAGCCAGAACTTGATCGTACGACCGCCAAACACCGTAGCGTCTTTATCGTCGTACTGATTGCTAATCAGGTTATAGCTAGGAGTGAACAGATTCGCATGGTTGAATGCGTCGAAAAATTCCGCGCGAAATTCAAGCGCTTGGTTTTCGAGTCTGTGGTTTGGAATGGGGAACCGGCGGCTAACGCTTGTGTCGAAGAACCACTGGCCGGGACCATAAACCGAGTTGCGGCCTGCGGTGCCCGGAGTTAAGCCGTTCACAAAGGCCGGGATAATGAAACGGAAAGTGTTCGCCGCCTGGGGAGCGCATGGCCCGGGATTGCCAAAGAAACAGGTACTCAGCGGGAAAAATGTGCCCGGAACGGTGGTCAAACCAAGCTGCGTTCCGTCGATTCCCGTTGAGGTAAGCGGTGCATCGGGATTGCTCAAGTCCGGCCGGCTGTTAGGATGACCGTTGCCCTGGTTGTCGAAACCATCGAAGGGTGTATCCGGGCTTCCGCTGTCGAGCGTCGCTATGCCGGACCACTGCCAGCGGTCGGTCAATGCTTTCTCCACCCAATTCGATCTAGCGCGTGGCAAAGCGTAGATGTACGACAATACGAACCGGTGACGCCGATCAAAAGTTGAAGGGCCCCAGTCGGACAACTGGTTGGTCAGTACCTGCGAAAAAGAGCTTAATCCGCTTGTGGTAGTGGTGAACACTTCGGACCCGTCATCAAGGAACTTCGAGTATGTGTAAGAAGCTCGCAACGTTAGGTCCGTGTGGAAACGTCTCTCGACTTCAACCTGTCCGGCGTTGTACCAGGAATTGGCGCCGTTAGTGCGAACTAGAATCTCTCCGAAGTTCGCATTCTGCCGTATGGCGTCGCCATTTGCGTCGAAGACACCCGTTCCAGGATTAAAATCCTGGTTTACGAACAGCCTTTGCCCGCGGGTGCCGACATAAGCCACCGTGAGAATCGTCTTGCCCGGCAATTCCCTTTGCACGTCCAAGTTCCACTGCTGCGTCATCGGGTTCTTCAGGTTGCTCGACATCGTCTCAATCACGGCCAACGGACTCGGAACGGAAGTGAAAGCGGCTAGCGTGGCCATAGCGTTCGCTTGTCCACGGCTTGTAGGACTTCCTCCGAGGATAGTCGGGCCATTGGCGTTCGGAGACGATGCGGCGTTGTTGTCCACAATGTTGGTGAACAAGCCGTCGTAGAAGATTCCGTAACCGCCCCGGATCACGGTCGCATCACGCCCGAAAAACCGTTGCCCCCAGTGTGGAGTATAGGCAAAGCCCAACCTCGGACCGAGGTTGTTTGTTTGTGGCTTTTGGTTGGCACCAAATGAGTTCGGGAAAGTGGCGCCAGCAACACCGAAAGTGAGCCCCGATTGAATCGCCGGGAACTGCAGCGTATTCCCCAAAGTGCCCCAATACTCATACCGCAGGCCAGCCGTCAGAGTTAGGTTCTCCTTCACCCTGTAAGTGTCCTGGATGTAAGGGGCATACACGGTTGCATTAGGCGTTATGATCGGGTTTCCGAACTGCTTGCTGATCGTGGACGGAGAGGCTCCAGCGAAGTCGTCCACGAAGTTAGCGAGCGAGGTAAATGTGTTGCTGGTACCGTTCAAGGTGTACTGCCCGCCCAGGGCATAAGTAATCGTGCCACGATTATTGAACGGCACTCCGTCGGTAACGGTTAGGAAGGTGATGTCCACTCCTCCTTTGATGGTGTGCCTCCCGTGAGTGAATGTGAGCGCATCTTGAGCTTGCACGACATGGTGAGCTCGGCTTTGAGGTAGTCCGGTCGCTAGGCCGATAGTCGGGTAATTTGTATCCGCACCAAATGCGATTTGCGGAATGCCAGCCAAGGGACCATCGAGTGACGCAGCCGGAAAGTTGAAGAAAAAGCCGATGTTCGTGTAAGAGAATCGAACCTCATTCACCAACGCGCTCGAAAAGGTGTGGGTCCATCCTCCGCGAAACACGTTCGTCGTGCCATTTTGCGATGAATCAAATTGAGGAAGCGCTCCGGAATTCGTGAAAAAATCCGGAAGCAGAGAACCGCTCTGACGGATAAAGCTTCCAAAGATAACGTCGTTCGGACTCGTGTGATAATCCATGCGCACGTTCCAGTTAGTGTCTGTTCCTTCCTCCTTTACTCCAGTCCGTTCAAAGAGGCCGCTTTGCACGCAGCCGCGATCCACTCCAGTTGGTCCCGGACCTAGCGCGATGCAGTTAGGGGCATTGTTTGGCAGTCCTGTGACCCTGCCAGTGCCATCTGGATTTTCCGGAGCGGTGAGTCCTCCTAGCGCAGCGATCAGCAGTTGAACGTTGGGGTTCGGAAGGAGTGTTTGTAACTGCGTGATTCCGGCCGCTGTTGGAAGAGTTAATTGTGCTCCGGTAGCTCTTTGAGCCGTCGGATTCCACTGTGCGGTACCAAAGACAAAAAGCTTGTCCTTCACCACCGGGCCCCCGATATCGAATCCGAAAGTATTTTCATTGAAGAGCGGATTCGTAGTGTCGCCTAGGAATTTGTTCTGCGCGGGGATCGCCTGAACCGCCGAGTTTTGGTTTATTTCCCACGCTTCGCCATGGAAACTGTTTGTGCCCGCTTTGTAAATGTAGTTGCTCACCGAACCGCCTCCGCGTCCATATTCCGCGCTATAGGAGTTGGTCAACACAGTGAATTCCTGAATTGCTCCCACATTGTCAGGCTGAAACGCCTGCCCCGAGATGCTCCAATCGTTGTCATCCTGCCCGTCGATCAGAAAGTTGTTTGCGCGAGGACGTGTTCCGTTCACCGAAAAACCCACTCCGTTGGTGAAGCTATTGTTGGCTTCGGTATCCTGCACACCGGGGAGAGTCATAGCTAATTCCGCCGGGTTGAAGGTCGTAAAAGGCAGATTCTCGATTTCGTGAGTACCCAGGCTCTCGCCGAGCTGCCCGGATTGTGTGTCGATGGCTTGGCCGGCTGTCGCCTCGACGACTATCGTCTTGCTGGTCACACCAACTTTCAGCGTGCCGTTGACCGTGGTTGTTACCGATCCGTTTAGAATCACGCTTCCGACTTGAAGTTCCGCGAAGCCCGCCGCGGAAATAGTGACGGTGTATGTCCCAGGCTGAATTGCGTCTATTCGATACGACCCGACGCCGTCCGTCACGGCTTGGTGCACCTCACCGAATTGAGGGCTTACTGCTTTCACGATCGCATTCGGTATTGCAGCGCCGCTTTCGTCCGTGATGACGCCCACAAGAGTCCCGTCGCTACTCTGCGCCATTAGATACGATGGCAATATCAAAGCCACGAACAACAACCCCAAAATCAAGCCAAACACCCGGATAACTCTGGACACACTTCGACCATTCATCATTTCGATCCCCCATTCCGATAGTCATTTTCGGCTGGCGTGAGTGCGCCAGATAATCGCAGTGGCCTATTGCAGTTTCAGAGCCAATATCCGGAAAGACGTGCGGGGTGCATAACTTACTGATTCGACGGCTCAAGCGGGATGAATCGAAAGCGGATGATAAATAACTCTCCGGAAAACCAAATAGTTGTCGGCAACACGAAAATTTATTCGTACAACAAGTCTACGTAATTTAGAAGTTCCGGCTCACACCAGCATCAGTCTGCGGCCTTAGGCGGCGGGGGAACTGCAGGGCCTTCTCCCTTTAAGTAATGATCGTACCAATGAAGATCGCGTTCGAAGCGATCCTGGATAAATGTCGGGCGAGAAAATTCGTGGTATTCGCCGGGATACACCACAAGCAGAGTCGGCACTCCCAGCCGTTTCAGGCTCTGGTACATCTGCTCTCCATTGATCACCGGAACGTTCCAGTCGCTTTCACCGCCCATGATTAGCGTAGGCGTCTTAATCTTCGTCACGCGATTAAATGGCGACAACTTTTCCCACAATTCGCGATTTTCCCAGGGCAGCCCTAGTTCGATTTCCCAATCTCGAGAATACAAGTCATGTCCCCAATTGGTGATGTAGAGAAAATTTCCCGCGCCGGAGATCGCAGCTTTGAAGCGCGTAGTTTGCGTAATAATAAAATTAGTCGAGATGCCGCCGTAAGACCATCCGCCAACGCCTAATTTGTCGGCATCGGCAACGCCTTGCGCCACCGCGTAGTCCACCATCGCCATGTCGTCTTCGAAATCCTTGTGACCCCAGTCGGCATAGATTGCCTTACAGAAATCCTGACCGTAACCAGACGACCCGCGCGGATTTGGCGCAAGCACCGCGTAGCCGTTCGCCGCATAAAGCTGCAAAGTAAAATTAAACTCAGCGTAGTACGCCCAAACTGGCCCTCCATGAGGCCGCAGAATCGTTGGATAGCGTGTTCCGGTTTTGTAATCCGGCGGTTCGTAAAGATATCCCGCCACCGTAGTGCCGTCCTTACTCTTAAAGTGAACGTACTCGACGTTGGGTAGGCGAATTTGCTCCATCAGTGCGTCGTTGGTCGTCGTTAGTCGCTTCAGATCACCGGCGGCCGTGGGCAACAAATACACCTCGTCCGGACGCGCCAACTCTCCGACCACCGCAGCCGCGTCTCCGTCCTTATCCACCGTAAACGACTGCACCATCTTTCGTCCGCCGATCGGCCGCTCAATCTCACCGCCCGTTGCCGGAACGCGCATCAGATTCTGCGTGCCATCATCATCCGCGATAAAGTAAATCCATTTCCCATCCGGCGAAAAACGCGGCACGCTCGAGTTCCGATCGAGCTTAAGCGTTAGCACTTTCGCTTCGCCCCCAGTGGCTGGAGCAACTGCGATGTGAAACGTCGAGTATTGAAAAAGTCTTGGTTCCAACTGGCTGGTAAACGCAATCCATTTGCCGTCAGGGGACCACGCAGGCGAGTCCTCCGCTCCCGGATTCGTTGTTACTCTAACGAGTGCTTTGCCTTGATCCGTGTTATCCGTCGGTACCACCCAGATATCCGTGTTGTAGTTGCGATCCGGATCTTCCGGGTCTGAACGATTGCTCGCGAATGCAATAGATCGCCCATCCGGTGACCACGCCGGCGCGCTATCGTCATAATCGCCCGAGGTGATCTGGGTCATCTTTCCGCTGGCGACATCGAAAACGTAAAGATGCGTCCGGCGCCGGTCAAGATAGCCAACTTCGTCTTCTTTGAAGTGAAGCCGATCGATGACCCACGGATGCGGCTTCGGCTTGGCCTCGCTCTTGTCCTTGTTTTTCGCGGCTTCGATTTCATTGATCGATGGATCCCTCAACACCAGAACGATTCGGTCTCCCGATGGAGACCACCAAAACCCGCCAACGTCCTGGATCGTGTCGGTCAGCGTTTGCGCTTCTCCGCCTTCGCGGTTAAGCAGCCAAACCTCTTCTTTTTTGCTGTCTTCGTCTCCCTTTTCAGCCTTCCCTCGTTCACGTCCCGAAAGGAACGCCAGATATTTCCCATCTGGACTCCAGCGCGGATGACTACAGGAAGTTCCATCGGCCGTCAGTGGAATCGCAGCGCCCCCGGAAGTAGGGACCATCCAAATTCGCGATTCGTTCTTGTCTTCCTTTAGGTTGCGAGTCTTCACTACGTAAGCGACCCACTTCCCCTCCGGACTGATCTGCGCGTCTTCGACCTCGAGGATTCGAAAGTAGTCATCTATTGTTAGGTTTCGCGCCGCTCCGGAGTTCTGTAAGGCTCCCGTAGCCGGCATCGCCACAGTACCGGAGTCTTTTGTCGCGACTGGGCTTTGTGCCCAAACCGTGCAAGCGAAGAATACCACTGCAACCAGCCAAACGATCCGCAACCTCATACCTGGGCCCGCCTCTCGAGAGATTTGTCGCACATTTTGCCGCGTAGTATACCGAAGCCGGGATGCAATGCTTTCAAAAAAAAAAGGGCAGGACCGCATGGCCCTGCCCTTCCAAACCCATAACTGCGCGGAGATGGGTGATTTTTGCTACTCTGCCTCAGTATCCAGCCCGCCCTCGATCCAAATCAAACAACTAACTTCCCTTCGCCGGATTCATTGTGATCGAAGTCACATGAATCGTGTCGCCATCGAGCGTTCCCTGCACCGTAACATCGTGTCCTTCATGTCCCGTAGCTTTGTTCTGCGGTTCGAGCACATACACTTTCTTATTATCCGTGTCGTAAAGCGCCAGCTTCGCTCCCTTATTCTTTATGCACCCCTTGGAGCATTCGGCGCCCGCTGCGCTTGCATCCTTCGCGCCACACTTATCGTTGGTAACGATCCCGGACCACGTTCCGCTCTTCGCCGCATCTTGCCCGGCCATCGAAAGGCCGCCGATGAGAAGAATTCCCGCCGCGCACAGCATCAGACGTTTCAACATAATCACTCCTTTGCTTGATATATCGAGCTCGAACGTCGTTACTCTGTCACTTGTGTTTGGGTTTGTCCAGCATTCTGAGATCGTGCACTCCGTCCTCTTTTTGCACGGTTTGCGAATCGCCGTCGGCGATTGACAGACGGCTTCTTGCAATTTAGTCTCACTCCCGTGCCAATTGCAAAAACGCCGCCATTTTCTATACGCTTGAATCCTCTTCTCTACGAAATCAATGCCTGGGCATGGCTCGATCAGCTTTCCACGCGGCTTGGCCGAAGGATAGATCTCTCAGGAGTGCCGGACGCAGAATGGGATTCCTTTGCCCAGCTCGGATTCGACGCCATCTGGCTGATGGGGGTTTGGCAACGCAGCCCGATTTCGCGCCAAGCCAGTCTCCCCGATCCCACGCGGCCCTCCGATTACGACCGCGCGCTGCCAGGCTGGAAACCCGCGGACGTAGTCGGTTCTCCGTACTCCGTGATGCAGTACGTTCCAGACCTGCGCATCGGCACCTGGAACGCGCTCGATCGCGTCCGCGAAAAATTACATGCTCGCAAAATGGCGCTGTTTCTCGATTTCGTCGGAAACCACACCGCTCTGGACAATCCTTGGGTGGCCGAACACCCGGAATTCTACGTGCAGGGTTCAAAAGAGGATTTCGAGAAAAATCCGTCGCTCTTTTTTCAAACGAACACCAGCCAGGGCGTACGCTACATTGCGCTGGCCAAGGATCCGTATTTCCCTCCCTGGACTGATGTAGCGCAGCTAAATCATTTTCAACCTGAAATGTGCGCCGCACACCTCGCGGAGCTAGCCACCATCGCCCAACACTGCGACGGCGTCCGTTGCGATATGGCCATGCTCCAGCTGAATGATATTTTCGAAAAAGGCTGGGCTCCTCTCTTGGGCAATACTCCGCCACCAGCGAAAGAATTTTGGACCGAAGCTCACCAAGCCACCCCGAATCTGATTTTGCTCGCCGAAGCATACTGGGGGACCGAACCACTGCTTATCGATCTCGGATTTTCCTTCGCCTACGATAAGACCCTCTACGACGCGGTGCGCAACGCAGACGTCGGCGCAGTCCAATCGCGATTATCCGGCATCGGTGATCAACAGACCCACTACGCTCGTTTCCTCGAGAATCACGACGAACCGCGAAGAGCTGAAGTGATTCCGGACGACCATCTGCCCGCCGTCGGCACGTTGATGGGAACTTTGCCGGGCATGCGCTTCTATCAACAGGGCGAAATCGAAGGCTGCAAAATCCGTTTGCCGATTCAGCTGCGCAGAGCTGCCGATGAACTACCCGACCCTTACAGCGTCGCTTTCTTCCGGAAAATTCTGAGTCTTACGCGCGAAGATATTTTTCACGATGGCTCGTGGGGCACGCTCGAAGTCGCCGCCGAGGGCTACACTTCGCCGGCAGGGCTTCTGGTATATGAGTGGAGATCGAAGAAAGACTGGAGAATAATCGCGGTCAATCTGGCGGCGGGCCCTTCGCAAGGACGTGTTCGATTAGGAGATCGAGTCTCCGCCACGCAGCAATATTTCTTCTATGATCAACTCAACGACGTTCGCTACGATCGCAGCGGCGCGGAACTCCACGATGTCGGCCTGTTCGTGCGCCTGGAAGGTTTCCGGGCCCACATCTTCAGCATCACCACGGCCTGAAACGTCCCGATAACCAAACCGACCTTCCCGCTATGGCAACACGTTTAGCGTCAGGTTCACGCTTGAGACCGCCCCATTCGGCGCCGTAGCTGTCACAACCAACGGATACAGTCCGGGCTGAGTAGCCTGTCCCCCTGGCGACTTGGGCAAACTGCTGCACGCCGACATACCCACGGCCATAAGTACAAGCACTCCAAACGATAGCGCCAAGCGCGGACGCCGTTTGAATGTCCACATCGCCCCGCATAGCAACATGCTCGCCAGCAACAGTGCCAAGCCACCCACGAAGCCGCCGGGCACGGATGGTCCAAATCCCGGAACAGCTCCTTTACAGAACGTATTCACCACAATTGCGACGCTCGTCGTTTTCCCGGTCAATGTAATCGTACTCGGCACAATATTGCACGTGATATTCGGCGAAGTGCTCGTGCATCCAAGCGTCACGGTCCCGGTAGTTCCCGGTAACGCAGTTAGCGTCAACCCAAATATCGCGCTGCTTCCCGGTGTTGTATTCACAGTCGAAGGACTTCCCGGAGCGAGCCCAATCGTTACCGGAGAGTTCCCGCTGTTAAACGTAGCCGTCACAGTTTGAGCCGCAGTCATCGTCACTGAACAACCACCCGTCCCAGTGCAGCCCGCTCCGCTCCACCCAGCAAACGTCGATCCTTCTGAAGCCGTCGCGGTCAGTGCCACGACCGTCCCGCTCGCAAAACCCGCCGAACATGCCGGCTGGCAATTGATCCCCGCCGGAGCACTGGAAACGTTACCTGTTCCCGTGCCCGCCTCAGTAACCGTCAACGTGAAATTGTTCCCGGTCGTGTTGAACGTAGCTGTTACCGTCTCGGCCGCGCTCATCGTCACTGAGCAAGTGCTGGTTCCCGTGCAGCCCGCTCCGCTCCATCCCGCGAACGTCGAGCCACTGGCCGCCGCTGCTGTGAGCACGACTACCTGCCCGCTCGTAAAGCTCGACGAACATGTCGCTCCGCAATTAATTCCAGCCGGACTGCTCGTCACCGTCCCAGTTCCTGTCCCCGCTTTCGTTACCGTCAAAGTGAAATTGCTTGTGCCCAGAGCGAAGTTGGCAGTGACTGCAGTCGCCGTTGTGATCGTCACAACACAAGTGCTCGTTCCCGTGCATCCCCCTCCGCTCCAGCCCGTGAATGTCGAACCGTCCGCAGGCGTAGCCGTCAACGTAACCGCAGTCCCACTCGGGAAGCTCGCCGAACAGGTCGGCTGGCAATTGATGCCCGCAGGACTGCTTGTCACCGTTCCGGTGCCGGTGCCTGTTTCGGCCACCGTGAGCGTGGGCTGTACAGTGCCGTTTCTCACCTGGAAGAGATAGCGGCCAATCATCGTGTTATTAAGGCTATTGTGGATCAGCGAAGTCGCCGCAGGCCCATTGTCGAGAAGCGCCCCGGTCGTAAACGAACCTGGAAGTTGGAAGTTTGTTCCCGGATTCCCAGTCCCATTTGAATAGCCCACAGCCGCACATTGGGTTGGGTCCCCACAAAGTCCATCACTCCCATCGCTCGCATCTCCCGCTTCCCATTGGATCTTGTCGTAATTGAATTCCATGTCGAACGCGCCCGCTATTCCAGTGTCGGACCTGTCAATTAGAATTAGCTGGAAGCTGTTCAATTTGTCGCTGTGGAACGAAAAGTAGCCAACGTTTTCGTAATTCACGCCGAACGCCTGATGCCCGTTGACCGTGTCCACTCCAAATGTCACCACTCCAGATGGTGGGCTCCCGGCATCTTGACTATCGGGAGCGGCTGCTGACGTATCCACATCCGCCCAGAACGGAGCAATGATCGGAATCCCGCCGTTGTTCGTATTCAAACCGCTCGGAGTGAATTCGCTCAGCGCGGTCCCGAACGTTACGTTCCCATTGTTATTCACGAACAACGAATTGAAGGTTGTCCCGAAGAAGTTGATCGCAAACGGAAGATTAATCTGGGTCGTCGAACCGTCATCGTTGGGCGGAATAACATTTGCCGTGAATCCCGTCAAGTGGCGAATCGCTCCGTTTCCTGTCAAGTGACTGACTACCGAGGGATTTCCGTCCGCGTTCGTTGCAATAGTCAGGTCTGCTGTACGCGGCCCCAGCACAGTGGTCGAAGGAGTGAAAGCAACCCCGATCGGGCAACCCTGACCCACGCCGTTTCCGCACCCATTGCTGGTCACCGAGAAATCCGAAGCGGCGTTCCCTACAATCGTTACTCCCGTGACGCCTATTTCGGTATCAGTGGAAAATACCGTCGCCGTTTGAGCCGGGCTCGTCGACCCCGGTGTTATTCCATCGTAGAAAATTTCGAACGGCAACACGAAGACCGGCCCGGCTCCAGTACCTGACAGTAAGACCGTCGTCGACCCGGCCGAGCTGTCATCCGTGATCACGACGCTTCCCGGATCCGCCGCCAGAAAAGTGGGCGTAAAGGTCACGGTAACCGTGCAGGGTGCCGAACCGACAGCAAGGCTCGTAGGACACGTGTTGCTCGTAATCGCGTAGTCCGGGAGCACGGGGGCAGGTTCCGCTGGGAAGGAAGCATCCGTAACGGTTACCACGGAAATAGCAATGCTTCCCAGTGCTCCAGTGCCCGTATTCTTAAGCGTGAACGATAACGCACTCGAATTGCCGACTTGCACTCCCCCGAACGCCAGACTCGTCGGCGTTACAGTCGCGATTCCGCTGCCGCCGCCTCCGCCACCCGAAGTCGTAATCGTCGTGGGATTCGTCGTGCTCGCTGTCGCTGATCCGCCTCCCGACACGCTCACCGAATTCGTCACGGATGCCGCCGCATTGCTCGCCACGTTCACCGTCACCGTAATCACCGGATAACTCGCGCCCGCAACCAAAGCATCGCTGCGCGTGCAACTACTCGCCGCACACGTCCAACCCGTTCCCGCCATCGACACCAATGTCAACCCAGCCGGAATCGTATCTGTCACCGTCACCGTTCCGCTTGTTGGCCCGGCGCCCGCTCCATTCGATACCGTGACGGTGTACGTCGCTCCCTGCTGTCCCTGTGTGAAGTTCCCGGTGTGGGACTTCGTAATCCCAAGCGCTGGCGGAATCGCGCTTCCACCCGTAAATGTTACGGTCACTGTTGGGGATCCGGTCATCGTTACCGTACATGTAGGCGGATTCGTTTGCGGATTGGCCGGAGTGCAGTTCGCGCTGAAGCTCGCGCTTAAGCTCCCGGAACTCGAACCCCCAGTCGGCGTCGCCGTCAGCACGACTTGGCTGCCACTCGTAAAGCCAGCCGAGCAAGTCGTCGGACAACTAATGCCAGTGGGGTTACTCGTCACTGTCCCCGTGCCGACCTCTGTGACAGTAAGAGTTGACCCGTTCGTCGGCGTCTGCTGGCACTCAACTGTCTCCGTTACCGGGTTCGTAACGGCATTCGAAAGTACTTCGAACTTACAACCGTTGGCCACGTACCCAACTACCCCTTGGCCGATGAAGGTCAATTGTCCATCTGTCCCAACACTATAAGTCTGCGAGCCCGTCTCGTCGCCGAGCAGAATACCCCCCGGAGCAGTGCCATCACTGACGGATTGAACCGTGGTTGCAGCAAACGAAGCCACTCCCGACTGGTTAGTGTCATTGATCGTCGTCGGAGCGATCGTGCCGAAAAAGAAGTTGCCGGAGGCGGATAGAGTCGCGTTGCTGTAGGTTAAGAGTCCCGGATCGAGAGGACCTGAAGAGGCGTTTGCGTCAGACGCGGCCGCGAATCCCTGATTCGATCCGTCCAAATAAATGATGGTTGGAGAGAAACCGCCGCTTGTGTAGGTCAACTGCGCTCGGCCATTCGTATCCACAACATATGTGCCGCCAGCAGTAGCTGTAGTCGATGTCCCGCCGCTGTTTTGGAGGTAAGAGAGCGTGAAAATCCCGTTTCCATCCGTTGCCAGCGATCCGATAAGGGCAATCGATGATCCGTTCGCCAGCTTTCCTTGCATCGCCACGACGCTGTTGTTGCTAAGCGAGGTCGAATCGAAGCCATTCGCTGGCGGCACCTGTAACTCTGCAATCCCGCTGTATACCAAGGTATTGTTCGAGTTTATGCTGATGAATATGAACTGAGTCTGGGAAACGATGTATATGACGTCCGTCACGGATCCAGTGACGCCCGTAAGAGTCACGCTAGCCGAGAGACGCCCGCTCGAGACGGTCTGATCCGTGAGCTGATAGATTCCCGATAGTGGTTTACTCGTCCCGATCCTGCCACCGTCATTCAAATCGACGAGGCCAGCCGGTGTGAAATTTCCATTCCCGTCAGCATTCAGAAATCCGACGCCCGACTCGGGACTTCCATTGGTCAGGTTCGATCCAGTTTCACCGAACGCATACGATCCCTTAATAGCAGCGAGCGCAAATATTGAAGGATCCTGTTTTAGGATCACACCCGACCCGGTGTGCCCATTAGTCCCGCTCACGTCATCAAACCGGATAAACCGCGCCTTCGTGGCCACTCCCGCCTGTATCTCACCCACCGAAATGGCAAGCACGGTGGTGCCGGATGGCGTCGTCAGAGACAAGCTTCCGCGGTTATCAGCTCCGATGGTGTAGGAACTACCCGAAAGCTCCTGTGTTGGCTGCGCGCCGGTTGAGCCGTCAGCATCTTCGAAGCCACCCGGAAGGATGTTGCCGTGTCCGTCAGCGACAAAGCTGCCGGCAACCACGACCATGGTTCCGTCGCTGTCGTTGAATCCCTGGAACAAAAATGCGTAGCTTCCGTTCAATTCGGAGTTGTTGGTGCTGTCGGCTGCGGCGATTGTGATAGTGAAGTTGGCGGTGCCGGTCAGCGGCGTCGACGAAGAGTCGGTGACCTTCACCGTGAAGGTAGCGGGGCCGGCTGGACCAGTGGGCACTCCTGCGATTGAGCCGGTGGTGGCGCCTATTGTTAATCCTGCAGGCAGCGCACCCGAGGAAATCGAGAAATTGAATGGAGCAATCCCGCCGGCTGCTACAAGAATCTGGCCGTAGGCGGATCCGACGGCTCCATTGGGCAATGTACTCGGGCCGATGGTCAAACCTCCGCCGCCTCCGCCGGTAGAAGGCGTAAAAGTCGCCGTGACGGTTTCGGCTGCGCTCATTGTCACCACGCATGTCAGTGCACCCGTCGGCGTGCAGTCCGTGCTGAAAGCACCGAACGTAAAGTTCGCGGCCGGCACTGCCGTCAGCGTAACTTGGCTGTTGCCTGCGAAATTGGCCGTGCAGGTCGTTGGACAACTAATCCCGGCAGGCACGCTGGTCACCGTTCCGGTTCCGGTCACCGAGACGGTCAGAGGCGCTGCGCCCGTGCCCGAAACGTTGACTATCTGCGTGCTGTTCGCCGTGGGGCCATTGTCGGTAATCGTGATTGTTCCGGTGGACGCCGCAAACTGCGTCGGCGTAAATGCCACATCGATCACGCAGGTCGCCCCAACGGCGAGCGTCGCAGGAGCCACAGGACAGGGACTCGTGGAGGTACCGAGCGAAAACACACTAGCTCCCGTTAACGCAATACTCGAAATCGTAAGCGGCGCGTCCCCGGAATTCGTCACCGTTACCGGCAGAGGAGTCGCCGCCACATTGATCGGCTGGTTTGCGAATCCCGCCGTGTTGCTGGAAAGAGCCACGTTGGGATTGAGCAGCACCTTCCTGATCCGATTGTTATTCACATCGCCCACATACATGTTGCCTTCAGGCGTTACGACCACTCCGACCGGCGTAGCAAAACTGGCCGACAGTGCCGGACCGTTATCGCCTGCAAATGCAAAGTTCCCGTTTCCAGCGAACGCAGTAATAATTTTGCTGGTTCCGTCCACGCGCCGAATCACATTATTTCCCGAGTCAGAGATAAAGAAATTACCTGCTCCATTCACCGACACTCTGTCCGGCGAATTCAGAGTCGCGCTCGTAGCCAAGCCGCCATCACCGGTGTGCCCAGGAGTTCCGTTCCCCGCGATGGTTGTGATGATCCGCGGCGAGCCAGTATCAATCTTTCGGATTACGTTGTTATCCGTGTCGGCGACGTACAAGTTTCCCGCCGCGTCGATGTCCAGTCCCAGCGGGCAATCAAGAGTAGCGTTTACCGCCGGTCCACCATCTCCGGTGTATTTTCCATTCCCACATCCAGTCGGCGCGGTGTTATTCGTCCCTCCTCCTGCAATCGTTGTAATCGTGCCGGAGGCTGCCGCCACTTCGCGGACGCGATTGTCTTGCGCATCCACGAAATAGAGATTTCCGGCGGCATCCCTGACGGCCCCTCGCGCGTCGTTTACGCTGGCTTGGAGGGCGGGACCGCCGTCGCCACACGGCAATGGCACTTGTCCCTGACCTGAACCGCACTGGCCTCCCGATCCGACAATCGTATTGATGTTGCCGCCTGACACCTCGCGAATCCTATTGTCGCCATCATCTGAAACCAGCAGGTCCCCGTTCGCTTCAATCGTGACTGTCCGAGGCATAAAAATTTGAGCACTAGCGGCGGGTCCGCCATCGCCGCACGGCAAGCTCGGCCGTGCGCACGGGATTCCCGAGCCCACCACCGTCGTGATGTTTCCGGAAGCATCCACCTTCCGGATTCGATCGTTTTCCGCGTCAACGATGTAGAGATTGCCTTGCGAATCAAGTTGCGGTGTCCGCGGAAAATAGAAACTGGCGCTGGTCGCAGCCCCGCCATCCCCCACTAATCCGCTTCCGACTACAGTTGTAATTGTCTTGCTGCTCGCGGTGTAGAGGCGAATCCGATTAGCCCAAAAATCCGCAATCCAGAGGTTGCCGGTGGTGGAATCAACGAACAGTCCCGCGGGATTTGTCAACTCAGCCGATAAGGCCGGTCCTCCGTCGCCGCTAAATCCGAAGGTGCCGTTGCCGACGATCGTATTAATTTGGTTCGGTGTATTCTGATTCGTCGGGGAGAACACTTCTCGAACGAGTGCGTTGATAGTGTCAGAAATGTAGATGTTACCCGCACTATCCACCGCCACACCATCGGGCTCGTTCAGCATTGCTGACGTTGCCGGCCCGCCGTCGCCGCTGAAGCCTTGGGCGCCTGTTCCAGCCACAATTGTAAGGATTTTCGATGTCGCATCCACGCGACAAACCACATTGTCGCCCTCATCAGCGATGAAAAGATTTCCATTCGCATCGGCCGCAACCCCCGCTGGGAAAGCGAGTGGAGTTGAGATTGCCGCAGCCCCGCTTGTAGGAAATCCCTGAGCGTCCGGCGTGCCGGCATAAGTGGTGATGATTCCAGTCGACAAGACGACCCGGCGAACGACAGCGTTGCCGGCGTCTGCGATAAACAGGTTCCCTAAACCGTCGAGCGCAATGCCTTGCAAAAAACCTAGTGACGCGCTCGTTGCGGCGTTGCCGTCTCCAGAGAAGCCACAGTTGCCGTTTCCGGCTATCGTCTTGACGACTCCTCCCGTAATCTCCCTAACCACACAATTTTGTGAATCGGAGTAGTAAAGATTGCCGTTCGCGTCCAGCGCTGCGCCATACGGTTCAAATGTCAATGTCGAAGTCGCTGCAGTACCGTTCGGCGAAAATCCCGCGGTGTTATTTCCCGCAAAGATGGTCATGTTGCTTGGAGCAACTGTTCCCGGCGTGACCTTGTAGATCACACCGTTGTCGTTGACTACATAAAGATTTCCCGCGCCGTCTCGTACAACTGCCTGCGGACCCACAAGCGGAGCCCCGGTAGGGGAAACATTGTTGGCGGGAGCGCTCCCCGCAACTGTCGAGATAGTGTTCTGCGCTCGCGCGGCGCTGGCAAGCGGAAGCAGCGCCAATACCGACAAGGCACGAGCCAGATATCGCCGACGTCGCGTTGCGGCTCCAGATACCCCCGATGATTTCGGTCCTGCTGAAAAGTTAATCCGTTCCATCTTGAGACCTCTCACGCGTCTGCGCCCCGCCGGGTGATTCCGAAGACTGAATCCATGGCTCTTGTAAGTGATGGTAAATGGGAAAAAGTTTGGCCAATATTAGTACGGACGTACCGCACCCAGGAAAAGTCGAAAACTCACTCCGTCGGGCTATCGTGGTGTTCGCAAGCCACTTAACCGGTTTTAGCCGATTCTGGGACCTTTACACCTTGCCGCGAAGGGTGCAACTCCGAAACCAAACACCCCTCCCCGGCTCTATGCCCTATCTAAACTTCCGGAGCAAGTCTCACTTGCCCATGGACAATTTTTCAATCGGGGGGAAAACATCGCGAATTCTCTAACCCATCACCCTGTCCCGTCAAGCAATAGTTTTGATTTACATTGAAAAGACCCAGCCAGTCCCATATCATTCCGCACCTTGCACTCCGGCTCGATGCGGACTGAATCCGGCGAAAACGCTCCGGCCATTCCCTCTGACGGTTCGCACCTCCGCCAGATCGGCTTCCTCCCTCTCCTCGCAATCTTTTACGGTTACACCGCGGGCGGCCCGTTCGGTTACGAAGGCATCTTCCACGATTCCGGCCCCGGCATGGCCATCGCGTTCCTCGCCTTCGTCCCCTTCTTCTGGAGCATTCCCATTTCTCTCGCGTCCGCTGAACTCAACAGCATCCTTCCCGTCCAAGGCGGTTTCTATCGCTGGAGCCGCGCCGCGTTCGGTGATTTCTGGGGCTTTCAGTGCGGCTGGTGGAATTGGACCGGCACATTTCTGCTCAACAGTCTCTACGGCGTGCTGGTGATGGACTACCTCAGCGAATATCTTCCGTGGATCACCGGAAATACTAAGTGGGCGGGAGCATGCCTCGTGCTTTGTCTTCTCGCTTATCTCAACGCGCGCGGCATTCAAATTGCCGGCTGGCTTTCCGTTGCGTTGCTCGTCGCTGTTTTCATTCCCGTCGCGTGGCTTTGTGCCGTCTCGTTATTCCATCTGCATTACAACCCGCTGCTTCCGTTCGTCCCGCCGGGCCAACCGTTGGGCGCAGTCTTCGGCCGCGGCTTGGCACTCGCGATGTGGAATTACGCCGGCTACGAGCAACTTTCCAGCATGACCGGCGAGATGAAAAATCCGCAGAAGACTTTTGTCCGCATCCTCGCCTGGAACACGCCTATGAACATCCTCACCTACATTCTGCCCACCACTCTCACCCTCGCAGTCCTCGGCAACTGGCAGGAGTGGAGGACCGACTACATCGTCACCGCCTCGCGCCTTATTGGCGGCCCGCTCCTAGGCGCGGTGATGTTGTTCGCTGCAATGATCGGAACGCTTTCGCTTTCCAACAGCACCATCCTCTACACCACGCGCATCCCCGCAACCATGGCTCAGGACGGCTACTTGCCCGCATGGCTCGGCAAAATTCATCCGCGTTTCGGCACACCAGTGCGCGCGATCGCTCTGTCTGCTCTGGTTTATTGCGTTCTGGCGAAGTACCCGGTGGAAGACCTGGTGAACATCTACATCTGGACGCGCATCGCAACAACGCTGCTGACGCTTCTCGCCGCATGGCGGATGCGCCAGAAGTTGCCCAATGCACCGCGCAGTTTCTTAATCCCCGGAGGTTCCGCGGGCATTGCGTACGTCCTAATTTTTCCCGCGATTTTGTGCGCTGTGAAGGTTTACTAC
The DNA here is from genome assembly GCA_035603075.1 of Candidatus Acidiferrales bacterium. Lineage (GTDB taxonomy): Bacteria > Acidobacteriota > Terriglobia > Acidiferrales > UBA7541 > Palsa-295. The sequence continues at coordinate 32,529 of DATNLC010000091.1, read as the reverse complement.
AGCGAGCCGCTCGTCTTGCACTGGGCTCCGCTGTTGCTCGCATCCGGCCCAGTCGTGTATGCCATCCTCCGTTGGGGCTTCCGCTTGAAGCCCACCGCCGAGCCGGCTGCTTTGCAGTAGTCTGTTATTCCGAGCGCAGCGAGGAATCTGTTCTGCTTGGCGAACATACACACGGCGCAGAAGCATTTTGTGACGCGCCACGCGGTTACTTCGGTTCCTGTTTTCGTCGCGCCACTAGGACCACGTCAGGATCGTAAATCGTCATCACTACCGATGCGCCCTTTTCTTCAAAGCGGATTCGTACCGACGGAACGCCCGCCGGATAAAACGATCGGTCACCGAGATAAACGAGCGGACGCCCCATCATGCCTTTGCGCGTCCACGTCAAAGAACTATAAATGGACGGCACACTTTCACGCCGCTCAGCTATCAAGTCGATTTGCTGACTCGTGCCGATACCAAAGACATATGTTCCAGCCAACGCGGCAATCTCGCTATCGCTAATCGGGACCGGCAGATCCGCATCCGAATCTCCCAACGACTGCAGAAACTCGAACACCGGCCGTGCCGCTTCGCCTCCGGCTCTCGCGTGCGCCAGCAGACTAATGCCGTGCGGTCCTCGAATGCGCTCCGCGTGCGGGCTCGCGGCCACGAATGCTCTCACTACGTCGACTTGGCCAAGCATCGCCGCGGAAAACAACGACGGGCGTGCGCCTTTGGAGATCAGGTACTCCGCAATCGCTCTATTGCCCATATGAGAAGCGGCGCCCAAGGCCGACTCCCAATCACCAAAACCCCAGTCCCACGATGCCCGCGCAAGGGACGGCCGCGCCTGGACTAGTTCCTTCACGCGCGCCAGATCGAAGTGCGACACGGTGACCATTTCTCGCGTTAGCTCCGGTGACTGCATCGGGAATTGATCGGTTACCGAGTCGGGGCTCGACGGGTCATCCTTCTGCGCGAGTTCCAATCCTCGCATCAGCGGAACGAAGCCGAGCAGCTCGCCACGCCACGCAAGCGAGGCCAACTTCAACAAATTTCGACGCGACCACACGTCTGGCAAGCAGCACCTCACTTTGAAACGCGCGAACGTTCGAGTGAGAATGTGCTCGGTATGCTTGCCAGGCAAGCCAGATCGAGAGAGCTTTCAGCTAGGAAAATGTTAGGCGTTATCTTTCAGGAATTCAGCGATTTAGCGCTTCAGGTAAGGGGCTTCCACTTGAATCTTTCACAACTCGCTCGGAGAATTCCGCGCCGATCTTCTGCGCAGCTTCCGATTCGACGCTCAACGGATCCGTAACCTGGCGATCCATGCGCGCGACCCACAAATGCGTTTGGTCAGGCAAGCGAATCAGGTGCGCCAGGATGCGGACTTGGGCGCCGACGCTTTGCACCTGACCCAACACGACGTATTCGGCATGAAGCGAGGACGCGATTGCGTTCAAGTCGCGCTGGTCGCGTGGCAGCCTCAAAATGCGCGCGTTGCCGATGATTTCGTATTGTCCGTGGCTGAGGGACGTGAGCTGCTCAACAACGTCGTCGGTAAGCCCGTCGCTAAAACGGGTCATGCCGGGATCGCTCGTCTCGTTGTCGAATCTGAGCACGGCGACAATCGGACGCCGCTTCGATCCGCGCCAGGAACGCAGCCAATATCCCGCGCTCGCTGAGAACGTCACCAAAACGAGCGCCGCGCAAATCAACGCCGCCGTGGTTAGAGAAAATCTCCGCTTCGTAGAAACTATTTCGATTGGTTCTAAACGCTCGCCGACCTTCTCCTCAATGCGTTCGCCAATCGGTTCAACCGGCGCGATGAATTGATATCCGCGCTTCGGAAGCGTTCGAACATATCGCGGCGCCGTGGAGTCATCGCCCAGCGCGGATCGAATCTGCCCAATGCAAAAATTCAGTCCGCGGTCGAAGTCGACAAATGTTTCGCTGCCCCAGACTGCTCTATGTAGTTCCTCGCGGGAAACCACTTTGCCGGCATGCTCGACGAGGCAGGAGAGCACTTGCGCCGGTTGCGATTGCAAGTGAACGAGCGCGCCCTCGCGTCGCAGCTCCCGCGTTGGGACGTCAAAATCAAACAGCCCGAATCGAAAGCGTCCTGAATTCATTTTTCAGCGCCTACTTCGTGGCTCCGACTTTTTCCGAGACTGTTTTGGCTTGCAGGAAGAGCAGCAAATAATCCTGGCCGCCTGCCTTTGAATCCGTGCCGGACATATTGAACCCGCCGAAGGGCTGAGCGCCTACCATGGCGCCGGTGCATTTACGATTCATGTACAAATTGCCCACGTGAAATTCTTCCTCGGCGCGCTCGATTTTCTTCGGGTTCTGCGAATAGACCGCACCCGTTAGGCCAAATTCACTGTCGTTCGCCATCGAAAGCGCTTCATCAAAATCCTTGGCCTTGGTTACCGCCAGCACCGGCCCGAAAATCTCTTCCTGGAAGATTCGCGCTTTGCGATCAACGTCCGCGATCACCGTCGGTTCGATAAAATATCCATCTCCGCCGGAATGCTTGCCGCCGGTCATCAAACGCCCTTCTTTCTGCCCTTGATGGATGTATCCGAGGATCGACGTCATCGCCGCCTTGTTGATCACCGGACCCATGTAATTCGTCGGATCTTCAACTGGGCCCACTTTGATTTTTTTCACGCGCTCCACCAGCTTGTCGAGAAACTCGTCGTAAATCTTTTCGGACACAATCGCGCGGGAACAAGCCGAACATTTTTGCCCCTGAAATCCAAACGCCGAGAGCGCCACTCCTTCCACCGCGGCATCCACATCCGCTTCTTCGTCCACCACAATCGCGTCTTTGCCGCCCATTTCGAGCACGGTGCGCTTGATCCATTTCTGTCCCGGCTGCGCCTTAGAAGCTTGTTCGCTGATTCGCAGGCCTGCTTCCTTCGATCCCGTGAACGCGATGAACCGCGTCTTCGGGTGCATCACCAGCGCTTCTCCCGCCGTTCCGCCCGGTCCGGTGAAAAAGCTCACCACTTCGCGCGGCACTCCCGCTTCGAACAGAATATCGATGAAGATGGCCGCCATCGTCGGCGAATCGCTCGACGGCTTCACGATTGCGGTATTTCCCGCAACGATCGCCGCCGCGGTCATCCCACCCATAATCGCCGCCGCAAAATTCCACGGCGGGATAATCACGCCCACACCGAGCGGAATGTACTTCAGATAATTCTTTTCGCCGTGCATGGGAACCAACTTCTGAGGCTGGCCCAGACGCATCATCTCGCGCCCGTAGTATTCGCAGAAATCGATCAGCTCCGCGATGTCGGCATCGGCTTCCGGCCAGCTCTTCCCCACCTCGTAGCACAGCCACGCATCCAGCTCGTATCTTCGCTTGTGCAAAATGTCCACCGCGCGATACAAACACGCGACGCGCTCCGCCACCGGCACTCGCTTCCATTTCTCAAATGCGCGATCGGCAGCTTCCACCGCCTGCTTGGCCATCTCCACGCTGGCTTTCTGAAAAACTCCAATCACTTCCTCGGGATGCGACGGGTTAATCGACTTGATCTTGTCTGTCGTGGTGATCTTTTTCCCGTCGATCACCAGAGGATACTCGCGACCAAACATTCCTTTCACCTGTCGCAGCGCGTCTTCCATCGCCTTGCGGTTTTCCGGCTTATTGAAATCAATGAACGCCTCGTTCTTAAATTCGCCCCGCTCCAGCGGTGTTTGCGAAATGGCCGTCGATGTCATAAATAACTCCTCCCAAAAACTCTCGCTTCATTTGCCTGCTTATTGTATCGCGCCGCGGACTGCACCCACAACCCAGTCCCGGCCGGGCCCACATCACCCGATTTTCCGATGATTTGAGCGCCTTTCAGAAGCCTGCGACGTCGGCTACGCCTGGGTGGCGCGGAAGGGCTATCTGTCAGTGCGAAGCAGCGCTAGGCGTAGATATTCAGCTTCTTGTCTACGGTATCTCGATCACACCATTTCGAGCTGATAAGAGGGACGCTTTCGAGTCTCTCACAACCAAGCGCACAATATAGCCGCCCGGTTTGACGTCGAAACCCATCTTCACGGTCATACCCGAGTGAGACAATTTTTCCAGCGTTGCGTCCTTGAGCCGCAGGCCGACGCTTTCCTGGTTTCCACTGATAAAATTCCCATTTCGATCGAATAGCGCCGCCACCACCGTCAGATTGCCCAGGTTTCTACCCTCTGTTTTTTCAAAGCGGACGCGCGTTACATCCACCCGCGTGAGAACGGATAGTTTTGCGTCCACGGCGTTGCTCTTGAAGTATTGCAGCTGAAGCTCGATGGGAACTCCCTGCCGTTCCTCCTGCGAAAAGACCGCCTCCTCAATATCTTGCTTGGCAGCCTCTTCCGGAGTTTGCCCGTGTTTGGGCGCGAAAAAACCGCGCCGAGCTTGGACGGTATAACTTTTGGTAGCTAGAGTTACTTTTATCTGGTGGAACTTGCCGTCGAACCTTAACGCTTCTGGAGTGAAGGCGAGCAGGTAGCTAACTTCCGGCACGGAGACAGCATTGCGGAATCCGGCGTCAAGGTTGTTGTTGTTGCGAAAAAAAAGACCGCCTGTTCCGTCGGAAAGTTCGGCCATCGCGTCCGATTGACTCGCTTGTTCCTGAGATCGGTAAATCGCGCCCTGACCTGCTGCCGCTGGGTTGGAAAAAATCGGCAGAGGGCGGCTAATGTCGCCATTGGCATCGACGGTATAAAGCCCGCGCGCGTCGAGCGAATTAATGAATATATTCGCACGCGTGGCCCTGTCGATTACGTCTGAAATGTCGTATTGATGAGTCGTAGTGATGAGAAATCCAGGCGAGATCAGAACAATGCTACGCTGGCCTGGAAGAGCCGACATTCGACGCACCACTTCCACTAACCGCCGCGTCGCATATTCCGCGTTCGTATCCCCGTAGAGCAACATTTCCTGAGCCGACCTCTGAACGGCCAAGCTAGGATCTTCAATCCCGGACAAAGCAGTGCGCGCGAGGCAAGCTGCCGCGTCAGCAGTCGCCGCAGCGATAGCATTCTGGTCGTTCTTGTTTAGAATCTCGTCGGCTTCGTAATAACCCATCTGCGGGCACTGGTCGATGTCTTCTGTTGGATCGTATGCACCGATAAGATGGGGCATGAGTTGCGCCACCACTGCGCGGATTTTTGCGCGATCGTCCGTGAAGTCCACTTGCGTCTGGCCCGAGGTGGTAAAGATGGCAACGCGCTCGCTTGGATCGATCGAGGAATCCAGATAGTGCATCGCCGCGACGCGCGCCTGCAGGAGGTCCTGCATTTTGAGATGTACATCGTCAAACAGAAGTGCCACGAAACGCGTCGGCATCACCAACGTCCCCGGAACCAAATCCTTCGTCGTATCGACGGGTTCTCCGGTGGCTTCGCCTCGCACAACCTGTTTCGCAGTCGAGGCCGGAGTTTCGACGGTAAAAACAGAAATGGTTTGAGCCCTGCGGTCTTGAAATAGCCGAAAATCTTCCTTCGTCAAATTAGTCACCACTTTGCCACTCGAATCATGCACAACGACGCGGACTGGGACCAGATTCACGTGCGATTCGAAGGGCACGCTCGGATGTGCATCTACCTCAGAAGTTGCATCCGAGGTGGGAGTTTTCGCCAGAGGTGCCGGCGCTGATTGCTGAGTCGTCCTAACTTCGGAGCTTGCCGCGGCTGCGGGTGTTTGTTGTTGGGAGTCGGTTTGCGGGGATTGTGCCGCCGAAAGAACGGCGCACGGCGTCAGCACACAAAAGAGGAGCACGCGAAGAGAAACAGTCGGCAACGAAAATCCGGCAGCAGCATTCATCCGACGCCTCAATGCGAAATCCGCGTATCTGTTAGAACCTACGCTTCTGATGGAAAGGTTGAGTGTACTCGGCCCTTATATACAGGTCAATAAGCCCTGAGTAACCATGGCCCTCTCCACGTGTACCGGCACCATCGAGGTGTAAGCCAAATCCCAAGCAAAGCCGCATGAAAATTTTGTTACTTGCGAATGTGTTTCAGAATTTCGCGCGCGGCGTTGTGGCCCGAAGCACCAGTGAATCCGTTGCCCGGATGCGTGCCGTTGCTGCAGAGGTAAAATCCTGCTATCGGGGTCGCGTAACGCGCCCACCCGAGCAGCGGACGCATGGTGAAAATCTGATCCAGCGATAGTTCTCCGTGAAACGGATGTCCACCGGTCAAACCGTACGTGGATTCCAGATCTTTTGGTGTGATCATCTGTACCGCCAGAATTTTCGAAGTAAGATCCGGCGCGTACGCCGCGAGCGTATTCAACACCGTATCGCGCAACGCATCGCGCTGCTGCTCCCAATCGCCCTGTTTCAATTTGTAAGGAGCGAATTGCATATAGATAGACATCACGTGTTTGCCCGTCGGCGCAAGCGACCCGTCTGAAATCGAAGGAATCGCGATATCCAGATACGGCGCGCGCGAAAACTCCCCGTACTTCGAATCGTCGAAAGCCCGTTCCAGATAATCGATTCCTGGACCGATGTGAATCCGCCCCGCGAGCGCAGAGTTTCCGTCCGGAACATTCTTCAGTGCCGCGAATGTCGGTAGCGCATCGAGAGCTACGTTCAACTTCGCGGCTGTCCCGTTGCAACGATAATTCTGCATCTTCACCACAAAACTCGGCGGCAAATGGACCGGATCGAGCAATCCCAGAAAGGTTCGCCGCGGATCTGCGCCGGAAACCACGGACTTCGCCGCAATCTCTTCGCCGTTCGCGAGCGCTACACCTGTCACCCGCCCGTTTTTCACCAGAATCTGTTTCACTTCCGCGCCCGTACGGATTTCTGCTCCTGCCTGTTTTGCAGCCGCAGCCATCGCAGCAGTCAACGCGCCCATTCCACCGCGTGGAAAAGCCGAACTCCCCGCCGGATGCGGATCGGCGCCCGCGCGCAACAGCAAAAGAGTCGTCGAGCCCGCGGACCATGGTCCCATCGCCGCGCCGAAAATTCCGCGCGCAGCAATCGCCGCGCGCAGCAAATCCGTTTCGAAAAACTCCGCGACGAAATCCGCGACGGCCATCGGACCCCAACGGATCAGCCGCATCATTTCTTTCTTGCCGAGGCCGCGGACTTTGCGCCCAACCTTCAGCAGCTTCCAAATATCTTCTTTCGAGGGCTTATCGATCTCCGGCGGAGTTAAGGCCAGCACTTCAGCAATTATTTCGCCGGCCCGGGCAAGTCCCTTTTCCAGTTCCAAATACTTGGCAACATCGCGCTTCGAGAATTTCTCGATTTCACGGGCGGTAGCATCAACATCAGAACGCAAAATCAACCCGCGTCCGTCCTGCGATGGCGCGAACATTCGCACGTTCGGCTCGATCATTTGCAGGCCGTGTTTCGCAATCTGCATGTCGCTGGCGATACTCGGTAGCAGGGGCCCGGCGGCGTGCGCCACAGTCGAGCAGCGGAACCCGGGATGAAATTCTTCCGTCACCGCCGCACCACCAACGACGTCGCGGCGTTCCAGCACCAGCGGCTTAAATCCTTTTTTCGCGAGGTAGAACGCTGCCACCAGCGCGTTGTGCCCGCCGCCAAGAATCACGATTTCGCGCTGTGCCGCCACGGTCAGTTCTTCCCCTTGCCTGTGTCTTTTAGAATTTCTAACGCTGCGAGCCGTCCCGGAGCCCCCATGATTCCGCCACCCGGATGCGTGGCTGACCCGCACATGTACAATTTTTTGATCGGCGTGCGGTACCGCGCCCAACCCGCCGCCGGACGTAAAAAGAAAAGCTGTTCCAGCGAAAGCTCTCCCTGGAAAATATTGCCTTCGGTTAGGCCGGTCTGGCGCTCGATGTCCAGCGGCGTGATGAATTGCTTCCCGATGATGACGTTTTTTATGTTCGGCGCATACTCGGCAATCGTATCGATCACCGTGTTGCCAAACGCTTCGCGCTGCTCGTCCCAATTTCCGCTGCTCAATTTATACGGAGCATATTGCACGAAGCAGGAAAGAATGTGCTTTCCAGGCGGCGCCACGGACGGATCGGTGAGCGTCGGAATCACCATGTCGATGTACGGCCGACGCGAGAATTCTCCGTACTTGGCTTGATCGTAGGCACGCTCCATGTATTCCATCGAAGGTGAAATGGACATCGCGCCGCGCAAATGATGTCCCGGCCCTGGCAGACAAGTGAAATCCGGCAGCGCGTCCAGCGCCAGATTCACTTTTCCCGAAGAGCCGCGATATTTGTAGCGGCGTACTTCCTCCAGAAAATCTCCGGGCAGCTCGCGTTCTTCTATAAATTTCAGGAATGTGAGATTCGGATCCACGCTGGAGGAAACTACGTCCGCATGAATTTCTTCTCCGCCTTCGAGCACCACGCCTTGCGCCGCGCCGTTCTTGATCAAAATGCGATTCACCGCTGCTTCCGTGCGAATCTCCACTCCTGCTTCTTTTGCTGCGCCGGCAATTGCGTTGGAAATCGCGCCCGTGCCGCCGCGGCTGAATCCCCAGGAGCGAAACGCGCCGTCGATTTCTCCCATGTAGTGATGCAGCAAAACGTAAGCAGTCCCCGGTGAGCGAATGCCGAGAAAAGTTCCAATGATCCCCGACGCGGACATCGTGGCCTTCAGCACATCTGTCTCAAACCATTGATCCAGAAAATCTGCGGCGCTCATGGTCATCAGCTGAACGAGATTGTATTTATCCTCCGCCGGGAGATCCTGGAAGCGCTTGCCGAGAAACCCCAGTTTCTTCAGATCGCGCGGATCGAGCGAAGTTGGGTCCGGCGGAATCATGCCGAGAATCGGCTTTACGAATCGGCACATTGCCACCATTGACTTGCCGAATTCTTCGTAAGCCTCGGCGTCCAGTTTCGAGTGCCGCTCGAGTTCTCGCCGCGTTCTGCCATGGTCATTTTCGCGCCAGAGATAATCGCCGTTCTGCATCGGCGTGATGGTGCCGTCGAGAGGAAGAATTTCGAGACCGTGGCGCGGCAAATCGAGGTCGCGAATAATTTCCGGCCTCAGGAGCGAGACCACATACGAAAAAACGGAAAACTTGAATCCGGGAATAATTTCTTCCGTAACGGCCGCACCGCCGAGGACATACCGGCGCTCGAGAACCAGAACTTTCTTACCCGCTTTCGCAAGGTACGCCGCGTTCACTAAGCCGTTGTGGCCGCCGCCGATTACGATAACGTCGTACCTTTTCGCCATGAGGGTTTTGCGATGAACTTTGCGCAGTAATGCCCGCCGCAGAAGCCGTTGCATTCTACAAGCGCAAGCCCGGTCTCACAACAAGGAACCAAGACCCGTGACTTTGAGTCAAGCATCGTACGATCGCGCGGCCGAACCCTCGAACTCCACCAATTCCTCAAGTCCGTTCGTTGGCGAATCAGTTGTACCCAAAATAGGAGGAGCGTAGGATGTCCGAGCCGGACGTTCGAATCGAGGGTTCCTGAATGGATACTTCTCCCACACAACTCACCAGAAATCAGTGGCGCGGTTTTTTCGCCTCCTGGGGCGGCTGGGCTTTGGATGGAATGGACTCTTACATCTTTGCTTTGGTGCTGGTTCCCGCGCTAAAGGAACTCCTGCCGAAATCCGGGCTTCGCAACGATGTGGTCGGTGTGGGTTATTACGGAGGTTTGCTGTTCGCGCTTTTCCTTGTGGGTTGGGGCTGCGCTTTTTTGTGGGGCCCGGTCGCGGACAAGTACGGGCGTGTGCGCACCCTTATGTTCACCATTATTTGGTATTCACTGTTCACTTTCCTTTGCTGCTTCAGCACCGGCGTGTGGCAACTCGCGGCCTTTCGCTTTCTCGCCGGAATTGGAATTGGGGGCGAGTGGGCCATGGGTGGAACGTTCGTCGCCGAAGAATGGCCGGAAGACCGTCGCAAGATGGGTGCCGGCTGGATGCATACAGGGTATTACGTCGGTTTCTTCCTCGCCGGACTTGCCAATTATCTCGTCGGCGCACATCACGGCTGGCGCGCGATGTTTGCGTTGGGAGGATTGCCGGCTCTTCTAGTGGGCTTCATCCGCTACGGAGTGAAAGAACCTCAGCGGTGGCAAAACAAAGTACAGGAAATCCGCACCTGGTCGATTTTCAGACCTCTCGCCGTTTTATTCGCGCCTGAATACCGCAGACGGACGCTGCTGAATTCAACATATGTGCTCATATCCATTATCGGCTTGTGGGCTGGTTCGGTGTATGTGCCTGCCGCCGTCACGGAGTTGGCCGGGCACCAGAAAATTGTAGGAGTCCAAGTAACTCACCTCGTCTCCGTGGCTACTATGCTGCTTTCGGCCGCCACAATTCTGGGCTGCATCATTCTGCCTCCCATTGCCGAAAGCCTGGGACGCCGCTGGACGTTAGCTCTGTACTATATCTGCATGATGTTGTCGATCGCGATTGGCTTCGGATACGTCTTCTACCTGCCGGCTAATGCATTGCACTGGTTTTTTGTCGCTCTGTTTTTCCTGGGACTGGGCGGCGCCAATTTTGCCATGTACACACTTTGGTTGCCGGAGCAATACCCCACGGAATGCCGCGGGAGCGCATTCGCTTTCGCCACGTCGGTGGGAAGGTTTTTCGGCGCCGGGTTCACTTTCCTGGTGGGCGCGGGTGTTGCTCACTTCCACACGATCGGGACTCCGGTGGCGCTGACTTCCATTGCGTTCGCCTTCGGACTGCTCGTCCTGCCTTTCGGCCTCGAAACAAAAGGGCAAACGCTGCCCTCGTAACCGGGCTGTGCAACGGCTGGCCACGAGCTTTCAGATCCCGTCCAACTCAGCAGCTGCTCGCGAATTCGGTTACTTCGCCTTGCGGTAGCTGCGACGCGCGCACTATAATCGCGCGCCGAGTTATGCGGCATTTTGTAAGCCATTTCTTAGAATCCGGGAGCTTCTTTGCCGATTGGAACAGCAGTTCACGACAGAACCTCAAAACTTTGCGAGAGCATGAATTATCGCGAATGGTCGGGCTATTACGCCGTAAGCGTTTACGAAATGCACCACGACCACGAATACAACGCGATTCGCAATGCCAGCGCTTTGATCGACGTCTCTCCGCTCTACAAATATCTTTTGACCGGCAAGGACGCGACCAAACTAGTGAATCGCGTGATTACTCGCGATATCAATAAAGTCTCCGCGGGACAGGTGATTTACTGCTGTTGGTGCGATGAGGAAGGAAAAGTAATCGACGACGGCACTATCTCCCGCCTCGCCGAGAATACCTATCGATGGACCGCGGCGGACCCCAGCATGCGCTGGTTTCACCAAAATGCGCTGGGGCTCGATGTAAATATCGAAGATATCTCCGACAAGGTTGCAGCGCTAGCCCTGCAAGGCCCCACGTCCGGACGCCTCCTGACCAAAGTTGCCCAAGCCGACATCGCGAATTTGAAATATTTTCGCTTCACTCACGGAAAAATCGCCGGCATCGAAGTGGATATTTCGCGGACGGGATACACCGGCGACCTGGGTTACGAAATCTGGATGCCCTGGAACGATGCGCCGAAAGTGTGGGATGCGCTGATGGAAAATGGCCGGCAATTTGACCTGCATCCCGCGGGAATGCTGGCTCTCGATGTGGCGCGCATTGAAGCCGGGCTCATCCTGATCGAAGTGGATTATTTCAGCAGCAAGCGAGCGCTGATCGAGTCGCAAAAATACTCTCCCTACGAAATCGGACTCGGACGCCTGGTGGACTTGAAAAAAGAGCATTTCATCGGCCGCCAAGCGCTGGAAGAGGAAAACCGCCGCGGAGCCAAACGGCTGTTGATGGGACTCGAAATCAACTGGGAGGACGTCGAACGGCTCTATGACGCCGTGGGCTTAGGGCCGCAGGTACAGAGCACGGCGTCGCGTGTCCCCGTCCCGGTATATCGCGGCGGCCTGCAAGTCGGCAAAGCAACTTCGACCACTTGGTCGCCAACGCTGAAGAAAATGATCGCTCTCGCTAGCCTGAATCGGGAACATGCCGCCACAGGAGTCGAACTTCAGATGGAACTCACCGTCGAAGCCGTGCGTCACAAGGTGCGGGCTACGACTAGAGAATTACCTTTCTTCAATCCGCCACGAAAGATGGCCACGCCGGTCGTTTGAGACTTGCCAACGGAGGCACAATTTGGAGACGAGCTTCTCGGAACGCGCTGCAAGCAGACTGACGTCACGAACTACTTTCTCACTTGCTCGACCCAGAGTTCAAATCGCATATCTCCTGTTGCTCGCGCTTGCATGTCTTGCCGCGAGCGCAGTTCCCACCATGGCTCAGGACAATAATGTGAAGTGCCCGCCGCCGACGCGCGTCGAGGACGCGAACGAGATCATCCACGGTGTCGCGGTGAGCGATCCCTACCGCTGGCTCGAGGATCAGAACAGTCGGGAAACGCGCGCCTGGATTGATGCGCAGAATGCCTGCACCCAAAGCCTGCTGAAAACGCTTCCCGGAAGCGAAGCGATTGCCAAGCGGCTGGGCGAACTGATCAAAGTCGATACGATTCGCCTGCCCATCGAACGAGGCGGCCGTTATTTCTATTCGAAACGTGCCGCAGGTCAGGATCTGTTCGTTCTCTACATGCGGCGAGGGACAGGCCCGGAAGAGGTGTTAATGGACCCTGCTTCGCTGAGCTCCGACCACACGACCAGTGTGAATTTTGACGGCATTTCCGACGATGGAAAGCTCGTCGCCTACGGCGTGCGCAAAGGCGGCGAGGACGAAGTGGCCGTTCATTTCATCGATACCGATACACACAAGGAGATTGCCGATTCCCTGCCCCGCGCTCGCTACCTTTCCGGCACATCGTTCAAGATCGATAAAAGCGGATTTTATTATTCGAAGCTTACCGAAGCCGGCCCGCGAGCTTATTACCACGCGATGGGAACGAGCGCTGAAAAAGACGCCATGATTTTCGGCGACGGATACGGACCGGACAAGCTTATTTCGGCGAACGTCTCCGAAAACGGTCGTTATCTCCTTCTCACCGCAATTTACGGCTCGGCGTGCGAGAAATCCGAGATCTATTTTCAAGACCTCGCGAAGGGTGGCCCGATCACGCCCGTCGTAAAAACCATCGGTTCATGCTTCCAAGGCGAAATCGCAGGTGACACTCTGTACTTGCAAACGAATTGGAAGGCTCCGAAGTGGCGTGTACTGTCCGTTCCACTGGCGAATCCCGCCCAGGAGAACTGGAAGGAAACCATCCCCGAGAACCAGTCGCGGCTGGAGAGTTTTCGATTGGTCGGCGGAAAACTCATCGCGCAGTATTCCCATAACGCAGTTTCAGAACTGAAAGTCTTTGAAGCGGACGGCAAAGCTGCGGGAGAAATCTCGTTGCCGGCTTTGGGCGATGTGAACGGAATTGCCGGCAGATGGCAGAATCCCGAAGCGTTCCTGTCATTCCAGTCGTTTGCAATTCCATCCACAATTTATCGCTTCGACGTTGTCCAACGCTCGCTCACAGTCTGGGCCAAACCGGCCGTTCCCGTCGACACCAGTCAGTTCGAAGTAAAACAAATCTGGTACGAGTCGAAGGACAAAACGCGTGTGCCCATGTTTCTTTTCTACAAGAAGGGACTGAAGCTCGATGGATCGAACCCCGTGCTAATGACCGCTTACGGCGGTTTTGATGTGAGTGAGACTCCCGCGTTCCGCGACGACGCCATCGTATGGGCCGAGCACGGCGGCGTCTTTGCCTTGCCCAATCTGCGCGGCGGAGGAGAATTCGGCGAGGACTGGCATCACGCCGGGATGCTCGAAAAAAAACAAAACGTCTTCGACGATTTCTTCGCCGCAGCGGAATGGCTGATCGCAAACCACTACACCCGGCCCGAGCGGCTCGCAATCATTGGGCGCAGCAATGGCGGTCTCCTGATGGGCGCCGCGATGACCCAGCGCCCTGACCTGTTTGGCGCTATCGTGTGTGGCTATCCGCTGCTTGACATGGTGCGCTATCAGAAATTTCTGGTGGCGCGATTTTGGGTCACCGAGTACGGCTCGTCCGATAACCCGCAACAGTTCCCTTTCATCTTCGCTTATTCGCCGTACCACCACGTCATCAAGGGCACAAAATACCCGGCCGTCCTGTTTCTCACCGGCGACAGCGATACGCGCGTAGCCCCGCTGCACGCTCGGAAGATGACCGCCGAAATGCAAGCCGCGCAAGCCGGGGACAAGCCCATCCTGCTGATGTATGACACAAAATTGGGCCACAGCGAGGGCCGTCCGGTGAGCAAAATTATCGAAGAAGACACGGATGTTCTGCAGTTCTTGTTCGCCGAAGTCGGAGCTAAGAATTTCTGAGCGCGTTTCGAGGAGTTTTTGCTTCACGCCGACTCTCTGCGCTGAATCATAATCGCGTGAATCGCGTCAAACTCAAGGTACGAAAGAAACAGGGGGCATGATGGGGAGAATGATGCGGAGAACGATGTGGATGGCGGGCTTGCTGCTGGCTACTGTGACATTGCTTGCAAGCTCGAGTGTGCAGGCTCAGACGGCAGGTCCGATTCGCTTGTTCGTGGATGCTTCGCAAGCGCCGCAAAAGATTCTGCACGTGAAAATGGAAATTCCGGTCAAGCCCGGCCCTTTGACGCTCTATTACCCGGAGTGGATTCCGGGCGAGCATATGCCCGATGGCCCCATCATCGAAGTTGCCGGAATGAAATTCAGCGGAGAAGGCAAAACGATCCCCTGGCGCCGTGACCTGGTGGAAATGTTCTCGCTCCATGTGGATATTCCGCCTGGAGTCGCCACCCTACATGCCGATTTCGACTTTCTCCTGTCTGCTCCTGCGGGGGGCTTTTCAGCTGGCGCTTCGGCAACAAGTTCCTTAAACGTTCTAAGCTGGAATCAGGTTTTGCTCTACCCCAAAGGCTTCAACATTCATGACGTCACTTTCACCCCAAGTCTAAAACTCCCCGCCGGATGGAAGTTCGGCACCGCTCTCCCCGGTGCCAAACAGAATGGCGACACGATTGATTTCTCCACCGTGCCGCTGAACACTCTCGTGGATTCTCCTGTGCTTGCCGGACGCTACTTCCGCGAAATCCAGCTTACGCCCGGACAAAATCCGTCGCATTACATCGACATCGCCGCGGACAGCGAAGCAGCATTGGCCATGTCTCCAGAAACTCAGATGCATTTCCATCAGCTCGTCGTCGAGGCAGGCGCGCTTTTCGGCTCACGCCATTATCGCGACTATCATTTCTTGCTTACGCTCAGCGACGACGTTGCTCACTTCGGCCTGGAGCATCACGAGTCGAGCGACGATCGCACCGCGGAACGCAGCCTGATCGACGAAACGGAGCTTCTGGCGTTCGCCGGACTTCTTCCCCACGAGTACGCGCATTCGTGGAACGGAAAATATCGCCGCCCGGAAGGCCTGGCTACGTCGGATTATCAACAGCCGATGAAAGACGATCTCCTCTGGGTATATGAAGGGCTCACAGAATATCTTGGCAGCTTTGTTCTCACCGCGCGAAGTGGCCTGCTCACCCAGAACCAGTCGATGGAGGAGCTCAGCGCGCTAGTTGCACAGTATGAAAATCGTCCGGGACGCGACTGGCGCCCGCTTCAGGATACTGCCGACGCCGCTCCGTTCCTTTACAACGCCACCGAGGATTGGTCCAACTGGCGACGCGGCACCGATTTTTACGAAGAAGGCCAACTGCTTTGGCTCGATGTGGACGCCACGCTCCGCGCTCTCACAAAAGATAAGAAGTCCATGAACGATTTTTGCCTCATTTTTCATGGAGGCCCGGGAGGCACTCCGGCGCTGAAACCCTACACGTTCGAAGATGTGGTGGCCACGTTGAACGGCCTCGCGCCCTACGACTGGACTGGCTTTCTCCGCTCGCACCTTGACGGAACTTCCACAAAAACTCCGATTGAAGCCGTCGAGAACAGCGGCTGGAAACTCGTCTACAGCGAAGAGCCCAATGGCGCGGAGGCGCTTGAAGACGCCCTCGCGAAGCACTCGAATCTGACCCTCACCCTCGGCATGCTCGTATCCGACGACGGAACCGTGAGCGACGTAATTCATGGAAGCCCTGCTTACAACGCCGGAATCGGCCCCGGCATGAAAATCATCGCTGTCGCGGGTAAACAATATTCTCCGGACGAAATAAAGCACGCGATTGAACAGTCGAAATCTTCCACGACTCCCATACAGGTCATCGTGGCTAATGGCGCGCAGTATCAAACGCGTTCCATCGACTATCACGGGGGCCTTCGCAGCCCTCATCTCGAACGGGACCAAAGCAAACCGGATTACCTCGGCGAAATTTTGAAGCCAATGATGCCCAGGCCGATGCAAGCGATTGAATAAGGAATTTCATTAGCTCACGGGCGGGCGCACTGCGAGGCATTCTCGGCAAAAAGAGGTGCATCTGATTCGCGCCCAGACTGGGATAATGTTCTTATGAAGATTCACCCATTCGCCGTGATAGGCGCCTTACTGGTCGCTGCTGGTATTGCGGCGCTGATTCATCCGAGTCTCAGCATGCCTTCCAGGAAGAATGAAATTCAGATTGGCTCGGTGAAGACGATCGTCGAAACGACGCGAATTATCCAAATTCCCGGAGTTTTTGGCGTGCTTCTCATAATCGCCGGCGGCTCGTTGATTTTCCTCAGCACACGAAAGCAATAAGTGCTGTTTTTTTGGACTCACGCACTTCGATGAGTCCGGCGACGCGAATTGATTTAGATGACATTGCGAATGAGTCTGTGCGATATGAACCAGGAGGAAAAGTGAAGATCAGCGCGCGAACCATCTCCAGGGTATTGGCCGCATGTGTAATCATCTCGGCCATGGCCGCGACAACGCCGGTTTCGCTACAGGCGCAAGAACAGCGCAAGCGCGCCATTACTTTTCAGGATTTGATTTCGATGCATCGCGTCAGCGAGCCGCAGGTTTCTCCGGACGGGAAATGGATCGCTTACTCCGTGTCCACGCCGGACCTAGATGCGAACCGCAGCGTCCGCAACATCTGGATCGTCGCCAGCTCCGGCGGCGAGGCGCGCCAATTGACCCGCGGCGGAACCGACACACGGCCTCGCTGGTCGCCCGATGGCAAGAAGCTTGCCTTCCTTTCAGCCCGCGTGGAAAACAATCCGCAAGTGTTTTGGATGAACCTCGAAGGCGGCGAAGCAACTAAAGTCACTTCACTTTCCACCGGCGCGGACAATGAATTGTGGTCGCCAGACGGAAAAGCCATCGCGTTCATCTCCAGCGTCTATCCCGACTGCAAAGACGACTCTTGCAACGCCGGCCGCGACGCCGAAAAAGAAAAGAGCAAAGTGAAAGCTCGTATTTACGACAAATTGCTGTACCGGCATTGGACCGGTTGGTCGGACGGCAAGCGTAGCCATCTTTTCCTGGTTCTTGCGAGTGGCGGAACTCCACGGGATCTCACGCCGGGTGCGAATTACGACGTGCCTCCATTCAACCTCGGCGCTCCCGAACCAATTGCCTTTTCTCCCGATAGTCGCGAGCTTTGTTTCACAGCGAACACCGACAAAGACGAAGCCCTCAGCACGAACGGCGATCTTTTCACCGTGCCGGTTTCCGGCGCGAGCGAACCCAAAAGGATCACCACGAATCCGGGCGACGATTGGGGACCGGCCTACTCACCCAATGGAATGTGGATCGCCTATCGCGCCCAAATGCAGCCGGGATATGAATCCGACCGTTGGCGGCTCATGCTCTATGCGCGCCAGGGCGGCAAGCAAATCAATTTGACGGAAACTTTCGACAGCAGCGTGGAGTCCTACGCGTTCGCTCCCGATAGCAAGTCGCTCTATTTCAACGCCGAAGATAAAGGCGAAATGCCCATCTATTCGATAACAGCTGCGCCCGGAAGCTCGGCGAAAGTGATCATCAGCGGCAATTTCAACCAGGAATTCGACGTCAGTGAAGATGGAAGAACGCTCGCGATTGCCCGCACGAGTTTGACGATGCCCGCCGAAATTTTTGCCGCCAACTCCGACGGCTCCGACGTTCGTCAGCTCACGCACCAGAATGCGGTGCTGCTCTCGCAGCTCGATCTCGCCAAGCCGGAGATATTTAAGTTCGAAGGTGCGGAAAAGACGCCAGTGGAAGGTTTCGTTATCCGCCCGCCCCACTTCGATCCGTTGAAAAAATATCCCGCGTTGTTGCTGATTCACGGCGGACCCCAGGGCGCCTGGACGGACGCCTGGGGCTATCGCTGGAACGAGCAATTGATGGCCGCGCCGGGATACGTCGTGTTGGCCATCAATCCGCGCGGCTCTACCGGTTACGGCCAGAAATTTACCGCCGAAGTCAGCCGCGATTGGGGCGGTAAAGCACACCAAGATTTGATGAAAGGCTTGGACGCGGCCATCGCGAAATACTCCTTTATCGACGGCTCGCGAGTCGGTGCGGCCGGCGGCTCCTACGGCGGATATATGATCGATTGGATCGCGACGCATACCGGCCGTTTCAAATGTCTGATCAGCCACGCAGGTCCGTATGACGCGGTGAGTATGGGTGCGACTGAAGAGCTCTGGTTCTCCGAATGGGAGTTTGGCGGTACACCGTGGGCAAATCCCGAGCTTTACAGAAAATGGTCGCCGAGCGAATTTGCCTCTGCGCTCGGAAAATATAAGACGCCTACGCTGGTAGTTGGAGGCGAACTCGATTTTCGCGTGCCCTATACCCAGGACCTCGAATTTTTCGCTGCGCTACAGAGGCAAGGCGTCCCTTCGAAACTCCTGATTTTCCCTGACGAAGGCCACTGGGTTTTGAAGCCTCAAAATAGCGAGCTTTGGTACAAAACCTTTCTCGGCTGGCTCGCCGAATATCTAAAATAACTGCCGCAGGGTATTTCGGCTCTTCGTAGCGTCGGACGCATTACCCTCATCCGTCTTTGCGTACTTAACCGGATTGACCGCACTCGGACCAAGTGACAGTTTTATGTCATCTCTAATCCTCTCGGAGAGCTTGGGTGCGTGTTTTAGGTCTGCGACGGTTCTGCGTCTCGCTTGCGCTACTGGCGTTCGCTACGACGACCTCATCGTCGTCCTCCGCCGAAACTCTAAAAGTCACGAGTTCACCCGCAGGAGCCAGCGTTGAAATCGATGGCGTGCTCGTGGGCACTACTCCTTACAAAATAAGTTACCCCGGCGGCTACTTTCACAAACCTCACACCGTGTTCGCAGCGCGGCTCGAACATCCCATGGTGATTCGGATCTTCAAGGACGGCTATACGTCGCAAGAATCTACAATCACTGAGGGGCCGTACGAGTGGCGCGACTTAAAGGGCCACGACCGCGGCAGATATTGGCTACTAAAGGCAGACGAAGTTCAAGCCACGCTCAAACCTTTTTCCAAAGCGTCCAGCGCCGAAATGGGCGCCGGACCTCTTTCCGCGGCAAAACAAAATCCGGGACAAGAATCACCGTCGGAAAAGGTTTCCGGTAATAAAGCGTTTTCCGGCACGGTCCCCGGTTCTGACACCGGCATCCTGATTCTCTCGTCAGAAATAGTCAGTGCGGAAATCTACATCGACGGAAAATTTGTGGGCGACACGCCTTCAACCATTTCCCTCGCGACTGGAACTCATCAGATAACAATCAAAGCCAGCGGCAAGAAAGATTGGAAACGAGAAATCGAAGTGATGAAAGGCAGCCAGGTGAGCTTGCACCCGGTTCTCGAGCCGTTGCCTTGAATCAATTCTCCAAGCCGGTAAAAGCCCAGGCTTTGCGCAAGTAGTGATCGAGCTCCGGCACACGCAAAATCTTCAGCAAGATCACTAACAGCAAAATCCCGGCCAAAGTCACAGCCACCAGCAAAAGAAGCGCGCCCCAGATCTTTTGCCAAGGTATCTGAGTTTCAAGAAAAAGCGTAAGCCGGTAGCATGCCACCCCGGCAACGAGCGAAGCCGTCGTCATTTTCAGAAAGAAAACAACAAGGCTTCCCTCTTCCGGATTTTTCGTGCGGCGTCCCAACAATATGAACAGAACTATCGTGTAGGCAATGATGCCGATCGAGCTGGCCAGCGCCAAACCGCGATACTGCAGGTGATGGGCGAGCCACCAGTACACCGGAATGTTGAGCGCGGTCATAAGCGTGCCGACTATAGCCGGAGTAATCGTGTCGCGCGTCGCGTAAAATCCCCGGGCGACGATGTATTGTGCCCCCCAGGCGAACATTCCAATCGAAAAATATGCCAGCGTTTGACTGGTCGCGAAAAGGTCCGGACCGTGCATGCGCGTGTGCGAAAACACCAGATTCACGATTGGAACGCTTTGAGCGATCGTCAAGGCGGAGATCGGAAGCAGCAGAAATATCAGCCCTTTGAACGTAGTATTCAGGACGTTGTTCAATTCCTCGAATTTTTTCTCCGAATATAACTGGGCCAGAAATGGAAACGACGCCACGCCAACTCCCTGCCCCACCAGCCCAAGCGGTACTCGCATCAGGTTTTTTCCGTACGTCAGCCAGGTGATCGACGCCGCCTGAAGGTATGATCCAAAATAGCGAATGATCCAGTCATCCGCGAAAGAAACCGATACCGCCAGCATGATCGGCACTGAAAGCTTTAGGAAAAGCCAGAAGCCGGGATGTTTCACGTCGAAGTTGGGCGAGTAGCTGGCGCCCGCACGATGCGCGCCGTATATCTGAAGAAGAAAATTCCCTGTGATAGCACCCGCTAACACCCCGACTGCGAATCCCGTGATGCCGATAATGGGCGCAAGTAAAATGCCGCCGAGTATGATTCCGATGTTGTAAATCAAAGGAGCCAGCGAAGGAATAACGAATTGCCCTTTGGCATACTGCACAGCGCTCAAAATACTCCCCTCGTAAAAGCAAATTTGAGCGGGAAGCATCAAGCGGGTAAGAAAAACGACACGTGCGCGTTCCGGAGGGCTGAAGCCCGGAGCGATCCAGTTCACAATGTGTGGAGCAAAAACCTCGCCGATCAGAACTAGCCCCACGAGAACGAAACCCATCACGGTGATCACAGTAGAAAAAACGCGCCAGCCTTCTTCTTCCCGTTTTTCCGCGGCGTATTTCGCAAAAACCGGGATGAATGTGACGCTAAGCGATCCTCCCGCGATCAAATAATTCAGAAAGTCCGGCAGTGTGAACGCGGCATTGTAAGCATCCGTCACCGCGTTCGAGCCCATCTGATGGGCCAGTGTCCAATCGCGAAAAAATCCCAGAATGCGGCTAAGCAGGACGCTGGCCATCACGATGCCAGTAGCCGCAGCGATGCGCCGGTGCATGGTTCCGCTTTCGGAAGCAGTCGTCACGACGCCATGGTAGATGGTTTGGAGCGCCCGGACTAGCGCGTTAACGAGGGGTGTTTCCGTTGCTGAAAGCTGCGCGCGATAACGCCGCAACACAAGACTCGCCGGATCAATCCTTCGAGACCCACAACTCCGCTATTCGAGATTCGCGTCGTGCTCCGCCAACGCTTCCATCCCTTCTGGAAGACGAATCGGCTCGCGGGCCGGCGTTCCGTCCTGCGCGGCGCGAAGATATTGCACCGGCCACGGAACCGCAAAACCCAAGTCGCTTGCAATTTGGAGTGGCCAATAAGGCTGGCGCAGAAATTCCCGGGCGACTATCACGACATCCGCATTTTCCTCCAGAAGAATTGTGTCAGCCTGACGCGCGGAGGTGATCAAACCGACGGCGCCGGTCATGATCTTGGTTTCGTAACGAATCTCTCGCGCGAACGGAACCTGATATCCAGCCCGGATGGGAATGTTCACTCCGGGAGCAATTCCGCCCGACGAACAGTCAATCAAATCAACGCCTAGCGGCGCAATTTTCTTGGCCAACTCCACAGATTGATCGGTATCCCAGCCTCCTTCAATCCAATCCGTCGCCGAGATCCGAACGAAGAGCGGGTAACCATCGGGCCAAACTCCGCGAATTGCTGCAACCACTTCGCACAAAAGCCTGCAGCGATTTTCCAGCGAGCCGCCGTAGGAATCCGTGCGCTTGTTTGAGATGGGTGAAAGGAACTCGTGCAGCAGGTAGCCGTGCGCTGAGTGAATTTCGATCACCTGAAATCCCGCTTCCAGCGCGCGTCGAGCCGCGTTCGCGAAAGATTTCACTACGCCTCGAATCCCACTTTCGTCCAGCGCAACGGGCTTCGCATACGCTTCTGAAAACGGCACAGCGCTGGGCGCTACCGGCGTCCAGCCGCCTTTTGCTTCAGGGATGGCCGCATTGCCTTCCCACGGACGAACCGTACTGCCCTTCCTTCCCGCATGCGCCAATTGGATTCCCGGAATGCTTCCTTGTTCGCGAAGAAACCGCGTAATTCGCGAGAGCTGCTCGACGTGCTCGTCCTTATAAATTCCCAAATCCTGAGGGCTGATGCGGCCTTCCGGAGACACCGCCGCCGCTTCAGTGAAAACCACGGCCGCTCCACCCACGGCTCTACTCCCCAGATGCACCAGGTGCCAATCGTTGGCAAAGCCATCTACGCTCGAGTACTGGCACATCGGAGACACAACGATACGATTGCGCAGCGTCAGCTCGCGAATCGTCAGCTCATCAAATAGCATGGAACTCCTCTTTGGAACCTTGGTTCGGATTAGTTGATTTTGATGTGGAGATCAGTCGTCGCGGCGATGAGTTTTCACGTGCTTGTGATCGGCCACCGGGTCGAGTAAGCGAAAAATGTGCACTCCCCGTTCTGAATCGAAGCGGTACATCAGAGTCGCGTCTGCCGCTTCCACTTCACGCGCTAGCTCGAGTTCCGGATTGTCAACGATGATGTCGCCCTTATTGGTGATGCGCAGCTCAGTTCCAACTTGCAGCACGATTTTTGTTTCATTTCTTTCCGCCTTCATTTTCCCTCTCATGGAGCAACGAACCGTGCAGCGCACAGATTCCCGTCAGATTGGTGGACTTACGTTTGGATGAGAGAACGGGACGAAAGGTGCCGTAATTATTTCGAGGTTCCGCCGGCGCTTTTTTCTTTTTTCTTGTCCTTCTTTTCAGGTTTGGGATCCCATGCTGGAGGGTCGCTTGCGGGAAAAGATTCCCGTGAAGCCTCATCAACCGGATCGATAGTGCTCGGTTCGGAAGGCTTCGCGTCCGGAGCCTTTTTCTTGTCCCTCGGCGAGTTTGACTGCGGAACAGGACTCATCAAACGATCCTCCGGCCCGAACGTTGCGAAGCTAGAACTTGATTACCACACCCACTGAGACTTTCGGGCTGTATTGATAAGTGCCGAAGTAGCGCGTCCCTACCATGTCAGCTTCGGCGCGGTAGGAGAGCCTGCCGAAATGTGCGTTGATGTCCACGCCGCCACCAGCCTCAAAAGCGGCTGCGTGCTCGGCTCCAAAAGCCGTTTGTGGCGTGGCGTGGGAGTATCCGCCCAGAGCGTGGCCCCAAAGTTCTATTCCTCGCGGACCCGACCATCTGAACCGCGGCCCCCCTCCTCCCATCAAGAACCATCCGCCAGTATTGAGCTCGTTCAGGTGCGTGGCGTTAAACTCGCCATCCAACCCGAACCAGTCTTTAACGTAGTACACCAGGCTGTACATGAAGCCATTCGTATTCACCGTAATGGACGGTACTTCATAGAAGCGCATGTATTCATAGCCTATGTAAGCCTGCCAATGATAAGTCTCATAAACGCTCTGCACGTTTTGCGGCGGATCCGCGCTCAAAGTTATAGGTAACGCAGGCGTGGCCGTTAGCCCTGCCGGAGTCACTGGAAGAGCCGGGAAGTTGAACGAATTCCCCGATGGCGTTAGCAGTGACACTTGCGAAAACGTGTCGTCCAGGTTGGCGACATTTACCTGCGCGCCTGCATTTATAGCGAGAAAAAGGATGCACCCTATTAGAAGAGCAGCGTGTCGCATCGCCTGACCCCCTCAAACTTCCCAAGACACCGAACCTGCACCCATAATTTGACTGAGAATGGGTAGCTGTGTCTACCCTAAATTCACCGGACATGCGCCCCCTACCCCCGTCTCCTCGAAGCTGGCCTCCCGCACCCTCTCCACAACAGACACGCACAGGTTGTCGAGTCTCGAAGCACTCCTACCATATTGACAATCCCCGGCGAAACGCCTAGAACCGCTCTGGAGTTCACCCGTAGTACGGCTCTCAGATAAGCTCTAGACCAAATCACTGGCCGTAAAGGAAGGAGCCGCGATGGCAGGACAGTATGGCGAGATTGATTCGAGACTCGATTATCATCGCGTGCTTGGCGAATCGCTTGACACGGTGCGCCGGCTCGTGGCGCGCGCTCCAGCTAACAGCACCATGCTCCGCATCAACAAACAACTCGAGGCCATGAAGCGCTGGACTGACGGCGGCCGCGAGCCGACCGACAACGAACGCCGTAACATCGACGTGGGCGTCGTCGCCGCGCGCGAGCTCACCGAAACGACCTTCGAAATTAGCGACCTCACCGAGAAGCTATTGATTCTCAACAATTACTTCGAGGACTGGCCGACTGATGCCCAAGCCGCCAAACCCAACGACGAGGATTCGGATGAGGACTGATCCGGCCTTTTTCCGGTGTCTGTCGAGACCCTCGCACTGTTCGCCATGATTTTCTCTCGCAGCTCGCTGTCTCGCTCGTCGCAACAGAACCTATCCTCATCGAGTAGGCTATTCCGCAATCGATGATAGTGTACTTATGCCTTCCTCTTCTGGTGCGGGATGAGCCGGAGAACATAAGCTGAACACAAAAACTCTCTTTTTCGTTGGATTCATTCTCTGCGCGAGCGGCGTGATATCCCCGGCCGTAGCTCTCGCCCTTGGTTTGCTCTACGGATTATCCTTCGTCCATCCTTATCAGGCCGATAGCCGCAACCTTTCGAAATTCCTCCTGCAAGCTTCTGTCGTAGGTTTGGGCTTTGGAATGAACTTACACGAAGTGCTGCGCGTTGGTCGCAGCGGCTTTGTCTACACCGCAGCCAGCATTTCTTTTGCGCTAATTTTCGGACTTCTCCTCGGCCGCTTGTTGTGTGTGAACAAGACCGCATCGATTCTGATTTCCACCGGGACCGCCATTTGCGGAGGCAGCGCGATTGCCGCCGTCGGTCCCATCGTCGAAGCGAGCGACGAAGAAATGGCGGTTTCGTTGGGAACCATCTTCATTTTGAATTCCATCGCGCTCCTGATTTTTCCTCCGCTCGGCTGGCTCCTGCACCTGACACAAACCCAATTTGGCCTCTGGGCAGCTCTAGCCATTCATGACACCAGCTCCGTCGTTGGCGCCGCCGCACACTACGGCCCAGCCGCACTGGTCGTCGGCACGACTGTGAAGCTCACGCGCGCGCTTTGGATCGTTCCCGTGGCGTTGGGCGCGGCAATCCTAAAACGCTCGAAGAGCAGCATTCGCTGGCCTTGGTTTATTTTGTTTTTCGGTCTTGCCGCCGTTGCCAGTACCTACATCCCTGCCTTCGCAAGTTTCTGGCGTGTGCTAAGTAATCTGGGAAGGTTGGGCCTGACCGCCACACTTTATTTGATAGGAACCGGAATCTCGCGCGCCACTTTGCGGCAGGTAGGAGTGCGTCCCTTATTGCAGGGCGTGATTCTGTGGATTCTCGTCGGCGTCACATCGCTGTGGCTGATTTTCGCAGGATGGATTTCGCTCTAACGCGATGATTGCGGCGTGAACGATGTGACGTGTCAAGTGTTGTCTAATTTGCTTTCGCTCCGGGCTGGCCGATCCTCTCGCCAGGGCCGATTCGACTAGCTCTTCTTTTCCTTTTGCTCTTTGAAATACATCGCAGATTGTTCGTGAGCTTCCTGCGAATACTGCCAGGCCTTAGCGGCGTGTTCCATGGCCTGTCTGGAGTGCTCGTGTCCGGAAAGATGCTCTCCCTTGCCGTGTTGCGCCGCCGCCGCTCTATGAGCGTGCGCAGCCATCTCGTGAAACTCAGCCGCTCTCTGGTGCGAATCGTAATTCATGTTTGCTCCTCAAACTACGCATTCAACGTTAACGCGCCCCACGCACAATGTCCATCCAACACGCGCCTTGACTAGCGGCAGCGGCACTCAGGCGCGCAGTACCGTGCCGCGAGACTTGCCTTCGCCCCGCCATCTTCGCTATACACGAATCTACTTTTTCACAGACGCATCTAAAAGGCGGAGCTGCCCACACATGACGACTCAAGACCATGACTTGTCCAAGCGCCCGGAAGCTGCCGGAATGAGCGGCAAAGAATTGTTACAGGCGATGATCGACGGACGAATCCCGGGTCCGGCGATAGCGAAGACGATGTCGTTCCGGCTCGTCGAAGTCGGCGATGGCTTCGCTGTGTTCGAAGGGGAACCCGGCCCACACGTACTCAATCCGAATGGCACGGTTCACGGCGGTTGGGCGCTCACGCTGATCGATAGCGCAACCGGATGCGCTGCCCACACGTTGCTGCCCGCAGGCTCTCGCTATGCCACCATCGAGACCAAAGGAAACCTCTCGCGGCCCATCACACTTGACACCGGCCTGGTACGCGCCGAGGGCCGCGTCGTATCCCAGGGCCGCCAAATCATCTCCACCGAAGCAAGATTGATCTCGCGGGATGGACGCGTTCTCGCCCATGGCACTTCGACTATCATGGTCCTCACTCCCAGGCCCGCTTGAGCTTGCGCTTGCCCAGAGCTGGAAATAGTTCAGTGCCCCACGCTGTCTTGAATCACCGCATTCACCGGGCCAGGCAAAATTCCGAGGTTCACATAGATTGGCCGAATTAATTTTCGGATGGATTTCAGCCGCGTAGCGAACCAAATCGCGCCTGCGATGCAGCACGCCCCGCTCAACATCACAGTGCGAGGAGCGCCTACTGCGTGCGCCATGGCTCCCGCAAGCAAACTCCCAAACGGAGCCATGCCCACGAACGCCACGGTGTAAAAGCTCATCACGCGCCCGCGCTTGTCCTCATCAACTATGGTCTGGATGATTGTGTTGCTGGCCGCCATTTGCTGCATCATTCCGAAGCCGCAGAACAGCATCATCACGAGCGAGACCCAAATATTTCGTGACAATCCGAAAAAGATCAAGCTCGCACCGAACAGCGCCGTCGAAATATAAATCATCCGCCCCAGCCCGACGACGCTCTTCCGTATCGCAAGGGATATCGCCGAAATCAGCGCGCCGATGCCCACCGCTCCCATTAGAAATCCCAGCGTATGCGGGCCACCCTTCAAAATCTTGGAAGCAAAGATCGGCATCAGCACGGTGAACGGCCAGCCCATCAGGCTGACTGTGGCGAACAACGTCAGAATCGTGCGAATCGGCGCAAAACCCGAAACGTAGTCCCAGCCTTCCCGCAGTTGCACCAACATCGAAGTCGCCACACGCTTTATTGCCGCTGGGTTCAGCCGCATCGCAAACAACGACGCAATCACCGCCAGATAGCTGATCCCGTCGATCAAGAAACAAGAACCTTCTCCGGAAACCGCAATCACCATTCCCGCGAGAGACGGCCCCACCAACCGCGCCATGTTCACCATCGAAGAGTTCAGCGCAATCGCGTTCCCCAGATCCTGCCGGTCTTCTACCATCTCCACAAGAAACGCCTGCCTTCCCGGCATGTCGAACGCATTGATCATTCCCTGAAACGCGCTCAGCCAGATAATTTCGTGGATGGTGATATGCTTCGTCAGGGTAAGAAAAGCAAGCGCAAATGATTGCAACATCGCCAACGCCTGCGTCACGATCAAAACGTGCTGCCGGTTCAGTCGGTCAACCCACACGCCCGCAAACGGCGCCAACAAAAACGTCGGTATCTGCCCGGAAAATCCCACGATTCCCAGCAAGAACGCGGAGCCAGTCAGCCGGTAAACCAGCCAACTCGTCGCCAGCCGCGTCATCCAAGTCCCAATCAGCGAAATACTCTGCCCGCCAAAGAACAGCCTAAAGTTTCGGTGCCGCAGCGCCCGCCACGCATGCGATATCCCGCCAGCCGGATCCGCCACAGCAACAGCCGAGTTGGAGTCTGCGCTCACTTCACTTAGCTCGAACTTCTAATTGTACGATTAATTCAAGGAGCCGACGCCTCTTGTCGATATCACTTTTAAGCGTTCGAGTAAGGAAGGAGCGAACACATGGATGTCAGCGCTGTATTGGAAAAGCGGTGGCTACGCCAAGAAAGTCTACCGTAAACCAATTAGGCAGCGAACAATATCGGGCTTTCCTTATGATATTATCTCTGTGGAGCCATCGCCGAGCCATCTAGAGGTTGAGTATCACCTCCGCCGCCCTGGTCGATCTCGTTCAAACTTCCACATACCATCCACCGCGGGTCTCTGAGCCGTTGTTTGTTTAGCACTTGAAAGGAACCGATGCGATCGGTTGCTGGCGACGAATTTCGCGACTTACTGACTATCGTGAGGCAGAGCGGGTTACTGGCAAAGCAACCCGCGTATTACGGACGTAAGATAGTTCTTAATTTCGTCCTCGCGGTAACGGCGTTCCTGTTCATAAAGTGGTTTCAAAATCCGTGGGCTGAGCTCTGCAACGCAGCTTTCCTCGCATTTGTCTTTGCCCAACTGGGCTTCATCGTTCACGACGCAGGCCATCAGGAAATTTTCAGCGGCCCCACCGGCAACGAAGTTCTCGGCCTGGTTCATTCCAATCTTTTGCTCGGATTTAGTTACAGTTGGTGGCTACACAAACACAATTCTCATCATTGCTCTCCGAACCACATTACCGGCGATCCCGACGTCGATATACCTCTGTTCGCATTCACAAAGGATCAAGCGGTCGGAAAACGCGGGCTTGCGCGCCTTACCGTGCGATACCAACATTTCTGTTTCTTCCCATTGTCTTTGCTGGAAGCATTTGTCCTGAAAGTCGACAGCGTCCGATTCCTGATGCGCCACAAAGTCGCCCATCCCGTCAGCGAGGTTAGTTTCCTCATTCTGCATTTGTGTTGGTTTCTGGGCTTGCTCTGTTTCCTTATCGGTTGGTGGCACGCCATCCTGTTTTTCGTGGTGCAACAGATGTTCCTGGGACTGTATCTGACGCTCATATTCGCGCCGAATCATCAGGGCATGCCGCTGCTCCAAGGTACTGCCGCGGTAAACTTCCTGCGTGAACAAGTCCTCACCAGCCGGAACATCAAGAGACGTCCCGGAATTGACTACTGCACCGGCGGCCTCACCTGCCAGATCGAGCATCACCTGTTTCCGACCATGCCGACAAACAAACTTCGCCAAGTTCAAAAAATAGTCAAATCCTACTGCTTGTCGCACGACGTTCCATACCACGAAACCTCTCTCGTGCAATCCTATCGCGAGGTTTATCAGGATTTGCGAAAGAACAGTTCGATTGTAAGCAGAGGTTCTGTCGGCAACACCGTCACAAATCGAAGCGAATTGTAATTTCCCGCGCGACGCGCGAGTCACCCACCGAACGGCGTGACGGGCTTCCGTAGCGCCGGCTTGTCCTGAGCGCGGGCGAACGGCGTCCTCGCCGGCTCTTTTTGATTTTTGCTGGTCCCCGGCCGTCTGTTCACTTCCGCAATAAGACAAATTACAACGGACGTCGGCGCTACCCTGGCGCGATTGTGGATTCACGCCGTCGCGCGAAAATGTAGTTGAAGATCTAGTTAAGCTTTCGGTCTATGCAGGCTCGATAGCGGCAAAGACAATTTTCGAGGAGGACGGATCGTACACAAAATAATCGCCGGGTCGGGTTTCTGCCAGCTTCGCAAGTCGGATCCTCGCATGCTCTAGATCCTGGACGGCTTCAATCCAAATCGGTCCACCGGGAAGCTTCCTGAAGATATCGTAAGTTACCTTCATGGCTCTCCTCCAAAATTCTTAATGCAATGGGGTCCGGGCTATCCAACTGCTAAACGCCGACGAGCAATCGAGTTGCCAAGTACACTTCTGCGCGCCACCCGCCATCATCGATAAATTAAACAGTTTACGGTTCCCCGTAAGGTTTGCGCGGAAGTCCGTGAGGCCTTCTCCGTAAAATCTTACAGTCTCCGGGTAGATATTTCGGTAGCCGCGCTCTACTGCATCTGTCCTGTTTGGCCGCAGACCGAGACCGCAGACGCCCCAACTAGGCCGTTCTCTACGCGCCGCGTTTTTCCAACGTAAGAAGTGTTCCTATCTCGTAAATCATCCCGTGAAAGCCTCGGCCGCCCGTTCCCCTGTCCGCCAACGCAAAATGAAGTAGAATCGCGTTCGTTTGGAATTAGCGGCGCGGAATTAAAAGGTGTGTCCGTATCGGGAGAACGATGGAGACCTTGGAAAGGAAGCGGCGCCTCTGGCAATCCCTTCCCGTAATCACGTTGGTAGCCCTGGCTCTGCGGATTGTCGCTATCCACTTTCTCTACACCGACACATGGAACAACTTCAGAGAACATTTGTTGTTCGGCTTTGAAGTCGGCCGCATCGCGCGCTCCATCGCCGCGGGCCACGGCTTCGGCAATCCCATGTACTTCGCCACCGGCCCCACCTCTTGGATGACGCCGATCTATCCCTACTTACTCGCTGGAATCTTCAAACTCTTCGGCACTTACACTAGAAACTCGGCATTTGTGATCCTCGGCCTCAACTCCCTATTCTCAGCGCTGATTTGCATCCCCATCTTCTTTATTGCCCAACGCAGCTTCGGACGCAACGTCGCGATCATCGCTTCCTGGATGTGGGCCCTCTGGCCTTACTCCATCTACATCGCCAGCGCCTTCGTTTGGGAAACTTGCCTCAGCGCCCTGCTGCTCGCAATTCTTTTTCTGTGGACGCTCAAGCTGAAAGAGGACTCGGGCAAATGGAGTTGGCTTGGCTACGGATTGCTCTGGGGTTTCTCCGCTATGACGAACGCATCGGTCCTCTCCGTCTTCCCTTTTCTCGTCGGCTGGGCGCTCTATCCTTTATGGCGAAATCGCCAAACATGGCTCAAGCCACTCGTGCTTGTAGTTTTCGGTCTTTTCATAGTCCTTCTGCCCTGGCAGGTTCGCAATTACCGTACGTTTCAAAAGCCCATTCCTCTGCGCGACAATTTCTGGCTCGAAGTCTGGATCGGCAATGACGGCCAGACCGCCAGTTGGGTCGACATCATGGCTCATCCCTCCGTCAGTGATAAAGAGCTCGCCGAATTCGTGCGCTTGGGAGAAATTCCGTACATGCAGGAAAAGCGGCGGCAAGCGATCGAGCACATCTCCGAGCATCCGGGCCAATATCTTGTGATGTCCTTGCGAAGATTCGTTTATATGTGGACTGCGTTCTGGAATCTCGATCCCGCGAATCTGGAAGTCGAGTTTCACAACCCCGCCAATGTTTACCTGACCGTATCGATGACCGTCGTAATGCTCATCGGCCTCTGGCAATCCCTTCGAAATGCCCGCGAGGCAGCGCTCCCATATTTATTAGTCCTGCTATTTTATCCGCTGGTGTTTTATCTTACCCACCCGGAAATTCGCTACCGCCACGTAATCGAACCGGAAATAATCATCCTGGCGGCGTTAGGCCTGAGATTTATAATTTCGGAATTACTCAGAGGTTTCCCGGAACTGGCACGCTTGGTTCGCAGAACCAGCTAAGAAAGCTTCAGATCTCCCTCTATACCAATTACGCAAGGGATTGCATCAGCCATCCCCTAAGACTTTCCACTCATGCTATATTCTGTTCCGCCCCGGTCGGCTGTTCGAGACACCTCCACACGAAGTCCGAAGCTCCATGAAGTCTGAAGTACGGGAGGAAACCTATGAAGCGCGGAATTCTCTGGATCGTTCTCATCGTGCTCTGTGCGCTGGCCAACGCGGCCTGCAGCAATACTCCGTCGTCACATCCCCCACCACCTACACTCACCGTCAGGATTACGACCGCGCCCGCGAGTATGGTCGTCGGCACCACGAGCAACCTCGTTGCCACCGTGGCCAATGATTCTATGAATGGTGGAGTAACTTGGAGTTGCGCGCCTGCCGCTTCGTGCGGAGCCGCTTCTTTCAACCCCGGCCAAACCGCGAGCGGAGCCACCAGCGTCTTCACCGCTCCCGCGACTGTCCCAGGCGGCAATCAGGTGACCATCACCGCCATCTCGGTAACGAACCCGGCCATCGTCAGCGCCCCAGTGAACATAACCATCACTGCGAAACCCGCGATTACGGTCACAATCACCGCAGCTCCTACCACTCTCGTGGTTGGCACAACAGGTAACGTCACTGCTACCGTTGCCAACGACACCGCAAATGGCGGAGTAACCTGGAACTGCGCGCCTGCCGCTTCGTGTGGACCTGCTTCTTTCAACCCCGGCCAAACCGCGAGTGGGGTTGCCAGCATATTCACGGCGCCCGCGGCCGTTCCAGCCGGCAATCAGGTGACCATCACCGCCACCTCGGTAACGAACCCAGCTATCGTCAGCGCCCCAGTGAACATAACCATCACCGCGACCAAGCCTTCCATCACTGTCACGATTTCATCGTCCCCAACCACTCTGGTGGCTGGTGCGACAGGCAACGTAATTGCTACCGTAGCCAACGACACTGCAAACGGCGGGGTCACTTGGAGTTGCACGCCCGCTGCTTCGTGCGGAACCACTTCGTTCAATCCAGACCAAACCGCGAGCCTAGCTCCCAGCGTTTTCACGGCTCCCGCGACTGTCCCAGCCGG
>DATNLC010000089.1:0-1924 GCA_035603075.1 Candidatus Acidiferrales bacterium | reverse complement strand
GGGACGCGATTAAGAAAAATCGACAATTTCTTGCCAAGCCGGCTGGAATGCGATATAGTTTTTCAGAAAGCTTGATATACTCGGCTCGAACTTCTCTGGGCGACGCGCGAGCGGGCATTCGGTTAAGAACGGGGAACGACTCGGGAATGGCGCCGCAAGGCATTGAAATTGCTCAAAACGGACTCGAAGATCCGCCGGCTCCCGGCTGGGAAGGAGAATCGATCAGCGTATGACAGCCGCCGAGGTGGGCTTCGGAACGGCGGCCCCCACGGGCCTCATGGCTCGAGGAGCCGTGCGGCAGCGCAACCTCTCAGGACAGGTGGTTGGAGTTACTGCGCGAAATAGAATCGGAGCAACCCGTATTTGCTCTGAGCCGAGACGGAGCGAGCGAAAAAGGTTGCGCAAAAGAGCAGCTAGGCCACTGAAAAGATTGACCCGCATAACTTTGTGCGCGGCCTCGCTGGAAAGAGAACCGGCTCTAATACCAAGACTCGTTGATCAGGACCCATGGGCCCAATTGCGAAGGCCGATGGACATGATCCGCCAGGGTTGATCGACGAGGTTGTTCCAAGCCTCGCAGCAATGGTCGACGACGTCGTCGTAGGATTTGAAGATTCGGTTTGAGAGC
Source organism: Candidatus Acidiferrales bacterium (assembly GCA_035603075.1). Classification (GTDB taxonomy): domain Bacteria; phylum Acidobacteriota; class Terriglobia; order Acidiferrales; family UBA7541; genus Palsa-295. Next base: position 1,296 of record DATNLC010000089.1, on the reverse strand, counting down.
CAGTTGTCGCGCAGGAACTGCCAGACGTTTTCCTGCGGATTGAGCTCCGGACATTTCGCCGGCAACGGGATCAAGGTGATGTTGGGCGGCATGACGAGCCGGCCCGACAGATGCCAGCCGGCCTGATCGACGAGAAGCGCCGCGTGTGCGCCCGGCGCGATCTGAGCGGCGATTTCGGCCAGGTGCAGGTTCATCGCCTCCGTATTGCATCTGGGCATGATGAGGGCTGCACCCTTTCCGTGCTTGGGGCAGATCGCGCCGAAGATATAAGCCGAGGCGGTTCGTTGGTCCGTCGGCGCGCTCGGACGCGTGCCGCGCTTGGCCCAGCGGCGGGTGATCTTGTTCTTTTGGCCGATGCGGGCCTCGTCGGCGAACCAGACCTCTATGGCGGCGGGCTCGACGCCCTTCTCGCGCCCGATCTCGTCCAGGCGCGCGGGAAAGCTTTTTTAAAATCCTCGATCGCGCCCTCAGCCTGCTCGTGATGACGGGGACGAGCCGAGAGCTTACGATATCCCATGGCGCGCAATTCCCGGCTCAATGTCTGCTTGGCGACGACGACGCGGAATTCCTCGAAGATCCATTGGCAGAGGTCGACGATCCGCCAGCGCACGACGCCATGCACGGCCGGGATCGGGCCGCTCTCGAGTATCGCGGCGAGCGCGGCGCGGTGCGCGCCGTTCAGACGCGACGGCTGTCCGGGCGGCTTGCAATCAATCAGCCCTCCCGGCCCATGGGCGTTGAACTTCATCACCCAATCGCGAACGATCTGGAGCGTCACCCCGCCGATTTTCGCCGCCTCGGTCCGGCTCGCGCCGTCGTAAATCGCCGCCAGCGCCAGAAGCCGCCTGGCCTGAGGCCCATCCTTCGAACACCGCGCGGCAGCCCTCACCATCCGCGCATCAAAATCAGCCCGAAGTGGAATGGGCATGGCGAACCTCCTGCGCTCGCCACCTTGAATCAGACACACGCCGATTCGGGAATCCCCCCTCCGAGTCACGCTTACTGAGCTTCGGTATTACTGCAAGTCATTGACCGCAGTCGACACTGCCGCACGGCTCTCCATTCGGAGATCGGTCGATGAAATTCTGGCTCGAGTTTAAAAGCTTTATATTGTTCAGAGTTGTCTGATTGTTGGGGTCAAGCCTCAAAGCCTGTTTGAATTTGGCCCGCGCGGCCTTGAGATCGCCGCGCAGCATATACGAATAGCCTTCGTTATTGAGAAGTCGGGGGGTTTCGCCCTCGAGTTTGGCTGCGGCTGCATAGGCCCGGTCCGCGAGATCGAACCGCCCCAGCCGA
>DATNLC010000087.1:0-1429 GCA_035603075.1 Candidatus Acidiferrales bacterium | reverse complement strand
ACGGCTTAACGCCGCCGGCCTTGAGGCTTTTTACGCAACTCCGACGCTACGCGATGCACAGAACCTGTGCCGGTGGCGGCCGCGCGACCAGGGTTGCGAGCCGCCGCAGGTTCTGTGCGATGGCGGCCAGAACAAACTCGTCCTGGGCACCTCGTGGACCACGCAGCCGAAGTCGGCTGAGCTTGAGGATGCGCTTCAAGTGTGCGAACCTCATCTCGATCTTCTTGCGCTCATGCCGCGACCGTTCGAAGGCCTCGGTGCCAGCCAACGATCGGGCGACGTCCCGGGCGTGCTCATGGATGTCACGCGGGATCTTGCGCGATGGTTCTTTTGGACAGCACTGCGGTTTAAGCGGGCATACATCGCAGTTGAGCTTGCTCGCACGATACAGAAGCGTCTTGCCCTCGTGCACAGTGCCGCTCGTCCCGAGCCGCTTTCCGCCCGGGCAGTAGTAGACGTCGCTGGTCGGATCATATCGAAAGTCGCTGCGTGAGAAGGTGCCATCATCCCGCTTCGACTTGTCGAACACGGGGATATGTGGCGCGATGCCCTTCTCCTCGACGAGCCAGTTCAGCATCGGAGCCGCCCCGTAAGCGGTATCCCCGACAAGCCGCCTCGGCTTGAGACCAAAGCGCTCCTCCGTTCGCTCGATCATCGTCCTCGCCGCTCCGACCTCGGCTTGGCGAATGGCGCGGGAGGCCTCGACATCAACGATGACGCCGAACTTCACGTCGATGAGATAATTGTCGGAGTACGCGAAGAATGCCGGCCCTTTGTGGGCTCCGGTCCACTGCGCGGCGGGATCGGATGGCGAGATAAACTTCGGCACCACGTCGGTTGCTGCTCCCCACGCCGTCTCATCGAGGGTCGCCAAATACTCCTTTACGGCGCGGCTTGACCTTGCAGGATCGCGATCCCTGCGCCAATCCTGACCCGCGATCGAGCGCTGCTTGTTGGCATCGGCTTGGATCAGGCTCGCATCGACTGCAAAGCCTTCGCCACCAACCAGACCGGCCGCAATGCACGCCTCGACAACACGCTCGAATACGCGGCGAAAAACGTCGCCCTCGCGAAAACGCTCGTTGCGGGCACGCGAGAACGCCGAATGATCCGGGACGGCATCCTCGATACCGAGCTTGCAGAACCAGCGATAGGCAAGGTTCACCTGCACTTCACGACAGATCAATCGCTCCGAGCGGATCGCAAAGACATACCCTACGACTAGCATCCGGATCATCAGTTCCGGATCAATCGACGGCCGACCCATCGACGAATAATGAGGTGCAAGTTCGCTGCGAAGCCAGGACAGATCGAGAGCAATGTCGATCTTCCGCACCATGTGATCTTCGGGAACCGCATCGCCAAGACGAAACTCGTAGAACAGTTGACCTTGGTCACTCTTCAGACGGCCCATCATGGATCGACCTCG
>DATNLC010000085.1:0-1379 GCA_035603075.1 Candidatus Acidiferrales bacterium | reverse complement strand
TCCTTCCATGAGAAGGCCGGTTGATGTCAAGGCACACTTTGACTTTCTTCTTTCTTAGAATCAGTTCCTACTCAGCCAAGCCGCCCCTGTCGCCATCCTTCCATCCGCACTCTTGGTGAGCGATATTCGCTCGGTGCTAGGTGGGTGTTCTCGTTTCAGTAGGTGCTGCTACCTGATTAGCGTCCTCTGTTCTCACCTTTGCGGTGGGAGTTGGGCTCCAGGACTTGGCCGCAGTCACCTGGACTCGGCGGTCGAGCTCGGCTGTCCGGATCGAAACTTTAAGCCACTGCCCGCATCGCCTTCTGACTATTGCGCAATGGTTCGTACACCTCTCCGCCCACCCACAAGCGATGCAGCAGTACTGCCAGCTTTCGCGCCACGGCCACTACCGCTCGCTTCTTGGCATTTTTCCCTCCTCGCTCCGCAAGCTTCAGCCCCCATCTCCGCAGATCACTGTCTTCTCCAAACGGCCCCAGAATGTAGTGCGCTCCCTGCACCATCATGGTGCGCAGATACCGGTCTCCTTCTTTGCTGATTTTCTTCTGTGGCTCGCTGTTCCCAGAGTTCCTGCGTCCAGGTTTTAACCCCAGAAAACAGCCCACCTCGCGACTCTTCTCGAAGCGATACGGGTCCTCGATCGTCAGGACATAGGTCAACGCGATCTGGGTTCCTACACCCTTCACCTGCTTGAGCAAGGACACTTCCGGGTACACTTCCTGCGCGATTTTCTCCATCCGTTCGTCGTACTCCGGGATGCGCTCGTTCAGTGATTCGATTTCTTGGAGCAGCGGCTCCAGAACCTCACGCAACTCCGTGCTTAATCCCGCGGCCAGCTCCCGGTTTACCTGCTGCGTGCCACACTTGGGCAGCCGCTGGCCATAAGACTTCACCAACCCGCGGGCTGCGTTCACCAGGGCCGTTCGCGCGCTCACCAGTTCGGCTCGCGCCCGGATCACTGTCAGATGAATTTGCGCCTTGGCACTGCGATGCCGCACCGGCCCTAACAGCTCCGGATCAATGCGCGCCAGTCGTGCCAGGGCCCGCGCATCGTGTCGATCATCTTTGCGATTGCTCTTGGTGATCAGTTCTACTTTTTGGGCGTGCGCCACCAGCACTTCGTGCCCCAGCTCCGTTAGCAGCCGGCTCGCCCAGGGCGAATGTGTTCCGGTCTCCAGGGCGATGAGGCTTCGCGGTATCTTTCCAAAGGTCTGCTTCATCGCTTCCGGTGTTGTCGCTACTTTCTGTTCCAGAATGATTTTGCCTGCTTCCTCCAAAACACAGTAGAACGACCAACGATCTCCCAAATCCACACCGATGGTTAGCTTTTGCTCCTGCAAAATTTCGTTCCCCCATACCTGCACAGTGCTAATCTTCTTCAT
>DATNLC010000075.1:0-26034 GCA_035603075.1 Candidatus Acidiferrales bacterium | reverse complement strand
TTTCGCCGGGGTGGATTCACCCGTTACGCAAGCGATTGGCGTGGGGCTCGACGGCGAAGTTTCAGATTCAGCGTTCGATAAGCTGCAGGATTTTTTCTTTAGCCGCGGAGCAGCGGCCGCCGTTGAACTCTGCCCTCTGGTGGAAATGTCTCTCTACGAAAGATTCGCAAAACGCGGCTTTCACCTGCTGGAGGTTTCAGACGTTCTGTTCCGCAAGCTGCCATTGCCGGAGGGAGGTGCGGAGGAAACACCATCGGGTGTCACGGTGCGCCGGGCGGCCCCCGACGAAGCGAAGCTGTGGACGAAAACTGTCGCACAGGGTTTCGCCGAACATTTTCCAGTGACGCAGGCCATGCTCGACGTGATGGAGGGATTTTTCTCGGCGGCTTGTTGTTTCCTCGCGCTGGTAGACCGGACCGTAGCCGGCGGCGGCGCTGTTTCGGCGCATGGAGGGGTTTGCGGCCTCTTTGGCGCCAGCACGCTTCCGGACTTTCGCCGGCGCGGCATTCAGGCGGCATTGCTCTCGGCGCGCGTGGCCTGGGCGGCGGAGCAAGGTTGCGACTTGGCCGTAAGTATCGCGCAGCCTGGAAGCGCGTCGCATCGCAACATCGAGCGGCGCGGCTTCCGCGTCGCCTACACGCGCACCAAGCTGATCCGCGCATAGCCGTAGATTCGGAGAGCTAAACCTTTACGGCGGGGGCGGCCCGTTATTCGCGCGCGGTTACGCTCCCGCCGGAGCGGGCGTAATTCGCTGGCGGATAAAATCCACGATCGCTTGCGTGGGCGTTCCGGGAAGGAAAACTTCGGCGATGCCGCCTTTTTTCAGAGCGGGGATGTCCGCCTCGGGAATAATCCCGCCGATCAGAACCGTTACGTCATCCATGCCTTTTCCGCGCAGCAGTTCCATCAATCGAGGGCAAAGAGTGTTGTGCGCGCCGGAAAGAATCGAAAGGCCGATGACGTCCACGTCTTCTTGAACCGCGGCAGACGCGATCATCTCCGGCGTTTGCCGCAGGCCGGTGTAAATCACTTCCATTCCCGCATCGCGCAACGCGCGCGCGATGATTTTAGCTCCGCGGTCGTGGCCGTCGAGTCCGGGCTTGGCAATCAGCACGCGAATTTTCTTATCAGTCATAGCAGGCAAGAATACTTCAAATAGCGCTCAAAACGATAGTAGAGCCAATGTTCGGTTGCGGCTCAGGCTGCGATAGATGCGCTAACCAGGCAGTTTGAAGACTCCTCTATTTATCAGCAATGGTAGACTACAAAAAGAGTTAATGTTCGTTGCTCCCCAAATCATGCGTGTTCTACGGATGATCGTTATGATGGCTTTGTTGGGTGGGTTTGCCCTCCTGCGCGGCCAGACGCAAGACGAGAATCGGAACCCGTGTAGGAGCGAAGATCCCGAACGGAGCATCCAAACTTGCTCCGCACTCATCCAGTCCAGCCGAGAGACGGGTACCAACCTCGCCAAGGCGTTCTACGGCCGAGGCTCCGCATATGCGCTCAAAGGTGATTACGAACATGCAATTCACGACTACGATCAGGCGTTGCGGCTGAATCCAAGTCTCGCCAGTGTGTTCTATGGTCGCGGCTGGGCGTACGCGCATAAGGCCGATTACAACCACGCCATTCAGGACTACGATCAGGCACTGCGACTAAATTCGAGTTTTGCCGATGCATTCCGCGAACGAGGTCTTGTCTACACGCACGAAAATAATTACGACCACGCGATTCGGGATTACGATCAGGCACTACGGCTGAATCCAAGTGATAACCTTGCATTCTTCAATCGAGGCCTAGCGTACGCACACCAGGGTGATTATGACCTAGCCATACAGGACTACAATCAGGCCGTGCGATTGAAGCCCAACTTTCCCGAGGCGTTCTACGCCCAGGGTCTGGCGTATGCGAAAAAGCGTGATGACGATCGTGCCATTCAGCACTTCGATCAGGCGCTGCACCTAAACCCCAACGACGCGAATTCGTTCTACGAACGAGGCGTGGCGTACGCGGATAAGGGGGACTATGACCGTGGGATCGCCGACTACGAACAGGCACTGTCGCTGAATCCGAGCTTTGCCAATGCTCACTACAGCCTCGGCATTGCATACCTGCAGAAGGGCGATAACGAGCGTGCCATTCAGGAATTCGATCAGGCGTTGCGGTTGAATCCAGGCGTCGTCAATGCCACCTACAGTCGCGGCATGGCATACGCGAACAAGGGCGACTACGACCGTGCGATCGCCGACTACGAACAGGCACTGCAACTGAATCCGAGCTTTGCCAATGCCTACTACAGCCTCGGAGTGGCATATGAGCGTAAGGGTGACTATGACCGTGCGATTGGCGACTTCGATCAGGCGCTGCGGCTAACGCCGAACGATGCCGATGCGTTCTACGGCCGAGGCTTGGCTTACGCGCGCAGAGGCTATTATGACAGCGCAATCCAGGACTATGGTCAGGCTCTGCGGATCAATTCAAGCTACGCCGCTGTGTTTTACAATCGCAGCCGGGCATACATGCGCAAAGGCGATTATCTCCGCGCGATTGCCGACCACGGCCATTTCCTCTGGTTGAAATTTGGCATTTTAGGCATCACAATCCGGCTGTGCATCCTTGCCTGTGTGGTTGCGCTTGCCTTCGGATTCAAGTTCAAATGGTTTCGAAAAGGCGCGATTAGCGGTGTTACCGGAAACTGAAGCGCAACGCAGTCCTCGATTTCCTGGCTAGTAGCGCAAATCCAGGAGGAACTCTTCGAGGAGGGTATTGAAGTGGTCGGCGTCGTCTACAAAGAGAGCGTGGCCCGCGCCGTCGAAAATCTCTAGCTGCGAGCCGTGAATTTGTTTTTGCATCTCGAGAATCGTGCCCATGTAAGGGGTCTTTGCCGCGCAGACGATGCTCGGCTTGTCGATCTTCGGCAGAACGGAGCGATAGTCCGAGACAAAATATCCGACCAGCAGCGCAACAGCGGTATTCGTCGGCACGCGCAGCGACGCTTGAATTACTCTCTGAAGATATTCCTCCGCCTGGGGCTTCTTGAAATTTAATTTACGAACAAAGTCGTTCGCTGCGTTTTGGCGGTCCTCCAAAAGTCCCTTGAGCAGGCCGAAATCGCGATCGGCGTCGCCGGGGGCGCGGCCGCCAGCATCATTGTCCACCAACACCATCGCGGCGAAATCTCCCGTGCCGAACTGATCGACGTAAGCCATGGTTTCAACCACAGCCATGGACCAGGCCACGATTACAACCGGAGCGAGGTGCAACTGCGTCACGACCGCCTTGATATCACGCGCACGAGCAGCGGGGTATAAGCCGTCCGATACTTGCGAAGAATCGCCCTGCGACCTTGGGTCCATCGCCACTACGCGATAGTCTTTCGAGAAGTACGCCATCTGGTTTTCCCAAATCCAAGCGGGCATAGTCCATCCGGGAACAAAGAGGACGGAAGGGAATTTGCGATCCGCTGAAACGGCAATATTACCCTTGGTCGGTGTAACGTCCGGCGGCAGAGGATTGCCGACTTGGGCGGTCTGGCCGGATACAGAATGTCCGGCTTCGAGGTAGTGAATCTTCACACCGTCAGGAGTGGTGATGAATCCGCTCTTGACCGTCGCAGGCTTTTTATCTTTCTGCTCTGCGGCGCTCGCTTGCTGAGCGATGGCACACGAGAACAACAGACCGCAGGCCGTCGCAAGCAGAGAAATTCCAGTTGATCTCAGACTTTTCAATGTCGGATCGCCTCTAATTTATACCGCTTTAATTTTTTGGGCTGGATGTCTAAGTAATAGCCACTTCTTCGTAGATGCCGAAGACGTCTCGCATGGTATCGCAAATTTCGCCGAGCGTGGCGTAGGCTTTCACCGCCTCGTAAATGTAGGGCATGGTATTGTCCGTGCCTGCGGCCGCCTTGCGGAGAGCAGCGAGTCGACGCGCAACTTCATCGTTTGATCGCTCTGCGCGAAGTTTGCGCAGCCGCTTGGTTTGGCCTTCAGCGGTTGACTCGTCGATCAGCAACGTCTCAAGGGGTTTTTCGTCGGTGACGTAATCATTCACGCCCACGATGATTTTCTCTTTGCGGTCGACGGCTACCTGGTAGCGGTACGAGGCTTCGGCGATTTCGCGTTGCGGATACGCCCGTTCGATGGCCGGAACCATTCCTCCCAGCGCGTCGATTTTCTGAATGTAATCCCAGGCGCCGCGTTCGATTTCGTCCGTAAGCGTTTCCACGAAGTACGACCCGCCCAGCGGATCGGCCGTATTCGTGACACCGCTTTCGTGCGCAATAATCTGCTGTGTTCGCAATGCAACGGTTGCGGCAAACTCGGTCGGCAGCGCCCATGCTTCGTCCAGGGAATTCGTGTGCAGAGATTGCGTTCCGCCGAGGACGGCGGCGAGAGCCTGCAACGCCGTTCGCACCACGTTGTTGTAGGGCTGCTGCGCCGTCAACGAGCATCCGGCGGTTTGCGTGTGGAAACGCAACGCCCAGGAACGAGGGCTCTTCGCGCCAAATCGCTCGCGCATCGTTTTGTACCAGATGCGCCGCGCCGCGCGATATTTCGCGATTTCCTCGAAGAAGTCGTTGTGCGCGTTGAAGAAAAATGAAAGCCGCGGGACAAATTCGTCCACGTCCAGCCCGCGGCGCAAACCCCAGTCCACATATTCAATGCCGTCGCGCAATGTGAAAGCGAGTTCCTGGATCGCGGTCGATCCGGCTTCGCGAATGTGATAGCCGCTGACAGAGATGGGATTGAATCGCGGCGTGTGTTTCGTTCCGAATTCGAAGGTGTCGATCACCAGCCGCATCGAAGGCTCGGGCGGGTAGATGTATTCTTTTTGTGCGATGTATTCCTTCAGAATATCGTTCTGCAGCGTTCCGGAAATTTTCTTCCAGTCGGCGCCTTGCTTTTCCGCCACGGCGAGATACATGGCCCAAATCACCGACGCCGGTGAATTGATGGTCATCGAAGTGGTGACGTCCGCCAGCGGAATCTTGTCGAAAAGAATTTCCATATCCGCGAGCGAACTGATGGCGACACCGCATTTTCCTACTTCGCCTTCCGAAAGAGGATGGTCCGAATCGTATCCCATCAACGTAGGCAGGTCGAACGCAACGGAAAGTCCCGTCTGTCCTTGCGAAAGCAGGTAGCGGAATCTGCGGTTGGTGTCTTCGGCAGCACCGAAGCCGGCGAACTGGCGCATGGTCCACAGGCGGCCGCGATACATGGTCGAATGAATTCCGCGTGTGTAAGGAGGCTCGCCCGGATAGCCCAAATCGCGCTCGGGATTCCAGTCCGGCAGGTCTGCTTCAGTGTAGAGTCGCCTGATCGGGTAGCTTGAAACTGTGGTGAAATCGGCTGGACGTTCCGGGGCCTTTTCCAGAGTTGGCCGCAAAGTCTTTTCTTCCCAGTTGAGCTCACCCTGCGAGGGTTTGCGCTTGGCATCCGAAGCATTCGCCGATTTGGACTTCGACGGATCAGCGGTTTTTTCGCCAACTTTATCGGCCACGGCAGGCTCCTTGGACGGCGCGCAACTTCAGGTTCATCGCTTGCTAAGGTTTATTCTAGGGCAACGTGGCAGCGCCAGCAAGCTGCGGAAATTGAGTGCGTGCCGGGTGAAAGCAAGACGCCGGATTACAAGCTAGCCTTCGTTCCACAAATCCCGATCGTTCTGAGCCGGCTACTTTGCTCCGATTGGGCTGTCGTTATCCGGCGTGCCGGGAATCTGTTTTTCGTGAGAGATTTTTCCGCGCAACGCGTCAGCCACAGTGATGTGGTTTGCTTCGAGCGTGCGTCCCATCGCTTGATTGAAATTGACGAGTGCCTCCTCCAGATTGACCTTCGCGCGCAGTTCGGTGCCTTCCGCCGCAGTCAAGTCGCGAGAGCGAAGCACGACGTTGTAACTCGTGGACGAACCGAGCTGGTATTTTTTCTGCTCGGCGTCCAGAGTCTGCTGAGCGAGGTTTCGGGCTTTTTCGGCAGCCGCTACCTGAGCGCGGTCCTGTTGCAAGGCGATGATGGTATTGCGAACATTCAGCACAATCGTGTTTTGAGTCTGCCGATACTGCGTTTGCTGCTGTCGCTCGTCGAGCAGAGCGCGAGCGTTGTCCGCCTGCGCCGAGCGGTTGCGCAACGGAATGGCAAAAGTTACGCCAGCCGCGTATGTCGGGAAATTGTTGTTGATCATGTTCGAGAGGGCGCTGCCCAAGCCCGCTGAGGTCACGGTTGTCGGGAAGATCGGAACCCCGAGGAATGCATTGGGGGTTATAGGAACGCCGTTCGCGTCCACGATGGGCTCGCTTGGGATCGGCACAATCGAAGTGGGTGTACTGGAAGTTTGAACGATCTCGTTTCCAGAAAGCCCCGTCTGGCTGAATTGCCCGTAAACATTGAGCGAGGGAAGCAGAGCGTTCTTGGTAGCCTTCACCTCAATGCCCGCGTTCTTCAAGTTCAGGTCCGCCTGATATATTTCGGGGCGCTTTTTCCAGGCTTCTTGTACCGCGTCCGGCAGAGGAATATTTTCCACCACTTCGGGAGTCGAGATCGTCGTCGTGGGAATAATTTCAATCCCGATCAGCTCCGGCGACATCAGATTCTTGGTGATATCGTTGAGCAGCACAGTCTGTTGCTGCAGACGCGTAGTTTGCGCGACGATCAAGTTTTGTTGGTCGGTGGCAACCTGGGATTCCGCGGTGAGCACGTCGAGCGGCGCCATGGTTCCGATTTGCAGCTGCTTCTTGTTGTCCTCATACAATTTGGTGGAAACACCCACTGCGGCTTCCTGGACCACTACGTTCTGCCGGTCGAAAACCAGTTCCCAATAATCGTTGGAGACCTGCGTGACCGTGGCGATCACCTGCTGCGCCAACTGAGACTCGGACACCTTGATGAAGTTTTTGGCTTCCAGTATGTATCGGGTATTTACCAGTATTCCGAAGCCGTTCAGCAGCGGTTGCGTTAGAGTCGCGGTCAACACCGGCTGGACGAACGGATTAAAAAGGTTTTCCTCCAGGTTTGACGCCTGGCGCGTGGTGTTCAGCGTGACCGAGAAATTTGCGCCGGTGTGAAAGCCCTCCGAGTATCCAAAATTATATTGGTAGGTGTTGGCCGTAATCGCTTGGGCCGTGGTGGACGTCGTTCCGGTACCGGAAATGAATGGGTTATTGATTGGAGTCGTCGACCGCGCCCAATCCACGGTTCCTGTAATCAGGGGATCGAAAGAAACAGACGGCGAAGTTCCCAGCACCACCTGTTGCGTTGCACCCGACTGCGGAATTCCGCCGGCTTTCGCTTTCAAAAGTTGAGTCTCTTCAATCCACGGCTGGAACTTCTGTACCGAGATGTTCAGATTGTTTTCGAGCGCCAGGGATATCACATCTTCCAGGCTGAGCATTAGCTTGTCTCCCTGGATCAATTGGTCGATTCGAGGGGAGTTTGTCAGCATGGGCTGAGCGATCGTCATGGACTTGTACGGCGCAATTATGTTCGGAAAGAAGTACTTGCCCTTCGAATAGTCTGGTCCGATCTTCATGCTTCGCGCTTCGTCAGCGGCGGGAGTTTGCGGCTGGGCTTTGAGTTCGCTGCCAGAAGGCTCTTGCGTCTGTCCCGGCTGAGCTTGCCCCGGAGTTTGCTGGGACTGCGCTCCCTGAGATTGCCCCGCTTGCCCCTGGTCCTGTTGAGTCGCCGGCGGGTTCTGGTTCTGTGGCTCTTGAGCCTGCGCATAAACCGGAGCGACGATCAGAGAAGCAGCCGTCAGAAGCACCACCGCGAAATGCGAAAAGCTTCGAATCATCGTTGTTTCCTCTCAGAGTAGTGAAAAGTCGAGATGCGTGCAGGCCTCACCTGTCTAAACGCACGCGCAGGCCTATTTGTTTCAAATGGCCTTTTCAGGTGCAAAGGAGCGGCCATGGGTATCCGGTTGAAATTAGACGATTAATCGGGAATTTCGGCTCACCGTTCGTTCATTAACGAACATTACTGTGCGTAATCGAACAAACGGACAGTGGAGTTTAGCATTGCAACTTGTTCGCTGACAATTTTTCCGCATAAATCGCGAAGCTTGCAACTCCGGGGTCCGGCTCTTGTATCGCGCGATTGAATCCGCGCCCGCGGCGAGTAGAGCACTCACGTTGACACCATCGTTCAGGTGGTTCTAACATGCCTGCCACTCGCCATGCCGTCCATCCGCAAGCACAGAATCGCCAACGATGCCCTGAGGGCTGCCGCCATTCTGCTGGTCTGTTTCGGATGGTTGCTCCTAGCGCTCGGCGCACGGGCCCAGAATGGCCTTCCCAAAACGAAACCTACGGGCTACGTGGACGACTTTGCCGGCGTCCTGAGCCCGGCTGCTCAGAACCTGCTCACAGGCCTTTGCACCGAGGTGGATCAGAAGGCAAAAGCTCAAATCGCGGTGGTCACAGTTAAGTCATTGGACGGAAAGCCAGTCGAGGATTTCGCGATTGACCTTGCGACACGGTGGGGAGTTGGCCCAAAACAGTCCGACCGCGGAGTATTGATCCTGGTTGCGACGCAGGACCACAAGTATTGGACGACAGTCGGCTATGGCCTGGAACCAATACTTCCGGATGGCAAAGTCGGCGGCTTTGGTCGTGAGGCAGTTCCGTATTCGCGTGACGGAAACTACGACGCTGCGTTGCTTCTGATGACGCGCCGTATAGCGGATGTAATCGCCCAGGATCGCGGCGTGACGCTCGGCGCTACCACATCGCTGCCTCCGGCCCGCACTGCCCGCAGAGAACAACGAGGGAACGGGCCTAGTCCAATCTTCATAATTCTGCTGATAATTTTTCTTGTGTCCTTAGTTGCGAACTTCATTAGGCGTGGAGGGGGCAGGGGCGGACGAGGCTCTGGGAGCGGTTGGTGGGTCGGCCCGATGATCGGCGGAATGATGGGCGGCGGAGGTGGTTTTGGCGGGGGAGGATTTGGCGGCGGCAGCGGAGGCGGGGGCTTTGGTGGTTTCGGTGGAGGCTCTTTCGGTGGCGGTGGTGCAGGCGGTAGCTGGTAATTTTGTTCTGTCGCACGCGTAGTTAGCTAAGGACATGGCGAATGGAAGCTAAACTTACAGAACTTGTAGATCGACTGAAAACCGCTCTTCACGACAATCTGAAAACTGTCGTGCTGTACGGTTCCGCAGTCACGGGCGAATTTCGCGCTGGGCATTCGGATCTGAACGTACTTTGCGTTGTCGATCGTGCCGATGCTGCACTCCTCGAGCACGCGCATGGTGTTGCGGAGTGGTGGATGCGCCAGGGCAATCCTGCTCCACTTATTTTTACGGTTGATGAATTGCGCCGCTCTGCGGATGTGTTCGCCATCGAGCTGCTGGACATGAAGCTGCATCACCGAATTCTCTACGGAACCGAGTTTCTCGACGATTTTGAAGTCCCGCTGCACTTGCACCAGCTTCAAGTTGAACGAGAACTGCGCACAGCGTGGCTGCGTCTGCGCCAGGCTATACTCGCCGCGCCACTCAGCAATAAAGTTCACGTGGACATCATGCTGAAATCCGTTTCGCCGTTTTGTGCGCTATTTCGGCACGCGCTGTTGGCTCTCGGTCAAGAAATGCCCGCTACAAAACGCGATACCGTGAACGCAATTGCATCGCTCACCGGCGCGAATCCTACTGCGTTTCAGACGGTCCTCGATTTGCGGGAAGGGAAGCGCAAGAAGAGCGAAATCGACGTTGAAGTGTCACTCAATGCTTATCTCGAACTGGTTGAGGTGGTAACGAACGAAGTAGATCGCCGGCTCGAACGGGCCTGAGGGTTTCCGGGTCCTTGGGTATTTTGTCGGGCGACCGAATAGATTTCGACAGGAGGATGTCATGAAAGCAGTTCTAGCAATCATCGCGGTTCTCGTGGTCATCGCGCTGATCGTCGGCGGCTCGTACGTTTCACATCGCAATCAGATGGTCACGCTCAACGAAACGGTAAAGTCCAATTGGGCGCAAGTGGATGTGGTTCTGCAACGCCGCGCGGACCTGATACCAAACCTGGTGGAGACAGTAAAAGGTTTTGCCGCGCACGAAGAAACCGTTTTCGGCGACATCGCAAAGGCTCGTTCCGCGTTGATGGGTGCGCAAACTCCTCAAGATAAAATCGCCGCGAACGGCCAACTCGACGGCGCGTTGAGCCGCCTGCTTCTGATTGTCGAAAACTATCCGCAACTTAAATCCAACGAAAACTTCCTGCGCTTGCAGGATGAACTAGCCGGCACAGAGAATCGAATCGCAGTCGAACGAAAGCGCTATAACGATTCCATCCAGGCCTACAACACGTACATCGGGCAATTCCCGAATAATATTTATGCGGGTTGGGCCGGCTTCAAACGCAACGACGCCTATTTCCAGGCTTCGGAAGCTTCGCGCGAAGCTCCGAAAGTCCAATTTCCTTCCGCCAAACCGTAGTACCCAAGCGAGGAACGAGGCTGCATAAGTTTGATCGGGAAATTTCCGGCGGCAGTTTGGAGTCGAGCTACTGATTTAACGATTCGTTCGAGGAGCCGTGGCGGTTGGTGCACTGGCGCGCTTGCGTTCGTTCGGGTCCCAATCATTGGGAGGAAATGCGATACGCCAAAACTTGGGTGACGGTTCGGAGAATTCAAGCCCCACTTCCGATTTGCCGCTGTTGTAGTCGCCTAGAAAAATTACAGTGGAACTCAGTTCTTCCTGCGTTTGGGGGTTGATGATCGACAAAGTCTGCCCGCGCTTGACCTTTGCTGCGAGCAACACGAGACAGCCGTTCGCGTTCACGGTAATCGTCTTGGTCTTTTCTTGGAATTGCTCGCCTTCGAGACAGCGGATTTCCACCGACATGCCGATCCGCACGCGCTGCGTCCGCCGCGGCTCGGCATAAACCTTGCCGTCCACGTCGCGCGATGGTTCCTTCACCTTTGACATACAAATCTCCCGTCGATCGTTTCCCAACAACCGCTGCACCGCACTGTTCCGATGAGGACTGCCAACAGTCCCCGTTAGGCGCGCAGCGACCTCATAATTCTCATTTTGGAACCGCTTCGCCTCTTAGCTTTCACCCCCGCGATGACCGTTTGCAGCGAGCCCCGCTAACAGAATCGCACAATCTTGAGGCGAGGCCAGCCACTTTTCTCGAAGATTTGAAACAAGAGTAACTCCCACTCCGAGGAAAGGTCTCGGCTGCCCGGCCAGCCTAGTAGGGAGCACTTTTTCACTGGAACACCTTCATTTATCAACAATATTACAGCTTGATGAATCCTATTCCTCCGCCTTGACCCTGCTTGCCTGCCGCGCTACGCTACCAATCACCCAGTGTTCTGGAGGCGTCGCGCCCGCGATACTGAATGAGACAAACCGTCCGACTCGTAGGTGGCATCAACGAGCTTTTTGGCACTCTCGACGAAAACATCAAGCTCTTCGAATCAACCCTGCACGTTAGAACCCATTTGCACGATCATGATCTCGAAATCGAAGGGGACCCGGCCCAGGTGGAACGAGCGGCCCAGATCCTCGGCGAATATAACAATCGCATTCGCGAAGGCCGTGTGCCGGCCAGCCAGGAAGTGAAATCGCTGCTCCGGGTTGCCACGGCCGCCCCCTCTACCGAGTTACGCGGCGCCTTCTCGCCCACCCGTGTCCGTTCCTTCGGCAGGAAAAGCATCGCGCCCAAGAGTCCCAACCAGGCGCACTACATGGAAGCCCTCGAAACGTTCGATATGGTTTTTGCTATCGGTCCGGGCGGAACCGGGAAGACCTACCTGGCAGTGTCAATGGCCGTCTCCGCATTGCTCTCGAAGCAAGTGACGCGAATCATTCTCGCGCGACCTGCAGTAGAAGCCGGCGAGCGCCTAGGTTTTCTTCCCGGCACGCTGCAAGAGAAAGTTGATCCCTATATGCGCCCTCTCTATGACGCGCTTCATGATCTGCTGGAAGCCGACAAACTTGAGAGCTTTCTCGAGAAAGGCATCATCGAGGTTGCGCCGCTGGCTTTCATGCGCGGTCGCACGTTGAACGATTCTTTCGTCATTCTCGATGAAGCGCAGAACACCACTAGCGAGCAGATGAAAATGTTCCTCACGAGGTTAGGTTTCAATTCCAAGGCCGTAATCACGGGAGATGTGACGCAGATCGACCTTCCCGATTCGCGCCGCTCAGGACTGGTGGAAGCGATCGAAATTGTCGGCAAGATTGAAGGAATCTCGATGGTTTATTTCGACGAGCACGACGTCGTGCGTCATAGCCTCGTCCAGCGTATTATCAAAGCTTACGACGAGCACGGAGCGGCGCATCCTGCCAGCAGGAATCATCGAGCTTAATCCCGTTCCATGATTCTCAACCAACAACGTCGCGTCCAAATTTCTATTGCCAGTCTCGAAAAATTCTCCACCAAGGTGCGGCAGTTTCTGGGCGTTCCTGCTAACACGGTCACGATTTGTCTGGTTACCAATTCAGAAATCGCCAAATGGAATCGTTTGTACCGTGGTAAAAATCGTCCCACCGATGTATTGTCGTTTGCAACGGATGAGCTACCCCCGAAGCAGCGAATTCGCAAGTTGCCCCGAAAGCGAGCATTTTCCGCCTCGCGAACTGCTTCTGCACCACGCTATTTGGGCGATATCGCGATTGCGCCGGCTGTCGCGCGGGAGAACGCCCGTAATTTGGGGCGCGAATTCGACACCGAAATGCGCATTCTAATCCTTCACGGAATTCTTCATCTAATGGGATACGACCACGAGACCGATCAGGGGCAAATGGACCGGCGGGAAATGCGCCTGCGGCGTCATTTTGGTTTGGCATAATCATGCCAATTTTTATCTACACCATCGGCATTCTCGTTCTTACGGCGATTCTGCTGTTTTTCTCCTACCTCGACCGCGTGTACCGCGAACTTGGGCGAGTCTCCACGGGCCGCATTCACGACCATCTCGAAACTTTCGAATCTGAGATTGCTCCGCGGTTCCATATGCAGCCGCGCCGCGCTTCGCTTGCATTTAGCCTGCTCGCTCGGCTCTGGCTGGTTCTCGTGGCGGCAATTACAGCGCGAGCCGTAATCTTTTTTTCTCTGGGAACCTGGGAAGCCGCGCTCGAAATGATTTTTTTCCTGGGGGCTGAAGTCGTTGTCGTCATGCAGTTTTTGCCTTCGCTTCTTCTCGCTCGCGCTCCGGGCAACTGGATTGGGCCGTTTGTCCCCATTGTGCGTGCCTTCGTGTTTCTCACCTGGCCGGTTCTGGCTGTCCTCGAACTCGTCGTGTCCGTGCTTCACGTCTCAGAAGAGGAGCAAAGCGCTCCGGCTGCTGAACAGCAAGCCATCGAAGACTTTGTTGACGCCGCGACCGAAGAGGGAATCATCGAGCAGGACGAAGCGCGCCTCATCGAACAGGTCGTCGAGTTCGGCGATAAGCGCGTTCGCGAAGTAATGACGCCGCGTCCCGACGTGATTGCCATACGCGTGGATGCTTCGCTGGAAGAATTGCGCGAGCTCGCGGTCGAAACAAAATTCTCGCGTCTGCCCGTTTTCGAGAAGTCGCTGGACGACATCGTCGGCATCGTCATGGCGCGCGATATGCTCGAAGTGCCGGACACCGAAGCCGCTCATCGCAAGGTTCTCGAGCTGAAGCGTCCCGCTCTTTTTGTGCCGGAAACGAAGTTCGGTTCCGAACTGCTGAAAGAAATGCAGCGCAAAAATCAGCAAATGGCTATTGTGATCGACGAATACGGCTTGATGGCCGGAGTCGTTACCATCGAAGACATGGTGGAAGAAATCGTCGGAGAAATCGGCGAAGAAGATCGCCGTCCGGCGCCCGACGTGATTCGCGAAGCCGGCGGCGCTCTGGTCATTCGCGGCAGCGTTCCGGTGGACAAAGTCGGCGAGCTGTTTGGTGTGAAACTCGACGCCGCCATGCAGCACTCCACCTCTACGACCATCGCGGGATTGCTGAACAGCCTCGCAGGCCACGTTCCACGCACCGGCGAAATCATCGACGCGGACGGCCTTCGCTTCGAAGTCCTCGAAGCCAATCAACGCAAAGTCCTGCGCGTCCGCGCCCGCCTCAATTGAGTCTCTGAAGAAAACATCGTCGCGCCCCGCGCTTGTTTCGCGCGCTTGTGAAACTACTCGCAGCAAGCCTGATGGCGTACAATTGTTGTCTCCATGCCTTTCAAGTCCGGCTTCGTCGCGATTGTTGGCCGCCCCAATGCGGGCAAGTCCACGCTCGTAAACACGCTGGTCGGCCAGAAAGTGGCTATCGTTTCGCCCAAACCGCAAACTACGCGCAATCGCATTCAGGGCATTTTGAATCGCGACGACGCGCAAATCGTTCTGGTGGACACTCCCGGAATTCACCGGCCGGAAAACGTTCTAAGCCGCATGATGATGGACGAATTGCAGCACGCGCTGGAAGGCATAGACATTCTTTCGCTCATTGTTGACGCCACGGCTGATTTCGGTGCTGGCGACCGCTTCTCGATTGAGTGGGTCGAGCGATTTCACGGGCCGGTTTATCTCTTGCTGAATAAAGTGGACCGCATCCACAAGCAGCTTCTTTTGCCGATGATCGAGCGCTACAACAAAGTGTTCGCATTCGCCGAAATTTTCCCCATCTCCGCGCTCACCGGCGCCGGCTGCCTCGACTTGGTAAATTCGTGGCTCACGCGGCTTCCCGAAGGGCGGCCGCATTTTCCCGCTGATCAATTCACAGATCAGCCCGAGCGTTTCCTCGCCGCCGAACTCGTTCGCGAAAAAGCGATCCTGATCACGCGCGAAGAAGTCCCCCACGCGATCGCCGTGCTAGTTGACAATTTTGAAGAGACCGAGAAGATCACGCGCATACGCGCCACGATTTACGTCGAGCGCGAAGGTCAGAAGGGAATTCTGATCGGCAAGGGCGGGGCCACGATCAAGAAAATAGGCACGCAAGCTCGCCTGGAACTAGAAAACATTCTCGGCGTCAAAATCTTTCTGGAACTTATGGTCAAGGTGCAACCGCACTGGCGCCAGAATTCCGCAATCGTTCGCCAACTCGATTGGCACCGCCAGCTGGAACAACTCGCCGACTACCAGGAATAATCTTTGTGGTTTGTGCTTGCGGTCTTGTGGGTCGTGGCTTTAGCCACGACATATAGTCTGGAAAATCAGGGCGGCTTTAGCCGCTGAAGCTCCGCTCTTAGAGCTACCACCCAAAACTATTCTCTCGCGGGAGCAATGCCCAGCGTGCGCATTTTCCTGTACAGGTGGCTGCGCTCGAGGCCCAGCGCCTGGGCCGCTTTGGTCATATTCCAGCGATTTTCTTCCAGCTTGCGCAGCACGAACTCGCGCTCGTAAGCGGAGCGCGCCTCTTGCAAACTTGCGTAAGGCTTCTGCGGACTCTTTGAAGCGCCGCGAAATAATTCAGGCGGTAGATGATGCGGCTCAATTCGAGGCGAAGGGCAAATGATCACCAACCGCTCGACCAAGTTTTTGAGTTCGCGCACATTCCCCGGCCAGGGATAACCCATCAGCACATCCAGCGAAGGCGCGCTGAATTCCTTTTGTTTCTTGCCGTATTCCTCGCAGAAGGCCTTCAGGAAATGCGCCGCCAGAATCGGGATATCCTCAATTCGATCGCGCAACGCAGGCACGTAAAAGGGAATTACGTTCAGCCTGTAAAATAAATCCTCTCGAAAAACATTGCGCGCGATTTCTTCTTCCAGCTTTTTATTCGTAGCGGCCACTACGCGCACGTCCACGGTGACCGGCGTATGGGAACCTAAAGGCTCTACGCGCTGTTCTTCCAGTACGCGCAAAACTTTCGACTGCGTCTTCAGACTCATGTCGCCCACTTCATCCAAAAACAGTGTTCCGCCGTCTGCCTTCAAAAACTTTCCGACCTTGTCTTCGCCGGCGCCCGTAAAACTTCCTTTGCGGTGGCCGAACATTTCCGACTCAATCAATTCTTCAGGTATCGCGGCGCAGTTTACTTCCACAAATGGCATCGCCGCCCGCAAGCTGCTGGCATGCAGCGCGCGCGCAACCAGTTCTTTTCCCGTTCCGCTCTCGCCGTAAATCAGCACGCGGCCGTTGGTCGGCGCAGTCAATGCAATCTGCTGACGCAGCGCTTTCATGGGCACGCTATTGCCGAGGATTTGATGCTTCCCCTCGAGTTCCGCGCGAAGCCGGCGGTTTTCCGATTCCAGGCGCACGTATTCGAGTGCGTTGCGCACCACCAACACTATTTTTTCCAGCGAAAGAGGCTTTTCTATGAAGTCGAACGCCCCCAGTTTCGTCGCACGCACCGCTGTTTCGATATTGCCGTGTCCGGAAATCATCACCGCGATCGGTGCACCTTCGATTTGCTGAATCTGCTCGAGTGTTTCGAGCCCGTCCATTTTCTTCAACCACACATCCAGCATGATCAAGTCGAAGTTTCGCCGCCCGACCTGCTCGATGCATTCTTCTCCCGAGGCCACCGCTTCGACTTCATACCCTTCGTCGCGCAGCAACGCACCCAGCGACTGCCGTATTCCGCTTTCGTCATCAACTATAAGTATTGTCGCCGGCATTTTGTTTTAGAGCCTTCGAACCGCGCCGCCCCCTTTGTCCGACAGCATCCGCGTGAACGTTTGCATACTCCCGCCTTGCGATTAAACAGGATTCGCCGAGGGCATCTGTGTCGCCATAACCTCCGCGGCAGGGAAGCGAATCAGAAATCGCGCGCCGCTGGGCAGGTTATCCTCTACGCGAATTGTTCCGTTATGCTCGGCGACAATACGACTCGCGATCGCAAGCCCCAATCCCGTGCCGCGCTCTCTGGTGGAAAAATGCGGCAGAAAAAGACGTTCTTTATCCTGGGGAGAAATTCCGTGGCCGCTGTCGGAAATCTCAATTTCCACCGCGTCGCCATCTCCTTCCACGCGTGTCGCCACGCGCAAACGGCGAATCGTCGAACCTTCCATGGCCTCCGCCGCGTTGTCGATCAGATTTGCCACCACGCGACGCATCAGCTCCGGGTCGGCTTTCACCGGAGGCAGAGTCGAGGCCAACTCCGTTTTTACCGTGATGCCGTCCAGGCGTCCGTGAAACAAATCCAGCGCGCTCGACACAATGGAATTCAAGTCCGCGGAAGCCAGTCGCGCAGAAGGGAATCGCGCAAATTGCGAGAATTCGTCCACCAGCGATTCGAGCGTCTGCACTTCGCGCTCGATCAATCCGGCGCATTCCGCCACAAGTTGTTCGAACTCGGTACGCGTGGCTGGCGTCTTCAGCGAGGAAGCGCGGCCAAGATGCCGCAGCAGCCGCTGCGCCGAAAGCTGAATGGGAGTAAGCGGATTCTTGATTTCATGCGCGATGCGTTGCGCCACTTCCTGCCAGGCGGCTGCTTTCTGCGCGCGAAGAAGGTCTGTCAAGTCGTCGATAACCACGACGAATCCCGGGTTCGACCGGCGCGGCCCCAGAGAACTCACAGTGACGGCGGCGCGCACCAACCGTCCGGCGGACGCAATCTCAATTTCACGCGAAGCCGCTCCCATTCGCAGCGACCGCCTCATCAGGTACAAGACCGCGCGTCCGGCTTCCTCGCCCAGCAGCTCCGGCAGAGTATGCGCGTCGCGAGCGTGCTCTCCTAAAATCATCACGATTGCGGGATTCACGCGTGAGACTTCGCCTGCCGAATTCAGCGAGACTACGCCGGTCGGAATATTTTCGAGAATGGCTTCCATTAATTTTCGGCGGCGCTCGCGTTCCTCAATAGCTTGTTCCAGATTTTGCGTGAACTCGTTGATCTGGCGGCGGCCCTCTCCGAGTTGCTCGGTCATGCGATTGAACGAACGCACCAGCGTTCCCAGTTCGTCTTGCGCCTGCACCTCGATCTGGTGATCGAAATTGCCGCGGGAAATTTCGCGAGTCGCTTCAGCCAGAGCTTGAATCGGCACCGTAACTTGCTTCGAAAGACGAAGCGCAATCCACGTGGTGCTGGACAGCAGGATCAATGTAATTGCAATCAGCGTGAGCAAAATCTCGCGCTTATAAGCGCGCAAGCGTTGTTTTTGCTCCATGTATGTTGCTGTTTGCGTCTCAATGTTTTGGTACCGCTCCACGAAATCGTCCGGCAGGTTCCGAGCCGCAAACAAAGTGGAGTTTTGCATCGGTGCGCTTCCCGCGATGTAGAGCTGCTTCCCCGCTTGCCAGACCTGAGCGCCGCTGGCGAGCTTTCGCACCATTTTCGGCGCACCCGGATCGTGGTTCTGCGTGCGACCATCTGGCGCCTGCATCGCACTCTTCAGACCGAAACTCCACCCCTTCTCGAAATCCATTCCGCCAACTACCCGCCCTTCACGGTCGGTAATCCACGCGGCGTCCGCGGAGCGGCTCAGCACCAGGAAGCTTTGGTCCGGCGTTTCGCGCAGTGCCGCTTCGGAAGCGAGCGTACTCAGTCTCTTAAGCTCAGCCGTGCCGAAGCCCGTTAGGAGCACGCGGCTTTCTTCGTTCGCTATTTCCAGAGGCCGCGGGAACCAGAGGTTGAGGGTACGGTTCAACAGCGCATAGCTGGAAAAAAACAAAAACATAACCGGCAGCAATGAGACGCCCATCGCGCCTAAAACCATTTTGGCCTTGAACCGGGAACCGATCTGCCGGTCGCGCCGTTCACCCCACAGACGGACCAGGCTCCTGATCATTATCAGTGTAAAAACCAGCAGCGCCGCGAACATGAAAGTCGACAGCGCGAACAAGATCACCAAACCGTTTTCCTGTTCCGGATGTAGAGGAATGTTCAGCGAACCCAGCGTGAATACGGCGGCTGCAAGCAAAACTGTCGCCACCAGGCCGAGAGTCAGCCACAACTGCCGCTTCCACTTTGAGCGTTCGGCCTTCACCGGCCTTCCTCCAGATAGCGCCCCAGAGGGCACTCTCCACACTTAGCGACTTGCCTTCGGCACCAGTGTTTGCCCACCGCAACGATCAACCCGTGAAATTCCTTAAAGCGCTCGACGTCTCCTGGGAATTGCCGTTCGAACATCCAGCGGACGTTCTCGTACTTTGCCTTGTCGCCGATCCATCCGTGCCGGGCCATGATGCGCTTGGTATACGCGTCAACTACGAATACCGGGTGCCGTCCGGCGTACAACAGAATCGCATCCGCCGTCTCTGGGCCTATTCCCCACACACGCAAAAGTTTTTCTCGAAGCTCGATCGTCGGCGTTGCAAACATCCGCTTGGGCGATCCGCGATACTCGACGAGCAGGAACCGTGCGAACGCTTTTAGCGCGCGTGCCTTTTGGCGGTAGTAGCCGGATGGCCGGACCAGCGATTGCAGGCGGCGCGTGTGGACTTTTTCAACCGCGGCCGGAGTAAAGACCCCTGCGGTTCGCAAGTTGCCAAGGGCCAGCTCTACGTTTTTCCAGGAGGTATTCTGCGTGAGGATGGCGCCAATAATCACTTCAAATTGTGTCTCTCCAGGCCACCAGTTTTGAGGGCCGAGAGCCGTGAACATGGAGTTGAAGTACTCGTCCAATGGCGGGTGCGCATCGACCTTGATTTTAGGTAGTTTGGTTCGCAGCGTGGCATCCAGACGGGATTCAAGACGGGCAGTCGGCTCAGAAAGCGGCAAACTAGCGACAAAATCGGCGATATTCGACATGGATCACTAACAATAACGGCGGAATTGATGCAAGTCAAGGAGTGTTGCGCGAATGCCACACTATTGTGGCTTCGTTGCTTCACGACGACTAAACCACCAAACAACCGTGCATGCTTCGTTCGATCTTAGCCCTGCGTGCGTCGGAATTCGCCCATGAAGCCTACCAACGCCTCGACGGCCGCGATTGTCACCGCGTTGTAAAGTGACACACGCATGCCACCGACTGATCGGTGGCCCGCCACGCCCACGATTCCGGCAGCCGCAGCTGCTTGCGAGAACTTTTTCTCGATAGCTTCGTTCCCGCCCGCGACACGGAACACAACATTCATCTTGGAGCGGGAATCCTTTTCCACCGGACAGGAATAAAAACTCGAATCAATCGCGCTGTAGAGCAACCCCGCCTTTTCTTCGTTCCTCTTTTCGGCTGCCGCCACACCGCCTTCGGCTGCAACCCATTCGAGAACCAAGCCCACGATGTACACCGCGAACGTCGGCGGCGTGTGGAAGAGCGAATGCTCCTTAATCTCCGACCGATACTGCAACAGCGTGGGCAGATTCTTATCGGCACGTTCCGCCAAATCGCGCCGAACGATCACGACCGTAACCCCGGAAGGACCCAGATTTTTCTGCGCCCCGGCGAAAATCAATCCAAAGTCTCGAACGTTTATTATTCGCGAGAGAATATCCGAAGACATATCAGCGACGAGAGGCACGTCGCCCGTCCGTGGAAACGCGGTCCACTGCGTTCCTTCGATCGTGTTGTTCGAGGCCATGTACACATAAGAAGCGTTCGGCGCCAACGCAATTTCTTCCTGCCTCGGCACCCGCCGGAATTTTTCCGCTTCGGTGGAAGCCGCCAATCGGAACGGTGTAGCTTTTTCCAGTTCCGTGATCGCTTTTGCCGTCCACATCCCGGTGTGCAGCACATCCACCGGCTTCCCGGGAACGTAGAGGTTCATCGGTACCATCGTGAATTGAAAGCTGCCGCCGCCTTGCAGAAAAATCACCGCGTAGTCTTCCGGGATTTCCATCAGTTGCCGTAAATTGTTTTCCGCGCGAGAAAGAATTTCCTCGAACTCAGACGAGCGATGGGTCATTTCCATGACCGACATTCCCGTGCCGCGGTAATCAAATAATTCTTCGCGGACTCGCTCGAGCACGGGCAGCGGTAAAGTGGCGGGCCCGCCGTTGAAATTGAGAGCGCGCTTGCCGTCGCGGGCGGAAAACTTAGTAGGTAAATTCACCTTCGATCATTCCTTTCAATGGATTTTCAGCGCGTCCATTCGACCGCTTCTGCGCTATGACACAGCTAGTTCCTCTGCCAGATTATCAGAACATCGCGACAGAAGAGCACGGTAACTCCGTTCACGATGAACGGGCCCGCCTTAGCCGTTGCGCGAATAAGCACGCTCAAGATCTTCCGGCGATCGCAGTCGCGGAATTCGTGGCATTATTTCGCCAACGAACTAAGGGGGGGCCAAGATGGAGAAGGCAAAGCGCATCATTCCCGCCGTGTGCGGCATCGTCGGTCTTGGAGTTGGTTGTATCGCGGCATATTTCGTTTTGTCCACTCTTTGGACCCGCTTCATAATTCATCCGTCAGAGGTTGCGGAGCACGATCTCTATATCGTTCTCACGCTTTCGATGATCGCCGGCGTAGTCACCGGGCTGCTGGCATTGCTCATGACCGCGCAGCGCTATTGGAATCCTCGGGCAGGAACTCTGCACCGCCATGTGAGCTAAAAAAGCTCACAAGACCCCGCCTTGACACTTCGAATACCCTGCCAGTAAACTCAAATGCTCGTTATAGTTCGCGGAGCCAAACAGAATGCTTCTGTCGCGGGATTTTGTCGGGTATATGGCGAAAGAGGTGGTAAAACGCCTGGCAGCCCAAAAAATGATTGAAGTAAAGAACGTCGAGAGCCTCACGCAGCAGGTGCGCCAGGTCATGGCGGACGAGGTAACTGTAGAAGACCGCATTAATGAAGAAGTGCGGGAGATACTAGCCAAATACTCCGATGAAATGAAGCGCACGGGCGTTTCGTATCAGGAAATGTTCAAGAAAGTGAAAGGCCAGCTCGCCCGTGAAAGGAAATTAATTCTCCGCTGATATGCGACTGACTCGTGAGAAAACCGTCCGAATCTCCCATCGAATCATCGATCTTCTTGTGGCTACCCCTGAAGTGGATTTCGTCGAAGACCGCGACACCATCCGGCAGGAGATCGTAACCATTTTGTCGTCTTTGCTTAAGCTCGAAGAGCAAGTGGACACCGAAGTGCGCGCAAAAATCACGTCGCAGAAGAAGGAAATCCTCGAAGGTAGCGAAGAGTGGGACATCCTCTATCGCAAATATTACGCCGAAGGCCTTAAACGGCTGGGCGTCGCCGAAGTTCACGCCCACTAGCTTTCAACAACGCTTTTAATTGAAAAAGGGCGCCAAATCCTCGGCGCCCTTTGCAATTATTTATCCTGCGAACTTGCCTGTCTTAAAGCGCCCAAGAATTATTGCTGTGGCGCGTTCGGATCCGGCCGCCTCTGCAGCGTCGGACGGTTCGGATCATCCGTGGAAGTAGGGTCGCTGCTTGTGGACTGTGGATCGCTTCCGGTCGTTGATCCTTTGTTGGGCTGCTGATCGGTCTTTTTGCGCAGCGAAGGTTTGTTCGGATTTTTCTTGTCGTCCACCTTCATGTTCATTTCGATCATCTGCAGCCGCCGCTTCACCGTATCGAATTCCGAAGTGGTGACGATATACTCATCGCGCGCGGGCAAAATCTTCGCGATTTCGTTCTGCGCCGCCACGATGCGCTCCGGCGTCGGAGGATGCGTCGAGAAAATCTTTGGAATCGTTCCAGGCTGCTTCTTTTCGTCCGCCTGCACTTTTTCAAAGAACGAGACGAACGCGTTCGGGTCGTAGCCCGCCTTGTACATGTACTGCAGTCCGAGATAATCCGCTTCCGCCTCATCCACGCGCGTGAATCTCAGAAAGGTCATGGGAATAGCAAACTGCATTCCCTGATAAATGGCGTATCCCGCCCAGGTGTAAGGGATGAAAATCGTCGCCACCATCGCGCCGATCTGGGCGATCTCGCTCTTGGTCGCTTGCTTGGTGCCGTGTCGCGCGCATACGTGCGCAATCTCGTGCGCCATCACGCCGGCCAACTCGGATTCCTCATCCGCGTGCAGTATCAGCCCGCTGTTGACGTAAAAAAATCCGCCCGGCAGCGCGAACGCATTCACCACGTCCGAATCAATCACTTTGATCGTAAAAGGCACTTGCGCGTCTGAGTTGCGAACCAGATTTTGTCCTACGCGATTTACATATTCAGTGACGATCGGATCGTTGATGAACTTCGCCTGCTTCTCCACCTCCTGCGAAAGCTGTTTTCCCAAGGCAATTTCGTGTTCCAGCGAATAGAAATTCAATCCGTGTCCGACGCTGCGATTGCCGATCGCGTTTACGTCTTGCTTGGACCCTTGCTTGACGTTCGGGTCCGTCGGGAGCTGCTGGATAGGCAAATTGTCCGGTGACTGTTGGCCCGTTCCTGGCGCACTTTGATCTTGGGCGCTCGAATCAGTCTGTTGTGCCGTAGGCGCTGGCGAAGATTGCGGCGCAGGTTGTTGTGCTGGCGGAGTCTGCGCAGGCGGCGCGGGTTGCTGCCCCGACTGCGGCGTTTGCTGTGGAGTTGGTGCCGCCGGAGGCGCGGGTTGTTGGCCCGGCTGTTGCGGTTGCCCATTCGGCTGCTGTTGTTGTGCGGTCTGCTGCGGGAACCCTGCAAACGTCGCGGGACTAAGCAACGATGCGGCCACTATCAGCGCGCCCAATTGCCCTGCCAAGCTCTTTCTCATGCGCACCTCCCGAGGAGCTTTGCTGAGATTATACACCCCGCCATCAGTATCCTCGTGATAATTGCTTGGATGGCGGATTGGCTGAAAGAGTTTCCTGTCTGTTATGAGGATTCCTTCCAATGGGAGGTGAAAGCGCCTCCAGGCCTTCGCGCCTCCTAAACTGCCTTGCGAGGGGTTTCCCCTGCGAATCACCCAGCCGTTGCTGTATTGACGCGTTCGCCGAATCTGTTTACATTCGTATTGTGCCCGCCCGCAAAATCCAAGTCGGTCAGGTCTGGAAGAAAGACGAATCCGGCGAAAGTTATTTGATTACTAAGATTTACAACGAAGCTATCGCCACCTTCGCCCTCCTCCGCAAAACCGGCGCCGAAGCCGAAGGTACCGTAAAAGTCAAAGTAGACCAGCGCGGCCCAGCCCAAGCCCTCCCCGGTTTCACCTACACCCAAGAATCCGACTCGTTCTAGGCACTCCTAGATCGACCGCACCGGCATCCGCACCACATCTTCCACTCGCATGACTTCCTTCACTATGAAACCCTCCGCGTATTTCACTCCGATCATCCGGCCATAAGCCGTAGCTGTCAGGTTCATCCGCGCTTCCAGCTCATCGAGAGGCAAAAACACTTTCGACTTCCGATCTTTCTCCGGCGGTTCGAATTGCGACTTGTAAGCTAGAATCGCTCTCCTTCGTCTTTCAAACTGCTTTGAAATATCCACGCAGAAAGTTGGCCGCGCATTTTCATATGCTGCCGCATAGAGAATCTTGAACGGTCGAAACGCCTTCCCGCTCAGCGGATAATTTTTCAGCCCCGCGACGAAGCACGCCTCGTAGCCCAGCGTTGCCGCAGTGTAATGGTCGGGGTGGCGTC
Source organism: Candidatus Acidiferrales bacterium (assembly GCA_035603075.1). Taxonomy (GTDB): domain Bacteria; phylum Acidobacteriota; class Terriglobia; order Acidiferrales; family UBA7541; genus Palsa-295. The sequence continues at coordinate 1,715 of DATNLC010000075.1, read as the reverse complement.
CTTCCCAGTAGGGAAGTATTACGGTGTGCGGCTGCAACTCGCGAATCACTTCCGCGATCGCCATTTTGTACTCTTCCCGCATTTCCAGTCGCGCGTCCGGCAGCCCCAGATTTCGCCGCACGCTGACCTTCAGTATCTTCGCGGCACGCGCGGCTTCCCGCAGACGAATCTCCGGCGTCCCGCGCGTTCCCGTTTCTCCCTTTGTTAAATCCAGAATCCCCGTGCGGTAGCCCGCTTGCGCCATTTTCAAAATCGTTCCGCCGGACGTGAGCTCCACGTCATCCGGATGCGCCGCAATCGCCAGCAAATCGATCTTCATGCCCCCTCGCGTTTCAGCTCGTGTGTGCGTGCTACTTCGTACAGGTGAAAGTCGGGCTTCGAAATCTCAAAGAAAGGCTTCATGTGCTCCTGCGCCTTCGGATTCTTCGTCATCGCTTCCCAATCTTCCTTGCTTCGCCATTGCGCGTAATTCACAACCCGTACTCCATCGACACTCTTGTGGATGCTCGCGGAAACGAATCCCGGTATGTGTTGCATCGTCTTCTCGGTGGCCTCCACTAACATATCTACGACCTTCTGTTGATTGGCTGGCTCGACCGTAAAGACATTAATTAGAGTGACGGCTTTGTTTTCCTTGGAGATGTTCGGCATGCATCCTCCCTCTGAATTGTCGGTCGATACTGACTGAACAAGAGATTATCACGCTGGGAGAAGGTTTCGCCGCCCCGCAGTTTGCCCGCCGGTACAGCGTCCAACCTGTCTGGTTCTCGGTCTCGTCATTTCTCTCGCGGTGACGCGTCTGCTCGCCACACTTCTCTTCGGCACCAGCGCGCGCGATCCGTTGACCTTCGCCGCCGTCACGTTGCTTTTGCTTGTCGTGGCCCTTTTTGCCGCTTATATTCCCGCTCGCCGCGCTTCGTTGGTCGACCCAATCGTCGCCCTCCGCCACGAATAGGTGACGCTTCGGCTTTGGCCCGCGCATTCTCATTGCTATAATCCCGCTCGTCCCACGCCGGCTATCCATCGGAGGGCGCTGTTCATGGCGAACGACCCGCACCAAATCCACACTTCGTTTCTGCGCGCGCACATCAGCGAATTCTGGTCCGGCGACCTGGGCCTCACTCTCGTCACTATCGCGCTGGGCCTCCTGGTATTCATAATCACGCCGCTTCGCGAAGCCGGCCTTCATGGACGCATCTTTCTCGATCTCGCCGTGCTGGTTCTGATGGTTTCCGCCGCGCTGGTCGTGGACCAAACCCGGAGCGCCACCGTCTTCGTAGTCGCCGTGGTCCTGGCCACCGGAGTGGTGTTGGCGGCCGGGCGCCTCCATCCAACGCTTTTTCTTCATCTGCTCGGCAGCGTTCTCGTCACTGTGTCGCTGCTGCTGTACGTTCGCATTGTTTTGCTCGTCACGTTTCGCGGAGGCGCGATCACATGGAGCCGCATCCAGGGCGGCATCAGCGCGTACCTTCTTATCGGCTTGGCTTTTGCTTCCGCCTACCAGTTCGTTGAACAGCTTCATCCCGGCGCCTTCCGCTTCGTTACCGCGCCCCTCGATCTGGACCAACTCACCGCGAAGTTCACCTATTACAGTTTTACTACGCTCACCACGGTCGGCAGCGACATCAACCCCATATTCCCATTCGCGCGCTCGCTCACCATCGCAGAGTCCGTCGTCGGCCAACTTTTCCCCGCCGTCCTCATGGGCGCCCTCG
>DATNLC010000073.1:0-17581 GCA_035603075.1 Candidatus Acidiferrales bacterium | reverse complement strand
CGCTTTGCCAAATTGATTCAGGGTAGCTGGTTTGCTAAGGTCGTCGTTATGTCCGACCGTTCCACCGAACAGATACGCGAGTTGCTCGACTCCCTTTATCGCGAGGATTCGGGACGAATCCTCGCAACTCTGATCCGCTTGCTCGGTGATTTTGATCTTGCCGAGGAGGCGATGCACGAGGCCTTTGCGGCTGCGCTGAGCGTGTGGCCGAGTAGCGGAGTTCCCGGCAACCCGCGGCCATGGTTGATTTCGACGGCCCGATTCAAAGCCATTGATACTCTGCGGCGACGGGCCAGATTTGATGCGTCGCAAAACGAGCTCGTGCGATATCTCGAGGCGCAGTCGAGTTCGGCGGAAGGCTCCAATGAAGAGGACAGCCTTGAGGATGACCGGCTGCGCTTGATTTTTACCTGCTGTCATCCATCTCTCGCGCCGGAAGCGCACGTTGCGCTCACCTTGCGCGAGGTATGTGGGCTGACCACCGAGGAGATCGCAAAAGCCTTCCTCATCACTCCGCGCACGCTGGCGCAGCGCATTGTGCGCGCAAAGGCAAAGATTCGCGACACACGGATTCCGTACGAAGTTCCGACGGCGCAGGAATTGCCGGAGCGGCTAAGCGCGGTGCTTCAGGTCATCTATCTTGTCTTTAATGAGGGCTACTCTGCTGCGGCCGGAGCGGAAGTAACGCGCGCCGAGCTGACCGGCGAGGCGATTCGATTGGGCCGGTTGCTGACCGAACTTCAGCCAGAGCCGGAAGTCATTGGGCTGCTCGCCCTGATGTTGCTGCACGAATCCCGTCACGCCGCGAGAACATCGCCCACCGGAGAGCTGATTTTGCTGGAGAACCAGGATCGCTCGCTCTGGAACCGGGAGCAGATCGCGGAGGGAGTGGCATTGCTGGAGCAAGCTCTGAAGTCCCGCCGCTTCGGCTCCTACACACTGCAGGCTGCGATTGCGGCCGTCCATGCGGAGGCGAAATCGGTCGCTGCGACCGATTGGCGGCAGATTGTCGCGCTTTACGACCGATTGGCAGAAATTCAGCCTTCGCCCGTGGTGCAACTCAATCGCGCCGTGGCAATTGCCATGCGCGATGGTCCAGAGGCCGGTCTGACGCATATCAACGCGGTGTTGGAACATGGCGAACTGGCAAATTATTATCTGGCGCATTCGGCCCGTGCAGATATGTACCGCAGGCTCGGCAGGACGGCTGAGGCTCGCTCCGCGTATGAGAAAGCCTTGGCCCTCACCCAACAGGAACCAGAGCGTCAATTCCTGCAAGACCGAATTCGCCAGCTAAAATAAAAACCTCGACGGCTTGTCGAATTCCGGCCCGGCCGTTCGACTATATGGTGAAGGCCGGGCAACTGGCCAGCGCCGCTACTTTTATACAAGGAGAACACAATGCGCTTCATGATGATCATGTATCCGAAAATCTACGAAACCGCAAAAGCCGGCTTTGTACCCAATATGAAAGACATGGAGAAAATGGGCGCGTACAACGAGGAACTAGGGAAAGCCGGCGTGCTGCTCGCGCTCGACGGTCTGACCCCGCCCGCGACCATGAGCGCGCGCGTTACCTTCAAAGGCGGAAAGTCGAAAGTCACCGACGGCCCGTTTCCCGAAACGAAGGAAGTGGTCGGCGGCTTCTGGATTATTCAGGTGAAGTCGCGCGAAGAGGCGCTCGAATGGGCCTCGCGTATCCCCGGGCAGGATAACGAAATGGTCGAAGTGCGCCGGCTGTTTGACTTAACCGACTTCGATTCCGAGACCCAAAAGGAGATCCGAAAGAAGTTCGGCGACGACGTCGCCGATGAGATGAAGCAATAAAAAACTCTCCGCGCTTTGTCGAATTTCGGTCCGGCCGTTCGACTATGTGGTGAAGGCAGGGCAACCGCCCTGCCCGAAGCCCTCTACAGGAAAAGGAGAAATCATGCCGCACTATCTAGTTGCGATTCACCACCCCGACGGTTACGACGGGTCCCTTGAGAGCGAAACGATGGAGCGCGATATCGACGTGCTCAACGAAGAGATGATCGCTGCCGGTGCTAGGATTTTCGCTGGCGGCCTCTCCGCGGCCGGCAGCGCAAAGACCCTGCGGGCGCAGCCTGACGGTAAAGTGCGCATCACCGACGGGCCGTACCTGGAGACCAAGGAGCACATAGGCGGTTTTTGGATTCTGAAAGCCGCTGACCTGGACGAGGCATTGGCGTGGGGGCGCAAGGCCGTCGTCGCCTGTCGGGCGCCCGTCGAGGTGCGCCAGTTCCTCGCGCGAATCGAGGAAGACAACCCGCACATCAACGCGATCGGTCAGGACTGAGGTCCCAACGGAAGGCGGGTGACCCATAAAAAGGAGCGGCGTAATCAAATGAGAAAGGTAATCTTCGCAATCAACCTTAGCCTGGATGGCTGCTGCGACCACACCATCGGGAATCCCGATGACGAAGCATTTGAATATTATGCCGACCTGCTTCGAGGTGCTGACCTGCTCGTCTTTGGCCGTAAAACCTATCAGTTGATGGTTCCTTATTGGCCGGATATCGCAAAAAATCCTTCCGAGACAAAAACAGATCGCGAATATGCGGACATATTCGTCTCCAAAAACAAAATTGTTTTTTCAAAATCATTAGAGAGCGCTGAAGATAAAAATACGAAAATTGTTCGCACCAACCTTCAAGACGAAATGGCCAGACTGAAACAGGAGCAAGGCAAATATATTCTAGTCGGCGGTGTGAGCATTCCTTCACAGCTGATAGAGCTTGGCCTGGTCGACGAATATCGTTTTGTCGTTATGCCAATAATTGTAGGAGCAGGAAGACGGTTGCTGGAAGGTATTAGCCTGCAGGAGAAATTAAAATTGAGATTTATTGAGTCCAAGATTTTTCCGTCAGGAAGTGTTGCCCTTCATTACGTGAAACAGTGAGAGGAAAGCCTGCTACAGGTGCCCTGCTGGCTCCCCCGAAGGGAGGAGAACGAGGAGAAGAACAATGAAATACATCTGTTTGGGCTATCTCGAGCCCGGCAAGTTCGAAAACATGTCTGACAGCGAGCGCAACACCGTGCTGGACGAATGTTTTAGCTACAACGACGAACTACGGAAGAACGGACATTTGCTCGCTGAGGAACCTCTTCAGCCCCCCAACACGGCCGTCACCGTGTCTTGGAAGAACGGAAAGGTTGCAGTGACAGACGGTCCGTACGCAGAAACGAAGGAGCAATTAGGTGGAATCCAGGTGCTTGAAGCGCGCGATCTGAATCACGCAATTCAGCTCATTTCTCAATCTCCGGGAGTGAAGTTGAACTGTGGAACAATCGAGATACGTCCAGCGGCGGATATCAGCGAGATCATGAGGCAGAGCGAGCGCCGACGGCGAAGGGACACCTCGCGATGAAGCCTGCCACGAGCGAAAGAATGATCAGTATCATCGTCAGGCGCTGGCCTGGTTGCCATCCCGTTACCGAACGGGCCGATCGTAGGCCTATAAAACAGGCGGAACACGCTGGCGAATCTGGCGGTGCGCTTAAAGAGTTTGGCGGCGACTCGTTAGCACGTTCACACTCAGCCAATCCGTGATGATTTTTAGGGCTGTCGGCGACACCGTCTCGTCGATGTCGTTGTACTCGCTCGGTGCTCCGCTTTTGGCGTCTTGAAGGAGATGATTCAGCCCCGCCAGTTCCGTCACTGTAGCTTTTGGATTCTCTTTCAAGGCCTCGCGAGCGGCGGCGAGGTTTTCCCTCGCTGGTACCTGCACGTCCAATGATCCGTTGAGCGCCAGCACCGGCACTGTGAGCCGAACCAAGGTTGGCGCGGGATCGTAGGCCAGGAAATAGCGCTCCCACGCCCGTGTATCGTCTTTCGCCAAAGTCTCGGCCTCGTTTGCATCGACGATTTTTTCAGCGACACCCTGAGCAATAAGTACTTTGGCACGATCGAAGGCGGCCAATTCGGATGGTGCCGAGAGAATGGCGCTGTAGAGCTCTTGATCGAATATCTTCCGTTTGGCGATATAGTCGTCAGGCGCCCCATAAGCTTTCGCAGTCATCGCCGATTGCAGGACGAACAATTTGTCGCCACGAATGCAGGGCCCGGCGATCATAACGACGAAGGCCACGCTTCTATCGGCGGCAGCAACAGCAGGCGCGATAATCCCGCCTTCCGAATGACCGAGCACACCGATCCGACTTGCGTCGATTTGTGGTTGGGTCTTCAGCCAGGTCACGGCCGCCTTGGCATCTGAAGTGAAATCGGCGGTGGTTGCGTTGTCGTAGTCGCCGGAAGACCCGCCGACGCCGCGCTTGTCGTAGCGAAGGACGGCAAGACCTTTACGGGTCAACGCGTCAGCCAGAACCAGAAAAACCTTGTGGCCCCAAACGTCTTCGTCGCGAGTGTTTTGTCCGGTCCCGGAGATGAGCACGACAGCTGGGAACGGGCCTTCGCCGTGTGGCAGGCTCAACGTACCGGCGAGTTGGTTATGGCCGTCAAAATTGTTGAAGCGCGCTTCGAGCTGCACGTAGGGTGCTGCTGCGGCATTGATGGCGTCTTCCTGCGGGCGGTTGTGAACGGCTGGAGCGAGATCTTCCGCGGTCGCACGCTTTAGAATTAGCGGATATACCTGCTGAAACGTCAGATTGCCCTTCCACCCTTTCTCTTGGTCATTCCACACGCCGTCGTAGCTCAGATTGAGCTTGTTCACAGCAAAATGCAGATGCGTACCGTCGGACCTGATTTCATCGAGAATCGTTTCGCTCCCGCTGGGATTAATTAGCTTTCCACTGAAACTAGCGCCCGTCGCTTCGAAGTGTATCCGGACCTTGAATCCCCCATTCATCTGGCCGATCCAATCTCCGGGCAGAGATTGAGCCAAAACCGAGCCTGTGATTCCGCACGCCGACAAAAGGACAAGAAAAACAATTTTGCGCACAAGCGACCTTTCCTTTGTGACGAAAAGCGAATACTACAACGGCGACTGATTCAACATGCTGTCAAGCCGATGTGAAGCCGGTCAAGTCGGGCTTAGATATCACCGATGAAATATGCTCCTGCTGAAACTCTCGTCATCGGCGAGTTCTCGCCCGCTTCGGTGATGTGACTGATGACACTGTTCAAAAGGACGTCGTCGGAATGGTCTACCTAACTCTTAACCAGTCGGCGCGCATGTTCCATCGACATCGGCGTTCCGGGAAGGATGCACTCCAATTTGAGTGATTTGTGCCAATCAGATCAGTTTTGATAACGCCCCTGCTTTGAGGTGCTTCGACTCAAAGCCAGTTATCTAAAGCTAGAGAGCGCTTCGGTCATTCTTCTGAACCCGGCTGTGGTGGCGGCTATACGTAAAATAAACCACCAGGCCAATCACCAGCCAGATGATCAAACGCGCCCAGTTGACCCAGCCCAGCTTGTACATCATGTAGCCATTGAAGAGGATTCCAAGCACTGGAACAAGCGGTACCCATGGCGTGCGGAAGGGACGAGCCTGCTCGGGATTCGTCTTGCGCAGAACCATGATCGAGATGCAAACGATGATGAAAGCAAAGATCGTGCCGATGTTGACCATCTCTCCGATGATGTTGATCGGAGTGATGCTGCCGATGATCGCTGCGATCACGCCGACAAGGATCGTATTCTTGTAGGGCGTGCGATATTTCGGATGGATCGCGGCGAAGAATTTGCGGGGTAGCAGGCCGTCGTTGGCCATGGAGTACAGCACACGAGTCTGGCCCAACAACATGACCAGCATCACGCTGGTAAGCCCGGCCAGCGCGCCGGCGGTGATCAGATAAGAAGCCTTAGTCAAGCCGCGATCGAGAAACGCGACGGCTAGCGGCGCTTCGATATTGATCTCCTTCCACGGCACCATGCCGGTGAGCACTGCAGCAACCAGAATGTAAAGGATGGTACACATAATCAGCGAAGCGATAATGCCGATGGGCAAATCGCGCTGTGGATTCTTCGCTTCTTGCGCCGTGGTAGACACAGCGTCGAAACCGATATAGGCAAAGAATATGTAAGCGGCGCCTCTGCCTATTCCGCTGAATCCCATGGGCGCGAAACTGCCCCAATCGTGTCCCCAGTTCGAGGAACTCACGTAATGCATTCCAAGGATAATCACAAACAGCACCACGCTGACCTTAATGATCACGATAGTGGCGTTGAAGTTGGCGCTCTCCTTAATCCCGATCACCAGCACAGCGGTGATCACCAGAGCGATCAGAAACGCCGGAAGATTGAACCCGATTTCGACGCCGAACAGCGTAGGCGCAGCCACTAGATCGTGAGCACGTTGCAGCAACTCCGGAGACTGCGCGCTAATGATGTCTCCCACGCGCGTCAGGAAAGACTGGCTACCCATCACCAGAGAAGGGTCCGACGCGTGCGCCATCTGCCGCGCGATCACGTTTTCCGCGGTCACCAGCGCTGTCCAGTGATCGTAGGCCAGCCACAGAGGCATCTTCAGATGAAAAATCTGTAGAAACTCAATGAAGTGATTTGACCAGCCTGACGAAACCGTGCTCGCACCCATCGCGTATTCCAACGTCAAGTCCCATCCTATAATCCACGCGATTAATTCGCCGAGCGCCGCATAAGCGTAGGTGTAAGCGCTGCCCGCAAGAGGAATCAGCGCCGCGAATTCCGCGTAACAAAGCCCCGCAAACGCGCAGCCCAGACCGGATATAACGAAGGAGAGCATCAAACCCGGCCCTGCATAATGCGCGCCGAGTCCGGAGAGCACGAAGATGCCTGCGCCTATAACCGCGCCCACTCCCAAAGCCGTCAGCGAAACCGGACCTAACGTCCGCTTCAGCGTGTGCTCGCCCGTGGCCTTGGCTTCGTTCAGCAGCCAATCCATCGGCTTTTTCTTGAACAGCGGATTGCTCATTCGCAATCTCCTCTCAGAAAATCCCGGTTATCGTCCTCAAGCAGGCACTCAAGTCTATGCTTCCGCAGACTTCGCTCCCGCGACTTTCCACAACCAGTACACCGGAACTCCCAGCAAAACGATGATCAAGCCGGGCCAAGTGTACTGTGGTTTGTAACGCAACAATTGAATTTCAATGAATACCGCCATCACCAAATATAGCGCGGGCAACACGGGATACCCGAAAGCGCGGTAGGGCCGCTCCATGTCCGGACGCTTCCAGCGCAGAACGAATAGCCCACCCAATGTAAGAATGTAAAAAATCAAGACCGCAAAAATCAGAAAATCTAGCAGCTGTCCATACGTCCCGGAAAGACACAGGAACGAAGCCCAGATACACTGCACGACCAGAGCCGCCGCTGGAGCGTGATGGCGATTCACCTTCCCTGCCGATTGAAAAAAAAGCTTATCCTTCGCCATCGCGTAATAAATGCGCGCGCCCGAAAGAATCAATCCGTTGTTGCAGCCGAACCCCGAAATCAGGATCGCGACAGCCATCACGATTGCGCCGGCAGGTCCGAACGCTACTTCCGCCACAGCCGTCCCCACCCGCCCATCCGCCGCAAACTCAATGCCTCGCGCCAACGCTGTCGCACCATTCGGATCGCCCGAAATCGGAAGCACTCTCAGATAAGCCACATTCGCCAGCGTGTAAAGCGTGATTACCATGCCCGCGCCAAGCGCGAGCGAAAGCGGCAAATTCCGGCTCGGATTCTTCACCTCCGCCGCAGTAAACGTAATGTTGTTCCACGCGTCCGCGGAAAAGAGCGAACCCACCATCGCCACTCCGACGAGCGTCAGCGTCCCAATCGTCCATATCGGCTGATCGGGTGGGTACGGATGCATCACCCACAGCCCCGCGTTTCGCCAGAAATCCGTGAAATTAGCCGCGCGCGCAATCGCAGTCGAAAACCAGAAACCAAGCTGAACCAATCCCACCAGCGACCCGACCTTCGCCACTGTAAACACGTTTTGAACTATCTTTCCCACACGCAATCCGCGCGTGTTAATCCATGTGAGGAGAACGATCGACGCAATGGCCAAAAGATTTTGCCGGTTAATCCCCACGTTGTACGGGCCCAGCGACCCGAACCACATTTGCCACGGCCCGAACGTCCCGATTTTCCAGATCCAGTCGGAAGCTGAAAACCACGGAAAAATCACCGCCGTAAACTTTGCGAACGCAATCGCCACCGCCGCAATCGTCGCCGTCTGAATCACCAACAGCATGGTCCACCCGTAGAGAAATCCCCACAGCGGCCCGAGCGACTCCCGTAAATACACATACTGCCCGCCGGCTTGAGGCATCGCAGCCGCAAGTTCCCCATAGCTCAGCGCGCCGATTAGCGTCATGATTCCGGTAACGACCCATACCGAAATCAAAAGTCCGGGACTTTTCACCTGATGCGCAATATCCGCCGAAACAATGAATATCCCCGACCCGATCATCGAGCCCGCCACGATCATGGTGGAATCGAACAGCCCAAGCCCCTTCACAAGCTCCGGCTGCTTGCCTGCACTCACCGCTCCGATCGTCTGAACGTGTTCAGCCATTCGCTAACGCCTTCTTGTGACCGGATCCCTTTCCTTTGTGGGTCGCAGCTTTAGCCACGACATAAAGTCCATAACATCAATGCAGTTTCAGCCGCTGAAGTCCCGATTTCTCAATTCCCACACAGACGCATCAGCCCGCATCTTGGATTTGGCGATCGCAATGTATTCGCGCGCTCGCCGCGCCGGATCGCTTGCGGCCATCAAGTCGCGTATCACCGCAATCGAATCCGCCCCAGCCTCATAAACATCCCCCGCGGACTCTACTGTGATGCCGCCTATTGCTACAAGCGGTTTTCGCGTTATTTGCCGCGCCGCGCGCAAAAATTCAAGCCCGACGACCGGATCCGGATTCGCCTTCGTGCCCGTCGGGAAGATGGGCCCCACTGCAATATAATCCGCCGAACTGGCATCCCCCGCGCGCAATTGCTCCAGGTTGTGTGTCGAAACCCCTACCCACAGCGGAGCGCCGCATATTTTTCGCGCCTCCGCAACTGGAAGATCTTCCTGCCCCACGTGAACTCCGCCCGCCCCGGTCATAGCAGCAATGTCAGCACGGTCATTCACCATCAGACGAACGTTTTTCGACGCAAGCCGCCGGCAGAGTTCCACTGAATTTCCATGAATTCGTCGCGCCGATCCTCGCTTGTCGCGGTATTGAAACAACTCCACGCCGCCTTCCGTCAATCGTTCGGCAATTTCAGGAATTGATAACGCGGATTCGGCCGAGAATTCTGGACTGGCGTCCAAAATGGCGTAAAGGGCCGGGAACAAGCCGCCTCCGCGAATGAACTACTTCGTTTCCACTGCCGTCATGTGCTCAAGAAAATGCGTATCGAATTTCCCCGCAACAAAATTCGGGTCCGCTAGGATTCGCTTGTGTAACGCAATGGTCGTCTTCACTCCTTCGACCACAAATCCGTCCAGCGCCCGTTGCATCCGCACGATTGCCTCGGCTCGGTCGTGTCCATACGAGATTAGTTTGGCGATCAGCGAGTCGTAATAAGGTGGAATCACCGCATCAGCATAACAAGCAGTGTCCACGCGAATCCCCGGCCCGCCCGGGACGCGGAATGCCGTCACACGTCCTGCCGACGGCGTGAACGTAATCGGATCCTCGGCATTGATGCGGCACTCTATGGCGTGCCCTCGAAACTCAACCACCGGCAATACACTCCCAAGTTTCTCGCCCGCCGCCACGCGAATCTGCGACTTCACCAGATCCACATCGGTCACCATCTCTGTCACCGGATGCTCCACCTGAATCCGGGCATTCATCTCGATAAAATACAGATTCCCGCCATCTTCGCGCAGAAATTCCATGGTTCCCGCGCTCGAATAACCAATCTTCTTCAACGCCTCCACCACTTGCTTGCCGATCCGCTGTCGCGTGCTCGGGTCCACAGCTACCGACGGCGATTCCTCCAGCACTTTTTGGTGCCGCCTCTGCAGCGAACACTCGCGCTCGCCAAGATGAACCACGTTGCCATGCTTGTCGCCCAAAACCTGAAACTCTATATGTCGCGGCCGCTCGATCAATTTCTCCATATAAACATTCGGACTCCCAAACGCCTGTTCAGCCTCAGTGCGCGCAGTCCGAAATAGAGGGATCAGTTCCTTCGCTGAGCGCACAATCCGCATCCCGCGCCCGCCACCACCCTCTGCCGCCTTGATCATTACAGGGTAGCCAATCTCGCGCGCTATCCCCTTCGCGGAATCCTCGTCCGGCACCACGCCCGCACTTCCCGGAATCACCGGGATCCCTGCCGCTGCCATCGCTTCCTTCGCCTTATCTTTCTCGCCCATCAAACGAATCGCATCCGGAGTGGGGCCGATAAATGTGATGTGCGACGCCTCACAGACTTCCGCGAAGTTGGCATTTTCTGAAAGAAATCCGTAGCCCGGATGGATCGCGTCCACGTTCGCAATTTCGGCCGCGCTGATCACTTGCGGAATGTTGAGGTAACTTTCGCTGCTACGAGGAGGGCCGATGCAAATCGCTTCGTCGGCGAACCGCACATGCAATGCATGACGGTCCGCTTCGGAATATACCGCTACAGTTCGAATGCCAAGTTCCCTGCAGGCGGAAAGTATGCGCAGCGCAATCTCGCCACGATTTGCTATCAGAATTTTTCGGAACATTTCGCCTGGAGTGAGTGCGCCTATTTCTTCCGGTGCGGGTGAATGCCGAAGAGCGATTCTCCATACTCCACTGGCTGCCCGTTTTCGACAAAGATCTTCACCACTTCTCCCGCCACGTCCGATTCGATTTCGTTCATCAGCTTCATTGCTTCGATAATGCACAACGCTTGCCCAGCCTCCACGCGAGAGCCTACCGTCACGAAAGGCTCGCCACCCACAGTCGGCGCGGCGTAAAACGTTCCCACAATGGGTGACTTTACGACGTGAACGTCCTCCGCACCGGGGCGTCCCGATTCTCCCGAACCTTCCCGAGGGGCCGGCGTACTTGCGCTCGCAGCATGATGAGACGGGGCCGGAGCCGCCGAGGCGGCCACAACGATGTCCGGCGCCGCCACTGCGCGGCTGAACCCCATCGGCTGGGAAAATGGCTTTCTTAGGCGTATCCGGAAACCTGAGCGCTCGTATTCAAACTCCTCCAATCCATGTTTGGCCATGAACTCGAGAAGCCGCTCTACTTCGTGAAGGTCCACGCCCCCGGTTCCCGAGCTGGATTTAGATCCTGGAGTCGATTTTTTCGCCATTTAGAGTTCTAAGAATTCCCTGGTTGCGCTCGTTAAATCTTCGGCGCCTTCTGCGGTAACAACCACGTCATCCTCAATTCGTATACCGCCTAAACCCTCGATATAGACGCCGGGCTCAATCGTTACGACCATTCCCTCTTCAAGCACCGTTTCATCGCCCCGACCAATCCGGGGCATCTCGTGCACTTCGATTCCTAACCCATGCCCGGTGCTATGAGTAAAATATTGAGCCAGCCGGTAGCCTTTTAGAGTCCGCCGCGCCGCAGCGTCCACTTCAAGAGCCTTGGCCCCCGGCCGGATAGCCTCTGTAGCTGCGCTCTGTGCATCCAGAACGGCATTATATAGCCGCCTGACTTTCGCCGGAGCTCGCCCCAGAAATACCGTCCTAGTCAGGTCACTACAATAACCGCGGAGTATAGCACCGTGGTCCACGACGACCAATTCGTTTTTCCTGAGGAGCTTGGAAGTGGGTCGCGCATGCGCCCAAGCCGAGCGCGGTCCCGAAGCCACGATAGTCTCGAAGGAAGGGCCGCTTCCACCCAACTGCTTGATCGCGTACTCAATCTCTGCCGCCAGTCCTAGTTCGCTGATCCCAGGCTTGATTTCCGGCGTCACTTGCTCAAAGACTTCGCTTATTAGCGTCGCCGCTTCGCGCATGATCGACAGCTCAGCTGCATCCTTTACAGCCCGTAGTCTCTCCACGGTGTCCCCACCGCTCACCCAGCGCATCTGGGTGCCTCCCAGCGCTTGCAGCGCGGCTTTCTGCGCCACTGTGACGTGGGAGGGAGAATATGCCACATTGCAACGCCCGCGACGCATCTTTAGGACCTCTACAGCCGCTCGAAGGAGTCCTTGCTTGGAGATCCGAACCTTCGCTCCGAAGACCTCTTCCCGGGCTTGAAACTCATATCGGCTATCCGTAATGAGCGTCGAACACGAGTGCTCTATCAGCAGGACTGCCGCGCTGCCGCTAAACCCGCATAAGTATTGGATATTAGGGAGGTGTGTGACGAGAAATGCGTCAGCTCGTAGCTTAGAAAAGGAAAGCCGGAGCCGATCGATTCGGCTCCGGCTTGAATTCTCTTGCACCGGTTTAGAGGCCACTTTATCCCCAGATACTTCGTGTATCTGGCGTCACTTAGCTCGGCAGAATGCGAGGCGTCAGGAAGAATAACAGCTCCTGGGCCGTCGAGCTGACACTGGTGTGCTTGAACAGATTGCCAACCACCGGGATGCTGCCGAACAACGGTACCTGGTCAACAGTGGTTTGCTGCGACGACACGATGATGCCGCCAATAACCACTGTACCGCCGTCCGCGATCAGCACCTTCGTGTTAGCCTCCTGCGTGTCGATTGCGGGAATGCCCTGAACACGCGGTATGGCGTTGTCGATCTGGTCGTTCGTCACGGTCACGTCCATGTAGATCGTGCCGTCCGCGGTTATTTGCGGTGTGACGTCAAGTTCCAGCACAGCGTCCACGAATTGCACCGAAACCGTGTTGTTCACAATCGTTTGGACCGGGATTTTTGTACCTTGCTTCACGGTCGCCTTCTGGTTGTTCTGCGTGATCACCTTCGGCTTGGAGATTAGCTTGCCGATGCCTCGTTCCTCGGCCGCGCTGATAATGAAATCCAGAGCGAAGTTCGAGGAGGAGAAGGCGTAGCTCAGCGCGCTCGTTGGTGTCGCAGCGCCCAAGTTTGTGATCAACGGCATGGACCCGCTCGTTCCCGAGGAGCCGCCCGCTCCGGCTACGATTGGAGGCAGCGGTGTTGGAGAATTGCGTACGATCGGGCTCGTTCCAACGGTAGTCGCACCGCCAAGCACGCTTTGCCCGCCACCCGCGGAGATCGCTGCCGCAAACTGCGTGCCGATATCCCGAGTGAACGATCGGTTTGCCGCCACCACCCTCGCCTCGATTTCCACTTGCTGCGATTTCTGGTCGAGTTGGCGAAGCAGGTTATCAAGAACCGGCAGCACGCTTGGAATATCTCGAATGATCAACGTGTTCGATCGCGCGTCCGCAAGTATGTCTCCTCGCGATGATAGGAATTTCTTAAGGGTGGTAACCAGATCTTGCGCTTTGGAGTAGTTCAGCCTGCGCGTAGTCGTCACCACGTCGGCGGCTTCCGCTTGTGCCTTGGCTAGTTCGCGATTCTGATCTGCTTCCTTCTTCAGAGTATCTTTCGTCGCGATGCGCAGCACGTTGCCCTCCAGCTGCTTGTCCAACCCGTTGTTTTTCAAAACGATTTCCAGCGCCTGATCCCACGGTACATCATCGAGAACGATCGTCAGGTTGCCCTTAACCGCCGGATCAACCACGATGTTCAGTCCGCTGATCTCGTGAATCAGCCGGAAAAAGTCCCGCAGATCAACGTCCTTCAGATTTACCGAAATCGGTTCGCCCGAATATTTCCCCGCAGGCGCCGTTTGACCGGCGTCCGCATTGGTTATCGGTTGCGTGGACGTTGATGTCGCTGCCGGAGCAACAGCCGGCGCGCTGGGCGTGTCCGTCGCTACAGGCGACGCTAGGGCTGTCGCTGGCTGGGTTAGAGCGGGAGGCAGAATCATGACCGGTGCTGGAACTGCTTGCGGAGCCACCACTTTCGTCGTGGTCACATCCGCGGGCTGAGCCTCCGGTGTTGACTTCACTGCGCCGTCGTGCGCGCCCTTCGCATTCTTTGCCGCGAATTCCACCGTGATGCCTGAATCCGAATCGGTGATGTTGTACGGTGAAGCTTGCCTCAGATCGATGACGATACGTGAAACCTCTGGCGAGAATTGCGCCAATCGAATTTCCCGAACCGGGTCGAGATTGCTGGCAATCTGTTTTTCAGAAGTCCTCAGGTGCGTTCCGGCGAAATCCAAAACGAGTCTGTCCGGATTCTGCAGCCGAATTACGTGATAGGTCAGCTTTCCTGTTCCCACCACATTCACGTCGGTCGAATCTCCGTTCTGCGCAAGCTTTACTTGTCGGATCGCCTCAAAGGTAGCGCCAGACGTCTTGGTTTCCGAGGTCTTGAACGAAATCGGCGTCACCGTCGGAGCAGGTCCCGTTATCGTAGCCTTCGCCGCGCTATCATCCGTGCGCGAAACTACCAGCATCAGCTCTTGGGAGTCCTTCCGCTCGAGCCGAGGCTCCAGTCCCGCGCTCAGCAAAATTTCCAGGCGTACCACGGGCTTTTTTCCCGCGGCGTATGTCAACATGCGGTAACTCTTCACCAAGTCGGAGGGCACCACGCGCGCTCCGGCCGGGTCCGCAGCCGACACCCCGCTCAGGTCGAGCACGTAGAGGCTCTCGCTTGGGCGATAGGTGGTGTATTCGAACGGGCCGTTCGCCTGAGCCTCCAGCGTAACGTTTCCGTTCGTTACTACCGCCTTCACATGCACTACCGGCCCATCACTGGCCTGCAGCGCTCCGCTTGTCTGTATCAAGGCTGCTGCAACCAGCGCAGTCAAGCCCAACGCCCTCCGCATAATCCTCATTGCTGCTCTCCTGCGCTCGGGTAGATTCGCTTGGTAACTAATCGCTCGACCGGCTTCCCGAATGCATCTTTGGAATTTTCCTTAAACGTCACTCCATCTAAGCCAATCTTTTCCACGTCGCCGTCATACAGACGGTCGCCTTCACGAATAAAGTAAGTTCGTTGATCGGGATTCGTCACCACCGCCAACATTCCGGTGGCGGCCTTCACCGTTCCATCCACTCGAACTGTTGCAATCACCAATCCCGCTTTCCCTGGAGGCAGCGGCGGTCCGCTGTTTTTCTTATCGTTCACCAGCGGTATGAAAGGATCCCGCTTACCCGCCACGGCTTGCTGCTTGCCGTCGGGGTTGGCAGCTGGCGCCGGCGCGCTGCTTTGCGCCGCGGCTGCTGCCGCTTTCTTCTTGTGGGAGCTCTTAGGCGCAGGTGTCTGCCCCTCCGCAGGCTTTTGACCTTGCGCTGCGGCCTGTCCCCATATTGCCGGGACCAGACAACTGGACATCGCCAAAACTGCTATCAATTTTGCGGTTGTCTTCACTAGTGTCATCGTCTTTGCCCTACCGCCTTGCCGGTGCGGCCGTCGGCGTTGCGGCTGCCGTCTGGTCTGCCGCCTTCGTAAAGAAGGTGGTGATTGTGAATACGCCCGTGACTGATGCTCCTGGATTCAACCGGAAATTGACGTTGCTGGTTTTCCCTCCCAGACCGCTCAGCTTCAGATCGCCTACATTGATGATCCTCGAAAGCCGTCCAAGCCTGGAGAAGAAGTCCAACACCGAAAAGTAAGGGCCGTCCGCTTCCACTTCAAACGGCAATTCGAAGTAGTAAGTCTTTGCGGCAACTGGCTTCGCCGTCATTCTGCGGAGAGAAACGCCGGAACTTGTCGCGGCAGCTTGAATCATCAGCATGAACTGATCGATCTGCTTCTCTTCAGGCACGATCGTCTGCAACGTAGCCAGCTGTTTTTCCAACGCATCCATTTGCGATTGCAGCTCGGCTTTCCGTTGCTTGTAAACTCGCAGGCTGGCTACTTCCTGTTCTAGTGGCTTTTCCTGCTTCTGCGCGTCTTGCAATTGCGCGCGCACGGATGCCAGAGGTAATCCCGGTATGTAGAATCCGGCGGCGATGATCACCACTGTGAGCGCGAGATAAAACAGAGCTTGCAGCGGCCAGGGCCAATCTTTGAAAGCGGTTGCCATCTCTAGCTCCTCCCCTTGGCCGCAGGCTGCGGGGGCGGCGTGGCTGCTGCGGGTTTGGCCTGTGGCGTTGCGTCAGGATTCGAGGATTGAGATATCGCAGCCGTCATCGTGAAGGTGTACGTCTGCACTGACTTCACCACGTCATCTTCTTTCGCTTCTTTGATCTCAACCTTGTCGAAGTAGCCCGATCGCCTCAATTGCGTAATAAAATTGGCTACGGCGTTGATCGAGCCTGCTTCGCCCGTCATATCCAGGTTGTCTCCCTTGCGTTCGAGTGACGTCAGCCACAGTGCATCTACCCTCACCACTGTGTTCGCCACCATCTCCAGCAATTCCTGGCCGCCCGTACGATTCTTTTGTAGCGTCTCAATCACATTAATCCGCTGTTCCAACACCGCCTTCTGACTTTCGAAGCGGTCCACATCCTGCTTCACCTGCTGCAAGCTTTGCTTCTCCGCACGCAACGCCGAGATGCGCGCATTCGTATTGTCCAGGTCTTTCTTCTGTTGGTAGTAGGTGACAAAAAGCACCACGAAGGCGAGCCCGAGCGCCACCGCCAGAAAGATAATCTGCATGGTCGCTTCCAGCGGTACGGTCTGTTTGGTGGCCTTCGGACGGTTCTGGCCCAGTAAGTTGATCCGAATCATGGCGTGTCAAAGCTCCTCAGCGCCAGCCCCACAGCGATGGCCAGGCGCGGCGCCAACTCGCGAATCTGGCTCTCATCATGACGCCCTGAATTGATTGCAATCTTGCGGAATGGATCGAGCTCCTCAACCGGCATCGCAAACTCTTCTTTCAACAGGTCGAGCAAGCCCGGAACGCGTGAAGTCCCCCCGGCTACGTAAATCCGTCGGATATTCTCTCCGCTCGCCGTGGCGCGGAAAAAGTCGAACGTCTTCTGAATTTCCAGTATCAAAATGTCGGACACCGACCGCAAAATCGCCGTGCGCTGCTCTTCGCTAACTCCCGCCAGCGTTCCGCCCATCTTTAATTTCTCGGCATCCTCAAAGCTCAAATCCAATTCCTTCTGCAGCGCGTCGGTGTACTGATTGCCTCCCACCGAAACGTCGCGCGTAAACAATGGCGTCCAACCGCGCACGATGTTGATGTTCATCACGCTGGCCCCAATATTCAGCAGCGCCACTACCTGCGACGCATCCGGCTCGTAGTTCACTTCGAAGCAGTTCTGCAGCGCAAACGCGTCAATATCCACCACCACCGGTACTTTGCCCGCTTGCGCCAACACGTTCGTGTGATTCAGAATTTTGTCTTTCTTCACCGCAACCAGCAGAACGTCCATCTGGTTTTCAGTCGCTTCCAGAAGCTGATGGCTCAGATTTACGTCGGCGATGTCGAAGGGAATGTGCTGGCTTGCTTCAGACTGTACCCGATCGAACAGCTCTTCCTCGCTCATCAGCGGCATGCTCACCCGCTTGACGATCACCGAGTGCCCGGATACCGACGTCGCCACATCTTTCGCTTTGATCTTCTGGTTATCGAATATCGAGATGATCTTCTCAGCGACTGACGGGGCATCCATGATCGCGCCGTCCACCACCGTATCCTGCGCCAAAGTCTCGATCCCGTAACTCACCAGCTCGTAGCCTGCCTTCGACTTCCTCAGCTCGACTGCCTTCACCGAACTCGAGCCGATGTCCAGGCCGATTAACGATCTTGTTTTCCCCAGATTGAACATCGCGCGGCCCCTCGCTCCT
>DATNLC010000024.1:0-1036 GCA_035603075.1 Candidatus Acidiferrales bacterium | reverse complement strand
AGTTGATGAAATCGCATTATAAGAGGGCGTCCCTTTTGGAGTAGGTTATGAGCGCAAGCACCATCTCCTAGGAAAGGAACACCCTCCATGAATAGCGAAAAGTATATTGGGCTCGACGTTCATCAAGCAACGATCTCGATCGCAGTGATGGATTCCACCGGAAAGGTAGTAATGGAATCGATCCTAGAGACGAAAGGGGCAACGATTCTTGAATTCTTTGAGGGACTGCGCGGAACTCTGTCAGTGACCTTCGAAGAAGGAACCTGGGCGGCCTGGCTTTACGATCTGCTCAAGCCCCACGTGGCCAAGTTGGTGGTGTGCAATCCACGCAAGAACGCACTACTCAAAGATGGAAACAAAAGTGACCGGATCGATGCCCGTAAGCTGGCGGAGCTGTTGTACCTAAACAAACTCAGCCCGGTCTACCATGGCGAAACAGGCATGCGTATGCTGCGCGAGCTGGCCCGGAGTTATCTGACCATCGTCAAAGACACTGCGCGAGTTATGAGTCGGTTAAAAGCGGTTTATCGCAGCTGGGCGATCCCCTGTGCCGGACGAGACGTCTACTACCGCCGCCATCGAGACGAGTGGCTGGGAAAGATCACCGAAGCCGGCGTCCACCGCCGAACCGAACAACTCTACCTGCAACTGGACATGCTGCAACACCTCCGTCAGCAAGCTCGCCGAGAACTGTTGGCGGAGAGTCGAAGACATCCCATCACTGCCCAGCTACGGCAGATTCCATCGCTCGGACCCATTCGCTCGGCCTTGGCGGTGGCTCTGATCCAGACCCCGAATCGATTCCGCACCAAGCGACAGCTGTGGGCTTACAGCGGACTAGCTTTGGAAACTCGTACCAGTGGGGAATACCGCTATGTAAAAGGCCAACTGCAATGCTCTAAGAAACAGATCTCCATTCGGGGCCTGAACAAGGACCACAATCATGATCTGAAAGGTCTGTTCAAAGGTGCGGCCACTACTGCCAGTGTGCGTCCCGGACCGTTGCAAGATTTCTACGAGAGATCACTGGCCAAAG
>DATNLC010000045.1:0-22972 GCA_035603075.1 Candidatus Acidiferrales bacterium | reverse complement strand
GCCCTGAACGTCTACTTCGCCCTTCATCTGC
Source organism: Candidatus Acidiferrales bacterium (assembly GCA_035603075.1). Lineage (GTDB taxonomy): Bacteria > Acidobacteriota > Terriglobia > Acidiferrales > UBA7541 > Palsa-295. The sequence goes on along the minus strand of DATNLC010000045.1, from coordinate 22,941 downwards.
GCCGATTCCCGTAGCGTTGGTGGAATTAGAATGCGCCCCTGCCCATCCACCTCCACTACTTGGCCGTAATAGTTTGCCCGCGCCAAAAACTTTTGCTTGGCCCGGTTGTGAGAGGAGACTTTCGCGAGTTTCTTCTCGATCTCTTCCCACGACTTCATGGGATAGATGCGCGCCATACCGCCGGTTTCGCTGGTTACGTAGAACTTCTTGCCCGTCTTGCGCAGCTCCGCCAAGAAATCGGCCGGAATTTTCATTCGGCCCTTCTCGTCGACTGTCGCTAGATAATTGCCCCGAAGCATGGAAGCCTTTCAGAACCGCGCCCGGCTTGTACCGCGTGAGAATCACTCTTTGGTTCGCCCCTACTTTGCTCTACTTTTTACCACTGCGTCCCACTTCTTCCCACTTTGTGCCCCGATTGTAGTTAGGTTCAACGACATGTCAAGAGGAATCCGAGCGAGAGATAAAGATTTTTGTGGAAAAGAAGATGCGCCATTGTGGTTCAATGCAACCAAACCACAATTAGTAGTGGGGGCTCCGGAACATTCGCCGCACGCCTAGTTAGTCGATTCAAAAAAAGTGGAGAAAATGTTTTGTAACAGTTAACAGCAAGAAAAAAATTGTTTGGTGCGTCACTGTACCTCACAAGGTTTTAATGTAGCGCCGCAGCCTTAAGCGCGGCACTTTCCACGCTCGCAACCGATCTGACTGGCATGCTGGAGGCTACTGGAGCTTGGCGTACTCGGCTTTGGCTTCCTTCAGGATGGAGACATCCGGGTCGGCGTCTTTCCAGAGTGTGAGGAAATCCAGATATGCGGCCTTGGATTTCGCGCCATCGCCGGCTAGGGCATACGCACGGCCAAGCCCAAGATGCGCGAGTGCGGCAAGTGGCTCGTTTCCGACCACGCCAGCATGGTCGAGGATCTTCTGGAACTCGGTGGCTGCTGCGGCACCCTGCTTTGCTGCCAGGTAGGCCTCGCCGCGCAAGTAAACGGGATAGAGTGCGAAGGTGAAGGAAGGATTCGTTTCTCCTAGTTCATAAGGAGCCGACGCGGCCAGCGCGTCGATGGCTCGCTTGCCGTCGCCGCTGTGAAGCGCGATGGCGGCTTGGATCATCGGCAGGTAATCGAACTTTACAATGGTGTCGTCGCTGAAGCATTTGCCCAGATCAGCGGCTAAGCGTTCGGCCTGGACTGAATCACCGGCCAGCCCTAGTGCAATCGCTGAGAAGCCTTCCGCCTGCCTGCCGGCGCTTAAAGAGAGGGCGGTTTGGGCATCTTGCTTCGCTGAAGGCATCTCGCCGGCTAATGCTTCGCGGACCGCGGAGTGCGACTGATATTCGGCGGCCGCTTCTTTTTGACCCTCGCGTTGCGCGGAATCAGCGGCGCCGCGTGTCAGTTCACGGCTCTTCGCAAACTCGCCGTTATTTGTCGCGGTTTCGGATTGCAAAAAAAGAATCTGATCATCGATTCCCGGTTTCCCAATCGCGTCGGCAACCTGCTTCTGCATTCCGGCTGCGTCGTGTTGCAGGAAATCTACCATGTAAAGAACGAGAGGTAGCCAAGGCGAATCGACGCCATGGGCGCGCGATTCCTTTGCTGTGGCTTTGGCCTGATCGAGTTGATTGATCCACTGGTAAGTGAGAGCCAGATTCACGACGTTGTTACCGCTGCCGGGATTCAGATTCATCGCCTGTAGCGCCGCAGCATTCGCTTTCGGGTACTCTCCCATGGCCGTATAAGCGAACCATAGGTAAACCTGCGGTTCCTCATCGCGAGGGTAGGTTTGCGCCCATGCCTGAAAAGAAGTGCGCGCAGTCTCAAGATTTCCAGTGACGACAAGGTCGTAGAATGACGAAATGGCCAGCTTCTCGCTCTCACTGATGCGTCCGCGCAATGCGTAAGCCTTGCGCGTATTCTCGGCACAGCGGCCGTTCTCACTGAGAGGTTGATAAGCCTGGGCGAGGCGCAAATAAGCCATGGCGAAATTTGGATCCAGTGAAATAGCCCTCTCGAAAAGCGGGATGGCGGCGGCGTAGTCATTTGCCACGTCCTGTGTTTGATTGCCGAGCGTATAGGCCTGCAGCGCTTCGAGCGAAGGCGTGGTGACATTTTCAGGTTGCGCGTTGTACTTCCGCACCGAAGCTAGAGACTCCCCCATCTTTCCGCGTAGTTTGGTCGCCGCATCGCCCAGAGCGTTGAGAACTTGCTCTTTTCCGTTGGCAGTCACTTGCTCTTGCGCGAGGAGGTCGCCGGTTCGGCAATTCACCGCCTTCAAACCCAAAACATATTGGCTGCCCAAACTCGAAATAGAGCCCTCAATCGTGGCAGCGCTGGCGGTACGCTGGCAAACGTCGCGTGCTACGTCTGCCGTAAGCCGTGCGTCTTTTGGTTTGGCCATCAGGGTAAGCGTTCGCGCGATGCGTTCATCGGAAATGAGGCTCAGGAACGGAGACTGATCCAGTTGCGCAGAGAGTCCCTGGCGCAGCGTGCCGTCGAAGACAGGATCGCCGGTGGTATTCGCGAACTCGGCGAGAACAACGGTGTCCTTGTCGGTTAGGGCCTGCGCGCGGCGTGTAAAGTAAAGCCAGCTAGCGACGCCTGCGACGAGTAGCACGACCGCAGCGCCGATCACTATGGGCCACTTCGCACGACGAGTTTCGATCTGCAGAGTTGAAGCGGCTGCAGATTTTGATTCAGTCGCTGGTGCTACAGGCGAGGCTGCTGAGGCAGAACTGGCCGGCTCTACTATTCCACTCGGCACCACCGAGCGTCCCGATTCCGTATCGCGTTTCAGGCGTTGCAATTCCGATCGCATGTCCGATGCGTGCTGGTACCGGAGGCTCGGGTCCTTTTCGAGTGCGCGAGTGACGATGTCCTCTAGTTTGGGTGGCACTGCGGGGTTCAACCTCACGGGAGCGACTGGCGTGCGATTTAGAATGGCGTCGAAAATTTCGGCCGAAGTGTTCCCCGAAAACGTTTGTTTCCCCGTCGCCATTTCATAGAGCACTAAACCGAAAGAAAAAATATCCGTGCGTCCATCCAGTTCTTTCCCTCGCGCTTGCTCCGGCGACATGTACGCCAGCGTGCCCATGGCCGCGCCCGGAGTACTCAAGTCCTGCGCCGCCTGAGTCAGCGTCCCGTCGGCATCGGTTCCTTCCTTCACTTGGAGCTTGGCCAGACCGAAATCCAGAACCTTGGCGTGGCCGCGCTTGGTGACGAAAATGTTCGCAGGCTTGATGTCGCGATGAACGATCCCTTCAGCGTGCGCGGCGTCGAGTGCGTCGGCGATCTCAATCGCCAAGCCGAGCAGAACATCTGTTTCGACGGGCTTTGCCGCAATGCGATGCTTCAGCGTCATGCCATCCAGAAACTCCATCGCGATGAACGCCCGCCCGTCCTGCTCGCCAATGTCGTATATCGTGCAAATGTTGGGGTGGTTCAGAGCGGATGCCGCTTGCGCTTCGCGTTGGAAACGGCTCAGGACCTGCGGGTCGCGGGCAACGTCTTGCGGCAAGAACTTAAGTGCGACGAAACGACGGAGGCGAGTGTCTTCCGCCTTGAACACCACACCCATACCACCGCCGCCGAGCTTTTCGACGATACGGTAATGCGATATGGTTTTGCCGATGAGTGGGTCCGCGTTGGCCACGTCGGCCACATCTTAGGGTGCGTCAGGAATCAAGTCAACGAAGGGAGTTTTTCGCGGCTTCGTTGAGGGCTAATTATGGATGGGATGGAGCATTGAGCGAATCCAGACCGCGCAGAACGGACTGCTCGTCGGGATTCAAACCGCGCATGAACTCCGGATCGTTGAGCGCCGCTTGCCGGTCCGCCGGGCTCATGCCCTGAAGCGTGTGCAATCGGCCGGTGACCACTTGTTTCCGTTCAGGCGACATCTGTTGCCACTTGGGAAGAAGAGTGTTCTGCACAAACTGGCGCTTCTCGGGAGACATACGCTCCCAAGCACGCTGGCGGTCATTCATAGCGTTGCGTTCTGTGGGTGAAAGGTTGTTCCATTTCTGCAAGTTGTTGCGAATCTGAGCCTGACGCTGAGGAGGAAGGCTCTTGAAGCGCTCGTTGTTCTGCAGGAAACGGTCTTGCTCCTGCGGCGACATCTCCCGCAAATTCTGTCGAACCCCGGGCGTCAATCCTCCTACTCGTCCCTCTCGATTTGCCCCGGCCGCGCCGGCATTTGCTCCCGGATTATTCGGATTGGCTGGTGGATGAAACCCGTTCGGCGGATGCGCCGCACCTGGATGTGCACCCGGATGCGCTCCTGCATTCGGATTCCGATTCGGATGTCGCGCCGCACCTTGATGGGGCGGGGCATGCATCGCCGGCGGGTGGGAAGGCGCGGAAGAGTGCGTCTGCGCCCAGGCAGGCTGCGCCAGAAGCCCCATCAACAGAGCCAGCGCAAGCCCACAAATAATTTTCAACCGCTTCATTTATCCGCCGTCGTCCTGTTGTGACTGCTGATCGTTTTTCTGGTCCGGCTGTGCCGACTGGTCCACGGGCACTTCGTCCAGCGCATCAAACTTGCTCAGCACGTCATAATTTTCGAGAACGTCCAGATTCTTAATCACCTGAAATTGCTCGTGCTCGCTTTGCGCCGAGGCAGTCAATCCCGAATTATCCTGCGGCAAGCGCGAGATCCACACGCTCACCGCCAAAAGCAGAGCCATGGATAATGCCAGCCGCGGCTGCGGCACAAACCAGCGGAACCAACGCGGTCGAGGCTCTTCGGTGATACGCGCGCGCATGCGTGCGTCGAATCCAAGCGAGGGCTCGACGACCGGCACTTCGTCGAGGACACTCCACAACCTGCGGAGTTCTTCCGCGCGCGCGTGACAAGCCGAGCAAGCCGCCAAGTGCTCTTCTATCTCATGGCGATCGGCCGAATTCGCACGCCGGTCCAAATACGGAATCAGTTCTCTTGATACATCTTCACATTTCATGACGAGCTTCCTTCCCTGCGCGTCGCGCAGCCGGCGAGACGAACGGCGCCAGTTGCACTCGCAAGGTTTCGTAAGCGCGAAACAATAGCGATTTCAGCGCGCTTTCCGAACAGTCTAGAATTTTTGCAATTTCTCCATAATCCATCTCTTCATACTTATGCAGCAAAACTGCTACGCGTTGCTTCTCCGGCAGCGAAGAAACGACCCCGCGGATGAAGTCCGCGCGGTCCCGCTCGATCATGTGTTCATCGATGCGCATCTCGCGTGCCGGAAGCTGCAGCGGCGCCGCATCTTCATCGGCGGGCGCAGCGTCCAGCGACACATCCATCTGGCGGTGCCGATTATCGCGGACCGAATTCAACGCCAGGTTTGTCGCAATTCGAAAAAGCCAGGTGGTGAACTTAGCGCTGGGAGAGTACTGCTTGCGGGCGCGATAAACTCGCAAAAAAACTTCTTGCGCCAAATCCTCCGCTGTTGCTCTGTCCCTGACCATTCGATAGAGGAAGTTGACCAGCGGCGTGCGATACTTCTGCAATAGAAGGTCAAAGGACGAATCGTCCCCTGCCTTCACGTCCAGCATCAGTTGGACGTCAGACCTGGTCATGGCCTCCACATTCTATCTAACACCTGTGTCCACTTAAAGTTGCAGCCGTGCGACGGTTGCTTAAGTCGTAGGCGTCTGGCGCTTTAAGCGTTTCTGTAAGCGAAGAACTGCTGAATCTTAAGGACTTAGCAATAACTACGATCGCCCCTAGACGTGGAACAGCGCCTTCAGTCCCAGCAAAATGGCCACGCCTAGAAATACCAATAGCGCCATCATCGGCCCAGGCTCGCGGTTCACCTCGGGGATCAGATCCGACGCGGCTACATACAACGTAACTCCCGCCGAAAACGGCAGCGCGTCGCTCACGACATTGCCGAACGCGAACATTAGTCCCATGCCAAGTAACGTCGAAGCGCCCAATATCACCGATGACAGAAACGCCATGCGTCGGCTCTGGCCGCTTGCCAACATTAGCGACGCGACTGTGGAACCCTCCGGCAGCTTGTGCAGAAAAATAGCGAGGAAAATCACGACGCCGAGCGAAGTGGAAACCAGAAGTCCCGAAGCGATCGCGACGCCGTCGAAAAAGGTGTGAATCACAAGGCCGAGCAACGCCGCATAACTCGCGTGCGCGCCCGAAATCTCTTCATGATGCGTCTCTTCGCCAAAATGAAAGTGCGGCGCTACGGTGTGTTCGAAAAAATGGACGAGCAAATAGCCGCCCAGAACGAACAGGAAAACAGAACCGGCTCCGTGAAAAAAAATCGATCCCGTTTCCGCCTGGAGTTTCAGCGACTCCGGGATCATTTCGAGCAGAGCAGTGGCCAGCATGAATCCCGCGCCCAACGCGATGAAATATTTCAAGTAACGTTGCAACGAACGCGCGCGAGTGATTAGCGAGCCGCCAACGACGTTTGCGCCGGCAGCGGTCAGTCCGAGCAAAAGCGCAAGGAGTATTGGATGTGCGCCTGAAGAAAACATGCGGCTAACTCGAGTGGCGGAACAAGATCACATCGCCGTCCTGCACGATGTATTCCTTACCTTCCAGGCGCACCTGCGCCCGTTCACGCGCGACGGGAAATCCGCCGGCCTTCAGGAGGTCTTCCCAGTTCACAACTTCGGCCTTGATGAAGCCGCGCTCGATGTCACTGTGAATCGCGCCCGCGGCTTTCTGCGCGTTCATTCCGCGCTCGATGGTCCACGCACGGCACTCCGGCTCGCCGCAAGTTAAAAATGAAATCAGGCCAAGCAGACGATAGCTGCCTTGAATGAGCCGGTCACGGCCTGATTCCGCCAAGCCATATGCGCGCATCATTTCCGCGGCTTCCGCGTCGGGTAACTCGGAGAGTTCGGCTTCAATCTTGCCGCAGAACGGCACCACTGCTGTGCGAACCTTCGACGTCAGCTTCTCGAGATGATATTTTTCGATCACCCGGTCGATATCTGCCGCCTCGTCATCGCCAAGATTGAGCACGTAGAGCATGGGTTTTCGCGTGAGAAATTCAAAGCTGCTGAGCATCTTTAGCTCTTCCGGTTTGAAGTCGAGCTCGCGCAACGGCGTTTCGCTCTCCAACGCTTTGCGGCACCGCGTCAGAACCTGCAGCTCAGCTTCCAGCACCGTTTCTTTCTTTTTCTTCAAATCTTTTTCCACGCGCTCGATTCGTTTTGACGCTTGCTCGAGATCGTTCAGCATCAGCTCGATTTCAACGCTCTCGATGTCTCGCAAAGCATCGAGCGAACCGCCTTCGTGCGGCACCGCCGGGTCTTCGAACAGCCGCACAACGTGCGCCAGCGCGTCCGCCTCGCGTAGCGGCACCAGCGACGCCGAATTCTTCTCACGATCCTTTTGCAGACCGCCAACATCAACGTACTCAATCGTCGCGTACGTGATTTTCTTCGGCTTGAAAACCTCAGAGAGTTTCACGACGCGCGCATCAGGAACTCGCGCAATTCCAACGTGCGCTTGATTAGGCGCGCTCCGCGACTCCACCTTCGCGCGAGTCAATATCCGGAAAAGACTCGTCTTCCCTACCAGCGGCAGTCCAATAATTCCAGTTTTCATAAGCCAGTGATACTAACATAGCGGCGAATCGCGAACGACGCGTGCGCCTTCAAAGCAAGAGTTACGTCACAATTTCCATGCGGGAAGTCATTCTCCGGTGCAAGTTCTCAATTAAGGCAAGGTGAAGGCTACGAGAGAATCCCCTTTAGGTTCTTCATCTAATTTCGCGTGGCCTCCTGCTGCGATCACCACATATTGCTTGCCGTTCTCTCGCAGCTGATAAGTCATCGGCATGGCGTGGCCGTTTGTAGGGAGCTGCGCCTTCCAGATTTCCCTTCCTGTATCCACATCAAAAGCCCGGATGAACGGGTCCCAGGTACCGGAGATGAAAATCAGTCCGCTGGCTGTTGTAATCGGTCCGCCAAGATTGATCGAGCCCGGCGGAACAGGTTTGCCCGGAGCCATTTCGCCCAGCGGCACCTGCCAGCGGATTTTGCCGGTGCTCATGTCCACCGCGGCAAGACTGCCCCAGGGTGGTGCAATGCAAGGCAGACCCGACGGTGAAAAAATAAATTGGCGAAACATGCCGAAGGGCGCGCCACGTTGCCAGCCGTATTCGCCATGCTCCGTGTGAGTGTTGGCCTCTGCATCGCTTTCAAGCTTATCCGCGGGTATCATCCGCACGTTGGCGGGGAGATTGTTCACGTTCACCACCAGCACGCCGTGCTCCGGATCGAAAGCGTACCCGCTCCAGTTCATGCCGCCGACATTCCCCGGAATTGTCAGCGTGCCTTTTATGCTAGGCGGAGTGAACACGCCCTCGTTTCGCAACCCTTGCAGCATCGCGCGGCAAGCCTCGCGATCTGCCGGGGTGATGCCCCACGCGTCTCCCGCCGAAAGATGCTGCGGCACAAGCGCTGGAGGCGCTACGGGAAAAGGCTGCGTCGGCGACGCAACTTCGCCTGGAATTTCGCTCTTCGGCACCGCGCGCTCTTCCACTGGAAACACCGGGACCCCGGTGTCGCGATTGAGAACATATAGAAATCCAGTCTTGTTGCCCTGAATTACGACAGGGATTTTCTTCCCCTCGTGCACGATAGTAGTGAGCAGCGGCGGCGAAGCCGTGTCGTAGTCCCAGAGATCGTGATGAACAAGCTGGAAGCCCCACACGAGTTCGCCGGTTTTCGCGCGAAGAGCAACCACAGAATCGGCCCACTTGTCATCGCCCAGCCTAAGACCGCCGTAATAATCCGGGCTTGGGCTTCCGGTGGGAACAAACACGAGCCCGCGCTCGGGATCCGCGACAATGGTGGACCACGCATTCCCCGCTCCGGTGCGCCAAGCCTTGCCTCCATTCTTTTCGGCGCTCGGCTCATTCGGCGGGAGCGGTTCCCAACTCCAGCGCAAAGCGCCGGTGCGAGCGTCAAAGCCACGCACCACGCCGCTCGGCATGTCCACGCGCGAATTGTCATTGATAGCCGAGCCCACGACGACTATGTCGCCAATCACTGTAGGCGCGGATGTCATGTGATATTGCCCGGGCATGTACCGCGCGACATTTCTCAGGCTTACTTGGCCGCTCGCACCAAAACCTGGACAGGGCGCGCCCGTTGCAGCATCAAGCGAGATCAAGCGCGCATCCAGCGTCGCTTCAAAAATTCTTCGGTGGCATAACTTCCCTTCCGCGCGCTCGGTATCCAGCCACGTGGCGACTCCGCGGTTGATCATCCCGTCACCGTAGTCCGCTGCCTTCTCTGATAAAGGATCGTAAGCCCAGCGCTGCTTTCCGGTCTTCGGGTCGAGCGCGATCACACGGTTGAAACCTGTGGTCAGGTAGAGCGTTCCGTCAACGAGGATCGGTGTAGTCTCGAAGCCAGTTCTTTTTCTGCCGCCGCTACCATCGGAAATATCGCCGGTATGAAATGTCCAGGCAACTTGGAGTTGCGTAACATTCTCGCGGGTAATCTGAGTCAGCGGCGAAAAACGCGTTCCGCCGGGGTCGTGCCCGTAGGCGGGCCATTCATCTCTTTGATCCCCGCTCGCAGAGGGAGCCGCGCGAATGGCGAACAAGCACACGACAGCGATCGCGACGATTGCTGCGAGCCGTACGGCCGTTTTCATGGTCAGCCTCCAATGCTGATTCTTCCGCTTGTTTCGCTAAAGGTGACGGCATTTTACACTCGCCAGTTGTTCTCCGTGTCGAATTGTGTAAAAGGCGTCGCGAGCGGTATGCTGTCAATGTCCATGAACGAAAAACTTGCTCTTCCATTCGATCACGTCAAGGCGCACGAGCATCTTTCGCTGGCTGATAAACGCCTCGGCCGCCTGATTGCAGATATCGGGGAATTCCCTTTCAAATTAGACGAATGCGACAGCGTGTATGAATCGCTGCTCGAAGCGATTGCGTACCAGAGCATCTCGAGCAAAGCTGCCGCGACGATTTTCGCGCGCATCAAAGCGCTGGGCGCGAATCGCGAGTGTCCCACGCCCGAAGAAATTCTGAGTGCGAGCCCTCAAGCCCTCCGCGAGGCTGGGCTGTCGTTCGCGAAAGTTGCAGCCATGAAAGATCTCGCGCAGAAGACGATCGACGGAATCGTCCCTTCGCTCGAAGCAGCACACAAAATGTCGGACGATGAACTCGTCGAGCGCCTGGTTTCCGTACGCGGAATTGGCGCATGGACTGTCGAGATGTTCCTGATTTTTCGCCTGGGGCGCCCCGACGTCCTGCCAATTCACGACTATGGCGTGCAGAAAGGTTTCGCAATTCTCTATCGCAAGAAGGCCATCCCAAAGCCTCGCGAGCTAGCTGCGTTCGGCGAACGCTGGCGCCCCTACCGCACGGTCGCAAGCTGGTATATGTGGCGGGCCGTCGGACGCGCAGGAAAGGACGCAAGAAAAATCACGAAGAACACAAATAAGAAGAAAACCAAGAAAAAGAAAGCGAAGAAGAATCTGCCCAAGAAGCAATCCGCTCGCAAGAAGGCCAGGCGGCGTTCATAAGCTTCGCCTGCTTAACGTCAAAATCTAGCCCGCATCCCACTAGCTGCGAGCCACCACCATTTCTCGCACCGTAAGAAATAGCGCCGCAAATCCGATCAACAGTACCGTCCCTTCCAGTTTCACCGAAATGCCGTGAAGCCGGTCGAATTCCTCGCGCAACGGATCGCTAGCCGGGGTCGCGACCACCGAACCCATCTGCGTGCGCAACTCCCTCATTCTCGGCGTCACAAAATTCTGCGAAGCAACGGTGAGGACAAGCATCAGCACCACGCCAATCGCCGCCGGCCGAACCAATCCTCTGAATGATTGCGCTAGTCCCACCGACGCGAAGAGATAGAGCAGTGCAGCAACCACTCCCAGCGTATGCAGACGGCCCAGCGTGAATTGCACCAGCGCTCCAGCCTGGTCCTGATTCGGCAGAACGCGAAAAGCACCCGGCGCAACCGCCGCGCTAAAATAAAAGATCGATCCCACCCACGTACCTAGCGCGAACACTTGTATGAATCGCAAAACGTTGGTCATCGGTCGCACCTCTTTCGGCGGATCGAAACTTCGCCGCGGTATTTCAGTTCGAACACGCCCAGACTATCACGGCCTCTCTGAACCTTGCGTGCAAGTCGCGGCACCTGCCCCGGGCCGTCGCTGCCATTGCCACCGATGCATTACTTTGGGTAAACTCCCAGCCGCACGCCGGGTGGAGATTCTTTCGGCGAATATCCTCGTTTGGAGGGGAATAATATGAAATCCAATCTCCGTGGGGTCTCGTTACTTGCCGTCGCTTTCGTGTCAGCGACGCTGGTTCTACTGGTGCCAGCTCGATCTGTTGCTGGCGCGCCACAACAAGGAGGGGTCTCGATAACGCTGGGCGTGGGTCAACAGCCGGGAGCGGTGTTTACCCTCAACTGTATATCGAGATCGTCGCGTCGCACTTACTGTGCCGCGGACACACGCGGAGGTGCCACGCTTCAGGCGCAGCTACCCGGCAGCGCTCCGTGCGTTTTTGGAAGTACTTGGGGAGCGGACGGCGCAGGTATCTGGGTGCAACAGGGCTGCCGCGCGTCCTTCGTTGTAAATCCCTACACAAGCGGACCATGGTGGTGGGATCCAGGCCAAGGTCACAGACCGCCAAGCCGGGGAATCCCAAGTCGCGGGGCATGTTTCTTTAAGGAAAAATACTATCGGGGCGAATATTTCTGCATGAGCCGCGGTTCAAGTTTCAATGTGATGCCGGTAGGCTTCAATAACGAGATCAGTTCGATCAAAGTTTACGGACGAGTTTCCGTAACCTTCTACAAGAACGCGGACTTTCAAAGCGATAATGCCACTCTGAATGGCAGCGTTCCTGACCTCGCTGCTTGGCGATTGCCCAGCGACAGATCGCGTAACTGGAATAACAAGATCAGTTCTGTCCAGGTGAATTAGAGTTCTCAGAGTCTGGCTAAGGGCTATCGGTTCGCGCACTCACCGGCCGAGGCCGCGAGCTTTCGTCCTGTTCCTGCGTTTCTTCACGCCTGAGCACAATCCGTATCTGACCACCATTTGAGCACACCTGTACCGTTCAGCTTTTCGTACGAACGGGAATTAGTGCTAAAACTAATGAAGTGGTGGGCGACCAAGGACTTGAACCTTGGACCTCTCCCGTGTGAGGGGAGCGCTCTAACCACTGAGCTAGTCGCCCACAGTACTAACTTTTTGTAACAGAAGGCCGTGCCAATTGCAAACAACGACCACCAATGCCAGCACGCGCCTCGCCGGGCTGTTGCGCTCGATCTCTGCAGTGGTGAAAGGCAAAGAAGACGTCATTCAACTTGCGCTCACCACTCTCCTCGCGCGCGGCCACCTGCTCATTGAAGACGTTCCGGGCGTTGGCAAGACAACTTTAGCCCAGGCTCTGGCGCGCTCGTTCGATTGTTCCTTTCAACGCATCCAGTTCACCTCGGACATGCTGCCCAGCGACGTCATCGGCGTGAGCGTGTTCAATCCCGCTACGCAGGGATTCGACTTCAAGCCCGGCCCCATCTTCGCGAACATCATCGTTGCGGACGAAATCAATCGCACCACGCCGAAAACGCAGTCGGCCTTGCTCGAAGCCATGAACGAAGCGCAGATTACCGTGGACAATCACACGCATCCGCTTCCCAAACCTTTTCTTGTGCTGGCCACGCAGAACCCGATCGAACATCACGGCACCTATCCGCTTCCGGAATCGCAGCTCGACCGTTTTCTGATGCGCATTCGCATGGGCTACCCCTCGCGAGCGAGCGAAAAGGAAATCATTCGCAATAACGCGGGTGTTTCGCCCGTGGAAAAAATCTCAGCCTTGATGGACGCGGCCGATGTGCTCGCCATGCAGGAAGCCGCCTCGCAGGTAAAGGTTGAGGAAAGTCTCCTGGATTACGCGCTGGAAATCGTCGAGCGTACGCGGCAGACCGAACAACTCAGCCTGGGAGTCAGCCCGCGCGGCGCGGTCATGCTGCATCGCGCAGCCCAGGCGCGCGCATTCCTGGAAGGCCGCGACTACTGTTTGCCGGACGATTTCAAGCGGCTGGTGGTCCCAGTATTTGCGCACCGCGTGGTAGTAAGTTCGCGCTACGTCTCCACTCAGAAAAAGTCTGAGCAAGCGGAGACGATACTCCGCGAAATCATGGACACAACACGCGTGCCCTTGTGACGATGCGACAAGCATCGTGATCCCGAGCGAACAACGTGAGTCGAGGGTCCGACGCGTGTCCCAGATTCGCGCCGGCTCTACCGCCAATGGAACAAACCTTAATAGCTCGCGTCTGGAATAATCGCGACCGTCACGGCTGGCGCAGTTTCGGCATTGCCATGCTGGTGCTTTCGGCCGCGCTGCTAGTGGCGCTTTTCTCCGCCGCCGCGGCTCAACAAGGACGCGTAGCCCTCGCGGCAACAACCACCGTGATTTCGCTAGGGCTCGCTGGGTGGGTCGCCATCGTCATCGTTCCCACGCTGGCCCGGCGTACCAGCCTTCGCTGGCTCGTTTATCAGGTGGACTACCGCCTCACGCGCGAGGGAATCATCTATCTCGTTGCCGTTTCCATTCTCGTGGTCGCTGCCGTCAACACTGGAAATAACTTGCTCTTCATGTTTCTGGCGTGCTCGCTCGCCGGAATCCTGATCTCGGGAGTGCTCTCGCGCATCGTTCTCACGGGTATCGACCTCAAGTTCGACATGCCGGAACATATTTTCGCCGAACAGCCGGTGCTCGCCGAAGTCGAGTTGCGCAATGAAAAGCAGACTTGGCCGTCGTTTTCACTGCGAGTTACCGGTGAAAACAAAAAAGGCGCCGCCGAAATTCTCGGCCGGCCCGTATTTTTTCCTTACATCCCCCGGAAAGGTTCAGCTCGTCAAAAGGTCGAGCTGACGTTTCCGCGACGCGGTTCTTATCATCAGGATGCTTTCGGCATTCGCACGCGATTTCCGTTCGGCTTCTTCGAAAAAAGCCGGAAGGTCGATTCGCAGCTCGAAATAGTGGTTTATCCGCGCGTTTCGCCCACTGATCAATTCTACGAGATCCTTCCGCTGTTGAGCGGGGAAATGGCCAGCCATTTTCGAGGCCGTGGCCATGAATTGCATTCGCTGCGAAATTATTTGCACAGTGATAGCGCGCGTTTTGTTGATTGGAAAGTGACCGCGAAAGCCGGCAGACTGATGGTTCGCGAATTCGCGCGTGAAGACGAACGCCGCGTGATGCTCGTTCTCGATCCGGCCATCGGGCCTCCGCGAGCCGATTTGGGCAAGCTCGCCGAATCGGAACACGCCGAACGATTCGAGCGCGCTGTAACCATGGCGGCCTGCATTGCCTGGCATTTCAACGAGATTAATTCGGTCATGCAGTTCCGCACTCACCACTTCGTTAGTCCGATGGCCCCGGCCGGAGAGATTATCTATGAAACGCTGCGGGAACTTGCCGTCTTGAAGCCGGATAATTCCTCTGTCGGCGGTTTATTTCTTGACGATCTTGCCGCCGAGCACGAAATCTTCAAGATCATCATCACCAACCGTCCACAACAGTCCATACCCACGGCACTATGGTCTTCCGCCTATTTCATCTTCATCGATCAACTCTAACCCTTCTTCACTCGACTCTTAATCCGTCATCCGAGACCAGCCATGGATCTTCTCTTTGCTCCGTGGCATGAAGTCCTGAACGAGCGCGAGTTCATGCGAGAATACATCGCGCATGACAGCAAAACTCTCTCCGCTACAGCTTAGGAATTTTCAAAAGCGATTACTGCGCTGGTTTAGCGTTCACAAACGTGACCTGCCTTGGCGCGCCAGCCGCGATCCTTATCGTGTCTGGATAGCGGAAGTCATGCTGCAGCAAACCCGCATCGCCGCTGTGATGCCGTACTATCAGCGTTTCCTGCAATGCTTGCCCGACGTGAAATCTCTCGCTCGCGCGCCACTCGTGGAAGTTTTGAAACTCTGGTCCGGCCTCGGATATTACAGCCGCGCGCGTAATCTTCACCGCTCAGCGAAAGAAATCCTTTTGCATCACAACGGGAAATTTCCTCGCGAACTCGATTCCGCTCTGCAGCTCCCCGGAATCGGACGCTACACTGCCGCCGCCGTGCTGAGTATCGCGTACGACGTGCCGCTCGGCGTTCTCGATGGTAATGTCGCGCGCGTCTTCGCGCGGCTCCGCGCTATTCGCGGCGACTTGCGCGAGCCCAGTCGATGGCGTGAACTTGCAAAGACCTCTCAGGACTGGCTCGCTTGTAATTCACCCGGCGATTGGAATCAGGCGTTGATGGAATTGGGCGAAACAATCTGCACGCCGGTAAATCCGCGATGCGAAGTCTGTCCCATATCAAAGTGGTGCCGCGCATATAAGCTCGACCTCACCGATAAAATCCCATCACCCCGCATCAAACGCGCCGTCGTAAAAATAAAAATTGCGGCAGCCATTCTTCTCGATCCTCGCGGCCGCACACTCTTGGTGAAAGATCCTGGCGCTCACGACCACGGGCTCTTCTCCCGCATGTGGCAATTCGCCGCCGTCGAAGTCGCGCATCATCCACGAGCAGAGCTCGAAAAACATCTCCGCGCCACTCTGGGGATTAACAGTATCGTTCTCGAAGAGCTTCCCACAGCGCGACACGGCGTCACGTTCCGCAACATCGCGTTGCTCCCGTTCCTAGCGCGCGTCGAGCGATTGCCCAAGCTCGCTCGCACCCGCATTCTGTCGCTGGAAAATCTAAGCAGCGTCCCCATATCGAACGCCACCCGCAAAATCGCCGCGTCTCTTCGAAAGATTTCAATGTAGCGCCACGGGCTTCAGCGCGGCAGATTTCCACTGCGACGTCGCAAGACCCCGAGAAACGAAGGCGGATTAAGCTCTACCGAAGTACAGTTATTTCCCCGGCATCGCATTGCTTCAAACCCGGCGCCTTCGCGCTGCGGGGTGCTAGCATCGTATTAAGACCATGAGCTCCACCGCACCTGCGAGCGCGCCGCCTCTTCCGGCAGTACAACGCTATTTCGAGGTGTCGCTGTTTCTGCTTGTCTGCACCGGAATCATGGCCGTCGTGCTTACCGGCAAGATCGATCCGCTTTCGCTCGCGCTGCCTCCCATAGCTCTCGTTTACAAAGGATTCCGCATCTGGCGCGGCCGTGGCCCGGAAATTTCTGCTCGCGTTGCGACCTGGCTTGTCCTCGCTTACTTCTTGTTTTTTCCGATCGACCTTTGGTTCCTTTCGCGCAGCTTATCCGCCGGCGCGCCGAATCCCGCGTTGTACGCAGCGTTGCTCGCCGCTATTCACCTGATGCTTTTCGCCTCGCTCGTCCGCCTTTACTCCGCGCGAACCAATCGCGATTTCGCTTTTCTCGCCGTACTGGCTTTCACTTGTATGCTGTCTTCTGCAATTCTCACCGTCGAGACAAGTTTTCTCGTGATGTTGGCTGTTTTTCTGGCTCTGGCTGTATCTACGTTCGTCGCGCTCGAAATTCGCCGCAGTGCAACCGGCGCCGTTTCTCCTCCGTTCGAACCGGGCTCGCCGATGGCGCGCCAGTTAAATCGAGCGCTCGGTCTGACGTCCGTGCTGGTCGCTGTTAGCGCGCTGTTGATCGGTGGCGTGTTTTTCTTCTTGATTCCCCGCTTCACCGCCGGATATCTGAGCGCGTTGAATCTGCAGCCCAACTTAATGACCGGCTTTGGCAATGACATCACTATCGGCGAAATCGGAAAAATTCAGCAGAGCTCTGCGGTGGTGATGCGCATACACGTGGAAGGCGATCCCGGCCGCGCTGAAGACGTTCACTGGCGCGGCATCATACTCACTAATTTTGACGGCAAGCGCTGGTTCACTCCCGCCCACGATGAAATTGTGATTTCGCCTGATGCTGGCGGCGAGTATCGCTTCGCCCCTTCCGGGCTGCCCAACGGTGAGTTCTATCCGCTGCGCTACACGGTAATGATGGAACCTGTCGCCACGGACGCGGTCTTCGTTGCCCCACGGCCCGAAATGTTGCGAGGTAGGTTCGCAAACGAATCCGAACGCGTAGGCGCTCCTCGCAGTCACACATATCTTTTGCTCGACAAAACCGGCTCGCTTTCCAATCCGTTTCATAACGACATCAAAGTGCGCTATGAAGGGCTCTCGCTTCTCCCCACGATTCCTCCCGCACAATTGCGCAAGGCCTCGACGATTTATCCGGACCAGATCCAAAACCTTTATCTGCAAGTGCCCCAGCTCGACCCGCGCATCAAGCAGCTCGCCGAAAAAATCGTAGAGAAATCGCACAACGAATATGACAGTGCTGCGAGTATCGAGCTCTACTTGAAAACGCACTTCCGCTACACGCTGGATTTAACCGGTCGCAAGACCGATGACCCTCTTGCTTATTTTCTTTTCGAGCGGCGAGCCGGCCATTGCGAATATTTTGCCGCTGCTATGACCATTATGTTGCGCGATCTCGGAATTCCCGCTCGCTACGTGGGCGGATTTTTGCCCGGCGAGTTCAACGACTTGGGCGGCGACTATATCGTTCGCGCCAGCGACGCCCACGCATGGGTCGAAGCTTATTTCCCCGGCTACGGCTGGATCACCTTCGATCCCACTCCTCCCGGCAATGGAAAACGCAAAGGACTATTCGCCAGGCTCGGACTCTATTGGGATTGGTTTCAGTTTGCGTGGGACGAGTGGGTGATCAATTACGACTTCGTTCACCAGACCAACCTGGTGCAGAACGCGCAGAAAACTTCCAAAGATTGGGGCGAGCGAGCCCTCCGCTTTTACCACGACAAACAACGCGACGCCATCCGCCTGCTTATGGCGCTCGACCGCCGCACGGAAGCTTCGCCATATTTTCTGCCGAGTGCACTAGTGTTTCTGATTGCGTTGCTGATTTATCTGCGCGGGCGTCCGCTTATAGGTTACTTGATCGCTCGCTGGCGAGTTCGTGCACGCCGCGGAGGAAACTTGACTGCTTCGCTCGCCGCGCTCGAGTATCGCGAAATGCTGCGCCTGCTCGAAAAACGCGGCTGGAAGAAAGCTCCGTCGCAAACTCCGCTGGAATTTGCGTATGCTATCCCCGCCGCCGATCTCTCTGCGCCCGTCGCCCAACTCACCGAGCTGTACCAATCCGCCCGCTTCGGTAATCACGCCGCCCCCGTCGACCAAATGTCCTCGCTCCTGCACTCCATCCGCGAAACCGTTCGCTCGCGCAAACAATAGCCGACTGTACTATCTCCCGCTGCGCGCCGCGTCCGAGGCGATCTTGGGCCAGTAAGGTCTTGTCGGGTCGGCGAGGCGGCCATCAACGTAGCGATCGTGATGGCGCACCCATGCCATCGTGAAAGGCAAAGCGCCTTCGTCGCGACCCTTGGGCACCAAATCGAGGTAGTTGTATGTCCCGATAGACATCTCACTGCCGCGTGCGTAAGCCGAATACGTGTGGAAGACGTCGCCGTTCTTGTCCTTATAGAACACGCTCATGCCTGGCGCTTCCTCGCTTGGAAATTCGGCCATCTCGTAGTTGTAATCCACTTTGCCTTTGGCCATTTCTTCCTTGGTGAACGACACGTGGAAGTCGCGATTGAAATCCGTCCCGAACGACGACACCCAGTTGAAGCGCCAGCCCATGCGTTTTTTGAATTCTTCGATCTTCGGAAGCGGAGCTCGCGACACTGCGAGAAACGTGACGTCCCGCTGTGCGAGATGCACCAAGGCGCCGTCGGTATGGTCCATGTTGAACGAGCAGCTCGGGCAGCCTTCCTGCCACTCCGGACCGAACATGAAGTGGTACACGATCAACTGGCTTCTGCCCTCGAATAGTTCAGCCAGCGTTTTCTTTCCGCCGGGGGCATCGAAAACGTATTCCTTGTCCACTTTGACCCAGGGAAGTTCGCGGCGTTCCTGGCTCAACGCGTCGCGCAACTTGGTAAGTTCTTTTTCCTTCTTCAGAAGCTGCTTGCGAGCTGTAAGCCACTCGGTTTGTGAAACAACTTTCGGATGCTGAAGTCCTGATTTGCTACTGGCCATGGCGATTCTCCTTTCCCTTATTTGCCGCAACGATTCTGTTGCGGACGTTCCTGGTCCAAAACTTTTTGCCTACGATCGCCGTCAGCGCGCCCGTCGAGAGTGCGCTGCCGGCGATCAATGCCGCTGCTGCGAAGCATGCTGGACACATAGTTGCCTGCCTCCACGTCCGCGAGGCCCGATCAAGCCTTGGCCGCTGACGCGACTTGACTGCGCATTTGCTGCATGAATTGCCGCATCGCGGCGACCTGCCCGGGATTGCGGCTTTCCGACCAGGATTCGAAACGCTGCGCGGCCTTCTCCAGATTCGCGAGGAACTGCTTGTTCACGAACCTCTCGCGAGCTTGTGGCGTAGCGGGCTTAACGCGTTCCCACACTCCGAAAAATTCGCCGCTGGTTTCGAAGAAAAGATCTTCGTGGAGTAAGCCGTAGTTCAGCAATGCGCAGGCTTGCTCCCAGTAACTGACCACCATCATGTAGAACGCACCCTGCTCCGTTCCGGGCGGCGCGATTTTCATGGCTTCCTCGAGAGTGTCCGCGAAGAAATTCTTGAAGAACCATTCGCGTGCTTGGCGCAACCGCGCTTCGCGACGCTGGTCGTACACCTGCAAGTGAAGCTGTGCTTGTTCGTGCGTTGGTTTCGTACTCATGTGCTTTTATCTCCTTTTCCTTTATAGCTTTTTATGATTCAACTAGCTGAGCTTTAAACTTGCTATTTCACGCTGCTGTTTCGTTATCCCGCCGCTACTTCTCCGCGACGAAGCTTACTGCACGCGAGGACCCTCTGCGCGTTTGCGCGTGCGCTCGAGAATCCATGCCCAACCTTTGCCCATCCCTTCTTTGTAATCGTCCGGTATAAAACCCAGCACGGAGTGGCGGAAGGTTATGAGCGTGCCGCCGTCCGCTTCGGACAGACGATACTGCAAATTGGAAACCACAGCATGAGACATGAAGAGCGGCCCGGCAATTTCCAGCAGCGTTGGGCGCTTGATGGCTTGTACCAGTCCCCAGAAATGGCCGTTGTTGTCACCGAGGTCGCGATACCACCGCCCTCCCGGCCACGGCTCGATCTTCATCGGCAAGGGTTTGCCGTCGTGCGTTTCATTGTGCGGCCCCATTTGTTCCAGCAGTGCGGCGAACGTGGTATCGAGCGACGCGCGAACTCGGATTTCCTGATTTATGTTCAGCGTCAAGTTGTCAGTCATTTTGTCGGTTATTGTTGCGGCGGTCTTGCTCATTCCTCTTCCTCCTTCTTTGTGATTTGACGAAGCTCTACCGGTTTCGTCGCGGCTTCTTCAGCACGCTCTTTTACCCGTGCCAACTGATGGCGCCACAAACGCTCGAACGTGCTCGCCCACTCGTGAAGCGGTCGGATCGCTGCAGCGTTGGTGCGATAAAACATTTGGCGGCCTTGGCGGCGAACATTGACGAGACCCACATCTTTAAGCACACGCAAATGCTTCGAGACCGAAGGCTGCTCCAATCCCAGACTCAGAACGATGTCGCCAACGGGCCGCTCCTGTAGCGCGAGATAGTTCAATATCTCCCGCCGACGCGGTTCAGCCACCGCGTTAAAGGCGTCCGAGGTTGTCGTTGCGCGCGGCATGAACAGACAATACATTCCCATATGGGAATATGTCAAGCAGTTTTTCTTCGCGTCGTAATCGCTCTCACCTGACGGTCATTCGTTCGAAGCTGCGATTATTGCAGCTTGGCGGATTCAGATTTTGCTGCAATTAGGATCGGAATATTCGGGTCGGCGTCTTTCCACAGCGTGAAGAAATCCTGATACGCGGCGCGGGCCTTCGCGCGAGCGGCGTCGGCATCCGCGCCCTGCGCCGACCGAGCTTGCAGCGCGTACGTGTGGGCCATACCGAGATGCGCGAGCGAGAAGAGCGGCGAATTCCCCATTATGCCGCGGTGGTCCAGAATCGTCTGGAACTCCACAGCGGCTTTGCCGGCTTCGTGAAGGAGCAGATATGCCTGCCCGCGCTCGTAGTTACCCAATCCCACACCCAGTACAGACGGAGGTCCGGACTCAAGAATCTCGATGGCCTTGCCGGGATTGGAGCGGTCAATCTCGATGGATGCCCGGAGAGTAGGCAGCTGATAACCATTCACGACAGTATCCAGCGGGAAGCGCTTTTGCATCTCGTCTGCCAGACCCTCCGCGCGTGTTGAATCCCCCGCCCACGCTAACGTCAGACCTGCAAGAAACTTTACGCTTCGGTTCGAAGCCGCGGTCAACGCAGAAGCAGTTTGTTCGGCTGCGCGTGACGAATTTCCGAATAGCGCTTCCCAAGCCGCCTCTTCCAACTGCGACGCTGCTGCCACCTCCTTCTTGTCATTGCGCCGCGCGGATTCAACCGCGCGACGGGCGAATTCCCGGGCGCTTCCGAGGCGACCGTAGAACGCCTCCGTATCTGACTGCGATGAGAGGAAGACATCCTCCACTCCGGGCTTGCCCGCTCCCCAGTCCAATTGGCGTTTCATTTCTGCAGTATCGCTCTCAAGAAACGCGATGGTATATCGTTCCACGTGAAGGTCGTCAGAATCGGGCTTGCGCCTGATAGCATCCTGGTAGACAGACTTTGCCTCGTCGAGGTGATTCAGGTATATGCAGCTAGAAATGAGATCGACTGAACAAAGGGTGAAATCGGGGTCAAGATTAAAACACTTCCTGGCTTCTGCCGCCGCTTCCTCAAATCGGCCCAAGGCGTTGTAGGCAGCCGCCAAGTTTAGCGGAGGGCGTGGGTCCCGCGGATAGGTCTGAGCCCAGAGATCGTAGACCTGTATCTGCTTTTCCAACTCCCCGGTCACACCGTAGTACATGGAGGAGATTAAGAATTTCTCCTGCTGCGTAGCACGGTCGCGGAGATGGTACGCTTCGGTGAAGTTTTCGGCCGACTTACTTTCTTCTCCGAGATTGAGGTAGACGATTCCAAGGTAAGCGTGGGCCATCGCAAAATTAGGGTCAAGCTCTATCGCTCGCTGAAAAAACGGAATCGCGTGGTTCCCCCCATTTTCGTTCCAGGTTTTTCGGCCGAGACTGTAGGCTTTCAGGGCTTCGAATGAAGCCGTTGTTGCCTGCTGAATGGGTGTATCGAATGTCTGGATGGAACTGAGCGATTCGCCGAGGTCGGCGCGGAGTTTCGTGGCCACACCGCCCAACCTATCGAGAACTTTTTCCTTCTCTGCTACTTGCGCTTGTTTCTGCGACAGCGTGTCGCCGCTCGCGCAGTTCACGGCCTTTAAGCCGACCACGTACTCAGTACCGATTTTCGCAATGGAGCCTGAGATGTACGCTCTGCTCCCCGCGCGCTGGCACACCTCGCGCGCTACCTCGGGCGTGAGCGGCGTACCCGGCGGCCGGGTCATTAGCTGGAGTGTCTCTGTCACCGTCTGGTCTGACACGACATTGAAGAATGGCGATTGCTGTAATGAAATGCCGAGTGCCTGCTTCAGCGTGTCGTCGAATACCGCATCGCCGGTTGAATTTGAGAAATCGGCTAGGACAATAGTGTCAGTCTCACTCAACGGGTGCGCGCGGTGCGCGAAGTGGAACCAGCCGCCGATGCCCAGCCCGATGACTACAAGCGCTGCGCCGGCAACCAGGATCCACTTAGGCACAGGGCTTGCTGAACGTGCGGCTGTGCTCACCACCGCCAAACGGCCCGAATCTGAATCGCGTGCCGCGATGGCGACCGGGCCGCTCAAATCGCGCTGCGGCCACTGCAAGTCCGTGCGAATCTCCGGAACGCTCGAATTGCGGGAGCGTGGGATATCTCTCTCGTCCGGCAGTTCTGAATAACTCGCGGAACGATCCTCGATCGAGGCGGTGCCAGACGGCGAATCAGGCTCGTCAAATTTGGCGATGTTCCTTTCCGCGGGCGCACGCTGATCGTCGTGTTCGGGCGACCAGGGGCGAACTTGTGCC
>DATNLC010000039.1:0-59174 GCA_035603075.1 Candidatus Acidiferrales bacterium | reverse complement strand
AATCGAGATTTACGGGCTGGATGCTAGTTTGCAGAACGCGTTGAATCGGAAAATGAAGGTTGGAGACATCTTTGATAACGAGTCGTTGCAGACATTTTTCAACGACAATCAAGCCAATTTTCCTGCCGGATCCTATTGGGCTGAGGACCCGAAAATTGTTCGCCACGCGAACATTGGCACCGTTGACGTAGAGTTCACATTTAAGTCCTGCTCTGGGCGGTAGGTATACGCACCGCAATTCCCTCCCTTTACTGAGCAAGACAACAGCAGGTCCCTCGTCGGCCACAAGGCGGCCTCGATCGGGATGACAACGTTAAGAACAGTGGCAGATTCCAAGTCGGAAGCAAAGGTGCCGCGCCTGCCTTCTGGCAGGCGGGATGAAAAATATAAAGCAAAGGCTGCCGGGCTAAAGGCCCCGGCGCTACATTTAAACCTAAGGCGGAGCCGATCTCGCTCGCCTGAGAGTCGCGCTTTTAGAGATGAAAGTTAGAAGCAGGGGTAATGAAAGGGGGCGGTTCGGGGACCGCCCCTCTAGGAGTATTGGACGAACGGCTAGCAGAGCTGATTAGAAGCCGTGTTTGCCGCGGTGACCTCCCTGGGTTTCGAGCTGCGTCATTTTCGCTTGCTGTTCAGGCGTGAGCGTCTGATAGATGGCGGCTTCGATTTTGGCATGAGCGAGCGCCTTCTGCGCGCTGATGGCGCCGAGCGAGTTTGCTGCTTGCTCCATGGCGGCCGCGTCATTGGAATGAATCGCGTTCTGCAGGTTGGTGTGCGCGGTCTTCATGCTAGTGGACGCGTTGGAGTGACTCGCCGCGGCGTTAGTGAGAATGGTTGTGACCTGAGCTTGCTGCGCGGTGGTAAGCGACAATACCGTAGTCAAATAACTGACGCGGTGCTGCACCATTTTCGCCGAGCGGGTCGATGCGTTTGGTGCTTCGGTGGTGTTCTCTGCTGTTTGTGCAAAAAGGGCTGGCGATACAAACATACAAACCAACGCTAGTACTATGGCGATCTTTTTCATGTGGGTAACCTCTCTCCTGTCCCGTCCGGCGCGTGCCTGGGGCTCATTGGGCGCCCATCAGGCGCGCTTGATTTAAGATTCACTTTCGACTGACAGGTATAATTCCGGAAAGAGAGCCAAAAAGTTCCCGCAACTCTGCGGAGTTCGAGGAGGCGTTTGGTTGGCGAGCCGTTGGGCGAAGGAATTTTTGCCCCGATCGAGGATTTTGCAAATTATGCGCCCAGGTGAGCCACGCCCTCCACGGCAGGTGGACGCATACATAGCCGTGGCAGATAACTGCGCAGCTCGACGGTGGGGGAAAGGGTTACGCTCTTCGTACCAACCAAACGATCAGACAGATAATCAGTAGGGTGCCGATCAGTCCGTATCCAAACATTGAAGCCTCCAGTAGGTGCGGGATTCCCAAGATTCAGAATCGCAGTGGGGTTCAGTTTGAACCACGGGGACGGAGGAGTCTGTTCAATTTGGCACATAATGCGGATAATTTGCGGGAGCGAATTTGACAATGGAAACAGACAACCGCGTGGGGCTGGGCGGTTCCCTTTCGTAGTGGGCGAGTATCAGCGGGCACACCATGCTGTGCCCCTACGGTAAATTGCAGGTCGAGGGCGACGGCGAAGGAGTGAGGTTGAAGAAGCGCAGGATTATTGCGGCGGCGGGGTCGTTGTGGTTGATCGTCACGGTGGCGATTGTATGCCGGGTTGGGTATGCGTACGTGCAGGTGCGCGAGATTCCGCCGCGGGCGCTGGCGTCGGTGCCGTTCGAGTCGGAGACGGGGAACATTGCCATGGCACTCGCGACCGGCAAGGGTTACAGCTCGCCTATGCGGAGCGACACGGGGGCGACGGCGTGGCTTGCGCCGGTGTATCCGCTGATGCTGGCGGGAATTTTTTGCGTGTTTGGCGTGTTCACGCTGCACGCGTTTTATGCGGCGGCGGCGTTGAACATAATTTTTTCGGCGGCGGCTTGCGTGCCGATTTATTTTGCGGGGAAGCGAATCGCGGGAATCGGAGCGGCGAGCGTGGCGGCGTGGTTGTGGGCAGTGTTTCCCAACGCGATCGTGATTCCCTTTCAGTGGATTTGGGATACGTCGCTAACGGCGCTGCTTGCGGCGGGAATTTTGTGGGCGACGATGGCGCTCGCTGAATCGCGGCGGATGCGCGATTGGTGCGCGTACGGAATTTTGTGGGGTTTTGCGCTGCTGACGAATCCGGCCCTCGGCGTGGCGTTGCCATTTTTGTTGGGCTGGGTGGTGCATCGCGAGCGGCGCGAGGCGGACGGACGAGCGCAATTTGCGAGAAGTGCGGCGGTGTTGGGGGTTGCGATTTTGTTCTGCGTTCCGTGGACGATGCGGAATTACGCGGAGTTCCACAGATTTATTCCGCTTCGGTCAAACTTTCCATTCGAGCTATGGATTGGGAATAACGAAGTGTTCGACGACCGCTCGCCGAACGTCAATGCGCGTGTGACGCGATACGAAGAGGCGAGGCGATATGGGCAGCTTGGGGAGACCGCGTTCATGCGGGAGAAATGGAGGCTTGCGAGCGAGTTCATGCGCACGCACAAGCGGCTGGAGGTGCGGCTGACGCGCTGGAGGTTCTTGTCATTCTGGCTGGGATCATTTCGTCCGCTGGAAGATTTTGAGAACGCGGATTCGGCTTGGGTTCGAGCGATTCTTGTGTTGAATTTGCTGACGGCGATCGGAGGGGCGATTGGAATTGCTATTTTGTGGCGGGCGCGGAGTGCGTATGTGTCGCCGACGGCGGTGTTCGTCGTGATCGTGCCGCTGGTGTATTACGTTACGCATGCTTCGCTGCGTTACCGGCATCCGATCGATCCGATCGTGTTGATGCTGACGGCGATTGCGGTGACAGGGGTGAGACAGGCAAAGATGATAGCCAGCGGTGAAGCGAGCGGGGAATGGCATGGTTGACATCTTGAGGGCAGGCTTGACGCATCGTAAAATATGGCAGGATTAGGCGTGCGCGGGTACAAGCGCGATCGAATGATTGAGCATGAGTGAGGATGATGATGAGAAATAGACTGACGATAACAGCGGGTTTCGTTTGCGTTTTGGCGGCGGGAGTGTTGAGCGCGCCGCGGGTGGTGCGTGCACAGGAGACACCGGGGCCGTTGCCGGCTCCGCCACCGCAGATGGAGCCGCTGGAGCCGGCGGCTTCGCATTCGTCGTCGGAGACGATGGCCACGAGCAAACCCATTCCACCTCGAACGAGTATTGCGGGGGCGTGGAAGCTGAATACTGACGACAGCGACGATGGGCGCAAGAAGATACAGCAAGCGCAATCGAAGAGCCAGGGAAACGGAGGCAATGGAGGGAACGGGGGCAATCCGCGAATGGGAGGCGGAAATCCTTATCCGGGGCAAGGCGGAGCCGGAAATCCTTATCCAGGGCAAGGTGGAGGAAACGGAGGAGGAGGGCGTCGTGGTGGCCCAAACCAGCCGAGCGACATGGACCCTGGGACGATGCGGGAATTGACCGATCCACCGGAGACGTTGAGCATCGTGCAGAAAGATCCGAAAGGCGCCGAGGTGGATTTGACGGATGATACCGCGCGCAAAAAGGTTTTTTTCACGGACGGACGAAAAATCGAGAAATCGAGCGATGACACGTATCAAGAGATTGCGGCGAAATGGGATGGACGGAGTTTGGTGACGGATGAGAAGACTCCGCACGGCGGAAAATTTTCGCGGACGTTCGATCTAGCTCCCAGCGGGCGACAGCTTTACGAAACGGTGCGGATCGATGCGAGCGCGTACGGCGGGCCGAAATCGGCGCCGCAAGTTTACATTCAATATATCTATGACGCGGAAGAGGAAGTGCCCAGGTAGGAGTTAACCTGAGCGACCGCCGGATTTCGACGAACGCTGCCTCGGCGAACATAGCGAGGGCGGCTATGAGGCGAGGCGAAAGATACGGATTTGGCCGGCGAAGCGGCGACTCAGACAAATTTGTCGTAACGCGCGACGATTGCTCGTTCCCGGGGATCGAAGAGGATGTAGTCGGCGTCAGAAATAGTGCTTAGGAATTCAAGCCGTCCCTTCGCTTCGTGAAGCTCCTCGACGTTTTCAACCCAGACGAATCTGTTACGAGCTATTTTTCTATAAATTTGATAAGGCGCTTGCATTTTCGTTTCGTTCACCACGTTCCTTGTCATTTTAAGCCAGTCAAGGAGTCAGTGAATTTGCTAGATGACGCCACGGATTTATATACGGTGTTTTCTGTAGAACGGCATGGAAATGACATTAGACGTTGTCCTTAGCTAACTGAGCGGGACGAAAGTGCCGGGAGAATGCCGCCGGCCTCGTGCATCCCGAAATCCCTCTTTGCTCGAGAAGCCGAAACGGATGCTACAAACAACGGCGACAGCTCTCAAGTTTATCTCTTTCAATTGCTCAGAATTAGTTACCGGGCCGTAGGTAGCGGGGCAGTTTCCGATAACGCGCTTATTAGCACGTGGCTCACCACCAAGCTGGGCAGACGATGTCGAGGATTACTTCAGAGGAATGCTGGGCATTCAGGAGGGTAACCGGAGACTCGCGCGCAGACCACCCATCGGCGAGTCGTGCAACGTAATCGTCCCTTCGTAAAGTTGGGCAAGATCGCGAACGATTGCTAATCCCAGTCCCGAACCGGGAGCGGCTTCGTCAGCGCGGATCCCTCGCTGCAACACTTGATCGCGCATGGAGAGGGGCAAGCCCGGGCCATCATCATCCACAATCAGAACTATCGCACCATTTTCCTGCACGGATCGTATCTCGACGCTGGACTTAGCCCACTTGCAGGCATTATCCAGCAGATTCCCGAGCATCTCCTCCAAATCTTCGCGTTGCCCACGAATGAAATGTCCCGATGAAACATCGACCTTAATCCCAAGGCCGCGAGCGGCGTAGATTTTCTGCAAGGTTCGCGTGAGCCCTTCAACAGAAGCCAGCACGGGACAACGCGCACCGGGTGAGTTGCCGGGATTGCTCGCGCGGGCTTGCGTCAGATGATAGTCAACTTGCCTGCGCATGCGATCAACTTGGAGACGGATCGTGGAAGCGGTTTCGTGTTGGCCTGCAGCCTCGAACTGTTCGGCCTCCTGGGCCAGCACCGTCAGCGGCGTTTTCAATCCATGTGCGAGATCTCCAGCTTTCGCCAGTGCGCGCCGAACGATCCGCTCACGGTGCTCCAGCAAGGAATTGAGATCGTTGACCAACGGTTGCACTTCTGTTGGATAGGATCCTTCGACCCTGTCTCCGGAACCATCGCGCAGACCAGCTAGTTGCCGACGCAGGCGGCCAAAAGGCAACAGTCCGGCGCGGAACTGCCAAATTCCCGCCAGTATGCACAAAGCCGCAAAAACGAGAAGAATTCCTATGCTCCATCGAGGCATGAAACGAAGCTGGCGATGCACCACGAGGAATAACAAATGCATTAGCGGGAGCAGTCCAAGCGTCCACAGCGCAGTGCCGAAAAGAATTCGCCATCGGAAAGAATGCAGCCAATTCATGGATGGGCCTTCATGCGGTAACCCAGGCTTCGCACTGTCTCAATGAAGGTCGCACCCAACTTTCGCCGCAAGCGAGCGATGAAAACCTCTACCGTATTCGAATCACGGTCGAAGTCCTGGGAGTAAATATGTTCGGTGAGCTCGCTTTGTGAAACTACGCGTTGGCTGTGGTGCATTAGATAAGAAAGCACGCGAAATTCGTGGCCAGTCAGTTTCACCTCCGCACCTTCGAGTGTCACTTTACCGGAACGCGGATCGAGCACAAGGGGACCGCAGCGAAGTTCAGGATTGCTCTGTCCGCTCGATCTCCGGATAAGTGCGCGTAGCCTCGCCAGCAATTCCTCCATACGGAACGGCTTGGCCATGTAGTCATCGGCCCCGCCGTCAATGCCCTGAACCTTTTCGTGCCAACTGCCTCGCGCCGTTAGCACGAGAACCGGCATTGGCTGCCCCGCTTCACGCCAGCGGCGCAACAGTGTCAACCCATCCACTCTAGGTAGTCCCAAGTCGAGAACAACGGCGTCGTAGCGTTCATCGTGTCCGAGGAGGTCAGCGCGTTCGCCGTCTGCCGCATGGTCTACAGCGTAGCCCGCGCGGCGAAGCGCGGCGGTCAGCTGCCTGGCTAAAGACGCCTCATCTTCCACGACAAGCACTCGCATGCTTTCCCTTTTATGCAAGGAGACAGGAACCAAGCTGAACGCCACCTGAACAGCGCATTCAGAGGCCATTCAGAGGCGGCTCTGTATTGTGCGAACGTAATTGAACTGCAAGCTCGGCAATGCCCACTATACGCCGACCAAAGACTACGTCTTGGCTCGGATTCTATTTCGGCAAGCTCGAAGAAAGAAAAAAGGAGGAAATAAAATGAAAGCAATCCGTCGAACGGTAGCTCTCTTTTTTGTGCTGTCCCTCACCGCGGTGGCGCAGATGTCACAGGTCGGTAAGGAACAAGCGGCCTCGGGCACCATGATGCCGCACTCGTCTCACGCAAATGGCGCGGCTCTGACATACACGGAGCTGCAGAATACTGCGGCCGAGTTAGAACGAGCCAGACAAGCAACGGCAAAATACCAGGACGTGCGTGTGGCTGAAGCCGACGGATATCAGACGGTGGGTGGCGACATGCCGGGAATGGGCATCCACTATGTTCTGACTATGGAGCCGAACGGGTTTGATATCGAGAAGCCTCCCATTTTGCTCTATGTGAAGAACTCGGCCCCGCAGGGCGGATACTCTCTGGCCGGCGTCGGTTATTTGTGGAATGCGCCCGAAGGGCCTGACGGCCAGCCGTTGAACCCGCCATTTCCAAAATCGTTGGCACTATGGCACCGCCATGAAAATATTTGCATCCTGCCACAGCTGGAAAACCCTCACGGATTGAGTGAGAGCCAATGCCGCGAACAAGGAGGTCACTTCATCGCTCAGACTCAGTGGCTGGTCCATGCATGGATTTGGAAAGATAATCCCAAAGGCGTATTCAGCGCAGAGAATCCGGCTTTGCAGTGACTGGACGGAGGGGAGCAAAACGTGGCTCAGATCGTGAATTCGCGTTCCGTGAAAATTGCGCATCTCGATGATGGGTAGTCAACGCGTCGCCGAACTGCGCGTGCCAATGTGGATCTTGCCGCATTCAACTCCAAAAGCGTAAGCTGCGGCGGGGCGCGGAGAGAACATCGTGGCGTACAACAATCCAGTTCGAGACTCGGTTTTGCAGGCCATTGGAAATACGCCCGTGGTGAGGCTGAGGAAAGTGGTGACGTCCTCCATGGCCGACGTTCTGGTAAAGCTGGAGTACTACAATCCTACCGGCTCTTACAAGGATCGCATGGCGCTGACGATGATTGAAGGAGCGGAGGCGCGCGGCGAATTGCGCGCGGGGATGCGGGTGGTTGAGTGGACGGGAGGAAGCACGGGATCGTCTCTTGCGATGGTGTGCGCGATCAAAGGATACCGCTTCACGCCCATTTCTTCGGACGGATTTGCCAAAGAAAAGCTGCAGACCATGCGTCTTTTTGGCGCGGACCTGGAGATTTTTCGGGCCGAAGACGGCAAGCTTGTACCGGAGCTCTACCAGCGAATGAAGAGCCGGGCGGAAGAATTGGCGCAGCAGCCGGGCACGTTTTACGCAGACCAGTTCCACAACGCGGACGCGATTCGTGGGTATATGGGAATCGGCAAAGAGTTGGTCGAACAGGCGGGCACCGGCCTGGCGGCGTTTTGCGGCGGAGTAGGCACGGCCGGAATGATCGTCGGCGTGTCGCGTGCGCTGAAGGAAGCCGGATGCAAAACGCGCATTGTGGCGCTCGAGCCGGCATCCTCGCCGGTGCTGACCACCGGGAAAGGAGGGCCGCACCGCGTCGAGGGAATCGCCGCCGGGTTCCGGCCGCCGCACCTGAAGCCCGGCGAATGCGACGAAGTGCGCACGGTTGAGGAACCGGCCGCTCGCGAGATGGCGCGACGCCTGGCGAAGGAGGAGGGAATATTCGCCGGCACGTCTTCCGGCCTCAACGTCACCGCCGCGCTGCAACTGGCGGAGGAGCTTGGGTGCGGCAACACCGTCGCCACAGTGGCAGTGGATACCGGTTTCAAATATCTCGCGGGAGATTTGTACCAAACATAGTGGTTTATTCCAGGAGCTTCGCAGCAGTCTCAAGAGTGGGCCGATAGTCTCCTTTTCCCATTCCCATCCGCGGCTCCCCCGCGTGCCTGATTATCGCGGCAATCGGAAACTGCCCCACTGCCGTGCTGTAGGAGGCGGTGAGTCGGGTGCAGCGGCTGTGGTATAATTACCTCTTCTTGCTCTCCGTTAACAACATCTCGATGCGCTTCGGTCCCCGAATACTGTTCGAGGACGTTACTTGCGCGTTTCTGACCGGACGGCGCTACGCCATTAGTGGGCCGAACGGCGCGGGGAAAACTACGCTCATGAAAATCCTCACGGGCGAGATAGAACCTTCCAAGGGCGACGTCACGCGACCGAAAAAACTGGGAATTTTGAGCCAGGACCAGTTCGCGTTTGATGAATTTCGTGTGATCGATACGGTGATCATGGGGAACAAGGCGCTCTGGAAAGCGTTGCAGGAGCGAGATGTGCTTTACGAGAAGCCGCACGATCAGTTGACGGACAAAGACGGAATGCGGTTGGCGGAACTGGAAGGAATCGTCGGCGAAGAGGGCGGCTACACGGCGGAAGCGGACGCGGGAGTCCTGCTGGACGGGCTGGATGTGGACGATTCGCTGCACGAGCGGAAAATGGGTGAGCTGCAAGGCGGGCAGAAAGTTCGCGTACTGCTGGCGCAGGCGTTATTCGGAACTCCGCCGGCTTTGCTGCTGGACGAGCCGACGAACCACTTGGACTTGGATTCAGTGCACTGGCTGCAAGATTATTTGTGCGAGTACGAAGGTGTGTTGATTGTGATTTCACACGACCGGCATTTTTTGAACAGCGTTTGCACGCATACGGCGGACATCGATTATCAGACGGTGATCATGTACAACGGCGGATACGACGATATGGTGGTGGCGAAGACGTCGATCCGGTCGCGCATCGAATCAGAGAACGCGCAGCGGGAAAAGAAAATTCAGCAACTGAATGACTTCATCGCGCGGTTTTCGGCGGGCACGCGTTCGGCGCAAGCTACTTCGCGGAAGAAGGAAGTAGAGCGGCTGCAGACGACGGAGCTGGCGAGGTCAAATATCGCGCGGCCGTACATTCGTTTTCAGATGGATCAGCATTCGGGGCGGCATCCGCTGGAAATCAAGAGTGTGACGAAATCGTACGATGGGGTGAAGGTGATTTTGCCGTTTTCGGCAAGCGTGGCGCGCGGAGAAAAAATCGCGCTGACGGGGCGCAACGGCGCAGGCAAGACCACGATGCTGAAATCGCTGGTGCGCAATGCGACGGGATACATTGACGATGTGGACCGGCAATTCCCGGTCGATGGCGGGACCGTGGTGTGGGGTCATAACGTAGCGGTGGGATATTTTGCGCAGGACCACAGCGATTCCATCGTGAAAGGAACGACGGCAGTGGATTGGCTACACCAGTTCAAGCCGCAAGCGACGCAAGAGGAACTGCGCGGAGTGCTGGGGCAGATGCTTTTCAGCGGCGACGATGCTCTGAAGCCCACCAAGGCGCTTTCGGGAGGCGAGTCGGCGCGGCTGATTTTTTGCAGGCTAATGCTGCAGAGACCGAACGTGCTGGTACTCGACGAGCCTACGAACCATTTGGATTTGGAGTCGATCAACGCGCTGAATATCGCGTTGCAGAAATATGATGGCACGGTGCTGCTGGTGACCCACGACTACGACGTGATCGACGAAGTGGCTACGCGGATTTGGCATTTCGTCGCCGGCGGCAAGATCGAGGACTTCAAGGGTCCGTACTCGGAATATTTGGTTTACGCGCAGGAGAAGGCTTCGTAAAGACACGCCGGGCGCGGCCTAGATGCCGAATATTGAGTTGCTGAACAAGTCGCCTTTTTCGGGGCGGCTTTTTTTTGCTATTGAGCCACCTGTCGGCGGCGGATTAACAAAGCAAGAACAGATCCCTCGCCGCGCTCGGCATGACAGGTCTGTGGAGCATGGCGAAATGGGTGGATGACACGCGATGCAATGAGTCGGAGAAAATGCTTCCGGCGGCTGGATCACGCAAGCCAGCGATGAGGCGAGACGAAGACGCTGCAGTTGGGTTCCTGGTGTAAACTGAGGCTCTGGAGTGACACAAATGGCTGGGACGATTTCGCTGCAACCACCGATTCAAGCTCGGAGCGTCGAGCGAGCCTATGCAGAGACAGCGTCGATCCCCTGGTACATATGGTGCTGCATGGTGTCGGTGCTGTCGGCGGTAGTCGGAAGTGCGTGGGATATTTCCTGGCACGAGACGGTTGGACGCGACACGTTCTGGACACCAGCGCACATGCTGATTTATTTGTCCGGAGTGCTGGCCGGGATTGCCTGCGGGTATTTGATTCTTTCCACGACATTCCAAATAGACTCGCCGTTGCGCGATGTCTCCATTTCGATGTGGGGCTTTCGAGGGCCGCTGGGTGCGTTCATCTGCGCGTGGGGAGCGGTGGCGATGATCGCTGCGGGGCCGTTTGACAATTGGTGGCACAACTCTTACGGGTTGGATGTGAAGATTCTGAGCCCACCGCACGTGCTGCTGGCGTTGGGGATGACTGGAATACGCTTTGGCGCGCTGGTGCTGGTGCTGGCGGAGATGAATCGGGCGGAGGGGACTTATTACCGAAAGCTCGAGCGGCTACTATTTCTGAGTGTCGTTTTTCTGATGGGAATGACGGTGGGAATCGCGCAGGAAGTGACCAACCGCGTACTGATGCACGGCGCGAAGTTCTATCTGGTGATGATGTTTGCGGCTCCTATTTGGATAGCGACGGTGGCGTGGGTTTCGAGAAATAAATGGGCTGCGACGATCATGACAGCGATGTACACGGCGATGCATCTTTGCTTTACCTGGATCTTCCCGTTATTCCCGGCGGTGCCGAAGCTGGGACCGGTTTACCAGAATGTGACACACCTGGTGCCTCCGGATTTTCCGATGCTGCTGATCGTTCCAGCGATTGTTTTCGATCTGCTGCGACAGAGAACGGCGATGTGGAGCCGATGGAAGCAGGCGGCTACGCTGGGCGCTGCGTTTCTGGTGAGCTTCGTCGCGGTGCAATGGCCGTTTGCAGATTTTCTGATGTCGCCCGCTTCTCGAAATAGAATTTTTGAGACGACGAATTATCCGTACTTTGTGCCATCTACATCTGCGTGGGTTCGCAACGTTTTCGTTTATACCGAACGCACGTCCGGCGAATTCTGGCTGCGCATGACGATTGCGCTAGGCGTGGCGATTCTAATGGTGCGAATCGGAATGGCTTGGGGCGAATGGATGCGTCGGATTCGCCGATGAAGAAGGATTTCAAGCGGCGCCTATTTATGGCGACAGTTATTTTGCTCGGCGCCGCAATTCCCGTTCTAGCGCACGTAGGCAGCCCGGATGTTTTCTACGAGGGTAACGCCGGCCCTTATCACCTCTTCGTGACTGTACGAATGCCGCAGGTGATTCCGGGCGTGGCGGAAATTCAAGTACGATGCGAAAACGGCGATGTGCATTCCGTGCAAATCGTGCCGTTGCGGCTGAACGGCCCGGGTTCGAACCTGCCTCCCACGCCTGATCCGGCGAAGGTCTCCAAGGATGATCCGCAATTTTTTACCGGCAACCTTTGGCTAATGGAATTCGGCGCGCTGCAAGTTCGCGTGATGGTGGACGGAGCGAAAGGCAAAGGTGAGCTGTCGGTGCCGGTAGCTTCGTTTGCGCAACGCACTTTTCCGATGGAAAAACCGTTGGCCGGGCTGATGGTGGTGATGCTGCTCATCCTCAGCATCGGAGCGATTTCGATTGCAGGTGCGGGTGCGCGCGAAGCAAGCCTGGAGCGCGGGGCAGTCCCCGGGCCACCGAATGCGCGTAGGGCCAAGATCGTGATGGCGGCGACGATTGTTATTGTGATCGGCTTTCTGTATCTCGGAAAATCGTGGTGGCATCTGGAGGATTGGGACTATCAGAACCGCGTAAATTTCTACAAGCCGCCGACAGCTGAGACCGCGCTCGAAAACGGAAATCGTTTGGTGATTCGGGCGAGAGGGCAACATCCGAAATGGTCGGACAGAATCAATATGGGGGAAGTAGTTCCCGATCACAATCACCTGATGCATTTGTTCCTGATCGAAATGCCGGGGATGAATCGGATGTGGCATTTGCATCCGACGCTGGCAGAAGGCGGTGCGTTTGCGGACGATTTGCCGACAATGCCGGCGGGACACTATCAGGTCTTTGCGGACGTGGTGGATTCGCGGGGATTTCCGTGGACGCTTGTGGGGACTATCGATTTGCCGGATATAAATGGCAAGCCTCTGAGCGGGGACGACTCGAGTTGGTCTGGGGAGGCGATTGCCTCGACGCCGGGGAAAGACAATACTGTTGCGCAGCTTCCTGACGGCGGGCGAATGATTTGGGAGCGCGGGCCGGAACCGCTGAAGGCGACTACGGCGATGGATTTCAGGTTCAGCGTGCAGGACAACAATGGAAAACCGGCGCAAGACCTCGAGCCGTACATGGGCATGGCAGGGCACGCGGAATTTGTGCGCTCGGATTTGAGCGTGTTCGCGCACGTGCACCCGGCCGGGTCGGTGCCGATGGCTTCGCTGGAGATGGCGCAGGCGGGGCTGATGGGAGAGGCAACTTCGATGCAAAGCATGATGGCAATGGCACCGTCCGGATCGATGCCGGCTGAGGTGAGCTTCCCCTACGGATTCCCCAAGCCCGGCGATTATCGGATTTTCGTACAGGTGAAACGCGCGGGAAAAGTTGAGACCGGAGTATTTGACGCGAGCGTGCAGTGATTTACAAAATCTTTTGAGGAAACAATCCTCGCGCCGTTTCGAGGCCGTGCGGTTATTGCACGGTTTTTTTCTCGCCGCTTGGCTCGCTCTCGTACTCTAGTTCGTGTTCGGCTTCGAGCCAGTCGTCCAGAGTGTAGCCTCCGCAAACTCCGCCATGTTCGAAGTGAATCCTGCAAGCTCGCAGCTGAATTGCGTTCAGACTGGGATTCAGGCGCGGCCCGTGACTATCGATATGAATTTCGAGTTCCTTGTGAGCCGTTGGCGCTGGTTTATCAAGAAAATTAGCATGATCGATGGATGAAATGTGATTCATAAACTGACCTTCTTCCCGGCAGGGTCTCTTTCCGACTTATTTTTCTCTGCCATATAATTTGACGTCCATTGGAACCAGCTGGTTGCGATTTCGGCGGATGCTGGTGATGCGTGCAAACTCAGGACTTATCCCGAATTGCGTCTATTCGTTGGAAGTGTGAAACCGATGGGGAGAGCGAAAAGAGTCGCTACAGCTTTTACCGGATGGTAGTTCGCGTTTAGATGTTTATCCTAAGCGTGACGGAACACCAATGTGGGTGGCGGCTCTGTCCCATCGGGAGTGACTGCACACGGTGGTCCTTGCGGGCCTTTGCAGTTTGACCGCACTGGAAGCCGCCCTTAGCCGCCAACCCTTGCGTTTGAGATCTCTGTAGGTTAAGCGATCCAACCGGCCCTTGGTTAAAATGCCTCTGTGGGCTCAAGACACTCCTGTCGCGCACGGAAATTCGTCTTTCCGCTAATGGACTTTCCTAGAGTAGGCGCTTGCCGTGATATAGTTTTGCAAGTGAGCTCCTGACATGCTGCCTCGAAAGCGCGCAAAACTGGCTTTCGCAACAGCCGTGGCTCTAATGGTTGCGGGTGGTCTGGGAGCGGCTGCAACCGTTGTGCGCCTTCTCAAGAGCGCAGAATGGATAACTCACACCTACGAAGTAAAGTTAGCAGTCGACAAGGAAGAATTACTCCTCTCCGAAGCAGCCCGCGCGCGGTTGAACTACGTAAACTCCGGCAATGAATCCTACGTTGGAGCGTTTGACTCGGCCAATAGCCAAGCGCTCGCCGATGTGCAGCGCATTCGAGAGTTAACAAACGACAATCCCGCGCAACAGGAATTCTGCAAACAGCTTGACGAGCTTGCGAAGCGCAGGTTGGGAATTCTGAACGCGGCCGTGGACTTGCGCAAGAGCGGACAGATAGACGATGCCAAGCAGGCCGTATTTTCCCGCGATAACATGGCCGTCAGCCAAGATATCGACAGCCTGATTCAGAAAATGGACCAGGAAGAGGACGTGCTTCTCGGCCAGCGCGTAAGCCGCTCTTCAAATCTCTTCATACTTTTTCTGGTAATTCTGGCATCGACGTTCGCGGTAGCGGTGGCGTTTTTTTGGATTCATTATCGTCTAATCGCAAATGAACTTGAAGCGCGAGAGCAAGCAGAGGCTAGCGCGCATCGGCTAAGCGCCCGCGTTTTGCGGCTCCAGGACGAAGAACGCAGACGGCTTTCACGGGAACTTCACGACGGTCTTGGTCAGAATCTGGTGGCTGCGAAGCTGGCGCTGTCGAATCTGGCGAGTACGTATCCGAACGATCCGGTGGTGGCCGATTGCCTTAAATCCCTCGACGACTCTCTGGCGGAAGCCCGGACGATCTCTTATTTGCTGCACCCGCCACTTCTGGACGATATCGGGATCGCCTCGGCAGCGCGATGGTACTTGGAGGGCTTTGCCAAACGCAGCGGAATTGAGGTATCAACAGACATCCCGGATAGCGACAAGAGGATGCCTCATTCGATGGAACTTGCGCTGTTTCGTGTTCTACAGGAGTCTCTGACCAACATTCATCGGCACGCCAAGAGCGCTCGCGCGGATGTTTCGCTGCGCATGGGGAAGGATTATGCTGTGTTGCGCATGAGGGATTATGGGAAAGGCATTCCGCGCGAGACGCTGGAACATTTTCTACACGATGGAACGCACGTGGGGGTGGGGCTGGCCGGGATGCGTGAGCGCGTGACAGAGCAGAATGGAGCGTTCGAGATTAATTCAGACGAAAACGGGACGGTGATAGAGGTTCGCATGCCCCTTTCCGCTTTGGGGAACGCGGATGACACACAAAACACAAGTGTCCCCACGAAATGATTCTTCTAGGGTAATAACTTCCGGTTGAGAAGGGATTTAGGGACACCGCTGCGCGGCGGGCGCAAAACAAAGGCTTCACACCCGTCGCGAGTAAGAGTTTAGGCAGCCAAGGCGAGACAATGCCACTTGCCGCCAATGGCTTTCAGTTGGTGTACCCGGCCGTCGTCCGCATGCAGGAAATACGTGCCATCCGGGAAAACTTGGGCGTGAGCCGACCGTACAGAGCATTTTGCCCATCGAGTCGGTTTGAGGCCCCGGCCATACTGCGACGTCTCGGGTACCATATCGATTCCGAATTCCACCTTGTATTCCACACCTGTTGCTTGCGCGGGGACCAGCCGTCCGCGACCTTTCACTTTTTCAGTCATAGTTGGTTTGATGCGAGAAGCAAATGTAGGTTGCACGAATTACCTGGATATAGTACTCGAAAAAGGGGCAAAACCTCAAGGATTGATTCAAGGGCTGGTCACTAATCGTTTAAAGTATTGTTAATACTAGGCTTACAGACTTCCATATGCCTCCCGGCAATGTGGCTTAGAGTCAGGACTGCTCAATCTGTCCAAAATCCAGGTTATTCCGCGACAGAGTGGGGGGATTACGTCTCGATGGTCACCGACAATACCGTGTTTACGGTATTTTCTGCATATTGAGCTCGAAAACTCGAGAATACTCGTCTTTTTCAGCGGTTTTCAACAGGCCGACAGACCAAACGCGGTTCGTAGCTTCCAGACCCTCCGCGCGATCAGCTGCGGCGACGAGGGGGCGGCATGGGACGAAAATCGCCCTATCCCAGAGCTTCGTACAGAGCGCTTGTTTTTCCGAACTCGGGATCTCCCTGGCGAACTATGGTGGCCTCCACTGACTTGAATGGCTCCTCGGTGGGGATACGGTCGAGCCAGCGCTGAAGGGAAAGCTTTTCGTGATCGGAAAAGTCTAACCGGACGATCACGCGAACGTTTGCGTCGTCTTCCTGGTCTTTTTCCGAATCAGCGCCCTTCGCAGATGATTTTTTCTTTCCGCCACGCTTCTTTTCCGCGGCAGTGTGCTTTGCGGCGCTCGGATGTTTTTCAGCAGGATGCTTTGCAGAACCTTTCGCCGATCCGGATTCTTCGGTATCACTCGCTTCCCCGTCGGCGCCGTTCTCGTCCTCGGGTTCTTCGCGTTCAAATTTGATAGTGATCTTATCGCCCAGACGAAAACCTTGTTTCCAGCTTTCCACTTTGTGGCGAGCCTGTTGAGCTGTTTCTTCGTTCTTGCCGAAATCGAAAATTAAGTATGAATGAGCCATGCATCTTCTATAGCGGCACTCAGCCCTATGTGTCAAGAGACATCGAAAGGAAATCAAGACTGGAACATTCGAGATTCGTTGCGTTGAGGATGGTAGAATGTGGATGAAGATTGAGAGGCGATGGAGTTCGCCTAAACCGTCCGCTACGCGGACTGATGACTCCTGGCCGCCGCCCGGCGCCAGGAGTTTTTTGTTGGACGAGCGGCGCGCAGAGGAAGGAGATACTTTGCGCATCACATTGCTGATCGTTTTCGGCGCCCTAGGTACTTTGGCGCGTTACGGATTGCAGGGGTTGGTGCAACATCGCACCGGCTCGAGTTTCCCCGCGGGAACCCTAGTCGTCAATATTATCGGATGTTTTCTTCTGGGCAGCATCACCGAATACGGGCTCAGGCATTTGTCCCTTCCTCCCGAATGGCGCGTCGGAATTACGGTGGGTTTCCTTGGAGCGTTCACTACGTTTTCCACTTTTACCTTTGAATCGATGCGCTTGATGCAGGACGGAGAATGGTGGCGCGCAGGAACTTATATAGTGGCTAGCGTAGCGGGTGGAGTGGTGGCGCTTGTGGCGGGAATGAGTTTGGCCGACCGGATTTAGGAGACAAAATGGAACACGAACGATTCGAGGGCGAAAGAACGCTGATGCGCATTCACATCGGCGAGTCGGACCGCTGGCACGGGAAACCACTCTACGATGCGATCGTGGAATTGTTGCGGCGGGAAAAATTCAGCGGGGCCACCGTCCTGCGCGGCGTGGGCGGTTTTGGTTCATCCAGCGTTTACCATACCGAGAAAATCATGCGGCTTTCGGAGGATTTGCCAATCGTGATCGAAGTGATCGAGTCTGCGGAACGCATCGAGAAAATGCTACCGCAGCTTGATGATATGATCGGCGGCGGCTTGGTAACGCTCGAAAAAGTTCGCGTGATTCTTTATCGATCGAATAAATAGAGGGGCCGCGCAGGTTCACTTTACGCAATTGCTCTATTTCGTCCCAGCTTCTTGGTTTTACTCCTAATGCCCCGCTGAAAATCTGTCCAACACCTGTGTTGTGCTGCCCCGCGGACCTGTGTTAGGTTAAGCGAAGAAAAAGCGAATGGGTCAAGGCGGGCGGGAGCCTGCCAAGCCGATGATGTTGCAGGAACTCAAAAGAGCCGGGCGGCGCCGGCGCTACTAAAGGCGGGATCGAGGCGATGAGCGCATCAAGATCTGGACGTGGTTTGGCGCTGAAGCGAGCAGGCGAGACGGTGCCGGCTCTATCTCCGCGAACGACGATTGATGTGGTTCAGGAGGCTCTGAACGCTCTGGCGGGGCGCTATAGGGCTGGCGAAGTGCTGACCGCCGTGAAACATTTCCCGGCGCGCGAGGCTCGGTTCGTTCCTATGCCTGACTGGGTGCGGCCGGAGTTGGCAGCGGCGTATCGCGAAAAAGGGATCGAGCAGCTATTCTCGCATCAGGGCGCGGCAGCGGCGCTGGCGCGAAGCGGCAAAAACTTTGTCGTCGTTACTCCGACAGCGTCGGGCAAGACGCTCTGCTACAACCTGCCGGTTCTGAACGCGATTCTTGAAGACGCTGATACTCGCGCTCTTTATCTGTTCCCTACCAAGGCGCTGGCGCAAGACCAACTCTCCGAGTTGCACGACCTGGCGACGCGGCTGGACGATTGCTTCGGCGTGTTTACTTATGACGGAGATACACCGAGCGATGCGCGCAAGGCGATTCGCGAGCGCGGGCACGTGATTTTGACGAATCCGGACATGCTGCACACAGGGATTCTGCCGCACCACACAAAGTGGACGCGCGTTTTTGAGAATTTGAAGTACGTGGTGTTGGACGAGCTGCACACATACCGCGGCGTGTTTGGGAGCCATCTGGCGAATGTGCTGAGGCGGCTTGCACGAATTGCAGAGTTTTACGGTTCGAAACCGCAGTTTATTTGCTGTTCGGCGACGATCGCGAATCCCGGCGAGCTTGCGGCGCAGCTTATCGAACGCGAAGTGGAAGTGGTGGAAGAAAATGGCGCGCCGGCGGCGGAGAAGCTTTTTGTTTTTTACAACCCGCCAATGGTGAATCGAAATCTCGGGATTCGGCGCAGCTATTTGAACGAGACCACGCGAGTGGCGAAAGAACTTCTCGCGCGGAAATTGCAGACAATTGTTTTCGCGAACAGCCGTCTGCATACAGAAGTGCTGCTTACTTACTTGCAGCAGGCCAATCGGCCGCGGCCTGGGCAGCCGGAGCCGGTGCGCGGGTACCGCGGGGGATATTTGCCGGGAGAGCGACGCGAAATAGAACGTGGGTTGTGCGAGGGACGAGTGCGCGGAGTGGTGGCCACGAATGCGCTGGAATTGGGGATCGACATTGGATCACTCGACGCCGCAGTGATGGCGGGAT
This sequence comes from Candidatus Acidiferrales bacterium, assembly GCA_035603075.1. Classification (GTDB taxonomy): domain Bacteria; phylum Acidobacteriota; class Terriglobia; order Acidiferrales; family UBA7541; genus Palsa-295. The sequence goes on along the minus strand of DATNLC010000039.1, from coordinate 40,385 downwards.
ACGCGGGTTCGATTGCTTCCACGTGGCAACGCGCCGGGCGCGCGGGAAGGCGAAGCGGCGCGTCGTGCGCGGTGTTGGTGGCGTCGTCGGCGCCGCTGGATCAATTCATCGTGCAGCACCCGGATTATTTCTTTGGACGCTCGCCGGAGCACGCTTACGTTCAGCCGGACAATCTCGAAATTCTTATCAACCACCTGAAATGCGCGGCGTTTGAACTGCCACTTTCTCCGGGCGAACGGATCGGCAGCGTGGATTTGCAGCAACTATGCGAGCGGCTGGCGGAGGCGGGGTATCTCCATCGCAGCGGCGGGAATTGGCACTGGGTACAACAGGCGTATCCCGCGGACACGGTCAGCTTGCGGTCCGTGACGTCTGACAATTTTGTAATCATCGAAGTAACTGGAGAGAACGACGGAGAGCCGGAAGTAGTTGGCGAAGTTGATTTCTCTTCGGCGCTCACCACTGTGCATCCCAAGGCGATCTACATTCATCAGGGGCAGCAGTATCACGTCGAACGGCTCGATTTCGAACAGCGCAAAGCGTATGTGAAGCGCGTGAATGTGGATTACTTCACCGACGCGATTCGTTACACACAAGTGCGCGTGCTGGAAATTGCCGAAGAGCAGCGCATTGCCGGGCCGGCGTCTCGCGCGCACGGCGACGTGCTGGTGCGTTCGCAGGTGGTGGGATTCAAGAAGATAAAATTTTTTACCAACGAGAATGTAGGCGCGGGGAAACTCGAATTGCCGGAAAACGAAATGCACACGACGGCGTTTTGGATCACGCTGGAGCGCGAGTTGCTCGGCGGCTTGCCTTTTGCGCTGTCCGACCGGCAGAGCGGGATTTTCGGTTTGCTGTACGCGCTGGAATCGATGGCGACGCTGCTGCTGATGTGCGACCGGCGCGACCTGGGCACAGCCGTGGGCGAACGGCCGGCAAGCCCTGGAATCGAGACGGATTGGCAGGAGTTCACGACGGAGATGAGCGACCCATCGCAGATGAAGGAATTCTTCGAGCCCAATCTGTACCTGTACGACGCGTATCCGGGCGGAATTGGGTTCAGCGAGCCTCTGTTTCGCGTTCACGATTTGTTGTTGCTACGTACACGCGAGCTGATTGCAGCTTGCCCGTGCGAACAAGGATGCCCGTCCTGCGTGGGGCCGGTCGGGGAGAAGAGCGAACGGGCTAAAGAAGCGGCACTGAAAATTTTGGAGAAACTTTGCGCGTGAGCAAGACGACACTAGATCGGTTTTCGCGGGTGAAGGCCTTGCAAAGGCCATCGAACGGAGCGGCGAGCGCTGCGAGCTCGAGGCTGCCGAAGACTTTCAGCAAGCGAGAAGGTGTGCACGCAGATCCGCGCGGATTTTCGCCGAATATTCCAGAAGGCGCGGACCTGTTGGCAAAACTTCTGGGCGCGACGGCGCTTCGAAATGAATTCGGCCAACATCTGGCATTGCGAAAATGGTTTTCCGATGTCGCAGACGGCGTGAAAACGGATTGCTCTCCGCTGGGCAACGGTCTGGCCGACGAAAGGATGGATGCGTCGGCGCTACGCCTGCTGATGCCGGACGCGCCGGCGGAAGTTGCAGATCCGAGCCAATGGCTTTTCCTGGACACGGAGACTACAGGGATTATGGGCGGGAGCGGAACCTACGCGTTCATGGTGGGAATTGCATGGTGGGACGCGGGCGGGCTTGAAGTGGAGCAATTTTTCATGCGCGATCACAGCGAGGAACATGCGCTGCTGGTGACTCTGGCGGAACGAATGGCGGAGCGGAGCGTGCTGGTGACGTTCAACGGCAAATCATTTGACTGGCCGCTGCTTGAGACAAGGTATCGCATGACGCGGACGCTGCGACCGCCCGTTCCTCGCGCGCATCTGGATTTTCTGCATCCCGCGCGAAACCTTTGGCGATTGCGGATCGGGTCTGTTCGTTTACAGGAACTCGAACGCCACGTGCTGGGATGGAATCGCGGGGCGGACGTGGCATCTGAATTCATACCCGAAATATATTTTGATTTTCTGCGCGGAGGGCCGCCGGAGCCGCTGGTTCCGATTTTTCTGCACAATCAAATGGATCTGAGGGGGCTGGCAGCCCTTTCGAGCCGCATCGTAGCGCTGCTGTCCGAAGCTGACGGGAAAGAAAAAGACGGATTCGAGTTGTTTGGACTTTCGCGAATATGCGAGCGGCGGGGAGAGGCAAAGCGGGCCCGTAAGCATTGCGAACAAGCACTTGCGGCAGATGAGTTGCCTCCAGAGTCGGATAGAGCAGCAAAGCGCTCGCTGGCACGGATGGCCAAGCGCGAAGGCGATCATTCGCTGGCGAGGGACTTGTGGGAAGGCATGGTGGGAAATTCGCGCGAGGGATTTGAAGCTTACGAACAACTCGCGATTTATTACGAGCGGCGTCTAGGCGAGCCGCAACGAGCAACGTTGATTTCACGCGATGCGCTCGCCGAACTCCAAAGGGCGAAGCGGCTGGGAGCCATTGCGACCGGGGCTTATCAGCAGATACGGGCGCGTTTCGAGCGTCGCCTTGTAAGGCTTGAGCGAAAGTCCGGACGGCTGCCCCTGGAGCCGGTAGTTGTGGAATCTCCGGGCCAAGCTGCGGAATCAGATAGAAGAGACAAAGAGAGGAGTTCCCGTGCCCGAATCGGATAGCACCGCCGCGAGACCTGCGAGATCCTCTGATCTGGAGAATATTGCCATGCCTGAAGTAACCGATCCTTATTTGCGCGAACAACTCGAAAAGCGGCGGACCGAACTGGCTTCCGCAGTTTCGTCCGCCGAGGCGTCGGCTCTCGCGGAGCCATTCCTGGAGATTCTTGGCGAAGTGAACTCCGCATTGCAGAGGATGGATGACGGAACGTACGGCATCTGCCCGACCTGCAATGAAACGGTGGAGAAAGAGCGCTTGTTGGCTGATCCTCTTGTCCGATTCTGCCTCGACCATCTTACGAGCGGTGAGCAGCGCGCGCTGGAACGCGATATGGAGTTGGCGGGGAAAATCCAGCGTGGACTGCTGCCGGAGACGGACCTGCGATTTAAGGACTGGAGAGTTCACTATCAATATAAGCCGGCCGGCCTCGTGAGCGGAGATTATTGCGACTTGATATCGCCATCGAATGGCGATGGGAAGCTCGTGTTTCTGTTCGGCGATGTGGCGGGCAAAGGCGTGGCCGCGGCGCTGCTGATGTCGCACTTGCATGGAATGTTTCGGAGTCTTTCTGGCGTGGGACTGGAACTGGACGGCCTTCTGGAAAGGGCGAATCACGTTTTTTGCGAGAGCACAATCGCGGGGCAGTACGCGACGCTCATTTGCGGGCGTGCGGGTGAATCCGGCGAAGTTGAGATCGCGAGCGCCGGACATTTTCCTGCGCTAGTGGTGGAGAAGAACGGAGTGAGGAAGATCGCCTCGACGGGAGTGCCGCTGGGAATGTTTGCGAAGAGCCGTTATGCGATTGAGCGAGTGGTTCTGGAAGCTGGCGACAGCCTGGTTTTGTACACCGATGGAATTTCGGAAGCGGCAAATTCCAAGGGCGAGGAATACGGAGTCGCGCGGATCATGAGTGTGGCTGGCGAACGGCACGGCTGGGTGCCTCAAGAACTGCTGGCGGCCTGTCTAAAGGACGTGAACAGTTTTTCGTCAGGAGCACGGCAGGCTGACGACCAGACGATGATGGTAATTCACCGAACTGATTCGGCGGGGATTTCGCTTAATGACTAAAGGCGGCAGTTCGAGATGGGAAATTAGAAGGTGGCCCGAAGCAAAACTTCTTGCCGCGCTGCTACGCTCAGCCGTCTAGTCACCGAGGCGAGAATCGTTAGCGTGAATTCCGCGCATAAGCGCCTCGGGCGGCTTGGCATCTGAGTCAGAAGGAGCCAGAGCAGCGGGCAAACCCATTGCGCGATTGATCTTGTCAAACGTCTCCCGGCGCGCGTTCTCTACAATGAGGCAGGTGGTGGCCGCGCAGTGAAGGAAAACTCCCCCGGCGTCCGTTTGAAACTGGAAAAAGTTCGGGCGACGGAAGAGTTCCTTGCGATCGGTGTGCTTCAGTTCGAGAACTTCGCTATATTGACCGAAAAAGCGCGCGGTATCGTCCGGATTGTCCAGTGCGACGCGGAATACAAGCGAAGTTTTTTTGCCTGAGGCGCTTTCACTTTCAAACGCGGCGTAGCGGTCACCCTTCCAGGCGGAAGAAATCATGTCAGCGCGCTCTTGTCCTATAAACTGCTTCAAGACCTCACCGAGACCAAATTCACCCAGGACATTTTCCTCCAGAAGCTTCCAATCGTCGGGCACTAGCCCTTTCCAAACAGGCAGCGCGACGGCTTCCGGTTTCACATTCGACAGATACAGATCCGGATGAATGATTTGCTGGGTGGAGACAGGAGGGTTTTCGAAAATCAGGTGAAGATCTTTCCAGCCGGAATGAGCTTTCAAAAACTGTTGGGAAAAGCCGGTGCCCGCGAGGTAGGGGAACAACAACTCGTCACGAATGTAGGGCGGAGCTTTGGAGAGTTTAGGGTCTTTGTCCATTTCGCTGACGGCGCCGGAACGAATAAGGAGCGAGACGTCGGGCAAATCACGCACGCCGATCTTTTGATCCCGCATGGTGTAATCGACCATAGCGGCGAGCGCCGAGCCTTCGCTGACGGACTGGCGAGCGAGTTCCGCGTCATCGTTAGGCCGCGCAGCTTTGATCCACGGATCGATGTGAAAGGACTGGTCCTCTAACGCGTGAGTCAATTCGTGAGACATCACCTCGCGTTGTTCATCGGCGGGGATCCAATCGGCGATGTAAAACTCCTTCGCTTTCGGGTCGTAAAGGCCGGCAACTTGATCGGTGAGGACATCCAACATATAGGAATCGAGCGGAAAATCCTTGGGGATCAGGCCAAAGGCTTCGAGAGTTTTTGCGTCCGCGTGACGTTCGGCATCCGTTCTGTCTTCTTTTTCCTCGCGAATGAGATATTCACGAACTTCCTGCTTGGAGCGAAGGCTCCTTTTCAGCGGTTCTTTAATCGGCAAGTCCAAAAGCTGGCTCATCTGCGCGAGAACTTCATCGGCTGCTTTCAGGAATTCCGGATTGGAGGCTGCCGGGACTTGCGCGGGCACCGGTTTTGGGGGGGGAATTGCTATCGGCGAAGCAGTTTGCTGAGCGGATACCACCGCTCCAAATGAAAACGCCAGTAACAAAAGCGCAAACCGCTTCATCTCCACCTCCGAAGAATTCGACACCAGAATCCAATAGATTTGGATGTCTATGAAGAATAACAGGTTTTCCGCGATTCCGCGGACAACACGGAAGCATGCGGTCCTCAGGCTGACCAATTCGTAGAATAGTGTGTTGTGAAGGATGCCGAGTTACGGCAGGGGCATTGTGCAAACTAGCACGCAAACGAAACAAGGCCGCCATTCCAGGTTGTGGCGCAGCTTATAATTATGACCGGAACACTTCGGAGCCGACGGTGGAACGAGAAAAAATCCTGGTAGTGGACGACGAAGAGGCGATTCGAGAGGTCGTTTCGACCCTCCTCGAAGCTCAGGGCTACAAGTGCACCGTGTGCTCGAATGGGGTGATCGCGCTTGAGGCTTTCGGGAACGATTCGTTCGATTTGGTGTTGAGCGACATCGTAATGCCGGAAATGGACGGCATACGTCTGCTTTCGGAGTTGCGCGCCGAAGACCCGGACGTGCCGGTGATTATGGTCACGGCCATGCACGATATCTCGATCGCGTTGGAAGCAATTCGAGCCGGGGCATACGACTACATTCTGAAGCCGTTTGAGAAGGACCAGCTGCATCTGAGCGTCAGACGAGCGCTGGAACACCGGCAGCTCGTGCTCGAAAACCGGACATATCAGAGCGATCTGGAACACCTGGTGGCAGAGCGCACGCAGCAGCTATCGATCGCGCTGCAGGACCTGGAACAATCCTACGATTACACGCTGGAAGCGCTGGGCGGCGCGCTGGATGCGAAAGACGCGGAAACGGAAGGACACTGCCAGCGCGTGACGGCGTTCACGATCACAATGGCTCGAATCATGGGCGTGGACAAAGGGCTGCTGCGACACATCGCGCGCGGCGCATTTCTGCACGATATCGGCAAAATGGGGATCCCCGACAATATTCTTCGGAAACCGGGGCCGCTTACAAACGAAGAACGCGAAGTAATGCGTACGCATTGCGATATCGGATTTGCGGTGCTCAAACGGATTCCCTTCTTGAAGGATGCCGCCGAGATTGTGTTGACTCACCAGGAATGCTTCGACGGCACGGGGTATCCACGGGGACTGAAGGGCGAACAGATTCCGTTGGGCGCTAGAATATTCGCGGTAGCGGATACGCTTGACGCGATGATTTCTGACCGTCCGTATCGCAAGGCCATGCCGATTTCGGCGGCACGCGAAGAAATTCGCCGATATTCGGGACGCCAATTCGATCCGCGAGTGGTGGAAGTATTTTTATCGCAGCCTGACAGCGTTTGGCTGGACCTTCACCATAAAGTGGGCGACCCGTTCCGACTGGCCCAGCTCGAACACGTCTAGAGGCGCTTTCACGCGGTACCCGCACAATTTCGCGTTACGTTCCTGACTTGCGCTGCGAAACGCTCCCCTGTAGTATCCTGCGACGGAGGAATTGCAGATGGCATTGGTCCCAATCAAGACCGCTTCGACTACCGGTTATTGCGACTGTATTTGCGATTGCTACGAACTTGCGAGCCAACGGGACGAAGAAACGGGAAAAGGATATTGCCCTCGCTGTGCAAAGGAACATTTCGAAATGAACCGGGGAGTCGGAATTCCACAGTTGCCGCCTTCGAAACTGCCGGATCATGAAGGGCCTGAATTAAAGATCGAGACTCCTGAAACGGCGGACCCACCGGGACGCCTGCGGTAAGATTCTGATTGCGAAGATAATCGAGCAGGCGGCCTATCGAGGTTTCCCATTTTATGTCCCGAAAATTCCTGCGTAAGCGGTTTCTCGCGTTTGTTCCTGCCATCGTCTTTCTTCCGTTGTCGGCCATTGCGCAGACTGCTCCCACAACTTCTCAGCCCCCGGCGGCGCAACGGGTCCAGACGCCACAAGTTCCGACTCCGACACAAGCTGACATCCTACGCGGCGCTTACGGACCGTATCGCGCGAACAACGACCTGCTTTACTACCACCTCGATATCCGCGTCGACCCGGAAAAGAAGTTCATCAGCGGGAAAAACACGATCCGTTTCAAGATGTTGAAGGACGACACTCGCATTCAGCTCGACCTGACCCCCGCTCTTAGTATCGATAAGATTCTGCTCGGAACGGCAGCGCTCAAGTACGAACGCCAATTCGGAGCGGTGTTTGTTGATTTTCCAGAGACAGTGAAGAAAGGCCACACTTATTCCATCGATTTCTACTATTCCGGAACTCCGGTAACAACGGGGCGGTTCGGCGTATTCACGTTCGGAAAAGATCCGCAAGGCCATCCATGGATTTACACCGCGTGCGAAGGCATTGGCGCGAGCATGTGGTGGCCAAACAAGGATCAGTGGCGCGACGAAGTCGAGAATATGCGGATCAGTGTCTCGATTCCGAACGACCTGGTGGATGTGTCCAATGGGAAGTTTGTTGGCAAGACGGATCTCGGAGACGGGTACACGCGGTGGGATTGGTTCGTGCACTATCCGATCAACAACTACGATGTTGCGCTGAATATCGGCAACTATGTCCATTTTTCAGACCGGCTCAAAGATCTGCCGCTCGATTTCTACGTCCTGCCGGAGGATTTGGACAAGGCCAAAAAACAATTCGCCCAGGCGAGGGGAATGCTTGAGGCCTACGAGCATTACTTCGGGGAATATCCCTTCAAGAAAGACGGATACAAACTTGTTCAAGTGCCGTATGCCGGCATGGAGCACCAAAGCGCCGTCGCTTATGGGAACCACTTCGCAAACGGGTATTACGAGCGTGACTGGACCGGAGTCGGCATCAGCCTGAAATTCGATTTCATTATCATTCACGAAAGCGGGCACGAGTGGTTCGGCAACAGCGTTACGGCGGCCGACCCGTCCGACATGTGGATTCACGAAGGCTGGACGACGTACCTTGAGAGCCTTTACGTTGAATACACCTTCGGGCACGAAGATGCCATCAAGTACCTTAACGGGTACAAATCCAAGGTGAAAGACGAGCAGCCGATCATCGCCGAGCGCGGTGTGAACGCCGAACCACCCCAGGACATGTACTTCAAGGGAGCGCTCTTTATCAACACGCTGCGCAGCATAGTGAACGACGACGCGCGCTGGTGGAAGCTGTTGCACGATTTCTACCAGCACTTCAAATATAAGAACATCATGACCGAGGATGTAGTGGCCTACTTCAATCAGCAGACTGGAATGGACCTGACGCCGATTTTCAATCAATACCTTCGACATACTGCGATTCCGACTCTGGAGTTGAAGTTTGACGAATCGGCGGGGACGGTAGCGTATCGCTGGAAGGTGGACGAGCCGCGCTTTGCCATGCCTATTCGCGTGGGGAAAAAAGATAACTGGCAGACGATTCAGCCGACGACCGAATGGAAGACGATGCCAACCTCGCTTAAGAAGGAAGATTTTGAGGTCGCCACTGATCTTTACTACGTGAATGTAACCAAGGAGTAGCGGCCCTGGACGGCGGCGTCGTTCGACGCGATCACAATTTGATGCAGCGGAATGTAGGTCAGAACATCGACAGCAATCGTTTTATTCCTTCTTTAAAATCTTGCTCCGGCGTGATCAAGCTGACAATTAAATAGCCATCGGCGGCGAAATCGTAGAAGTGTCCAGGATGGACGTAAACGCCCTGCGCGTTCAGAAGGTCAATAGCCAGGTCTTCGTCAGAGCGAATTAGTGGAACGCGGAGGATGGCGTACCAGCCTCCTTCGACTTCCAAGCGAGCGCAGGAACTCTGTGCGGACAATTGTTTGTCGAGTTCCGCGAAGTTTTTGCGCACGCGTGCCATCACTTGCTTCTGAAAACCGTGACGAAGCTCCAGAAATGAGGGCGTTGCCAGCTGAATGGGCGCATTCATTGAGAGAAAAGTGTCAGCAATTACCTCGAGACGGGCGAGCGCCTGCGCTTTCAATTCCTCGGGACCACTCGCGATCAACCATGCGGCTTTCATTTGCGGGAGGCCGGAGATTTTTGAGAGGCCGCTCATGGTGAAAGTAAGAGACTCGGCACTTGCGGCGAAGCTACGCGGAATATTTTCGGCGATACTAAAATCCAGGAACACTTCATCCGCTATTATGGCAATTTGACGACGCGAGCAAATTTCGTTGAGTTTTCTCACCTCGCTGGGCTTGCAGAAATGTCCCGTGGGATTATTCGGGTTGACCACGATCATCCCGCGGGTGCGCGCGGTGACGGCCTGTTGCAGAGCGTGAAAATCGATCTGCCATCCGTGGTCATACAATAAGGGATAACCTACGAGCTTTACGTCCTGAATATCCGCGAGGAAGCTGAAGAGAGGATAGCTGGGTTCAGGGATCAGCAATTCGTCTCCGGGATTGCACAGAACGCGAAAGACGAATGAGTACGCTTCGCTAGTGCTGGTGGTGAGAATTATGTCATCGGCTGGAACCATGATTTCGCGAGCTGAGTAATATTCGGAGACTGCGCGCCGCGCGGAAAGGAGGCCTTTGGGATCGGGACCGTAGGACAAAGACTTTGGATTTGATAGAACTTGAAGAATGGCCTGGCGATCGTAGTCGAAACCACACTCGGTGGGGTTCGAGGCGGTGAGATCGAGTAGCGGTTTACCTGCGGCCCGATGCTTGGCCAGGGCTTCGCTTAAGCGATTGGACTTTAGATTCCAGCTTGTGCGGTCAGAAAACATTTCGCGCGGTCAGCGCGCGACGTTCCGGCGGCGATAGATGAGGGCAAAAATACCCACAAACAGTGAGAGGGTGGGGAGCATGAGGATCAGGATGCCATGCCGAAGAGCCTGCGCTCCCTGAGGGCCGGAGGCGGAGGCGTTCTGGTAACACATGGCGCAACCTTGCGCTGCAGCGGCAGGAGCGAGCGATACAAGCAGCAACGAAAGACCGAGAGCCAAAAACACGGCAGACCGAATTGGGAGGCGAATCTTCATTGCATATCACAATATATCAAATCGCCGAATGGTGCGGCCGCTCTCGGCACGGCAACAAGAGCGGAACTTCAGCGGCTAAAGCCGATTCTGATTAGCGCACACATGTCGTGGCTAAAGCCACGACCCACAAAGATAAAGCGGTGCCCTGACGGAAGCGAGCTAGTGCGGCCTCATATCCATCAGTCGGATGCTGTCCGGGAAGAACATGATCAGCATCATGCAAATGCAGAATACCATGGCTGGAACGAGGAGAAGAAACAAACCCAGGCGCTCGAAGCGCAAGTGCATGAAGTAGGACATGATCAAGGCGGCCTTAACGAGTGAGAGGCCGACCAAAATCGTGATCATCAGGTGGACTTCAAGGCGTTCGTAGGCGAGAAAGACTTCGACGGCGGTCAGCAGCAGCAGCCAGACCCAAACGATAGAGAAGAGTCTAGTGGTACCTACGGAATGCTCGTGTGTAAGTTCGGCGTGTCCGTGCGCGCTCATTATGAAAGGCTCTCCTTGTTACTTCGGATTCACGCTCAACAAATAAACCATGGGAAAAATAAACATCCAAACCAGGTCAACGAAGTGCCAGTAAAGACCGCTCACTTCCACGTGCTCGGCTGTGTATTTCCCTTTTCCGAATCCCCAGGCGATGATGGCGAGATAGGCGACGCCGATTGTTACGTGGAGCATGTGAAGTCCAGTGAGGCCGAAAAACGTCCCGCCGAATAGCGGCACGCCCCAGGGATTTCCCCATGGCGTGACGCCCTCGCCGAACAGCGTTACCCACTCGGTAGCGTGGATAAGGACGAAAGCGATTCCGCAAATGATTGTCGCGATCAGGTAGCGGACGGTCTTTTTGCGGTCGCCTTTGAACGCGGCGTTCACGCCCAACACCATGGTCAAGCTGCTGGAGAGGAGGACGAAAGTCATGAATGAAGATTTGGCGATGGCCGGCCAGATTTCAAATGGCCGAGGCCAGTTAGGCGTTTCGAGGCGAACGTATGCGTAACTGATTAGGAGGGCCGAAAAAGTCAACGAATCGGAAACGATGAAAAGCCACATCCCCAACTTCTTGGAGTTGATCGCAAAGGGAGAGGCGCCTCCTGACCAGCGCGACTCAACTATTCCTTCGTATTCCGCGTCACTCACTTTTCACCGTCCCAGAAGGAGAAGTAAAAACAGAAAAACCCAAAGCCCATCCATGAAGTGCCAATACATCGAAACCACTTCGGTAGCCGTACTCTTCGTTAGCTTGTGTGTTGGCCGGAAAGCAACATATAGAAGCGCGAGGACTCCGCCGAGGAGATGGAGACCGTGTGCCGCAGTGAAAACGTAAAAAAAGCTGCTGGCAGGATTTGTCGCGAGAAAAACGCCGGCAGCAGCGAGCTGGCGCCAAGCGATTACTTGGCCGATCAAAAAGAAAATTCCGAGAATGGTAGTAACGCCCCACCAGTGGCGAAAGCCCGCGTCGTCGCTTGCGAGAAGACGCGACCTGGAGCGAGCGAGCGTGAAACTGCTGGCGATCAGGATTGCAGTATTTAGCCAAAGAATTCGGGGAATGTTGAACGGCACCCATGCGCTGTTCGGCATGTCCTTGCGGACGATGTAGGCGCTGACCAGCGCCATGAAAAACATCAAGACGCCGCCCAGAGCAATGGTCATTCCGGTGACGTAGGCGCGCTGCGGCACTCCTGAGCCAGACGAGTCCTTCCAATCGTCGCCGCCACCGCCGGCGTTTCCGTCGTCGCCGGAGGAAGCTCCGCCGCCACCGCGGCCGGTGCCGATTAGCTCGATTTCATCTGCGACGGTACTACCTGGCATCATCACTCCTGCGTCCGACCGCTATTTCAAAAGCGCTGCCTGTTCCGGCGTCAGGTCTTGCGGAATGAAATCCTGACGATATCCCGGGACGCTGAATTCATACGGGCCGCGATACACACTGGGATAGTGGCCGCCAAAATTATCGATAGGTGGCGGCGAATCGGTGATCCATTCGAGAGTCGTAGCATTCCAAGGATTCTTGCCCGCGACCGCGCCGTGCTTCAGGCTCCAGAAAAAATTGAAGAGGAAAACGAGCTGCACGGCGGCAGTGATAAACGCGGCGTAGGTCATGAATACGTGCACGGGTTGAAGGACTCCCGCATAGGTAGTGCCGGTTGCATCCGCGTAGCGGCGTATGCCGCCTGCCAGTCCGACGAAATGCATAGGCATGAAGATGCAGTAAGTGCCGGCAAAGGTGATCCAGAAGTGGAGCTTGCCCAGAGGTTCGCTCATCATGCGGCCGAACATTTTTGGGTACCAAAAATATGTGGCGGCGAAAATGCCGAAGATGGCGGCGACGCCCATAACCAGGTGAAAGTGCGCAACGACGTAGTACGTGGCGTGGAGCATGTTGTCTACCGCCGGCTGGGCGAGGAACAAGCCGGAGAGTCCGCCGCTGACGAATAGCGAAACGAAGCCGAGCGCAAACAGCATCGGAGATTTGAACTGAATCTTGCCGCCCCACAGAGTTCCTATCCAGTTAAAGGTCTTGATGGCGGAAGGGACGCCGATGGACATGGTCAAGACGGAAAATGCAAAACCGGAATAGGGGCTCATGCCGCTGAGGAACATGTGATGTCCCCACACCATGAAACCAAGGAAACCGATGGCACAAATCGCCATGGCCATCGCGCGGTATCCATATACGGGCTTGCGAGCAAAAGTGGAGAGCACGTGCGAAGCCACGCCCATTCCGGGCAAAATCGCGATGTACACCTCAGGATGGCCGAAGAACCAGAAGAGGTGTTGCCAGAGAAGCGGGGAGCCACCGCTGTGAGGCTGCAACTGGTCGTTCACCACGAGACCCGCGGGAAGAAAAAAGCTGGTGCCCGCAGAGCGATCGAGAAGAAGCAGAATTCCGCCGGCCAGAAGTACGCCGAAAGCGAGCAAGCCGAGAATTGCGGTGACGAACCAGCCCCAGACAGTGAGCGGCATGCGAAACAGAGTCATGCCCGGTGCTCGCAAATCAATCGTCGTAGCGATGAAATTCAACGCGCCCAAAAGTGATGCCAGGCAGAAAAGTGAGATGCTGACGATCCACAGTGTTTGGCCCATGCCTTCGCCGGGCCCAGTTACTTCACCCATGCCACTAAGGGGAGTGTAACCAGTCCATCCGCTGATGGGTGCGCCGCCGGGAACAATGAACGCAGCAATAATCGCAACGAAGGCTAGGAACGTGACCCAAAAGGAAAGCATGTTCAAGCGCGGGAAGGCCATATCCGGCGCGCCAATTTGAATGGGCAGAAAATAATTGCCGAAGCCACCTTGCGGAGCGGTGGTCAGAACGAAAAACACCATGATGGTGCCGTGCATAGTGACGAGCGCCATGTACTGTTCGGGAGTCATAATCCCGCCGCTCACAAACGGAAGGTGAGCGCCGGGATACACAAGATGAAAGCGCATCAACAGAGAGAGAACTATTCCGACGCATACGGCCGTGAGCGCCAGCAGGAAATACTGAATGCCGATCACTTTATGATCGATGCTGAAAATATATTTGCGAATGAACCCGCTGGGCTCAACTACGACCGCGTGCCCTGTGTGGGCGTGCGAACTCATGCATGGCCTCCTGAAATATGTATCGGGTTCACTGGGCGGCAGCCTGTTGTTTTAGGAAGTTTTGGTACTCGGCTTCGGAGACTACATCCAGAAAGCTGCGCATGCGGTAATGGCCTAGTCCGCATAGCTGGGTGCACATAATCTCATAGTGGCCGATTTGGTTCGCCGTAAAGTGGATGGGGATCACCATTCCGGGCACGGCGTCCTGCTGAAGCCTCAATTCTCGGACGTAGAAATTGTGAATCACGTCTTGCGAGCGGATCAGCAACTCAACCTGGTGATCGACCGGGACAGTAAGAGTGGGCACGACGATGTCGTCTTTCCCGTCAGGATCCTTTGAATCGAGGCCAAGCGGATTGCCGGTGGAAGCGCTAACCTGCGCTGAATCGAGCTTGCCGAATTTTCCATCCGGCCCGGGATAACGAAAATTGAACACGAACTGATTGGTGGTCACTTCCACTTGAACGGCGTTCGGCTCAGCGGGAGTGAATCGCACTTCCGCCCAGGCTTTACGTCCCATCAAGCCAAGTCCAAGGAAGAGGATGATCGTCGCAGTGGTCCAGATCATCTCCAAGGTGTTGCTTCCGCGCGTGAAGTGAGCAGTCTGGCCGCGATCGCGGAAGCGCCAGATGGCATAGGCAAGTCCCAGCTGAGAGAGTATGAAAACGACGCCGGTCACGCACAAGGTGAGGAAGTACTGATGATCCACGAGCGCGCCGACGCTTGTGATGGCTGCGGGCGGCCTGGATGGGAACGGGTTCGCGACGAAAACGTAAACGGTCGCGACAACCATGATCACTATTAGAGCCGCCAGCATGGCTGCCGGCGCCGCGGAACCGCTCATGCTGTTGCGATTGCTGACTCGCATCAATCTGGCTCCCGTTGCCTCGCGCGCGTGAAGCGCCCGATGGGATTGCATTCTAATTTTCATTCGGCATCATATACAAGCGGTGCCGAATATCAAGAGTGATTGTAAGGAAAATATTATGATTGTGATAGCCATCGGGCGCTGCGAAATCCGTAGAATAGAGTCGCTGAAGGGAAAGGAACGAGTCGACTGGGTCCGCAAGCGCCCGACGTAGTATCTGATAGTAACTCTTAGAAAATCCCCACTCCGATTTGCCAGCGTTTCTGCTCGCCCTGGACTTATCCTAAACTTCCAGTCCCTGAGAGACTCTTATGTCTAATAGCTCGGCTGCATACCGGCCAGCGCGGCGCAGCACGCGCGTAGAACAGGCCATTCCCTTGAAAGTGGAAGGAGTAGACTCCTTTCGAGGCCCGTACAGCGAAGAGGTTTCTACTCAATCCATTAGTTGCCATGGGTTCAAATACCTGTCAAAGCACCAGGTCTTGGCGAACGCATTGGTGGTTCTTGAACTTCAGGATAAAAAGCCGAACTCTCCCGCGCTATGTGCCCGCGGACGCGTGAAATGGGTCGAGAGGCCGAAAGATCCCAACGGGCTTTTTCAGACCGCGGTGGAATTGGAATCTCCCGGTAATATCTGGGGCATCGAGTCTCCGCCGCAGGATTGGCTGCCTTTCAGCGGCGCGCGCAATCTGGACATGGATACTTCGAAGTCCAAACCGTTTGCGGTTCCACGTCCAGAAACGTCTCCTTCCGCGGTGGAAGACAAAAAGTTGAAGGGCGCCAGCGTTCAAAAGCTCGAGGCGAATCGACCTTCGGCCTCAGCGGCGCGGCCAGTAGGACAGTTAATGGGGGATTTCCAGCAGCAGATGGAAGGAATGCTCGCGGAAGCGGCAGGTTCCGCGGTTCGAGACCGAGCCGGATCGATACTCTTGGAGCTGCGAGCCACGCTAAGAGAAGAAGCCAAAAACGTTTTAGCGGAAACAAGCGCTTCACAAGCAGGCCCGTGGATCGAACAGTCGATCAAGCAGTTGAACAAAGCCAGCCAGGAAAGCGCGCGGATCCTTTACGCGCAGTGGAAGAAAAAACTCGAAGCGGATGTTCAGCAAGCCCTCGATCGAGTGGAACAGCGCAACCGTGAACTCGAGGAGTCTTCCCAGAATCTAGCGACCAAGGCCGCGGAACGGATCCAAGGAGTTCTGGAATCTTCCCGCAAGGAAGGCGTAAGCCGGATCGTCACCCGCTTGAAAGAGCAAATGGCTCCGAGTATAGACAATGCGCTCAAAGTAAGTTCGGACATGGGGAAACGCAAAGAAGAGCTCGAAAAATCTCTAGAACGCTCGGTAGAAACATCCGCTGCGCGAATTGAAGAAACCTGCGCTCGTTTTGAAAAGCAGTTCGAAACGGCGATGCGGGAGAAACTCAATGCCGCTCGTGAGGAATTAGAAGCTCAGAATAAGGAAGTAACGCAACTCGCGCTTAATCACCTGCGAGCATCAGGCCAGAAGTATTCGGCGGAGGCGGAAAGACTCTTCCGCGAAACATTTCAGCCCATCGTGGACAAAGCTCTAAGCGCGCTCAAGGAGAAGGCCGGCGAGACATCTCATAATTTCGCAAGTGAACTCGCCACTTACAGCCGGGACCACCTGGAATTCGTCGGTGGCGCAATTTCCGAGCTTGCCAAGGGAATCGGGAAACGGCCTAAGGAAAAGTAGGATCCATATTCACTGTCGGCTAAGGTTTTTTATGGAAAATCAAATGGAATTACCCCTCGCGCCACGAACGGCTCAAGAAGCTTTTTGCAGTTCGGAGGCCTGCGGCGAGCCCGCCGTTGCAGATTTCGATGCCCGCCACCTTTGCATGGAACATTTTCTGGTTGTGTGCTTCCAAGAACTTGAAGCGAGAAACGAAAGATTGAAGAGCCGTTCCGCTGATGCCGAAACGGAGTCCTTTCGTAAGTTCTTGAATACGAGCGTGGAACAAGTTCAAAAACTCTCTGACGTCGAGCAAGTCCCCGGCGCTCCGACGAAAAGCCAACTTCTCGAGTTTCTTCTCCGCGCTTCCCAACTGAGCAAGCGTCTGCGGCGAAGTCCGCGGCTTTCTTCAACCGTGCCTGTTTGGCTTCGGCGGGAAGACCCCAGCCGCACGTGGGAGGAAGAAACATGGACCGTGACAGTTAGCAAGCACGGTGCCGGGCTGGTTTGCCGCCACCCAGTGGAAGCGGGAGGCAAGGTGGTTCTCTGCCGTAGAGATAAGGGTAGCCGCGCGCAAGCACGCGTTGTTTACTGTCGCTACGATGGCGACGGCCGCAGACAAATCGGCGTCGAGCTTCTCGACCGCGACGATTTCTGGGATTAACTTCAACTCGTAACCGCCGTCCAGGTCTCAAGAAATGGAATCCACAACACTTTTGTGATACCGAACAGAATTATTTGATCTTATACAGGTGGGCTGAATAGCCGAGGGTGAAGGTTTGGTGCGGCTGAGTGGATTCGAACCACCACGGTCTTGCGACCGCCAGCCCCTCAAGCTGGTGCGTCTGCCAATTCCGCCACAGCCGCAATTTGGGGCTACTTTGAAACCTGCAATCTTTTTAGAAGCTCGCTCCCGATGACGAAGATTTTAGTTCGTGCAATTACTTCTTTGGAGGCGCCGCGGGCTTCGCCGGCGTCTGTGCAGGTGGAGTCAGCGGAATCTGACCGCCCTTGGGAGCCGCGGGTTTATCCGGTCTCGACGCCGGATGTTCGGTGTCCTCGATGATCGAATTGATGCCAGCTCCCTCCGAGGGAGCGCGCCTAACCGACAAAGTGAGCGAGGTCATCATGAAAACGATGGCACACCACGTGGTAGCACGAGAGAGAAACGTTGCTGCTCCGCGAGGACCAAACGCGGTTTGACTGCCCGCGCCGCCGAATGCCCCGGCTAAATCCGCGGCTGACCCGCTCTGCAACATGATGACGATAACCAACACGAAGCAAACCGCCACGTGAAGCGTTACGAGAATAAACGAAATGCGCCAGCCGACCCAGATCAGACCGATGGCGACCAGCAGCGAAAAACCCCACTTCATCCACGATGACATTTCCAACTCCAGTAAGTGCGCCGCTGATTCGAGATTGCCGGCGGCGCTTAAAAATTCACGATTGCGGCGAAAGACTTTGGATCAAGGCTCGCTCCACCGACAAGCGCGCCGTCAATCTCCTCCTGCGCCATCAAACCTTTCACGTTGTCGGGCTTGACGCTTCCGCCGTAGAGGATACGAAGAGCGGAGGCACATTCCGGCGAAAACTGCTTGGCGGCGAGTTCGCGCAAAAAGCGGTGAGCAGCCGCCGCAATTTCCGGAGTGGCAGTCCGCCCCGTACCAATGGCCCAGACCGGTTCGTAAGCTATGAGAATACGCGAGAAGTCATCATCGGTCAACGCGTTCAAGCCGCCTTCAAACTGGCGTTTTAGCACGGCGTGCGTCAGATTAGCGTCGCGCTCAGCGGCTAATTCACCGACGCAGGCTATGGGGGTAAGTCCAGTTTGAAGAGCGGCGCGCAGCTTGCGATTGACGGATTCGTCCGTTTCGCCGAAATATTGGCGGCGTTCGGAGTGACCAATAATTACACCGCGGCAGCCCGCTTCGACCAACATGGGCATGGAAATTTCACCGGTGAAGGCGCCTTCGCGCTCCCAGTGCGCGTTTTGCGCTGCTATGGTTATCGTTGAACCGCTCGCGGCTTCCACAGCAGCAGAAAGCGCAGTGAACGGAGGCGCAACGATGATGTCGCAATGCCGGGAGTGAGCCACGAGAGGTTTGAAGGTTGCAAAAAACTCGCGCGTTTGGGCCTGAGTTTTATACATCTTCCAATTGCCGGCGATCACGGGGCGGCGAGACACTTAAATTTCCTTCCGACTTTCGAATTTGTTTGTAAGCGCTTCGACACCGGGCAATTTTTCGCCGGCGAGAAATTCGAGAGAAGCGCCGCCGCCCGTCGAAATATGCGAGATTTTTGAAGCGACACCGGACCGTTCGACGGCGGCCACGGAATCTCCACCGCCAACGATCGATGTAGCGCCGGCGGTAGACGCCGCAGCTACAGCGCGCGCGATAGCCAGAGTCCCTTGAGCGAATGCGGGTTTCTCGAACATGCCGACCGGACCGTTCCATACAATCGTGCGAGCCGACGCAATTTCCTGATCGAACAGCGCGATCGTTTTAGGGCCGATGTCGAGGCCCATCAGATTTCCCGGAGTCTGCGCGATGTCCATGACGCTGGTTGATGCCGAGTCGGGCGAGTCAGCGAGAACATGGTCCACGGGTAGAACGAAACGGAATTTGCGCCGGCGCGCTGCTTCGAGAAGATCGCGCGCAAGATCCAGCTTGTCATTTTCTACCAACGACTTCCCTATCGGCAGCCCTTGCGATTTCAGAAAGGTGTAAGCCATGGCGCCGCCGATCAGCATGGCGTCCGCGAGCTTCATCAGATTCTGCACCACTTCAATTTTGTCGGAAACTTTTGCGCCGCCCAGAATGGCCACGAACGGACGGTCGGGATTGGACACCGCCTTTCCAAGATAAGTGAGTTCCTTTTCCATCAGCAAGCCCGCGGCGGCTTGGCGAACGAATTTCGTGATGCCGACTACAGAGGCATGCGCGCGATGCGAGGAGCCAAACGCGTCGCAAACAAAAAGCTGATCGCACGACTGTGCCAACTGGCGCGAAAATTCCGGGTCGTTGGCTTCCTCTTGCGGGTGGAACCGCACATTCTCGAGAAGCAGCACTTCCCCGTCGCGCAGCGCTTTGCTTTTCGCTTCGGCATCCGCACCCACGCAATCCCCTGCGAACGCGACCGGACGGTCGAGTAGCTCGCCTAAACGCGCCGCGACGGGCGCGAGACTGTACTTCAGATCGACTTTGCCTTTCGGGCGACCAAGATGAGACGCGAGAACAAGCCGTGCGCCACGATCGATAGCGAGTCGCAGGGTGGGGAGCGTTTCGCGAATGCGCGTATCATCCTCTATTTTCGACCCGTCCATGGGGACATTGAAGTCCACGCGGATGAACACGCGTTTGCCGGACATTTCAAGATCGCGAATGGATAGCTTGTTCATATTCGCAGCGTCAGTGACTGTTTGCGGTGCTCTGACAAGGACAGCTAGAGTCGCGCGGCAAGGAGTTTAATCAGATCGCGGCAGCGGCTTGAGTAGCCCCACTCGTTGTCGTACCACGCGAGAATCTTTACGCAGTTCGTACCCACTACGCGCGTATAGCCGGAATCCACAATCGAGGAATGCGGATTGCCGCGGAAATCGATGGAGACTAATTCTTCTTCGGTGTAAGCCAGGATGCCCTTCATCGGACCGTCGGACGCCTTCTTTAGCGCCGCATTCACACTCTCCACCGTCGCGGGCTTATCCGTCAGCACCGTCAAATCCACGACACTAACGTTGGGCGTCGGGACGCGCAGCGAAAAACCGTCCAGCTTTCCCTTTAGTTCGGGAATCACGAGGTGAAGCGCTTTCGCGGCTCCGGTGGATGTAGGAATCATGGAAAGCGCGGCAGCTCGCGCGCGACGGAGGTCCGGATGCGGAAGGTCGAGAAGTTTCTGATCGTTGGTGTAGGAATGAACCGTGGTCATGGTTCCCACATTGATCCCAAATGTGTCATGAATCACTTTCGCGACCGGGGCGAGGCAGTTTGTGGTGCACGAAGCGTTGGAAATAACGTGATGTTTTGCAGGGTCGTACAATTTGTCGTTCACTCCGAGGACGAATGTTGCGTCGGGATCGGTGGCAGGCGCGGAAATAATCACTTTTTTCACCGAGCCGCGAATGTGTTTACGCGCGTTAGCCCCCGCGGTGAAGAGTCCCGTGGATTCAACGACGATCGACGCTCCGACAGATGTCCAATCGATTTCGGCCGGATCCTTCACGCGAAAAACTTTGAATGATTTGCCGTCTACCGAGATGGTGTCTTCCGTATGCGTGACTTTGTGGGGAAGATTGCCCAGAATCGAGTCGTACTTCAGCAGATGAGCCAGAGTTTTTGAATCGGTGATGTCGTTAACCGCTACGATTTCAATGGCAGGATCTTCCAACGCAGCGCGGAAAATATTGCGCCCGATGCGTCCGAATCCGTTAATTCCGACCTTGATCGACATTCGCCCTCCCGGCACAAGCAGCTAGATAGGAACAGCGACAGAACTGTCCACACGAATTTACCGAATGGTGATGCTAGGGCGCACAACGAAAAAAGTCAACGCGGTCAGTCGAATTCTTTTACGCGGATTACCTTATCCCCGGTGAAGGTGACAAAAGTTGTCCGCGCAGGAGGATTGCCGTAAATCCAGTCCTCGGTTTCAGTGCCGTCGGGATCGCGCTCGCGCACTTTGTGGTCTGGACGGCCAAGAGCCGCGAGCACCATTTCGTGGTCCATCCCCACGACAGCTTTCTGATCCCTGATGGCGTCTTTGAACTCGGCAGGCAAAGTGTCAACCCAGTTCACTGCCGCGGATTGTGCCTTGGAAAAACTCAGGAATGCTTGCAAGGCTGTCATGACGTCATCGGCGCTCATGTCCGGTACAGCCTGTCCGTAATCGAGAATCAGAGTCCCGCCCGGCTTTTGTTGCGGGCCCGATGGAAGAGGCGCTGGCGCTCCCCCGGCGCTAACTTGAACGTGATCGCGCAAATTGAAATGCCTTCTCGCGCCACCATTCACCTGGACGACAATTTCTTTCGCGCGGAATTCGATGTTCGTCACCTGGACGGTTTCGCCCGGGTTTACTGCAGCGCCTTCATGGCGCAGCGCGTTTCTGAGTTCTTTGTCATTTAACTTCTGGCCTACGGGGATTCTGAAGCCTTTTCTTCCCGCGGGAATCGGCGCCACAACTTTTGCAAACTCTCCCGAGACATAGCGGACGATTTCAAGGCGTGATTGAGGTTGCAGCGGCTCCTGTTTGCCGGTGGTTTGGTCGACTACAGAAATAAACACCGGTGGCGCAAACAAATCGGTTGAGCGCGTGGAAATCGGTAAGGAATTCAGGCTGGGACCATCCGGAAGCATAGGCGTGCGATAACGATTGATGTCTGCTCGATCCGAGCTAACAGCAAGCGCAGCTACCAGCACGAGAATTTGGCGGATGTCCATGAAAGCCTGGCCGGCACCTATTTTATTGCTTTTTGCCCCTTACGGGAATATGGATTCCTCGCGAGACCGGATGGTTGCAGCCCGGCAAGGTCAGACGGTCAGTCGGGATTGCTGGTCGCTGCGCGAGCCTTTGGAGGCGCAGTCACTTTCTCTTCTTCAATCTTCTGCAACGCGAGAAACGGTTCAAAACAACGCCGGCAGCGGGCCTCGTACATGCCGCCCGCGCCTACGACGATCAACTCTTCCGACGCGACGAGCCTTTGGGTGTGCACTGCAGGATTGCCGCAACGCATGCAAATCGCCAGCAATTTCGTTATTTCTTCAGCGACGGCCAGCAGGCGCGGCATAGGCTCGAAGGGTCGTCCCATGAAATCCGTATCGAGACCCGCCACGATCACGCGTTTGCCCATGTCGGCCAGCTTTACGCAGCTCTCTACCACGCTTTCACCGAGAAATTGCGCTTCGTCAATGCCGACGACTTCCGTGCGCGGCGCCACTTTCGAGAGGATATCTTCACCGGTTGTCACAAGTTCTGAATCCAGCTCCAGCCCCGAGTGGGAGACGATTCCATTCTTGGCGTAGCGCTGGTCGATTACCGGCTTGAAAATCTGAACGCGCTGTTTTGCAATTTCCGCGCGCCGCAGACGGCGAATGAGCTCTTCGCTTTTGCCCGAAAACATCGGGCCGACGACGACTTCAATCCAACCCATGTTGCCCTTGACGATGTCCACGCTTTCTCCTTCCGACGTAGGCTAGCACATAGTTCCTCAAAAATTGATACTTGCGAAGGCGGTCTCGCCCTCGGTGGGCACTCAGTAGATCGCACGATTGTAAAAAGGCGCAAAGGCATTGATGATCGCAATTCGGAAAGCGTCCTGCCGCGTGATGACATTGCGTGTAAGAACGCCCCAAGCGCCTTGTGCGTCGCGAATGCCGTGACCTCCGGCAAAGACGTCGATCGCCTCGGACAGCTCAATGCCGTCGTCAACTACGCGTTTCGCTAGCTCCGCGGGGAGCAGCACGGCTCCCGATTGGCCGAAAAAGCCGGTGCCGCTGGCATCTTTTGCGTATGCCCAGTTCTCGAGAAAAACACATCGCGCGTCGCCGTCGTTGACGATGTCCAGACCTCCTTCCAGTCCGACAAAGTATTTCCAGGGCTCGCTTTTTTCCCGCGCGATCCGTTCGAGTGCTTCGGCGCGCTGCCGCGCGCCCGTCATTATGTCCTGACGAGTTAGCGGAGTATGGCGCACACCACTCGGAACATCGACTCCTCTAACTTCAAATTCGGAATCATTTTTCAGAAACTTTCCGAATGTCGCGAGAGCGTCCGAAACCGCGTCCAGTTTCGGGCGGCGCGTGCTGCCAACGGCGATGATAACTTTCTGCATGCGGCGCGGATTCTATCAAGGACGCCGTCTAGAGGCGAGTCGAGCCCTTTTGTACACGGAGCGGAGAGAGCGTCATTTCCAGAGCTGAGTTTGTTTCTCGCGAGAAAAACGCGCCACCAAGAATTCCTTGAGCTCTTCGATTGACGAAAACATCTGGTCGGAACACGCCAGCATCCAGCCGCTTACCTGGTCCACCACCACGGGCGTAACGAGATACACGGGAATGCCTTTACGGTGAGCAACGGTCAATTCTGCCGGCGTGCCTCCACTCTGCGCGTTCGCCGAAGGCCAGAAGCAGATTAGGTAGTCTGCCTTGTTCTCTATGAGGTCGAGATCGAAAGCAATAATCTTGCGTACCGTTCGGCGAAAGCGATCGAGATCCCCAGTTTTCCATTCGCGAAAGTGAGCGGCTTCTTCTTCGGTGAGATTCTTTAGCTCGTCTTCGGCTGGATCATAAACGCGGTGGCCGAGCTGGTCTCGAAGGAAGGGCGCCAGCTTGCGACGCCAGAGTCTGCCTCCGTCTTCGGCGAATTCGATGGGACCACAAAGATAAGCCAACATGGGTTGGAGGGAGACTTTAACACGCGATGGATGCACTGGTCACCCGGCAAAACAGAGGAAAATTTGCTGACTTCGCCGGGTATCTTTATCGCTTCGGAAAATTCATAGATGTGTCGCCCGCGACTATGCTGACAGCCGAGGCAGCGCTCGTCGCGGGCGCGGACGAGCCATAAGTGATTGCGATTCGCGTCTTAGAAAGCGGCGCGTCATCCACAAAGCGAACTGTTTCGCCTTCTCGTTCGATGCCCAGTTGTTTCCATAGTGCGGAAAGATCGACGTCGAGGGGTTGATCCTTCATCTTTTCGTAGAGCGGCCGCAACACTGGTACCCCCACCGCCTGATCTCCAGCATCCAAAGCTTTTTCCAACGGCCATTCCTGCCGAATATCGCCGCCGGCAGCAAGGATGCCGCGCAGAGCATCGTCCAACCCTTTTTTATTTGCCGTTTTCTGATGAATCTCAATATCCGCGAGGAAACAGAAGAGCGCGCCTCCCCAGTACGTTCGTCCCCAGGTATGCGTGTTGTCGAGACCCTTGTCTCCGGCGGCAGGAAGGCCCTGGTGGAGATCTCTTACGACTTCAAACCACATTTGCGTTGCGTCAAAGTGTTTTGCTCTGACGCGGGCGATAGGCTCGACGTAGGTGGCGATTCCCTCTTCAATCCAGTGGTGATTGTCCGCAACCGACGGGAAGGCAAGATGCACCATTTCGTGAGTCAGCATCCAGTCCGCGGCAAGGCCGGCGAAAATCGTTTTGCTGCCGACGTGAATGCTGATGAATCCGCCCTTTTCGCCGAAAGTCTTGCCGCCTCGCACGCCTCTTCCGTCAGTGGGAATGATGCGCAGCAAAAGATGAGGGAGAGGAAAATGGCCGTAATAGGCGCTTACAGATTCCGCGGCCCACTGAACCCATTTGAGCAACTCTTCCTTCGAGACTTGAAGCTGACCTTTGTCGATGACGACGTCGATTCGCGAATTTCCGATGAGTATTGTCGAGGTCATATCGTCAGCCGGAAAGGCGCCCGCGGAAGCCAGGAAGAACACAAATAGGCATAGAAGAGTTACACGCTGAAATGTCTTGGAGTAGCCGTGGGCATGATCTTTCATCAATCGGGCGACTTCTATCCCATGAGGCGATCGTCAAGTATCGGATGATCTGTTACCCGCGACATCTAAGTAACTTTCTTTTCGAATCGTCCGATCGAGGAGTGTATCGAGCGATAATTTGCCCGGGCCGACAATCAGAATAATGAGACCCACGAAAAAAAAGATAAACGGGTCGGCGTTGGAAAACTTGCCGGGATCCGAGAAGAACGCAAAGAGCGACGCCCTATCTGCCATCCAATACGCCATAAACATATCGATTACGATGCCAAGAGCCGCGATTCGGGACAGCAGGCCGATGGCGAGCAGAATTCCGCCGACGAATTCAAACGACGCAACAAAAGTAGCAGTGAAAGATGGGGCTGGGAGTCCTAGGCTTGCGAAAAATTCCGTGACGTGAGAGAGGTTGTGGAGTTTGCCCCATCCATTTTGAGAAAGCTGCCATCCCCAGTACAGACGGATAACCAGCAAAAACGGCGATTGAAGGCTCGAAGCGGCCCTCACAAACCCGCCATACAGTCGCTGAATTGCGTTGGTGTCATTCCTCATGATCGGCGACTCGATCTCCGCAGCGCTTTCGACTGAACTGTTCTCGTGCTCTTCTTGCATTCGGCGCGACAGAACCATCCCAGCAGCGCCCAAGTCTGAAACCAGTGTTGGACGTTGGCTGCAAGTTCTGCGGAATCAACCGAACTCTTTCTAAGAGCGTCTTCGACCGCGCTCTTCAGAGGCTTGCCATCGCGCAAAGCAGTGAGAATGGCGAATTCGTCGCGTTGAAGCCGTCGAAAATATACGGAATCGTCCATGCGGTGTACGGCCAGGAAAATTGGACTGGGCTTTAATTTTGCGACGGCTGAAACTCGTTTCTGATGGCGGCGCTCGCTGAAAGCGTTGCTGGCAACTTCAGCGTCATCATCGCCTTTACGAACTTCCAACAATAGATCGTCGACGGGATATCGCAGGTCGAGAAGCTGCACATACGGTTGAAGCCGCAAACGCAGCTCCGCCGTATTCGCCGCCGAGAGATCTTCGGGCTTGAGTGTCGGCTCCGCTCCGCCATCGAAGGCTTCTATATCAGCCCATTCGAGTCGCGCCATATCCAGAGCCAGATTTCCGCGCCCCGCGGTCCAGGTTGGATTCTTTTGCAACCAGCCCTCCAAGCGCGAACCCAGGTTGCGCAAAGTGAACGATTGCGAGGGGCAATCCGTTAGATAAGCCTTGGCCATGCGGTCGAAGCGATTTCCGCCGAGCACAGCGCGGAGGCCCGGAAAATCCTCAGCAAAACCAGACAGGATGCGGAACCAGTATTGACGGTTATAGATTTCCAGACGTTCGAACGAAGTCAGGCGATCATTCGGCTTGATGATTTCAGAGGCGACTGCGCGCATCGAGCGGCCGTCGGGCGCGACCGAGCGCATGCGTTCGGAAGGCGTGAGGGGCGTCATTACCGCGCGAGCCATGCGGCGCTGCAGGCTCAGCAGTTTCATACGGCTTTGGCCAGCGAAGCGCTAGCCAGGAAGCGATTGGCTTTCAAAGCTTCCTCATGGACTTCGTCAAAAGAGGGGATGCTGTCGTCCCATTCGAGGAGTGTTGCAGTGTGGCCAACGCGTTCAATCGCGCGCTCATACAATTTCCAAACCGGATCAATCACGGGATGATCGTGCGTATCGAGAATGTACTTCTTGTATTTCGAATGGCCGGCGATGTGGATCTGGGCGACGCGCTCGGCGGGGACGCTGTTGACGTAAGTGTAGGGGTCAAAACTGTGATTTCGCGAAGACACATAAATATTGTTCACGTCGAGCAGAATTCCGCAGTCGGCACGCTCGACCACTTCGTTCAGGAATTCCCACTCGGTCATTTCTGAAACGTGGAACTCCGCGTAGCTGCTCACGTTTTCCACTACCACGGGCACTTCCACGAAATCACGGACCTCGCGAACTTTTTGCGCGGTGATTCGCGCGGCTTCGAAGGTGTAAGGCATCGGCAGCAGATCGTGCGTGTAGCGGCCATCCACGCTTCCCCAGCAAAGATGGTCTGATAACCAGGGCGTCTTGGTGCGCTGCACCAGCGTTTTCAGCCGGCGAAGATGTTCTTTGTTCGGGCGTTCGGCGGAACCGAAATACATGGAAACGCCGTGCTGCACCACTTTGTATTGTTCCAGGATTTGATCGAGGATGTGCAGAGGCCGCCCGCCGTCGATCATGAAATTCTCGGAAATGATCTCGAACCAATCGACCACGGGTTTCCGGGTGAGAATATGGTTGTAGTGCGGAGTGCGCAAACCAATTCCGATTCCATAGTCAGTAAAATTGTTAAACCGATTCGCCGGCATTTGGGGCTCCGAAGATCCAGAAGAAGTGTCGAGGGCCGGTACAACGAAGTCCGGCCCCAGGCAGGACAGCTTTCGCTACAGCACCAACGCTCCGAGGAGCGTTAGTCCGGCATCTTTGAACCGTCAGTTGCGCAACCACCCTTGCCCTTGCAAGAGTTCTTGCCTTTGCAGCCGTTGTCGCTCGATTTACATCCACCCTTGCCCTTGCAGGAATTCTGACCCTTGCAAGCATGCTTTTCCTTCACCTTGGTGTCCGCGGGCTTCTGATCGGATTGAGCGGCAAGCCTCGCGCCGGACAGAAGATTCGATGCTTGAATCGTTGCGCCGGTGCCAGCCAACAAACCTGCGAGTGCGGCGCCGGCAACCAAAGCCTTCTTAGATTTTGTCATTTCCCGAATTCCTCCTATTGAGTTTGGACTTCAACCGCTACTCTTGTTACTACGCCATCCGGCAGAGTTCGGATGTATTTTGTTTGGGTTGGTTTTGACTGACGGGCTGGGTCCCAAGCCCCCGACGCAAATCCGGGGACCTACGCCCTGGAGGATAACTCAATGACCGGGCACCCACAATAACTTTTACGCGTGGGAACTTGAGGAACAGCCGGAAGGAGCGTGGCGACGCAAGTTACACATCAGTATGCAATAAAGCGGGTTATCTCGCGGGAATATCTGGAGCGGGATAAGAGAATCGAACTCTCGCCTCCACCTTGGCAAGGTGGCGTACTACCACTATACGAATCCCGCGCGGGTTGAGAACTCCGCAATTCCCAATTCTTTATAGCACGCCGCCCACACGCGAACAAGTCCTCGACCTCAGTGGGCTTCGGACGAACCAATGAAAACTGATTTGAACGGTGGCCGTGCGTGCCCTACGATTAATCGACTTCAAGAATCCGCGTGGCTTTGACGATGGGGGATTTTTTCTGTCGTTGGGCAAAACGCTGGGCGCGGTCGCGGTCGATGTACACGCGCGCGAACCTTTCTCCGTCGTGATAAAACACGGTCACTTGCCAGTGCTGGTGCTTCCTTCTTCGATCACGGTGCATACGGTTCGTTTTCTTCGCTCTTTTCTTTTTCACGATGAGTTTTTCCTCGGAACCTCGCACTATTGCAAGTTTACCGGCGACGCGCAAGTAACTAATTAAGAGTTAACCCCGGAATACTTTTTTGGAACAATTTCAGCGCTCAGGTTGCTCCACATCGGTACAGTCAGTCCGCAGAAGCCGGCGACACTGGAACTTTTGCCATGGCCCTCACGTAATACCAGATGAGAGACGATAAACGGGCTGGAGGCACCCATGGTGATGTGCTTAGAGCGCGAACTGGAGATTGAGGACTTGCGGAAGCATCCGAGAGAAATGGTTGCGCAACTGCGCGATGCGCTTGCGAGTGGAGCAGCGGTAACTCCCGACCCCAAACGCATAAGCTTCTATGAAGTGAAGCATTGCGAGCACATGTATTATATCTACGTTTCGCCAAACACAGGCAAGGTTCTACTGCTTGCGGCATGGCCACAGGAAAAAACTTTACTCGCCGAAGCCGCAGTTTCAGCGTGATAGTTGAAAACAGCCTAATGGGGTGAGTCGGGTTGACTGAGGTCAGTCGCTTTGAAATTTAGATCGCTCAGAATCTGCTTGCCGAGTTTGAAAACCGCCGGGCCGTCGCTGGTTTTTGCATAGACGAAACCACTAGATTCTTTCGATATTTGGACCGTCAATTTCTTGCCGGATTTGTCGGTCAATGTCGCCTCAAACTCGGGCTTAGCCAGCGTTGCGCGCACGTCGGGCGGCGGCCGATCGAAAATCTGCTCAGCGCTCGCCTGCTCCAACGGCGTTAAGAACTTCGAACTTTCGGCCGGCTTTCCCTTCTGGTCTGCAGGCTCATCAATCGTCCATTCAAACTCCGATTTCCGCGCGACGATAATCGTACCGTTCACATTATGTATTTCGACGCGAGTTATGGCGGGGGGATCGAAGTGCACCAGCTTCTTGTCGCGCAAGTCATTGTAATTCTCGGCCAGCTTCTTGTAGAACTCTTCACTGATCATGAAAATCGCCGGCTGGGAACTATTCCGCGCAAAATATTGATTGCCCTCCTTTCGGCCCACGCTCAACGTTGCGCTTTTCCCTTTGTCGTCTACAGCGGTAAGTGTAACAGCCGGATTGACGAGGCCATACTTGGACAGATTGTCGGGGGCTTCGCTCGCGGCCGTCGTCCATTTCGCCGAACCGACACTGGCGAGGAGAGCGCTGATAGTTCCAGTGCCGCCGCGCGACCCGGCCGGCTTCGTGAATTCCCACTCATCTTTTTCTTTCTTTGCCGAAAGTTGTCCGGAAGAATTCTTAAGGTCGAAGGACACGACTTTATCGCTCGCGATGTGCAGCACGCTGCGATCGCGCAAATCCTGAAGAGGCTTGTCCGAACTGATAAGAAGCGACTCGGGAAGGAGCGCGACGTCCTTGGCGCCGTCCACAATTGCATAAACCGAAATGCCGGTGAAATCCTTTTTACCCATCACGACAGAGTGTTTTGCGCCGACACGAACCTGAAATTCGAGTGAGAGAGCGGGCGGGTCAAGACCAAAAACCTTCAACCGGTCAGGCGTGCCGGGCTCCGTTTGCGCAATGCGCGCGCTCGACAGGCCATCGATTATTCCATCCAAGGACGACTGATCGGCTGGCGTCGCGATCGGCTGCGTAATTTGCCAAACACCATCGCGCTTTTCAAACTGCAGCGCGAGTTCAGCGGGATTCGCGGGATGTTTGATTACCAGCGACGTTACGTCCTGCAGCTGAATCGAGAATGCGAGCTTCGTCGCATCCACGGCGGGCTTGTCACCTTCCTTCTGGCTCCTTCGCCAGTCAAAGTAATACACAGCAGCACCCAAAATAATGGCACCGAGAATGAAGAATAGAGTCGTTTTCTTGATCATGTGAATGTGATTTTGGTGAGCGCGATTACCGGCGCTTCCACCAGATATAGACTCCCGCAAAAATTACGATGCCGGGGAGAATGAATAGATCGAGCCACCTGAGCGCACTGGCTTGGCCCTCGGTTAGTGTAACGCGGCGATTCGTTTGCGATTTTGGACGAATGGAGATCAGGTTTTCGTCTTGTGCCAGCCAATTAATCGTGTTGTAGAAAAGGTCGCCATTCTTTTGCTGCCCGACGTACGGATTCGCGGCAAATGTGGAATTCCCGATCACGACTACGCGGGCTTCGCCGCCTTCCGCTTTGCGCGAAGCAGCCACACCGAGTGACAGCGGCCCGAGCGTGGACGTCTTCGGATCGTATGTGACTTCATTGTGGCCCTGCTTCAAATTCGCAACGGTAAAACTCCGAGGCGAAGTCTTCAAAAACTCCACAACCTGAGGGTCGGCCTTTGTTTTGTCGGCGATGGTTACCGTCCGCGCTAGCGGAAAAAAAGTCATGGAACCCGCAAAGCTCTTTGTGATCGGGCTGTCACCAAATGTTGTAACCAGAGGAATCGCTGGCCCCGCGCCAAACAGACGTCCCACGCCGCTCGCATCGATCACCACGTTGTCGCCCACATTCGTGTTCCAAGCTTGGAAGACTTCCGCTAGCTTCGGATCAGTCTGAGGATCAACGAGGATCAGACCCTTACCGGTTCCCGCTAGATACCTGGCGAGCATTCCAGCCTCTTGCGGAAAGAATGCCTGAGTGGGACCAGCAATCACCACCACGCTGCAGTCAGAGGCAACGCCATTTTCTGAGACGAGGTTGATCGTCTTCGTAACGTAGTTTTCCTTCTTCAGTCCCGCATCGAGGTGGCTGTAGCCGTTTTCTCCGTCTTCAGTCAAAGACTTCTCACCGTGCCCGGTGACAAAGCAAACCGTTTTAATCTTGTCTTGCGTAACTTTTATAATCGCGCCGGTGATGTCTTGTTCCGAGATAGCGCCGGATTCCAGGTGCTCTTTTCGCGGTCCCGAAGCGAGTACTACGTCCCCCATTCGCGTGGCTCCGTAGTCTTGCGCGACCTCGGGCTTCTGTTGCGGATCGATGTTTTGAAATTTCAGATGGCGGCTCAAGCTGGTGTACTCAGCCATCTGGTCGTCCAAAGCTGCATTCGGGGACTTGTCGAAATGGACGATGGTGACGTCCTTTTGTAAGCCGCCTACGATCTGCTTCGTCTGATCGGAAAGCGTGTACAGCTTTTCAGTGGTCAGATCAAAACGCTTATGATGGCGAAATCCGACGAAATTCACGATCACCAAAATTGCGATCACGGCCGCGCTTAGAACCGTAGTGTTCGTTCCCTGCTGTGAAGAGCGTTTGGAGAAAAAACGAAGAATGCCGCCAAAACCGATGGCGATTGACCCGAGCAGCAGCAGGGCTCCGGCCGCCAATACGACCTTGCTAAACGTCAGAAGCTCGCCCTGAATCGAATAACGCAAATATCCGGCTATCAGCATGGCTATGCCAGCTGTGCCGAGAAATCTTGCCAACTCATCCCGATCCCATTTCATCCTGCAAGTTCCTCCATAATTTGCGAGCGCGAGATAAAGATCGCCTAGGCCCGCCGCCAGCGCATTGAATCGACGGAGCGCACCGTCAAGAAAACGAAAAGTGCGATAAAGCTTCCGTAATAAATCAAGCTGGACGTATCAATCACCCCGCGGGTGAAATCCTCGTAATGGCGTATCACCGAAAGATACTGAAGCACCGCGCCCGCGCCGCTATCGCTGTTGCGTCCAATGTCGAGCACCCAGATAAATAACGAAGCAGCGAACGTAACCACTGCCGCGATGAGTTGATTTTCCGTAAGGGACGAGACGAATGACCCGAGCGCCAATAGCGATCCGCCAAGCAATAAAACGCCTGCGTATCCCGCGGCCACCATGCTCCACGGCGGCCTGGGATCGCTGCGGAGAACCATAAAGATCATGTAGCTTGCGGTCGGCAGTAACATGAGCGCAAAAAGGGAAAGCGATGCCAGATACTTTCCCAGCACGATCTCCAGCTCGCTGACCGGCGAAGTCATCAGAAGCTCCATCGTGCCGCGCTTGCGTTCCTCGGCGTAGACACCCATGGTCAGAATCGGTGTAAAAAACAAAACAAGAGTGGAAAGCAGGCCGAAAAAGCTGCGCATTACGGCTCCAGGAACGTCAAAATCGGACGGCCCGGCAAAGCGCATGCCCTGCATCTCCATTTGAAAAGATTGCTTGATCACTTCGGCCAGAATCACGTTGAAGAAAAATGCGGTCAAGATCAGGAAAAGTCCGATGAAAATGTAAGCGATGGGCGAAACAAAATAATGACCCATTTCCTTGCGGTAAATTGCGTACAAACTTCGCATGATGCTTTCCACTCCTTTGACGAATTGCGCTAATTGGACAACTGCGCGTGTGCCGCGTCGTCCGTCGTGAGTTCGAGGAAGATGTCTTCGAGACTCAGGCTCACTCCGTGCAATTCGTAAAGCGGCCAGCCATTTTCCACAATTTTAGCCGCGATCTGATTGCGAATGTCGTTCCCTTGCGCTGCTTCGACCGTAACGGCTTGATGGCCTCCAGCGCGCATTGGTTCCACTACCACCCGGCTTGCTCCTGGAATCTGCGTCAGCATATCTCGCAACGGTTTTTCCGGGGCGTCAGTTTCAATGTGAATTTTTTGACCGCCTTTCAGCTGCGAGGTCAAATTCTGCGGAGTGTCCACCGCAGCAATCTTGCCTTTATTGATGATGACCACGCGGTCGCACGTCATGCTCACTTCGGGCAGGATGTGCGTGGAAAGAATGATGGTGTGGCTTCCGGCCAGCCCTTTGATCAGGTTGCGGACTTCAATGATCTGCTTTGGGTCCAGACCCACCGTAGGTTCGTCGAGAATTATTACCTCGGGATCGTGCACCAGAGCTTGCGCAATTCCCACGCGTTGCTTATAACCGCGCGACAGCCGTTTGATAAGTTCAGAATGCCGGCCTTCCAGATTGGTCTTCGTCAGAGCGTCATCGATGCGAGCGGGCCGCCGCTCTGCAGGAACATTTTTAATGCGCGCGACAAAATCGAGATAGGCCTCGACGGTCATGTCCGGATATACAGGGGGATTTTCCGGCAGGTATCCAATCCTGCGGCGGACTTCCATCGAATCGGTGAACACATCGAACCCGGCAACCCGCGCGGTCCCGTGCGTGGCGGGCATATATCCGGTTAATATCCGCATGGTGGTGGTCTTGCCAGCTCCGTTTGGCCCCAGAAAACCGAGAATCTCGCCCTTGTTCACCGTGAATGAAACGTGATCGACAGCGGTAACCGCGCCATAAGACTTCGTTAGATCCTGAACTTCGATCAAAGCACTCCTCCGAACACAGCGCCCCGTGCGCACCAGCAGGCGCCTCCAAACCAATCTTTATACTAAAGTTGGAGCAAAATTGAAAATCCCGAACGCCGTGGGTGGTGCGGCGAATAATCAAAAGACGTCGGTAAGATGCAGCGGGCGACCTCGATAGTTGTCATGGAAAAATCGCCGTATTACGTAGCGGCTTTGCGTTGCAGCGAATCATTTCGCCGCCGAAGCTGTCGGACCGCGCGCCAGGCGCCAGTGACTCCTTAGATTGAAAGACATAGCAGGCAACGGCCTTCTCGTCCGGCGCATCCACATTTACTACGGATGCCGCTTATCGTTCATACTCCCAATGCCGGAGTGATCGCAGCGAGACGCTAGGTCGTGAATCGCCCTACACCGCTCGCTTGGCGCTGGGAGATGTGCGTTGACACATGGCGGCGGTTTTGTTATTCAACTTGTTTCGCTTTCTTAGCTAATGATTCGACAACGGGTTCTGTCCCACCTCTTTGGGCAGATCTGAAAAAGAAATCCAAGGTGATATGAGAACATCGAAGGCGTATGCCCAAATGACCGAAAACTCTGAACACAGGCGACAGGGTGTGCCGGACGACGCGGTTTTCGGTTTCCGAGTGGCGCGACTGCGCGTGCTTGCACTCGCCCTGCTCGCTTTCCTTGGAGGCGGTTTCCTGTCAGGTTGCGGGGGAGGCAACTCGGCCATCACTTTGGAAGTGTTTCCGAACACAGCGCAAATGGTGGATCAAGGTCAGGTAATACAGTTCACAGCCATTCTCGGTAATGACACGCATAATCAGGGCGTTACCTGGAAGCCGCTTACCGGCTCGGGCTGTGCGGGCACCGGCTGCGGCACGTTGACGAACATCACGAAAACTTCGGTGACGTATACAGCGCCCACAAATAGCGCGATCGCACTGAACGTCAGTTTGATAGCCGTCGCTAATGGGAACACCGGCGCTACCGTCACCACCATGATCAGTGTCGTTCTGCCTCCCACATTTACGACGACCACTCTTGTGAATGGTTCGAACGGAAGCCAATACGGCCAACAAATTGTGGTGACAGGCGGTGTGCCGCCGCTGGCTTTCAGCGTAGTGTGCCCGAACAATCAGGCGAGCTGCCTTCCCCCTGGATTGACGCTAAATCAAACTGGTTTCCTTCTGGGCGTGCCTACCACCGCAGGGACGTATAACTTTTTTGTGAAGGCGACGGATCGCGGCGGAATACCGCAGATAGGCCAACCTCCTCCTTTTTCCGTTACTTCAACACTCTTCACTGTGGTTATCAATCCCGCTACGGCGCTGTCCGTGACGACAAGTTCCCTGCCTCCCGGGATCGTCAACCAGACATACAGCGCAACTCTTGCTGCCAGAGGAGGCGCTACTCCATATACGTGGAGTATCTCGCCGACAAATAGTTTGCCTCCGGGCTTGAGCTTGAACACTTCAACGGGAGTAATTTCAGGAATTCCGACTATGGTCGGTTCGTTTCCGTTGACTGCGACAGTGCAGGACTCTTCCGTTCCGGCGCAAACAGCTTCTGCTGCGCTGACCATCTCGATCCAATCAGCAGGTGGATTGCATATAACTACGCCGTCGCTTCCTCCTGGAATGACAGCAACTCCCTACAGTACGAGCGTGAACGCCACCGGCGGAGTTCCGCCGTTCACATGGAGTGTTATAAACGGCCAGCTTCCGGCGGGTTTGACTTTGGATGCCAAGACCGGCCTGATCTCGGGGATTCCAATTCTCTTGGGCACTTCGACCTTTACGGTGCAGGTACAGGACTCCGCGACAGGTGCCAGCGGGCCAGCAACGGCGACGCAAGTGTTCCATATAACGATTACAGCCGGCTCGTCGGGCAGCAATTCTCTGATTAAAGGAAATTACAGTTTCCTCTTCACCGGATTCGACGCAAATGGGACCGTAGTTATTGCAGGTAACTTCTCCTCGAACGGACAGGGAGCCATTTCAAACGGCCAAGAGGACATTAACCGCGTAACTGGCGTGGCAGTTGGAGCGACTGTGACCGGAACCTACTCGGTTGGAACAGATGGCCGCGGTACCATGCAGTTGGTCGCTACGACGGGAAACCTTACGATATTCACTTCAAACTATCTGCTGGCGCTCGATTCGAGCGGCAACATTCATGTGATCGAGGATGAGACGGTTCCCACGAACGGGGTGGGAATTACGCACGGCTCCGGAATCATGAAACTTTCTGTGGGAACATTTTCAGCTTCAAACTTTTCTGGAAATTATGCGTTTGAATTTGCGGGGCAAGACTTTTTGGCCGAACCCACCGTGCTCGCGGGTGTGGTCACACCCGACAACCAGCAGACCTTTGCAGCGGGCACCGTCGATTTCAACGATGGGGGCGTGTATTCTCCGCAAATCTCTCTCACCGGGAGCTTCCAGGTCGGCACGTCGAATTCGAAAGGCCTTGCAAGTTTGACGTTTCAACCGCCTACAAGCGCGCAGACGACTCTAACGTTTACTTTCTATTTCGTCTCATCCAACGACATTTTCTTCGCTGAGATTGACGCCGCCTCTACCACGAATCCCCTTCCCAGGCTGAGCGGCGAAATGTTGCTTCAGGACACCGGAACTCAATTCACGCAAAGTGTTTTGCAAGGAACTGGAGTCGTCACCGGCACCGGACTCATGGGAACCGGAATAACCGGGAACTCGACTGTCTTCGCGGGCTTATTGTCGTCAGCTTCAGGCGACGGGAGCGCGGACCTAACCTTTGATCAAAACGACGGCGGCACTGTCTCATCGAATTCGGCTTCGGGCACCTACCAGGTTTCTACAATCGGCCGCGTGGGATTTACAAATCTGGGTAATCGGCTGGCCGCAGCGTACCTGATTGGACCTAATCAAGGGTTCATAATCGGCTCCGACTCGGCCGCGACTTATGGATTACTGGAGCAGCAAACCGGAGCGCCATTTTCGGCTACTTCCATTCAAGGAAGTTACGTTCTCTCCGCGCCGGACGAAGCTGACACGAAAGCTGTCAACATGACTGGTGAATTGAGTTCCGCCGGCGGCGGAAATATCGTTGGCACTTTGGATGAATTTATCCCGCCGGACACGCCGTCCACGGACATTGCATTCTCCGCAAACTACACGGTGGCTGCAAACGGCCGTGGGACAATGACGCCAATTCTGATTGCGGGATTCCCGACGAACCTCGCGTTCTATATCGTTTCCGCGAGCAACGTGCGAATGATTTCGTTGGATTCAAATACAGGGAATGGCCATCCGCAGGTTATTTTCCTAAGCCACTAGCTTCCGGTGGGATAGCGCGGGAAGTATTCGCAAGCTGATCGCGAATTTCTACTTGTCTTTTTTCTCGAGCTTCAACGCAGCTGAATTAATGCAAAACCGCAAGCCCGTGGGCTCCGGCCCATCTTCAAAAACATGCCCTAGATGCGCGTCACACCGGCTACAGAGAGCTTCCGTGCGCGTCATGCCATGGCTGTTGTCTCGTTCCATTTCGACATTTTCGGCGGCGATAGGCTGGTAGTAGCTCGGCCAGCCCGAACCCGAATGGTATTTCGCTTCGGAACTGAAAAGCGGCTGGCCGCAGCAAACGCAAACATACGTGCCCTTCGTTTCCGTGTCGGCGTACTCGCCGGTGAACGGCGGTTCAGTTGCCTTTTTCCGCGTCACTTGGAATTGTTC
The DNA here is from genome assembly GCA_035603075.1 of Candidatus Acidiferrales bacterium. Lineage (GTDB taxonomy): Bacteria > Acidobacteriota > Terriglobia > Acidiferrales > UBA7541 > Palsa-295. The sequence goes on along the minus strand of DATNLC010000039.1, from coordinate 3,290 downwards.
TTCCGTCAACTTCGAACGCCACTCTGCGTCGTCCTTCTTGATTTTCTCGGTCATGTTTGTATTTTACACCCAGCGCGGCTTTCCTGGGAATCCGGCTCGCAACATACAGACGGACACGGCCAAGCGGAATAGAAACTCGCTGGCCCTCAGCTATACTAGCTTGGTTCCACTGATGCGTAGCAGTTTTGGCTGCCGCAATTAGTGGGCCGATTTTTTGGGAGATTTCTGTGAACGACGCCTTTATCTGCGATGCAATCCGCACTCCTTTTGGCCGTTATGGCGGTGCGCTAGCTCCTATTCGAACCGACGATTTGGCGGCTATCCCGCTCCGCGGACTAATCGAGCGCAACCCCAAAATGGATTGGATGGCGCTCGATGACGTCATCTTCGGCTGCGCAAATCAGGCCGGAGAAGACAATCGCAACGTCGCGCGGATGGCTCTGCTGCTTGCCGGTCTACCAAAGGAAGTCCCCGGTTCCACCGTGAACCGGCTCTGCGGTTCCAGCATGGACGCTATTGGTGTCGCAGTTCGCGCGATCAAATCAGGAGAAGCGGATTTGATAATCGCGGGTGGAGTGGAGAGCATGACGCGCGCTCCATTTGTGAACGGCAAATCTGATAGCGCGTTTAGCCGTACCGTCGAAACTTTTGACACCACAATCGGCTGGCGTTTCGTAAATCCGCTGATGAAAAGCAAGTACGGCGTTGACTCCATGCCGGAAACTGCGGAAAACGTAGCTGAAGATTTTCACGTCTCGCGAGCCGACCAGGATGCTTTCGCTTTGCGCACGCAACAGCGTTGGTCTCGCGCCAATACCCTGGGCTTTTTCAAGCGCGAAATCCTTCCTGTCTCGATTCCGCAGAAAAAGGGCGATCCAAAGATTTTTGACACGGACGAACAACCCAGGCCGGACACCACTCTCGAGGCGCTGTCGAAGCTCAAGCCCATCGTGAAACCGAGCGGAACCGTAACCGCGGGAAACGCTTCTGGCGTAAACGATGGAGCTTGCGCACTGATTATCGCCTCTCAAACCGCCGCTTCGAGATACGGATTGACGCCTCTCGCTCGCGTCGTCGCGACAACCGTCGTAGGAGTGGCACCCCGCATAATGGGATTCGCGCCCGCGCCTGCCACGAGAAAACTCCTCGATAAGGCTGGACTAAAACTCGATCAAATCGAAGTGGTCGAGCTCAACGAAGCGTTCGCGGCGCAGGCCCTCGCTGTCACGCGCGACCTGGGTCTCACCGACGACGCACCGCACGTGAATCCCAACGGCGGCGCAATTGCCGTCGGTCACCCGCTCGGCGCGAGCGGCGCTCGCTTGGTAACCACGGCGACCTATCAGTTGCACGCCATCAAAGCGCGCTATGCTCTTTGCACGATGTGCATCGGCGTAGGCCAAGGCATCGCAACAATCATCGAACGCTGCTGAAGGCTGATTTCGGTTCTGCTCTCCTTGATCGATATACCGGATTTCTCAGGTCTCAAGAGTATGGTTGCGTTAGCGGAATTGGAGTCATATCATACGGTTCGAAAGAGAGGACCTAATGAATGCTGTCGTAGGCGTATTCAAATCGCGACCAGATGCAGAGCGCGGTGCTGCCGAACTTACCCCGCTGGATATTCCGAAGGATCGAGTCACTGTGCTTACGCCTCATGCGACTGCAAAGGAACTCGCTGCCGTCCCGACTGTCGCGGGTGAGGAGCCCGGAATGGGTAAAGCGATGGGTGCCGCTCTTGGGGGCGCCATCGGAGTTGCGGGCGGCGTTGGACTGGTGCCCATGATCGCGAGCTTTCTGATCCCGGGCGTCGGACAAGTGCTCGCCATTGGCGTTGTTGGAGGAGTGCTGCTGGGCGCGCTCGGCGTTGTTGGTGGCGGCGCGGCGGGTGGCGCCATCGAGAGAAATGTGTTCGAAGGTCTGCCGGAAGACGAAATGTTCGTCTACGAGGATGCTTTGCGCAAAGGCCGCACCGTCGTTGTAGTCATGGCCGATGAGGATGAAACCGACGCAGTTCGCGGAGTCCTGGAAAACGCCGGCGCCGAGAGTATCGATCAAGCCCGTGACAACTGGTGGGACGGTGTGCGCGACGTGGAAAAAGAGAAATACGAGACCACTGGAAACAAATTTCAAGATGACGAGCGCTATTTTCGCTGCGGCTTCGAGGCGGCCCTGCATGCGAAGAATCGCGATCGAACTTACGAAGAATGCAAGAAAGTGCTCGGCGATCTCCACCCACGCATGCACGAGAGCGAACCCTTTAAGCGCGGCTTCGAGCGCGGCCGCGAATATATAAAAACAATCCGCAAACACATCAGCTAACGCTTTGTCGCGGCGCTGGCGGCATGGGCGCTCATTTTTTGAGTTTCGACGGAAACTCTTGTCTTCTGTACAAATACGTCCGCCAAGCTCTCGTCCTCGCAACCACCTTCCCGTTGCGCGACATGTATGATTCGTCTACCATCAAAGCATGAATGTCGAACAACACGCCGACGCAGCGGTTTGCAGGATTGCCGCGGCCATCGGCGAGCCGTCACGTGCTCGCATACTCTTTTGCCTGATGGACGGACATGCGCGAACGAGTACCGAACTTTCGGTCGTGGCCGAAGTGAGTCCGTCCACAGCGAGCGTGCACCTCAATCGGCTGAAGACCGAACACTTGGTCAAAGTACTGGTACAGGGCAAGCACCGCTTCTACAGTCTGGAAGGGCCCGACGTAGCCAGTGCGCTGGAAGGGCTGAGCGTCCTCGCAGGCGGCGTCCGCGATAAGTTTGTGCCCAGCACTCCCAGCAGGCTACGTGCCGCTCGAACTTGTTACGATCATCTGGCCGGGATGGTTGGCGTCTCGCTGCATGACCGCTTCAAAGCGCTGGGTTGGCTTTCAACTGGTGCGAATGCCGACGGCAACGCATATGAGGTCACCGCAGCGGGAACAAAAGCATTTCAGACTCTTGGCGTTGACCTCGCGGCAATTCGAAGGCTGCGCCGCCGGTTCGCCTGCTCATGCCTGGATTGGAGTGAGCGGAAGCCTCATGTGGGCGGCGCGCTGGGAGCAGCGATCCTGAATGTCGCGCTGAGAAGGAAATGGCTGACGCGAGATCTCGATAGTCGGGCCCTTGGCATCACCAGTTTTGGTCGACGCGAAATGGTGGCTCGATTTGGTCTTCATGTCTGAAGTCTCAATCCGATAGCGGTACTCGGACAGGCTGTAGCAGCCATTAATCATCCTCAGTTGAGTATAATAAAGCTCACGCATCGCATTTTCTGTGCGAGTCTCGGAGATTGAGTGG
>DATNLC010000016.1:0-1305 GCA_035603075.1 Candidatus Acidiferrales bacterium | reverse complement strand
TGGGAGACTCAATGGAATCAGTCCCCACCAGTACCTGCAAATCAGCGCAGGCGATATTCTCCGCCACCCAGAAATTGAACAAAGCCCAAGTCGCGCAACACCTGGAGTTGCTGACGGATTTTATCTCGGACGTGGCGATTGGCAGGATGTAAACGCGCCAGTTCTCGTTCGGCCGCATAGACATCAGCTAACGCAAATTCTGTTTTGCCAAGTTTGCGCAACACATTCAGCACATCGAGAGTCCATCCGCGTTTTTCCGGAGTCAACTTTTCGAACGGAAGGACCCGGAGGTATTGTTCTCGAACAACGTTCGGTGAAATGAAATTCCCGGCACGAACGATAGAGATTCGCGCGTCAGCAGGTATGGCATCGAGGAGAATATTGCATCCAATCCAGCCAGCGCGGCGAGCGTGTGCCGCCAAAGGCTTTCGCTTTTCAATAGCAGAGAGCGGAAATGCGAAGCTCGGAATCAGAATCAAGTTAACCACAGCCCAATCAGAGAGTGCGTACTCCAGGGCGAAAAGATTGGGAGTGCGATTTTCTCGGATGGCACGAACCATCGCGCTATATGCAGCATCGACAATTCGCCTGGAGAAAGGGTGGGACTGGGCTTTTAATTGGAAGCACGCTCCGCAGTCAGGGCAATCGAGGTCGACCGCGGGCATGTTTGCCGCGGATCGATGTAATTTCGCGCAATCACAACTCGCGCAATACAGGTTCCTATGTGCCCAAACTTCAGTCGCCACGCGCGCGCGCTGGGAATTGCTCTTGTAGCCTTCGAGGCCTTGCTTCGGAAGGGCGATTTGCACCTCCGCATTAGATCACTTTCCCAGGGCTAGGCAATAGAGCTGCCCACCTGAAGGTGGCCGCTACATAGTCAAAACCAATTTCTCACTTCGCGAGATAAATCTCGGTTTCGGTCTTGATGACGAAGAGGACTTCTGTGCCGGAGGCGGCGCTGCTGCGGAATCTGGTCCAGGCTTCGGCCATGTCGTCGGCGGCGACGGTGAATACGATCTCGCGTGGATTCGCGGCGACAAAATGAAAATTGCGGTCGCGGCGGACGAGTCGAATTGGAGGAGCGTCACTCACGTGCGGATTTTCCGTTGATCTTGATCGATCCATAGATCGCGAGCGGAGATCAACAGAGATCTGCACGTAAGAGACAGAAATTTCGACTTGTACCAATTCGGAACAGATGCGGCGGAGGGAAAGGCTCAGAGATTGGAACTCGAATTCGCAACCGAAGGCACGTCGTCGAAGGCGAAAAGCAGAGAGGAGGGTGGTGCCGCTGCCGAGAAAAGG
>DATNLC010000019.1:0-1661 GCA_035603075.1 Candidatus Acidiferrales bacterium | reverse complement strand
GCCCTTCCCGGACCTAGCCGGGAAGGGCCTTTTGAGTCTGTATTGTTTGTTGGTCTAAAACTCGTACTTGAGCCAGAACTTGATGGTACGGCCTCCGGCAACTGTCGCTGCCGTATTGTCGTATTGGCTGCTCAGCAAGTTAAAGCTCGGTGTGAACAAGTTGGCGTGATTGAATGCGTCGAAAAACTCCGTCCGAAACTCGATTGCCTGGTTTTCCAGTCTGCGCATCGGAATGGGGAACCGGCGGCTAATGCTGGTGTCATAGAACCACTGACCGGGACCGTAAATCGAGTTGCGGCCCGCATTTCCCGGGGCGACTGCCGGAAACGCGGGAATAATGTAACGGAAAGCACTGTTCGGCGCAGGAGCACAATTTCCCGGAGTACCAAAAAAACAAGGCCCGATGGGGTAAGTGCCGGGAGCCAAGTTCGAACCCGTGAGCACGTTCACGACAGTGCTGTCCGCCCCAGTTGACGTGAGCGGTGCGTTAGGATTGCTCAGGTTCGGGCGCCCATTCGGATGATTGTTGCCAATATTATCGAAACCATCGAACGGCGAATCCGGGCTGCCACTGTCAAACGTCGCGATTCCGGACCACTGCCAGCGGTCGGTCAACGCCCTCTCGATGAAGTTCGCCCTTGCCCGCGGCAAAGCCCAGACGTAGGAGATTACTCCGCGATGACGACGATCGTAGGTGGAAGCGCCCCAGTCGGAAAGCTGGTTGGTTAGCACCTGCGAGAACGAGCTCAAGCCGCTCGTAGTGGTAGTGAATACTTCCGATCCGTCATCAAGAAACTTCGAGAAGGTATAGGAGCCGCGTATCGTGAGATCTGTGTGGAAACGCCGTTCGACCTCAAATTGTGCGGCGTTGTACCAAGAGTTAGCACCGTTGGTCCGAACCAGGATTTCACCGAAGTTCGGATTCTGAAGTATAACGTTGAGATTCTGGTCGTAGCCAATGCCAGGATTGAAATCCTGGTTGACGAACAATCGTTCTCCCCGGGTACCCACATACGCTGCCGTGACAATCAACTTGCCCGGCAATTCCCGCTGAACGTCCAAGTTCCATTGCTGGGTCATGGGGTTCTTCAGGTTGCTCTTCATGGTCTCAATTGTGCTAAGCGGGTCAGGGGTGGCCGTGATGGCTGCCAACGTTGCCATGGCGTTCCCTTGGTTGCGCGTTGCAGGGCTCTGGCCGAGAATATTGGCGCCGGTCGCATTCGGAGACGCTGCGGCGGTATTATCCACGATGTTGGTGAACAAACCATCGTAGAAAATGCCGTATCCACCTCGGATCACAGTTGCGTCATGACCGAAAAACCGTTCTCCCCAGTGCGGCGTATAGGCAAAGCCCAACCGGGGACCGAAGTTGTTGGTATTGGGTTGTTGCGAGGCGCCGAACGAGTTCGGGAAAGTGGCTCCGGCAACGCCGAAACCAAGTCCTTGCTGTATCGCAGGAAACTGCAATGTGTTCCCCAACGTCCCCCAATATTCGTAGCGCAGTCCAGCAGTGAGAGTCAGGTTCTCTTTCACTCTGTAAGTGTCCTGTATGTAGGGAGCGTACATTGTAATGTTGGGGGTGATAGTTGGATTTCCGAACTGCTTGCTAATCCCGCCCGGGGAGCCACCGATAAAGTCGTCTACGAAGTTACCGAGCGAGC
>DATNLC010000002.1:0-50103 GCA_035603075.1 Candidatus Acidiferrales bacterium | reverse complement strand
GCGGGGTTAGAATGCTGGCGCGATGCAACTTTGGTTTGCACATGAGAGCGCGGTAACGCTGCGCGAGCAGCTTGTGACGCAGATTATTCTGGGGATACTCAGCGACGACTTACGGCCGGGCCAGCGGCTGCCTAGCACGCGGGAACTGGCACGGCGATTTCATCTGCATCCGAATACGGTGAGCGCGGGATACCGGCAGCTCGACCGCGAGGAGTGGGTTGCGTTTCGGCGCGGGAGCGGCGTGTACGTCCGGGATACGAAACCGGAGAAAGCGCTCGCGCCTGAGTTTGCGCTAGATCAGCTTGTGGGCGAGCTGCTTCGCTCGGCGCGCAAGCTGGGCGTGCCGATGGCTACGGTGCGGGCACGCTTGCAGCACTGGTTCGAATTGCAGCCTCCCGATCATTTTCTGCTGATCGAGCCGGACGAAGAATTGAGACGCATACTGGCACTGGAGATGCAGCGCGCGGTGAAGCTTCCGGTAAAAAGCTGCGGTCTGGATGAGCGCAAACTTTCGCAAAAAGTCGAAGGCGCGATTCCGGTGACGCTGGCGGGCAAAGAGAAGATCGTGCGGAAAGAGTTGCCGGAGGGTATCGAGTTGCTGGTGTTGCAAGTTAGCTCGGTGCCTGCTTCGCTAGCAAGTTGGATGCCGACTCCTTCGGGCGTTCTTCTGGGCGTGGCGTCGCGATGGCCGGGGTTTTTGAAAATGGGCCGCACGATTTTGGCCGCCGCGGGACTTCATCCGGAGAGCGTGTTATTTCGCGACGCTCGCAAGGCAAATTGGCAGCGAGGTTTGAAAGAGACTGCGGCGGTGGTTTGTGATTCGGTAACCGCGTCGGAACTGCCTAAAACATTTCGCGTGGTGCAATTCCCTCTCGTTTCAGAAGCCTCTTTGGCGGAACTGCGGCGTTACGAGGAGTTCATCCGCAATCCGTTCGTTCCTTCAGTGTGATAGGCCGCTTCGTAAAATTCTTGTACTGCCCTTAAGTTGTACTTTCGTCCAGTTGTTCCCCGCCGCCGCACACGTGCATCATTGGTGAAGGATTCAGCCTGCAAAGGCATTTGTGTCGGCGCATCTCGATCGAGACACCAGGAGAAAACTCTTGCGACGCGTACCGCTGTGGCTCGTTCTGGCGCTGATCGTGGTGCATGGGGGCTGTGCTGGGACGACGAAGACGACTGCTCCGCCGCCCGCACAGGTCAGCGTCAGCGTGATGCCTAGTACCGCGAATGTGCGAGTTGGAACGACGCAGAGTTTTACTGCCAGCGTGACCGGTACAGCGAATCAGAATGTGAATTGGTCGGTGAATGGAGTGGCCGGCGGAAGTGCGGCGACCGGGACGATCAGCGCGTCGGGACTTTACGCTGCTCCGGCAAGTTTGCCGAACCCTAACACGATTACGATCAGCGCGGTGAGTGCCGCGAATTCCAGCGCGAGCGCAACGAGCAACGTCACGTTGTGGAATGCCACGCCGGCGATTAGCAACGTAACCCCGGCGAGCTTCACGGCCGGCGCTTATACGCTTACGGTGACGGGCAGCAATTTCGTCAGCGGGGCTCAAGTGCTGTTTGGCGGCGCGGCGGTGAACACTACTTTTGTTTCGTCCGCAAAACTCACGGCGACGGGCTCGGAAACCAGCGCGGGAATGTTTGGCGTCAGCGTCAGCAATCCGAATCCGGGAAGCAGCACATCTTCAGCGATCAACGTAACAGTGACTTCGCAATCGGGCGGCAATCCTCCACCGCCGCCACCGCCGACGAGTGCTTGCAGTGGATTCAGCCTCGGCCAAGGCGGCAGCCTGAACGGGTTCCTTCCCTTCCCGGCAGACAACTTGTGGAACCTGAATATTGCGAATGCGACTGTGGATCCGAATTCGGCGGCTATCATTAATTTCATAGGACCAACCGATCCCGTACATCCGGATTTCGGATCCGGGGAGTTTGACGGGTCGAGCATCGGAATTCCTTATATCGTGGTGGACTCGGATCAGGCGCCGGTTGCGATTAATTTCACCGAGTCTGGAGATGAGAGCGATCCCGGGCCGATGCCGGTTCCGGCGAGCGCCCCGATCGAGGGCTTCCCGAATCCTGGAAACGGCGACCGGCACGTTTTGGTACTCGATGACAGCACCTGCTGGCTGTACGAACTCTTCAGCTCGTTTCCGCAAAGTGACGGCAGCTGGAATGCGGGTTCCGCAGCAGTATGGGATTTGACGGCGGACGAGCAGCGGCCATTGACGTGGACTTCCGCTGATGCAGCGGGGCTTTCGATTTTCGCGGGGCTTGCACGGTACGACGAGGTTGCGAGCGGGGAAATCAAACACGCGCTGCGCTTCACGCTGCAAAACAGCCGGGCGGCTTTCACGCTTCCTGCCTCACACTGGGCGGCGAATTCAACGAACGCGAATGCCGCTCCGATGGGGATGCGCATGAGGCTGAAAGCGAGCTTCGACGTTTCGCAATTTTCCGCCACGAACCAGGTGATTCTAAGGGCGCTGCAGCAATACGGAATGATCATGGCGGACAATGGATCGAACATGTTCATCAGCGGCGCGCCGGATGATCGTTGGGACAACGACGATCTGCACAATCTGGATCAGGTAACCGCGGCAGACTTCGAAGTGGTGACGATGAATCCGGTCTACACGCAAGCCAACTTGCCGACCGGCGCAACGCCGGTTATCAGCGCGTTCACAGCAAGCTCGTCGACGGTTTCCGCGGGTGCGCAAGTGACGCTGCAATGGAATGCGACCGGAGCTTCGTATTTCGACGTGACTCCGCAAGTGGGCGCTATTCGCGGCACGAGCGTGGTGGTCACGCCTTCGCAGACAACAACCTATACGCTTAACGCGACGAACGAATTCGGTCGGACGACTTCCACTGTGACTGTTACGGTGCAGTGAGCGCGCTGCCTCCGACGCGCCAACCGGCTTCGGTCTGACGAAGTAGATTCCCCTAAATTGAGAAGACGCCGGAATCTAATCCGGCATCGTTATGGTCTCTTCCCGCGGTATCGCGTCCAGCGTCGCCTTGTCGAGATTCAGATGAGCGGCCACTAGTTCGGGCGGAGTGTGCGAGAGCCATTCGGAAAGAGCGAGATCCTGATAAGTGCTGGCTTTGAACATTTCGAGGAACTTCAGGTCGGTGGTGCCAGTGTTTTCTATGTAGTGAGGGAGCGTTTTTTGGATGTAGCCGACGTCGCCGGTTTCGAAATCCATGGTGCGGGCGCGGCCTCCGGTTGCAAAAACAGTCATGCGTCCTTTGCCGCCGAAGAAATATTGCCATTCGTCGGCATTCGGGTGCCAATGCAGCTCGCGGAGGCCTCCGGGCTTGACGGTGACGATCGCAGCGGCAGTGGTGGTTATTTTGAAATTTTTCGAGTCGATAATCCGGACGTCGCCGCTCTTATTGCTCTTGGTGGGAGGAATGTCCATGGTGCGGAAAGCAAAATCAATGGGTGACAGACCGAGCTTGCCCGCGGCGATGCGGCGATCGTCCTCGAGCGGACCGGGGACGGCGGTCTGGAAGATGAAGCGTTCTCTCTTGGGTAGGTTTGCGAGAGCACTTTGGCTGACACCGAAATTTTTCGCCACAATTTCCGGAGGTGTGTGCGCCATCCAGTCGGAAAGCAGAACTGTTTCGTATTCAGAGAAGTTGCCGTCGTCGAAGACGAGCAGGAACTCGCAGCCGTCCGGAGCGAGTCCCTGGATGGAGTGAGGAATGCCAGGGGGGAAGAACCAGAGTTCATTTTCTTTAACGTCTGTGACGAAGCTCTTGCCGTCCGCGTCGATGCAGGTGATCCGAGCGGTACCATAGAGCATAAAGGCCCATTCCGCAGCGGTGTGCCAATGAAGTTCGCGGACGCCGCCTGCGGTGAGGCGCATGTCCACTCCTGCCAAACTCTTTGAGACCGCAAGCTCGCGCTGCGTGACTTCCCGAGACCAGCCGCCTTCTTGAAGCCGTTTATGAGCGAAGGAAAAAGGGTATTTGAATGTTTGCACGCCTCCGGCATCGGTGGGGATGGGGCTGTTGGAGTCGGGATTCGCGGCGTCGATAGAAGGATTCGTCGGACCCGGGTCGCTTGAGCTTCTGTCAGACTTGGCCTTGTTAATTGATTGTTCCTGGGCAGCTAAGGTTTTTGGTGAGAGCATGCTGGCCGCTGCCAAAGCCGCTGAACTTGCTCCCAGAAATCCCCGTCGTGTCAAAACATCTTTCCTTGATTCGTCGCCCATGCCAGTTCCCCCCTCAATCCGAATGGCTTCGATCACCGGAGTCGGAATCAGACTCCTTCGCGGATTGTACAACGGAAAAACTCAGCCGAAAACGCGGGCGGTAAAGAAATACCGAAACCGGCCCAGGGTGAGGACCGGATAGTTTTGGGAGCGCGGGATGTTTTCGGGCAGTCAGCTTCTCCTAGGCTTCGCCGCGACAAAAGCCCCGAGCGGGGGTTGTAGCAGGTTGTCGGCAAGGGCTGGCCGTTGCAGATCCCCTGCAAACGTCCAAATCGCGAGATTCGGGCTGTTTTTGGAGAGATTTTCAAGATTTACAGGATTTCCGGTATAGACGAGGGCCTGATACATGCAGTAGAATCTTGGTCCCCAGCTGTACTAATTTATCAACCCACGAATAAATTAAATGTCGGACACTGGGCCCTGGTTCGAATCATCTATCACTTTGTACACGCAGATTGGCCGGGGCGGGAAACGGAGGCAAAATCCATGACCACCACTAACGGCGTGAGTACTGTGCAGCACACGTGCCCTCAGTGCGGTAGTGCGACGGTCCGGCGATCGCACAGGCGTGGAGTGGTGGACCGCATACTGCAGATGGTTCGGTTCCGGCCCTATCGTTGCCAGGAATGTTACAACCGATTTTTTAGAGTTGCTGCCTAGAGAACCGGGCAGGTAAGCTCCGCGACTCTACCCCGGCATGACGCTCTGACGACGCACGCGGCTTAGCTCGTTCGGCCTTTACAGGCCGGATGGTTACAGTGGCAGTCAATGTCAGGAGTCTTTTCCATCGCCTCGCAGGCTTCGCTGCAATACTTTTTGGACGTTACGCACGAGCATATCGGATGAGCGCATTTTTTCGCTTCGTTGGCCATGACTGCCTCCTTTTGGATTGTTGGGCTAGGTAGCTTGCCGAATTACGGGCAGGAATGCATCAAAAATAAGAATCGAGCCGATGCGAAGATAGAGGAGGAAGACCGCGCGGCCTTCCTCCCCCGCGGATTAGTCGTTTGCGCCGACGGCGCGACGATTCAGGTCGCGGTCGGACTTTGCAACATCGGATGAAGATTCGCCAGTGGACGAAATATCCTCCGCTCCGGTGTTCTTCATGATTTCCTTGCCACGCTTCACTTGGTCGGAAGTGTTGCAATGAACGGACAAGAGAATTCCACCCTTCTGAATGCGGCCTTCATAGCGTTTTGCCTCGTACTCGGGAATGCCCATCCCGATTAGAGCACCGGCAAAACCACCGACTGCGCCGCCGACACCGATGCCGGCCAGCGCGGCCATGATCGGTCCAGCCGCGATGAAAGGACCAACGCCAGGAATCGCGAGCGCACCTATTCCCGCTAGTAGTCCGAGCGTTCCTCCAATTACCGCGCCGGAGCCGGCGCCGGCCGTTGCGCCTTCCGGCGCCTTGGTATCTTTGTGAGTTGCGATTGGCTTGCTGCCGAGATTTTCCGGCAGCAGCACGGAAACATCCGAGGTGCCAAAACCACTTTGCAAAAACGAATCTACCGCGCGCTCGACTGCTTCACGCGATCCGTAAATCCCAAAAACTGACGTTTTCTTGTCTGACATTTTTATTTCTCCTTTTTTCTGTGAGTGAAATTCAAAAATAAAGACGACTAAAGTTCACGCTTACTGTTTTGGCGCGATTTCAAGCTTGTTTATGACGTTGTCTGCACCAGCAACCGCAACAGCCTTTGCCTCTATGTTGGACTTGTCCTCTTCGGTACGAACCGGGCCCTTCAAAGTGACCTTGCCGTCTCGAGTGATGATCTTGATGTTGTGGGCGTAGGTCGAAAGGGACTGGTCTTGCATGATCGCCTTGCGGATTTGTTTCGTTGTGTTGCGATCAGCCGGATTCATCTTCTGCTGATCGGCAGTCATGGCGTCCTTGCTGGCATCGCCTTGATTGGTTTTCGTGTTGTCCGGAGCGGGCTGCTGACCACTCTGCGGGACAACCCCGGCGAGCAGTGACGCTCCAAGAAATAACGTAGCACCGAATGTTGCTAAGCATTTTCGGAATTTCATCTTTAGACTCTCCTTGAGCTTAAGTTCGAAAAGTGGAATTGCTTTTTTGCAATACCGACTATTTATTGCCCTTGGTTCCCTATCTCGATTTGTAAGTAAGCGACGGGAATCGTAGCCTGAACAGAAGGTGGGTGCCATACAGCTAAGCGCGTAGATTACCGCGAAGCATGCAGTATTCTTTTGCATGCAAGACGTTTAGATAGACGCATACGCCCAGCCCCCAAATCTCGTTCCCGAGCTTCGGCGCTGGACTGTTTGGACGTTTTCAATTCCTAGTAAGTCGAAGAATTAGAGTCTTGTTTGTGTTCAGGACTAATCTTCTGTTTATCAACCGCTTCTCGCAGCGTAGGAGCGAAGCTTTCGAGAGCTTGAAGCTGCAGGACCATCTTCACGAATTGGGCATTTGGCGTAGAACCTCGTTTATATCTCCTATAGAATCAGCAGGTTGCCGGGAACGCCTTAGTACTAGCGGCCCATTTTCACGCGCGTTTCGCCTTGCTATTTTTGTTCGACGGAAAACCACCATGGGGCTAATCGAAATTTCGAGGTGTCTGGAGTGGATGCGAGAGCGACGCAAGACGCCGGTCGTTTTGCGCCTGCGAACCAAATTTCTCTTGTCGATTGTATTGATTATTGCCGGACTTACGTTCGCGACATTGCTGATCGTCGGCAGGACTGCGGAAAAGCAAGTTCAGCGAGAGATGGAGAAGGACACACGCAACTCGATCTTGACGTTTCAGAATCTTCGAGCCGAACGCCAGATTGAGGAAAACCGTCAGGCGGAACTGCTGGCGACGCTCCCCACCGTAAAATCTCTACTCTCACCGGACGAAGACAGCCCTGAGATGCAAGAGGCTGCCGAAAATCTGTGGCTAGCGAGAGGATATGAACTTGTAGCGTTGGCCGACTGGAAGGGAAAGATTATTGCGCTGCATACTTCCACTCCAGGATTTTCCAAGCGAGATGCGGAAGAAATGCTTTCTCGTTCACAAGGGATGGGCGGCACGGGAGGTTGGTGGTACGGCAGTGGACGTCTGTATCAAGTTGCAGCTCGCCCAGTCCAACTGGGACCTGTCGTTGCGAACATGCGTTTGGGCACTGTGATTGTGGGCCGAGAAATTGACGCGAGCGTGGCACACGATGTGGCCCAGATCGCATTCTGCCTTGTGGCATTACGCTACGGCGACGACCTAGTTGTGAGCTCCCTTCCAGCAATTGATGAAACTCAGGTAGCAGACGAGCTCAGAAACTCTCCGGGCGCGAGCAGCATTCAAATTGGGAAAGAACGGTATCTAGCCAGCACGGTGGATTTGACGCCGGGATTGTCTCCCACGGTAACGCTGACTGTGCTGAAGTCTTATGACGATGCGGCTGCATTTATAACGCGCCTAAATCAGGTTTTAATTGGTCTCGGTTTATTTGCTGTTTGCGCTGGAGGAGGGCTGGTCTTCCTGATTTCGTACACGTTTACGAAACCTCTGGCAACTTTGGTAAACGCAGTTCGCGCGCTGGAGGGCGGCGATTTCAACTATCCCGTCGATATTGGAAGCGGGGATGAGGTGGCAGAAGTGACCGCCGCTTTCGACCGTATGCGAAGCACACTGCAAAGAAACGAAGAACAGAGCAGGCGGTTGGGAGATCAGCTCCGGCAGGCGCAAAAAATGGAGGCGGTCGGCCGGCTCGCCGGCGGCGTGGCGCATGATTTCAATAACCTGCTCACGGTTATCAAGGGACACAGTGATCTGATCGAAGAGAGGATAACGTCTGCAACCCCCATGTTTCACAGCATCACTCAGGTGAAGAAAGCGACGGATCGCGCGACGTCATTGACGCGCCAACTGCTGGCGTTCAGCCGCATGCAGGTGTTGCAACCGAAGGTTCTCGATCTGAACGCGCTGATCACGGAGACGTGCAAAATGCTGCCGGTGCTGATCGGTGAAGATATTGAGTTCAAATTTTACGCGGCGCACACTCTTGGACTGGTAAAAGCTGATCCGTCGCAGATCGAGCAAGTGTTGATGAATCTAGCGGTGAATGCTCGAGACGCGATGCATAAAAAAGGCGGCAAGTTCACAATTCGGACTCGCAATATGGTCCTCGACGATGAGTTCGCGAAGAAACATCCGCCCACCGTGCCCGGGCATTACGTCCTGCTAGAGGTGGAAGACACCGGGCAAGGAATGGACGCGCAAACCAAGGCGCGAATTTTCGAGCCGTTCTTTACCACCAAAGAGCTGGGGAAAGGCACCGGACTAGGTCTTTCAACGGTATATGGCATCGTGAAGCAGAGCGGCGGTTATATTTGGGTGGATAGTGAAGTGGGAAGCGGCACCACGTTCCAAATTTTCCTGCCGAAGAGCGGAGAAGCTGTGCAGGCGGCGGGGCCGGAGAAGGACTCGGAGTCTCCAGTCCGCGGCTTCGGAACCATCCTGCTGGCGGAAGACGAGGAAGCTGTTCGAGAGCTGGCGTCGGAGTTTCTGAAGGCGAGCGGATATAAAGTTCTAGTTGCGAGAGACGGGTTGGACGCGCTCGAGATAGCGGAACAGCACCGAGGTTCGATCCACGTGCTGGTGACGGACGTAGTGATGCCGCGATTGAGAGGAACCGAGCTGGCCAGGAAATTGAAACGCTGCCATCCGGAACTCATGATCGTTTACATGTCCGGCTACCTAGAACACGATAGCCAGGATGGCTCTTACGAAGCTGGAGCGGCATTTCTACAGAAGCCGTTTACGCGAGAAAGCCTGTTGCAGAAAATAAGAGAAGTGATCGAGTGCAGAATCCCTCTAGAAGAATCCGTCGCGTCCCGATAATACCCTAAACAATCCCACGCTGATTGCCCGTGCGGACTATGGCTTTGCGTCGCGGAGAAAACGCGCGGCTTCTTCGGGCGGAGTGGGATTGATATAAAAACCAGTGCCCCATTCAAAGCCGGCAACTTTCGTTAGTTTCGGCATCATTTCAATGTGCCAGTGATAATGATCGTTGATCTCTTCGCCCGTTGGAGAGGTGTGGATCACGTAGTTGTAGGAGGGAAACGCCAAGACGGAATCGAGCCGGGTAAGAAAATCGCGCATAATTTTGGCGAGACTTCCATAGTAGGGAGTGGGCATGTTTTCAAACGCCGAGCTGTGCTGGCGGGGAAGAATCCAAGTTTCGAACGGAAACCGCGGCGCGTAGGGAGCCAGCGCGATGAAGAAATCATTCTCCAGGATCATGCGCGTGGCGGTCTCGGCTTCCTGGCGGATCATGTCGCAAAAAATGCAGCGTTCTTTCTCGTCGTAATAGCGCTTGGCGTTGTCCACTTCCTCGCGAACGCGCTTGGGCACGATAGGCAGCGCGATTAGTTGAGAATGCGTGTGTTCGACGGTAGCTCCGGCGGCTTCTCCGTGGTTTTTAAACAGAAGGATGTAGCGGAAGCGGCGGTCGTTCTTCAAATCCAACATGCGATCGCGATAGGCCCAAAACATTTCCTCGACTGCCTTGTCGTTGATGGTCGCAAGCGTGGATTTGTGATCCGGCGTTTCGATGATCACTTCGTGCGCCCCGACGCCGTTCATGCGGTCGAAGAGGCCTTCGCCTTCCCGATCCAGACCACCTTCGATACCGAGAGCGGGAAATTTGTTGGGCACCACGCGAAGCGTCCATCCAGGCGTGTCTTTGCCGCTGCCGTTGCGGCCATAAGCGAGAATTTCGGATGGAGTCTTTCCTTCATTGCCGGGGCAGAAAGGACAGTTCGCATTACCCTTGATCTGAACGCTCTCTCGGACAAAATCCATGGGGCGTTTCGCGCGGTCGGTCGAGATGATGACCCAACGTCCCGTAATCGGATCTTTGCGAAGCTCCGGCAAATTTTCCTCCTGGGCTTGTCAGGTTCTCATGAATACTTTTCTTCGCCGAATGCCGCTTTGTGGAGGCGTACGGATGGTTTTTGACCGAGGCTTGTCTCGATGGCAAGGACGTCAAACCTCCAATCGGTATTGTCCAAACGGCGAGCGCGAAGAAATTGCCGAGCCATGCGCGTTAGGTTGCGACGCTTCTCCGGATTTACGGCGTCTTCCGGCCTCGACTGCCCTAACGGGGCCGCCGCGCGAGTTTTGACTTCCACAAATGCGAGCATGGGGCCGTCGTACCCAACGATGTCGAGTTCGCCCTTCATTCCGGGCACTGTGAAATTCCTAGCGATCACGATGTAACCCTGATGGCGAAGATACCAGTAGGCGTAGGTTTCGCCGCGAACTCCCGTTTTCCGAGCACGATGCTTTGCGGAAGCTTCCGTGCGCGCTTCCGCTAAACCTTTGCTAGCGGCAAAATTCAGAATGGAATATATGAACTGAGAAATCAAAGCGTACGTCCCCGTTTACGGCATGAGTATATCTTTATTTTTGAACTCACACTTAGAATCCGGCATTCCCCGGCCGTTTTAATTCCTGCACTTCGTCGAGCACGTCGAGTTATAACGTTCGCTCGATCTCCGTGATGATTTCATCGAGTGTGCGGACGGCGAATTCCGCCTGTTCCTCGTCGATCATGAGCGGCGGGCAAAGCCGCAGCGTGGTGTCACCTGAACCGAGAACCAGGAGTCCCTTGTGGAATGCCATCTGGACGATTCGATTGCGCAAGTCGGGCGCTCGCTCCTTGGTTTTTTGATCGCGCACAAACTCAATGCCGATCATCAGACCACGGCCGCGAACTTCGCCGACGATTTTGTGCCGTTGGGTCCAGTCCGCGGTTTGCTGCTTGATGAATTCGCCCATGCGAGCGGCGTTGGCCATGTAACTCTTCTCGATTAATCCCAACGTTGCGAGCGAAGCCGCTATGCAGACGGGATTGCCGCCGAAAGTGGAAGCATGCGCGCCGGGGGTCCAGTCCATCACTGAAGCTTTGGTGATGACTGCGCTGAGCGGCATGCCTGAGGCGATTCCCTTCGCGGTGCAGATAATATCGGGTTCAACTCCGGAATAATCCACGGCCCACCACTTGCCGGTGCGACCCATGCCCGATTGCACTTCGTCGGCGACGAGCATGATTCCATACTTGTGGCAAATTTTTTCCAACCCTTGGAGAAATTCCGCGGGGGCGGGCAAATAGCCGCCTTCGCCCTGAATCGGCTCGATGAAAATTCCGGCAACTTCGTCGGGGTCCACCCGGCGACGGAAAAGTTCATTTTGAAGATAGGACAGGCAATCGGCGGAAGCGTGTTCTGGACGTATTCCGTAAGTGCCGCGATAGGTGTCCGGATACGGCATATGAAACACGCCGGAGAGGAGCGTGCCAAAACCTTTGCGTTGGACTGCTCTGCTAGCGGTGAGCGAGAGAGCACCCATCGTGCGTCCATGGAAGGCGCCGTGAAATGCGACGAGCTTGTCGCGCTTGGTATGGTATTTGGCGAGCTTGATGGCGGCTTCGACCGCTTCGGCACCGGAGTTGCCGAAGTAAACGCGCTTAGGTCCTTTGCCTGGGGCGATGGAAGCGAGCTTCTCCGCCAGTTCCACCATGTTGGGATAGTAAAAATCGGTGCCGGACATGTGGATGAGTTCGGAGGCTTGCTTTTGAATTGCGGCCACGACCCCCGGGTGGCAATGGCCGGTAGAAACGACGGCAATGCCTGCCGCGAAATCGAGGAATGAATTGCCGTCCACATCTTCGATAACGGCACCATGCCCTCGTTTGGCGACCAGCGGATAATCACGTGTGTATGACGGCGAAATCACCTGCGCATCGCGCTCCACAATCTGCTTGGCCTTCGGGCCGGGCAGCGGAGTAATCAGGTTCGGCAACTTGGTTTCAACATTTGTTTCGGTCGCTTGCATGTCTTCCTCCAGGAAGTAAATTTATAAAATCTTTATGTCTGTGAGCGCACAGGTGTCTTGTGACGCACGAACTGGTAGCGAACAGATGGAGGAAAAGGACTTAATCGACGCCGAAGAGATTCGGGCGCTCGTGAGAGGGCTGGCTGTGGAGCGACAAGATGTATTTCGTGGAAATCTTCATTTGTACTTCCAACGGACGGAGCCGTCTTTCGTATCTTCCACTATGATACCAGAATCGGCGAGCTGCTGGCGTATCTCATCGCTGCGCTTGAAGTCCCGCCGTTTCTTGGCGGCATTTCGTTCTTCGATCAGGGCTTCGACCTGCTGTTGAGCTATGCGCGGCTTGTCCGGGCCGAAACCGAGCTTGGACAGCTTCTCGTCGTCGTCCTCGGCAAGCACGGCCAGAACGCCATCGACTTTTTCCATGGCAGCAACTACACGCGGCGCGTCCTGTTGCCGGAAATCTCCGCGGTCCATCGCCGTATTTATGTCGCGCACCAGATCAAAAACCGCGGCCAAGGCAATCGCCGTGTTCAGATCGTCAGCCAGGCCGGCGTCGAATTCCGTCTCAGCCTGCTCAGCGCGCTTGCGAGTTTCCGCACTCGAGCCGGCAGGAAATTGTTCGGACTTCAATCGTGAAACGAAGTTTCGCAGGCGCGCGACGGAGCTTTCCGCTTGTTTTAGGCTGTCCGCGGTGAAATTAAGCTGGCGGCGATATGGAACCGAGAGCAAGAGAAAGCGGATGGTGGAAGGCTTGTGGCCCTTGCCGAAAAGATCGCGCAGGGTATAGAAGTTGCCGAGCGATTTCGACATCTTTTCGCCGTCGATGATCAGGTGCTCCGCGTGCAGCCAGAGCCGGACGAACGGATGGCCGGTGGCCGCTTCGCTTTGCGCAATCTCATTTTCGTGATGCGGGAAAGCAAGATCCACGCCACCGGTGTGGATGTCGAGAGTGTCTCCCAGATATTTCATGGCCATTGCGGAGCACTCGATGTGCCAGCCGGGGCGGCCAGGGCCGATACGCGACTCCCAAAAGTGCTCGCCGGGCTTGGGGGCTTTCCAAAGCGCGAAGTCGCGGGCATTTTCCTTTTCATACTGATCGACGTCTACGCGAACGCCGGTTTTCATGCCCGCCAGATCGATTTTGGAGAGGCGTCCATAGTGCGGGAACTTCGCGATGCTGTAGTAAATCGAGCCTTCGCTGTTATAGGTCAGTCCTTTTTTTTGAAGCCGCTCGATCAGCGCGACCATATCTTTAATGTGGTCCGTTGCGCGAACGAGTTCTTCAGGAGCTTCCAAGTGCAGAGCATCCATGTCTTCCAGAAATGCCTGCACATATTTTTCGGTGTACTCGCGAATACTGACCCCAGCAGCAGCGGCTTTCTGGATGATGCGATCGTCCACATCCGTCAAGTTCATGACCTGCAGCACCCGGTATTTGCGAGACTGCAGGAAACGCCGAAGAACGTCTTGGAAGACAAATGTACGGAAATTTCCAATATGCGCGAAGTCGTACACGGTGGGTCCGCACGTGTACATGCGTACTTCGCCCTTATGGATGGGATCGAGAGGCTCCAGACGATTGGTCAGCGTGTTGTGAAGGTGGATGGCAGTCATTTCTCAAACCGCACAAGAGGTGTAATTCTAACTGACGCTTCGGTTTGCGGCAAAGCTCCGTCGCGCAATGACGTTCCTGGGCGCTGCAAGCCCGCGTGCTGAAATCGCCAAGGGGGTACTGGGAAGGCTAAGGCCTGGAAGCACTTCGAATAGTACCAATAGACCTTCCGTCCCATTTTTTGAAAAATGTGTCCTGTTAGGCTATAGCCAGGTTTTGAGTCTCATGCCGAATAATCGGCGCGAGTCCAAAGAGAGAAAAATGAAAAAGATAATTCTTCTGGCGGGAATCATGTTTCTCGCGGGATCCGCCCGCGCTCAGATCGGGGGAGGAACTCTGGGATTCTCCCACCCGAATCTTTCCAGCAGGGTCGCTGCCCCGTCCGCTTCGCAGGCACAGGTAAATGTGAGTGCGAAGAACCCCGGCGAGTTCGTTCCTTCGACATTTGAAAGCTACAAAGAGGCTGTGATTCTAGGTCAAGAGGAACTGGACGCAAGGCCGTTGACAGTGGCTGAAGCAGCGCGAATCCATCAGGCCGCAAGAAAATCGGAAATCCAAAAGGCCACGCTCGTCGCAGAGCAGGACGACAGCGGGAAAATGGTCATCGTGATGGAAAGACAACAGGAGTTCGAGAAAAGTAACTAACCGTTCAATCAGGGATTGAGTTGGACCTTGCGAGTGAGGATGGTCACGTCGCCCTGAGAAAAAGCCGTGGCGGTGAGTGGTCGCGATTTCACCACGAACATTCCTTCGAGCGGGAGCAAATAGCTTAGATCGAGGACGTAGAGTTCTACGGGCTTTCCCAAAGGCAGTTCAAACTTGATCTCGATGCCTTTCGCCGGCATGGTCATACACCGGTACAGATTCCAGCCATTAAAATAACGAAGGATTCGCTCGTTTTTTAGCGGAATCGACAGGCCCTGTATCTGGACCTGATCGATTCCTGAATCCGGCGGGAAAAAGACAGCGGCCTGCGGCGCGCCGCGTTCAGAGCGCAAAAGAGCGCGATATTGCCGTTTTCCTCCCGATTCTGAAGACTCGAGAATAGTAAGAGTGGGAGCGGCAATTTCGAGGTGCGGAGCATCAGCCAGGAATGCGGGAAGCGTGTCCCACGGAAACGAGCCTTTGTCGATGCGATGGAAATTCGTTGCCACGCGAATCGGCTCGGGCAAGCGGCCTGAGTCCGTATACACGACCCATTGCGATCTGCCGGAATCGCCGTCTTGCCGATATTGCAGGTTGACGTGCTCCGGCGCCCTCGCTGAATACGCCGGCGCGACTACGGCTGCAAAAATTGCGAGCACAGTGGCAGCGATGGCCGCTCCAGGAAGCGCGAATCGCGTAGAGCCTTTCGGCCCGCGCAAACTGGCCAAGAGCGGCGCCAGCGGTGAGAGTAGCAGCGCGACGAGAACTGCAATGCCCGCAAGTATCCGGATGCCCAGGCCATCATAGAGCATGATCACGTGGCCGAAACCAAGGATTCCAGCCGCAAAAAGAGGCAAAGCCGCGGCTAGCCACGTACCGTTTCGGGGTTCGCTATTGCGCAATGTGAGTGGCAACCCCGTCGCGACTGCGACACACGAGGGCACCAACAGCACGTAGCCGATCCCACCGGTCAACCAACAAATCACAACCGAGAAAAGGGCCCACCAGATCCAAACCCCTGCCCACAAGCCCCAAAATCCAGAGCGACTCTCAAAGGCGAGCGACAAGACAGTCACCACGGAAATCGCCAGACACCAGAATGCAGTTTGCAGTGGAAGCGAGTGAGCCACCCAGTTTGTCGGCGTTACTCCAGCGACATGCAGAACTTTTTGAAAAATCAACGCAAGGACGCCTGTGGTAATAAAAATCGCCAGCCAGTTGACGACGCCCCATAAGAGCGCAGAAGGCAGGAGGCGATTCTTGGTTATCAACCACCCAACTTGGAAGAGGAGCAGAATCAGCGCGACAATAGCGATTGGAAAGCTCCAACCCGCAGGCCAGAAGACCACGCATCGTTCGAAGAGGTCAAAGAAAACAGCTTCCTTCAACGGCGGTTTGGCGAGATCGCTATTCGCAAGCGCCAAGATCATGGGCAGCGCATTTTCGCCATGGTGTTGCAAGCTTCGGGGATCCGCATTTGCGAAGTTATCGAGCGGCGTGTGGTAGCGATTCACATCTCCGATGTAGGCGAAGTTGACACCTTGATATCCGAAGGCTTTGAACACGGTGAAATCCGTATCGTTCGGGAGCTGCTTGTAAACCTGGTAGAAAATCGAGCTGGTGGCAGGACGCTCGGCGTACCGTGAATAAAGTTTTACCGCCCAGTAATTGGCGCTACCGGTTTCGAACATCATGCTTGGGCCGGAGGTGCCGCGGCCTTCCAGATTAACGGCGGCGCGGACGTCTTTTGCCCAGGGGCTTTGCGTGACGAACGCTTGTGCGCCGAGCAACCCCGCTTCTTCGCCATCATCAATCAAAATAATGATCGGATGACGCGGTACTGCCGTCGATTTCAGAGCGCGCGCTATCTCGATTACCGCAGCAACTCCGGCGCCGTCGTCGGAAGCTCCCGGGCCTGCGGCCACAGAATCGTAGTGTGCAGATAACAAAACGGATGCGCCGGGCTCGACTCCGTCTAATCGCGCCAGGATATTTTTTACAGTCGCGCAGGTTCCGAAGTCGTCGCAGGAAAATCCGCTTTGTACTTCCGGCTGATAACCGAGTTTGGTCAACTCATCAAGGACTCGGCCGCGTACGATGCCGTTTGCGGAACTTCCAGTGGGGTGCGGGATTCCATCGCCCACCAGTCGGCGAAGCACTTCTCTGGCGCGATCGGCGGAGAACGTATTTGCGGGGGCGCTAACCGGCTTGGGAGCGGGAGGGCGCAATCCTGCGACAGATAGAATAAAAATTACGATTAGGATGACGACGGTAGGAAATACTCGGCGTGCCCCAAGTGTAACATCAGGCTCCAAATACACACCCCTGCGCGTCATCCTAGGATGCGCCTCGGTTCAAGTCAATGCGCAAGTGGAGTCAGCGGGCAGTTAACGCATTGTATTGGGCAGCGGTCAGCGGAACGACTGAGAGCCTTCCTTGCCGGACAAGAGGCGAATCGGCGAATAGCCTGTTGGCTTTCATTTCCGCGAGTGAGACTGGCTTGGCGAGCGCCTTGCCGGCTTGAATCTCGATTTCCGGCTTCTTGGGATTCGAGATTTCTGCGGACACCACTTTAGCAGTCCCCACGGCGAGTTTTTGGTTTCCGGTTTCGTAGATGATCAGCTGTGCGCCAGGCTTCATCTCTCGCAAATTCCTCAATGCCACCGGATTCGATACTCCGTCCCAGACGGTTGCTTTGTCCCGTTGCAGGTCGGCGAAGGAATATTCAGTGGGCTCGGTTTTGAGCAGGTAGTAGTCGGCCATGGCACTACTCTAAGCCAAATATGGCAATAAGAAAATGGGGAGCTTTTGTTTCGCCGCGTGTCTGCCGGTGAAACAATTCGCAAGACCGCTCTTTACACGGCCCGTGCACCATGCTAATTTCTCTTCCCGTACCGCCGATCCGATAGCGCCAGGCGGCAGGGCCATTGACTAGCGACCCTCCCACGTTTTTGTCTCGAAAGACCTCCAAAGAAATTTCAAATCGAAGCTCCTTCTGCCGATGAGGCGTTGGGTGCGAACTGTGCGAGGGAACTGGTGTTAAAACTGCGTAAAGTGGAGTTGTTGGGCTTTAAATCGTTCTTCGAGAAGACGCCGATCACGTTCAGCGGCAGCGGGATCACCTGCATCGTCGGCCCGAATGGCTGCGGCAAGTCGAATGTGGTGGACGCGATCTCTTGGGTGCTGGGAGAACAGAGCCACAAACAGCTGCGTGCCGAGCGTATGTCCGACTGCATATTCAACGGTACGGCCAAGCGACCTCCGCTGGGTCTGGCGGAAGTGACGCTGACGCTGGTGGATCCGGAACTGTCTGAAGCCGTGGGCAAAGTGCTAGACGCCCCTGAAGAAGCGCCCGTGGAAGCAGGGCCGACGCTTGTGGAGCAGCCCGTCTCCGTTGCCAACGAAGATGGTTTTCTTGAGATTGCATGCACCCAGACGGACGCGGCGGCGGAAGAAAGCTCCGATAGCCGCAAGCCTTGGAAGAAGCGCGTGGCAGAGAAGCCCGCTATCGCATTGAAACCCGGCGAGGTCGTGGTGGGACGGCGGCTGTATCGTTCGGGGCAAAGCGAGTATTTGATTAACGGGCGCGTGGCACGTTTGCGCGATGTGCAGGAACTTTTCATGGGGCTCGGACTCGGTCCCGATAGCTACGCCATTATCGAGCAGGGCCGCATCGGCCAAATTCTGAATTCGAAGCCGATGGACCGCCGCGCAATCATCGAAGAAGCCGCCGGCATCACGATGTACAAGACGAAGAGACGTTTGGCGGAAGCGAAGCTGGAAGCTTCGAAGATCAATCTCTCGCGGGTAAACGATATTTTGGTGGAAGTAGAGAAGCAGCTGGCGTCGCTGAAACGGCAAGCGTCCAAGGCGCGGCGTTATGCAGAGCTCCGAGAACAAATGCGCGGGCTGCTGCGCAGCGTTCTGGCGAGTAAAGCGGAGCATCTCGATATCGAAGCTGCCCGGCTGGAAAACCTGCTGCGCGAGATGGATTCGGCGGAAGAGCGCAAGGCGCGTTCGGTGCACGAGCTGGAGGCCGAGCAGGAACGCCTGAGCGCTCGAAGCTACGAGTTGGATGCGGAATTACGGAAAATTCATAACCTGCTCGGGCAAACCGCGCTCGATCTCGATCGCGCGGAAAACCGAATCACGTTTAACCGTGAACAAGTGGTCCAAATTGATGCACGCGCCACACGCCTGGGATTTGAATTAGAGCAGGCCGAGCGACAAACAACGGAACTAACCGCGCGGATGTCTGCACAGCGCGAAGCGGCAAGCTCCCTTCGCGAGCAGACCGCGCTTTTGGAAGTGGCGCTGCGGCAAACGACGGAGCAAACCGCGTCCAGCACCGGCGAACAAGAACGGCTGGAAGCTCGGATCGCGGAACTCCATCAGCTGGCAGCACGTTTGGTGGAAGAATCTGCGCGGGAACAAGCGGAATCGCTTCAGGCTGAAGAAGCGGCAGCCCGCCACGCGGCTGCTGAAGAACAGCGAGGTGTCGCGCTGCGGACTATCGAAGAGGAGTGCGCGGCATTGAAGGAGAGAGTTGTGGCGGCCGAAGGCGCATTTCAGCAAGCGCAAATGCAGGCCCAGGAGTCAGGCAAAGCGTTTCAAGACTCGCAACTGCGTCTGGCGGATCTGCGGAATGGCCACCGGGAAGCTGGGCAGCAGCTTGAGGGTACGCGTGAAAGTCTTTCGGCGGAGCGAGCGCGCCGGACATCCATCGAGCAAATCCTCAGCGACCGCGCTTACACCGCGGATGCGGTTCAAAAACTGTTCAGCGTTAATCCCCCGGATAGTCCGGCGTCTTCTGACGGAAGTTTCCGGGCGATCGGATTGCTTGCCGATTACGCTGAGGTGCAGGAAAAATACGAGAGCGCCGTCGAACAATTTCTGCGAGATGAACTGGAATACATTGTGGTTGAGTCGTTCGATCACGCGCGAGCCGGAATCGCGCTTTTGCGCAACGATATGGGCGGGCGCGCAACATTTTTTGTCGATTCGCAGATCGACCTGGAAGTTAAAACGCCCGAAGCTGACGGTTCCCTTCCTTTGGCGCCAGGTATCGTAGCCAGACTTGACCGGCTGGTTGAATTCCGCGATCCGGTGGGGCCGACCGCGAAACATTTTCTTACCAAGCTTCGCACCGCGTACCTGGTGGAGTCTGCGGTAGCCGAACAATTGGCCCACGAAAATCCGCACAGTTATTATTTGACGCCGGATGGGACGTGTTATCACGGCCGCATAGTTTCAGGCGGACGCGCCGGTGAAGCAGGCCCGCTGGCATTGAAGCGAGAACTTCGCCAGCACGAAGCCGAGGCAGGCAGGCTGGAGCGAATCTCACAGGAACAACAGGAGCTGCTCGCTCAACTTGGGCAGAAGATTTCCGCAGGCGAGTCTGCGGTGGCTTTGGCGAACTCACAACACGTCGAGGCGGAAAAATCGCTGGTCGCTGCGACTCACCTTCTCGATCAAGCCCGGTCGGAGATGCAACGGATCGAGCTTCAACTTTCTGCCGAGCGCGAAGAAATCAGCCGTCTCAATTCCGAAGCCGAGTCCGCGCGTTTGCGCGTGGAACAATCTCGCCGACAGCATGCGGAAGCGGTACGTTCTCGAGCCGCGGCGGAGATGGAGAGCTCCGAATCCGCTGAAAAGCTCGTTCGGATGAGACAGGCGTTTCAAGCTTTGCAGCAGCGTTTGGCGACAGGCCGCGAAGAGCTTGCGACCATGACCGAGCGGTTAACGAGCGCCGAGGCTGCCGGGCAAAAAATGTCGGAAGAAATCGGCTTAGCCGAAGAGCGGTTGTCGTCGCTGCGCCAGCAACTGATAACGATGCACGAGGAGAAATCGGAATTGGAGTCTTCTTGCGGGCAGCTCTCGGTTCAGGCCGAGGAACTCAGCAAAGAAAAGCTTCGGCTGGAAGAGCAAAAAGGCGCGCTCGAACGAGAATGGGAAACGGCTCGCACGCGTACGGCGCAACTTGACGAATCCGTGCGAGGCAAGCGCCAGTCTCTCGACGAGCTTCGCGCCGAGCGCAACCAGCGGCAGATCGAGAAGGCGCGTAACGACGCGGACCGCGATTACCTCCGACAGACATGCGTGGCTGAATTGAACGCTCAGCCCGAAGATCTGATGGCGCAGGAAGCGCAATTGCTCGTGGGCGAAGACCTGGTAACTGCCGAGACGAATTACAACGAGATGAAAGCGCGCGTGGACGCCATGGGGCCGGTGAACATGATGGCCCTGGAAGAATTCCAGGAATGCGAGCAACGCGAGGGCTTTTTGCGGCGCGAGCGCGACGACCTGGTAGCAGCCATCGAGAACACTCGGCTCACCATAACGGAGCTGGATCAAATCTCGCGACAGAAATTCGAGGAAGCGTTTAACTTCATCAACGCTCACTTTGCGATCGCGTTTCAGTCGCTCTTCGGCGGCGGCCACGGTGAAATGCGGCTAAGCGAACCGGACAGTTCCGGTGACGCGGGTATCGATATCGCGGCGCAGCCACCGGGAAAACGGCTGCAAAACATTCTTCTGCTCTCGGGCGGTGAAAAGGCGCTTACGGCGCTGGCATTGCTCATTGCCGTGTTCCGCTATCAGCCCAGCCCGTTCTGCATTCTTGACGAGGTGGACGCGCCCCTTGACGAAGCCAATGTTGGCCGCTTCAACAGGATGCTCGCAGAGATGTGTGCCCAAACTCAATTCATCGTGGTGACCCACAATCGCAAAACCATGGAGATGGGTTCGGTGCTCTATGGCGTGACGATGCAGGAACCCGGCGTCTCAAAGCTGGTTTCCGTGAAGTGGGAAGAAGCCTCCGCAGCGTCGGCACCGAAAGCCGCGAGCAACGCCGCCTAGCGCGGAGTCGTTTTCGACAGCTAAGTCCTTCAACTGTACTTCGAATGGCAATCGAGACGTTTCTGGCCGAACGTGTTCACCGATCATCGCCGAGAAAAAAGAATTCTTAGGCGTTGACATCCGGTCACGCTGAGCTAGAATACCCGCCTCCAGTGAGGAAAAACATTCCGTGTCTTCTCCACAAATGAGCGCCGTCATTTCACAAACAGATTTTCCGGGACTGAAGCTTCGAGCGCGAGGCAAGGTTCGCGACATTTATGAAGTTGGCGACCGTTTGCTGATCGTAGCCACCGACCGCCTGTCGGCTTTCGACGTCGTGCTGCCGACACCGATTCCCGACAAGGGGCGCGTTCTCACGCAACTGTCGCTTTTCTGGTTCAACAGGCTCGCGGACGTAGTCCCGAACCATGTCCTTACGGCCGAGAATTTCGACGGCGAGCTGACGCCGTTCAAGGCTTCGCTGGAAGGCCGCGCAATGCTGGTACGGAAAACAGACCCCATTCAGATCGAATGTGTTGTCAGGGGCTATATCTCCGGTTCCGGCTGGAAGGACTATCAGAAGACGGGGAAAATCTGCGGGATATCGCTTCCCTCCGGGATGCGCGAATCCGACCAGCTGCCGGAGCCGATTTTCACGCCTTCGACAAAAGCGACCAGCGGACACGACGAAAATATTTCGTTTGAGGAAACCATTTCGCGCATCGGCCGACCGCTTGCTGAGCGCCTGCGCGATACGAGCTTGAAGATTTACCGCCTCGCGTCTGAGCACGCCGCCGCGCGCGGGATCATCATAGCTGACACCAAATTCGAATTCGGCTTGATCGGCAACGAGATGATTTGGATCGACGAAGCACTGACTCCGGACTCCTCGCGTTTCTGGCCCGCAGATCAATACATTCCGGGGAAAGCACAGCCATCCTTTGATAAGCAATTCGTTCGCGACTACCTGGAACGGATCGGTTGGAATAAACAACCTCCGGGACCGGCCCTGCCGCCAGAAGTAGTCACCGGAACCCAGCAGAAATATCGAGACGCGTTTCAGCAGATTACCGGCCACTCACTCGACGGAAAGTAAGGGACCTTTGCCCGGGTATGAACGCGGAGCGCACAACCGTGAAAGATCAATTGGAATCGCTGGTAGGAATTATGGTCGAGCGAGGAATCTTACTCGAAGAAGCCGTCACGGAGTTCGAAAAGAAATTCATCAAGCGGGTGCTGGAACAACTGAAGGGAAATCAATCTCGCGCGGCCAAAGCGCTGGGAATCCACCGCAACACGCTAAGCCGTAAAGTTGGCGAGTATAAACTGGACCACGTTAGTCACCGCCGCAGTTAGAGACCCTCACACGCGTCATTGCAACACTGCTTCTAGCGGCCCATGTCCCGAAAGTCCGGGAGGAATCCGTTCCAAAAGAAAATGGCCGGCCCTATGATGAGCCGGCCACTTTCTTTGAACTTAGGTCCGAACGCTACTTTCCGGGAGGTTTCGGCGTGGCCTTGCGAGGCGTATGTTTGCCCTTTTCGGCCGGGATATCTTCTGGGTTGATTTTCGCCTTGTCCCAGTGGAGCATGAAAGCCGGATCGGGATCGTAGCTCACCAGCGTGCCGCTGAAGCGCACGCCGTCATCTTTCTGCAAGCGGGATGCGTCCGGCTGACCCACAACCTTTACGTCCAGATTGGCGGTAGTTGAAGCCTCTATTTCTTCCGCGGTGGCTCCAGTAACGATGTGCAACTCGACAAAGTCAGTCCCAGGAGTAACGTCGATCACTTTCCCTGCCACTTCCGGGAATTCGGCGCCGCAGATAGCCAACCACGTCATTTTAGCTTTGTCGCCGCCGGCTTTGAGATCGGTGAGCACGGTCAAAATGTTGCTGGAGGCTTGGATTTTCTTCAGATCATCGACGCTGGGAATCGTGTAGGTTGCCGGGCGGTCGGGAGAGTTAGCCGCCAACTGAAGCAGATCGGCGAGCTGCGCATCCACTTGGGAATCGCATCCCGGTTGCTCGTACGCGAGAATTTGCTTGCGAAGGTAGTCTTTCACTTTCGCATCGTCGGGAATCTTCAGATCGATGGCGCGCGCGAGGTACCAGAATCCATCGAGAGGTTGCGGAGGCGTGGATTGCAGATAAGCAAGCCCGAGACGGTAGTTTGTAATGGCGTCCGTGGCTGTAACGGCTAGAGCTGCTTTGAAATACTGAATAGCGGCAGGGTAATCCTTCAAGGTGTAGGACGCAGATCCCGCAGTGTAGTTAAACAAAATAGTGGGCACTTTTTTCTGCTCGGCGAACTGGTCGTCGGTCATCGCCGGAGTGGCCGGCTTGGTGATGCCGTTCAAAAGCTTCAGGCCTTCGATAGCCGCCGCACGGCCCTTGTTGAGCTGGTCTGGGTCGGGAGCCTTGTCGCCAAATGCGTAGTTGAACGCAAGCGAACGCGCATAGAGCGCCTGCAGGCGCGTTCCAGCGTCCACCTTATCGCCTAGCGCGACCAACTTATCGGCGTATTCGATAGTTTTCGGATAATTTTTCAGCTCGTTGTAAGTCGTATAGTAGAGCTGGAGGACGTAGGGCATCAAAGAAGAATTGGGAAATTTCGCGACGAAATCGTCGAGACATTTCACGCGCATTTGCGCGTTGGTTTCCGCATGGCAAGCCTGGAAACCGTTATATTCCGGCATGGTATAGGGAGCGGCCTTATTTTGATCCTGCTGATCTTGGGCCGCGGCAGGCCGTACGAACAGACAAAGCATTCCGAAAATGCTGAGGAATGCTCCTATGATGGCAAAAGACTTTCGCATGTTGTTCCCTGCCTCCTGAACCAAATTCACCTGGATAGAGTCGAATTTACGGTGCGACCCGTTTAGAAGAACGGGGTAAATGAAATCCACGGGATTATAGGGAAAGCTATTCAAGCACGCAAGGTGAATCGACCTGTGGTTCTCAATTTTACGCGTCTGCGGGACATCCGTGCACGCCACCATCTCAATGCTATGATGTTATATCTCAGTAAAATGTCGCCTCGCGGAGCTCACCGATGCCCGCCGAAAAACCGTTGGATGGCAAAGTTGCACTCGTTACCGGCAGCAGCCGCGGAATCGGTTTAGCCATTGCGCGAAGCCTCGGACGCTCGGGGGCGAAGCTAAGCTTGTGCGCGCGGGATGCCAACAAGCTCGAAAACGCGGCCGGCGAGTTGCGAGGCGAAGGCTTCCAGGTTGTCGCTACATCAGCTGACGTGGCTCGCGCTAGTGACATCGAAAAACTCGTGCAGAAAACTGAGCAGTCTCTCGGCGCGATCGACATCCTGGTGAACAACGCGGGCATTGGATATTTTGCTCCCTTCCAAGCAGCAGCCGAGGAAAATTGGGACGCAGTATTAGACACCAATTTGAAGTCCGTGTTCCTGCTGAGCAAAGCCGTAGCGTCAGGAATGATCGAACGTCGCACGGGCCACATTATCAACATCGCTTCATTGGCCGGAAAGAATGCGTTCGCAGGCGGAGCCATATACTGCGCTTCGAAGTGGGGTCTGCTGGGATTGACTGAATGCATGGCCGAGGACCTCCGGCAGTTCGGAATCAGGGTCAGCGCGGTCTGCCCTGGAAGTGTGGCGACGGATTTTTCGCCGCATGCCGGCAAAGATACCGGTAAGATGTTGCAATCAGAAGACATAGCCCATGCCGTGGAAGTCATCGTCACGCAGTCGCCACAAAGCTTCATTAGTGAAATCCTCATTCGACCCACGCAGAAACCCTAGGTCTGCGCCAGGATGAATCCCGAACGAGTCCTTCCGCATCTTATGCTTTGATATTAAACAATTATAGGTTAAACGACTTTGCCAACTCATTTCGAAGGATCGGCGGAAACCAAGCGCGCGCTGAACGCTTTCATCAATCTCGCGCGGGCTACGAATTCGCTTCAAGCCAGGCTCAGCGTGCAACTCGAAGGGCAGGGCCTAACGGTGGGGCAGTTCGGCGTCCTCGAAACACTGCTACATCTGGGGCCTTTGACGCAGTGCGTACTAGGCGAAAAGTTGCTGCGAAGCGGCGGAAACATAACGCTGGTGATCGACAATCTGGAAAAACACAGACTAGTCCGCCGGGAACGGCAAACGGAAGATCGCCGCACGATCGTGATACATCTCACTCCGAAAGGGCGACGCTTGATCAAGCGGGTTGTCCCGGGGCACGCGAAAATGATTTTGAAGGAAATGAGCCAATTAGAACCAAACGAACAAGAAGAACTGCGCCGGTTATGCCGAAAGCTAGGAACCGGCGAGAAATCCAGTTCAGAAAAAACCCGGACGGAGAAAAAACATGATTCAAGTGAGACCCAGTAATGAGCGCGGCCACAACAAGCTGTCGTGGCTGGATACACGATTCACATTTTCGTTCGATCAGTATTACGACCCGGAACACATACAATTCCGGTCCTTGCGTGTGTTGAATGAGGATATCATCGCGCCTGGACAGGGGTTCGGTATGCATCCACATCGGGATATGGAAATTTTGACGTGGATTTTGGATGGCGCGCTGGAACATCGCGACAGCATGGGCACGGGTGCAGTGATCCGGCCGGGTGAATTGCAACACATGACGGCGGGCTCAGGCATCACGCACAGCGAATTCAATCCGTCCGCGAAGGACTCGACCCATCTCTTGCAGATATGGATCGTGCCGGACCGCAAGAATCTGAAACCGGAGTACGAGCAACTTACATTTCCGGATAAAGACTTGCGAGGACGGTTTCATCTGGTTGCGGGTCCGCAAGGGCCAGTCAATATTCACCAGGATGCGAATCTATACATCGCTCGACTGAACGAAGGCGAGCAGGCCAAACACTCGTTGAAAGCAGGCCGTTCCGCATGGATGCAAGTTTCACGCGGAACAGTCGCGGTAAACGGAACAAATCTGAAAGCCGGCGATGGCGCGGCCATTTCACAAGAATCCGAAGTGCGCGTCGAGGCGGCAAAACCATCGGAAGTTCTGCTTTTCGATCTAGCGTAAATCCACCTGAAAAAGGAGACACAAAGTGAGCGATTCATCGAGCAGTTTCACACCGTTGGCCGGCCGAATACTGATGAGCGTTGTGTTTTTGATTAGCGGATTTTTCAAGATTGGCGGATATTCGCAGATGGTTGGATATGCGACCGCCAAGGGCTTGCCGCTGGCCGGCGTTGCCATCGCTTGTGCCGTCGTAATAGAACTCGCCGGCGGACTTGCCATCCTTATTGGATTTCAGACCCGGATCGCGGCATGGCTTCTCTTTCTATACCTAATACCGGTCACTTTCTATTTCCACAATTTCTGGGCCATGCAAGGCGCGGAACAACAGGACAACATGATTCACCTTTTGAAGAATGTTGCAATCATGGGCGGACTAGTGATCCTGGCCTATAACGGTCCCGGTCCGTACTCGGTCGATCATTCGCGAGCGAAAGCCTGAAACAGAATTCCTGACGGTCAAGAATGCACTATAGGACGAAAACAATATCAAACGAAAACACCGCGAGGAGGAAGCATGGGTGCAATTAAAAAGCCGGCCGAGACGAGTGCATCGATTCATGATTTGATCCGACATCGCTGGAGTCCGCGAGCGTTTGATCCCCGCCCGGTCGAACCAGAGAAGCTTCGCAGCTTGTTTGAGGCCGCGAGGTGGGCTCCGTCGTCCTACAACGCGCAGCCTTGGTATTTCATTGTCGGCACGAAGGACGACCCGGAGAATTTCAATCGCGTCCTCGATTCGTTTGTCGAATTCAATCAAGGATGGGCAAAACAAGCACCGGTTGTCGCGCTGAGCGTCGCAAAGCTCAATTTTGACGACGGGAAACCTAATCGGCATGCATTCCATGACGTCGGCCAAGCGGCTGCCAACCTATCGATTCAGGCAGAAGCGCTGGGACTATCCGTTCACCAAATGGCGGGAATCGATCCGGAAAAAGCGCGGAAGCTGTTTCACATTCCCGCGGATTACGAAACCGTTGCGGGGATAGCGCTGGGCTATGCGGGCGATCCTTCGTCCTTGGGGGACGAAATGCGCAAGCGCGAGCTGGCTGCACGGCAGCGTAAGCCGCTCGATTCGTTCGTATTTACCGGGGAATGGGGCAAGAGTTCTCCCCTCGTGAAGCCAAAGCATGGATAAGACGTGTTCGAATCAAGACCGGTCACCGAAAAGGACTGCTACTTTCGGCGACCGGTTCTTCAGGCTGATACTCTGAACCACACTTTTCGACGTGGCCGAATCTAGAACTGTCTGTCGATAGTTCCGATCACCACGCGATTCGTGTCTGAATCGAAGAGAAGCGCTGTGTTGTTGTCGATCACGTAATAGATGAGGTTGTAGCTAACGTCCGGGTTTGTGGCCACCAGCACAGCCAATCCGCGCCCGTTCGACATTGGCGCGGAGATCGAACTGCCGATAGTGCTAATCGGATCCGTCTGGATGCCGGCATTAAAATTGTTGATATCTAGATTTCCGCTGGAAACTGTTGACGTCGTCAGAGTAGCCTGCCCTTCAACGTCCTGCTGCACTAATCCCGGTTGATTGTGAAAAACTCCCTGGCCGGCGAGGTTTAGTCCGAAGCTGCCGGGAAGGGGTTCGGCGGTAACGCTTTGCAGATAAGCTGAGCCGGTAGCTACGGCAGTTGAATCCAGTTCAAGCATTACAGCGGCAGGCTCAACGGCTGTCGAAGCTGCCTGCGCCGTCTGATACACCGCGTACTGATTGCTGGTGGCGCTGGGGCACGTTCCTCCCGCTACATTCAAGCCTAGAACGATGCGGCCGGTTGAAGCCACAGTGTATGCGCAGGAACCAATCGCGGTGCCCGTCGTGACCGTGCCGGCGTTGTTAAGGTCGAATATACCGCCGGTAATGCTGCCTCCGGTGGGGCTACTGTTCCCTGCCGAAGTAAATACTCCGCCGGATGCAAAAGAACCGCCGGAAGAATTGCCTCCTGCCGTGAAGACGTAGTTCCCCGCGGGGATGCTTGCCGCCGCAGTCGATCCGCTGTACGCACTTCCTACGAGGTAAGCATTGTTGTCAATTTCGACCAGATACAGATGGGTCGCATCCACAATGTAGAATGCGTATTTATGAACGGCCGTGCTGGTCGTGAGAGTCATCATGCCGCGGCCGGTATCGGGCTCAGTGCTATCGAGAGAGTAAGAAACAGTGAGCGACGTGTCGGCCTGCTTCACAACACCGTTATCGTTGACATCGGTAACGCCGGTTCCGGTCTGGACGCTGTTGCTACCGCTGGCGGTAAATTTACCGGCGACGCCCATGGGGAAAAACGAAGTGTCCGCGCCGGCGACATTAAACACATATGGTCCAGTAATGTTGGAAAGAGTAGAGATGTCGTCTAGATTTTGCTGGTCGATCGTCCCGCTGCCGGTGATATTGCGGTCGAAGCGGATCATTACAGCGTGCTGATTCGAGGTAAGCGCGAACTGCCAAGTGCTGGCGCCGGGCAATCCTTGGTTCAACACGACGCTCGTGCGGCCGTCCGTACCGACTTTGTACGTTCCGGCGATTTGGAACTGTGCGGGGCCTCCGTTGGAAAAACTGTCGACGTCCTCAATGCCGCTCTGAATGTGGCCATTGCCGTCCGCGAAGAAGCTGCCGGAGACGGCCATGAGACCAGTTTCATCGTCTCCCGAGTAGAAGAATGCAAACGGTCCGTTGAGCGATTGATCTGAGAAGCCAACCGTCACCGTGGCCGTTGCCATCTGCGTTGGCGTGACGGTGCTATCCTGCGCGGTGATGGTGACAATGCCGCCTGGAGGAGGCGAAGGAGGGGCGGTGTACAACCCTGTGGTTCGGTTAATCGTTCCAACGTTGCCGCCATTTGTCGAGGTTACAGTCCAGGTCGCGTTCGCGTCAGGCAAGTTATTAAGAAATGCAGAAAACTGCTGTGTGCCACCGGCGCCGACAGTTGCGGTCGTCGGCGTTATCGTGAGTCCGAGACCCGCGCCAACTGTGATGATGGCAGTATTCGACGTCACGATGTTTGTATTGGTCGTGCTCGAGGGAACCTGCGGCGCGGTCGCCGTTATCATTACTTGACCATTGTTCTCAGGTGGTACGACGCGGGGAGCGGTATAAATACCGACTTGGCTGTCATCGGGAGAATTCGTGATGGTGCCGACCGTGCCGTTGCCTCCTCCGATTCCATTCACCTGCCAGGTTACTGCAGTATTCGTCGCGTCCGTGTTGTTTGAGAGATTGACCTGCGCAGTGATGTCAATTGGGGTATTGAAATCAACGGTCGCCGCTGTGGGCGAAATCATGATCGAAGTGACGGAGGCGGTGCCGCTGTTACCTCCGCCGCAGGCCGCCAAACCGAGAGCAAATACGCTTACAAGGAACGAAATCGCCACGACTGAAAATTTCTTCTCGATAGTTTCCGGTCTCATGCTCACCTTTAGGATCCCATTTTCAAGCGCGCTTTGAGCATATCGTTATTCCTGCCCGAAGTGAAAAAGTTCCTGTTTATTTTTGAAACTATGATGCCGAGCCCCACCGGACGGTTGCGCGGACTAAAGCTCGCGAAGAGCCAGGGCCACGGGCCGCCTCGCCGCGCGAATGGCAGGAGGGACTCCGCCGATCAATCCCATAAACAACGCGAATGCAATGCCGATGAGGATGAGCAGTGGGGTGATTCGAAAAGCAAAAGCGACGGAAGAGAATGTCTGCATGTTCAGCGTGCTGGTGGTTAGGCCGTTGAGCTTAAGTACTGCGAGCGCACCCAGCAATCCCCCGATGAACGCGATGAGCAGCGCTTCGAAGAGAAAAGATACAATGATGCTGAAAGCTCCAAAGCCGATTGCGCGCATTGTAGCGATTTCACGTGAACGCTC
The DNA here is from genome assembly GCA_035603075.1 of Candidatus Acidiferrales bacterium. Classification (GTDB taxonomy): domain Bacteria; phylum Acidobacteriota; class Terriglobia; order Acidiferrales; family UBA7541; genus Palsa-295. The sequence goes on along the minus strand of DATNLC010000002.1, from coordinate 20,058 downwards.
GGACACCGCCGAATACATGGTATTCAGCGCGCCGAAGACTGCGCCAAAACCCATGATGATCGCGACCAGAGTGCCGAGCACGGTGATCAGGGTGGTCAAGACTTCCGACTGCCTCGCGTAATAATCAGCCTCGCGGTCCACTTGCACGGTCAAGGTCGGGTCGGCCGTGATTGCATCCTTCAATTGGTCGAACGCAGCCGGGGACGTCAAACTCGCGGTGACGGATTGATAGAGGTCGTCGGGGCGTTTATAGGTCTGATTGAGGACACGGACGTCGGTCCATATCTCGGAGTCAAAAGCGCTGCCGCCGGCGTCAAAAACTCCGACGACGGTCCACGTGCCGCCGCCGAACTTCACAGTTTTTCCCAGATCAAAGCCCTCGTACGTCGAGGCAACGTTTCTGCCGACCACCAGTTCAGCCAGGCCAGGCTGGAAAAACCGGCCCTGCACAATGCGAATGTTCTTGCGCACCTTCAGAACTTCCGGGGTAACGCCGCGAACCTGTACGTTTGCGTCGGTGCCTGTGGTAATTAAGTGAAAAGGCGCGATCACCACGGCTTCGGGGCTGACCAGCGGCTGGCCGCTTTCGCGCGCGATGGCCGCCTTGTCCTCAAGAACGCGCACCTGTTCGAGCGGAACGGCGCCGTCTAGTTCGCTGCTGGCTCCAGAGCGCCGAATCAAAACGTTGTCGGGAGACCCTGAAGAAACCAGCGTCGCGCGAAAGCCTCTTGCCAGACCGAGCATGGCGAGAAAAACTCCCACCGTGCCGGCGATACCGAGCACCGCTACGATCGCGGAGACCCAGCGCGCCCGGAGACTTCGCAAATTGTAAACAATTGGAATTGCCATCAGCTAAATCCCCCGAAGAGCGTCAACCACACGCAGACGCATAGCAGACGTGGCCGGAATTATCCCAGCTAGAATTCCCACTCCAAACGCGGCCGCCAAGCCAAGCAAGATCGCGGAGCTCGGGAGGACAAAGGATTGGAGCAATCCTCCCGTGGGATCGCCAACCACTATCGTGAATACCTTTGCAGCTCCCAGGCCAAGTGCGCCGCCCAACATCGCAATGAACAAAGACTCCGCGAGCACGAAGAACAGGATGAATCGATCGGAATAGCCGACCGCTTTTAGTACCGCCAGCTCTCCCATGCGCTCGCGCACGGCAATAGCCATCGTGTTACCAGTGACGAGCAACAGGGTGAAGAACACAACCCCGCCGATGGCGAGAATTAGAAACTCGATGTTACCCGCTTGCTTGACCCAGCCCGCAGCCGCGGCTTGAAGCGTCTCGGTTTTCGTTTCGAACGGAGAGTTAGCGAACATATCGTCGATCGTTTTTTCGACGCGAACCGAATCGTCCGCAGAATTAAGTTTCACGGTGTACCAGCCGATATCGCCCTTTTCGAAAGCGCGGCGCTCATCGAGATACTTGTAGTGAAGCCAGAACTGGGAAAGGTCCACTCCTGCGCGCGGGCTGTCGTAGATGCCGCGTATGTTGAACTCCCAGGGGGCCAGATCGTAGATGGGCGCTTTCAATGGAACGCGGTCGCCGACTTTCCAACCGAAGCGCTTGGCCGTTTTCGATCCGACGATCGCCCCTTGGCGGTCGGCAACGAAGGCGTTCCATTCAGCGTCTGTTACAGCCTGCTCGGGGAATACCTCGCGCTGGTTCACGGGATCAATGGCAAAACTAGGAAAGAAATTCTTTGGGTCCTGGTAGATGCCGCCAAACCAGACATCGAATGTGACCGCTTTCACGCCGGGAATGCGCAGAATCTGATCGCGATAGGAAATCGGCAGCGGCTGAATGATGGAAGTCTTGTTGACGACCATTAAGCGGTCCACGCCGGCGACATCCACGCCGCCAGTGAACGCGCCATGAATCACAGCGAGCAGTCCGAAAAGAAGCATCGCCACAGCAAACGAGCCGATGGTGAGGATGGTGCGCAGCTTTTTGCGAAAAAGATTTGCGAGGATTAGTGGAAAATATTTCATCAGCGGCTACCTCCCGCGGCAAGTACGCCTTCGACCAGTACGCCCTTATTCAGATGCAATGTCGCTTGCGCGCGCTCAGCGGCCGCCGGATCATGCGTGACCATTAGAATAGTCTTGGTGTATTCCTTGGAAAGACGGGTGAGAAGATCGAGGATCTCATCGGCGCTCTTGCGGTCCAGATCCCCGGTTGGCTCGTCGCAAAGAAGAAAGGTCGGATCCGCGATAATGGCGCGGGCTATAGCGACGCGCTGTTCTTGTCCGCCCGAAAGTTGACGCGGGTAATGATTCATTCTGTCTGAAAGTCCGACAATTCCCAGCGCAGCCTCCACGTGCTGTCGCCGCTCGGATTTTGAGAGTTTCGTAAGCAGCAAAGGCAGCTCGACGTTTTGAAACGCGGTGAGCACTGGGATCAGGTTGTACATCTGAAAGATGAACCCCACGTGACGAGCGCGCCAGGTGGTGAGCTTGCTGCCGGACATATTTGTAATCTCGTCGCCTGCTACCGTGATGCTGCCTCTAGAGGGCACGTCCAGCCCGCCCAAAAGATTCAACAGCGTAGTCTTTCCGGAGCCGCTCGGACCCATGAAGGCGACGAACTCGCCCTTGTCTACGTCGAGATTCAGACCCTGCAAAACGTGGATCACTTCGCCGCCGCGGCTGTAGGTCTTATCGAGCCCGCGGATTTGAATTAAACTTCCAGAGCTTCCTATGCCATCCACTCGCACCATTTCGGCCGCTCCTATTTCTTGATTTCGACTGCTTCTCCATCGTGCAGTGCCGCTGGCCCTTTCACGACGACTGTATCGCCGGCTTCGACACCGGCCAGAACTTCGGCGTCTGATCCGCGAGTGCCGCCCAATCCAATGGCCCGACGTTCCAACCGATCATTTTTCACCAGGAAAACTATTTTCTTCCCTTGGTCATCTCGCACCGCATCTTGCGGAATCAGAACTGCCGGCTCGGCAGCGCCACCTTTCTGTTCCGGCGCGGCACCGAAAAAAGTGACCTTGATTCCCATGTCCGGCAGGATGCGCGGGTCTAGCTTCAGAAACGAGATACGGACTTTCACCGTGGCTTTCTGGCGGTCGGCAGTCGGAATCACAGTGCGAACTCGCGAGGGAATCTGCCAGTCGGGATAAGCGTCGAGGACGGCTGTTACGTTTTGTCCCGGCACAACTCGCGCAATAAATGCTTCATTCACGTCCACTTCGATTTCGTTCGAGTTCATGTCCACGATTGTCGCGATGCCGGTGCGCGTGAAGCCGCCGCCGGCGGAGTTAGGCGAGACCATTTCGCCTACCTGCGCGTCTTTGGACACGACGATGCCGTCGAACGGGGCGCGGATCACGGTGTTATCGACGCTTTGCTGCGCCTCGTTAACGCGCGCTTCGGACGCCGCCACTTGTTGCTTGGCTAGCGCGATTTTCGCGCGGAGACTGTCCGCCGCCATTGTCGCATTGTCCAAGGTTTCCTGACTCTGTACTCCGGCAGCCAAAAGCTGCTTCGCGCGCTGCAATTCGATCTCTGCGTTCTTGAGCTGCACTTGGAAATCAGCGATGGCAGCCTGGGCAGACTCGCGGTCGGCCTTGGCGGAATCGAGAGCGCGGCGCGCGTCGGAGTCGTCAAGAGTAGCGAGAACAAACCCCTCTTGAACATGCATGCCCTCTTCGAAGTTGACTCTGGTAACGCGGCCGGTGATCTTAGCGGCAATAGTGGCGCGGCGCCGTGGCGTCACGTAACCGCTGGCGTTCAGTAAAGCCGGACGGCCGGCGGCGACTTTCTGCGCTACAGCCACTTCGACCACAGGTTTCTGATTGCGAAAAGCAAAGACAGCGCCGGTTACGATTACAATCACACCGATTAGCGCGGCGAAAATTCCGAAAATCTTGCCGGTCTTGCGGCTCTTACGCTGGCTATCACTGATCCGCAACGAGCCGAGGTCGTGTTTTGGCGAATTTTCGAGAGTTGCCATCAGGACCCGTTCTCCTTGCGTGCGGAAGCCCTACTGTGTTCTACGCGCCGTCCGTGCGAAAAATTACTCAACTCCTGTGCTGAAAGTTGGGGAACCATCGCGATTAGATATATTGTAACTTGCTCCGCAGGTTTCGGGTTATTCAAACGCAGCCGCCGCCCCGGGAGCGGGACCCATAAAGACAGAGCTCGCGAGCTACTACTGGCGGCTAAATTTTCGGAAGGACAATTCCCTGCTGCGACTGATATTTGCCCTTCTTGTCCTTGTACGAAACTTCGCATTGTTCGTCGGATTCGAAGAAGATCACCTGGCAGAGACCCTCGTTACCATAAATGCGCGCGGGAAGCGGCGTGGTATTGCTGATTTCCAGCGTGACGAAACCTTCCCATTCAGGTTCGAACGGCGTGACGTTCACAATGATCCCGCAGCGCGCATATGTGGATTTGCCCACGCAGAGAGTGAGGACGTTCCTCGGAATCCGGAAATATTCCACCGAGCGTCCCAGCGCGAAGGAATTCGGCGGCACGATACAAACGTCGCCTTTGAACTCCACGAATGATTTCGAATCGAAATTTTTCGGATCGACGATGGAAGAATTCACGTTGGTGAAAATCCGAAATTCATCTGCGACGCGCATATCGTAGCCATAAGACGAAACGCCGTAGCTGATCACTCCGTCGCGCACCTGGCGGTCTTCGTACGGCTCGATCATTTTGTGCTCGCGCGCCATCTTGCGTATCCATTTGTCAGACTTCACCGACATCGTATCCTCCAGAACTGGTATCGCACTTGCATTGGCCAAAATACTTACAGGGAAATCTGAAATGTTTCGGCGGTCTTTCGCCTTCGCTTGATCTGAATGCGAGTTGCGCAGTTTATTACACGCCACGGCGCTTGACAACCTGCAAACCCCTGTCTAGCATAGGCTTGCGTTGAAGCTGGAGGCTCGTGTGATCAAGCTCGACATCGTAAACGCCATCGTACAAAAAACCAATGTCACTCGAACGAAGGCCGAACAAGCGGTGGAAACCGTGTTCGAAGCCATGAAAAACGCACTCGGACGGGGTGAGCGAATTGAGCTGCGCCGCTTCGGCGTTTTCAACGTGAAGCCGCGCAAGACCGGCATTGGCCGGAACCCTCGCACCGGCCAACAGGTTAGCATTCCACCGGGCAAAGCCGTGCGTTTCAAGCCCGGCAAGGAACTCCAGACGCTTCCAGCCCCGTCTCCAGCTCCTGCTCCAAAGTCCTGATCGCGTGGTTTCTGCGCATGCTGGTGGTACAGCAGCGGCGAGGAGCTAGCCGCTATTTCGACGTCTGACATCTAACCTTCATGGATCAAATCCCCGGCAACGGTCATGCGCGCATTCCGGTCGAAATTCTGGACCTAGGTTATCCACAGATTATCGAGTTGCCGGCTCCGCCTCGTCCCGTTCTGCAAGGCCGGCGTCTATGGCTAGCGTTAGTTCTTTTTTTTCTCACCCTAATCACGACCTTGGCGGTTGGCTCCGAATTTGCGTTGTCCTACTCGCATAACATTGGGCCATATTCCGGAGACGAAAATCCGTTCGCGGTAATGGTGGCGCCGCTCGAGCACCCGCACCTGCTTCTGCTCGGAATTCCCTTTTCGTTCACGCTCCTGGGATTTTTGATGGCGCACGAGATGGGGCATTTCATTGCCTGCAAGATTTATGGCATTGATGTGAGCTATCCGTACTTTATTCCCTCTCCATTTCTTTTTGGGACCTTCGGTGCGTTCTTGCGAATACGCTCGCCCATCGCGACTCGCCGCGCGCTTTTTGACATCGGTATCGCAGGGCCAATAGCAGGATTTGTCGTCGCGGTCCCGCTCATCGCTTATGGTATCGCGATATCGAAGATCGTTCCTGGCGTGCAGGAGAACAGCGCGATCATCTTCGGCCTTCCTCCTCTCATACGGATTTTTATCGCGATGTTTCATCCTGGGGCCGATCCGACTTCGGTTTTACTTCATCCCGTAGCATTGGCCGCGTGGTTTGGACTGTTTGCCACAGCGCTTAACTTGCTACCGGTTTGGCAACTTGATGGCGGACATATTCTCTACAGCCTCTCGAGCAAGAAACACAAAGACATTTCATTGGCTGTTTCACTGGCACTTGTCGCGCTGGGAATCTATTTCTGGCACGGCTGGGCGCTGTGGGGGATTGTCCTAATCATCCTGTCTTTGCGATTTCGCCATCCGCCGGTGTACGACCGCTGGGAAGAGCTTAACGCCTCTCGAAAATTACTGGCGATCCTTGCGGTGGCGATTTTCGTTCTGTGCTTCACGCGCTGGCCGCTGAACAATCCCTAGACTCGCGTCGCAGTCTTCACTTCCTTGACCATCCCCGCAGGAAGGATATGATGCGCGCATAGTCATGGACTCTTCCTCCGCTGGTCTTTCGTCTACACCCACACTAACCCGGACGCTTAGGCTGCGCGATTTAACGATGCTGGTGATGGGCGGCGTGATTGGCTCGGGCATATTTTTGGTTCCCGGCGCGATTCAACGCCAAGTAGATGGTTCGGTTGGATTAGCGATGCTGGTATGGATCGCCGGCGGGCTCTTGTCTCTGGTAGGCGCTCTCACGTACGGCGAGCTCGCCGCGATGAAGCCTGACGCCGGCGGTCTCTATGTTTACATTCGAGATTGTTTCGGCAGGCTGCCCGCGTTTCTTTACGGATGGACGTTGTTTCTTGTAATTGCCACGGGAGGAATAGCGACGCTCGCAGTAGCCTTCAGCGCTTACCTGGGCAACGTTGTGCCGCTCACGCCATTTGGTACGAAGCTGGCGGCCGTGGCCATGATCGGTGTCATCACCGTCGTCAATATCTACGGCACTCGCGAAAGCTCTGACCTGCAGAACTGGACGACCTATATCAAGATCGCGCTAATCCTTGGCATGAGTGCAGTGCTGCTTTCGCTCGGCCGCGGATTTCACGGTTCGCAAGGTCTTCTTTGGCCGGAACGAATCAACGGATCGCTAATCTCGAACTTCGGGTTGGCGATGATTGCAGCGCTGTGGTCCTACGAGGGTTGGCAGTTTGCTTCGTTTAGCGCGGGAGAGGCCGTGCATCCTCAGCGGGATTTTCCGCGCGCCTTTTTTTACGGCACGCTTTCATTGACTATTATTTACGTGATCGCCGACGCGTCATACGTGGCGGCCCTTGGACCAACAGCAGCGGCCCGTTCCGACACGATCGCTGCCACCGCGATGGCCGCGATGCTTGGGCCAACCGCGGCGAAGTTCATCGCTCTGCTTGTGATGATTTCCGCATTTAGCGCGGCGAACAGCATTCAGCTCACCGCTCCGCGCGTTTACTATGCCATGGCTGGCGACCGCTTGTTTTTTCGCAAAATGGCGGAAGTGCATCCGCGTTTTCGAACTCCCGCTTTCGCGATTCTCACCGCGGGAGTTTGGGCGGCAATCCTCGCATGCTTGGGAAGCTTTCAACAATTGTTTACGTATGTGATTTTCACCGGCTGGATCTTCTACGGGCTGGCCGGCGCCAGTATTTTTGTTTATCGCCGGAGAATGCCTGGTGCCACTCTTCCGTATCGCGTGCCCGGATACCCCTGGACTCCCGCGATCTTCGTACTGGCTACCGCAGCGCTCGTGGTGAACGCGATTTTCTCGCGACCTGCCGGGGCCGTCGCCGGACTGGGTGTGGTCCTCGCTGGAGTGCCTGCATATCTGATTTGGCGAACGCGCGGATCAAAAAAGGCAGGCTAGAAAAGGCTCGTGGGATCGACGTCAACGATCACGGCAGTGTCTGGAATTTTCTTTGCATCGCAGAAATCCAGCGCGCCACTCAGAGCTTGCGACAAAGCGGACCGCTTCGGGGACTTCAGGACAAACTGAAAACGGTAGTCTTTCCTCAGGCGCGCAAGCGGCGCGGCGGCAGGACCCAGAATTTTCACGCCGCGATTTTCGAATGGAGCGAAATAATCCGCGAGCGCTCTCGACCATCGAATTGCGTTTTCAATTTTGCGATCGCGCACCAGCACGCTGGCCAGCGCAGTGAACGGCGGGTAGTGCAGCATTCGACGGAAGTGCGCTTCCTTTTCGTAGAATGAAACGTAATCCTGTTTCACGGCGAGCTGGATGGCGTAATGCTCGGGATAATAAGTTTCCACGAGCACTTCACCCGCTAGCTGGCCGCGTCCCGCCCGCCCGGCAACTTGCGTGAGCAATTGGAACGTCCTCTCCGCCGCTCGAAAATCGGGACGCCCTAGCGCAAGATCCGCGGCAACCACACCAACTAGAGTTACGCGCTGGAAATCGTGGCCTTTTGCCACCATCTGCGTTCCGACGAGAATGTCCAATTCGCCGTCTGCGAACGCGCCAAGCACTTGCTGGTATTCGCGTTTCGTCCGAACCGTGTCGCGGTCGAGCCTCGCGATGCGCGCAGTCGGAAATCTTTCGTGCAGATATTCTTCCACTTTCTCCGCGCCATCGCCGACGAAATACATGTACTCGCCGTTGCACTTCGGGCATTTCTTCGGTGGACGAATCGTATAGCCACAATAGTGGCATTCCAGTCGTTGGCGGCTTTTATGATAGGTCAGGGCGATGCTGCAATTTTCGCATTGCACCATTGCGCCGCAACTGCGGCAAAGGAGCGACCAGGAATAGCCGCGCCGGTTGATCAACACCATTGCTTGCGTCTTTTCTTCCAGACGCAGCGCAATCGCCGCGCGCAAAGATTCCGACACCGCTGCCGCTTTGTGCTGTTGGCGAAATTCCTCGCGCAGGTCCACCACGCGAACATCGGCGAGAGGGCGATTCTCGACGCGCGAGGTCAATTCGAGCAGTTGATATTTTCCGGCTCGGGCGTTGTGATATGTCTCGAGTGAAGGAGTCGCGGAGCCAAGCAGCGCAACCGCTCCCTCCAGCCGAGCACGATATACAGCAACATCCCGGCCGTTGTAACGCGGAGTCTCTTCCTGCTTATAGCTGGTTTCCTGCTCTTCATCGACGATGATCAAGCCAAGATTTTCGAGCGGCGCAAAAATAGCCGAGCGCGTTCCTACCACAATGCTTGCTTGCCCATGCCGGACGCGCCACCACTCGCGCGCGCGTTCCACGTCCGGTAAACCGCTGTGCAATACCGCGACCGTTTCGCCAAACCGCGCGCGCACCAAGCGGCCAACCCACAACGTCAGCGCAATTTCAGGAACCAGAACGATTGCCGTCTTTCCGCGCGAAATCGCCGCTTCGATCGCGCCCAGATATACTTCCGTCTTGCCGCTGCCCGTGACGCCATGAAGCAGTCCCGCGGTGAATTTCCCGGCCACCAACCAGCGCCAGATCTCAGCGAGTGCCTGCTTCTGTTCCGCATTCAATACATTGGTGGGTGGTGCGAAATCCGTATCCCAGGAATCTTCTTCGACAGTAACGGGCTCTTCCCAAGTGAGCACGCGCCCTTGTTTTTCCAAGCGCTGGATGACGGCGCGCGACACCTGCGCTCTCTTCATCAAAAGCGCCAGTGGCAACGGTCCGCGGATCGCCGTCAGAACCTCGCGAATTTTTTCTTCAGCGGCGTTTGTTGCGGGTTCTTCCTTTGCGGGATTCCAGGCGACAATTCTTTGCGTCCGCGTCTTGCGTTTGTGGGTCACTTCCCGCGCAGCCAGGTAACCCCGGCGAACAAATCTCTCTGCCGCAGCTTCTGTACCTGGCAATCGCCGCACGGCGGCCGACTGGATCGTTGGCCCATTTTCAGCGGTATCTTCGAATCGACGCAAGAACTGCAGCTCGCTGGTTTCAACGTCAGTGTTCTCGGCGCTGGCGACAAGTTCCTGGAAATATGTGCGCCCATCATCCGTCAGCCAGTATTCGCGGTCATGGCGCAGCTCGATTTCCGGGGGAAGCATCGCGCGAAGCGTTTCGCCGATAGGCGCGAGATAGTAGCGACTGATCCAGCGTCCTAGTTCGATGAGCTTTGCAGGTAGCGCGGGAACCGGATCGAGCAGTTCAGAAATTTCCTTGACGCGCGCGATTGCCGGAGCCGTTTCAGAAACCGAGAGGCCGACACCGACCATCGCTCGATTACGGAATGGTACGAGCAACCGCCGCCCGGGGAGGTCTTCCCCCTGAAAAGATTCAGGCACGGCGTAAGTAAACGTTGAGCGCAGCGGGACGGAAAGCGCAACCTCGCAATAGCGTCGAATCATGGATGGAGAATAGTGTAACAGCCCGCGCGGCCCCTCATCTGGGCTGATCAAACGGACTCATTTGCCTCAGATACTAACGCAGACGATACCGATAAAAATGAGGACGATTCCCAGCCACTGGCTACGCTCCAGCCGCTCGCGCAGGAAAATCCACGAAAGCAAAACCGTAACGGCGCCGTACAGCGATGCAAGAACGCTGACTACGGAGACTGGCCCGATGTGCAAGCCGGCATTGTTGGACACGAAAGCTGCCGTGTCCATGAATCCTACGGCCGCGAGCATCCACCAAACGCCTCCGTGCGGAAGCCGGATACTTTGGCGCGCGGGCAGCGCGAATACTGAGAGCGACACGAGTGCTGTCAGCCGCATCACCCAAACCGAAACGGCGTCGCCTACGAGGGGGATTACGTGAAATCCAAGAAACCAAAACATGAAGCCGAAGCCTACTGCCGCCAAGATGGCCCAGCCAACGCCGCGCGACAAGCGTGCGCCGGAACCCACGCCGTTTGAATCCGACGCATCATTTGCTTTTGGCGCAAACGACATCGCCGCCAGGATCACACCCGCGAGCGTTGTTGCCATTCCAATTCCGCGGAGCGCATGGATGCGTTCGCCGCTGGCGAGCGCCAGTGCAACCGTTAGCGCGGGATAGCTGGAGGAAACTGGTCCGACTATACTCATCACGCCAATCTCGAACGAATGGTAAAGCGAAAGTGAAGCGACCACATTGAGCAAACCAGCGGCGACGGTGAGCGCCCAGGGTTGCCACCCAGGAGCCACGTGTGAAAACCCGCCCGCAAATTTCAGATATATGCTGAGCGCGAGAAAACCGAAGAGCTGCATGTAGAGCAACGTGCGGTACGCGCCCACTCTTCGCGATGCGAACCGCGCGGCAAAATCCGCCATGCCCCAGCACACGGCACCGGTCAATCCGAGAATGATGCCCAATGAAATTCTCCGCTACGGCAGGCTATTTGCGCTTCGGTTGCAGACCGAGGACCGCCATAACTTTTTGCAGATCTTTCCAGACTTCGCCCTTCGCGTTCGGATTTCGCAGGAGATAAGCAGGATGATATGTGGCGATCAGTTTCGAACCGCGGAAATCAAACCATTCGCCTCGAAATCGGGAGATGCCTTGGGTCGTTTGCAAAAGCGTTTGCGACGCGCAGCTCCCAAGGCAACAAATCACTTTCGGCCGGATTACATCAATCTGCCGAAAGAGAAACGGAGAACAAGTTGTGATTTCGTCTTTTTCGGGCAGGCGGTTTTCGGGCGGGCGGCATTTCACCACGTTACAGATGTAGACGTCCTCGCGGCGCAGCCCCATGGCCTCGATCATCTGCGTAAGCAGTTTTCCCGCGCGGCCGACGAAAGGCTCGCCTTTGATATCTTCGTCGCGACCGGGCCCTTCGCCGACGAAAACCAACTGCGCTTTCAGGCTGCCGACTCCGAATACGATATTCGTGCGGCCCTTGTGCAACTTGCAGCGAGTGCAATCGCCAATGGTTTCTCGAATAAGCTGAAAGGTGTCACCTTCGATCCGATCGCTAGCCTCGAAAAGCGACGGTCCGGCAGCCGAAGAAATTACAGAAGAGGAACTTAACGGAGCGCCTGCCACTGGCGGCACGCTCGTCGGCGACACACGGACTGAAGAAACAGCGCCCGCCTGTCCGACGGCAGCGGCCACCGTCTGCGCGGCTTGGTCAACCGATTTAGCACTTAGACCTTCGCTCGCTGCCACATCCTGCTGGAGCACAGCGCGGTCCCGGTAGTACGGCCCGAGACCCAGGTCGTTTCCGTAGCGAAGCCACGCTTCCACACGCGCACGATTGCCAGGTTCCAGCGAGTCCTCCCAATTTTGCAATTCGACAGAGAGACTTTATCACAGCCATTCGCGTTGCGCAGCGCAAGGAAGGCGGTTTTACAATTGTGCGGGCGAAAAAAGTCCGGCTTTAGTCCGAATGCTTTTGAACTTCGAGGACGCGATCGAGGATTTGATTCGCAACTTCAAATTTACTCATCTTAGGAAGTGGAATTTCGCGGCCATCGCGCAGATAGAGCGTGACAATGTTCGTGTCCGTGTCGAATCCCGCGCCTTCCTGCGTCACGTCGTTTGCGACGATCATGTCCGCGCCCTTGCGCGCGAGCTTTCCGCGGGCATTTTCCGCTACGGAGTTCGTTTCAGCGGCAAAGCCCACTAAAATTTGCCCCTGCTTCTCGCGGCCCAACTCCGCAAGAATATCGGTCGTAGGCTCGAGTTCAAGTGTGAACGATCCCTCGCCGCGCTTGAGTTTCTTATCGTGCTGAGCGGCTGGGCGATAATCCGAGACCGCTGCCGCCATAATCACAACGTTAGCCGTCGTCGCGCGCTCTCTAACAGCTCGGTGCATTTCCTCGGTTGCGCGTACTGGAACCCAATCGACGCCGTCGGGAACTTTCAAATCCGTTGGTCCGCTTACCAGCACGACGTGAGCTCCGCGGCGATGCGCGGCTTCCGCCAGCGCGTAACCCATTTTCCCCGACGAGCGATTCGTGAGGAACCGAACCGGATCGATATCTTCGCAAGTGGGGCCGGCAGTGACGAGAATTGTTTGCCTCGCCAAATCGTGTCGAATACCGAGCACGTCGCAGACTTTTCTGGCAATCGTTTCGGTGGCAGCCAGACGGCCGGAACCCGTCATGCCGCAGGCAAGATATCCTTCGTCGGGATCTACCACATGAACTCCGCGTTCCCGCAATATCTCAAGGTTTCGTTGCGTAGCGGAGTGCTCCCACATGTTGACGTTCATCGCCGGCGCGACGACTACGGGAGCTTTGGTGGCGAGGTAAAGAGTCGAAAGAAAATCCTGGGCAATGCCGTGAGCGAATTTGCCGAGTATGTCCGCAGTGGCGGGCGCAACCAGGAGCAAATCGATTCGTTGGGCCACTGCGATATGCTCGATTGCGCTTTCCACATTCGCGGGCCCGGAGTCGCCCGCGCTGAACATGTCTGTGATTACTTTTTGCCCGGTGAGAGCGGCAAAAGTGAGAGAAGTGACGAATTCCTGCGCCGAGCGCGTCATAACAACCTGCACGTCCAACTTTTCCTGCTGCAGGCGCCGCACCAGTTCCGCCGCTTTGTAAGCAGCTACGCCTCCGGTAACGCCAAGCGCAATCTTCATCTAGTCGCGTCGGATGCTACTTCCGACGCTTTCCATCCTTGTCTTCAGGCTCGCCGCTCAATTCTTTTGCTTCATATTCGAGCAGGCCCTTCAGCAGTTCCTCTTCGGCGATGCGGGTTGTCTTGCGGGATCGGGGGTTATCAACCATCGGCCGCCCGCCGATCATCAATTGCCGGGCGCGACGCGCGACGACTACTACGTAAGCAAACTGGCTTTCCGGTGGATCTCTTAACACGGCCATGTTCAGATCAGCCTCCAAAGGACTTCAAAATTTCGCGAATTCGTTCTTCGTTACGCGGCACTCGGAATCGCGACCCAAGCGCAATCGCCTGCACTGCTTGCCCGGCCCGCTCGAGATCGTCGTTGATTATGGCGAAATCGTAGCTGCTGTAGTTAAGCATTTCCTGCCGCGCTCGTTCAAGTCGCCGGCGAATTTCGTCTTCCGAATCCTGCCCGCGCGCCCGGATGCGATGTTCGAGCTCCGTTCGAGAAGGCGGCAGGACAAAAATCGCAACAGCGCCGGGCAGCTTTTGTTTCACCTGCAAAGCACCCTGAACGTCAATTTCGAGAACGAGATCTTTTTTCTGCGCCTGTGCGTCATCCAACCATTTGCGCGGAGTGCCGTACCAGTTTTTGCCAAACACCTGCGCATACTCCAGAAAATCGCCCCGTTCAACCATCTCCTGGAATTCAGGCTCAGTGACGAAATTGTACCACTTGCCTTCACTCTCCGTCTTGCGCGGCATGCGTGTAGTGCACGAAACAGACAGCATGGTCCCGGGCAACTGCAGAATCTTTTCGACCAGTGTCGACTTGCCTGAACCGGACGGTCCCGAAACGATGAACACCAGCGGATCCGATTTGCTCATTCTATGTTCTGCACTTGTTCGCGTATTTTCTCGATCTCGGATTTGATCTCGAGGGCCAAGCGCGTGATTTCGAGTCCCGCCGTCTCGTTCCCGGGAGTCTTTGAAAGTAAAGTGTTGGCTTCGCGCTGCATTTCCTGCAACAAGAAATCCAATTTCTTGCCGACGTCCGATGAAGTAGCCAGCAGGCTGTCGAATTGTTGCACGTGACTATGCAAACGCGCCAGTTCTTCGGAAACGTCGCTGCGCTCGGCAGCTAACGCAGCCTCTTGTGCAATGCGAGCCGGATCGAGTTGCGTTCCTCCGAGCAGCTCTCTCAAGCGCGCCTCAAGGCGTTTTGCGAATGCCGGGCGGGCGCGTTCCGCGAGCTCGGCTACATCCGAGGTCATAGCCGCAATGCTTTTTAGCCTCGCCGACATTTCCTGGCGCAGATGATTGGCCTCGTCTCCGCGCATGCGGTCGAGCTTGTCGAGCGATTCCGTCATGCAACGCGACACCACTTTTGCGATCTGTTCGAGTTCCCCTTCCAAGGAAGCGGAAGCCGCACCGATTACTCCCGGCAACCGCATGATGGACGCCACGTCCGGCTCCGACTGAAGTCCAAATTGTTTTCTCAGTGCATTCGCGCTCTGGAGATACGCCGCTGCAACGTCGTGATTCACGCCTACAGCGGAAGGCCCCGCCAACTCGTAATGCACTATAACGTCTAAGTGCCCGCGCCGGATCCGTTCACGTATTAGTTGGCGAATGCGTGGTTCGAGAGGCTCGAAACCCTCGGGCATTCGCAAATGCAAATCAAGAAATCGGTGATTCACGCTTCGGATCGTTACGCGCAAACTCCAGCCGTTTTCCACGGCACGGGCCTGAGCATAGCCGGTCATGGACTTTAAGCCCATCCCAACGGGTCTTGAAGTTTCCGGGGAAATGGATTGCGAACCTGTGCCTGTCATGGTCATGCCGGGCCTGCGGCGCGCGTCACCGTATCGACGTCGCGGAATTGCATCTCGTAAAGACGCGCGTAGACGCCGCCACGTGCGAGGAGCTCTTCGTGCGTGCCAAGCTCACGGATTGTGCCGCCTTCCAGCACAGCAATCAAGTCGGCGCGGCGAATAGTTGAAAGCCGATGGGCGATCACGAACACTGTGCGGCCGGTCATCAGATTGTTCAGTGCGTCCTGTACCAGCATTTCGGATTCGGAATCGAGCTCCGAGGTCGCTTCGTCCAAAATCAAGATGGGCGCGTCTTTCAGCAATGCGCGGGCGATTGCAAGGCGCTGGCGTTGCCCGCCCGAAAGCCTTTGGCCACGATCGCCGATAAGGGTCTGATATCCAGCGGGCATCTGCATGATGAAATCGTGGGCCAGCGCTGCTTTGGCTGCGGCAACCACTTTTTCTTCCGGCATATTGGGCCAGCCGTAGCACAGATTGTTCCAGATGGTGTCGTTAAAAAGGATAGTCTCCTGCGTCACGATGGCCATCTGCTCGCGGAGCGAGCGCAAAGTGACTTCACGAACATCTTGGCCATCTATCAGCAACGAACCTGAGGTGGCATCGTAAAAGCGAGGGAGGAGATTCACTAGCGTGGTCTTGCCGGCGCCGCTCGAGCCCACGATTGCGACAACTGCGCCGGCCGGAACTTTCAGCTTCAGGTTGCGAAGAGTAGGCACATCGCCATCGTCGTATGTAAAACTGGCGTCCGCAAATTCGACGGATTCCGAAAGACGCGGCAAGGATTTGGCGTTCGGCACGTCGAGTTTTTCTTCCGGCAAGTCGAGAAGTCTGAATACTTGGGCAGAGGTTCCCAGCGCTTGCACGAAAAGCTGATAGATGTTGCCAACTCGTTTGATGGGTTCATAGGCTTTGAACAGGGCAAAGGTAAACGCGCCAAATAAACCCACGGTCATGCGACCCGCCTTGATTTCGCCGCGCGCAAAAAAGAGGATCATCGCCACTACCACCGCGCCGAGGACGTCCATGATGGGTCCGGTGGCCGCCATGGCGCGAATCCAGCGCATGTTTTCTCGACGCAGACTTCTGGCGGCGCCCTGAAATTTCCGAATTTCGAAACCTTCCATCCCGAACGCTTTGACCACGCGGTTACCGCTGATGGTTTCTTGAAGGATTTGACTAAGATCGGCAAGGCGGGAGCGGCTTTTTTCAGTAGAACGGCGAATTTTGCGAGTCAATTTCCCAACTGGCCAAACCACTAGCGGGACAAGAACGGCGGAGCCCACGGCCATTCGCCAATCGATGAGTAATAAGACGCTTACAAACGCGATCAAATTGAAAATTTGGCGGAAAAAATCGGCCATGTAATCGGAGAAAGCGCTGCGCAACTGTTCGATGTCGCTAATCACCGCGGACATCACCCGCCCGACGGGGTTGTGGTGGAAGAAACCGACGGGTTGCTGCACGACTTTGCGGTAAACGCGATCCCTAAGATCCGTGACAGCGGAAAGTCCGACATATTGAATTATTGTGCCGCCGAAATATTCTGCAACTGCCTTGAACAAAAAGATAAAAAGCAAAGCCAGCGCAAAAACTGACCAGACGTGATGTACTCGAGAGGGAACTAAATCGTTCATGTACAAAATGTGGTCCGTGCCGGGAACTCGAAAGAGGACCAGCTTCTGGAGCGCGGATTGCGGATTTAAAACCACATCCACCGCGGGCGCGATGGCAAGCGGCACCAACCCTTCTGCAATTCCCATCGCCGCCATAAGAACAACGCCGACAGCCAGCAGTCCGGTGTAGGGCGAGAGATAGTGAAGCAGCCTTCGGAATTCCTCTCCCTGCGTCATGTTGGAATCGTTTTTAATTTCAGAAGCCAAATTGAAGACCTCAGTCCGCGTGGCGCCCGTTTAATATCAAGATGCTGTTTTGTCGAGGTCGCGATGCACGACCTTCGCTGAATATCCCTTTTTCTTGACCGCCCGTTTGATTGTTTCTGCCAGCGCTACAGACCGATGCCGTCCCCCGGTGCATCCCAGCGCGACTGTCAGATAGCTCTTTCCTTCCTGAATGTAGTGTGGAATCAAGTAAAGCAGCAAGCTTTCGATGCGTCGCAGGAACTCGCCGGTTTGCGGAAAAGAACGAATGTAGCGCGCGACCCGCGGATCCTTTCCACTGAACGGGCGCAATCGCGGAACAAAGTGCGGGTTCGGAAGAAAGCGTACGTCGAATACCAGATCCGCATCGGTTGGAATTCCGTAGCGGAATCCGAAACTCACAACCGAGACGAGCAACGGCCGCCGTCCCGGGTTTTGAAAGCGGTCAATTATGAACTGCCGCAGTTCATGCACGTTGAATTTCGTGGTGTCGATTACAACGTCCGCAAGCCGCCGAATCGGCGCCATCCTCCGGCGCTCTTCGCGTATTCCTTCGGCAATGGATCCGTCACGCCCCAACGGATGCGGTCGCCGCGTCTCGCTAAAACGCCGCATTAACGCTTCGTCGCTTGCCTCGACGAATACGAGCGTCGCCGGATGCTCGTTGACCAGACGCCGATAAATTCCTGGGAGCTTATCGATTTGCTCGCCCTCTCGAGCGTCCACCAGCAACGCTGCGCGCTCAATCTCGCCCCCTTCCACATACAGCTCGCTAAATTTCGGAATCAGCGCGACGGGCAGATTATCCACGCAATAAAAACCAAGGTCCTCAAAGGTATTCAGCACGGATCCTTTGCCCGAGCCGGAAAGGCCGGTGAGGAGGACTAGATGGTGTGCGTCGCGAGTTCGATTTCTGGGCGTGCGCTTCACGGCCGGAGAGCTAAGCCTTTACCCGTCGGCGGTGCGTGCTGGGAATGCGGAGGTCTTCGCGATATTTCGCGACGGTGCGACGAGTGACGTGAATGCCTTCGTCGCTCAGCTTTTTCGTAATCTGCTCGTCAGTCAGCGGATGAGAGGTATCTTCGTCCTCGATCATTTTCTTCACACGGCGCTTGAGCGAAAGCAGAGACATTTCGCTTCCCTGCGGCCCATTCACCGACTCGCTGAAGAAGTAGCGAAGTTCCAGCACGCCCTGCGGTGTGTGCACATATTTATTCGCAACTGCACGGCTGACGGTGGAAGGGTGCACGCCAACTTCCTCGGCGACCTCTTTGATCATCATCGGCTTCAACTGATCCGCGCCGTAGTCCAGAAAATCGCCTTGCCGCCGAAGAATCGACTGGCAAACGCGCTGAATCGTGTGCTTGCGCTGTTCGATATTTTTCATCAGCTGAATCGCAGCGGTAAAACGTTCTTTCACGTAATTACGCACATCGCGATCGGCCGCATCGCGCGACAAAAGACGGCGATAGGTCGGGTTCAGGCGAAGTTGAGGCAGATCATCGTCATTCATGAACGCCTGCCACTCGCCATCCACTTTTCGAAATTGAACGTCCGGCTCGACGAGCCTCGGCTCCGTGCGGTTGTAGCGCAGTCCTGGCCGCGGATCGAGCCGCTTGATCACATCCACCGCGCGCTTAACCAGTTCCACTGGCCGGTTCAATGCACGCGCTACTTCTTTGAGCTGGTTGTTCTGAAGCAGCTTCAGATGATCCGCGATGATTTGCTGCGCTAGCGTATTCTGCGGATCGATTAGCTTGAGCTGCATCAACAAGCATTCCTGCAAATCGCGTGCGCCAATCCCCGGCGGGTCAAACTCCTGCACCATGGCCAGCGCTTCTTCCACGTCGTCCATAGAATAATTTCCAGCTTGCGCGAGTTCATCGAGTGACGCGGTAAGGTAACCGTTCTCATCCAGGTTGCCGACGATCGATTCGGCGATTTTGCGCACTGTTTCCGTGCAAATGCTCACGCTGAGTTGCCAGTTCAGATGGTCGGCGAGGCTTTGCGGCGAAGAGAGAAACTTATCGAACGAAGGTTTTTCAATTTCTTCGCGTTCGCTGTTGGAAATCCTCTCCGCTCCAGAATCGAGGTACTGCGTGAAGAAAGACCCGAAATCGAATTCGTCAAAGGGATTTGCCGGCGTTACTTCCGGAACTTTTTCGGTTTCCTTCTTGAGGAAAGCCTCGTCGGTGTAGCTTTCCGCGGTGACTCCGTCGTCTTCGGTGGCTTCGTCGAGAACGGGATTGGCCATGATCTCCTGATTGATCATCTCGCGAAGCTCCAAACGATTCAGCGCCAGCACGCTGACCATTTGGACCAACCCAGGCGTCAGTATCTGCTTCTGAGCGACGCGCAGATTTAATTTTGGTTGAAGCCAATTCATAAATTTAGTTCAATTCAGCCGGAAACCTTCTCCCAGATAAATCCTTCTCACCTCGGCATTCGTCGAAAGTTCTTGGGGTGTTCCGGCAAACAAAATTTTTCCGTCGCTGATAATGTAGGCGCGATTCGTTACCGCCAGCGTCTCGCGCACGTTATGGTCAGTTACCAGCACTCCGATTCCCGCTGCACTCAAATCCGCTATAATTTTCTGAATATCCACCACCGTCAGCGGATCGATTCCTGAAAAGGGTTCGTCCAGCAGCACGAACGACGGCGATAAAACCAGCGACCGCGCGATTTCAAGTCGCCGGCGCTCGCCGCCAGACAGCACATACGCCTGGCTATACCGCACTCCCTCGAGTCCCATTTGTGCCAGCAATTCTTCCACCCTGTCGCGCCGCTGCTCCGGAGTAACCGGCAAAGTCTCCAGCACGGCGAGCAAGTTTTCTTCCACCGTTAGCTTGCGAAAAACCGAAGGCTCTTGAGGTAGGTAGCTTATTCCGCTTCGGGCCCGGAGGTACATGGGGAGGTCGGTGATATCCTCGCCGTCCAGTAAAACGCGCCCATAGTCCGGACGCGCTAGACCGACCAGGATGTAAAACGTCGTGGTCTTTCCGGCGCCGTTCGGCCCGAGCAACCCAACCACTTCGCCTTGCTGA
>DATNLC010000123.1:0-28326 GCA_035603075.1 Candidatus Acidiferrales bacterium | reverse complement strand
CCGGTACCAAGCTGTCCGTCGATCCGAACAGAAAGAATGCCGTCGCGCGAGGTTGCGAGCGCCGCATCCAAAATGTAGAAAACGTCCCCGTCTTCGCGATTCACTGCAATCTCGAAGTCATTCCATGACGTAGATTCCTCACGCCACTTGGATTGATACTCGGCAATAGTCCTCGATTCCTCCTCGCGCGAGGCGCCACCCGGAACCGAACAACCACCTGGCCAAATGGCGGACCGAACTACTCGCGCAGATTGGACACTTTCCAGCTTAAGAACGAATTGCACTCCTTCGGGCAATAGATGGAATGAGCGTAGATGTTCAATTTGACAAAACAACGACACTGATCTTTCCAAGAGATTAGAACTAAGGGAGACGAGGCGAGCATCATGTAAACAGTCCCACAGAGAGACGATTGTAGCGCCTTGAGGCAGGTTTACCCAGTCATGTACGACCGTCGAGCCATCATCCCAGTCCATTAGTTGCGCTCCTCCGCTCTGATCGCATTCAGGTGAAATCTACGATTCCGGGGATTCGGCGCGCAGTTGGGCGATTTTTTCGATGGCGGCTCGGAGGCTGGGGGCGTCTTCCACGTTGAGGCTGCGGACGGAGCGGTCGATCTGGCGCATCAAGCCGGAGAGAACTTTGCCCGGGCCGACTTCGACGAAAATCGTGACGCCGGATTCAATCATTTCGTGGATGGAATCGAGCCAACGCACCGGTGCGGTGACTTGGCGGATCAGGGCTTCGCGCGCTTCGTCGCCGGTGGCGATGGATTCGGCGTCCACATTGGTGAACAGAGGAATTTTCACCGGGCCGAAACTTGCGGCACGGAGATCCTGTTCGAGGCGCTTTTGCGCGGGAGCCATGAGCGCGCAATGAAAAGGCGCGGAGACGGGAAGAATCACGGCTCTTTTCGCGCCGCTTTGCGAAGCGATTTCGACGGCTCGTTTTACCGCTGCAGCGTTGCCGGAGATTACGGTCTGCTCGGGTGAATTCAAGTTCGCGGGCGAAACGACTTCGTGGTCCGCGGCTTTCTTGCAAATTTCCAATACTTCCGCGGGCGGCAAACCGAGAATCGCGGCCATCGCTCCTTCACCGGCCGGGACAGCTTCCTGCATGTAGCGGCCGCGAGCGCGCACCAGTTTCACGGCGGCCGAAAAATCGAGGCCGCCCGCCGCTACAAGCGCGGAATATTCACCCAGGCTATGTCCGGCGACAAAATCGGGCTTGACGCCTCTGCTTTCGAGCGCGCGATAGGCTGCCACGGAAACCGTGAGAATCGCGGGCTGGGTATTTTCAGTTTGCTTAAGCTCTTCCAGCGAGGCGGTGTAACACATGTCGGACATGGAGAATCCGAGCGCGGCATTCGCTTGGTCGAAAACCTGACGCGATTCGGGGAAGGCCTCCGCGAGATCGCGGCCCATGCCGCAATACTGCGAACCCTGGCCCGGAAATAGGAACGCGAGTTTACCCATGCGCGATTGAAATTCCGCTGAGGTCAGCCCTGCGCGGCGACGGCAGCAGCGGAAAGCTCCTGATCGATTTTGTCGTTTACGCGCGCGCGGCAGAGTTCGCTGGCGACGCGTATGGCGTTCTTGATGGCGTTGGGATTCGAGCGGCCGTGCGCAATGATGGTGATTCCGCGAACACCCAAGAGGGGAGCGCCACCGGTTTCCGAGGAATCGGTGCGTTTGCGGAAATCGTCAAAAGCTTCTTTGGACAGAGCGTAGCCGATCTGCGATTTCAGCGAGCTCTTGATGGCTTTTTTCAGCATGCCCTGAACGTGCTCCACGAGGCCTTCGCTGATTTTCAGGGCCACGTTGCCGATGAAACCATCGCAGACGATGACGTCAACATTGCCGCGAAACACGTCGCGCCCTTCCACGTTGCCGACGAAATTCAGCGACGACTGTTTTAGCAGGTTGGATGCCTCGCGGGTCAACTCGTTGCCCTTCATTTCTTCTTCGCCGATGGAAAGCAGAGCCACTCGCGGACGTTTGACTCCCCAAATCGCGCGAAAATAAATTTCGCCCATCACCGCGAATTGCCTGATTTGTTCAGGCTTTGAATCGACGTTGGCGCCCACGTCGAGGATTACCGAAACTTTGTCTTTCATGTTGGGAAAGGCCGCGGCGAGCGCCGGACGGTCGACGGAAGGAAGCGTGCCGAGAACGAAGCGAGCAACAGTCATGGCTGCGCCCGTGTTGCCCGCGCTGACCATTGCTTCAGCTTTTCCGTCGCGCACCAGACGCGCGGCTACGTGCATGGAGCTTTCTTTTTTGCGGCGAAACGCCTGCGATGGCGAGTCGCTCATGGTGATCACTTCCGAGGCGCCGACAACTTCGATGGGCAGGCTGCGGTCGCGATCGCGGTGGCGGCTCAACTCCTGCCGAATGGCGGCTTCTATGCCCACTAGCAGGATGCGCACACCCAATTCGCGGGCGGCCAGGATCGCGCCGTCTACTTCGGCGCGAGGGGCATGGTCGCCTCCCATAGCGTCTATTGCGATGGTGGTCATCTCAGCCAAAGGTCACCGACTCGGAAGGCAGGTGAAGGGGAAAGTTAGGCTGTCTTGGCCGAAGTGTCAATCACTTCGCGGCCTTTGTACTGTCCGCAGTGGGGACATGCCTGGTGAGGCAGTTTCTTCTCATGGCAATTCGGACAATCGGACAGCGACAGCGTGTGAAGATGGTCGTGTGCGCGCCGCTTATTTTTGCGCGCGTGGGAGTGACGTCGTTTTGGATTAGGCATTCCTGCTCCTCTAAATTAACAGGCTGCGGCTCAGCACAGCCGAAATGGGAAAGTGATAGTGTAGCGTTTTATTGCTTTTTGAACCAGTCCTGCTTCAAGCGGGCCAGTGGAGCGAGGCGCGGATCGGAAGCATTCTTTTCGCAGCGACATTCTTCGTTATTCAGATTGGCGCCGCAGTGCGCGCACAAACCGCGGCAGTCGGCGCGGCAGATCACCTTCATCGGGAGCGCGAGATTTACCTGCTCAGCGAGCACATCGGCGAGGAACAGGCCGTCCCCTTCGAAGAAGGCGACTTCGGTGTCGTCCAGATTGAGGTGATATTCCTCGTCCGGGGCAATCGCCGTCATCGGGCGGTAGAACAGGTCAAAGTCGCGGCTGATTTCCTCGACTACGGTATCCAGGCAGCGGGCACAGATCATTTCAACGCGAGTGTGAAGATTGCCATATACGCGGATTTGCCCTTCCATAAGCTCCGCGGTAGCACGCACTTCCAGGGGTTCGATCTGGCGGAACTCGCCAGAATGGAAATCCAGCGTACCCGGAATATAGCTCTTCCGGATGCGGATTTTTCGAACGGCGAGTTCTTTTACGTCGAGAAACATTGATTTTCCCCGCGTGCGTACAAGTTAATTATATGACCCGTACCGGCGTTGTCAAGGAAGCGACTTTGGGAAGTTTTAAGCTGACACCAAATGGACAATGACTTTCTTAGACTGGGTGCGGGATGTGGAACTGCTTGTCGAGCGGTCAATCCGAGTGACCGGCCGTGGAGCCCAGCAGCTCGTTGCGCTGGCGGAGTAGAAAATGGTCGGTCATGCCGGCGATGTAGTCGCAGACAACCCGATGGCGTGGCTCGATTTGGGCGAGCTCGGCATATTGTTTTGGCATGCGGTCCGGATGCTCGGCGAAGAACAGAAAAAGCGCGTCGAGCGCAGCCACCGAGCGGTCGCGATCATCCGCGATTGCTGGATTCGAATAGAGCCGGGCGTGAAGAAATCGTTTCAGCTCGGAATTCTGGCGAGCGATTTCGGGGGAGAAAGCGGCCAGACGTTTAGGAAGGCTGCGGACGTCCTCGACAGTCTCGATGCGGCTTTCCAGCACTCGACGGGAGGTGTTGTCGATCAAGTCGGTAGCCAGGCGATTAAGAATCTGCTTGAGCGTCTCGTTGAATTTTAGCTTGCGGCGGCCTTGCGGATAGCGGCGGTCGATCTCCGCATATGCATCATTGAAAATGGGCACTTCGGCGCGCAGCAGATCGAGATCGAGCAGGCGCGCTTCGAAACCGTCGTCGAGGTCGGCGGTGTTGTAAGCGATTTCGTCAACGAGATCGATAAGCTGGGCTTCCAGTGGAGGCTGCTGGTCCAAAAGATATTCAGCGAGCGTGGGAAAATCCGCGGCGGAATAATTTCCCGAATGCTTGACGATGCCTTCGCGCACTTCAAAGGTGAGATTGAGTCCGGGAAAATCGAGATAGCGCTGCTCGAATTGTTCGACAATGCGAAGCGCGTGGAGGTTGTGGTTAAAGCGGTCGCCGCGCTCGCGCATTCTGAAATCGAGCTGTTTTTCGCCCGCGTGGCCGAAGGGCGGGTGCCCGATATCGTGGACGAGAGCGAGCGCTTCGGTCAGGCCAGTGTTGAGCCGCAGGGCGTCGGAAACTGTACGCGCGATTTGAGCTACTTCGATGGTATGGGTCAGGCGATTGCGAAAGTGGTCGGAGAAGCGAGTGGTGAAAACTTGCGTCTTGGCTTCGAGACGGCGGAAGGCGCGAGAGTGGATTACGCGGTCACGGTCACGCGCATAGTCGTCGCGGTAGGGATGCAGCGGTTCAGGAAAGCGGCGCCCGCGGGAGCGCTGCACAATCATCGCGTAGGATGCCAGCGGCGCCGGCGTCATTGCAGCGGCTCAGATTTTGCCGGGCAGGAGAGCGAGTTCCTGGTCGGCCTGCTCGGCGATCGGAGTATCGGGGTATTGGGATTTAATCTCGGCGTAGAGCTTTCCAGCTTCCGCAGGATTGTTCGCGCTGTAGTGGTGGGCAAGAGCGAGCATCGCGACGGCCTTGGGCACTAGCACGGCCGGCTTGGCGATCAATTGTTGATAGAGTTTGACGGCTTGATCGGGCTGGCCCGTGCGGTCGTATAATTGAGCGAGCTCGAAGCGTGCCATAGCCGCGAAGTCTTCATTGCCGCCGTCAGCAACTTCCTGCAGCAATTTCTTGGCTTCATCGTCTTTGCCGAGGTGTTCGTCGCTCAATGCGGCGTAATATTTGGCAAGCTGGCCGGGGTGCGTCCGCGGATAATTCTTGGCGACATCGCCGAATTTCTGAGCCGCATCCGTGTACTTGTTCTTCTCATCGACATAACTGACTTCACCAGGCACTTGCGGGTCAAGCGGCGTGCGAATGCGCGCCTGGAACACCCTCATGGCGTCGGAATAGCCAGCTGCAGCTCTCACGGTCTGGCGTTCGGCGTAAGTTCTCCATCCGAACACGCCGAGTGCCGCCAGGACCGCGATGATGACGATGTACAGAGCGATCTGCTGATGACCGAAAACAATATCTGCGCCGTGCGCGAGGGTGTCGCGCACCTCGTCCTTCTTCAATTCCTTGCGGGAAATATGCTGCGCCAATTGCTTCTCCCTGAAGTAAAAAACTTAAAGATGATGGTATCACAAAGGAGTACGGCGAGCTAAAGCGCCGCTCGCCGTCCTGGCGTGAGTCGCCCTTGCGGCCGGCTAAATGGCGATGTGTTCTTAATTGCATAGAAACACTTCCTCGGAGCGGCTAAGATGGTCTGGATTTGAGAGCCAGGCCCAAACCGAGGAGATTACATATATGTCATTCGGACTTTACGCAGCGGGCTACGCAATTGTAATCGCGGGGCTGGCTTACGCGGCCTACTTGATGCACGTACCGGCGCACTGGATCGTGGTGGGTGCAATCGTCATGGTTGGAATAGGAATCGTCACAGGCGTCAAGAATACGCGGCAGAAAGATCCGCCAAGCTAGCGCGACGCCGTCGAGCGTCAAAAAGGCCAATGACTTGGCTTTAGTCGCGATCTCAATATCTGTACGGAATTAGGGAAATAATCTACCGGAAAGCGTGAATCGCGGTGTCTTCGTCCGACTGCACATCGAAGACGGTAAAAAGCCGCGTGATTTGCAGAATGTCGTGAACGCGCTTGGTGAGATGAAGCAGTTTCAGTTCGCCGCTGGCGTTTTTCACCGTGGTATATGCGCTGACCAGCTCGCCGATCCCGGAACTGTCGATATAGTCCACGTCGTACAAGCTGATGATGATTTTCTTCTGGCCGCCGTCGATTAGGCTGCGGACCATTTTGCGCAGCATGGCGCTGCCTTCGCCCAGCGTGATCTTGCCGCTGAAATCAAGGATTGCAACGTCGCCGATTTGCCTGCATGTCGCTTGGACTGCCACGGAGTAACCTCTGCCTAATTCTACTCTGGTTGATGGATACCGTTATCGGAAATTTTATGGGGGAGTTTTTTAATCATTACGAGCTCGGCTCCGCCGCCGGGAGCGGTGTGAACGTCGAATTCATCCATGAAGGCGCGCATCAGGAACAGGCCGCGGCCTGAAGTGCGCAGAAGATTTTCCTCGTCGAGCGGGTTGGGAATTTCGTGCAATTCGAATCCCTTGCCCTGATCGCGGACGCGCACGGTCATGTTCTCCGGATCGAGTTCAATGGTCATCAGGATTTTCTTCCGGCGGTCCTGCTGATTGCCGTAATTGTATGCGTTGATCACGCCTTCGCGCACAGCCATGCCAATCTTATGGAGATCTTCCTCGCTGAAGCCCACGGCCTCAGCGATACGCATGGAAATACTTTCCGCGAGGTCCACGCTTTCCAGCAGAGTCTCCAGCGTGACCTCGATCCGTTGAGTTTTGGCCGCCATCCGGGGGTCGAGAGCAGTCCTTGGTAATAAAAAGACGGTAAATGGGTATCACAGCGCCGGAGTACAAGTCAATCTAGTCCCGTTAGGCCCAACAGGGCTGTTTTCGCCAATCCGGTTATTGGGCCTTGGGGAGGAACGTGCCGAAGGGATTTTTTGTTTTTGGGCACATGTCTCGTTTGAAGGCGATTTGAGTGCTGGAGTCGCAGTTAGCGCTCGAGTTACTGCAGCCCGACATTCCCCGCGCTATGGTTACGTTCTCGTACTCGGTCACAGAACTCACACCGCAGGAACTCTGAAAGCTGAATCTACCGATAACCGATCCTCTCATTGCAAGGGGTACGACCTCTTCCAGAAGTTCGGAAACAGCCTCCGAAGATATGAACTGCGTTTGCTCGAATTGATGAATGAGTGGTTCGGAAGGTCCTATTATTATCTGGCAGGCTTGATGGTCTGAACCATATTGCACCGTGAGGCTAATGCCGGGGCGAGCCTGAAAGCGCTCGACGTCCGGCTCTCCATACCTGCTGTGGAATTCCTGGGAACTTTGCGTCAGGAGCATTACGGCACCCGCAGTGAGCAAAAAAGTCGCTATTTTCATAATCTCTCTAACCGTCCTTCTGACAAAGTCAGCTATTTAACGCATGAACCTCAGTGCACCGGCGGCGCCGGCTGCAAGCGGCGAGCGAGGTCGCTGAATATGTAACCGTGTTCACTGTTTACTCCCCAACGCTCCAACGGCCGCCAGTACCATGCAGGGTATAGATTGGAAATGATCGTTGTGCTTCGTGTCAGGATGGTCCCGCTGCCATCCCGCTGCAATTCATATCTGGCTTGTTCGAACCCGAGCCAGTGGCGTCCAGGCATATTAGTGCGATCAATCGAGAGGAGCATAACGTGTGGCGGCGACCATTCGACGACTGTCTCCTGGATGTAGCCGTGGTCGAAGTAACAAGTCCTCTTGGCCCCTACCCCGCTCCCTTCCATCACGCACCTCATGGGAATGGGAAGCCCCACATACATCAACCAAGGCTTCTTGGCTGAGAGGCTATCGAACGACTGGAGGTCGGTCCAAACGTCGACGGGTTCCGCGGCAATCTTCATCGTAGAGGTAACAACTTCTCGTCGCGGGTGAATGAGGGCGGATACCTCGACACGGTGGCCTGCAAGAACGAGAAGCGGCATGGACAACAAGACAATCGACGTGAATGTGACGCTGTCACCCGGTTTGGCCACATATTTCTGGAATAGATATCCAAGTC
Source organism: Candidatus Acidiferrales bacterium (assembly GCA_035603075.1). Lineage (GTDB taxonomy): Bacteria > Acidobacteriota > Terriglobia > Acidiferrales > UBA7541 > Palsa-295. Next base: position 20,406 of record DATNLC010000123.1, on the reverse strand, counting down.
CTATGCCGATCAAGAGGCCGCCGAGGAGCACGGGAAACGCCAACACCGCGCAAAGCAGAGTTTCCATGCCAGCGGCAATCAGCAGAGCGAGTGATGCAATCGTTGCCAAAAGCACGGCTGCGGATACTCTCTGCGGCTGATGCGACACCATGGTAATGGCAAATCCAGCCGCAAAAGGCACGAGTATGAACATGACCATACCCATCGCATGTGTCCTGGGAATCTCCGCCAAATAAAATCCTCCGATACCCAATACGATGCCGGTCAGTGCTCCTACTAGGACTCCCTTTAGCGCTTCCTTCCAGTCATGCATCAGATCTCCTGGGTACTTGAGGCAGAAGAATCGTTCTCCCGCTTCATCAAATCACAGATCGCTACTGTATAGGGCCTCGCCGATAGAACGGTTTGCATACAGCGGCCACCTGCTCTTCTTGTTTAGGATTTAGAAACAAAATGTCTAGATGAACCGCACGGTTGAAATTCTGAGCGAACAACGAATGGATTGCTTCAACCAACGCTTTGTCCGCACCGCTGGAGACCGACAAGCATAGACAGACTGATTCGTCTTTGGCTTCGCAGTAACGAACTCGTGCTAAGTACGCCTGCAGCAAATTCTTGTGGCCGACGAATAGCCCGGAAAGCTTGCTCTTAAGCATTCTCTCGGGAGAACCATCTTGTTCTCCCAGGAACGCAAGACCATTAGCAACTAGTTCTTCGGTCGGCCTCTTCGAAAAAGGGTTGGATGGCTTCATAGCTAGTTAGATTGTATGCTGCGGCCAAGCCCAATCCTGCCAGTGCTTGTTGTCGCTCGCATACGCATGTGAACACCGACCAATGCGTTCAGGCCCAGTAGGTGCGGTCCAGGGTTCGGTACTGGATGGCCTCGCTCAGGTGCTTGGGCTGGATGCCCGGCGCGCCTTCCAGGTCGGCGATGGTGCGCGACACTTTCAAGATGCGGTCGTGGGCTCGCGCTGACAAACCCAGGCGCTGAATGGCGGTTTCGAGCAACTTCTCGCCTTCGGCTGAAATAGCACAGTGCTTGCGGATGAGCCTGGGCGGCATTTGCGCGTTGGCGTACAACTTTTTCTCGCCGCGATAGCGTTCGAGCTGAATCTCGCGCGCTTTAAAGACGCGTCCGCTAACGCATGCGGAGCTTTCAATCTCGGCATTGCCGCGCAGTTCTTTGTACTTCACGGCGGGAACTTCGATGTGGATGTCGATGCGGTCGAGCAGCGGGCCGGAAATTTTCGAGACGTAGCGCTGAATCTGCGCCGGCGAACAGTGGCATTCGCGCGTGGTGTCACCGAAAAATCCGCAGGGACAGGGGTTCATCGCGGCGGCAAGCATGAAGCGCGAAGGAAACGTGACGGAAAGCGCGGCGCGTGCAATCGTCACACTGCCTTCTTCGAGCGGCTGGCGCATCACCTCCAGGACGTTGCGCTGGAACTCGGGCAACTCGTCGAGAAAAACAATGCCGTTGTGGCCAAGCGAAACTTCTCCGGGACGCGGCACCGCGCCGCCGCCGATCAGGCCAGCGTCACTGATGGTGTGATGCGGCGAACGGAAAGGCCGCGTGCCGACCAGGCCGCGTGAAGCGTCGAGGACTCCCGCGACGCTGTGAATGCGGGTAGTCTCGATGGCTTCTTCGAGCGACATCGGCGGCATGATCGTGGGGATGCGCTTGGCCAGCATGGTTTTCCCCGCGCCGGGCGGGCCGATCAGCAGAATGTTGTGGCTGCCCGCGCAGGAAACTTCCAGAGCGCGTTTCGCGGACATTTGCCCGCGGACATCCCGCAGATCGACGGAATACTGGCCGGCCTCGGCGAGCATCTGCGAGGTATCCACAGCAACCGGCTTAAACGATTCCGGCGCGTTGACCATGTCTACGGCTTGGGGTAGCGATTTTACGGCGAAAACGTTGATGCCTTCGACCACGGCGGCTTCGCGCGCGTTCGCTTCGGGGACTACTACGTTTTTGATGCCGCGATCTCGCGCAGCGAGCGAAGCAGAGAGAGCGCCGCGCACGGACCGCACGCTGCCGTCCAGCGAGAGTTCGCCGAGAAATACGTGTGTGTCGAGAATCTTGCCGAAAAACGTGCCCTGGCATCCCACCAGACCGAGCGCCATGGGCAAGTCAAACGCAGAACCTTCTTTTCGAATGTCAGCGGGCGCGAGATTGACGGTGACTCCCTGATTCACCGGGAAATCGAAACCGCAATTCCTGAGCGCGGATTTAATTCGCTCGCGACTCTCTTTTACCGCGATGTCGGGAAGTCCGACAACGTTGAAATTGCCTTGATAGCTTGGACCGATGTCCACCTCGACTTCGACGAGGTAGGCATCAATGCCGAACACCGCGGCGCTAAATGTTTTGAAGAGCATCCAGAGCGGCCCAAGGGCCTAAGACTGAGAGGAGGACTCCCTCTGTGCTGCGCAGCGTAACCCAAAAGGCTAAGTGATGCCAGCGATACTCCGGAGAGCACAGTCGTACAGATTTGCAGTATGTTATTCTCCGAGCGTGGCGTTCTTCGAATTTTCGCGGAAGTTCAACCTGACGTCACTGTCATTCGTGCTTCTGGTGATTCTTGTCTTGAGTCTCCCAGAAACTTGGGGAGCGTGGAGCGAAGCTAAAGAACTGGGAAAAGCCCCGCCCCCGGCCCGCCCGGCACTTGACCGTGAGAGTACGGAGTCTGGACTTCAGAAGACGGCCAAGCGAAGTGCCCTCAAATGGGCACCGCCAAACGTCGACGCCCCAATTTCCACACTCGCTTCCACTCCCGCATGCCCGTTGTCCGAAGTCCTCGGCCACGCAGGCGAACGTGCCGCCGAGCTTGTCGCCAATCTTCAGAGTTTCACCGCACGGGAAACGGTTGAATACGCGGATCTGGATTACAACGGTTCGAACTTCGCGAGCGCCGTGGGGGCAGCTACGTTCGACTACGCGGTCAGTTTCGACCAGAAACCGGGCACGCTAGCTATACACGAGGCCCGCTCGGACTCACACGGAGCGAACTCGCTTCCAGGAAAATTTCAGTCCAGCGGTCTCATTGCTATCGGTCTGGTGTTTCATCCTTACTATCAGGGCGATTTCGAAATGCGCTGTGAAGGCGCGGGGCTGTGGAACGGCGAGGCCGCCTGGGTCGTCCATTTCGAACAGCGCGATGACAAGCCGGCGCACATGCACTCATTTCGCACACCGGATGGCGTGTTCAGGGCGAATCTGAAAGGACGCGGCTGGATTTCGACGGACACAAGCCAAATCCTGCACATCGAAACCAACCTGAAGAAGGAGATGCCGGCGATTCAGTTGCAACGGGAAGCAATTTCGGTGGACTACGCGCCCGTTGAGTTTCATTCCAAGAATATGAAACTTTGGCTTCCGCAGGTTTCTGAAGTTTTTTTCCAGATGCAAGACCGGCGATATGTGATTCTCCACTCCTTTACCGACTTCCTTCTCTCCTCCGTGCAGACGGACCAAACGATCGGCCAGCCGAAGCCTAAATAATCCGTGACAGCTCTTACGGGATTGACGCTGGATGCCTGCGATCCTGCCGGGTAAACAATGGATTTCTTGGTTATGCTATTCTCGGGCCGGAGGAGCAAATTATTGAAGAAGGCTCTGAAACGGACGGCGTGCTTTGTCATTCTCTTTTTTGCGCTTGGCCGGGTGGTCACCGGGCAGGCCCAGTCGCCTCCCAAAACCAACGCCGAAGCAGTTTCTCTGAACAATCGCGGTCTGCAACTTTTTCAAAAAGGAAAAGTGGACGAAGCGATCGCTCTATACCGGCAAGCGCTGGCTCTCCGGCCGGATTTCCCCGAAGCGCTGGACAATCTGGGCCTCGCGCTCGATGCCAAAGGCAACGACCCCGAAGCGATTGCTGAGTTTGACAAAGCGCTCAAGCTCAAGCCGGGAGACGCCGTGACGGAAAGCAACCGCGGCCTCGCGCTCTACCACGAAGGAAAGTACGACGAATCCATTGCGGCGTACCATCAGGCCATCTCCGCTCACGCGAATTTTCCGCAAGCCTACAATGGAATGGGTGCCGCGCTATTTGCAGCCGGCAAGGCGGACGAGGCTATCGCTGCGTACCACGAGGCTCTGCGCCTTCAGTCGAACTACGTGGATGCTATGAACAATCTCGGCGCCGTGCTCGATTCCAAGAAACAATGGAATGAAGCTATTGTGGTTTATCAGCAAGCATTGAAAATCGCCCCGAAGGCCATGGACATCCGCGCAAATCTGGCCGCTGCGCTGCGAAGCGCTGGACGCACGGACGACGCCATCTTCGAGTATCGCGAAATTGTGTCGGCGCGCCCCAATGACGCGCACGCTCTCTTTCAACTGGGCCATCTTCTGTACGAGCAGGGCAAGATCGCGGAAGCAATCGAGTCGCTGAAAAAAAGCTTTGCGCTGGATTCCAGCCAGTCGGAAACGGCGTTCAATCTTGCGCGCGCTTATCAGGATGCGGGCAATCTGCGCGCCGCAATCGAAACCTACCAGAAAGGGCTGGCGCTTAAACCTGACGACCTGCATGGCCTGTACAACCTGGGCAACGCCTATTTGAGCGCAAAAGAGCTCAAGAAAGCGGAAGCAAGTTTTCGCAAAGCGCTCGATATTCAGCCTGACTTCGCGGTTGCGTTGCAAGGGCTGGGAATCACTCAAATGGAGGCGGGCGATCTGGATGGTGCGAGACTTTCGTTTGTAAAATTGACGACGATGCAGCCGGACAATGCCGATGCGCAGTTCAATCTCGGAAACGCGCTCTTCAACAAAGGGCAATATAAGACCGCCGCGGAAGCCTATCGCGAAGCGATTCGCCTGAACGCAAACCTCGCACACGCGCATTACAATCTGGGAATGACGCTCCTACGCTTGAACGACCAGAACGGAGCGGACAAAGAGTTCCGCGAAGCCACAAAAATTGATCCAAAGCTGACTCCGCCGAAATAATTTTCCTAAAGCCCTCGGACTCCGGTGCATCCGCCTGAAAGTTTTCGATACACGCCAGCGCCAGTAGAAAGATTATTCGTACCGCAGACAATCGATGGGATCGAGGTTGGCTGCTACGCTTGCGGGGTAATAGCCGAAGAACAAGCCAACACTGACAGAGATCGCGAAGCCGATCGACACCCACAGATAAGACAGCGATGCGGGAATCGAAGGCACCAACGTGCGCACCAGCAGAGATATGCCGGCACCGATCAGGATGCCGATGGTACCGCCCGTCAGGGTGAGCACCACGGCTTCCAACAGGAATTGTAAACGTATGTCCGCGCGGCGGGCGCCGATAGCCTTGCGCACTCCGATTTCCTGCGTACGCTCAGTGACGGAGATGAGCATTATGTTCATCACGCCGATGCCGCCGACCAGCAAACCTATCGAACTGATTACGGTAGTGAGGATTACCAGCGCACCGGTAAGCTGATTCCACAGATTGCTCAGAAAATCCGGCGAGCTCAGCTCGAAATCATTTTCCTTTTCAGGCGGAACGCGGCGCAAGCGGCGCATGGCCTGAATTACCTCGCTCTGCGCCAGATCGATGCTCACATTCTCGGGTACGGTGAATGCCATCACCAACTCTTTGGAACCCGGGTACTCCTTCTTGAAATTACTTAGCGGGATGATGGCGAAGATGTCGACTCCGGGCCCTAGAAACAGACCCTGGTCGTGTTCGAAAACGCCGATAACTTCGTACAAGCCGCCGTTGATGCGGACGGTTTTGCCGAGGGCGTCGGTGTTGGGAAACAGCGATTCGCTGATGGCTGCGCCCAGCACCACGACCTGGCGCGCATGCTCTTCGTCCGTAGCGTTGATGAAACGGCCGCGCTCGACCGAAAACAACGGAATCGCCTCGGTGTACTGCGGCTCGGCGCCGCGTACAATAACTTTCTCCACGCTGCGATCCCCGCTGGTAATCAGATTGCTGTCGCCAAGGAAAAAGCCGCGCGTACCAATGGTGGTGACGATCTGCACGTCGGGAGCGGCTTGGCGGATGTAGTCCTCGTAACTGTATTCGATGTATCTGCGCGTGCGGATGCGTTCCGGCAGGTGCGAAGGGTCCGTGGCGGGCGGAAATCTGGTAAGAAAGTAAGTACGCGAGCCCAGGGATTCCACTTTGTCCTGCACGAACTTGTTCAGGCCTTGAATAATCGCGGCCATGGAAATCACCGAAGAGACGCCGATGACGATGCCCAGCACGGTCAACGCGGATCGCACTTTGGACGAGCGCAGCGTGTCCATTGCGGCGAGAAAATTCTCCCGCGCCTGAGCGAGCGTCATGAGCGCCATCAGTCTGACCTCAAGGCTACAACCGGATCCAGTTGCGACGCGCGGAACGCGGGATAGATTCCGAAGAATAGTCCGACCGCGGAACTGAGGAACACTCCCAAGATTGCCACCCAGGTTTGCACCGAGGCAGGAAACGGCGTATACGTGCGCAGCGCCAGCGCCACCAGGAATCCCAGTGTGACGCCGGCAAAGCCTCCGACAATGCATTGCATGACGCTTTCCACCATAAACTGGCGCAGGATGTCTTGTTTGGTGGCGCCCACCGCGCGCCGGACACCAATTTCGCGCCGTCGAAGGGTCACGCTCACGAGCATCACGTTCATGATCACGATTCCGCCGATGACCACCGAAATGGCGCTCACCATAATGAACACGCCGAAAAACGCAGAGCTGATGCTGCTCCACAGAGCCATATAGCTGTCTTTAGTGCCGATGAAATAATCGTCCTCCATATTGCCCATGAGATGGCGGCGGGAGCGGAGGATCAAACGCGCCTGGTCCTGCGCCATTTCAAAATTGTGTTTGCTGGTCTTGACGTTGATCGTGATGCTCGAATTCACTCCCTGAAGACGAAGGAACACAGGGAGCGGAACGATGACGAAGTTGTCCTGGTCCTGGCCCAGGACGTTTCCGATCTTTTCCATAATTCCGATCACCAGGAATTCGTCGCTGCCGACGCGAATGGATCTTCCGAGGGGGTCCATGCCGAGAAATAGCTCGCGTACGATGGTGTCGCCGATCAAGCAAACGTTGGTTTTGTGCTCGGCTTCCGATGGACTAAAGTAGCGGCCGATTTCCACCGTTCGCGTGTCAATATCCGCCATGTTCGCCGATTGGCCATAGAGAGTTACGTCCTGCTGCTCTTTGTCGGCGAATCGCGCTCGAACGCTGGCGCTAGCACTGGCCCCTACTTCTCCGCAAGCGGTGCACCCTTCGGCAACGGCAGCCATGTCGTCGATCTCAATTTTCTTGTACTTCAGCGCTTTGATGATGATGGTGAAATCGGTCACCGCAAAGGGAGTTCGAGCGATTTGGAAGACGTTGGTGCCCAGGTTGGCGATCTTCTGCTCCACGTAAAGGTTCGCGCCTTGGACGATGGTCATTACAGTGATGAGCGTGGCCACACCCATAGTCAGTCCCAGCGCAGTGAGCGAAGCGCGCAGCTTGTGCCCGCGCAAAGCTTCAAAGCACTGCGCCAAATTGTCGCTGACAGCTAGCATTGGTAGGAGATTTCTACGTCTATCTTATCAACTCAACCGCGAATGTGAACTGTTGGTCGCTCAGCCAGCGGAAAACAAGTAACCGAGACCCCGCAAGGGCATCTAATCAAACATGACAATGAAAAAAGTAAAGCTCGGTTCGCAGGGCGCGCTCGTGTCCCGCATGGGGCTCGGTTGCATGGGCATGAGTGAATTCTACGGAGAGCGGAACGACGTGGAGTCGGCTGCGACGATATTGCGCGCGCTGGATCTGGGGATCAATTTTCTGGACACGGCAGATGCTTACGGAATCGGCGATAACGAGGAGTTGATCGGCAAGACCATCCGCGGGCGGCGTGATGAGGTCTTCCTCGCGACAAAATTTGCCAACGTCCGCAAGAAAGATGATCCTACGCACTGGTCCATCAGCGGCAAACCCGAGTACGTCCGCGCGGCGTGCGACGCTTCGCTGAAACGGCTGGGCGTGGATCATATCGATCTGTACTACCAGCACAGAGTGGACCCGCAGACTCCGATTGAAGAAACGGTGGGCGCGATGGCGGAACTAGTGGAGGCCGGGAAAGTAAAGTATCTGGGATTGTCGGAAGCGTCGCCTGCAACGATACGGCGCGCGCATAAGGTGCATCCGATCACCGCGCTACAAACTGAATATTCCCTCTGGGAGCGGCATGTGGAGAAGGAGATTATTCCGACGGTGCGAGAACTCGGGATCGGCTTTGTGCCTTACAGTCCGCTGGGGCGTGGCTTCCTGACCGGCACGATTACCAAGAAAAGCGACCTGGGCGCTAAAGATGCGCGCGCACAGCGCTACCCGCGGTTCGAAGGTGAGAACTTTGAGAAGAACCAGCTGCTAGTGGAGCGCGTGCGGGATATCGCCGAAAACAGAGGCGTGACGCCTGGTCAGATGGCGCTCGCATGGGTGCTTTCGAAGGGCGAGGACGTGGTGCCGATTCCGGGAACGAAGCGAAGAAAATATCTTGAGGAGAATGCAGCCGCAGCGGACATCAAGTTGACCCCGGGCGAGATAGCTGAGCTGGAGGCCGCAGTTCCGCAAAACGAAATTGCAGGCGATCGATACGCTGAGGCCAATATGAAGGCCATTGACCGCTGATCGTCGCCCACCGGGCGCACACCGGATTGAAGATCTATTGGTTGACCTTGCTCGAGTGTTACCCCGCCAAAACTCACTGATCTTTACAGCGAACCGCGCACACCGTATGCTTGCGACAGTAGAGTTCCTCGTAGCCAAGCTTGGGAGGACATGTGATCTGGATACTTCTAGCGATTGTGGTGCTGGCCGTGATTTTCGTCATCAGCATGTACAACGGCCTGGTCAGCCTCAGAGTACAGTGCGACAACGCGTGGTCCGATATTGACGTGCAGCTTAAACGTCGCTACGACTTAATTCCCAACCTGGTGGAAACGGTGAAAGGCTATGCCGCGCACGAGCAGGGCACGCTGGAAGGCGTGGTAGCAGCGCGCAACCGCGCCATGAGCACTCAAGGGCCTGCGGCTAAGGCGGAAGCGGAAGGCGTGTTGACCTCCGCGCTGCGGCAGGTGTTCGCCCTGGCGGAAGCGTATCCACAACTGCGCGCGGTGGAGTCTTTCACTCAGCTTCAAAATACTCTGAACCAGATTGAAGACAGTGTGCAGAATGCGAGGCGTTACTACAACGCAGTAGTACGCGACTTCAATACGAAAATCGCACAGTTCCCTTCCAATATTATTGCCGGCATGTTTAATTTTAAATCGCGCGAGTTTTTTGAGATCAGCGCGCCGGCCGAGCGCGAAGTGCCGAAAGTCAGCTTCGGCGGCGCGACGTCTTAGTCTCCGTGACAAGTCCTTCCAAAATGAAATATGGCCGCCTTCTCGCGTTTTGCGTGGCTGCATTCCTCGCTATGCTGCCGGCATTGGCCGCGTCTCGCCAAATTATTGTTCAGCACTTCGACGATGAGGTGGTGGTTAGCGAAGACGGAACTATCGACGTCACCGAAACGATCGAGGCGCGCTTCATTGGAGAGAACTGGCACGGCCTTTACCGTTCGATCCCCGTCGAGTACACCAACCCGCAAGGCGCGAATTACACGCTTTTACTCGACCATATCACCGCCACCGATAGCAACGGGAATGCGCTGAAGTTCGAGCAGAGCAGCGAGGGTCGCTACACGAAATTCAAGATTTACATTCCCAACGCAGACGATTCGACGCACACCATAATCTTCCACTATCGCGTTTTGGACGCGCTGCGATTTTTCGAAGATCACGATGAACTGTATTGGAATGTGACGGGCAACGACTGGGAAGTTCCCATTCAATTTGCGAGCGCGCACATCACGTTGCCCGCCGGAGTCACAGGTCTCCACGCCATCGCTTACTCAGGAGCCACAAATTCGCGGGCGCAGGACGCGGTGGTGGAAGTAAAGGATAATTCGGTCGATATCCACACTACGCGCCCGCTGTCATTTCACGAAGGGCTTACCGCCGTGGTCGGGTTCGACAAAGGATTCGTTCATCAGCCGAGTGCCGCTACGAAATTCGGTCAATTTCTTCGCAGCAATACTCCGCTGCTGATTCCGATTGCGGCATTCTTCATCATGTTCTGGCTGTGGTGGACGCGTGGACGCGGCCCAGAGCGCCAGGCGATCGCCGTCCAGTACGAGCCCCCGGACAAGCTTACTCCGGGGGAGTGCGGCACGCTGGTCGACAACGAAGCGGCCATGCGCGACATCACGGCGACGCTTGTTGATCTAGCCGTAAAAGGCTACATGACGATCGAGCAGAAAGACGAAAGCCACCTGCTCGGCCTGAGTCACAGCAAAGAATATATTTTCCACCTGAAGAAACCGCCCACCGGATGGACCGACGCGCGCACGCACGAGCAGCAAATGTTGGCCGCAATATTCGACAGTGGCGCCACGACGGACGTGAAACTTTCGGATTTGCAGAATCACTTCTACACGCAACTGCCCGCAATTCGCGACAGCATCTTCCAAGCGCTGATGCAGGATAACTATTACCTGCACCGGCCGGACACCGTGCGCCAGGGATATATCGGCGCCGGAATGGCCATCGGATTTTTGACGATAGCGGGAAATGTTTTTTTGGCCCGCGCAACAGGCATTGCTTCGTTAACATGGGTGATCGCCGGCGTTGCAACTGGCGCGGTAATTTGCATTTTCGGATATTTCATGTCGGCGCGGACGGTCACGGGGCAGCGCGCGCTGGAAAAAGTTCTCGGCTTCGAAGACTTTCTCGGCCGCACGCAGAAAGATCAAATCGATCGGCTGGAGAAGACTCCCGAGCTTTTCGAGAAGTACTTGCCCTACGCGATGGCGCTGCACGTGGAGAAAAAGTGGGTGCAGGCCTTTTCCGGTATCGCCATGCAGCCGCCGAATTGGTACCAAGGTTCCTACGGCGGTGGCTTCGTGCCCTATCTACTGGTAAGCGATCTGAACATGATGACGATGCAAGCAGGAAGTACGATGGCCTCTTCTCCTCGCAGTTCGGGCGGATCAGGATTTGGAGGGGGTGGCGGAGCCGGTGGCGGGTTCGGCGGCGGTGGCGGCGGCGGATTCTAGAATTCGCATTTCTTCCCACGTTTTGAGCGCTCTGAAATTTTCTTACATCTTGACTACGCGTGATTTTCTACCACGTGCCGGTCGGGGATAATCTCATCTAACAATCGCGACGGCAATTCCCGCATCCTTTCGTTCAGATATTCATCCAACCATTGAAGTCACAAAAAGGTCGCACGCAATTGTCCGGCAGTCTCTTACCAAATCAGAGGAGGAATCTCGTGAATCGATTAAATGGAAAAGTCGCCGTCGTTACTGGCGGGAACAGTGGCATCGGCTTGGCATCAGCCCAGCGCCTCCAGCAGGAAGGCGCCCGCGTCGCCATTTCCGGACGCAGCCAGAAGACGCTTGATGAAGCATCGAAAATTCTCGGCAAGGACGCGCTGGTGGTTCAAGCCGATGTCTCCAAACTTCCCGAAATCGATAAACTCCTTTCAGCAGTGAGCGCAAAATTCGGAAAGATCGACGTTCTCTTCGTCAACGCCGGCGTCGCCAAGTTCGTTCCTTTTGCCGCAATGACGGAAGCCGCGTATGACGAACTTTTTGACATCAACGCCAAGGGCGCTTTCTTCACCGTTCAAAAAGCGCTCCCGCACTTGAACGACGGCGCTTCCATCATCCTCAACACGAGCGTCGCCAGCCACGTTGGTAACGCCTTGGGTGTTGTTTACGGAGCTACGAAAGCCGCCATGCGTTCGTTTGTTCGTTCGATGGCCGCGGATCTCGCTCCTCGAAATATTCGCGTCAATGCAGTTGCACCTGGTCCGATCGCAACGCCGATCTTCGACCGCGTCGGTCTGTCCAAGGAACAGGCGGATCAAGCGATTCAGGGATTCATCGAGCGCGTACCCTTAAAGCGCATCGGTAAACCGGAAGAAGTTGCCGCCGCGGTGGCCTTTCTCGCATCCTCGGACTCATCGTTCATGACAGGCACCGAGACCAACGTTGGCGGAGGCGTCGGCGAAATCTAACTTCTCAAGCAGAAGACCGGTCCGGGCGGACATTTCCGCCCGGATTTCTTCCGCTGCTCGATTTCAACTTTATGGCCTCGGCGAGGAGCGCCATCTTTTTACCCAGCCGTGCTCGCGCACGCTTTCTTCTTCCATCTGCTGGGTCCACGCGCCGAGAATGCTCGAGCGGTTCAAATAGCCGACCATTTCATTGGGGTTCTCCCTGCTGACCACCGGAAGCCGGCCGATGTCATTCTGCAGCATGCGGAATAGTGCATCAGACGCGGAATCGTCAGGATAAGCCACGATCACTTTTGCGCTTCCCGCTTCGAGCACGCTTGCCTTTCCCGTCGGATCCGCTTCTAACGCGCGGAGCAAGTCTCCTTGCGTCACGACTCCGGCGAGCTTTCCATCTTTGTCAACGATCGGGAGACCCTGCGTCAAATTGAAGGCCGGTTCTCCTCGGCTCATGCGCTCGGCTAGTTGGCCAACGGTCATTTCCATTGAGATTGGCTGCACATCTTTTCGCATCACTTCGCTCACGCGCACCACTTGCAGCACTCCTGCCTCGTATGCTTCCGGGACGCGCAGGCCGCGCCGCGCAAGCTTCTCCGTCATGATCGAGCTGGGCAAATAGCGAATCGCGATCAGATCCGCGATCACGCAGGCGAGCATCAGCGGGAGAACCGCGTTGTAGTCGCGCGTGATCTCAAACGCGAAGACAATGAACGCAAAGGTAGCGCGAGACGCCGCGCCGAAAACCGCGGCCATGGCCACCAGCGCATAAGCTCCCGGAGAAAGATGCGCGCCGGGGAAAATCAGATTTACGATAATGGCGAACGAGCCGCCGAGCGCCGCGCTGGACATGAACATCGGAGCGAGCAGGCCGCCAGAAGTTCCCGAACCAAGCGAAATCATCAGAGCCAGCGCTTTGAAAATCGCAACCAGCAGCAGCACCTTCAGAGCGAGATTGTTATTGAGGATGTCCGAAATCGTGTCGTAGCCCACGCCGAGAACGCGAGGCACAAAGAATCCGATGATGCCGAGGCCCAGTGCGCCAATTGCGGGGTGCCACAGGTCGTCAATCGGCAGCTTTTCGAATTGGTCTTCCACCCAGTAGAGCGCTTTGGTGAAGCAGATTGCGGCCACGCCGCTGAGAACTCCAAGCAGCAGATAAAAAGGCAAGCCATGCAGCGCATCAAAATTCACATTTCCCATAGTGAACATCGAGTGCTGGCCGAGCAGCACTGAACGGACGCTGGTCGCCAGCGTGCAAGCAATTACCAGCGGGATGAAAGAACGCGAGCGAAATTCGAACAAGAGAAGTTCGATTGCCAGAATTACGCCGGCGATTGGTGTGTTGAATGTAGCGGCCATTCCAGCGCCCGCTCCGCAAGCGAGAAGAACTTTCCGCTCCGAAGCTGTTGTGGAAATGATCTGGCCGATCAGCGAACCCACCGCGCCGCCCGTCTGGATGATGGGGCCCTCGGCTCCGAATGGCCCGCCGGTCCCGATGGCGATTGCGGCGGAGAGAGGCTTCAGGATCGCGACTTTCGCCTCAATCCGGCTGCGCGACGTCAGAACTGCTTCCATCGCTTCCGGTATCCCGTGGCCCTTTATTTTTTCCGAACCGTACTTCGCCATGAAACCGACGATGATCCCGCCGATGACGGGAGTGACGATGATCCAGGGGCCGAGCATTGTGTGTTCGGGGCTGCGAAAATGGAAGGACCACTCGTGGTAATAAGCGAGGTTCGTGATCAAGCCGATTAAGTCATAGAGAGCGTAAGCGATCAAACCGGCCAGGATGCCGATCATCGCCGCCAATCCTGAAATCAATCCGATGCGAAATCCGGCAGACTGCTCTCGCAGGCGAGGTTGCAATACTGCGCCCGAATATCCCACGTTTCTATTTCTCCCGTGAATTCATCTATCGGTCCGCGCCGCTTTTATGTTTGTTTCGATTGTGCCTGGAAACGCCAGCGTCAGGCGGCAAGTCGCTTAACCTGCGGCTTCTGCGCCGCTCGCGTGCGATGGCCAACTCAAGTGCGGCTACCAGCCTTGGCCCCGCCGATTGCAGTTCGGCACGATGCGAAAGTGTGAGTTGCTGCAAGAGTTTCTCTCCGCGGAGAGTCAGTTCCAGTAGGACTTCGCGGCGGTCTGCTTCGCCTCGCAAACGGCGGATGAGTCCGTTGGACTCGAGCCGGTTTGTGAGTTCAACCGCACTGTGATGCTGAATCCGAAGCCGCTCGGCCAGCACTCCGATGGTTGCAAGCTGGCCGGCGGGCAATCCCTTGATCGCCAGCAAAGCTTGATGCTGATGCGGCTCGATGCCCGCACCGCGCGCTGCCGCTTCGCTGAAATTCAAGAAACGGCGGATTTCGTAGCGGAAATCAGCGAGCGCGGTGTAGTCAATGCTTCGTCTAGAGGGTTTCTTCACAACCCGATAAGTATATCGTAATACGATATTAATTGCTCAGCGGACAACAACCTTGTTGCCCCTGGTGAACCCATTGCGGGTTACTCGCCAAGTCGATGCTCTTCGGCTAATCACAGGTCTTTGCGGAAGGATTTCTGCGTTTTGATGTGTTGGTAGCCGTGGCTTTCGTAGAAAGCGTGCGCGCGATCGCGGATTACGTTCGAGCGCAGCCCAATCGCGCGGCAGCCGATTTCGCGCGCCCAGCGTTCCGCTCGGGCTAGAAGGTGCATTCCCACTCTCTGCGAACGATGATGCTCGTCAACAACGAAGCCGCTGATTTCGGCGCGCGCGTCTGCTTCCACTACGCGATAGACAAACACCGCGAGCCATCCTGCAATCTCGCCAGTAGCAAGTTGCGCGACGAACACTGCGTGCTCATCGGAATGCTGCATGCCATCGAACCGCTTGGCAATTTCATCCTTCGACGAAGGATAGCTGAGCTGGCCGGCGAGCTCTGCAATTCGCGCGTAGTCTTGCGTCCGAGCTTCGCGAATCTGCCCGGCAAATTCCCCATATGGACTACTTTCGGCCGGGCGTGCTTTTTCTGAATGACTCATGCGAGCGCCTTTTTCAAGACGGCAATCTGACCCGCGTGATAGAGGTCGTGCTGAACCAATCCGTGCAGTAAGACGTATTGGGAATAATTTTCACGCTGAACTTTCTCATCGAGCTGATCGTCGCGGACGGTCTTGACGTAATTTCTCAGGCGAATTCTGTTTTCCGCAAGAGTCGCGAGCGACCGCTTCCAGGCAACCTCGCTTGCGTCCTGCACGCGCGGCCAGTCCACCTCGGCCGTAACCTCAATTGGTTCGCCTTTCGATTTATGTTGCACGATCGCATGCCATGCTGCGATGTGGTTCACAAGCTCCCAGATGGAATGCGCGCCGGCGACGGGATGCTTCAAGGCGTCTTCCGCTGAGATGCCGTTGAGCAACAGCGTAAGATCGGGCCCGTGCCAGGCCTCGCCCGAAAACGCGCGGTCCATTTGATCAAGGATTCGATTGATTTCGCTCATCGTGTGTCTCCGCAAAAAGCGTAAGCCATGGGAGCGGCGCGCGCAAGCAGAAGAGATCCCGGATAAGTAGATCTGATTTGGCGATGCGAAATCGTCGGGTTAGAACGTTTTATCAGAATCGAGGAGGATGGTGACGGGCCCATCGTTGGTGAGCTCGAGCGACATGTGCGTCTGAAACACGCCAGTTTCTACGTGCACACCGAGCGCGCGCAATCTGAGAACGAACTCATCGTAAAGCGCCTTGCCCAATTCCGGCGGCGCAGCTTGAATAAAACTCGGCCTGCGTTGGCCGCGCGCGTCGCCGTACAAAGTGAACTGCGATATGGCGAGAATAGCGCCACCGGTATCGAGCACCGAGCGATTCATCTTTCCTTGCTCGTCGCCGAAAATTCGCAGGTTGACGATTTTCTCGGCCATCGCGCTCGCGGTGGCTGAAACATCTTCCCGTCCCACCGCAATCAGGGCGACGATACCCGGCCCGATCTCGCCGGTCACGCTTCCGTCCACGACCACGCGCGCGCCACTCACTCTTTGCAGCACAGCTCGCATACCTTTTCTCTCACTAATGCCGTGGTGCGGCCTGCGGTAAGTCCGCCGCCGCATTCAGTTCGTGAAGAACCGTTGATTTTATGCGTCGAGTAACCCGAATTCAATCTGCGGCGCTCGCGCCGGGAGTAGACGCGCAGCGTGCATAATAGTTTCGCACGCGCGGTTTTCACCGCGTCGCAAATATGCTAGAACAAGTGGCGTAAAAGGAAGGCGCCAATTTGAAGCTCGCACTGATCGGCACACATGGCGTGGGCAAAACAACTCTGGCCTACGAAGTGTGTTCGCTGCTGAAGAAATCTCACCACAACGTGGAACTCGTCGCCGAAGTCGCGCGCCAGTCTCCGTTTCCCGTGAACGCGGAGACGACGCTGGAAGGCCAGCTCTGGATTCTGCACGCTCAGATTGCTGCGGAGCTGGAAGCAGCGCCGCGCGCTCCGGTTTTGATCACAGACCGCGCCGTGCTCGACAATTATTGTTATCTGGTCAACAAATTTGGCCGGCAACCGCATCTGGAAACCTGGCTGGCCTGGTGGATGGAAACTTACTCCCTGCTCATCGGAATCCCGATCGTAGAAGAAGGAATTCCGCGCGATGGTTTTCGCTCCGAAGACCGCGTCTTCCAATTGCGGATCCATGAGCTGCTGATCGAATTACTCGCAGCGGCGCCCTTCAACAAATTGCCAGCGCCCGTGATCTGGCTTGACGCGAGCGACCGCTCCAATTGGGCTCAGAGAATTGTGAGCGCGGCTGCACCGCTGATCGAGCCTGCGTCCACAACGCACCTCCGCAACCGGTCCGCCGCCGGCTAGCTGCTGTCAGAGACATGAGCGAGGCTTCCAGCGCGCGTCCTTCCCTGCCGCACAAACGATGGCTCACGCGCGGCGTTTTGGGCATCGGCCTCGCTAGTCTCTTCTCGGACTGGGGACACGAAGCGGCCACCGCAATTCTTCCCGCGTTTCTCGCAAGCTTGGGCGCACCGGCGTTTGCGCTTGGCGTGATCGAAGGCGTATCCGACGGCCTCTCTAGTTTCGCCAAACTGGCCGGAGGTTGGATCGCCGATCGGCCGAAGTGGCGCAAACCCGTCGGTATTATTGGATATCTCGCCACCGGCCTCTCGACGTTCGCTTACGCTTTCGCACATAGCTGGCCGGCCATCCTCGTCATGCGCGCGCTTGGATGGACCGGCCGCGGCAGCCGCGGGCCATCACGCGACACGCTACTGGCGGATGCAGTAGCGTCCGAGCAGCAAGGCCGCGCCTTCGGATTCGAACGCGCAATGGATACCGTAGGCGCCGTCCTTGGGCCGCTTTGCGCCACAGCGTTGATCGGCGTGCTCGGCGTGCGTGGCGTTTTGAAATGGACCCTGGTCCCCGGACTTGCCGCCGCCGTCGCATTTGCGTTTCTTGTGCCGGCGGCGAAATCTACTGGTGAAAATCACACTCAAAGTTTCGCTTCCAGCTTGGGTCAAATGCCCAAGAGTTATTGGCATTTTCTCGCCGGAGTTTTCGCGCATGGCCTCGGCGATTTCGCGCCCACGCTGTTGATTCTCCGCGCCGTCCAGATACTTACTCCACAATTTGGCGGTGGCCGCGCTGCGACTATCGCGGTAGCGCTTTACACGTTCCACAATGTCGTGAACGCGGCTGCGTCTTATCCGGCGGGAGCGCTCGGTGACCGTATCGGCAAACGCAGCCTGCTTGCTGCCGGATACCTGATGGGAGCGGTCACCTATGCGGGTTTCATTTTTGTGACGCCGACAATTGCAGCGCTTGTCATTTTGTTCGGCCTCGAGGGAATCCACGGCGCGATGCAGCAGTCGCTGGAAAAATCGATGGCTGCGCAATTACTTCCCGCTAAAGTACGCGGCTCGGGCTTCGGTGTCCTCGCGACTGTGAATGGAATCGGCGATTTGGTGTCGAGCATCGCCGTCGGCGTGCTGTGGTCGAGTGTGAGCCCAAATGCAGGCTTCCTCTATGCGGGAATTTTCACTTTGGCTGGAGCGCTGCTGATTTATTTCTTTACCGGTGGACGCAAGCGCTGAGTGCGGCGACTTTCAACTTTTCTTGAACGCGTCCGAGAATTTCGCGGCGCGCGCTGGCACGCAGGGCAAAAATAGCTGCTGCGGCCGGCCACAATGATGCGGCGAATCGCCGTCCCGCAACGGGAACATTTCTTTCCTTCGCGTCCATACGCGCGATGGCGGGTTTGAAATTCTCCCGGTTGGCCTTCCGCATCCACGTAATCGGAAATCGAAGACCCGCCCAGACGAATCGCCTCGTTCAGCACGCGGCGCACGACTCCGTGCAGCCGGTGTATCTCCCGTTCGTCCAAATTTGCGCCGAGCCGCCGAGGATGTATTCGCGCGCGCCACAGGCTCTCGTCCGTATAGATATTGCCCATTCCGCGCAGAACGCTCTGATCGAGCAGCAGCGCTTTGATGTGCGCGCGCCGCGAACGAAACATCGCGCGAAATTCCTCCTCCGTCGATTCCAGCGGGTCGAGACCCAACTTGCCCAACACGCTCTCGTGCGCCGTATTCGCGAGCATCGCCATTCGGCCAAAGCGGCGAATATCCGTGTAACGAAGTTCCCTGCCGTCATCCAGCGCGAAAACCACATGCGTGTGCGGCGCAACGGGAATTTCAGGCAGGCAGGTCACGATTTGTCCGGTCATACCGAGGTGAATCAGAAGAGAAGATTCGTGTTTGCTTCCGTTCGCGGATTCAAGCTCAACGAGGATAAATTTGCCGTGACGCCGAACGGCGACGACGCGGCTGCCTGGGAGTTGCAGCTCCAGCGCGGCAGGATCGTCGATGAAATCCGTCTTGCCCAAGCGGACGTTCAAGATGCGCCGGCCAGGCAATACTGCACGCAGACCGCGAACGACCGTTTCGACTTCAGGCAACTCCGGCATATTTCTATTCTACGCCGGAGGAAGCAGCGCGAAAACGCGAACCGGACCGCCCGAACCGCCTTCGAGTTTTATCGGCGCCGCGATCAGGAATGCTCCCGCTTCGGGCAATTGATCGAGATTCGCAAGATTTTCTAAATTGTAGAGTCCCGCCGGCAAATCGGTGTGATGGACTTCAAAATCCTTCGAACCGCCGTAGTCGATACTGAGCGTATCGATTCCCAGGCCGACGGCTCCGCGAGCAATCAGTAGTTTTGCGGACTCGACGGAAAATCCCGGAAAATGCATCACTTTGTTTTCGTCCGTGTTGCGATAGCGCGCCTGATCCGGCCAGCGTGAAGCCCATCCGGTTCGCATCATCACAATCGCACCCGACGGAATGCGTCCATGCGCAGCCTCCCATTTTTCAACGCGCGCAGTGCTGAGCCGATAGTCCGGGTCTTTGCCTACTTCCTCGCGCACATCAATCACCACAGCCGGACCAAAAAAATGCGCTTCCGGAATTTTGTCGAGCGTGGCCTTGCCCGGCGGGAAATGTGCGGGCGCGTCCATATGCGTGCCGTAATGTTCGAGTATCCAAAAGCTCCGCGCAAAATAACCATCCTTTTCCGGATTGGCAACAATTTGCGCTTCGAACGCCTTGTCGTCGCCCGGCCACGCGGGAAGTTTTCCGTTGATCGCATAAGTCATATCTACGACCAGGGTTTTGCCTGAAGGAATCCCTTGCAGCCAACCGTTTTGCGGCGCCGCGCTTTTCTTTTGTACAGCAAAAGTTCGCGGAACCGTGGTATGCAAAATCAACGCGGACAGAAAAACTACAGCTAATGCACAGATGAACGAAACGAATTTCCCTTTTCGCATCGGAAAATCCTCCTGTAGGAGCGGGTTCTAATCCGAGTGTTTTCGAAGTTCCGTGCTCGCCGTCAGGGCAGCGGAATGCCGGGAGAAGCGACAATTCCGGCCATGCGCAGAATCTCGGAATATTCTTCGTCTGTGAGCGGGCAGATGGTGAGGCGCGTGTTCTTCAGGAATTTTATTTTGCGCAGCAAACGATTTTCACGCAGCTCGACGAGAGTCACCTGACGAGGCAATCGTTCGATCGCGCGCAAGTCCATCACCATCTTTTTCGAATCGGCGTCGTGCGGGTCGGGATAGGGATCGCGGCTGACCTCAGCCAGCGCGTACACCGCATGCTCTGCCTTGCCGTGGTAGCAAAGCGCGCGGTCGCCTCGCTGGACCTGCTTCAGTTGCCGCAGGGCGTCGGGACGGTTCCCAGCATGCCGCCACATTTCCTTACCCTTCACGAAAAGGGTATCCCAGTGATAAACGCGAGGGTCCACTGCGAGCAGCCAGCGCTTAGGTTTGGAGGGTGCTTGTGTCATCCGTCAAAAAGTGTCGCGCGCAATATACACGGAAAGG
>DATNLC010000121.1:0-1222 GCA_035603075.1 Candidatus Acidiferrales bacterium | reverse complement strand
ATCGCGCCCGGCTTCATCGCCACGCCGATGACCGATCCGCTTTCGCAGGAAATAAAAGACAAAATGAAGTCGATGATTCCGCTCGGCCGTTTCGGCACCGACCGCGACGTCGCCGCCGCGATCGTCTTCCTCGCAAGCGACGAAGCAGGCTACATCACCGGCCAGGTTCTCGACGTCAACGGCGGCCTGCACATGGGCTAATCGCAGTATTTTTCAACGTGCGTCCGCACCGTTGTATAATTTCGCACTCTCGTGCCAAAAGGTTGACCCCGCATTCCAGCCCGCATAGAATGGGCAAGTTGTTTTGGGGCGCTATCCTGCCTGCTGTGCGGCCCAGGGCGCTTACGATCGCCGATACCGGAGGAACTACCAGAATGGCCAGCGTCGAAGAACGCGTGAAAACGATTATTGTCGAGCAGCTCGGTGTGGATGAGAGCGAAGTCACTCCGACCGCTTCTTTTGTGGACGACCTGGGCGCCGACTCGCTCGACACTGTCGAGCTGGTCATGGCTTTCGAGGAAAATTTCGGCATCGAGATCCCCGACGAAGACGCCGAAAAAATTGCCACGGTAAAAGACGCAGTCGATTACATCGAGAAGCACTCCAAAGGCAGCAAGTAGCCCGCTGGCAATCCCCAATTCGTATAGGAGAAGTTTCTTTTGAGCCGCCGAGTTGTCGTTACAGGCGTTGGGCTGATCTGCGGATGCGGCATCGGGACCGAAGAGGTCTGGCGCAATCTGCTGGCAGGCAAAAGCGGTATAGGCGCCATCACTCATTTTGACCCCGCCGGATTTGATTGCCGCATCGCCGGAGAAGTCCGCAATTTCGATCCACTGAACTGGCTCGAGAAAAAAGAGCTGAAGAAAACCGGCCGGTTCATTCAACTCGCGCTGGCCGCTGCCGATTTCGCCATGAAGATGTCCGCGCTGGAAGTCACTCCTGATATTGCGGATTCCACCGGCGTTTACATCGGCTCCGGCATCGGCGGATTCGACGTCATCGAGCGCGAACATTCAAAATATCTCGCGGGCGGCCCCGGCAAGATTTCTCCGTTCTTCATTCCTGCGACCATCGTCAACCTTGCTTCCGGACACGTCTCCATTCGCTACGGAGCGAAAGGCCCCAATTCCGCGACGGCCACCGCCTGCTCGGCGTCCGCCCACGCCATTGGCGACGCTTTCAAAATTATTCAGCGTTCTGACGCGGACGTGATGATTGCGGG
>DATNLC010000115.1:0-2838 GCA_035603075.1 Candidatus Acidiferrales bacterium | reverse complement strand
GTCATCGCCGTTAAGGGACGAACCGGAGTATCGGTCATAAGTGAAACCAGGGTGGTTGCCATAGTCACACCGGCCGACGGGCCATCCTTGGGGATCGCTCCCGCAGGAACGTGGATGTGGATGTCCAGATCCTTGGTGAAGTCTTCCTCCAACCCCAGGGTAGCGGCGTTCGAACGTACCCAGGTAAGTGCAGCTTGCATAGACTCCTGCATGACCTCGCCGATCTGTCCGGTCATCTTAAAGCCGCCTTTGCCCTTCATGCGGTTGGCTTCGATGAAGAGCACATCGCCGCCTGCAGGGGTCCAAGCCAGACCAACCGCAACGCCGGCACGCCGGGTGCGTTCGGCCAACTCGGTATCGACGCGTACCTTGATGCCGCCCAGGAACTCCTGAATCACTGCCCGGTCGACAACCAGCGTGCCGGTTTTCCCTTCGGCAATGCGCCGCGCCTGTTTGCGGCAGACGGTGCCGATCAGCTGTTCCAGTTTGCGCACGCCCGCTTCTCGCGTGTAGTGGCGCACGATGTAGCGAACGCCCTCTTCAGGGAACTCGATCTCGGGAACGCCGCCCTCCTTGGGCTCGATACCGTTTTCCTTGATCTGCCGTGGGATGAGGTAACGGAAAGCAATATGGGTCTTTTCGTCCTCGGTGTAGCCCGAGAGGTCAATGATCTCCATGCGATCGCGCAACGGCTCCGGAATCGGATCCATCCAGTTGGCCGTAGCCACAAAGAGAACCTTCGACAGATCGAAAGGCACGTCGAGATAGTGATCGCGGAATGTCGAGTTCTGCTCCGGATCGAGCACTTCCATCAGCGCTGCCGACGGGTCACCGCGGAAATCACGCCCGAGCTTGTCCACTTCGTCCAGCATGAATACTGGATCCAGTGTCTCGGCCCGGCGTATTCCTTGGATAATCTGACCTGGCAGAGCACCGATGTAGGTGCGCCGGTGGCCTCGAATCTCCGCTTCGTCGTGCATTCCACCCAGCGAGATGCGAACGAATTTGCGGCCCATGGCGCGGGCAATCGACTTTCCGAGCGAAGTTTTCCCCACGCCTGGAGGCCCAAGGAAGCAAAGGATAGGACCTTTCATTCCCGGCTGCAGTTTCTTCACTGCCAGATAATCGAGAATGCGCTCTTTTACCTTGGCGAGGTCGTAGTGGTCCTCGTCCAAAATTTCCTGAGCTTTCGAAATATCGATGTCCTCGGTTCCGGAAGTCTTGCTCCACGGCAGCGCGGTCATCCACTCGAGATATGTGCGCGCAACCATGTATTCCGCCGATGCCGGAGTCATCTTTGCGAGACGCTTCAATTCGCGCTCGCATTCCTTCTTGGCTTCGGCGGTCATTCCCGATTCTTCGACCTTCTTGCGGAGCTCTTCAATTTCGGCTTGGCCATCGTCGGACTCGCCGAGCTCCTTCTGAATCGCCTTCATCTGTTCGCGAAGCAGAAACTCACGCTGAGTCTGATTCACTTGCTCTTGAACTTGTTCGTGAATCTTGTTGCGCAGTTCAAGAACTTCGCGCTCTTTAGTCAGCTCGTTGATCAGTGTCTCCAAGCGCTTCCGAACGCTAAACGTTTCAAGCAGTTCTTGTCGGATCATGGTGCTTAGCGAGGGCAGCGTAAAAGACACAAAATCCGCCAGACGTCCGGGCGAATCCTGATTCATAACTTCGGTTTGAAGATCGTCGGAAAGCTGTGGAGAACGCGTTACTACGTCACGGAACAATTCCTGGACGTTGCGCTCAAGAGCCGTCAATTCAGCATCACGCTGATTTTCGAGGTCAGGCTGTTCTTCGACACGCGCTCGCAGGAACGGCTTCAGCGAAACCACTTCAGTGACGCGAATTCGCTGCAATCCTTCCAAAAACGCAACGATGTTCCCGTTTGGCATGCGGACCATCTTGTGAACTCTCGCTAGTGTCCCCACATTATGGAGATCTGAACCGATGGGAACCTCGATGCGTGGATCGAGTTGCGCCACAACTCCTAGCAGCTTCTCGGGCCCCTCTAGAGAATTCAGCAGGGCAAGAGAACTCTCGCGGCCCACCGGCAATGGCATTACCGCGCCTGGAAACAGGACGGTATCGCGTACAGGAAGAATAGCGAGCTCTTCTGGAATAACTCGATTTGCTTTACTCACCTTGTCCCCCTTGAACTGAAGCCGACGGCCGCTGATAGCAGCTTAATCGGCATTCAGTGAGGTTAGATGCAGCGGAATATGAAAAGGATTTCAGATAGTTAGCTTATGCGTGTGAGATGTATTGATACTATCACACTAAGATTCCACAGGCAAGCGACAACACACTTCCGTCTGTCGTATGCCTTGATGTATCGTGCTTATTTTAGGGTGTTTAGCAAGAGATCTCGAAGCGTCTGGTTCGGTCTTAGTATGACGTGCACATAAAAAAGGCCGCCCCCTAAAAGCAGAGCGGCCTTTAATTCTAATCCTGGCGGTGACCTACGTTCCCACGCAGTTACCCGCGCAGTATCATCGGCCCGGCAAGGCTTAACTTCCGTGTTCGGGATGGGAACGGGTGTGACCCTTGCGGTAAGACCACCAGGAAACTCGATATGCTTGCGAAATGCGTGCAAGCGAGAAATTTCCGGGAAAATTTGAAACTGAAGGAGGCTGGAACAACAACCGCTAATTTCCACTTGAGAATAATGCAATGTGGAAAGAGCGAACTTTCCTTGTTGGGAAAGTTTTATGGTTAAGCCGAACGGCCGATTAGTACGGGTTAGCTACACGCATTACTGCGCTTCCACCTCCCGCCTATCAAAGTCGTAGTCTTCGACTGGCCTTCTTACCCCCCCGCAGGAGGGTTGGGAAACCT
>DATNLC010000102.1:0-1474 GCA_035603075.1 Candidatus Acidiferrales bacterium | reverse complement strand
CAGATGGGATGAGAAGGCCGGTCTCCAGCGGGATGCGATACGCTCCCAGTGAACGACGCGCTCGAGGCGCAAAAAGGAGACCGGCAATGAAGAAGATTAGCACTATGGCGATTGAGGGGATCCAGATTTTCAAGGATAACCAGCTGACGATCGGTTTGGATCTGGGAGATCGAACCAGCCATTACTGCGTTTTGGATGAACCGGGCCAAGTGATCTTGGAACAAGAACTGCCCACGACAGCGAAAGGATTCGAGCAGGTGTTCAGCAAGATTCCGCGCAGTCGGATCGCGCTGGAAACCGGAACGCATTCCCCTTGGGTCAGCCGGCAGTTGACCGAGCTAGGGCACGAAGTGATTGTGGCGCATGCACGCAACGTGCGACTGATCGGCGAGAGCAGCCGGAAAGATGATCGGCTGGATGCTAGGACGTTGGCACGCCTCGTCCGGATCGATCCCGCATTGCTCGGTCCGGTGCGACATCGCAGTGCCAAAGCACAAATCCATCTGACGGTGATCCGGGCGCGAGCGACGCTGGTCAGCGCTCGCACTGCGCTGGTGAATGCGGCACGCGGGCTCACGAAATCCTACGGCGCACGACTACCGAAATGCGGGACCGAACAGATCCATCGAAAGATTACGAAAGAACTCAAGCCCGAGTTGCGGGAAGCTTTGAATCCGCTGCTGGCGGAAATCGAATCGCTGAACGCACGCATCGCCGAATACGACACGCGGATCGAACAGATTGCCAAGGAAGTCTATCCCGAGGTATCCCGGCTGAAACAGGTAAAAGGAGTCGGGCCTCTGATTGCGTTGACCTACGTTCTGACTTTAGATAACCCGTACCGATTTCGCCGCAGCCGGGACGTGGGGTGCTTTGTTGGGTTGCGTCCGGGGCGCAGGAACTCGGGGATGAGTGAACCGCAGCTGCACATCAGCAAAGAAGGAGACCGCTATCTCAGAACACTGCTGGTACAAGGGGCGCACTACATCCTGGGGCCCTTTGGACAAGACAGTGATCTCAGGCGCTGGGGCCTGAAGCTATCGGAGCGCGGAGGAAGGAATGCCAAGAAACGAGCGGTGGTCGCGGTAGCGCGGAAGTTGGCCGTACTGCTTCACAAGTTGTGGGTCAGCAAAGAGGTTTACGAACCGCTGCGCAACAACCGAAAGCAGATGGCCCAAGTCGCATAGAGAATCGTCGAACGTGGATTGGAACAACCGAGCTCAACCGCCGAGATCAGGTGACTGCGCCTAACTCCTGGCCCAGCTCCCGTCGAGAGATAGGAGCCAAGGTCGATTATCAGGTCGCAGCACCTACTGTATCGAGGACGCCCAACTGGCAGCGAGCGAAAATCGCTCAGCAAAGACTGCGGATGGAAGGATGGCGACAGAGGCGGCTCGGTGAATAAGGTTAGGATCCACAGAGAGAAACACCAAAACCGTCTTGACTCAGACCGGCCTTCTCATGGAAGGAGTTA
>DATNLC010000011.1:0-1750 GCA_035603075.1 Candidatus Acidiferrales bacterium | reverse complement strand
TGACGTGACCCCCGTTTGTCATCCAGCGATAACGAGAGTCCTGGGTTGATCTGAGCCTTCATTGGTGGGTGTTGCAAGAGGCCGGCGCGCGAAGCCATCAGGTTGCGCAGCGTGCCGGCCGGTCTCTCCGCGTATGGAGCCGGCGTAGTCCCTGGGCGTCATCCAGCCGAGTTTCGAGTGTGGCCTCTCTTCGTTGTAGTCGCGCCGCCAGGCCTCGAGCACGGCGCGGGCGTGGGGCAGAGATCGGAAGAGTGTCTCGTTCAGCAGCTCGTCCCGCAGCCGGCCGTTGAAGCTCTCGTTATGGCCGTTCTGCTGAGGCTTGCCGGGCGCGATGTAGTGCCAGTCCACGCCGGTGTCGTCCGCCCAGCCGAGGATGGCATTGGAAGTGTATTCCGTGCCGTTGTCGCTGACGATGGCTCCCGGGCGCCCGCGCTGACGGACGATGTTGTCCAGTTCGCGAGCGACCCTGCGTCCCGACAGCGATGTGTCGGCCACCAGGGCCAGGCATTCGCGCGTGCAGTTGTCGATCACGGTCAGGATGCGGAAGCGCCGCCCGTCCGTCATCTGGTCGGAGACGAAGTCTAGACTCCAGCGCTTGTTGGCCGCCAGAGGCGTCTCGATCGGCCTTCGCGTGCCTATCGCCCGCTTGCGCCCGCCGCGGCGCCGCACCGTCAGCCGCTCCTCACGGTAGATCCGCTGGACGCGCTTCCTGTTGACCGCATGGCCCTCGCGCCGCAGCAGCACATGCAGCCGCCGATAGCCGAAGCGCCGTCGCTCCTGGGCCAAGGCCTTCAGGCGTTCGCGCAACGCTCCGTCATCCGACCGCCTGGCGTGATAACGCACGCTGGTTCGGTCGGTGCTGATCACCCGGCACGCCCGCCGCTGGCTCATCTCGTAGGTCGACTGCAGATATCCCGCAGCCTCCCGATGCGCGGCGGGCGTCACCATTTTTTTCCCAGGAGATCCTTCAGCGCAACGTTGTCCAGCATTGCGTCCGCCAGCATCCGCTTAAGCTTGGCGTTCTCATCCTCCAGCGCCTTCAACCGCCGAGCTTCGGACACGTCCAGCCCGCCGAACTTGGCTTTCCACTTGTAGAATGTCGGCGAACTCAGCCCGTGCTTGCGGCACAGGTCCATCACCGGGACACCCGACTCCTGCTCCCGCAAAATCCCAATGATCTGCTCTTCCGTGAACCTTGATCGCTTCATCTGTCCGTCCCTCTCCTGGGGCGGACTCTAATTATTCCTGGCGGAGTTTCAGGGGGTCACGTCACTCCCGCACTGGATGTTTAAAGCCTCGGCAAATGTGATCATGACTGCGATTCCATCCTCACTATTGGCGCGAGTGTGGCCTGCTTCGGCCAAGCAGCAGTAGCATCTGAGGATCTTTGAGCGTGAGTGATGTTACGGCTCAGATGCCATCGAAGGGGCCGGTGGCTCCTCGAATATCTCCTGGAGAAACCCGGCCGGGTGTTCTCGCGCGCGCGACTCCAACCTTAGGCAGACTTGAGACGATACTTGGCGCCTTGCCGTGGCGGCTCGCTCAGTCGCCAATCGACCGAATGACCCGCGCCGGATTTCCTCCAACAAGACTATTCGCAGGAACATCCTTTGTGACGACCGAACCGGCCGCGACAACGGAATGCTCACCGATAGTGACGCCGCCAATGATGATCGCGCCAGTTGCGATCCACACGCCTTTCTCAATCACGATGGGCTTTCCAATGGTGGCGGCGCGTCGCTGCGAAGGT
>DATNLC010000021.1:0-1633 GCA_035603075.1 Candidatus Acidiferrales bacterium | reverse complement strand
CGTCCGGTGTTGCGGAGCGCATTGAATGTGGTGATGCCGGCGCAGACCAACGGGGCCGCATCTTCTGATTTGAGCTCTTCAGGTATGAGAGCCAGTGCGCGTGCCTCTGCGATCATCATTTCCGCATAGCCGCCATCACTCGTCACGCCAGTGATAATGGGGTTCTGGCAATATGCCGTGTCGCCGCGGCGACAGGTCTCGCAGGTTCCATCTTCACCTCCAAAGAATCCGACTCCTACACGCTGGCCGACCTTCCAGGTCGTAACACGCCGGCCAACCTCCTCGATGCGGCCAATTGCTTCATGGCCCGGCACACGCGGATACACGACGCCGGGCAGTTGTCCCTCAACGGTGCCCGCGTCTGAGTGACATACACCGCAAGCCTCTACCCGGATACGTACTTGTTCCTCACCCGGCCCGACGACAGGCTTCTCGACGAGGCGAAAAGTCCCGGGTTTAGTTATCTCGACCGCCTTATATGTTTTTCCCATTTTCGTCTCCTATCGATCTGGAAATCATGTGTCGTCGTTTACAAGAATTGCGGACAAGCGGCACGCCGTTGCTCGCGATCCTGGCTCGATGTCGCTAGACAGAGCTGAGTCAGAGGACGCATTGTGACCAACTACGCCTCTCCCATTGTTTTGAAAGTTTCAATCCTTGTCTTGATTGAAAGTGCCGCAGTTTGGCGTTTCTGTTGGGCTTTAGTGGGTGGGAAACGCGAGTGACGACTTTACTTCTCTTCAGGCGCGGGGAGGTTGAACGCCTTCGGCATCGGTGCGTTTGCTCTTCGCCACCGTCCTGGCGAAGTTCCAACAATCGCACGGAAGCTTCGATTGAAAGCTGGCTGGTCAGTGAATCCGACTTCCAACGCGATTGTCAGTAAAGAGTCCTTCGAGTGCAACAAGAGAGACTTTGCGGCTTCAACTCGTTTATAGAGCAAGTAGCGCCGGACGGGAACACCGAACGACCTTTTGAATGCGCGCATGAAACGACTCGCCGATAGCGCACACTCTTTTGCAAGATCGGCAATCGCCAGATCACCATCCAGATGTTCGTTCAACACCTCGATCGCTCGATCCTGTTGCCAGATCGTCAACCCCCCGGTAACAACCTCCGGCGGCTGGCTCCGGCCCTGGTATGTGCGGCTCAGATGAGCGCAGAACATCATGATCATTTCGTCGATAACTAAGCGTGGAAGCTGAAGCGGACGATCAGAGAACGGCAACATCATCCGGGCCCAATGAAGAATCACGTCATCCTTGGTTCCCGGGGTGCAATGCAAGTTGCGAATGCGCTTTTGCTCGTTCTCGTCACTGAATCGATTGATAACTGACCGGGGTATATAGACGTGAACCGAGTCGAAACCTGAAGTTCGCAGTGCGACCGGCTCCGACTCCATATCGAATATCTGAATCCCGCCGGCATCCCATTCGGTGACACGATGAAAGCGTCCGTCAAGCCACGTTCCCCAGCCCTTAATGCTGTCGGGACGGCGCAGGTGCACGGATATCGAAAAAGCCTTTTCTGGTGGAATGTGTGGAGTGGGTCCAGGAAAGCCGTTCGGCATTCGCATACGTGTCAACGCAACCTGAGAGTTTCCCTTGGGACCAAGCACAAGTGAGGAAGACTCCAG
>DATNLC010000082.1:0-18551 GCA_035603075.1 Candidatus Acidiferrales bacterium | reverse complement strand
CCGGGAGCGTGCTGCCAAGGAGACGCTTCTGAAGTCCCAGAATTTGAATCCGACCCGTTGGCTGCTATGTAAAAGCAGTTCGTCACTCCGAGGTTCGCCAGCGTCACAAGCGCTCCCGTCGGATTAGCCGGATTAATGTATTGTGCATCGGAAGGACACGCTCCACCACTTGCGTGAGCTGCGAGCGGAGCGAACAGCAACACCAGCAAAAAAAGATATAGTTTTTTCATTCGGACACCGCTAATGGACCTGGATTCCTCTAAAAGAACTGTTTTACGCATCGTCTCCCTCATCATTCAGCAGAGACATTCCATGCCGAAAGTTCTTTCACCTTCAGCTCTTTGAAATGCAACTGGGATGATGTTACCCACAACCGCTCAGGGCGACTACTGCTCGCGGGGACAGTTTGAGGACAGGTCGAAGGCTCCTCCATGCGTTTCAGGTCCGAACGAAGCTAAACCCTTCTAATTCAGGCGTTCCGAACGCTTGCTGTCCCATCGAAAGCTGGGGACGCCTTCCGCCGCCGGATGGGCAAGGGCAGCTCGATTTGCAAAGCGCGGGGCTAGCAATCCTACCCTAGGTACGGCTTCCTTGGCCGTCTGAGATGCCAGGATGGGGGCGGTGGCTGCGCTGATCATGGCCAGCAATGCAAACCACGCCACGCGAGTCTGGTCGAAATAGCTGATTCCGAAATATCCCACGACATGGGCGAAAAGCGCTGCGCCGAGGATCCAAAGGATCCACTCCTTTTCGTTGTCCCCATCAACGGCTTTCCTCGCCTTCCCTATCATTCCAAAACTGACGGATATCATGGCTATGAAGCAAATCAATGTGGCCAAACCGCCGCTCTCGCCCTCGGCTACGAATTGGTTGGTGTGGTCCCACATGTCAAATCCCCAGGAGTCGCTTTGGAAGCTGCCCAGAAGCCACCAGTCGCCGAAATGCCTTATGAACTGATCGATCAGAAAAGCGCGCTGGTAGCTCGAGTTCCCGCCCACTATATCTACGTGAGCAATCACAAACCAAACCGGCGCCTTCATCACGAGATGCAGCGCAATAATCAAAATGACAATTCCCCAGCGGACCTTCCGCATCATCTTCCGAAAAGGCCAGAAACATAGAGCGAAGATACCCGCGCCAAGAGCCATAAGCGCCGTGCTCGATGCCGCTGCCACTACGATAACGGTCGATGAAATAAAACCTATCACGGCGAGGAATTTGGACTTCGCGACCTTCCATAGCCAGAAGAACAAAGGCGCCGCAGTAGCCCCGAAAGTTCCAGCCAAAATGGCGTGCATAAACGGACCTTGTGCCCGGATGGTACCCATCCGGATCGTAGGTACGATCGGAACGCCTCCAAGGAATCCAAATACGTTCTGGAAGTGTATTTTTTCGTAGAACATGCCGGCTGCCGCGAGGATCGCAACCAGGGCGAGAACCTTGGCGGACCGGGTGATGTCCTCAATATCCCGAATCAGAAACCTGAAAAGAAAATAGCCTCCAAACACATCCCAGAGAAAGGCGCCTTCGCCGATGACGGCCGGCATCGACGCATACAAAATGAGAGTTGCCAACGTTCGAAAAATGGCCCACAGCGTAAACCACTTGTCCACAGCGTTGAAGCCACCTGCGAGAAGCTCTTCTTGCGACGACACCATTGAAATTAGCATCCGGCCGCATCCAACCAGAATGATGATCCGCATCACAAAGAGATGTAATCCTCCCACCACTATTTGCTGCGCCAGAGGTACCACTAAAGAGGTAAAAAGCACCGGCACAATCACATATTTTCGGGGCAGAAATAGTATCAGGATCGCTGACACCACCATCGCAACCAGCACGATGGGATGCAGCAGTGTCTGCTGAAGACCGCCTCCAAATTGAAAGTGCTTGTCGGGTACCACTGGTTATGCCCTGCTCAAGGAACGAGCTATGCAGTTGTCTTTTCTCGCGTGATGTAGCGCAGAACTTTTGCGGGATTGCCGGCCACAATCGCATTTGCCGGAACGTCCTTCGTCACAACGCTGCCCGCGCCGACGATTGCGTTCTCGCCGATAACAACCTTCGAAAGAATTGTTGAGCCCGAGCCAATCGACGCGCGAGCCTTCACCAGCGTCGTCTCAACCTTCCAATCTTGCTCGCTTTGCAACTGACCTTCCTCTGTCGTCGCACGCGGATAAGAATCGTTAATGAAGGTGACCCCGTGACCGACAAATACTCCGTCTTCAATAAAGACGCCTTCACAGATGAATGTATGACTCGAAATTTTGCAGTTCTTTCCAACCTTCGAATTCTTCTGGATTTCCACGAAAGCGCCGATTTTTGTATCGTCGCCTACTTCGCATCCATACAGATTGATGAACTTCGACAGCTTTACATTGTTGCCGAGCTTTACGTCCGGTGCCACACACAAGTACTGGTCCATATTTGGCTTCTTCCTCTTTTTATTGGGGATTCAATGCTAACGCGAGGATCCGGCGAGACGATGCATGAAAGCCTGCGACAGTAGATACTGTACGAACTCAGTTACAGCCGGATGACCTTTCCTCTTTGCTGAAGGGATTGATCGGCGGCTTCCAGCACCTGTACGACGTGCAGTCCCGCGGCTCCATCGTTAAACGGTTTTTTGTCGTTCACAATGCAGTCAACGAAATAGGCCGCCTCTAACTTAAGCGCTTCAACCTGCTCCACTCGAGGCGCCCACATATCCCCGGAACGATAGCTCACGAGCAGTTGATAGACCCCGTCGCCGCTCATTTGCACGCCCTTGTCATATATCTTTAGCTTTTCGTCAGCTTCGAGATCGTTCCAAACCAGCATTTTCTTCTCACCGCCGATGAGCGTGGTGCGTACCTTCACCGGCGACAGCCAGTTCACGTTGATGTGCCCGATCATGTTATTCGGATAGTAGAGAGTGAGGAATGCGATGTCGGCAACACCATTTAAGTGGCGCTCACCAGTGGCCACGATGGCCTCGGGCTTATCTTTGAGCAGATAATCCATAATCGAAAGATCGTGGGGCGCTAGATCCCAGAGCACGTTTACGTCATGCTGAAAGAGTCCGAGGTTTACGCGCGTGGAGTCGTAGTAATAGAGATCTCCCAGAGTACCGTTATCAATGAATTCCTTGATGCGCTTGACTGCGCCGGTGAACAAGAAAGTGTGGTCCACCATGATTTTCAACTTCTTGCGTTCCGCCAACTCGATGAGTTCTTCGGCTTGTGCCGTGGTGCACGTAAACGGCTTCTCTACGAATACGTGCTTGCCGTTTTCCAATGCGATTTTGGCAAGTTCGTAGTGCGTCCAAACAGGTGTCACAATCGCGATCGCGTCTATGTCCGTGGCAGTTAGAATGTCGTTGCAGTCATCGATCGCGCGTATCTCCGGATACGCCTGCCGCGCGCGCTGCAGCGACTTAGGCGTTTTATCGCAAATAGCAACTACGCGGGAACGCTCCTGTCCGTGGAAATTGCGGACAATGTTCGGGCCCCAATAGCCGTACCCGATCACGCCCATCCTGATTACGCTTTCGCTCGAATCACGTTGCTTCCCGAGTTTTGTCGCGGAGTCGACTCCTAGACTAGTGGCCATCTTTTTTTCACCCTGAGAGTTTAAATCCTGAAAGGAACAGAATCTTTGCGGCCGTCGAAACAACCACGCGAGCGGTCTAAATTGCCGGCGAACTAAACCGGAGAGCTTCGAAACGCTCGAACTTTACCAGGAGTGTCATCAGACTAGTACGCACCGTCGCCTGAAAACACTGCGCGAGGAGTCTGAAGAAGTATTTTCACATCCAACATAGGCGACCACATTCTGGAGTACTGCAAATCCAGCCTGACCATTTCGTCGAAAGTAGTCTTGCTCCGGCCGTGCACTTGCCATAGCCCTGTGATGCCCGGCTTCGACTCCAGCAAACGACGGCGATGCCAAATATCATAGGCTTCGATTTCGTAGGGAATCGGGGGCCGCGGCCCAACTAGGGACATCTCGCCTTTCAGCACGTTCCAGAACTGCGGTATCTCGTCCAGGCTCGTGCGCCGCAGAAGCCTTCCAATCCAAGTGACTCGAGGATCGTTCGTGATCTTATAGACGCCCTTCTTGCTTCCTTCTTGCGCGGCGGAATTCGCCTTCCCCACGATAAATTTTCTAACGTATTCCTTGTGAATAGCAGCGTCGGTTGAAACGTACATTGACCGGAACTTAATAAACACAAACCGCGATCCGAACTGGCCGACTCGTTCTTGCCGAAAGAAAATCGGACCTTTGGAGGTTAATTTGATGATGATGGCCACCACTAGAAAAACCGGTGAGAGCATTGACACGGCGAATGAGGCCCCTACGACATCCATCACGCGTTTGGTCAGCAATGAGAGCTTTTTCTTCTCTTTTACTTCAAACAGATCGGGGTACATCGTCGGGTCCACCGGCCGTTGATGTCCATCTCCTTCCCAACCTTCTGGGAAGGCGTAGAAAGAGATTTGGAAACTGCTCAGTTGAGTAGCTTTGAAGGAATTTTGAAGTCCAGCCGTAACTTTGGCCTCGATAATTTTGACGGCCGTGCTGACATCGCAATCTCCGAACTCGGTGAAGATTACGCCGAAGACAGAATTCGCCTCGAACCATCCCGCCAGGTCGGTCTCGCGAATCGATGCGCATAGGACGACTGCAATTTGTTCCAAAAGAGCATCCGTTTTCTTATTCTTCAATCCTCCGTCGATCAACATCAAAACCAGATGCTTTCGTGAACGCTCTGACCTCTTTCTCTCCCGGGCCAGCATTCGACGAAATTGATCTTCGGCAAGGAAACCCGCCATCGAGCTGGCGGAATTCATCTCACTTCCGACTGACTTCCTGACATGCTCAACTATTCTTGGTTTCGTCGTAGACACGCTGTTCACTCAACCTCTTTGCTAAATCGTTCTCCGAAATTCATTTCAGCGTAAGCTAAAATGTGCGCCTGCGCCTACGTAACAATCTGAACCGGCCTGCACTCCACGTACGTCTTTTCCAATCTTGACCGCTGCGATGAGGCCGTAGAAGACACAAATGCGGAATCGATCTCGACCGACACCGATCGTTGAAGCAGCGTGATTGAAAGCACCAGCCGCTGAGTCCCTTTAAAATCCATCAGGATTCCTTCAAGACCGCTCAAAGAACCCGACTCAATTCGCACTCTCTCGCCTACTTGCAAAAACGGCCACGGCTGGTTGGGGATGCCCGAAGCCACCAAAGTCTGAATAGCACTGATCTCAACCTCATCGACTGGAATTGGCACACGGTTTACACCCACTATTTGCATTACACCCGGAGTCTTCATAATGGGCAGCCGATCCTGCGGATCAAATCGACAAAACAGATAACCCGGAAACAAGGGAGTTTGTACTTCCTTGACCCGGTCAGACCAGCGTTTCCTACACTTGTAAAGGGGAAGAAATGACTCGTACCCTTGCCCTACCAGATAATTCGCGACGCCTGACTCGTGCCGTGTCCGAACCTGCAAAGCGAACCAGGGATCCCCAACGCCACTATCCGGCCTGCTTACTTTCTCAGTGTCGCACTCGGATTTGAGAATTGGTCTCATATTGTCACTGCGCTTGTGCTACCGCCATGAGAGTCACAATCAACCCTCGACTACAGGTTTGCACGACGAGTGCCACTGCAGGCTTCCGTCGCGTTTTGGGTAAATCTATGCAGCTTAATGCCTTAATTGAGAATTACCTTGGGCCATGTTCGTCTCAGGGGCAGCTATTTGAATGTCTTTATGAACATTGCTATCCCAGAGTACCACTTGTTTTCCTACACCCAAACCCAGCCTAATAAAGGACATAGAACGCCTTTCTCGCGCTCCTAACCCTGCTCCCACACAGAGCATTAATAACCCCTGCCGCGGGAGTCCTTTGGAGAAGCATTCGATTGGCCAAACGGCACCCTCAGGACTGGCCTGACTTGGCGTCGTCTTGTCCATATCCATAACCTGCGTAATAGTAGGAACCATAAGCTTGGGACTGCTCTACGGCATTCAAAACCACCCCTACAACATTCCTGCCCTGCAGTTCTTGACAGGCTCGCTCAGCCGCCACGGTTGGCGTCGAAGCCGCGCGCACAACCAGAATCACGCCGTCAACATGATCGGCCAGCAAGCTTGCATCAGCCACAGGGAGCAATGGGGGAGAGTCCAGGATTACCCAGTCAAAAATCGGCGTTACCCGCTCCAATAAAGTTTTCAGCCGGCCGTTTAGCAGCAATTCACTTGGGTTCGCCACTTCCTTCCCACCTGGAATAAAGCAAAGATTTCCTTCGTGCCCGTGCTGAATAACCGCCGTCTCGTCAGCCTCTCCGAGCAAATAATCCGTCAACCCAGGAGAAGGCGGCGCACCTAGCGGCACGTGGAGACGCGAACACCGTAGGTCCGCGTCGATAATCAAACACCGGCGATCTGGCTGGCGGACAATTGCTTGGGCCAAATTATTGGTTACAAACGTTTTGCCTTCCGCAGGCACGGAACTGGCGACTAGCAAGGTACGAAGCTGTTGGCTGCCCCGCAGCTGATAAAGTCGTGATCGCAAAGTCCGAAACTGTTCTGCCGCAATTGCGCTCAAGGCTGGATTGGAGAAAATGTTTACGTTCGGATCCGGATGCCAGTGAGGATGTGCGCACTGTTGGCACAGATCTTCGAACCGCTTCAGGTTTCCGAGTTGGGGAGCGATGGCGGTCGAATGCTTGAAAATGCTTGGAGCGGCATCTTCCGATCCTTCGCGCGCGCGCGGGATGACTTCAGTCGCCGTGCTTGGCAGAGCCGGCGAGTTATCGGCCGGCTGGGCGGCTGCTCTTTCTTGTTCGGCTTTTTTTAACGCTTCGTGAATACGACTCATGGTTTCCTTTCGCGCATCGTTACTGGCATGATATTCGCCTCGCGCAAGCGATTGAGCAGTTCATCCAGATTCTGAAGCAAGACCTGGGCGTCTACGGGTTGCTTGTTACCATTCGAAACCCCCACAGGCGCGATTGGTTCGATCTCATCGAGCTGGAATTCTCGTGCTACTTCTTCCACCAAATAGGCGGGAACGGGTCGCAAGTGGTCCACGTACGCATTGATCAAAGCATGTTCGCAAAGCAAGTTGACGATTCGAGGAATTCCTCGTGAATATAAGTGCACGGTCTGAATAGCTTCCTTGGAGAATATTGGATCCCCATTTGCGCCCGCGATTCGCAAGCGTTCTGCGATGTATCCGAATGTCTCCTCAAGGGTTAGCGCGCCGGTCCGGCACCTTAAAGTGATGCGCTGCCGCAGCTGTCTCAATTGCGGCAATTTTAGTTTCTCTTCAAGTTCCGGTTGTCCTGTAAGCACGATTTGCAGCAGCTTTTCGGTCGAGGTTTCGAGATTGGTCAGCAGCCGAATTTCCTCGAGTACCTGAAGCGACAAATTCTGCGCCTCGTCTACAATCAGAACCGCCGTCTCGCCGGCTCGATACCGGTCGAGCAACCATGCGTTGAGCCGGAGCAATACCTGGCTCTTGTGCCGGGTCTCGCAGGGAATTTCGAAATCAGCCATCATAAAATCAAAAAGCTGGCTGA
This sequence comes from Candidatus Acidiferrales bacterium, assembly GCA_035603075.1. Classification (GTDB taxonomy): domain Bacteria; phylum Acidobacteriota; class Terriglobia; order Acidiferrales; family UBA7541; genus Palsa-295. The sequence continues at coordinate 10,976 of DATNLC010000082.1, read as the reverse complement.
CATTCACTTGCGAATTGAAAACGAAGGCCGTCGCCACTCTCTGCCCGTGCAGCCAATCGAGCAACCTGTTCAGCAGGGTTGTTTTGCCCGTGCCAACCTCCCCCGTGAGCAGGATGAAACCCTTGCGATTCTGAATGCCGTACGTCAATCCCGCCAGCGCTTCCTGAATTTGTTTGGTCAGGAAGAGATAGCGCGGGTCCGGATTGACATTGAACGGGCTTTCGCGAAGCCCAAAAAATTTCTGATACATTTCGCTTAAGCCCTCGCTCCGGCTTCAATGGAAGGATCGTCTGGTCTCGGAATCACGGCATGCTTGGACTTCGGGCCAACCAATTGTTCGATCGACGGGACCATTGCGAGCACCGGCAACCGCAAGGCGAATTCGACATCTCGCTCAGTCCTGAATGACGTGTCTCGAGACTCCAGGAGGAACGCGATAGCGAGTCCCAACGCTAACCCTCCGCCAAACCCTCCCAGCGTGAATGCCGGGCGATTTGGGAATGAAGGCGAATCTGGCAAATTGGCCGGGTCGAGGATTTTAAATTGTTCGCCCTCTTGGTGACGCTCGAGGTCAGTAGCCATTGTGGACTGATCTCGCTTCTTCAATAGGTCATTGTAGAAATCGAGTGCCGTCTGGTAATCACGTGTCAGCTCTTTGTATTGCTGTTCCACAGCAGGACTCGATTGCACTCGATCTTGATAAACCTTAATTTCCTGCTGAATCTTGGCTTGTTCCTTGGTTTTCTCAGCGATCACTTGGTCTGTGGTATGAATTTGAGCCCGTAATTGTGCGATTTGAGCCGGTTCCGACGTCGTCTTGGAAGGCTTAGTATCGCCACCCGAGGTTTTGGGTGGATCATTTTCGGCCAGCCTCTTTTGGAGTGCTGCGATCGCACTTTTCGTTTTTATTACATCCGGATAGTCATCTGTATATTTCGCCTGTAGATTTGCGAGTTGCGTCTGCAAAGCAGTCAACTGCATATCCACTGTTTCGGGGCTAGTACCGCTTTGACCTGCTTGCCAAGACCCCATCTGTTGAGCCAGCATCGACTCCGCAAAGCTTTTGTCTTGTTGGGCGCGCGCCAGCGCCTGGGTCGCCGCATCGAGCTGCGAAGTCAATCCCATTAGGAGATTCAGATTTCCTTTCTCTTCATCCGGGAGTGACCCGATATAGCGGCTCTTGAACGCCGCCAACTTTGAATCCTGTTCATCGAGTTTTGCTTTTGCATCTACAAGCTGTTGAGCTATGAATTGGGTGGTGTCTTCGGAACGCTGCTGCCGAAGCCGAATGCTTTCTTCGATGAACATGTGCGTGACAGCCGAACAAACCTCCTGAGCCGTCCGCGGATTGTCCAAGGTCACGATAATGCGAAAACCCGGTAGCTCTTGCGAGCGTGTCTCAGCCATCGGCTCGATCGGAGTTATTTCAATGTCTTTTTGAAGTCGCGCTACAAGCGCGTCGGGCGGCACGCGGTTTACGTCTCCCGAATACAAACCGTATTGGTGGATAATCGGCTCGAGTCGCGTTCTGCTTAAGATCTCTTCCTGCATACTCGCTAAACGTTCATTGATTTCCGTCGTAATCACCGGCGGCACGAACTCTTTTGGCACCGTTGGCGGCTCCACGAGCACGAGGGTCTGGGACTTGTAACGGTTCGGAAGAAACCGCGAGACACCGTACGCCAGCGGCGCACCTATCAAGGCCAGAGCAGTTATCAGCACCCATCGGCGCTTTAAGATTGCGATGTAGTCTGCTTGTGTTAATTCACGCTGAGCCATTCCACCCTCTTTTTAGATTCTCTATTTAAACGTCGTTATTCAATCGGGATTGGCTGTTTACGCCAACCCACACCAAACGTGATTAGATTGCGAGTGAAGCTCGACCCGCATCCCGCTCCGACACAGAACGAAGAATTCGAATTTTGATACTGCAACTGGTAGCCCACGTTCAGGTTCAGCGAACGTCCCCACGAACGCGTGTAGTTCAGGCCGGTAAACCAGTAATCGAAGGTTTGATTTGAGTTTGGAATCTGCGGCAACCCATTAACAGTCAGTCCCGAGTTTCTCGAATATCCGAGGATCCATGTACCGTTGGAAATGCGCGATAGTTGCCGCGACGCGGAGCCCGTCACCGTGTCAGCTAGTGAGCCGCCGAACACGCCCGATCCACCGGCGACACCGTGGCTATAGGTTGCCGCGAGCGCCGTCCGCTGCAGTTGATATTGCACCGAGGTCGAGAGAAACCAATATAGGTTGCTCGTCGAGCCTCCCGAAGTCGGCCCGATGGTTCCGACACCCGTTCCCGGAATTATCGGGACATTGATTGAGGCAAATTCCGGACCAGCTCCGATCCGAAATGCCAAGCGGCCTGTAATATTTCGTCCGTACGATAGTAATAAGGTGTTGGTGTTGATCGATTCGTCGAAGTCGTTGTAGCGGAATCCGCTAAACACATAAGAAATGCCGACCGAGTCTTTCCGCGTTGCTTGGTAGTTGTAGCCGGCCTGGGCGATTACGTCGCCGTAATCCAGAAGGTCCTGGCCGAAGGAATGCAAAAGAGAATAACCTCCCGAAAACGTCAGAGAGGAGCGCGGCGTAAGAAATACGTCAACCTCGCCGAGTGAAGTATTGAAGAACCGCTGTCCTTCGCTCGTGATAATAGTCTGGCCAGGAATAAGTCCTCCCAGCCCCGGCGCTCCGCCGGGAACCGATATTCCCGGAAATCCACCAGATCCGAAAGCAGTTTCAGGAGTGTAAGCCGCTTGCTCGATAACAGTCAGCGCCCAACGTCGAAAATTGAATCTGTCCACGAAATTTAGGTCTTGCACGATTCCATTGCTGGAAGCTCCGTCGTTCGAAAAGACCCCGCCACCCACATAATTCACCTTCATGTCAGACCGCCCCGACAGCCAACGCAGGTCGACGCCTCCAGTGAGAGTGGTCCAGGTAGTCCATCCTCCTCCCCCACCCGAGACGGGAGGCTCCGAATCGAGCGTGACCGCAACATCAACATGCGGAGTCCAATAGCTGTGGTTAGTCGAAGGCACACCGAGAGTCGGATCCTGCGCTCCGGTAAGCGCGTGATTATCGGGCAAAAGCTGGGGCACAGGAGCGTTTGGATCAGGATTGTCAGCTTGCGAAGCAAGCGGAGAATGATAGGCAGGGATCGGCTGGTCCTGAGTCTGCTGCTGAGCCCGGGCCGACGACGCACCCATCGCGATGTAGATGGCCAGTCCGAATATGTAAGACGTTTTGCGCATTGGCTCTTCTACGGCACCACGATCGTGTCCCCGGCCTTCAACAAAATGTCTTGCTCCGGGTGCTTCCCGCTGACGACTTCCTTGTAGTTCACTGGATATTTCTGCTGCTTTCCATCTTCCATCCTCAAAACGTATATACCTTTAGTTTTTGCGAATTGTGTAAATCCGCCCGCACTCGAAAGCCCCTGCAGCACGTTCATACCTGGCAGCATCGGGAACGCACCGGGCCGCGCCACTTCGCCAATAATGTAAATTCGCTGGCTGTTGATGGTGGTAACGATCACAGTTACCTGTGGACTGGTCACATATTTTTTCAGGGCCACCGTGATCTGCGCCGCCAATTGTGACGGTGTCAATCCCGCAGCCTGAACATCATTCAATAGCGGCAACGAGATTTTTCCATCGGGACGAACCGGAACCACACGGGACACGTCCTGTTCCTTCCACACGCTGACGTCCAACACATCCTGCGCGCCGATAATGTAGTTGGGATCCTGCGTAGCGGCTTTCTGAGCCGCTGCGTTTGAGTCCGCCGCGGCAGCCTGTGCCGCCGGTGGCTTATCGCTCGCGGCTTGCTGAGCTTGCACCGGCACCGCGGCCGCGATCAGCGAAAGAATCATCCACATTTGCAATCGTCTGAACATCTTGCTCTCCACTTCGGCTATTCAGTTCTGGAATCCGGCAGGCCGATCTGCTTCAACTTATAAAGAAGGGACTTGTAGCTGATCTGCAACTCCTGAGCGGCTCGCTTCCGATTCCAGCGGGTACGCGCCAGTGCTTCCAATATCATTTCTCGCTCGGCCTCTCGAGATGCAGCTCGGGCCGCAGCCTTCAATGAGTAGTTGCGCAACTCCGTAGCCTCGGTCCTTACTTCAACTCGTTCGGCAACCAGTTCGGGCAGACCGAGATTTTCCGCTCCTAACGCCACGATTTTCTTCACCGCGTTCTCGAGTTCACGTATGTTTCCCGGCCAGGAATAATCCAATAACATTCGCAATGCGCGCGGGCTCAACGAAGGCCGCGGTCGGCCGAATTCCGCTGCATACTTCGTCAAAAAAGATTCCACAAGAAGGGGAATGTCCTCTTTGCGATCTCGCAGCGGAGGAAGACGCAAGCACACGCCGTTGATTCGATAGTAGAGCTCGCTGCGAAAATGTCCCGCCCTCATTTCATCATCAAGATTACGGTTGGTTGTGGAAATCACTCGCGCTCCGAGCGATCCTCGACGAGGCTGCGCTTCCCCATCCGGCAATGCGTACAGGAGACTGCGCTGACACGACGCGTCAAGTTCGCTGATCTCGTCGAAGAAAACTGTCCCCGTCAGCGTTTTAAACCCTCGTGTAGGTATCTCCGCCTTGTTCAATCCCAATTCGCCTGCAAAATTCGCCAGGTTCATTGAAGCGCATGCAATCTTAATCAGCGGCTCTTCCGCGTTCGCAGAAAGTTGGTGGATTCTACGCGCGAACATCTCTTTGCCAGCGCCGCTTTCCCCTACCAGAAGAACGGGTATATTGGTCGGCGCAATCTCAGAAATCACGCTTTCAAGCGTTTGCATGGCGGGGCACATACCGCCCACAAAACCCCATTCCTCTTTCACCGCAGCGATCCCGACGCCATTGCTCGCCATAAGTGTCTTTCTCATCCTCTGTCACAGCGGTCCCTGTGTATATAGGACTACCGTACGTCGAATAGTGAGTGCAACGCCCTTGCCAAGCTCTACAATTGCTGGTACGACGGCAATATTATAGCTAAGATGTCTTTTTTGTTTGACTTGCATATATATAGGGTCCGCCGTTTAATGTCGCTCTCGTGAGCGAAATCCTAAGAATCTTCCATGAATGGGCAAAATACTTTCCCTTTGTGCCCCTGCCACGAGAATTTCCATTCTCGCGGACGTCAACGGCATGCACGTACTCTTCGCTGCCGTCGAGCTAAGGTACAAACGTCGATCAATAGCTCCTCCTATGTTGTAAGTGCTTCTTTTTGTGCTAGATAAATATGGAGGTTCCTGGAAGGAGCGCAACGTGCAAGAGCTAGCTGGATTGCGTGCACTCGAAGCGATAGAATTCCACGCAGCGGTTCCTATGCGCTCCGAAAGGTCGAGATGAACTCTAGCAAGGTCAAGATATTGCACACGTGGGTCGGCTTGCTCATGGTCGCCGTATTAATAATCGGGTGTTCTCGCGATCCGCAGATCCGCAAGAAGGAATACCTCGACAGGGGACTCGCCTACTTCGAGAAAGGCAAATATGAGGAAGCAGTCATCGAATATCAAAATGCCGTCCAGATTGATCCGAACTTCGCCCAAGCACATTTCGAGTTGGGGCGTTCTTTTGTCAAAAAGGGAGACTTGAATCACGGTTTTCAGGAACTGAGCCGCTCCGCCGAGTTGGATCCTTCTAATTTAAGGGCGCAGCTCGAGCTTGCAGACCTCTATTTTGCGGGCCATAGATTTAAAGAAGCCCGAGACCACGCCGCGCTCGTATTGAAAAACGACCCTCGCAATGCACAGGCCGAGGTGGTCCTTTCCAATTCGGATACGGCGTTGGGAGACGTGAAAAAGGGCTTGAGCGAAGCTCAACAAGCGACCCAAATGGATCCGAACCGTTCCGAATCCTATCTCAGCCTCGCATTCATGTACGAACGGACGAACGAAATGGCGGCCGCGGAACAAAACTATTTGAAAGCGATCGCGCTAGATCAGAAATCCATGCCTGCGGTGATTGCTCTCGGAAATTTTTATCAGCGTCAAAAACGGTGGCCCGATGCGGAAAAGCAGTACCAAGCGGCCATCGCTGTCAATCCGCAGAGTCCGTCTCCTCGGATTGACCTGGCGAATCTTTATCTCGCGGAGGGCAAGAAGTCCGCGGCCGAGCAAACAATTCAGCAAGCCAAAACCGCATTGAAGGACAATCCTGCCGGATATCGATTGCTCGGTGATTTTTATGCGAGCCAGGGCGAACTAGACAAAGCAGTCGCGGAGTTCGGCACGCTCTATTCTCAGCATCCGAAAGATAACGCCATCGCCGAGGCCTACGCTCAGCTCCTGATTCAGCAAAACCAATTGGATCAAGCCGCCAAGGTCAGCGACGCCATCTTGAAAAATCTGCCTTCGGATCCGGCGGCCATGATCCTCCGCGGCGCAATCTTTAATCGCCAGCAAAAATATGCTGACGCAATTCACACCTTGGAGCCGGCGGTGAAGGACGCGCCCGACAACGCAGTCGGACACTTCCAGCTTGGACTCGCATACGCGGGTACAAAAAATTTGGGCCAAGCTGAGACTGAATGGCGCACCGCTGCCCGGCTGCAGCCCTCCATGTCCGACGCTCATCGGGCGCTCGCGGCACTCGCGTTGCAAAAACACGACCCAAAGCTTCTGGCGGAAAGCGGCGCCTCTCTAAAGTCTATCTCTCCCGGCGCACCTGACGGATATGTCTTCGAGGCTGAAGCTTTTCTCTGGCAGGGAAATCCGAGTGCTGCTGAAGCCGATTTAAAGAGCGCCATGCAAGTGGCGCCGCAGAATCCCGATGGATTCGTCAAAATGGGCTACCTGCGCTTGGACCAGAAGAAGCCCGACGAAGCCGAGAAATACTTTGTACAAGCACTAAAACTCGCTCCATCATCTTTTGACGCTCTCGCCGGCCTTGTAGGTATAGCTGTCGCCCGCAAAGACTCAGCCAAAGCCCCGCGCCTGATACAGGATCAGATCGCGCTTGTTCCGGACAACAGCTCTTTTTATTTTCTGCTCGGTCAAATCGAATTTCACGACAAAGAATTCGACAAGGCGGAGAACGCGGCTCAGAAAGCTGTTGAGCTTGATAAGCACAACGTGCAGGCAATTCTTTTACTCGCAAATATTCAGGTCGCTCGCGGCTCGGTCGATCAGGCCATCGCCGGCTACCGACAAGCTATTCAGGACAATCCAAACGACGTGCGCCTCTACGTAGGTCTCGGAAGCGTATTGGAAACACGTAGTGATTGGCAGCAGGCGGAAGATCTCTACAAAAAGGCTTTGGAAATCCAACCGGATCATCCGCTCGCCGCAAACAACCTCGCATACCTGATGCTCGAGCATGGGGGCAACGTTAACGTAGCGTTTTCGCTGGCCCAAACCGCCCGCAAAGGACTGCCCAATTTGCCTTTTTCGGCTGACACTCTCGGTTGGGCCTACTACCAGCAAGGCGCTTATAACGCCGCAATCGAAACCCTGCAGGAAGCCGTAAAAGGTAACCCCGATAGCGCGACGTACCACTATCACCTTGGCATGGCATACCAGAAAGCCAACAATCTTCCGATGGCCAGGAAGGAATTCGCGAGCGCGCTTCAGATCAATCCCAACCTCAGTCAAGCGGATGAGATCAAGAAACTGCTTGCAGCGTCCCCGCCCCCCGCCAAGTGAATGTCTGACCTTGGACGGCGACGGAATGCAGCGTTCTCTTTTCTATCGCTGCCCTCCCTCGACCGGGAAGGTTTCCAGGCTGCCTCTCTGCTAGGCGCTTTCCCGACGTGGCTGTAAAAAATGTTTTCGTTTTGGTGCACTCCTTTGAACCACTACCCCTAATTATCCGGCTTTCCGAACGCCCCGCTCGTCACGTCGACAAAAATTGCCGTACTAGGACTAAAAATACGACGTTTTTGTTAAGAATTATGATGAAATTCCGAGCGATCTCCGGTAGGGTTACTCAGCCCAGTTCTGCTTGTTCCAGTTAATCCAGTTACTCAGGCGAAAACCGATGACTCCAATTCCGTGCAGCACTGCGCTGTTATGTCCCAGGGCTACCCGAACGCGCTCCGTTCAGATGATCTTTCGATACGCGGCTCTTGCGCTTCTCGCAATTCTTTTCACATCGGTTCCGGTATTTGCTCAGACGCCAATTCTCACGCAGCATTACGATACAGCTCGCACGGGACAAAATACCGCCGAGACCGTTTTAAATCCCACAAATGTGAACTCTACAACCTTCGGAAAGCTTTTCACGCTGACCGTCGACGGCTACGTCTACGCGCAACCGTTATATGTCCCTGCTGTCGCGATCCCTGGAAATGGAACTCACAACGTTTTGTATGTCGCGACTGAACACGACAGTCTGTATGCCTTCGATGCCGACAACGGAACTCAGCTATGGCACGTGAGTTTCCTGATTAACGGCGCAACCACCCTTGCACCCAGCGACGTTGGCGATACCCAAGACATCAACCCCGAAATCGGAATCACCGGCACTCCTACTATCGATGCCACCACGAATACGATCTACGTTGTTGTGAACACGAAAGAGGCCGGCAGTATCATTTATCGCCTGCATGCGATGGACATCACCACGGGTGCCGAGAAATTTGGCGGTCCGGCTTTGATGACTGCTTCGGCGCCCGGAACGGCTCCTGACGGCAACGGTTCCAGCGTGCCCTTCAACGGACAGTGGGAGAATCAGCGCCCTGGTCTTCTTCTACTCAACGGATTCGTTTATATCGGTTTTGCGGCGCATGGCGATAACGGACCCTGGCATGGATGGATTCTCGCCTACAACAAAACCACTTTGGCCCAGAGCGGAGTGTGGTGCACATCCCCAAATGGGAAAGGCAACGGGATCTGGCAATCCGGTGCGGGAATCGCTGCCGACGCTTCTGGAAACGCTTATGTCGCGACTGGAAACGGCGACGACACAGTCACCACTCCCGCGCCTCCCCCCTCTACAACAATCGACTACGGCGACAGCCTCGTGCGACTGAGCCTCACAAACGGAGTTCCGGTTCCGACGGATTATTTCACCCCATTTAACCAAGCCTCGCTGGATAGTTCCGATACGGACCTGGCTGCTGGCGGAGTACTCGTGCTGCCTGATCAAACGACTGGGGCTTTTCCACACATTCTAATTCAAAGCGGAAAGCAGGGGACAGTCTATGTGGTGAATCGCGACAAGATGACAAGCGATGGCAGCCACTACTGCAATGGCTGTAGCAGCGATCCCGAAATTATTCAATCGATATCCAGCGGCGCTGGGCTCTGGAGTATGCCGGCCTATTGGAACGGTCAGATATATCTCTGGGGCAACGGCGGAAGCCTGGAAGCTTATTCGCTCACGAATGGCATGCTTTCTCAGTCTCCTACTTCCAAGTCCGCCGAAACGAATCAATTCCCCGGGGCGACTCCGGTCGTGTCATCGAACGGAACCAGCAACGGAATTGTGTGGGCTGTTGAGACGGATGCCTACACTTCCAGTGGGCCTGCAATTCTTCGCGCCTATAACGCGACCAACGTTTCCAGCCTCCTCTACGGATCGAATCTAACCAGCGGCCGCGATACACTCGGACCTGCAGTGAAGTTTGTCGTGCCGGTGGTCACCAATGGAAAAGTTTACGTAGGCACGCAAAAGCAAGTGAACGTATTCGGATTGTTGACCGACGAATCTCAAGCTGCCGCTCCTGTATTTAGTCCAGCGGCTGGTTCCTATGGGCCCAATGTCCAAGTGACCATCACCAGCGCTACTCCTGGCGCCAGCATTTTTTATACCACGGACGGAAGCACACCTACGAGTGGCTCAACTGTGTACTCTGGTCCCTTGACAGTAACCGCCAGCACGACGTTCAATGCCATCGCCATCAGCTCCGGCTTGATTCAGAGCACTGTTTCGACCGCAGCTTATACGATTCAGGATCAGACTTCGCCGCCCAATATTTCCCCCGCGGCAGGAACTTATACCTCGGCTCAATCCGTCACGCTTTCGGACACTTCCGCGACTCCAACCATCTACTACACGACCAACGGCACTACACCGACGCATAGCTCAACAAAGTACACGACTGCCATATCCGTTACTTCCACCACTACAATCACGGCGATTGCGTCTTCGCCCGGTCTGAACGATAGCCCTGCCGTAACCGCGACCTTTACCATCAATCCAAACGCAACCGCCATCAACTTTGGCGGGGGCTTTGCCACGCCCACCGGCTTGCAATTCAATGGCTCGACGGACCTTGACGACAGCCGCCTTCAGTTAACCAATGGTGGACAGACGGAAGCCGGAAGCGCTTTCTTTACCACCCCGATGAACATTACCAATTTCACGACCGATTTCACCTTCCAGCTTTCCGATGCGATGGCCGACGGCATTACCTTCACCATTCAGAATTCGGCAGCGGGCGTGACTGCTTTGGGACCAACCGGCGGTGGGTTGGGATACGGCCCCGATACTCCGGGCGGAACTGGAGGAATTTCGAACAGCGTGGCCGTGAAATTTGATCTGTACAGCAACAATGGCGAAGGCGACGACTCCACCGGGTTATATACCAATGGCGCTTCTCCCACCACTCCCGCTACAGACATGACTGCATCCGGAGTCATTCTAAACAATGGCGACACGATGGCCGTCCACATCACCTATAACGGCACGACCCTGGCGATGACTATCACTGATCCCACCGTGAATGCGACGTTCACCACTAGTTGGCCGATCAATATTCCCCAGACCATCGGCGGAAACACTGCGTTCATCGGCTTCACAGGTGGCACGGGAGGACTGACGGCCAGCCAGAAAATAGAGTCGTGGACTTTTGCTTCAACCGCCTCGGCGCCGACGCAAGTGCAGACGCCTGTGATCAGTCCCGGTTCGGAATCCTTCAGCGGAACTGCCACTGTCTCGATCACCGACGCTACCAGTGGCTCGTCGATTTTCTACACTACCGATGGCAGCGCCCCAGTCCCAGGTGCGGGAACCA
>DATNLC010000009.1:0-2016 GCA_035603075.1 Candidatus Acidiferrales bacterium | reverse complement strand
GACCGCTTTGTCGACCTGTCGGAACTGCGCCGCGAGCTCGCGCCGTTCTACAGCACGCTGGGACGGCCATCGATTGATCCCGAGCTGATGATCCGCATGCTCATCGTCGGGTACTGCTTCGGTATCCGCTCCGAGCGGCGTCTCTGCGAAGAGGTCCACCTCAATCTGGCCTACAGGTGGTTCTGCCGGCTCGGGCTCGACGGCGATGTCCCCGATCATTCCACCTTCTCCAAGAATCGGCATGGCCGTTTCCGCCAGAGCGATCTCCTGCGATGCGTCTTTGAGACGGTCCTGCAGCGCTGCATCGCTGAGGGTCTGGTCGGCGGCGAAGCCTTTGCGGTCGATGCCAGTCTGATCAAGGCGGATGCCAATCGGCGGAAGGGGAGCGAGGGTGAGAAGGGGCTGCCACCAGAAGCGACCGGACGGGCGGTCAAAGAATATATGGCCGTGCTCGACGATGAGGCCTTCGGCGCTGCGACCGATGTGGTGCCCAAGTTCGTCTCGCCGGCCGATCCGGCAGCGCGATGGACCGGAGCCCATGGCGGACAAGCATTCTTCGCTTATTCCACCAACTATCTGATCGATGTCGACAACGGCATTATTGTTGATGTCGAAGCGACAACCGCGATCCGGCAGGCCGAGGTCCTGGCCGCAAAACGCATGATAGAACGCTCGATCGATCGCTTCGATCTTTATCCCGCACGCCTCCTTGGGGACAGCGCCTACGGCTCAGCCGAGATGCTTGGATGGTTGGTCTACGAGCATGGCATCGAGCCACATGTGACCGTGTTCGATAAGTCCACGCGCCAGGACGGCACCTTCTCACGCGACGACTTCACCTACGACCATAACGGCGACGTCTATTCCTGCCCCGCCGGCAAGATGCTAACCACGACCGGCTCACGTGTGAATGACGGAGCGACATTACGCTACCGCGCGAGCAAGTATGACTGCGAAGCTTGCCGCCTAAAGCCCCGATGCTGTCCAAAGGAGCCGGCCCGGTATGTGCCGCGATCGATCTATGAAGGCGCCCGTGACATGGCACGCCAGATCGCAAGCTCGTGGGAAGGCCGCATCGCGCGACGACTGCGCAAGAAAGTTGAAATGCTGTTCGCCCATCTCAAACGCATTCTCAAGCTCGATCGGCTCAGACTACGAGGGCCGAATGGTGCGCGTGATGAGTTCCTTCTCGCAGCAGCCGCCCAAAACCTCCGAAAGCTGGCGAAGCTGATACCGATGCCAAGCACTCACCCAGCCTGAGACCGTCAGCGCCTCGCAATCGAGGGCCTTCGAATGGCCGGGCTGATTAATCTCAGATTACTCACCGACTTCTTCAACAAAATCGATCATCAGCAACGTTTTGAGCACGTGTCAGCCACTTCCGCTTGCCCCCGATTCCGGATGTATTGCTGTCTCGCAGTAAACGACATCAGGGCCATCAACGGACGATTGCCGTTTCCGGTAATCCAAACTCTTGCTACGGTTCAGGTGAATTTTCGGAGTTAAGACTGGAAAATCCTGGCCAGCTAGGGGGGCGTTCATGCAGCCGGTTACGCGGTACGCGAAAAGCGCCGACGTCCACATCGCTTATCAGGTGTTTGGAGAGGGTCCGGTAAATCTGATTCTCGCTCCGCCTTTCGTATCAAACATCGAAAACTACTGGACCTTTCCGGATTTGGAGCGGTGGCTGCTTCGTTTGGCAAGCTTTGCGCGGGTGGTGATGTTCGACAAGCGCGGGACCGGTATGTCGGATCGGGTCGCCGAGCTTCCAGGCTTGGACCAGCGCATCGACGACCTGCGGGCGGTCATGGATGCCGCCAGCATGGAGCAAGCGGCCCTGCTTGGCATATCGGAAGGCAGTCCGCTGGCGGCGCTTTTCGCGGCGACCTATCCTGACCGGTGCCGAGCGCTGGTGCTGTATGGTGGCTTTGTACGCTTTTCGTCTTGGTTCCCGACTGAGGAGGCGCTTGCAGGCTTTCTTGGCTATATCGACCAGGCTTGGGGCAGCGGCGGCAG
>DATNLC010000042.1:0-89609 GCA_035603075.1 Candidatus Acidiferrales bacterium | reverse complement strand
AAGCACGTCTCGAAGCCCTTTCAAGAGAGGAAAGATGGTCGGGACGACTGGATTTGAACCAGCGACCTCACGCACCCCAAGCGTGCGCGCTACCAGACTGCGCTACGTCCCGACCGCGTTCGGCCAGCAATCAGCGTATCACTCGCGTTCGAGAAGGGTCAAGACAGCAAGAAGCTCTTCGTGCAAATCGAGAAGGAATTTTCGTTGGGCACGCGAAGGAGGGTCGGGGCGCGTGTTTCGAACCGGCACATTTTCATGGTGTGCACTGCTTGCGGCAGTGTCGCCGACGCTTACTCCGTTACCGGCGGCTTGATCGGCGAGATGCTTGCGTGCGCCGACGATGGTGAAACCTTCGTCGTAAAGCAGGCGCTTGATTTCGAAAACGGTTTCGATGTCCTCACGACGATACAGACGATGGCCGCTGGGACTTTTCACCGGCTGAAGCGTGGGGAATTCCGTCTCCCAATAGCGCAGGACGAAAGTTTTTGTCGCGGTTAAGCGACTGACTTCTCCGATGCGGAAAAGACTTTTGTCCGGGATTGGTGAAGAAGACGCAGCGTGAGCAGGCGTGGCCATGGGTTTCCTTATCGTAGGCTGATTCTGGGCGGTGTCAACCCCTAGGAAATATTGGATAGTTCGTGTCCTAGGACAATCCCGCCTACCGATCCTCACTGGTTTTTATGAGGTGCACGACCATCGCTGGACGTAAACTGAGGGGATTCCAGTACCAAACATTCCGCGTTGTTTCGATCGGCACCGGCTTTTCCTGTTTGTCACGGGCAGCAGCAGCTACTCTCAATTTCGTTTTTGCACCAAGAAACGAGGCTCGTAGATTGGGCAATGACTTCGACCAAGCAATTATTGCCTGAGAGGCGCTGCTCGCCCGCACTTGGCTTATGTACGTGCCACCTCTGTGATCAGCAATGACAGTCCAGAGTGCCATGTTACCGAAAGTATACGTCACTTTTTCCGCAAGCATGCCGATGTCTGAGGGTCTTGAGGGAGCAACGGGCGCCTAACGGGCAAAAAGTACGCGGAGGCTAATCGCGGGGGTCTTTTCTTTCGCGGTGGCGGGAGCCGCGTTGTTTTAGGCGCTGATTGAAACGGATGGGGGTGCCGGTGAAGTCGAACTTGGCGCGCAACTGGTTTTCGAGGAAGCGCTGGTAGCTGAAGTGCAGCGGCTTTAGCTGGTTGGTGAAGAGGACGAAAGTGGGCGGGGCGGTGGTGGCTTGAGTGATGTAGAAAATTTTCACTTCGCGGCTGGCGGGCGAGGTGCCGCGGTCGAGGTCCACTTCCTTGAGCCAGCGGTTCAGCTCGCCAGTTGATATGCGGCGGTTACGCGCTTCGACTACGCGATCGATCACGGTGTAGAGGCGGTCGATATGCTCACCGGTTTTTGCCGAGAGAAATACGATGGGAGCATAGGAGAGAAATTTCAGTCTCGCGCGAACCAGGGGCTCGTAATCCTGAACGAGCTTGTTCGCGTTCGCGCTTGCACCTCTTCCTCCGCGCTTCTTTTCGGCCGAGGATTTTTCCTGTGCGGCTTCGAGAGCGAGATCCCATTTATTCAGGACGATGATCACGGAGCGGCCGGATTGCTCGGCGTAGCTTGCGATGGTGGCGTCGTGCGATGTGATGCCGACGGAAGCGTCAGCGACGAGCAGAGCCACGTCGGCGCGTTCGAGGTGCTGACGCGCCATGATTACGCTCAACTTTTCCGCGATGAGCTTGGTCTTTCCTTTGCGGCGGATTCCAGCGGTATCGAGGAAACGATAGAGTTTGCCTTTGCGATCGAGGACGGTATCGACGGCATCGCGCGTGGTGCCGGGCTCGGGCGAAACGATGGAACGCTCGGAGCCGACCAGTTGATTCAGAAGCGTGGATTTTCCGACGTTGGGACGGCCGATGATGGCGATGTTGACGTACGGCTTTTCTTCCACCACTTCCCCACGGGGAAAATTCTCGGTGAGGAAATCGAGAAGCGTGTCGAGACCGAAGCCGTGCTCGGAAGAAATGGGAAAAATTTCGTCGCCCAATTCGTAAAACTGCGCGGCGAGGTCGGCTTGCTTGGGCATGTCGACTTTATTTACGGCAAGGACGGGAGGCTTGCCGGCGCGGCGAAGAAGGAGCGCGAGCTCTTCGTCGAGGGGCGTGGGGCCGGTGCGGCCGTCGACGACCTGGACGACGCGGGTCGCGTTTTCGATGGCGACGCGAGCCTGGCGCAGAATTTCTCCGGGGATGCCGGCCTTGTCCTCCGGGACGATTCCGCCGGTGTCGACGACTTGGAAGGAGCGGCCTTCCCAGTTTGCGGTGCCGTAAATGCGGTCGCGCGTGATGCCAGGCTCGTTGGTGACGATTGAGCGGCGCGTTCCAGTGAGGCGGTTGAATAGCGTGGACTTGCCCACATTGGGGCGTCCGACGATTACGATGGATGGCAGTTTTTCGGTCATTGAGTTCCGCACCCGATGATGGCGAGGGGCACTAGATTATCACTGATGGGTGCGGAATACGGACTTGTAATGCGTCTGCGGCGGTGGGTGCTTCTGACGAAAGCTTTTCGGTGTGTTACTTTAGAGGTTCGATCCTGCGGTCCTACGCATGCCTAAAGCATCCATCTCGAAGAAAGCTGCCGCTGAAAAATCCGAGGAAGTAACGATCGAGGATATTTTTGGCGCGAGCGGGCTGCTGGAGAAAAGCCATCCGGGATATGAATTTCGCTCATCGCAGCTAGAGATGGCGAAGATGGTGGATGAGGCGTTTCAGAAGCGGCAGCACGCCATCATCGAGGCTGGCACGGGCACGGGCAAGACACTCGCATATCTGATTCCGGCGATACGCAGCGGGCGGCGCGTGGTGATTTCCACGGCGACGAAATCGCTGCAAGAGCAGCTCTTCAATAAGGATGTGCCCTTCCTGCAGAAGCATTTTGCACCGAATCTGAAAGCGGCGCTGATGAAAGGGCGCAACAACTTTCTTTGCCGCACGAAAGTGAATCAAATGGAGGGCCAGGCGGTACTGAAAGGCATTGACGAAATCGACTGGTTCTCGCAAATCCGCGACTGGAGCAAGCTGACGGAAACTGGGGACCGCAGCGAGTTGACGTTTCTGCCGGACGACGCGGAGTTGTGGCATCGAATCGACGCGCGCAGCGACTTGTGCACAGGACAGAAATGCAGCGACTTCAACCGGTGTTTCATAACCGCGATGCACCAGCGGGCGCAGGAAGCGGACTTGATTATCGTGAACCATCATTTGTTTTTTGCGGACCTAGCGATACGGCAAGACGATTTCGGATCGATTCTGCCGGAATATTCCGCGGTGGTGTTCGATGAAGCGCACGAGATTGAGGACGTGGCAAGCGATTACTTCGGGAGGCGCGTTTCGAGTTATCAATTCGAGGAGCTTTCGCGAGATACCGAGAATATGCTGCGGGTGCTGCGGATTGAAGCGGGGCCGATTCGCAAGCATTTGACGCGCGTGCGCGAACGGGGGCGAAGCTTTTTCGAGAATTTTCCGGAGCGCGAAGGGCGGTTCGCGTTTGGCGCGGCGGAAAGAAAAACATTTCTCGAACAGCATCACGAAGCGTTTGACGGCTTGGCCGCCGCGGTGAAGCGAATCGAAACGGAATTATCAGCAATGACGCCCAAACCCGAAGAAGTGATCACACTTGCGCGTCGCGCTGCGGAGCTACGGCGTGAGCTAGAGTTTTTGATGGAGAGCGAAGAGAAGAGCTACGTCTATTGGTACGAGCGCCGGGGAAAAGGCGTGATTCTAACGGCGACGCCGATTGACGTGAGCGAAATCCTGCGCGACAAACTTTTCGAGCAGTTTGACAGCGTCGTGCTAACGTCTGCGACGCTGGCGGTGGGCAGCCGCTTCGATTATCTGAAGCAGAGGCTGGGAGTGTTGCCTGCAAAGGAAGTAGTGCTGCCACAGGAATTCAATTTCCGAGAGCAGGCGCTGCTGTACATTCCTGCGGGAATGCCGGACGTCCGGCATGAAACGTTTTCAGCACGGTGCGCGCAGGAAATTGTGAAGCTGCTGGAAATTTCGCAGGGGCGCGCGTTTTGTCTTTTCACAAGTTACGCGCAGATGAGGGATGTTTACCAACGCGTGTCTGGTTTGGTGGGGTTCCCATTGTTATTGCAGGGGACGGCGCCAAAGTCGGTTTTGCTGGACCGTTTTCGGACGACGCCGAACGCGGTGCTGTTTGCTACCGCGAGTTTCTGGCAAGGCGTTGACGTGCCGGGGGCGCAACTTTCCTGCGTGATCGTGGATAAGCTGCCGTTTGCGGTTCCTAGCGATCCGATCGTGGCAGCTCGGGTGCGGGCGCTGCAAGACGACGGGCGGAACGCGTTTGCCGAATATCAAGTCCCGGAGGCGGTGCTGGCGCTGAAGCAGGGCTTCGGGCGGCTGATTCGGTCGAAGACAGATCGGGGAATTCTGGCGATCCTCGATAACCGAATCTCGCGGATGCAGTATGGTAGAATTTTTCTAGAGTCCCTGCCTGAATACAAGACCACGCAGGACCTGGCCGAAGTGGCGCGCTTCATGGATTCAGAGTAGGCAACCGCGATGACTAAGGCTGGAAGGACAGTGCATGTACGAAGTTAGCGTGGATGAAACGTTTGCCGCGGCGCACAATTTGCGCGGATACAAAGGGAAATGCGAGGACCTGCACGGGCACAACTACAAGGTGCGCGTGACGTTGGCGGGCAAAGAAGTTGATTCGGTGGGACTGCTTTACGATTTCGTGCACCTGAAGCAGGTGATTCAAAGCGTGATTCGTTCGTTGGATCATAAATATTTGAACGAGCTTTCGCCATTCGACGTCGTAAATCCGTCCGCGGAAAATATCGCGAAGTACATTTACGATCAGACTGCGAAACAGCTTAACCAAGCGCCGAACGGGGCAGGAGTTTCCAGCATTACGGTGTGGGAAACGGATGTGACGGCGGCGACATACCGGCCCTGACGCGCAAGCGGCGAACGCGGAGCCGAACACGGGAGCTGTAGAAGGTATAGAGATATGAACCGAGCGCTTCTAATCATCGCGATTCCTGCATTTCTTGTCTCCATTTTCTGGCTCACGATCGGGTGGGGATGGAGAACAGCACTGATCGGCGGCTGCTTGGAGCTTGTGGTTGCGATCGGAGCAGTCGTTTACCTGAAACGCCGCAACAACGAGCCACCAAATCCGAGGTGCGGCGGAGTGATAGAGTAGACGCGGGAACCGTGGTTTGGCGATGGTCATCACCGAAATATTCAAATCGATTCAGGGCGAAGGTACTCGCGCGGGCTTGCCTTGCATTTTCGTGCGACTGACGGGCTGCAATCTTCGGTGCACGTGGTGCGACACAGCGTACGCGTTTCATGGCGGGACGAAACATTCTATCGAAGAGGTCCTCGAGAAAGTTCACGCGCTGGCTGGAGATCGAGAGAGGCGCGTAGCGCTGGTCGAAATCACAGGTGGAGAGCCGCTGCTGCAGGCGGAGACTCCCGCGCTGGCTGAGAAATTGATCGCTGCTGGTTACAGCGTGATGATTGAAACGAGCGGCGAACAATTCGTGGGTTCTTTGCCGGATGGGGTAATCAAAATTGTGGATGTAAAGTGCCCGGATTCAGGCGAGCCGTACACATTTGACATGGCGAATTTGGAAGCAGTGGGGGCGAATGACGAAATCAAATTCGTGATCTCCACTCGCCGCGATTACGAATTCGCGCGGGATTTTGTGAAAATGCACCGGGTGGCAGAGCGCGTTCACGAGGCCCTTTTTTCGCCGGTGTTTGCTGATCCAGGCGGCAAATGGCCAGGACTAACTGCGCGCGAGCTGGCAGAATGGATCTTGAGCGATGGATTGCGCGTGCGCTTGGGGCTACAATTGCACAAATTCATCTGGGATCCGGCGATGAAGGGCGTTTGAGACAAGCATCGTGAGTGAGAAACCCAAAGCGGTGGTATTACTGAGCGGGGGAATGGATTCGTGCGTCACTGCGGCGATCGCGAATGAGTCGCACGAACTTGCGCTGTTGCATGCGAGTTACGGCCAGCGGACCGAGCGGCGCGAGCGGCGTGCGTTTGAGGAGATTGCGGATTTTTACGGCGCCGACGAACGTTTATTGATCCGGCTGGACTCGTTGGCGCAAATGGGGGGCTCGGCGCTTACCGATCCAGATATCGAAGTGCCTGACTCTGGAGAATCTCTCAAGCGCGCGAGTGGAATGCCGGTCACGTATGTTCCGTTTCGTAACGCGCATTTCCTTTCTGCCGCGGTGAGTTGGGCGGAAGTGATTGGCGCGAACGCGATTTTCATTGGCGCAGTGGCGGAAGATAGTTCAGGGTATCCGGATTGCCGGCCGGAGTATTATCGGGCATTCGGGGAACTGATACGGCAGGGAACGAAGCCCGAGACTCGAATTGAAATCGTGACGCCGGTAATAGCCATGCGCAAATCGGAAATCGTCCTCCGCGGCATGGCACTTGGCGCGCCACTCGGGCTGACGTGGTCCTGCTATCAATTTGAGGACGAAGCGTGCGGAACGTGCGATAGTTGCCGGCTGAGGCTTGAGGCTTTTGCTGAGGCGGGAGCAAGCGATCCTATCGCCTATCGAGCGAGAGTTGCGCAATAATAGGCGGCGCAATTACTGAGCGAGGAGATTTGCACATGAGAAAACTGATTCGTGTTTGGACAGCGCTGACAATGGTTCTTTTGTTTGCCGGGATCGCGCTGGCGCAAGACACCGGAAGGTTGAACGGGGAGATTTTTGATAAGGACGGCAAGCCTTATCCGGGTGTGAGCGTCGAGATCAAGAGCGTGGATACCGGGCAAACGTTCAATTTGAAAACCGACAAGGATGGGAAGTTCGTACAGCTTGGCCTGCGGGTAGGCATCTACACGATCTTGCTCGTCAATGAAAATGACAAGCTGCACTACGGACCTATAAGATTTGCGGTAGATCCTACCAAGGAAAATAATTTCAGAATGAGCGTCAAAGAACAGATGGCTGCGGCAGCGGCTGCGCATCCGGAAGAAATAAAGAAGCGAGCGGAAGAAGAAGATAAATTTAAAGCCATGAAGGGGCACTTTGACGCGGGAATAGCGGCAATGGCAGAAGCAAATGATCTGCAGAAGCAGATCAAAGCCGCACCGGCTGACCAAAAGCCGCCGCTGCAGGAAAAGCGCGCTGCCGATTGCCAAAAGGCGGTTACGGAATTCACGCAGGCTGAACAGGGAGTCGGCGCCAAAGAAGTTGCCAACCACGCAACAGTCTGGCAGGACATCGGCGCGGCTGACGAGTGTATTGGCCATTACGACGAAGCTGCAGATGCTTTCCAGAAAGCAGTCGATTTGAAACCTCAGGCCGCTTATTACGCCGGACTCAGCACAAATCTTGCAAATTCGGCCGCGGCTCAGACGGACCCCAAGGTCGCTGAGAGCAAGCTTGCAGACGCGAATGCAGATTGTGAAAAGGCGCTCGCGCTAGAACCGGCAGCGGGAGGGACCTGTTATAAAAACGTTGGTATCGTGCTCAACAATAAGGGCCGGTCGAAAGACTCGGTCGTGCCACTGCAGAAGGCAACACAGGCCAATCCACAGGACGCCCAGGCGTGGTTTCTGCTGGGCGGCGCTCTCTCCGCGGGTATTGAGCCAAAGCAAGAAGGCGAAAAGATGATGTATATCATTCCACCGGGAACGAAAGAGGCCTACCAGAAGTGTATCGATCTGGCTCCCAATACGCCGCTGGCGGCACAGGCGAAAGAGGCGCTGGATGGGCTAGATGCACTGAGCGGCGGCGCGGACACAACCGTGTCGAAGAAGAAAAAAAAGAGCTAGCGGAATTTGGAAGGCGGTGAGCAGATTTTGCTGATACGCTGCCAGCGCCTTTCTTCTTCATGTGTTTTCAGCAGGTATTCTCTTATCTCGACCAGTACTCGCGGGAGTGCTATTCTTTCGCAGGCAATTTTGAGGATCTCGTGGGCGAAGTGAACTCGAATCAAACCAGAATGGAACGCCGCCGAAGTGATCGTGTGTTCGAGTCCGTGCCTCTGATCGTGCGTGGAATCGACCTGCTTGGCCAACCCTTTGAGGAGCGAACGGCCACGCTCGCTTTCAATCTCCATGGGTGCCGTTACTCCTCCAAACATCACTTGCCCAGGAACACGTGGATCACGCTTGAGCTACCACAGACGCCGCGGCGGCCGAATGTCCGTGCGCGAGTTGCGTCGGTGCAGCGTCCACATTCCATCAGGGATTTTTTTCAAGTCGCGGTCGAGTTGGAAGGTCCGGCGAATATTTGGGGGCTCAATGCGCCGCCCGCGGAATGGACCGTCACAGAACAGTCTTTGCACGGCGAAGATGTTGCTGCGAGAGACGACGTCTTAATCGCTGGAAGAGCAAGCGCGGAATCTGCATCGACTAACGCCACTTTCCTGGGAAACCCAATGAATAATCCGAACGAATCATATTCCGGCGGCGAACTTGGTGCCGTGAACAGCCCGCTTTTCCACGAGTTGCGCAAGGATCTCGAAGCACAAGCTAAGGAAGCCATCACTCAGGCGGCGAAGCAGGTGCAGGAGGAGTTTCTTCGAGCCGCCGAAGAGAGCGATCGGAAGCGAACCGAGGCGATGGAAGAGTTTTTCGGAAAATGGAGACCTCAGTTCGAACAAGCTCAGATCGATGCGCGTAAGGAACTTTCCAACGAACTTGCTGAACGGCAAGATGAATTTCTGAAAGAATTCAAAGAGGAGTGCGAGAAAAGTTTCGGCGACGTGCGCAAGCTGACGGAGGACCTCAATTTTCAAGCGGAATCGGTGCGACGTGAAACCGAAGCTGCTCGAGAGACGGCCAGCCGTTTAGCGGATGCTCGCCAGCAATTCGAATCCATGGAAGGCTCCCGGAACGCGAAGCCTGCCGAGGCAGAGACCTTCTGGGGAGTTTCGGCGTCCGGCGAAGATCTGACAGCAGCGTGGCGCGAGACTCTCGTACAGGAAATGAGCGCTGCGCGCGCGCAGTGGAATGAGTTGCTGCAGTCGTCGCTCGACAGCAATGTGCAAAGGCTGATTGAGCAGATTACCCAACGTTCGCAGGACGTGTTGCGCGATGAGGAATCGAAGATTCGCGAGCACGTCGCAGAGGCGCGGCAGCCGTTAGCGCAAATTTCTTCGGAGGCGCGCGAAACATTCGCTGCTATCAAGGCGTCGCTCGATCAGGAGGTGGCGCGCGCTCGCGCGTCGTTGTCCGAGATTGAATCCGCGGCGAGCGGAACAAAGGAGTATTCGGCGCAGTTGGAAGCAGCGAGCCACGACACCTTGAACGAGCTTCATCGCCGATTGGAAAAGATCCTGGAAGCGCAGACCGCTGAACTGAACCGGCGAGCAGACAGTCTTGCCGCTGGGATGTCACAACGCGTTGGGCCGGCGTTGGACACCATGCAGCAACAATATTTGGATCGAACGTTGGCGCAGGCAAATGCGAAACTCGCTCCTCACCTGGAGCGCGTGCCGGAACTGCTTCGAGAACTCGCTTCTCGCGAGGCGCAAGCGGAAGAGGGTCTCCGGCTGCATCGCGAGCGATTGCGCCAGGCAGCAGAGAACAATCAGCGCGAGGTTACCTCGCAGATGGCCGCAACGCTTGCCGAGGTGCGTAACGGTTTTGAATCCGCGCGCCAGGAAGCGCTAGCCAAGTGGAATGTAGAGCTGGATGCCAGCGGTGTGCGCGCGGCTCATGCTGCTGGTGAATCGATCGGGCGCAGCTCGGAATGGTTTCAGCAGGAAGCGCGGGCGCGATTGCAGGTGCTTGTGGAGCAGACGATCACTTCAGCCGCGGCGGGATTCGATGAAAAGACGGGCGAGGCAGCGAAGAAGTTCGGGAGCCAACTCGCCGGAGAATCTGCAAATCACCTGATGCAAATTCGCGAGCAGGTGCAGGGTGTAGCCACGGAAGTGGCGATTAGCACGCGAAGCGAATTCGATAAAGCCGCGGAGGTTGCCGCGAGTTCGTTCGGCCAGGTCTTGAGGGATATTTCCACGGAGCAGGCGGAGCAGTTCGCGGATTCCAGCCGGAACGCAGTGCGAGACAGTACCCAGGAATTCGAACGTTCCGCGCAGCAAATCATTCAACAGCTGGAGACGAGCGCGGGAGATTCGGTTGGGCGGTTTCAAGCGCTAATCGAATCGCAGCTGGGAACAAGCGTGGAGCAGGCTCGCGCCGCTCTTTCCGCTGAGTCTGCGTCGGCTTTGGAAAGTTATCGAGCGGAACGCGATGCGCACCACAAGGAGTGGGCGGAAAATCTCAGTCAGCTCAGCAGCGATGCGCTCGCCAAACATCAGGAGCGGTTGGAAACTGCGGGCGATTCGTGGATGGTTTCCTCGGTGCGCAAACTTAGCGAGCACGGGCAAAACGTTATCGAATCGATGCTGCGCTCCGCCGATTTGGCACTCCGTGAATCGTGCTCAAAGGTCTTCGACGGTCTGGCCGAAATATTGCGTGAACGGTCGGCGAGTGCCGCAGGAGTTTCAGGGATCGCTGGTTTCAAGCAAGGGCCTTCGGTGAGCGGCGACGCCGAATCATAGCTCGCAAATTAGGGCCAATTGGGATTAGGCTGATCAGAACTCCACGGGCCAGACTTGGATTTTCTTCCCCCGAGAATACTTTTCCGTGTGTTCGCCTGGACTTCTATTTTTTGTCCACGATTTCGCGAAGCGAATTGGCAACGTGTCTGACTTGTTCGTCACTCATGCTCGGAAATAGAGGCAGACTCAGGACGCGGTCGCAGGCACGCTCCGTATGGGGGAAAGTTCCGGCTGGATCTCCCAGAGACGAGTAGGCTGGTTGAAGGTGCACGGGTTTGGGGTAATGTATCGCCGTCTCAATTTCCCTTTCGGCGAGTTTTGTAATAACCGAACAGCGGTTATTTACGTAAATCACGAACTGATGATACGCGCACTCATCTCGCGGATCATCAACGGGTAATTCGACTCTCGCATTTTGCAGAATGCCGCGATATTCGCGAGCGATAGCCTGACGCCTTTCGGTCCATGCATTCAAATACCGCAGCTTAATACGCAGCACAGCGCCTTGAAATCCCTGCATGCGATAGTTGTATCCGACGAACTCGTGGGCGTATCGCGCGGTCTGTCCATGGGAACGCGCCGCCCGTGCGAACTGGGAAATAAGATCGTCGTTCGTCGTCAGCGCGCCGCCTTCGCCGTACGCCCCCAAATTCTTTGTGGGATAAAAACTGAACGCGGCGGCATCGGCGAGACCGCCAACGCGCTCGCCGCGATAGAGCGCACCGTGGGCTTGCGCCGCGTCTTCCAGGACGCGAACGTTATGCCGCGCAGCAATAGCACGAATGGCGTGCATGTCCGCGGGGCGGCCGTATAAATGAACCGGAATTATGACCCGCGTGCAGCGGGTTATGGCCCGCTCGATAAGGTTCGGATCAATATTTGCGGTGGCGGGATCGATGTCGACTAGAACCGGCTGGGCGCCACAATAGGTAATGGCCTCGGCGGTGGCGAGGAATGTATTCGGAGTTGTGATCACTTCGTCGCCGGGTTGTACTCCTAGCGCGAGCAGGGCCAGATGAAGAGCCGCAGTTCCGCTACTAAGCGCAACGCAGTGTTTCGTCCCGCAGAATTCGGCGAATTCTTTTTCGAAAGCCTCGACTTCCGGACCTTGAACAAACGCGGACGCCTGGCAGACGCGGTCTAGAGCGGGGAGAATTTCGTCCCGCAACTCGGCATATTCAGATTTGAGATCGAGAAAAGGCACTTTCATGTGTTCGGCACCCACGGTACGAACAAAAACTGTACTGCACGGCAGCCGCCTCCACAAGCCCCGCAGCCTTGCAAGCCGTGCGCTAATAAATTTCTTATGTAGAGAGGCCATGTTATCGTTTTAGAGCCATGGCAAGCGCGCCTTTGCCCTACCGAAGAAAATCCGACCATCGGGAACACGCCCGACCAGCCGCGGGGGAAAAGCTTCGTCTCTCGGTAATCATTCCTGTATTCAACGAACGAGCCTTCATAGAAGAATTACTGCTTCGCGTTCAGGATTCGATGCTGGCGGACGAGATTATAATCGTGGACGATGGCTCTTCAGATGGGACTCGGCAGCTTCTGCGGGATTTGAGCGACAGAAAAGCGCAGGGCGATGAGGCGATGGAAATTGGAGAGACGCGCGCGCGTTTCCGGCTCGACAGAGTGCTATTTGTTTTTCAAGAAACAAACCAAGGCAAAGGCGCGGCGCTTCGACGTGGATTTGCGGAGGCAACGGGCGACGTTTTTCTAGTGCAGGATGCGGACCTGGAATATGACCCAAAAGATTATCCCAAACTTTTGGAACCGATCCTCGACGGCCGCGCCGATGTGGTGTATGGATCGCGATTTCTGGGCGGGCCGCAGCGCGTGCACTTCTTTTGGCACATGGTCGGCAACAAATTTCTGACTTTGCTGTCTGACATCGTGACGAACCTGAATCTGACGGATATGGAAACTTGCTATAAAGTGTTCCGGCGCGAGGTAATCGAAGGCATGCGGCTGAAATCGAACCGTTTCGGATTCGAGCCGGAGGTCACGGTAAAAGTCGCTAAAGGGAAATGGCGAGTTTACGAAGTCCCCATTTCCTATTCGGGCCGGTCCTACGAAGAAGGGAAAAAGATTACGTGGCGTGATGGGTTCGTGACGCTCTATGCGATTCTTCGATACGGGCTGTTCGACTAAGTTCTTCTGAATTGAACTCTTCGAAATTCTTCTAGATATGAGTGAGAGTGCCGGTTATTTTTGTGCGGCGCAGAGCCCATGAGAAAACGACGAACGACAGCGGAATTAGAATCGCGGCGAAGAGGAGCAGGGCCGCGATAGAAGGAAAAAGCTCTCGCCAACCTGCTCCGGCCAACAATGCGGCACGCATGCCCTCCAGCGAATACGTGACAGGAATCAATCGCGCCAACATTCGCAAGGGCGTAGGCAAAACCGATACCGGATACATCATTCCACCGAGCAACCCGGAAACTCCCAGGACAATCCATTTTGCGGGATTGCCGCGCTTAAAGAGGATAGAGTAGCCGGCCGAGAGAATTCCCAAGCCGGCGAATGCCAGAATCGAGGCCAATAGAATGGCCAGCGCTCCCGGCCAATTAGCTGAACGCGGGGCGAATCCGAAAAGCAGCGCGCCCCATGCGAGATATACGCAGGTCCGAAGGGCCAGCGCTGCAAACGGATAGACTGCCGAGCCGGCGAGAATCACCGGAAGCGGGGTCTGCGTTACGAGCAGGGCTTCCAAAGTGCGATTCTGGCGCGCTTCTTCAATGCTGGCATCGAAGGCACTGAGCGAGACGCTCAGGTAATCAAAAAAGGCGAATCCAACCAACGCGAAAGCAAAATAATTCGCGCCGGCGGGCAGCTCGCGGGATAACTCCGGGCTCTGGACGAAGCGCGATAAATAATAAAACGTCGCCACACCAAACAGGGCTTCGATGATTTCGAGCAACAAAGCGCCGCGATAGCCGCGCGCAATCGCGAAATCGCGCCAGAAGAATGCGGCTATTTTCCTGAGATTGGAACCGAGATTCACTGCGCCGCCTCCGGCGACGCGGCGTGACGCAGGAGACTCGAGACTGCGGCCGCAAAATTCGGTGCGTGGATCGAAGCGCAAAGTCCGCGGGGCGAATCGAATGCGACCACGCGGCCGGCGTCCAACAAGACAACGCGATCAGCGATTTCTTCAACCTCGCTCAAGGTATGCGAGGCAAAGAGAAGAGTGGTACCGCGAGCGCGGACGAGGTCGTCTTTTAATAGCCGGCGAAAATCCGCAGCGGCCAGGGGATCGAGGCTGCGCGTGGGCTCGTCGAGCAATAGAACAGCAGGGCCGTGAAGCAAAGCTCGGGCCAGCCCGAGCCGATGCATCATGCCGGTAGAAAATGTTCGGACTTGGCGGTCCAAGTGGTCTTGAATGCCCATCGATGCGGCAATGATTGAAATTTGTTTTCGTGTTTCGGCAGGACTTAAGTTGTTCATCGCGGCAAAAAACACGAGATTTTCGCGGGCGCTCAAGCGGCTGTAAAATCCTTCGTCTCCTCCGGTATGGTAACCGAACTGGCGACGTACTTTCGTGGTCTCGCGCTCTATGTCAAAGCCGCCGAGGGTAGCATTGCCTCGAGTGGGAACGATCAAGGTCGCAAGGATCCTCAGCAGAGTAGATTTTCCTGCGCCGTTTGGACCGATCAGCGCCACGACTTCTCCCGGCTCAACAGTGAAAGAGACTCCTGAGAGCGCTTTTTCCGTGGGACGCGTTACGGGCTGCAGGAGTGCGCGCCAGCCTGATAAAGCAGGCGGAAAATATTTTTCAATCGCTGTGACGGAGATGGCGTGCGACGGCATCCTGGTGGTTATATCCGAGTTTACCGCGCCGAATCCAGCTCCGTCGTTGCTGTTTGGCAGAAAGTCCGGGTAGAATAGGATTCGCGTGTGCGAACTTACCTGGCGTGGTACGTTCCGACCGTTCGCGCACTGCCGGCTCAACCGGCAAGATTAATCACCCAGCCCTTAAGGACTTCGGCGCCCGGATGGACGCATCTCTCTCAGTGCATTCCGTTGTAGTCGCTGCCGGCGAACAGGTGTCGTGTCCGCTGGGAGAAGAATCTGCGATATTGAATCTGAAAAACAGCGTCTATTACGGTATGAACGCAGTAGGAACGCGAGTCTGGGCTCTGCTGAAGCAGCCACGCAGCATCGAGGAGCTTCGGGACACTTTATTGGCCGAATATGAAGTAGGCGCCGAACTTTGCGAGCGAGATCTTTTGGATTTGTTGGAGAAAATGCGCAGTGAAGGATTGATTGAGGTAACCGGCACGGTCAATTCCTGAGTCGGTTTCTTTAGCACTTCGTCACTTTCGTTGTCCGGATCACATTCGGTTTTGCAGGTGCGCGACTTTCTGGGGAACGGCGGGTTGAGGTTGAAAATGGGTATTTGGCAAAGGTTTTGGAGACTGAGTGGGTTCGAGCGAGGCGTCGTGCTCGAAGCGGCAGCGTGCTTGCCGGCTACGTGGGTAGCTTTGCGCGTCGCAGGTTTTCGGCGCTGGAAAAGCTTGCTGAGTTGGCTTGCCCCTAGGATTGCGACTGGTTCGGCGGCGTCCTATGTTTCACTGGACGAGACAGCGCGTCAGATTGCGCGTTTGGAAGGGGGGGCAGCGCGAAATCTTTTTTTCAGCACAAATTGCCTGGAACAGTCGCTCGTACTTTGGTGGCTGCTTCGAATACGCGGCATTGCGGCAGAATTACGTATCGGCGCGCGGAAAGAAGCAGATCGTTTCGAGGCTCACGCTTGGGTTGAATTTCACGGACTGATTCTAAATAACCTGGGAGAAGAACATCTCCACTTTGTGCCGTTCGAGGGCCAGGCAATATCGATGGGGACGCAAACACATTGAGCGGAATCGCAGGCATGTTTGACCGAAGCGGCGCGGCGGTCGATCGCGCGCTGCTGTGGGCCTTCACTGATTTCCTCTCCTACGTGGGCCCAGATGGTCGAGATACGTACTCGAACGGGTGTGTCGGGTTCGGGCACACAATGCTGCGAACTTCCAGAGAGTCCATAGGCGAGCGGCAGCCGGGGAACCTCGACGGGCAGTTTTGGATCACCGCTGACGCGCGAATCGACTGCCGTGATGAACTGAATCGCGAATTCGAACAGGTCGCGCCAAATCACCGCCGAGTAACAACGGACTCCGAATTAATTCTGAAAGCTTATGCTCTATGGGGCGAGGAATGTGTTGAGCACCTTCGTGGGGATTTTGCGTTTGCGATCTGGGATGCAAGAAGAAAAAGGCTTTTTTGCGCGCGCGACCACTTCGGACTGAAACCTTTCTTCTATGCGGAAATTGGCGAAGTTTTTGTTTTCAGTAACACGCTGAATTGCGTTCGGCTGCACCCGGAAATATCCGACGAATTAAACGACTCAGCTATCGGTGATTTCCTATTGTTCGGGCTGAACTGCGACCTGACGACAACAACTTTCCGCGATATCCGCAGGTTGCCGCCGGGACATTGCGTTTCCGTGTCCGCAGAGGGTATTAGAATTCGACAGTATTGGACTGCGCCTACCGATGGCAGCATCCGTTATCGCCATGCCGATGAATACGTTGAGCATTTTCAATTTCTGCTCAAAGCCGCAGTTGCCGATCGTTTGCGAGTTGACCGTGCAGGAGTTCTGCTGAGCGGAGGGTTGGACTCGGCGGCTCTCGCCGCCGTCGCGCGCGAGGTTTCCGGGAATGGCTCTGACGGCGCGGACTTGCGTGCGTACACGATTATTTACGAGCCGTTGATTTCCGATAACGACGGAGTACACGCGCAGAGGGTGGCGGATTTTCTCAATATTCCGATCCGGTTCCTTGAGGTAGACGCGCTTAAGCTCTTTAAGCGTTGGAACGATCCGGAAGTGAGCAGCCCAGAGCCGGTCGACGATCCACTTTTTGCCGGTTTGTTCGATCAATACAACATGATTGCGCGTGATTGTAGAGTAGCGCTGTGCGGCGAGGGCAGCGACAACCTGATGCATTTTCAGATGCTGCCCTACGCAAAGCATATGCTCAGGTCGGGAGATTTCCGCGGGCTGCTCCGAGAGATGCCGCGCTACCTGCGGATGCGGCCTTCCGTTTGGCCAGGAGTTCGCCGCCGTTTGAAAGGTTTTGTCGGCAAAGATCCAAAAGCGCCAATTTTCCCTCGATGGCTAGATCCCGATTTCGTTGGGCGTCTCGATCTGAGAGCAAGGTGGAATGAGTGGAGTGAATTACCGATGCAGCAACCCCATCCTATTCGTCCAAAAGCCCAGGCTTCGCTTTCCATTCCTCAATGGGCGAGCATGTTTGAACAGGAGAGTCCGGGCGTGACGCATTGTCCGGTGGAGACGCGCTATCCGTTCCTCGACTTACGGGTGGTCAACTATTTGCTCGCGCTTCCCCCTTTTCCTTTTTGTTTTGAGAAGAACCTGTTACGCGACGCAATGGCGGGACGGTTGCCGGAGAGCTGCCGGCGTCGGCCCAAGACGGCTCCTCGGTTCGATCCGTTGGTTCGGTGCTTACGTCAACCGAACGCGGTAGAGATATTGGATCAGGTACAATGGGGTACTGAAATGAATGGTTATGTAAAGCGCCCGGATCTTGAGCAATTGCAACGAGAAAGCCGCTCGGAGCAGGTTGCGCTAGACCTTCGCCCGCTTTGTCTCAACTTTTGGTTGCAGTCATCGCGCAGAGTCCGGTATAACTGGCTGGCGGAGGCTCGCAATGCCTAAGCAGGCCATACAGGAGTTTAAGAAGCCCTATACCCCTCCTGTTTTAACTATTTATGGAACGGTTCGAGAGCTAACGCAACAGAAGGGTTTGCGTGCAACTAGAGACGGCGGCAAATTCCCGACGATTAAAACGCACATGTGAACGAGGTTTTACGAAGCCGTTTTATCTTGGGCTTGTGCAAGGCTAGATTAATCAAGTTAGCAAGACCGGATTGCTGTTAGCCGCGAATGTTAGGCTCTTCAGTTTGGACGAAGTGAACTTCACCTACTTGGTCTTCGGTTTACGGCTTCAATCAAATCTCCCCATCCCGGAACTGATTCCTACCGTAACATCTGCGTCGAGTCCGGACGTGACCATTCTCATGGACGCTGCGCCGTGTATTGCAGGCGGAAATTTGACCCAACAAGGAACGTTAATCTACACGAGTGCTTACACAGATACGGCGGGGCAACCCGCGCTGCGAATCTGGGAACTTTCCGGCGGCGAAATTCTCCATCTGGTTTATTTCGATGACACGCAGTTTTGGATGAATCGCAAGGGAACAGAACTGTGGGCCAAATGGCCGAACAACCTCACAATCGAAGACACGGCTACCTATCTTCTCGGACCCGTGCTGGGACTGCTGTTGCGCTTGCGAGGAATGACTTGCCTCCATGCAAGCGCTGTTGCATTTGCAGATCGCGCGCTTGTTTTTGTGGGTTCCGAAGGAGCTGGAAAATCGACCACTGCTGCGCTGATGGCGCGGAAAGGTTGCGCTGTAATTTCCGACGACGTTGTAGCTCTTGTGGAGCGAGAGGGCTCATTTTACGTTCATCCGGCGTATCCGTATCTTTCCCTGTGGCCTGATTCAGTAACGATAGTTTACGGACCAGATAAGGAGCTGCCCAGTTTTTCGTCCAGCTGGGATAAGCGTTTGCTTTCGCTGGCCAGGAACGACCTTCGCTTCGAAGCGCAGGATTTGCCACTGGGGGCTATTTTCTTGTTGGGAGAAAGAGGCTCGGTGCTAAACGCGCCATTTCTCGAGGCAATGACGCCGCGAGACGGGCTGCTGGCGCTAGTGGGGAATTCGTACGCGACGAATCTTCTGAATAAAGAAATGCGAGCGCGCGAGTTCGAATTTTTCGGCCGCATGCTTCGGACCGTCCCGATCGGGCGCTTGCTGCCTCGTGAGGACCCGGCCCGGAGCGGGGAATTCTGCGACGCAATCCTGCGATCCTACGACACGTTAAGGGCTCACACTTAGCTGATTTCATTAGGGTCCAGCCGAGTCTTTTCTTCGTTCTGAGCGAGCGAACCCGACTCCGACAGTTTTTTCTTCCAAGCCTTCAATCCCAGGCGATTTCCGTTCACTCTTACCTGCGCGATAACCTAACTCTTATCGGCTGCATCATAAGGCCCGGGAATGGCATACTCGGCACCGGATTTTTTGGAGGATATTGGAAATGAAGAAACTGATTGGGCTTTTCTTGTTGGGCCTAATTTTTTGTGTGCCGGCCATGGCTCAGGACGTACCGAAGTACGAAATCGGCGGAGGCGTCCCGTACAGATCGTACGATCAGTTCAGCGGAGTAAGGATCAATATGCCGGGTTGGGAAGCCTATGGCGACCGCCACATCTGGCGCTTTATCAATTTGGCCGGCGATATTGCCGGTACCTACAATCGAACCAGTTCAAGCGGCAGCGTCAATAAGACAAATTCCAGCACGGACATTTACAGTTTTCTGATCGGCCCGCAACTGTATCCCTTCGGCCATAAACATAAGATAACTCCCTTTGCGCATGTTCTGTTCGGAGGAGGTTATTTCAGTTTTCGTCTCACCCAAGTGGGGTTTAATCCCTTTAGCACATCGTATTTCGGGCCGGTGTGGATGGGAGGGGGCGGGCTGGATTGGAAATTTAAGGAACACTGGTCCATCCGATTGATTCAGGCAGATTACGAGCAGTCGCGCTTTCTTTCCGGCGCCGGAGCCCAAACGAATTACCGCGCTTCGGTAGGGTTGATCTACCGATTCCACGAAAAGTAGCTTTTGGACGGCGGGCAAACTTCTCTCGCAGGAGTCGATTGTAATTTAGGCTTGCAGAGTAGGCGACGCTCAGTGCAGATTACGAGAGCGTGGAGATCACACTCGAGGGTAAGGGAGCGCGGGGGGCGCTGCTGATTGCAGCGCTGGCAATCGCTCTATTCTTTTCGTACCAAGGCGTCCGGCTTTGGGTTGCAGATTACCGAATTAATTCAAATCGCTTAGCCCTGATTGAAAGGGGCGCTGCCTTGGAGCCAGGTAACGCCGAGGCATGGGACATTTTGGGAAGATTCCGGCAATTGGATTTCGATGCCGGCGATCCGAACGAAGCTATCAAAGATTTCCAAAGAGCGCTCCACGATGATCCGCTCTCCTCATACTACTGGATGAATCTGGCCGCGGCCTATGAGGCGGCCGGAAACGATTCCGACGCGCAGAAAGCCTTCGAAGACGCCCAAGCCGTTTATCCGCTCTCTGCATTAGTCGCCTGGAACTACGGTAATTTTTTGCTTCGGGAACAACGGTGGACAGAAGGCTACGCCCAGATTCAACTGGCAGTTCGAACCGATTCAACTCTCTTGCCTCTAGCGATTTCGCGCACTTGGCGCTCGAATCAGGACGTGGACACGCTGCTCAATCAAGTGCTACCCGTCGACGTGAACGCATACCTCCAGGCGCTTGATTTTTTTGCTTCGATCCATGAAGCCGAGCCTGGGCTCAGGGTGTGGCAGCGATTGATAGCTTTGAGAAAGCCGATCGCTTTGCCGCTGTCGTTTTCGTTTTTGGACGAACTGATTCGCGCGGATCGGTCTGAAGATGCGAGTCGAGTTTGGCGCGAAGCGCTCGATGCAGCGGGCTTGGCCCATGAAGGGCTGGGAAACGAATCTTTAATGTGGGACGGGAATTTTACCGGTGACTTTACAAATGGAGGCTTGGGCTGGCGCTGGAACAATCCCTTAGGGGCAACGATTGATTTTGATTCCGCGCCGCCCGGGCACAGCGGACGTTCCGTGCGGGTAGATTTCGGAGGAGGCTCCAATCTCGAACTCCAATATCCGCTTGAATATGTTTCAGTAGAGCCAAATCGTACTTATCACTTCCTCGCGAACTTGCGGACGGAGGCAATCTCGACCGAAAGCGGCATGCGTTTTTCGATAGCCGATCCGAATCATTCCGGAATTCCAGCCTTAGAAACCGAAAATCTTACGGGGGATCATGCATGGACCCTGGCGGAATTGGACGTACCGACTGGAGCGCAGACACATTTCCTTACGGTGCGTTTATACCGCAATAAAAGCCGCCTTTTCGAGAATAAATTGAGTGGGACGGCATGGATCGCCGATCTCACGCTGGTACCCACGCGCGCTGACGCGGGACGGTCGCAACAATGAAGATTGTCCGAGGCGGCCTCTATGTTCTCATCGTGTTCAGCGTGTTGGCTTTCGGAACCGTGGAGGTTTGGTCGGAGTCTATTCTCGAAATGGGAGCCGGAATTTTGTTCCTGCTGTGGGCCGTGGTGTTCTTCAAGGATCTGAAAGCGAAAATTAATTGGAGTTCCGTGAACTGGCCGATTCTGGGCGTCATCGTGATCGGAGTGTTGCAACTTTGGTTCGGCTCAACGCCCTATTCTTTTTTCACACGGCTCGAACTGCTTCGGTTCGGCGCTTATCTGGTTCTATTTTTTTTGATGGCACAGTCGTTCCGTGAACGTGCGGAGCTCGGTAGATTGGTATGGTTTCTAATCCTGCTGTGTTTTGGCGTCTCTTTGCTGGGGATCATTCAACACTTCACGTCAGAGGGCACAATCTATTGGCTCCGCGAGTTGCGTTCAAAGGGCGAGCCATTTGGACCATACGTGAACCGCAATCACTTCGCAGGTTTTGTAGAACTAACGCTACCGGTCGGTTTGGCGATGCTGATTTTTCGCGGTCTGCGGCGGGACCTCTACCCGCTCGCGAGTATTTTGACGATAGTCCCCATCGGAGCGCTGATCCTTTCAGGCTCGCGCGGCGGCATCGTTAGCTTCGTATTTGAAGTGGCGGTGCTGTGGCTTTTGGCAAAGACGCACAGAGGCCCTGAAGGACCTCGCTTTAAAGCCGTCGCAATAGTTGCACTTGCGGCGGTAGCTCTGATCGCGTGGCTGGGGGCAGGGACAGCGATTGAACGGTTTTCCGTGGTGCGCCCGGGAGAAGTAACAATTGAGCGCCGGTTCTCCATGTCAAAAGGGGGGCTGCACATTTTTGAGGATCATCCGTTAAAAGGGGCTGGGTTGGGTGCGCTCGTGGCCGTGTATCCGCGATATGAAATTTTCTACGACGGCAGGCTGGTGGACCACGTTCATAACGATTACATCGAAATGTTAGCGGAAACCGGCGTCTTCGGCGGTCTTTGCGGCTTGGCGTTCTTATGGATTTTGTTTAGCGAGGCCAAGACCTCTTATATAACCGAACAGGGCCATTTTTCTCGCGCACTTCACGCCGGTGCCGTGACTGCGTTGTGCGGGATACTGCTCCACAGTTTTGTGGATTTTAATTTGCACATACCTGCCAACGCGCTTCTTTTCCTTTTACAGGTTAGTCTTGCAACCTCCGCCCCACTAATGTCTTCCGAGGCTGGACCGGTGCGACAGCGTACTCGCATACGCAAAACGGCTGCGGCAGCCGAAGCCTGAGGATCACGCCTCGGAAACCGGCCGGGGGCGCGACATAGTCGCCTAATATGCACCCCCAGGCGACAATGTCGAGCGGAGGGGTCCGACGACAGGGCCTTTCAGGGGCCGGGAATACTTGGAATTCTATTTGCCGCAGATAACTCTATTCAAAAGACTTCTGGCTCACGCGCAGAGTAGGAGATTTCCATAATTATTGACACATCCGAATGGCGTAGGCATAGTGTTTGTGGGGTTATCTGTCTTATGACTTTCACGGTCCGAACCACTTCGGGCTGGCTTAGAGCGAAGCCTGCCCTTTTAGCGCCGATCTTCTTTTTATTAGTCCTACAGCCGACGCACGCCCAAGCAAAGCTGCAAACGCAGCAACAAACGAACGAAAAAATTCAGGAACTGGCCGCCATGGCGCGCCCCCAAGTGTTGGAAACACCGATAGGGAGTGGCGACCTTCTCCATATTGACGTCTTTGATGTCCCGGAACTTTCCCGCGATGTGCGGGTTAGCGACACAGGGGATATCACTTATCCACTGGTGCCGGGAAAAATCGTTACCGTGGGGCTGACGTCATACCAACTTGAACAGAAATTGGCGCAACTCTTAATCGAGAACGGCTTGGTTTCCCATCCCCAAGTTTCGGTTTTCGTAAAAGAGCAGAACAGCCAACCCGTCACGCTGGTTGGGGCGGTACAAAAACCGATGGTGTATCAGGTGATCCGGCCTACGACATTGCTGGAGTTGCTTGCCGAGGCTGGCGGAGTAACAGATGTGGCGGGCAGCGATGTGATCGTCACGCGACCGGCTGCGTCTACGGACAAGAAAGCCGTCAATAACGATCTGAAGGGAGTGACACTAGACACTTCTTCGGATACTCAAACCATCACGATACGCCTGCAGGATTTGCTCGAATCGGGGAACCCAGCTTACAACATTTTCGTTTACGGTGGCGACACCGTAAGCGTTCCTCGCGCCGGCATTGTGTATGTGATGGGCGGAGGCATTTCGCAGCCAGGAGGATACATACTCCAAAGTCACGGGGAGCAGATCACCGTTCTAAAAGCGGTGGCATTGGCGCATGGCATGACAGGATTCGCAAAGGGCGATCAAGCAGTGATCATGCGCAAGAATTCCGACACCGGCCAAAAGGACATGATTCCGGTGCAAATCAAGAAAATCGAAAATCGCAAGGCGGACGATCTGCCGATGCAATCGAACGACATTTTGTATATCCCCGACAGCTTGGGACTTAAGATTCTGGCGAAAGGCGGGGAGGCTGTGATTGCCGGGGCCAGCATAGCGATTTATCGATATTAATCGGGCGTTTAGTTCAGGGATTGAGTGAGTTAGTTCAAGGAATACCGAATAAATGGAAGAGCCATCTAGAATCGTTCCGAGCCTTCGCGACCGCAAGGCCGCGGAGGCGTTAACCGTCATACCCGCGCCTTCGGTACTTCCGTGGGATCAAGTACCCAGGGAGCCGCACCTTCTTGACTACATCATTATTCTGCGGAAGCATCAGTGGTTAATCCTCACTTTTCTGCTGACCGTGGTGACAGTAGTCACCATCGCCTCGTTCAAAATGAAGCCTGTGTATGTGGCTGCCGCGCGCGTGGAAGTGGACAAAGAGTCGCAGAGTATGACGCCATTTCCGGATTCGAACTCTTACGATGCCTTCATAGACATGGAAAACTACCTGGAAACGCAGTCGAAAATACTCCAAAGCGAAACGCTCGCACTGCAAACAATCAAGTCCTTGGATTTGAGCCGCTATCCAGAATTCGGCGGCGGTCCAAATATGACCGCCTGGGCGCACAGCGGACCCGCGCCTCAACGTCCCGTCATTCTCGGCGCATTTCTCGGGCGACTCACCGTGAAGCGTGTTCCTAACAGCCGCTTGATTGAAGTAACCTTCGAGGCCCAGGATCCTCAGCTCGCGGCGCTGATTGTTAACACTCACCTGCATAACTTTGTGGAACAGAATTTCCGCAGCAAGTACGACGCGACGATGCAAGCGTCTAACTGGCTGTCCGGGGAACTCGAAGAGCTCCGGATTAAAGTTGAGAAATCAGAAAATGCCCGGATCGCATATCAACGAGCTAACCAGACATGGCAAATTGACGAGAAACAAGACATCACCACCTCAAAGCTTTCAGACCTAAGCAAGGCAGTCACCGAAGCGCAAACCGATGTTGCTCAGAAGGAAGCTTTGTACCGCATGGCTGTGTCCGGCAATGTGGACGCTTTGCCGGCCGCTCACGGCAGCGAGGTCCTTACCGAGTTACGCAAGCGGAAATCTGATATTGACGAGCAATATGCGGAAGCGCTAAGCCAATATGGCCCAAATTTTCCTAAGGTTCTACGAATCGCTGCGCAGCAGAAGGAAGTGAACGACGACCTCACCCGCGCTCGAAATACCTTGATAGAAAGCGTGCAGCAAGAATTCAACACAGCGCGCAGCCATGTGCAATTGCTTCAAGAAACGCTCGATAGAGAAAGGGCGGAGGCAAACGATCAAGCAGAAAAGCTGATTCAATACCACGTTCTCCAGCACGACGCGGAATCGAACAGACTGCTTTACGACGGCTTGCTCCAAAAATTGAAAGAGGCGACCATCACGGTCGGGCTTCGGTCGGACAATATCCGCGTC
Source organism: Candidatus Acidiferrales bacterium (assembly GCA_035603075.1). GTDB lineage: Bacteria > Acidobacteriota > Terriglobia > Acidiferrales > UBA7541 > Palsa-295. The sequence continues at coordinate 64,981 of DATNLC010000042.1, read as the reverse complement.
GTGGATCCTGCGTTAGCACCGAACGGCCCTTCCCGGCCCCAAAAGGCGCGCAATATTCTGCTGGCTTTTCTCATTGGGCTGGTGGGCGGTGTGGGTCTCGCTCTTTTCCGTGAATATCTCGATAACACCGTAAAATCGCCGGACGACATCGAGGCTCTGACGGGGTTGCCCTCGCTTGCGGTTGTGCCGGCGATGCCTGGTTTGAGTGCGCACCAGGGACGCCTATCGAAGCGAAATGGAGATGGAACCTCGCCAGCGGGTTCGGCGGGGCGCATCGAGTTGTTGTCATACGTCCAACCAAAATCTCAAATCTCTGAAGCTTTCAGAGCTTTGCGGACTTCGCTGCTTCTGTCGCAGGCGGAACATCCGCCGCAAGTGATCCTGGTGACTAGCGCGCTGCCTCGGGAAGGGAAGACTACAGCCGCGGTAAACCTCGCCGTTACGTTGGCACAGCTCGGAGACCGTACTTTGCTGATGGACTCCGATCTGCGTAAACCAGGAGTTCGGCGGGCATTGAATTTGACTCTGGGAAAGGATATTGGACTGAGTTCGTACTTGGCGGGAGTTTCAAGCTTGGACGAAGCCACCATTCAGCATCCAACGATAACCAATCTTTCGGCTCTCACGACGGGTCCCGTACCGCCCAGTCCCGCTGACCTGCTTTCTTCGCATCGGATGCGCGAAGCAATCGCAGAATTGCGCCGGCGATTCAAGTTTATCGTTATCGACTCTCCGCCAGTCATGGCCGCTACGGATGCAGTAATACTTTCCGCGCTCACAGATGGAGTGTTGCTAGTGGTGCGCAGCGGTGAAACACCGAAAGAGGCTTTCACGCGTACTCGCGATCTACTGGCGGCGGTGAAATGCCGGCTCCTTGGCGTGGTTTTGAACGCTGTTGACTCGAGTGCTCCGGATTATTACTACTCCTACCGCTATTATCCGTACGCGTACGGCTACGGGTATGGCGAGGATTCCGACAAAAAATCAAAATTTCCATCCGGCTCTGAAGAATCAAACGGACCATCAATCTAAGAGGTGATACCTTGCGCTACTTAATTACAGGCGGTGCTGGTTTTATCGGTTCTCATCTAGCAGAGGCGCTCATCGCGCGTGGTGATGAAGTTTTTATCCTAGACGACCTTTCCACAGGCAGCGTGGAGAATATTCGGCACCTGAAGAAACACGATCGTTTCCACCACGTTTTCGACTCCATCATGAATAAGCATCTTCTGGCCGAAATGGTGGATGAATGCGATGTAGTTTTCCATCTGGCCGCTGCGGTTGGCGTTCGGCTGATTGTAGAGAGCCCGGTGCGCACCATTGAAACGAACGTTCACGGGACGCAATTCGTCCTGGATGCCGCATCCAAAAAGAAAAAACTGGTCTTTGCCGCATCCACGTCGGAAGTCTATGGCAAGAGCGACAAAGTTCCATTCCATGAGGACGCAGATCTGGTGCTTGGTCCGACCAGCAAAGGTCGATGGAGTTATGCGGCGTCGAAGGCTCTCGATGAATTTCTCGCTCTCTCGTATTGGAAAGAGAAAAAACAGCCGGTGGTGGTTGCCCGGCTATTCAATACGGTAGGACCCCGTCAGACCGGGCGTTACGGGATGGTGCTGCCTAACTTTGTGCGCCAGGCTCTCGCAGGTGAATCGATTACAGTGTTTGGAACAGGTCAGCAATCGCGTTGTTTTTGCGATGTCCGGGATTCTGTCCAGGCGATCCTGCGACTCGTAGCGACCGAGAAGGCAATCGGGGAGGTCGTCAATATAGGCAACACGCACGAAATTTCGATCGAAGGGCTGGCTCGGCTCGTGAAACAGCGAACGAACAGCGAGTCGACGATTACTTATATCCCGTACGATCAAGCTTACGAGCCAGGATTCGAAGATATGCCGCGGCGCGTACCCGCGCTCGGCAAGCTCGAGCGGCTTACGGGTTTTCTGCCGACGATTCCCTTGAATGAGATCGTGGATGGCGTCATCAATTACTTCCGGAACAAGAAGAGTGCCGAAAACGGGAACAGTGTTAGTTCCGATGAATCCCGTTCGGTGGGCCAGATGGTGGCCGGATCGTCTGCCATCTAACTCCCGCAACGCGCTCTGCGGCATAGTAAGATTCCTGTGCAATCCCATGCGTTGTCACCGAATCCAAGTATCCTGGTGAAAAAACGATGAGGGCAACCTCGGCCACAAATCGAGTGGAGGGAACCGCTGCGATATTGCGATCGGGCAGGGCCGCGCTTTCTCAAGATGGGATGGACAAAAAGCGCACGAGCACCACGCTTTCCGTTATTGTCCCCGCTTACAACGAACAATATCTGGTCGCGGCGAGCCTCTCGCGGCTATTGGTCCTGAGCGAATCGCCGCTGTTGGATGAAATCAAAGTCATCGTGGTGAACGATGGTTCGACGGACGGCACGGCGGCGGCGATTGAAGCGTTCCGCACTTCGGTGGAATCGGGAAAAGGGGACCAAAAGTTTTCTTGGATTTGGCTGCACAGCGAAAAGAACGGCGGCAAAGGGGCATCTATTCGCGCCGCGTTAGCTCACGTGGACACCGAGCTTGTTGTGATTCATGACGCCGATCTCGAATATCATCCGGTCGATTTGTTGAAAATGGTTGAACTTTTCCTGATGGAGGACGCTGACGCTGTCTTCGGGTCCCGCTTCATGCCCGGTGGATATAAGCGGGCGCTGTTTTTTCGGCATGCGCTGGGAAACAAACTCCTCACTTTTCTATGCGATTTCGTCTCTGACGTAAATCTCACGGACATGGAAACCTGTTACAAGATGGTACGCGCGAGCTTGCTTAAGAGCATTCCACTGGAGAGCTCTACATTCGATGTTGAACCGGAACTAGCTATAAAACTTGCCAAACGCGGCAGCCGTATTTTTGAAGTACCTATCAGCTATTCCGGCCGAACCTATCGCGAAGGGAAAAAGATCAGTTGGAAAGATGGTGTGCGCGCTCTGTGGGCCATTTTCCATTACGCGATGTCCTCCCGAATCTATGTGGAGGACGAACAAGGCGCTGCAATTCTTGAACGACTGAATCGAGCTCCTCGTTTCACGCGCTGGATGGCGGATGTAATCCGGCCCTACATGGGAAATCGCGTGCTGGAAATCGGCGCGGGAATCGGGAATATGTCGGTTCATCTGATGCCGCGCGAAATCTATTGGGCCACGGACGTCAACTCTCAGTATCTGGATTATCTTTTGACTCTCCGGCCCACGCGGCCCGATATGCGAGTGGCTCGCACCGACGCGGAGGATAGGGAGACATTCCCCTCGGGACAATCCTTTGACACTGTCATTTGCCTCAACGTGATCGAACATGTGCGGAATGATACCGACGCTCTGCGGAATGTCTGGAACGCTTTGGAAGACGGCGGTCGCGCAATCATCCTGGTTCCTTACGGCCCCAAGCTCTATGGCAGTCTGGACGAAGTCTTGGGGCACTTTCGCCGGTACACCCAGGAACAACTCACGGAAGTGGGGGAGCGTGCCGGATTCCGTGTGGAGAAGATTCTGAAGTTCAACAGACCCGGAGTACCAGCGTGGTGGCTGAATGGACGTATCCTGCGACGAAAGACTTTCGGGCTTGGCCAAATTCGATTGTTGAATATCATGACTCCCATTTTCCGATTGCTGGACGATTGGCTCCCGCTTCCTCCGCTTTCCATTATTGCGATTTTGCGGAAGGGGGAAGGTAACCGGGGTTCTATAGAAGCTGTGACAACACTCGATCGCGATTCGAGTGTACCTTCTTCTAATTGACGAGAACTTTGCACCTAGAGTAAACAGAAGCGGAATCAAGTTAAGGAAACCAAAAGATCTTGCCGAGGTCCTCGAAATACGAAAGAACTCTGCTTCTGCTGTTCTTGCTTACTTTGCCGCTCAGTAACCCCTGGGTGCGCGGCGACGGCGTGGGATATTACGCATTCGGCCGGGCAATGTTGATTGGCGGCAATCTCGATTTCACAAAAGACTGGCTGGACGCAAACAGCAGTTTCCGGATGGGACGCGTCGGCTCTGACGGAAGCATAAACGAGAACCAGTTCACGGTGACGAGTCATCTGGATAATCATTTCACGATTGGGCCCGCGATCCTCTGGGCTCCTTTCCTAGTGACGGCTCATCTTTTCGTTGAGGCCAGCCACGTCTTCGGATCTCATGTTTCGGCCGACGGATTCTCCTCGCCCTACAGGATCGCGATGGCTTTGGGCACGGCTTTTTACGGCTTTCTAGCCATATGGTTTTCATTTCTATTGGCAAGAAAATATTGCGGCGAGAAGTGGGCGTTTGTCGCCGCTATCGGAATCTGGTTCGCAAGTTCACTTCCTGTATACATGTATTTCAACCCCTCGTGGGCGCACGCGCATTCAGCTTTCGTGGCGGCTCTGTTCCTGTGGTATTGGGACCGCACGCGAGCGGCGCGCACCTGGAAGCAGTGGCTGATTCTTGGGGGAATCGGCGGGCTGATGATGGACGTCTACTACGTAAGCGCAATTCTGCTGATCATTCCGTTGATGGAATCGCTGGCGGAGTACTGGAAAGGGTTGCAAGCGAGGGAAATCGACCGCGTTTCGAAATTATTTATCTGCAATGTAATTTTTGTCATAGCTATTTTTGTGGTTTTTGCTCCGACTCTTCTTACCAAGAAAATCATTTATGGAAGCTATCTCAATTTTGGCTATACCGAGCGATGGTTTTGGAAGTCCCCGGCGCTACTGAAGGTTTGTTTCTCCGCGGAACACGGTTTGTTCAGCTGGACACCGATTCTGCTCTTGTCAGTTGCGGGACTATTCTTACTAAGACGCTACGATCGGGATTTGAGCTTCTTCCTAGCCGGTGGTTTTCTGTTTTATCTTTACGCGATCGGGTGTTACGAAAATTGGTCGGGCATTTCGTCATTCGGCAATCGCTTCTTCATCTCGCTGACTCCATTGTTTGTCATGGGGCTTGCGTCCTTTTTTGGGTGGATCGCGAGCATGTGGCGCGATCGCCGAGCCACGACTTTCGCCTGGAGCGTGACTGCGTTGTTCGTATTGTGGAATATGGGACTAATTTTCCAGTGGGGAACACACTTGATCTCGTCGCGAGGCCCGATTTCCTGGCGGGAAGCGGCGTACAATCAGGTGGCAGTCGTGCCCGCGCAAAGCATACACACTGTGGAAGCATATTTGAGCCGACGCGGACGATTAATGGAGCGCTTGGAGCAACAAGACATGCAGCGGCTTAAAGAACAAAATAAAAAGCCCTCAAATCCGCCGCCAGTAGAAGATAACGAATGAAGCAATTCGCAAGGACAAGGACCTCCACAAGCACCACAGTTCGTTGAGCATTTAAATCCATGGGAACTCAACCGGAAAAAAGTAAATTAAGAATGCGGACGCGCGTTCTCCATAACACCGTGGCGTTACTCGGAGGCCGTGGAATCTCGATTGTCCTGTCAGGAGCGGCATCCGTTATTCTGGCGCGATATTTGGGGAGTGAAAAACTCGGGGAATTCGGCGCGATTTATGCCTACGCGACTCTCTTTGGATGGCTGGCGACATTTGGAATCGACACGATTATGGCCAGGGAAGTATCGATCGACCGCAATCAGGCTACAAACATCCTAAAAACAGGAACGATCCTCTGCCTTCTATTCGCAGCCGGCGCCACGATCTTATCCTTGGCAATGGCTCCTTTCGTAGGCTACAAAGGTCATTTATTTCCCCTGCTTGTTTTCGCCGTGATGGAAATGCTCCTGCTTTCACCGCTGCGTCTTTCCGGAGTTGTATTCCAGGTAGATTTGAAGCAATGGTATTCCGTGGGGATCAATCTCTTTCGGCAGTTTCTATGGCTCTTGTTGGTTGTAGTACTGGCGTGGTTGCAGTCCTCGCTTATTACGGTGATCGTGTGGCGATTCAGTACGGCGACTTTGGAAGCTATTCTGATCTGGGGTATCAGCCGTCGGTTTTTATCCCGGTTATCGGAGGTCCGGACAGATCGGGCGCGGATGTACCTAGCCAGCGCGGCACCTCTCGCTTTCAGTTCACTTCTGGCTTCCGTGTACATGCGCATCGATCAGGTGATGCTGCACAACATGGTGAATGACTCGGTTTTGGGCCAATACGTGGCCGCGGTCAGAGTGAGCGAGATGTTTGAAATGCTTCCGGCGGCGCTAATTGCTTCGCTGGTCCCAATTCTTTCGGTCTCGGCAAAAGATCACGAGGTTTTCCACGCGTATCTTGACCGGACGTTTCGCTATTTTTTAGTTCTGGCCGGCGGTATTTGCGTGGTGATTACGATGGGATCTGGCTCCATTGTGAACATTCTCTACGGCAAGCAGTTTGCTACGGCGGCACCGCTGCTTGCCGTCCTAATTTGGTCGGAGGGGAGCATGTTTTTTGCCGCAGTAGTGGTAAACGCTATGGTAGCCAGGGATCTTCAAAAATTCCTTTTGGTGCCGACAGCAGTAGGCGCATTGAGCAACGTGGCGCTGAATTTTTATTTGATACCCCGGTATGCGGCGCTAGGCGCGGCTTGGGCAACTTTGATAAGTTATAGCCTGGCATGGTTTGCAGTGCTGCTTGCTTTTCGACAAACACGGCCGCTGGTTCTGCAGGGCTTGCGATGGGCGGCCCCGGGATTTGCCCTTGCCGCCGGAGCAACCCGGGTAGCCGCGTCTGTACCGGGACCGCCGGCGGTGAAAATTGGTGTCGCGGTATGTTTATATGCGGTAGGAGTTGGGGTCTTGAAACTCTTCGGACGGGAAGATTTTGAGTACGCGTGGTCGGCACTGGCGCACAGGCGAGCAAAACCGGGACAGATCTTGGCAAGAAGACCATGAAGGGCCGGGTTTTCATATTGACATCGGTTTCACCCGATCGCGCAGGCGGCGCTGAGCATTTCGTCCGCGAAATGATCAAAGCGTCAGAAAGTAGTGGATACGAAGTTAAGGTCTTCCATCAGGGCAACTCGGAACCCAAATGGCTGGCAACTTGGTCGGGACGTCTCGGCACAAAAATCGCTGGCACTCTGAATGGATATTGGATCGGGAGGAATGCTAAAAAAAACCTCACCGAGAGTGTAGTCGTAGTGATTTCTAATGGCGATGTGGGGTATTACCCTCTTCGGTCTGCGACATCCCCCCGATTGGTTCATTTCTATCATGGGACGTATCGCGGGCAATCCCAAGCGATTCGAAGGTTTATTTCGAACGCAGGTTATCTGTACTTGAAATGGTGGAACTCAATGGTGCTCGAACGTTTCAGCGGAAGTGGCAAGATCGTGCTCACCTGTTCCGATCAGGTCTGTGGAGAAGTCGCCGAGTTTTTTGGACACGGAGCCATCGCAATGTGGTATCCGCTCGATCTGGATCGTTTCAAACCACTTGATCGCGCGGAGGCGCGCCGCCTCCTCGCCCTTCCAGAAGAAAAACCCGTGGGATTGTTTGTGGGCAGCACTCAACCCACTAAGGGCTTTCCGATGGTCCGAAAATTGGTTGAGGCGCTACCCGAGGTCTATTGGATTCTGGCATTGCGAGGTAATTTGCTAAACAACATGCCGTCTCAACCCAACCTGAAAGTGCTCCAGAACGTTCCCCACGAGAATGTATCTGCTCTTTACAACGCTGCCGATTTCTCGCTTTGCCCGTCGTTGTATGAGGGTTTCGGTTACGTTGTTGCGGAGAGTTTGTCATGTGGAACTCCGGTCATCGCTTCGCCGGGAGGAGCAAGCCGATTATTTCTGAAGGACCGTCCTTTTAATCACTTCTTAATCGAAGATCCGAACGATTTCTCGAGTTTTCAAGACGCCGTTCGCGAGGTGTTGGCCAAGCCCGAGTACTATAGGCGAGCCGTGATCGAACACATCCGCCCTCAGATAGAGAAGTTAATGGCGCCTGATAATTGGTGGCGCAGGTTTTTTGAGGTAACCGGGCTATGACCAAAATTACGGGCGCACCCATGAGTAGAAGCTTGGTGGTAGCGAAATAAATGACGCGTGTGCGGAACTGGATGAGCAATATCATGCTGCACGCACCAGCACCACTTCGTTCGCTGCGTAGACTTCCGGTATTCGGTAACCTAATCCATCGCATCAGCCATCGGTTTCTACCTGCAGAAGAAAAAATCTGGGCGCGGATCGAAGTGGGACCAGCTAAAGGACTCTGGCTAGAATTAAACCCTCGGACGGGTCAGAACTATATACGAGGGGAAGCGGAAAACGCGTTGCAAGACATTCTGGCGGCACGGCTGCGGCCTGGAATGGTCTTCTACGATCTAGGAGCAAATATCGGGCTCTTCACATTGTTGGCGGCGCGGCTCGTCGGCATCGAAGGAAAAGTATTCAGCTTCGAGCCGGATCCCGTGGTCGCTGCTCGCCTGCGACGCAACGTCGAACGCAACCAGTTTGCCAACGTAACGGTGGTGGAGGCGGGGGTCTGGTCGCTAAGTGGAAAAGTGAAGTTTGTGACCGCCGATGCGTCTTCCCCGGACCGCGGCCTGGGCAGGTTCGTCGGAGAAGAAAGCGGAGCTTCCGGCACTCCAATTCGTTGCGTGGCGTTGGACGATTTCGTGCAGGACGCCCCACCGCCAAACGCAATAAAGTGCGATGTCGAAGGAGCCGAACTAGAAACGTTTCATGGCGCGGAACAGTTGCTCCGGGCGCACCACCCATGGATTGTCTGCGAGATGCATTCCGAAACAAATAACCGAGACTCGAGCGAGTTGCTAAGTGGGCTCGGCTACAGCATCCAAACGGTTGACTTTAATCACATACTCGCGTTGCCTTCATGATTTTTGCCGGTCAAGAGAAGAGCAAGATGCCGACCCAAGTAACTCTGCGCGGCCGGCCTGACGCGCCGACGGACTTTGTAGCGCGCTGTAATAGCAAATTGATCGAGTCTCCAAATCTGGCTGCGAAGATCCGCGAATGAGAAACAAAAGGCTGGACATTCTCCGCTGTGTGGCCGTTATCACCGTAATACTGCATCACTCGGGTGAATCGAAGTTCTCTACGCGCGCTTCTAACATCGTCGCAGTGGCTCCAGAGGTCGGGATCAGACACGCCAAGTAGAATAGGAGACAATGTCGGATGCTGCATTCAAACACAACACCAGCCGAGTCGACGCGGTGAAATGGATCGCCTTGCTTGGAAGGGAGGACACGCCGACGGACGGCGTGGCGGATTACTGCGCATTTCTCGCTAGGGAGCTCGAAGAGCAAGGGACGCAGATGAGTTTGGCGCGAGTGAGTTGGATGGAAGACGGCTGGATTGATGGACTAAGGGCGCTGTGGCGCGGGAGCGCCGATTGGCGTGGGCAGTGGGTTCTTTTGCAATATACGGCGCTGTCGTGGTCGCGGCGCGGATTTCCGTTCGGAGCTGTTGCCGTGCTTGCGATTCTTCGCCGACGCGGAGTGCGCTGCGCCGTTGTGTTCCATGAACCGAACCGCCAAAGCGAAAGCTCCGCTCGATGGATCGATCAGATTCGCGGCGCTTGTCAGGGCTGGGGCATCCGCGCATTGTACCGATACGCCGACAAAGCAATCTTCGCTGATCCTCTCGGAAGCATCGAATGGCTTCCGAAAAACGAAACCAAAGCTGCCTACATACCGATTGGGGCCAACATTCCCGAGCCGCCACAGCGCACTAAACATTTCCCGCGAGACGGCAGAACTGTTGCTGTCTTCTGCTTGAGTGACATGCCGAATGTCCGGCGAGAAGTGAGCGACATATACCATGCGATGAATATGGCCGCAGCAAACGGCGGACAGCTCCGGCTGGTCTTGCTCGGACGCGGAACTCCTGAAGCACATGAAGAAATCGAGCGCGCGTTTCAGGGATCATCGGTAAGCGTAGAGAATCTCGGGCTTCGCAGCGCGGAAGAGGTCAGCCGGTTCCTTGGCGAAGCCGACGCCATGCTCTGCGTTCGCGGAAAGCTTTTCCCGCGGCGCGGCAGCGCGCTGGCCGGAATTGCCTGCGGACTTCCCATCATCGCTTATGCAGGAGCGGCAGAAGGCACTCCACTCGCAGAGGCTGGCGTCGAGTTGGTTCCTTACGGTGATCGCGAAGCATTGGGCATGGCCTTGGCGCGGGTGCTGGCGGATGAACGCCATTGGCAGCAGCTCCATGAAAGGAATAGACGCATGCACGGGGAATATTTCTCATGGGATCGAATCGCAGAGCGGTTTCGAGCGGAATTGGCGGGATGATGACGCACCCGCTGCGATTGCGAAATGTTGACCACCAATGAAACTCTTAATCTACGCTCGGGATTGGGCGCCGTCGGTCGGAGGGGTCCAAACAATTGTGAAGACGCTGGCCGATGGGTTGGCCGATTGGTCTGGCGAAAACAGCGAAGAGGCGATCGAAGTCACGCTGTTGACGCAAACTCCTGCGGGAGGCATGAACGCTTCAGAATTGCCGTATCGTGTCGTCCGCAAGCCTGGTGTGATGGATTTCATTCGCGAAATGCGGAGGGCGGACGTCGTCCATCTGGCCGGTCCTACGCTCGTCCCTCTCATCATAGGATATTTGCTTCGCAAGCCGACAATCGTCGAACATCATGGATTTCAGGCAATTTGTCCCAATGGCCAGCTTCTATACGAACCGACGCAAACTCCTTGTCCAGGCTATTTCATGGCGCGGCAATACGGTGAGTGTATCCGTTGCAACTCTAAGCTCGGGAGACTCACGAGTCTAAAGATGTGGATGCTGACGTTCCCCCGGCGTTGGCTCTCGCAGCGGGTTACCGCCAACATAGTGCCCACATCGTGGCTGGGATCCTTACTACAATTGAATCGAGCTAAAACGATTCTTCACGGACTCCCGCGTCGTGCAGTCGCGCCGGAAGGAGGGGGCGGATTAAGTGTGCCTATCTTTGTATTTCTCGGTCGTTTGGTGAGCACGAAAGGAGTTCGCGTTCTGATCGAAGCTGCGGGCCTTCTGAAAGCTAAGAATCGCGAATTTGAAGTAAGGATTATCGGCGATGGACCTGAGCGCCGAGAACTTGAAAAACGCGTGAGTGATCTTGGGGCTCAAAGTTGTGTCCAGTTTCTTGGATATGTTCCGTCAGAACGGTTGGAGGAGAACCTGTCTGCTGCGACAGCAGTGGTCATGCCTTCGTTGGGAGGAGAAGTATTTGGTCTAGTCGCGGCGGAAAATATGCAGATGGGAAAATTAGTCATCGCCTCTGATATAGGGGCGTTGTCCGAAGTTCTAGGCGATGCTGGGATGACTTTTGCAACCGGCGACGCAGAGCATCTCGCGCGCTGTATGGACGCTGTTATTGCGGACCCGGCGCTCGCGGAGCAGTTAGGGAGAAAGGCCCTTCGGCGCATCGCTGAAGTGTTTGCGGCGGACCAAATGGTTGACAATCACATGCGAGTTTACCAGGAGAGTTCAAGCCATTGAACGCGCCCAGAGCAACCCTTAATCACGATCACAACAAGCACCGGAGCTTTGAGCGCTTCAAGAACGCTGTGCGTAGAACAGTGCCCAGGACAGCGAGGAACTGGCTACGCTCGCCCTCGAAATCTGCGGAGTGGCTGTGGGATTCGGCTCGATTCTCGATGGGATTTACGGAGTCTCTCGAGATTTCTCCGAATTCGTATATTGAGTGTCACCCTTGTGCCTATAAAATTTTCCGTCGGGACCAGGTCGACGACCCTGAGCAAAGCGCAGAATTCCGAAGTTTCCTCTCTTATTGCTCCAACACCATGTTGCTCTATGACATAGGAGCGCATTTCGGAATCTTCAGCTTGGCGGCGGCCCGCTTCGGTGGAAGGGCCATCGCAGTGGACGCGTCTCCGGCGGCCGCGCAGATGATGGAAATTCAAGCGAGGCTTAACAAATGCAGCGATAAGTTTCAGGTTGTTCGTGCGGCCGTGAGCGATACAAACAACTCAATTGATATGCTTAATTCGGGAGTGTTCTCCGACGGGTATTTCAAAGCCACGAAGCAAAAGCCGAAGAGCGAATTGACACAAGTTCAAGCGACTACGATCGACCAAATGGCTCTCCAGTTCGGCCCACCTACACACATAAAGATTGATGTGGAGGGTCATGAAGCGGCGGTTCTGCGCGGCGCCAGAGCCACACTGAGCCAGTCTTCGCCACTTCTATTTCTTGAGCTCCACAACGAAATGGTCATCGCCGCAGGGGACAATCCGCGTTCCGCGCTCAATGAGCTCGCCGAGCTCCGTTACGGCACGTATGGGCCCGAGGGGGATGCCATTAGTGCAGACGCCATTCTCGCCAGGCCAATCATTCGAATCGTAGCTAAACGCAAGGAATGATGTGGACGTCACTAGGTGGAAAGACAAGAAACAACTTTCTCGGCCCGAAAGCGGCTACTATCTATATAGAATGTGTGTTTTTGATAGTTGGAACGGATCGATGGAACCGATTTACAAACTTCAAGATGCTGAGTGAACGTGTTCCCGCCGTGAAAAGCCAGGCGCTGGTTGGAATCGGCGTTTTTGTTCTGGCAATATTGTCCGCATGGCTTTTGGGGGGAGAAATCGCCGACAACAATTTGCGAACGCTGGAATTTGCCGGGGCAGGTTTCGTCGGCGCGGTTACGGCTGTGGCGATTCTTCGAAATTGGCGCACTGGGTTTTACCTCTTCCTAGGCTGGATGCTTTTCGAAGATTTATTCCGGAAGTATATGGGCAACGGCCTGGCGCTTTTTTTCGGCAAGGATATTCTTGCGGCGCTCGTCTATATTTCTCTTTTCGCAGAGATTCGGCGGAAGCGCGAAAAACGCTTTCAGCCTCCTTTCCTGCTATTTCTTGTGATTTTCTTTTTCCTCGGGTTTGTGCAGGTCTTTAACCAAAACTCACCCCACATTCTGTACGGTCTGCTTGGATTCAAAACTTACTTCTACTACATACCGTTCATGTACGTCGGATATGCTTTCGTCCGAGGCGATGAGGATCTCAGGAGATTTCTGGTGTTAAATGCAGCACTTAGTGGGCTCATAGCAGGCCTCGGAATCGCTCAGGCTATTTTGGGGAATAGTTTCTTAAACCCAACAAAGCTCGCGCCGGAACTTCAGGAGCTTGGGAATCTCGAAAAGTCCACGCAATCTAACCAGATCTTTAATCTGCCCGACTCCGTCTTTGTCAGTTCTGGCCGATTCGACCAGTTCCTGATCCTAGCCTTTATTCTCGCGTTAGGAGCCACTGGTTATCTTCTGCTTTGCAATTTGCGCGGGCGCAAGACCGTTTTCTTTTCTCTTGGCAGTATTGGTGCTGCGACCCTGCTTTCAGGCAACCGAGGTTCATTCGTGCTCGTGTTGATCAGCGCGTTGGCGATGGGAACCGCGTTTCTGTGGGGCGCGCCTTGGCGCCAGCGACAGGCGCACCGAATGATCAAAGCCATCCGCCGCTCCGTGATGTTCGGTGTGACAGGTCTTATATTGATTCTCTTCTTGTTCCCCAAGGAGGCGGGCTCTCGAGTGGAGTATTATACCGAGACGCTTCTGCCTAGCGGCTCTTCCTATCAAGTGGCGAACCGTGCCTGGGACTATCCGATAGAAAATTTGCTATCTGTCTTCAATGGGCGAAATTGGGTTCTGGGAAACGGTATCGGCACTGCTTCTCTCGGCGCACAATATGTGGCCAAGTTGCTGGGGAAGCCGCTGCTAAACCTATGGGTTGAAGAGGGGTATGGGAATCTGATCGTCGAAATGGGAATTATCGCGCCCTTTCTCTGGATTCTTTGGACGGCTGCACTGTTGTACTGTGGCTGGGGTGTAGTAACACGTCTCCGGCAGACGCGGTTCTTTCCTATCGCGTTCGCAATTTTCTGGTTCGCCTTTCTCCTGCTCTATCCTATGACGTACGGTGGCTTATCGGCCTATCAGAATTATGTTAACAACATTTACCTGTGGATTCTGGTGGGGATTCTCTTTCGCCTGCCGGAAATCCAGGCGAGCACACCGAATCTCCTGCAGCCTTCCGGAAAGGCGAGCACTCGCGGCGGGTTCCAATTTTGAAGAAAAGGAGTGGGCAAGTGTTCTGCCGTCCCGTAGAAAATGGTCTTGGAGAGAACAGTTGAGCCGGCTCCGTCGACCGGCTGAGAACGTCAATTATGAGTTCCATGAAAGCTAAGCCTCGTCTTGCCGTGGTTTCTCCGTTTCTCGACAAGCGGCATGGTAGCGAACGAATCACTATTGAGTGGCTATCGCATCTTCCCAACGAATTTGATGTCCACATATACAGCCAACGCGTCGAGGATTTTGACGAGTCAAAATTCACATGGCACCGTATTCCGGAGCTTCCAGGCCCACATCTTTTGAACTTCTTGTGGTGGCTTGCGGCTAACCGTCTTTGGCGCTATTGGGATGAGCGATTCCGCGGCTTGCGGCACGATGTGGTGTTCAGCGCGGGAGCGAATTGCCTGGACGCAGATGCGATCTGCGTGCACATTGTTTTCGCCGAATACACTCGGCAGGTTCGCGCAAAGATGAGATTCCTGCGGAATCCCATTTGGGAATGGCCGCGATTACTCCATCGCAAGCTTTACTACAGCATTTCCGTTTGGATGGAAGACCAGGCGTATAGAAACTGTGAAACGAAGTTGGTTGTTTATTCGCGCAAGACTGCTCGCGAACTCGAACAATTTTTTGGGCGGGCTGACCGCATCCCGGTGCTCCACCTCGGGCTGGATCACTCCGTGTTTAATACCGCAGTTCGCGAGGCGCTTCGGGGGCGAGCGCGGGACGCACTGAAGCTTGCCAAAGAGCAGTTCACTCTCATTCTGGTGGGCAATGATTGGCGCAACAAAGGGGTACCGGTGCTTCTCGACGCTCTCGCGAAATTGCGCGATCTGCGGGTTGGGCTGCTTATTGTAAGCCGCGAAGACCAATCTTCTTGCTGGCGGCTTGTCACTGAGAAGAAGCTGGAAGATCGAGTGTTTTTTTTGCCGCCGCGCAAAGACATTGAGTTTTATTACGCTGCCGCGGATGCCTACACTGGGCCTTCTCTTCAGGACTCTTACGGAATACCGCCAGCCGAAGCGATGGCCTGCGGATTGCCCGTGATCGTTTCCGCAGCCGCCGGAGTCTCCGAAATAGTTACGAACGATGTGGACGGTATCGTTCTCGATGACCCAACCGACGCGGCCAAACTCGCGACGATGATTCGGCGTCTCTACGAAGACAAGGAATTTCGTAATAGGCTGGGCAACAAAGCAAGTGAAACTGCCCGACGATATACTTGGGAGCGCAATGGCCGCGACCTTGCAGAAATTTTTGAAGAAATGCTAAGGCGCAAAGGCCGACCGGGCATTCAAACGCTCAGCCAGGAATCGTAATCGCGCGATTATCCGGAAAGACACTATGAGTCCATATTCTCCAAAGAAATATTGGGGCGAGTTGGCGGAGAACTACGTGTCGGCAGACCCCGGGGGACTGGCGCCTGTCTTGCACCCGGGCGCGCCTGCGTGGTTCAACCGGCTAATCGACAAGCAGCAATTTGAGGCCGTTCGGCGCGCACTCGCTCTCGCGAGGATTCCGTCGGGCGCCCGGTCTTTAGATGTCGGATGCGGGACGGGGCGTTGGGTCAGGCGCTTCGGACAGATGGGATTTCGCGCAACCGGTCTGGATGTGACTCCAGGCATGCTGAAGACCGCTCGTCAATGCGGCACTTCTGGTGCGCTAGTTGCCGGCGAGGCCTATCGATTACCTTTCGCGGATGGCGTATTCGATTTCGTTTCTGACATCACCGTGGTGCAGCACATCCCTCCTGAATTGCAACCAGCAGCGATCAGCGAAATGATCCGCGTATTAAAACCGGAAGGCCACTTGCTTCTTCTTGAGCTGATCCGAGGAAGGGGTTCACACATTTTCCCTCGCTCGCCTGAGGGTTGGATTGGGCAGGCGACTTCGCGCGGTTCGACACTTCTCGGATGGTTTGGGCAAGAATTCCTTTTGCCCGACCGGCTCTTTGTTCGTCTGGTCCAGTCCGTTACGGGGCGAAACGGCGGTGTCAACACCGGCGCGCCTGCAGATGGGTCCCAGTCTCATGCGGGGTCGGCTGTCCGAGGCGCGTATTGGGGGCTGAGGCATGTAACGGCATCGCTATCCTCCTGGACTGACCCAGTGACGGAGAAAATCTGCCCTGCCCGATTGGCGACCCATGGCATGTTTATTTTCCGCAAATGACGGCCACGGAACCCAAGACGGAAGGGAAGAGAATCGTCGGCCTTTTTCCGGAGTTGCTCGGCGTCGGAGGAATTCAGGAAGCAGGAAGGCTAACGGCAGCGGCTCTACAGGGAATTTCCTTTCGTGATGATGACTGGTCAACCTATTTTCAGGGTTTGAGCGATCCGCGGGGTGTGCACGAGCTTTGTGTCGCACGGGAGAAAATAAGCCTCCGCGGATTCGGACGTGCCAAGGTGCCGTTCGTTTTCTCCGCCATCGGTAACTCGAAGCGCGCGCGCGTGATCCTAGCCGCCCATCCCAATTTGGCGTTGCCTGCGGCATTGGCGAAGTGGTTTTCGCCCCATCTCAAGACGATTGTGATGTCACACGGGGTGGAAGTGTGGACGCCACTTCCTTCGCTGCGACGGAGGGCGCTCTTGTCAGCGGATATTGTGCTTGCTCCGAGCCGTGACACGGCGCAAAAACTTGCGAAAATCCAGGGCGTGCCGGAGGCAAAGATACGCAGGTTGGCATGGCCGCTCAATCCAGATTTTCTTTGCATGGCCGAAAGGCCCCCTAGCCTCCCTCTGCCTGGCGGGTTTCCCGAAGGCCGCGTGATTCTGACTGTAGGCCGCTGGGCGGCTTCTGAACGCTACAAGGGAACGGATGATTTGATTCGAGCGATGTCGCAACTCCGGACGAAGTTTCCGGGTTTGTATCTCGTGGCGGTGGGCGACGGAGATGATCTTCCACGGCTGAAAAAAATTGCTGCCGATCTCGGAGCCTCCGAATCCGTTCGATTCCTCACGGACCTATCGCGGCAGGAAATTGCTGGTTGCTACGCTCGTTGTGAAATATTCGCGCTTCCCAGCAGCGGTGAAGGATTCGGATTGGTTTTTCTCGAAGCGATGGCATTTGGCAAGCCGTTAGTGGGTGCAGCTTGCGGAGGAACCACCGATGTGGTCGAGAATGACGTGAACGGGCTGCTCATTCCGGCGGGGAGCCCCGAACGCTTAGCGGAAGCGCTGGCGCTCTTGCTTGAAGATGCGAATCTCTGCGCGGCATTGGGACAGCGTGGCAGGGAAATCCTGCGCCGAGATTTTTCCTTCGAAGTTTTTCAACGCAATCTCGAATTGATCTTGGGAGAGTGCGGCCTGGATTCCCATCCATAGGGATAGTAATCTGTAGCCCCGCCAATATGTCAGTACAAACTCGAACAGGCAGTTTTCTAATAAGAGTGATTCTCCGAGACGAATGCGCGTTCTGAAAGTAGTTCAATCTTATTTTCCGTTTCAAGACCGAGGAGGTCCAGTCGTTAAGGTTCGCGCGCTAGCTCGTGGCCTGGCTAAGCGGGGTCAACAAGTAACCGTTTTGACTGCAGATTTGGGATTGGAAAGAGACTACGGTTCAGACCCGAATTTCAGGCGCTGTCAGTGGGGATGGTGTTCCCAAGAAGATGGCGTGGAAACTATCTACCTCTCCACGGCGGCCCACTATCGAGCGCTCACGCTCAATCCCCGTGTGGTAGCATTCTCTCGGGCCTCCATCTCGCGGTTTGACTTGGTTCACCTGTACGGCCTCTACGATCTGTTGGGACCGGCGGTAAGTCTTTTCTGCAGACGCGAACGAATTCCGTACGTAATCGAACCAATGGGCATGTATCGTCCCATCGACAGAAGTTTTCGAATGAAGCGGTTGTGGCATTGGAGTTTGGGCGACGTCTACTGGCGCAATGCTGCGCTAATCGTGGCCACTTCCGAAATGGAGCAACAGGAACTTCTCGAAGACGGCGTACCGGCGGAAAAGGTCACCATTCGATACAACGGTATTGAAGCCTCAAACGGAGACAGTTCGCCGAGAGGTGCTTTCCGTAGAAAATGGGGAATTCCCGCTGATGAGCCGCTGGTCATGTTTTTGGGGCGTTTGATTCCGCGCAAGGGCGCGGACATTTTGGTCGATGCTTTTTCCCAAGCTTGTCCGAAATCAGGGAGGCTCGTGATCGCGGGTCCTGAGGGTGAGCCTGGTTATCGCGCGACGCTCGAGCAACGAGCACGAGGTGCTGGAATCGAGTCGCGTGTCATTTTTACTGGTGCCCTTTATGACCGGGATAAATCAGACCTCATGATGGACGCTGATATCTTCGTTCTGCCATCGCGTTATGAGAACTTCGCGAATTCAGTTGCCGAAGCGATGGCGTTTGGCATCCCAGTGATTATTACGGAGTGCTGCGGCATTCGTTCGCTGGTGAGTGGGCGTGCAGGGTTGGTGATTGCGCCGGAGAAGGAACCGTTGGTTGCCGCTCTTCGCAGTTTGATTTCGGATCCCGTTCTATACGCGAAATTCAAGACCGGCTGTCATGAAGTGGCCGCTGAGCTGGGATGGGACCGTTTGACGGCGCAAATGGAAGCCCACTATATGAAAATCCGGGCTGATTCGGGCGGCGGTCTCTAATGGGCGCGCCTGAATCTACGACATTTTACGATCAACATCCCTTCGATTGGATTCCGATCGACGCCCCGGGGGAAATAGAGTCTGTCGTCTCACGTCCGCTCGTCGAGCTTATTCAGAGCTTGGACGTAAACTCCCTAGTCCTCGATATAGGTTGCGGTCCGGGTAGAGTTTTGGGTTTTTTGAAACAACGAGGGATTCGATGCATAGGTCTTGACCGGAGTCGTGTGTCTCTAGGCCTTGCGATGAAACGTTACGACCGGCCCGGTGCCGTTGGAGACAATTTGCACCTTCCGTTTGCGGATGGCACTGCCGATGTTGTTATCTCGGATGGCGTCATCCACCACACAGAGGATCCTTTGACTGCATTTAGTGAAAATTTTCGCATCTTAAAGCCCGGCGGACGAATGTATCTCGGTGTTTACAAGCCGGATGGCCGATACCCTGCGCTGTACAAGTTCCCCGGCGGCCTTATCCGAAGCGCGCTAGCGCAGGGATGGTCGAAGCCTTTCGTCACGTTGTTTTTTCAGGTACCGTATTACGTGATTCATTTTGTTCGTTCGAAGGGAAAACGCACTTGGTCGGGCGCGCGAAACCTCTTCTATGATTACTTTGTTACTCCCCGAGTCGCATTTCTTCCGCGCCGTACCATCGAGGAATGGTGCGAAAAACGGCAGGCTCGCATCGTCCGTTACGACGAAAATCGTGGGCAGAATGTCCACTCATTTCTTGTAGAGAAGGTCCGTAAACAGAAAGCAGAAACAATCTGAGTGACGCATTACTCCCGGAAAAGTGGATTCAGAAAAACGAGAAAACGCCATGAACCAAGACCCCGTGACCGAGCCGACTAAGAGCGAAATGAATTCTCAACGACCATCTATCGGCAATAACCCCGAAGCTGAGCGCCATCCAATCTTCCGGAGTGTCTGGTTCACGGTAAATGTCCTACTAGTCGCATCCATCTTTCTAGCGGTCTATTCGGCAGGGTGGGAATTTTCGACTCGACGGTACTTGAAGGGGTTTTCAGACGCGATCGTGCCAGCCACGTCGCCGGGCGACGAAAAGGTTGAAGCCATACTCCATTGGATGGCTCATGGGCCTGCGCGCAGGAATTCCCAAGCAGACAAGCTTCAGGGTGACCGCGATCCGACTGACACCCTGAACTATGAAGCTCTACTACGGGTGTGTGGCACAGCCACAAACGCGTTTATCAATCTCGTGGATACCGGCCACATGGAAGTTCGCCGGCTGCTCCTAGTCGACTCTCACGAGATGACCAAACACGTCGTTGCTGAAGTTCTAGTGGATGGGCGTTGGATCGTGGTGGATCCGACTTTTCGTGTTGTTATGCGCGGAGAGGACGGAACGGCACTGACTCGCGAAGAATTATCCGATTCCGCCACTTTAGCCGTCGCCACGCGCGAACTTAAAGGCTACGATCCGACTTATACCTACAATGAAGTTGTACATATTCGCCTCGCACGGTTTCATTTCTTCGGATCGCTTCTTCGACGAATTCTCGATCGTGCCGTGCCCGGGTGGGAAGACACGCCGTTTATGACTCTCATAGTCGAGCGCGAATCTTTCGCCGCCATGATTTCGGCTTTTCTGCTCCTAATTTTCTTAATCCTGCTGCGAACTGCTCTCCGCTGGTACGGTGAAAAACGGCTAGGCGTACATTCGGTTCGAATCCGGCACCAGCTTCTAAGAGCGTGTCACGCTTTTCTGGATGCGACCTAACCGTCATGTGCGGAATTTGCGGTGTCATCGGATTGAACTCCAAATTAGACGGCGAGACCGTTGTCCGCCGCATGCTCGCTTCCATTATTCATCGCGGTCCGGACGAAGAGGGCATGGTGACGGTACCGCGCGTTGCCGCCGGCACGCGCCGCCTTAGCATCATCGACCTGCCAGGCGGCAGTCAGCCGGTTTGGAATGAAACTGAGACCATCGCGGTCGTGTTCAATGGTGAAATCTATAATTACCGGGAGCTTCGAGACGAGCTGGAATCCCGCCAGCATAAATTTCGATCCAAATCCGACACGGAAGTCATCGTTCACGCCTATGAAGAATGGGGCGAAGGTTCTGTAAGCCGACTACGGGGAATGTTCTCATTTGCGGTAATTGAATTGCCAAACAGGGGAGCCGGTCATCCTGCTCGCGTGTTTATGGCCCGCGACCGGACGGGCATCAAGCCGTTATATTACGCAAAGGCTAACGGTGTTCTTCTCTTTGCGTCAGAAGTACGGGCTGTGCTTGCGAGCGGATTAATTTCGCAGCGCCTGTCCTATGAAGGCCTTACTTCGTATCTGCTCTTCGGTTCGGTTGGCGAGCCGACAACGCTCGTCGAGGGTATTTTCTCCCTGCAGCCGGGTCATTTCGTCACGATTCTCGCTGATGATCCCATTCAAATCTCCGAGCCAAAATCTTATTGGAACACTTCGAGCGTGCTCGAGACGCGAGCTGAAACAGCGATCGACGCACGGAATTCGCACTCCTCAGGAATTCTCCCGGCTCAGCGTGTTCGAACTCTGTTGGAAGATGCCGTCCGAAGCCATCTGATCGCCGATGTTCCGGTGGGGGTGTTCTTGAGCAGTGGAATCGATTCCACTGCTATAGCGGCACTCGCAGCGGTGGCGCAGCAGGGAATCCACACCTTCACCGTCTCGTTTCCCGACACCGAATTCAGCGAAGCCGCAATCGCTCAGCGCACAGCCGAGCGGCTGGGAACCCAGCATCGCGAAGTCATGGTTTCCGGCGATGAAATGGTTACCCGTCTCGATGAAGCCATATCGGCTCTCGACCAGCCCTCCATGGACGGGATCAATACCTATTTTGTTTCTTGGGCGGCGCGGCAAGCGGGATTGAAAGTTGCGCTTTCCGGGCTTGGCAGCGACGAGCTTTTCGGCGGGTACACCTCATTCCAAGCGACTGCGAAGATTGCCCGCATAGCGATGGCCGCCGGATTCGTTCCCCAGTCAGTTCGCAGGCTGACGGCGCTCGGAATGAAGAACATGAATGCTTTTCAGTCTTCACCCGATGCTTTTCGCAAGGCGTCGGCGGCCTGGCTGCAGCCGAATTGTTTTCCGCACTCCTATTTTTTCACCCGCGCTCTATTTACGCCGCAGACCTTTGGGTCGAGTCTGCGTGGAGACACGGTCGCGTGGAATTCAATGGCCTGGTATCAGTGGCTTGTTGCAGCCGCGCAACAGTCGCAATCGTTAGATCGGTTTGCGCAAGTGTCGTGGCTCGAGTTGCGTTCATACCTGGTAAACACGCTATTGCGAGATACGGATGCAATGAGTATGAGGAATTCGCTCGAGGTTCGAGTTCCGTTTCTCGATACGCCGTTGATGGAATACGTTCTTGCACTGCCGGAATCTGTCAAGCGCGGCGCGCGAGGACCGAAAACCCTGCTCGTCGAGGCTCTTGGTAACTTGTTGCCCGAAGAAATCATCAACCAACCTAAGCGGACATTCACCTTTCCGTGGGTACGTTGGCTGCGCGGGAAGCTGGGAGAGAGAGTAGCCACAGGACTTGGCGATTGGGCGCCTGCTCTGGAGTCCAGCCTGGACCATAGGTTCGCGCAGGGCGTGTGGAGAAATTTCTTGCGAGGAAGAATGACCTGGTCGCGACCATGGAGTCTTTACGTATTAAATGAATGGGTCAAACGCAATCTAAGTATTCCGTTGAAGGACGGCGCTGAGCGCCATAATTCGGCTGCTGTCCATGCCGGCAGCTGATAAAAGATCACACGGCAGCGTACATTCTAAAATGATTATTCTCGGCATAAATGCGTATCACGCGAACGCTTCGGCGGCAGTCGTTGTAGACGGCCGTCTCGTAGCTGCCGTTGAGGAAGAACGCCTCAATCGGGTGAAGTACGCGGCTGGCTTACCGGCTCGCGCGATTCAGTACTGCCTGGATCAAGCCGGTGCCAAGCTATCCGAGGTGGATCACATAGCGGTTCCGCGCAACCCATGGGCGCGGCTGGGAACAAAACTTCGATTTGCGATGCGCATGCCTCGTTTTGCCTTGGACCGCGGACGCGTGATGAAACGCTTTGCGGGCATCCAGGAGGATTTGGCCTCAGCGTTCGAGATGCCTCCGGAGAAAATCCGAGCGCGCTTCCATCGCATCGAACATCACACCGCTCATCTGGCGAGCGCTTATTTCGTTTCTCCTTTCGAGAATTCTGCGGTGCTTTCCGCCGACGGACTAGGCGACTTCGCAAGTTCCATGTGGGCGCTGGGCGAAGGGCCGAACATGCGAATCCTGGGTGAAATTACTTTTCCCCATTCGCTGGGGATGTATTACACCGCCCTCACGCAATACATTGGCTTCTGGAAATTCGGCGACGAGTACAAAGTGATGGGTCTTGCAGCCTACGGCCAACCGGAATTTCTCGACGAATTCCGCCGGATCGTTTACGCCGATGGCCCGCTTTCATTCCGCTTGGGTTTGGAATATTTCACTCATCAGCGCCAGGGCGCAGATATGACTTGGCGAGATGGAAATAAGACCCCGGTACTCGGTAGGCTCTTTTCCTCTTGCCTCGAAAAGCGATTGGGTCCGGCGCGCAAGGAGGGGGAACCGCTAGGCCAACGGCATCAGAACATGGCAGCAAGCATGCAAGCTGCACTGGAAGAGGTCCTTGCCGCCCATTGGACTGCACTGGCCCAAAAAACCAAACAGAAGTCGCTGTGCTTGGCGGGTGGTGTCGCATTCAACTGTCTGGCAAACGGAAAGATTTTTGATCGTTCCCCGTTTGAGCGCGTCTACGTGCAGCCTGCGGCGGGCGACGCGGGTCTCTCGGTGGGGGCGGCCTTTGCGGTGAACCATCAGATTCTCGGACGCCCGCGCGACTTTGTGATGGAGCAGGCAGGATGGGGTCCTGAATTTTCGAGCCAAGAGCTCCGCCATTCGATCGAAAAATTTCATTCGTCGGAAGAGGGAGTGACGGTGACGGAAATGGATGAGGCTCCTTTGATCGAAGCTACAGCCCGACATATTGCCAGCGGAAAAATAGTTGGGTGGTTTCAAGGTCGAGTGGAGTGGGGGCCGCGCGCTTTAGGGCAGCGAAGCATTCTAGCTGACCCGCGGCGGCCTGAGATGAAAGATGTTTTGAATCGTCGCATCAAGCATCGAGAGATATTCCGGCCTTTCGCGCCTTCCATCCTGGAAGAAGCTACCGGTGAATTTTTTGAGAAGACGCACCCTTCTCCGTTTATGACCTTTGCCTATTCCGTCCGGCCGGAAAAACGCAGTGTGATTCCCGCGCCTACGCACGTGGATGGTACAGCGCGGCTCCAGACCGTAAGCCGAACAGCGAACCCACTTTACTGGAAACTGCTTCGTGCGTTTGGCGAGCAAACAGGCGTTCCGGTTCTTTTAAACACATCTTTCAATGACAATGAGCCGATCGTCTGTAAGCCGGAAGAAGCGCTTGATTGTTTCCGCCGAACGCAAATGGATACATTAGTGATGGGAAACTTCATTCTTGAGAAAAGATCCTCAATCGCGTCGCAGGAAGAAACCGCGGATAGTTTCGCAAAAAGATCTGAATAGGGAGTTCGTCAGTCAAGGCACCGCTCGTCGCTACAGTTATCCAGCCCGGCGGCGAGATGCAATCAGAAACCATGCACATTCTTCTTCTCAACCAATATTATCCGCCGGACACTTCCGCCACGGCCAAGATGGCGGTGCAAGTCGCCGAAAAATTGGCAGAGCGACATCGAGTAACGGTGGTCGCGGGACGTCCTTCCTATGATCCCGACCAGACTTACCCATTCGCGTTTCTTCGGAGTGACATTCGCAACAAGGTTACGGTCGAGCGCGTGGCTTCCACCGCTTATCCCCGACATCAGATGCGGCGTCGCGTCTCAAATTATTTGTCTTATCTCGCGCTTGCTGTCCCGCGAGCATTGGCGATTAACCCGGACATTGTCCTTGCGATGACGGATCCACCCGTAGCGGGCATTGCCGGCGCATTCATCGCGCGTATGGCGGGTCGCCCATTTATTTACAATATTCGCGATTTGTATCCCGACATGGCTCTCGGTGGTGACATCGTGAGGCCCGGTCCCTGGATTGACCGTTGGGAGAAAATGCACCGTCGCGCGCTCCAGCAAGCGTCACGCATAATCGTGCTCGGTGACGACATGCGCGACCGCATCGTCACGAAGGGTATTTCGCCTGAAAGAGTAGTCGTAGTCCGAGACGGGGCATCGTTTCCTTCCTCGTTGCCGGAGCGGAGCGATCCGGTCGTGCAGCAGATCCGATGTGGATTCTCGTTTGTTGCCCTGCACGCAGGCAATCTGGGTTTCTACGGAGCCTGGGATTCGCTCCTCAAAGCGGCTGATATCTTGCGCAACGAAAACACCGGGCTCGTGTTTGTGGGAGACGGAGCCAATCGGGCAGTTTTGGAGACCGCTGCAAAGTCTTCGCCGAATGTACGCTTTTTGCCGTTTTTCCCGTTTCAACAGGTGCCGCACGTAATGATGGCTGGCGACGTGCATATTGTGACAGTGAGGCGCGGGCTGGAAGGTGTAGTCGTGCCCAGCAAGCTTTATTCCATTCTTGCGGCGGGACGTCCGGTGCTTGCGATAGCCGCTGCTGAGAGCGATGCTGCGCGCATAGTGAGTGAATCCGCCTGCGGACTATCGGCTGATCCGGATGACCCAGTTGCAATAGCCGCCGCAATTCGACAGTTGACCGCCGACAAGGGCCGACTGGCCCAAATGGGCCTCCGAGCAAGGGAAACAGCAGTGAAATATGCTAGAGTCAAAGAGCTGGAAAGGTTTGTCGAAGTCATTGAAGGCGGGCCAAATCGTCGGAGTAATCATGGAGGCAGCCATCTGGAATAATAAGAAAGTACTTGTAACTGGCGGTGCATCTTTTATTGGATCTCATCTTGTCGATGCTCTCGTCCAGCGTGGCGCACAAGTGCGCGTAGTAGATGACCTAACGAGCGGCAGACGCTCTAACATCGAACAACTTCTAACCGACGGGCGTATAACCTTTGTTGAGGCAGATTTGCGCGAGCCGGGAGTAACACGCAAGGCGGTGGACGGCGTTGACATTGTTTTTCATCTCGCCGCGGACCACGGTGGGCGCGGCTACGTCGATTTACACCAAGCAGGCCCGGCTTCAAACCTGTTTCTCGATGGCCTGGTCTTTTGGGAAGCGGTGAAGGCTGGAGTCAGCAAAGTCGTCTATGCCTCCTCGGGTTGTGTATATCCGAACAACATGCAGACCGATACAAAGCAGGAGCTTTACCTGCGCGAAGGAGACGTAAAACCTCCGCACGACGCCGACAATATGTACGGATGGGCTAAGCTGATGGCGGAGCTTACGCTTCAGGCTTATCACCGGGAACACGGTCTGAAAGCAGCGTCGTGCCGGTACTTCACGGTATACGGCCCGCGCGGAGTGGAAAATCACGCTGTGATCGCAATGATCGCGCGCGGATTTATCGGGCAGAATCCCTTTGACGTCTGGGGTGACGGCACGCAAATCCGCAATTGGACCTATGTGGATGACATCGTCAGTGGAACTATTCTCGCTGCGGAAAAAATCGATGACGGTACCGCGGTCAATCTTGGAACCATGGAGCGCATCCGTGTAATCGACGCGGCAAAAATGGTCCTCGAATTTTCCGGACAGAAGGCGGACATTCGCTTCCGCCCGGATATGCCCACCGGCCCTGTGAATCGTGTCGCAGACAATGCCCTGGCAAAAAAACTCATGGGCTGGGAACCGAAGACTCCTTTCCGGGTAGGCTTGCGCAAGACCATGGACTGGTATTTTGCAACCAAGCAGAAGGAGCAAGTTCGCAGCATCCTCGAGCAGATGCTTACGGCACGTTGACGGGAGTGACGCAGCGATGTCCACTCGTGCCGATTTGATTGCATTTGCGGTGGCGCTGATAGCATCGCTTGGTCTTACTATTCCGGTGCGGCATTTGGCGATTCGGTTCGGAATGGTGGACCATCCGGGGCCGCGGAAAGTACATGTCAAACCAATTCCGCTTCTCGGCGGAATCGCCATTTACCTCGCCTTTGCCTTGGCCGTTCTCATCGCGGTTCACGGCGTGCCCGAGCAGCAAATCGCCGGGATTCTCGCGGGGGCCACGCTGCTCGCCGTTATCGGTTTTCTCGATGACGGCAAAATTCTGCATCATCAGGTAAAACTCTTTATCGGCATGCCGGTTGCCGCGCTGATGCTGATCGCCTCCGGAATTCACGCCCAGCTTTTTTCGCAGTTTGTTCCGGGGGTGGCGGGCACGGTTCTCGACGGCTGTTTCACTGTGCTTTGGGTCGTAGGCATCACTGCTTCGTTCAGCATTCTCGACCATATGGACGGTCTCTGCGCGGGAATTGCCGCGGTAGCGGCGGCGTTTTTCACCATTTCCGCCAACATGAACGGGCAGACGCTCGTCCGCACCCTGGGCGCTGCCACTCTGGGAGCGGCCTTGGGATTTCTGCGCTGGAACTTCAGTCCGGCAAAAATATTCATGGGTGACGGCGGTGCGATGTTTCTCGGGTTCTTAATGGCAACGCTTGGCCTCAAGATCAGGCCGGATGGCGCTCCTTTCCCGATTACCTGGTTGGTACCAGTGCTGATTTTGGGTGTCCCTATCTTCGATACAACGCTTGTCTCCATATCGCGCGCGCGCCGCGGCCTTCTGCCTTTCACTTCGCCAGGCAAGGACCATACGGCGCATCGATTATCGAATATGGGGCTGGGTCATCGCGGTGCAGTCCTTGTGCTGTATTGTTTCGCGATCCTTTTTGGCTTGGCGGCGCTTTTTATCCCCGGACATTCGGCGGCGATCGCGTTCACCCTAGCCGGCCTGCTCATTGTCGGCAGCCTGCTTGCAATTCTGTTCCTCGAAGGGGTGCCCTATGAGCGCCAGACGAAACTACCCGGAACATTTTCTGCTTAGATTGAGGTCAAGTGTCGGCCACACAGTCAAAAAGCTTGAAGCTGACTCGTCGCAGTACAGTTATCGCGCCCGACTGCTGCGATGCGTTGAATCTTTCCATGGGGTGAGGACTGTGTAACTCGGAGTTGAGGTCGCATTCTTCTTGCTCACCGCTAGAAGCTTTCTTCGGATCAGCCAGCTTACGGCAGTTTGCGCCGAGCTCTTGGAGACCCCAATGGATTCCGCGAGATCCTGGTAGCTGATCTGAACTTGCGAATTCCGGCGTCCCTCTTCGGCTGCTAACCACAAGTACACCAAAAAGCTCACCGGCCTCCGGTCGTGGCCCACCAAATCACGCATCAACACATCGGTGACGTACTCATCGAGAACGGACATCGCTGTATTAATGGCTAATATAGCATTCGTTAGCAGATTGCAACTGTAAACTTGCTCAAGCTATGCTCGGCTTCGCGGCTGGAAAATTCAAATCATGATTCAGGAGACTCAACAATGATTCGTGGCCTTAAATTCGTCAGCATCCCCGTTCGAAATCAGGACGCTTCTCTGAAATTCTTCACCGAAAAGCTCGGATTCAAAGTCGGCACCGACCAGCCTTTTAGTGATAAGCAGCGCTGGATCGAACTTCTAATTCCCGGCGCGGAAACGGGGATTGTCCTATTCACACCGGAGGGCCATGAGAATCGCATCGGCGATTTTCAGCCGCTGTCATTTTGGGCTGACGACGTTGTTGCTACCGCCAAAGTCATGAAGTCCAAAGGTGTGGAGTTTGCGGCGGAACCCAAAAAGGAATCCTGGGGCACGTCGGCGATCTTCCAAGATCCCGACGGCAACAAGTTCGTGCTTTCCAGCAAGTAATGGAAGAGGCTTAACCGCGTTGATTCGTCTCCTCGCTTGAATCGTCTGGAACGCGCCGGTTTTCATGCGCGCCGCACTTCGGTGCGTGGAAATCAGGCGCTTCCTCGAAGTTCGCCTTCCGACCGCGCGATGACAGCACAAGCCAGGCAATTCCCGATAACGTTCACCGCAGTTCGAGCCATGTCCATCAGCGCATCAATGCCTAAGATGATGAAAATCGGCTCTGTCGGCAGATGGAACATGGAAGCGGTAGCAAGCAATACTACGAGAGTTGCTCGTGGAACTCCCGCCACGCCTTTGCTGGTCAGCATCAGCGTAAAAACCATAACGAGCTGTTGTCCCCAAGACATGCGCATCCCCGCGGCTTGCGCCACGAATATGGACGCCAACGCCAAGTAAACCGAAGAACCCGCCATGTTGAAGCTGTACCCCGCAGGGATCACGAACGCGACGATTCTGCGCGGAACGCCAAACGCCTCCATTTCCTCCATTGCGCGAGGGAGGGCCGCCTCAGAAGTGCTGGTCGCGAAGGCAATCGTGGCGGGCTCAGCTAGCGCGCGAAGAAACCGTGCAAGTGGTAGCCGCGCCAGTAGGGCGATGGGCAGCAGCACGATGAGCAGGAAGATAATCAGCGCGGCGTATCCCGTTAACAACAGTCTCCCCAGCGGCAACAACACGCCGATTCCCATGTGGCCTACGGTATATGCCACTGCTGCGCCAACACCAACCGGCGCGAAATACATCACTATATTCGTGAAGGAGAACATTGCCGCGCTCAACGACTCGCAAAACTTCAACATGGGCTCGCGCTTCGCCTCCGGCAGCAGGGCGAGCGCGATTCCGAAGAGCAACGCGAACACAGCAACCTGGAGAATTTGGTTTTCAGCGATGGACTTCGCAATATTCTCGGGAAAGACGTGCAGGAGAAAATCTTCCCAGTGCATCGGTTCCACATTTTGAGGTGCGACAACTCCCGTGACGACTGGCATCGTCAGCCCTTCGCCTGCGCGGCTGATGTTGATCGCTCCCACTCCGATGAGGAGCGCAAGCGTCGTTACGACTTCGAAATACAGGAGACTCTTCAATCCAATACGGCCAACACTGCGAAGATTGCCGTGCCCAGCGATTCCCGTCACCAGCGTGCCGAGAATCAGCGGTGCCACAATCACTTTGATCAAGCGCAGAAAGATGTCGCTCAGTACACGAAGATGTTCGGCGAGCTGGGGTCGGTCCAGTCCGATTTCTCCGCCCAGCAACATCGAGAAGAAGATCCAATAGGTTAGCGAACCGCTGCGCAATCCGGCGAAAGCAATCAAAACAAGGCCGCTCCAGCGAAGCGCCGCAAACCACTCCTGAGGACCAAGGAGCACCGCTAAGGACGCTCCCAGCAGGAATAACACGACTCCAGCGACAGTGAGCGCTCGCATGGCTGGCGAACGTCTCTTGCGCGGCGAAGAACTTGTGACCGGACTAGTCGTCATGAGTTCTCTTGAATTTCACCCTCGGCCTCGCTTTTTCTTGAAAAGTTCGCCGCGATTGTGCACCGCTCATCAATCTTGTTGACTGTCCGAACCATCTGTTATCGTTGCAACATGCCACCGATCAAGAATCTGGAATGCTCGCGCTGCAAATCTTCGGCTTCTGCCGAGCGCCCTCAGACCGTCTGTCCGAAATGCCAGGGCGCGTTTTACGTTCGCTACGATCTCAAGCAGCTTTATGGACCGGCCGCGCGTGACATTCTTGTAACCCAGGACCCTGCGTCGACTTGGTCCGGCATGTGGCGCTATCGCACTGTGCTTCCAACAGTCGAGCCTGTCACTTTGGGCGAAGGCTGGACGCCGATGTTGCGCAGCAAGCGCCACTCGGGAGTTTTCCTCAAAGAGGAAGGCGCAAACCCGACCGGCACCTTTAAAGCTCGCGGACTCGCGCTCGCCGTCACCATGGCGCGCCACTACGGCTTGCGCAAGTTGGCCGTCCCATCCGCGGGAAACGCAGCCGGTGCACTCGCCGCTTATGCGGCGGCTGCCGGTATCGAAGCCTACATTTTCATGCCGCGCGATGTCCCCTTTGCCAATTACGTCGAGGCCGTAGCCTACGGCGCAAACGTCACCCTGGTCAACGGCCTAATTTCAGACTGCGGCCGGATGGTCGCGGAACAAAAAGAAAAAGGAGGCTGGTTCGACATCTCGACGTTGAAGGAGCCATTTCGCATTGAAGGCAAGAAAACGATGGGTTACGAGTTGGTCGAACAACTCGGTTGGAAATATCCCGACGCGGTCATTTATCCTGCGGGCGGCGGCGTGGGATTAATTGGCATGTGGAAAGCGTTTGGTGAATTGGAAGAGCTAGGCTGGGTGCAACCCGGCAAGCGCCCGCGGATGATCGCCGTGCAATCTGCCGGTTGCGCTCCTATGGTTCGTGCTTTTGAAAACAAATCGAACGCCAGTGAGATGTGGCAGAATGCGGAGACTTTCGCTGCCGGACTGCGAGTTCCGAAGCCTTACGGGGATTACATCATGCTTGAGATCCTTCGCGAGTCTGCGGGTACGGCCGTCGCAGTGCCTGACGAAGAGATTCTTGCTTCGCTGAAAGATTGGGCGCGCAACGAAGGAATGTTTCTCTCGCCGGAAGGCGCCGCTGCGACTGCCGCGTACAAACATCTCGTAGCAACCGGCTTCTTGAAGCCCACCGATTGCGTCGTGGTGTTCAACACCGGCGCCGGACTGAAGTACACGGACGTCACAGCGCAAGCCATGCGTGTGAGCCGTCCGTCCGAATCCGCGTAGGCCGGAATTTACTCGGTATCGGTAACTCTCGTGCCTTCGGTTGTATCTAACGGGGAGTACAAAAATCGAAGGCCACACTCGAAGCGGGAGCCAAACTTTGTGTAGCGGGGTATAACAACGGTACGTACCTCATCCGTGTTATGCTCGTTCACTGAGACGTCTATGAGACTGCAAGCGTTCATATTCAACTGGCCGGGTAAGAAGCAACACGCCGCGAAGTTAGAGAGGATGTTCCGCGCGCATTGCGAAGTCATCGTAATCAATTCCGACGATAGCCTGCGTACACGGCACCCGCATTGGGAGCACATCGGCAACGACGGCTACTTCACCGATCAGTGGAACGCTGCCCTGCGGCGATTTGACTCTGACGTGTTTGTCCACATTCAAGGCGACGTCTGGCCCACGCAAGTCGGCCGCGTTCTTTCGGAAAGCTCTCGATTCATCCAAAATTATAGTGTCGGCGTTTACGCGCCAAATGTGGACTTCAATCCGCACACATATCGGATGCAGCTACTGAAAAAGGTGGAAGAAGGAGTTTACGAAGTTCCGGCAACTGATTGCTCTTTCTGGGCTATTCCATCTGACGTCATACGAAATGTGCCGCGCATCGATCCGAGTGTAAACCGTTTAGGTTGGGGCGTTGAATATCTGGTCGGCGCGGTGGCCCGGCGTGCCGGAAGAAAGATCGTGCGAGATTATCGCTTTACCGCCGGTCACCCCAAGGGCCGCGGTTATGACAGCGACAAAGCCGCCAAGGAGTGGGAGCAGCTAAAGAGGGCGGTGGACCCCTGTCTGTCTAGCGAAATGGAATCGCTGCAAACCGAACGCGATGCACTTGTCACTCAGACGACTTCCTGGGAACATCCCGTAGCTCATCTGATCTCCGCTGTGAGCTCTCGCACCAGTAGAGGCGCAACCATTCTTCGGCGCCGTATGTCGTCCTAGCCGACGCGAACGATATTGTTCGCTCGTCAGCGCTCCAGAATGTCCTTGAAACTGTTGATGGCGACTTTCTTCGGCTGGCGATCCAGGATGAAGTCGACCGTGCGCGTGGAATTTCCAGCCACCCCTATCTGACCCAGGCGCACCATTCCGTTTCCAAAATCGGCGAAGACCGGGACGAACATCGCAAAATGGGCGTCAACCTGACTCTGGGTGAGTTCAGCGCGGACTTTGATCTTGCCGCTGTCACCCGGCAGAAAGTCGTACTTGAAACTGTAGCGCGGCACCTGCGTGCCATATACCCACTCGTTGAAAAACCAATCCAGGCGCCCATTTCGCTCAATGTCCATCTGCTTGGTCATGTGTTTTTCGGCGATGGCCTTGAACGACTCAGTCGAGGCGGGTGTGTCGCGGTAAGTCGTCATGAAGTCATGCATCATATCGATGAAAGCCTGGTCTCGATTGTCGCCGTGATCGCCATACATGAGCGACCGCAGCATCAGCAACACATAAGCGCCTTTGGAATAGGTGTCGCCCTGATAGGCCTGTGCCGAACGCGGGGAAATTAGCCGCAACCCCAGCCACAACGGACCAGCATCATTCGGTGATACGCCGAAATTATTTTTTTCCAGGATGCGGACTCGCTGGCGCTCCCAGAAATCGATGTAATCCTTTTCCCATTTCTTCCCGACGGCTTGCTGCAAAAACAAACCCGCCGCAAATTCCGCAAAGCCTTCGGACAGCCACTGATCGTGATAGGAGGCCCAGCTGACGCCGTGGCCGAACCATTGATGCGCCACTTCGTGGGGCGTGACTTCCTGCACGAATCCGGTGAATTTCGTATTGATTTGGCCAAACAACATCCAACGCTGGGTGGAATCGATGTACGCGGAAATCGGCAAGTACACCAGGCCGGGCCACGACTGTCCGAAGTTGAAATTCGGTTGTTCCGTGATGTAGACGTTGTCGTAGGGAGCCTTGCCGAAAAAAATCGTGCACACCTGCATCTGGGCTCGAGTCTGGTCCAGAGCGTACTTGGTCATCGCGGTGGGCGACATGGCACCCAACGCGCCCTCTTCATAAGGCTTCAGACTGTCGGGCAAATCGGTCAAATAATATCCGGAGATGTTGTAGTGCGTGACCGTATCCGGATAATCAATCTTTTTATATTGACCGTAATTGAAGCCTGCGACGGCTACCGGCACCGGCGTTACCCAGTGCGAAACTGCAAAACCCGCTTCCGTGCTTTGGCCCTCCAGCTTTCCCACACTGACCACGGTATTCGAGGGCGGAACTTTGAACGTGAGATCGTAGAGGGCCTTTTCGCCGAAGCCGTTCAGATTCGGATACCAGGCCTCGCGGGCGTTCACGTAATAACTCCCGTTGCCCGCGTTGACCAGAACTTTGTCCCCCACGTACTCGACGTTTATGGAGTGCTCCTGCCCCATCGCTGGAACCTCGTCGAGAATGGCGTAGAACGATCCGTCTTCCTTTCTGTTCTCCTGAATGAAATGGAGGTCTTGCCCGTTCTGGTCGGTCACGCGCGTGACCCGCAGATTAGGCAACAGCCCGAACTTCAGCACGCGTTCGCCCGGGACCAGCGGCTCAAACGTGATTGTAGCCACACTCTGGAGGTGGTCATTCTTTGCGATAACGGTTTCGATTTTATAGCGCTTGGTTGCAAACAATCGCTTATCTTCGCTCGAATTCGCGGTGTGCGCCTTAAGCTCGCTCACCAAATGCTGGGAGTACCAGATGCCGTCGTCCAGTTCTCCGCCGTTGAAATTGACTAACCCTACTTCCTCTGGAGACTCCAGTTGCTGAAGCGCGCCCACGCGAGTGCGCATGAAAAAACGCAAGTCTTTGTGAGGCGAACCGTGCATATATGCATTAAAAAACGGAGGGTGCTTCGGATTGTAAATCGCGGAAAGCACGTCGCCGTCTACGTTGTCGATCGTTTCGCCTTCGAAGAATGCCTGGGTGAGACCTTCGGGAATTTCGTGGCGGTGGCGGACTTTATCTTTCCAATGTTGAAAAGCGGCGGCGGATTCCGGGGGAGTTTCCGTTCGTGAATTCAACGCCTCGGCGAACTGGGGATACTGGTCGGGGCTAAAACGGAACACCACCTCGGTGATATCTTCCTCGGCAGTCGGGTTGCCGGTACGGCGGACCATCTCACTCGTGTCGATGGCATCAATAGGCTTCAACGTGAAATGCCCATGGCCTACGAAAATTACGCCCGTCTCATATTTGTTGACCGGCGTCAGTAGCGTGATCGTTCCGGATTTCAACTGGAAAGTTCCCACGTCCACTGCCAGTGTGAAATTCTCGCAGCGATATGAATCGCCTAGCCCCGCGTCGCGCAGTTGGCGGTAAAACGCGTCTGAGTTCGCAAAGCCCCTGCTTTTTTCGGTGACTGTGACGCGAGTCTGTTGCGCTGCGATGGTCAGACTAAGCGGAAGGTCGGCCGTGCCCTTGAGGTCCACCGTGGTGACCAGGTCGTCGAAGCCCTCCTTGACGACGCGAACTGAGTATTTTCCCGGCTTCAGATTTGGCGCTATGAACTTGCCGGATTCATCGGATGTGAAAACGAGGGGCTGGGACAGATCGCCGCCGGTAATTTCGATTCGCGCTCCAGCAACGACTGCACCGGATGGATCTTTCACCGTGCCGGAAATGGTGTCGGCCCGCAGATGGGTCGCGAGCGCCAGACATAGAAATGCCAAGATCGCCGTACCGAAGCAGCGACTGCGCCGGACACGCCCGCCTATTCCCGCCGGGGATAAATAGAGTCTACGGTTCGAAAATCGCCGTTTGCCAGGTTGAATCATTCTGGGACAGTTGTAGCGAAACCTTGAACGAGAAACAATAGCCAAACCCAACCTAATTATATAATCGGTTTATACCCCAGCTAGTAACAAATTCGAAGCGAAGGGCGAGAGGCAGCCCGTTAAGCAGACAATCCTTCTTTCACGAGCGTGAGAGCGCGGCTGGTAGCTGCGGCAAAGGCTTCTGCGGTGTTAGGATCGGTTACCGCCTCCGCGTACCAGTTGATGGCGATGCAGAAATACACCCACCTTTCGTCAAACAACATCGCTCCCGGCGCGCACAATGCATGAAATCGGGCAACGTCGATGCTTCCGCCCTTCACGAATGCGCTAACGCCCAAGGGTAGAGGCAGCAGCCAGATGGCGTCGCCCATGGCCAGGATGCGACGGAATTCGTGCAACGTCTGCTTGTTTTTGAAGAACTCGCCCTGCAACGCACGCGAATAGTAGTCAACGAACTCGTCAGCGGTGCTGGCCATCGTCTCGATCTTGTTCAGCGGCGAATTGACAATCTGCAGGTTGGCAGCTGCTCCGAGCTCTTCCCAGCTGAAAGTCTTGTAATTCTTCGCGCCCAGCAGATGGCCGAAAAGCGAGCGCGTACTATCCGGGATCATCGTGTTCTTCAATCCTATCGAAGCGATGAACTCGCGCACTTTATCGGGGCCGACATGTTTCAAGCACATATCGGTGCCGGTATTGTCGCTGTGAAGAATCATGGCCTCCAGCGCAGTTCGTTCTGAGACTTTGCCAATAAGATTAGGAGGATTGAACGTCGCGCTGTCGAGCGACCACACGCCGGCGTCGAGCGCCAGCTGATTGGCCGTGAGGGTTTGAACCAAATCGGGTGAGTCCACTTGCCGCAAGGCTTCGCACAGGACGAATGTCTTGATCGCGCTTCCCACAAACATGACTTTCGAGGGATTGGATTCCACCAAGAACGCCGGCTTATTGTTCGAGGCGGGAGCATGAATCTTGATGGCCACATCGCCGGGCAAAGATTTGAAGAGAGACAAAATCGCTTGCGGAGAGGGGCCCTCTTTTTCGGAGATTCTTGCTGGCAGCCTCGGCGGCACCGTGCCGATCGTGACGGCTGCGCCCGCTTGAGCCAGAAATCCGCGCCTTGATTGCAACATGAAGTTTGTGCCTCGGACTTAGATTTTGTTTCTTATGGAATGACAGCAGTAATCGATACAGGAAATCCATCGCCCGCTCTGGAAATGCTTATCTGTTCCCGCGGTATAAAGATTGTTCTGTTGCTTTTAATCACCACAATCTCGACATCTCCCCCGAGCGGACAAGCAGCCGTCTTCCCAACGCCTTTTTCATCGACCAAAACGGGGTCGTTCGCGTCTTTCACGCATGGGTCCAGACGAAGGGAGCCTGCATATGCATCCGTCACGTTCACAGTAATTCGCGTAGGCGCGCTCTTGGCCCCGCATGATACCAACGACAACGAAATGGCTAACGCGCTGGCGAGCCAGGGTCTCATGAAGCCTCCCGTTCTTGGGCCCAACTACAACGACCTCAATGGAGTAGAGGTTTACACTCGTGCTCTGATTAACGCAAGACTTCAGTTGACCCAATCAAGAGCTGCGAAGCAGCGGTCCTCCGCGCGACCTATTTGACACTGCGGTTCCGAGCCGCTACGCTCGTCGCGATGAAAATCATCGTTGCGGATAAAATCAGCGAGCACGGAATAGAACTTCTGCGCGAAACCGGCTGGGAGATCGTCCTGCCTGTTGCGGGAGCGCTGTCCAGCGAGATTGCCGATGCCGATGGACTGATCGTGCGCAGCGCGACGCGCGTCACCCCCGAGCTACTCGACCAGGCTGAGCGCCTTCGCGTTGTGGGACGCGCTGGAGTTGGTGTAGACAATGTGGACATGGACGCAGCCACACGCCACGGTGTTCTGGTGATGAACACACCCGGCGGCAACGCCGTCAGCGTAGCCGAACATACTTTCGCCCTCCTGCTTGCGCTCGCACGCTCCGTGCCGCAAGCGAACGCTTCGATCCACGCGGGCCGCTGGGAAAAAACTTCCACGGGAATGGAATTGCGCGGCAAGACGCTGGGCCTTGTCGGTCTCGGACGTGTGGGCACGGAGGTAGCCAGGCGGGGACGCGCACTCGAAATGAAGGTGCTGGCCTACGACCCCTATGTCACGCAAGCGGCAGCGCGCGAACTCGACGTCGAACTCATTTCGTTCGAAGATCTGCTGCGCCGCTCAGACGTGATTTCGCTGCACACCGCGCTCAGTCCCGCGACGGAAAAAATAATCAGCGCAGCGGCTCTCGCGCAAATGAAGCGCGGCGCGCGTTTGATTAATTGCGCTCGCGGCGAATTGATCGACGAGTCTGCGCTCGCTGAGGCTCTTCGCTCCGGCCGCCTGGCAGGCGCTGCGGTGGACACATTTGCGCAGGAGCCGCCGAGAAATTCTCCGCTCCTCGGCTTGCCGAACCTAATCGCCACTCCGCATATCGCAGGTTCCACAGCCGAGGCGCAGGAAGAAGTTGGAACGCTGATCGCGCAACAGGTGCGCGATTATCTCGGGGAGGGATTAATTCGCAACGCCGTGAACATGCCTGCGCTTTCCGCCGAACAATACCGCCTTTTGCGCCCTTATCTCGAGCTTGGCGAACGCCTCGGCGCGCTCGTAGCGCAGGCCGCGCCTTCCGCAAGCTTCAGCCGCATCCGCATTCGCTACGCAGGAGAGCCGGCCGAACTGGGTTCACACGTCATACGCAGCGCGGTTCTGATCGGTTTGTTGAATGGCGTTCTCGACCAAAAAGTGAATCTTGTAAATGCTTCGCAAGCCGCCGCTGCGCGCGGATTAGTCGTGGAAGAAACTACGCGGCGTCGAGAACGCGGCTTTCCAAATACACTGGAGGTTGCTGCGGCGTCTGGTGACGTCGAACTTACCGTCGAAGGCACTGTAGTTCAAGACGGCTCACCGCGAATTCTTTCACTCGACGGAATCGCACTAGAGGCACCACTGGAAGGCACTCTATTGTTGACGCGAAATCGTGACGTTCCCGGCGTGATCGGAATGATCGGTACCGCACTCGGCGCTCTTGGAGTGAATATAGCCACATTCGCGTTGGGCAGACGCACTCCGGTACACGGAGCCGAAGCCGTCGCTCTCGTGCGGCTCGACGGGAATGTGGATTCCTCAATTCTAAAAAATATCCGCGCCATTCCTTCTATCACTGAAGCGCGCCTAATCCATCTGCCGGAATTGCCAAAAAGTCGGCCTAACCCACGGTAAAGCAATTCGCCGTAAACCAGATCACACGAGCCAAATCGATGGCGTGGCATTATTAAGGCGCACAGCAAAACACGGCAGGTTGCGGTTGGCGTGGATGCGCGATAGACTCTTTGTCAGTCGGTATCGGCTTTCGGGGCGTAGCGCAGCCTGGCTAGCGCGCCTGGTTCGGGACCAGGAGGTCGAAGGTTCAAATCCTTTCGCCCCGACCACTTTTTCCTCTATTTTCGCAGGATCTAATCCGCCATTACGCGCCAGAGGTCTTCACCCGAAAATTTGAGATGCATCGACCGCTCGTTGACAATATCGCCGAAACGAATCCATTCCGGACTGTTTTCTTCATCCTGCAAAACGAACATGCCGTTGTCTCCGGCCTCGAGCCCAACAATGCCATCGACTAATAGCTTGCCCTTGCGCAGAACGATCCGCGCACTGCCGACCCACGGATTCTCATTGCGGTAGTGGCCCACGAACCTGTCCCATTCTTTTGGATATTCAAATGTTTTCGGTCCGGCATACTTTGAATTTGTAAACCACTCACCGCCGGACCCGGCTTCGACCACGGGACTTTTCGGGTCCTTCACATCTGCGCGCCCGAAGACGAGCAGAAAATGTTGGAAATCCGGATGGGGGACGATGAACATATCGGCTCCCGCCATCTCAAGCGTCATGTGCTTGCCTTGGTACTGCATAAACAGATTTTGGCCGTCGGCCGCGATTTCAAAGCTGCGGCCGCCTCCGCCCTGATAAGTTCCCACGTAATCAGAAGCATTCTTCACTGCCCCCGGTGAATTTGGCGGCGGGGGCGCTGGGAAGGGCTTGCTGGTTCGTTTGGCCCGCATCAACTGAATGGCATACTGCGCGACAGGATTCGGTCGATATCCTTGCATGGCATTTATTGACGCGAACGCTCCCACACCTTCGTCGATGTCAACCTGCAACGCAGACGCGAAAGAAACCATTCCTCCGGTGTGACGCAGGATCTTGTGGCCATCGAGCATGTCCACCGCGATACCATATCCGTAGCTCGCCGTAGGACCGAATTCCTCCGCCTTCACATGGGGTTGCGAAAAAAGCGCAAAGCTACCATCGGAGAGTAGCGGTCCCTTAGGTCCTCGCCCGTGACTGGCAATCATTTGGATGTAGAGCCCCATATCGTGGGGAGTCGAAGCGATACAACCTGCGCCATCCGTCATAACGATACCCGGCGCTTCGCTTAGCCGTCCGTGACGCGGATACGGGCGATCGTTCTGAAAGACCATGTAGTTCTTGGCGAGCTTCTCGCGAATGTCCAGTGAAATGACGGGCTCGCTTTCCGTCATTCCGAGAGGCTCAAAAATGCGTTTTCGAAAAGCATCAGATAACGGCCGGCGGTCCAGCGTCCAAACCAAATGTCCCAGTGCGACGTAAGCTGTGTTGCAGTAATGAAAATGATCTCCCGGCGCATATGCAGCGCGATGTTTCGCAGCCGGGTCCGAAAGAAAAAGAGGGCCATTGCCGGGCAAGCCAGACGTGTGCGCAAGAAGATGATTCGTCGTTATTGGCGCAAAAGTTGATTCAATTCGAAACCACGGCAAGTATTCAACGATCGGCTTATTCAAATCGAGCTTGCCTTCCTGATGTAATTGCAGCAGACAATTGGCGACGAATGACTTGCTGATCGAGCCGATTTCGAAAAGCTCCTGCGGTTTCACGGCCACGTGCTCTTCCGGGTCGCTAAAGCCGTAAGTCGCGACGCGTTGCACTCCGTCGCGATCAGATAGGACCAGGGTCATCCCAGGAGAGTTCATCTCTCGCATGTACTGCTCGATAAAAGTGTCCAACTGCGCGAAGCACTCCGCATACTTGGCCTTCTCTTCCTGCGCGCCGGATTCGAGGACGAAGAACTGGGCAGCAACTGCCGCGGCAGCGACTTGACTGCTCAAGTTTAGAAAGCCTCTGCGAGACACCGAAAAAGACATGGGCGAGCCTCCCGAAATTCAGAAGCAGCTACGAGTTTACATATTCCAGCGATTTTTCTTCACTGATGCCAACCGCGCATCTGAACCCTATCACAGGCACTCGACTGTCGGTCACTGTGTTTCATTTGTTTCATATCCAAGAGGACTGAGAACAATAACGTAAAAGAACTTGACAAACCTACGCTGTGTGACTAGATTTCACGCCATACGGGAAGCGATTGGCATACTGAAACACGCATTTCATTCGAGAAATTAGTCCTAGCGATCCAGGCGAGCAGCAGATTTCTTACGTTCCAGTCCAAAGAAGGGAGAATATCTCAATGAAAATCGAAACGAACCGACCTTCCGCGGGCAGCAGCTCCGCGAGCCGCTGCCGATACTTTCTCTTTGTCTTCGGATTTCTGGCACTGTGCGCCCTGCTGTTGAGCGTTCCGACGGCATTTGCGCAGACAGCGGACACCGGTTCGCTCGTCGGTACCGTCACTGACTCGAGCGGTGCTGCTATACCAGACGCCGCAATCAAAGTCATCAATGAGGCTACCGGCGACAGTCGCGATCTTGTTTCTCAGTCAAACGGTAACTATCAGGCGTCGTTGTTGCTGCCCGGAACCTATCGAATTGAAGTGTCGAAAGCCGGGTTCAAAACCGAAGTCCTTAAAGGGATCAGCGTCTCTGTCACTGAAACCCGCACGGCTAATATAAAACTCCAGGTCGGCGAGGTAACTCAGACGGTCACGGTCAATGCGCAGGCCGACATACTGCAGACCAATAGCGCGGCCTTGGGGCACGTCACCGACGAGAGGATGGTGGAAGGTTTGCCGCTCGTCACTCGGAACTACACCCAAATACTCGGTCTTTCTCCCGGCGTCTCGGCTGACGTGAACAACGCCGCGAATCTGGGTTCGGGCACCGACGATTTTTCGGCTCACGGCGGAGTTGTGTCGGACAATAATTTTCAGATGAACGGGTTAGGAGTGAATGATCTTTTCAGCGGCTTCCAGCAAGTTCCCATCCCCAATCCGGACGCGATTCAGGAATTCAAGGTGCAGACCGGTCAGTATGATGCGGCCTCCGGAAGGAATGGCGGGGCGAACGTAAACGTCGTGACAAAAGGCGGCGGGAATGAATTTCACGGAACCGCGTTCGAATTCTTTCGCAATGACGATCTCAACGCGAACGACTTCTTCCTAAACCAAGCAGGACAGCCGCGCGGAGTTCTGAAACAAAACCAGTTCGGCGGTACTGTCGGCGGTCCGGTCCTGAAGGACAAGCTGTTTTTCTTCACTTCGTATCAGGGTACAAGGCAGAGAAATGGCTTGGATCCCACGTGCCTGGGTAGTTTTTTTACTCCGACCGAGATTACCGATAGTGCCACGAGCCGTTCTGCCGCGGCGCTGGGTGCTGCGTTTACCGGACAACCCGGCGTACTTGGCCCAGGTGTCGCTCCTGACGGTTCGAATATCAGCCCACAGGCTATAGCATTGCTCAACACCACGGTGGCGGGAGGCGGATTCTTGATCCCCGCTCCTCAGAATACTACCACTGGAAGTTCGAACGTCAGTGCCGCCTGTCCATACTCTGAAAACCAATTTGTGACCAACGGCGACTACGTTCAATCGGATAAAAGTAAATGGTCGGCTCGATTCTTTTGGGCAGACAACAACCTCGCGAATAACTTTACGGGCAATGCGGGAACCGGCGGAGGAAACGTCCCCGGCTTCCCAACCGTGACTCAGATCCAAGATCGCTTCGCTTCGCTTTCCAACTCTTATGTATTCAGCCCCAACCTGGTGAATCAAGTCATTGTGGGATTTGGCCGAACGGTGCAACAAAATGGAGCGCAACAGCCGACCGTTACCGTTCCGGGTGGAACTCCCGCTCCGCTGACTCTGGGGGCTCTTGGGATCACTGCTCCGCCCAACGATGATGCCCATCCATCGATCGCAGTACTGGGCAACTTCGCCATTGGAGGCAATGGTCAGGGCTTGAGCATCTTCCAGAACAATTACAGTTTTGAGGATTCCCTTTCTTACGTTCACGGCCGTCACACGCTCCATTTCGGCGGAGGTCTTTCGAAGCAGCAAATTAACTTTGACAACTTCACGTTTCCCGGCCTCATTGTTTTTGCAAACCTGCCGGATTTCTTGACCGGCAATCCGTTCCTTCTGGCGGATATACAAGGTCTCGTGAATCGCGCATGGAGATCCACGAACGCCGACGCATACGCACAAGACGATATTCAAGTGACCCCACGCCTGACGATTAATCTGGGCGTGCGATACGACCGTGAAGGAGACATTGGCGATTCTCTCGGGCGTTCGTCCAACATAAATCCGAACCTTCTGAATCCGAACCCTCCTGCTGGAGGCACCCTGCAGGGAGTGGTAGTTGCGTCGAATTTTAGTGGCACGCTGCCGGCCGGAGTTACTCGTGCTGCGAACTCAGCCGCTATCAATGGAGACGGTGAAAACAAGGTTGGGCCGCGGCTCGGATACGCCTACAAGCTGCCGTGGACCAATCGAATGGTCCTCCGGGGCGGCTACGGAATGTACTTCACGCGATCGACTGGCCAGCTATTTCTGCAATTGATTGCTGTTCCTCCTTTCTCCGACTTCCGCGTCGTGGAGCCTGCGATCGGGACAACATTTGGAAATCCGTTCGCTCCGGTTCCAACGTTCCCAAATTTCGCTCCGTTGGCTTACTCGCCCACGACGGCGCAAGCTCCGCAGATTTTCGCGCCAGGATACCAACCGTCTGTCATCCAGGAATACAGCACGAGCCTACAGACTGAGCTTATGCGTAATCTCGTTCTGGAAGTCGGCTACGACGGCGTACGCGGCACGAAATTGGCGGAGGAACGTGCGTTCAACCAGGCACTGGATGCAACGGTCACTCCGATCCGAGGACAAACGACGAACACGTTGGCCAATCTACCTCTACGCGTTCCCTTTGTCGGGTTCTCTACTGATGCAACCGAACTTCAAACCGAAGGCGCGTCATGGTACAACGCGTTGGAAGTCAGCCTGAACAAGCGTTTCAGCCATGGTTTGCAGTTCCTCGTCGCATACACTTGGGCAAGGTCGTTAACGGATGCCAATG
Organism: Candidatus Acidiferrales bacterium; assembly: GCA_035603075.1. Taxonomy (GTDB): domain Bacteria; phylum Acidobacteriota; class Terriglobia; order Acidiferrales; family UBA7541; genus Palsa-295. The sequence goes on along the minus strand of DATNLC010000042.1, from coordinate 21,714 downwards.
GTTTCGCCCAAGGCGTTGGCCAGGGCGCGAACCTCGTCGGCAACCAGAACGACCCACATTCGCGTTACGGTCCTGACCCATTTGTGCGCCCTCAACGGCTTGTCATAAGTTATCTCTACAACTTCCCCAAACCCGCGAACGAGTTTTCATTGGCCGGACGCTTCATCTCGGGCTGGAGTATCTCCGGCGTGACTACGATTCAATCTGGCGAACGGTTGACCCTTACATCATTCGATCCGAATAACGCCTTTGGAATTACCGGAGGCGGTCTGAACCCGGATCCGGTACAGGTCGTCCCGGGATGCACTCCGCTTCGTAACCCAGGGTCCGTTCAGAAGAATCTGAATAATTACTTCAATACGGCTTGTTTCACGACCCCTCCGGTCATCTCTGCGGATGGAGCTACAGCCTTCGGAAATTCCAGGCCGGGTATCGTTTCAGGGCCCGGTCAGCTGAACTTTGATTTTGCGCTCGTCAAGACAACACCGCTGGGGCACAGCGAGCGCAGGAATTTGCAGTTTCGCTCCGAATTTTTCAACCTGTTTAACCATCCTCAGTTCGCCAATCCGGCATCTTTGTTCGGCTTTCCGAGTTTTGGAGTGATTAACCAAGCGGCTGTCTCGCCGCGAGTCATCCAATTTGCGTTGAAATTGATTTTTTAGTTCTTCTCGGCGGGCGATTTTCTCGTGGAGTCTCGCGGCCTTTTGGGGCGCAAGGAGGAGAAGGGCGCGGGCCCTTCTCTGAATTTCAGGTGGAAGGCATCGTGGCACAAATTCAACTGGATCGGTTGGAACTTCGCGAACTGAATCTGCCGCTAAAGTTCCCATTTGAAACTAGCTTTGGCCGAACCACGAATCGCCGCGTATTGATCGTGCAGGCTATCTCTCGAAACGGCGAGAGTGGCTATGCCGAATGCGTTGCCATGGAAGGCCCCTTTTATAGCGGGGAAACGATCGACACCGCCTGGATCATCATTTCGAAGCACATCGCACCGTTGCTCGCATCACAAGACGTCAGAGCAGAGCAAGTGTACGGGACTCTTTCGCCGATCCGCGGAAACCAAATGGCGAAAGCCGCGGTGGAAGCAGCGATTTGGGATTTGGAAGCGAAGCTCCTGGGGTTGCCGCTTTGGAAGCATCTCGGTGGCGAACGCGCTGAAATCGCTTGCGGCGTTTCCATCGGCATCCAGCCGAGCACTGATGCGTTGGTTGAAACGATTGCGCGAGAGCTCGACAACGGATATCAGCGCATAAAAATAAAAATCAAGCCTGGGCAAGATGTGAAGCTGGTTCAAGCGGTGCGATCTCGTTACAAAGACATCGTTCTCTCCGTGGATGCAAATGCGGCCTACTCTTTAGCCCGAGATATATCGGTGATGAAGGAACTGGATCGCTATAACCTCTTGATGATCGAGCAGCCGCTTGCCGCCGGTGATTTGGTGGACCACGCAAAACTTCAGCGTCAGCTCAACACACCGCTTTGCCTGGACGAATCGATCGGCAGTGCTGCTGATGCGCGACATGCGCTGGAGCTTGGCGCCTGCCGCATCATCAACATCAAGCTCGGCAGAGTGGGCGGATTATCTCAGGCGCGAGAAATCCAGGAACTCGCCGTACAACAGCAAATTCCCGTTTGGTGCGGCGGCATGCTCGAAACCGGCATCGGCCGCGCGCACAATATCGCCATTTCGTCGCTGCCTGGTTTCACCCTTCCGGGAGATGTCTCCGCCAGCAAGCGTTATTGGAAGGAAGACATCATCGACCCGGAAGTGGAAGTCAGTTCACACGGAACGATTCGAGTGCCGACTGCGCCGGGATTGGGATATCGCGTGCGAAACGACCTTATCGAAAAGTTAACGGTTCGGTCCGAAACCATTCGAATTGAGCACTCGGCGATTCCAACCAGCGCATCGCGGTAGTTGGAGCGCACTTGTTGAAGCAACAGGAGAGGTCACACAAATGTTCCGTATAGCAAAGCCGGACAAAATAAAGCGGTCGAATAAGGCCATTTTAACAACTCGGAATAATTACGGATCGAGAACCGCGGCGCGCATCGCGATGCTGGCCGTCTCAATTTTGTGCCTTCTTCTTTCATCTCTCTGGGCGCAGGGACCTGCGCCGAAGAACGCGAAAATCCCCGAGCCTGCGCCGAAAGAGGTCGCATCGCCCGCCACCGTCCCCGCATTGACCGGAGCCGACCTGGGAGCTTTTCTCGACGGACTGCTGTCGACTCAGATAGAAAGAGGAAACATCGCTGGGGCAGTCGTCCTCGTGGTCAAAGACGGAAAGGTACTGTTTGCGAAAGGCTACGGCTATTCAGATGTCGCGACGAAAAGGCCGGTCACGCCGGACGGCACTCTTTTCCGGCCCGGTTCGATATCCAAATTATTTACTTGGACTGCGGTGATGCAGCTCGTAGAAGAAGGCAAGCTCGATCTCGATCGCGACGTAAACGATTATCTGGACTTCAAGCTCGTTCCCGCGTTTGGCAAGCCGATCACCTTGCGCAACATCATGACGCACACTTCCGGATATCAAGAAACCGCGAAGGACCTTTTTGTCAGTCAAGCCAGCGATCTCAAGCCGCTCGGAGAATATCTGCAAGCGCACATGCCCGCGCGCATTTTTCCTCCCGGAGAAGTTCCTGCTTACTCAAACTACGCCACGGCCCTGGCTGGGTACATCGTGCAGCGAGTGTCCGGCCAGCCATTCAACGATTACATCGAAGCGCACATTTTCAAGCCGCTTAATATGTCGCATTCCACCTTCGTACAGCCTCTGCCCGATGCATTGAAACCACTAATGTCCTCCGGATACGTGGTGGCCACCCAGCCCGCGAAGGGTTACGAGATCGTGCAAGCGTTTCCCGCCGGGAGCTCCGCGGTTTCAGCGGAAAATATGTCGCACTTCATGATCGCTCATCTCCAGGACGGCCAATATGACGGAGCACGGATTCTGAAGCCCGAAACTGTCGCGCTCATGCATTCGCGTCAGTTCGCGTACAACTCTGCGCTGAACGGCATGTGTCTGGGCTTCTACGAAGAAACGCGCAACGGCCACAGGATTTTCGGGCATGGCGGAGATACCGAATATTTTCACAGCGATCTTCACCTCATGCCTGACCAGAGCCTGGGCTTTTTTGTTTCGTACAACAGTGCCGGCAAGAGCGAAGTAGATAATCGTTCGGAGCTGTGGCACAAAGTTCTCGATCGTTATTTTCCTTATACTCCACCGGCTCCTGCGCCAGTGGCGAATCCGAAAGCCGACGCTGGAACTGTGGCCGGCTATTACACCTCCAGCCGCCGCTCGCAGACCAATATCTTGTCGGTCGCTTCGATGTTGGGACAGTTGAAGGTGACTCCTGCCGACGACGGAACGATTCTTATCGACCAGCTCAAAGACACGAATGGAGAGGTGATTCACTGGCAGGAAATTGGCCCTCTTCTGTATCGCCAAAAGGACGGGCAGGATCTCGTCGGTTTCAAGCGCGACGCGTCGGGACAAATGGCGTTATCCATAGATTATCCATTCTTCATCTTTCAGCACGTGAGCTTGCTCGATAGCAAGCCGTTCAATACATTTGTCATCATAGTGAGTTCGATCGTACTGCTCCTCGTACTTCTTCTGTGGCCGGTCGCTGGTCTGATTCGCCGGCACTATGGGCACAAGTTGGATCTCGGGCCCCAGGGTCGTCGCTTGCGTTTTCTAGTGCGAATGGTTTGCCTGATCGACATAGCTTTCATCTTGGGTTGGATTGTATTGGCGACGCGGCTCAATGATATTGGAGCGCTCTCCGAGAAGCTCGACCCGTGGATTCACTTCATCCAGATCATCGGAGTAGTCGGATGCCTGGGCGTATTGGTTGCGATATATAGCGCCTACCGCTCGTGGTCGGATCGCGGGCGCTGGATCTGGGCCAAGCTTACAGACGCGGTCATCGCCCTCGGGTGCATCGGATTTGTTTGGTTCGTGCTCGCGTGGAATTTGTTGAACTTCAACTTGAACTACTGAGATGGCTTAACGGGAAGGCGAGAGAAAACAGATGCGTCCGATAGTCTCTAAATTGTTTTGCGCGATCGCGATTGTGGCCTCGATTCTGATCGTTGCGCCTTCGCAGCATGGCCAAGAGTCGCCAAAACAGCCGGATTACAGTTCCGCCTTCAACAAGACCGACGCCATGATCCCCATGCGCGACGGCGTGAAGTTGCACACCGAAATTTATGTTCCAAAAGACGTTAAGGAAGCTCTTCCATTCTTCCTGACGCGAACACCTTATGGACTTGGAGACGACCCGCAAGGCTACTCGCGGCTGCTGGGGCTTTACAAAGAAATGTTTGCAGATGGCTACATTTTTGTTTTTCAGGACATTCGCGGACGATACGGCTCGGAAGGAAACTTCCTAATGCAGAGGCCGGCGCGCGATCGAAAGGACCCGCACTCGATCGACGAAGGCACCGACACATACGACACGATCGATTGGCTGCTCAAAAATGTACCGAACAACAACGGCCGCGCTGGCGAAGCGGGAATTTCCTACGGTGGCTGGCTCACGGCAATGTCGCTTCTGGAACCTCACCCCGCTCTAAAAGCTGTCTCCGAGCAAGCCTCGCCGGCGGACATGTTCCTTGGAGATGATTTTCATCACAACGGGGCGTTTCGTTTGAGCTACGGCTTCGAATACGCCGCGCTCATGGAGACGGGCAAGACAAACTTCCAGTTTCAATTCGACAAGTACGACACTTTCGAATGGTATCTCGCGCTCGGACCACTCTCGAACGCGAACAAGCTGTATTTTCACGATACGCTGCCGACCTGGAACGATTTCGTTGCTCATCCTAATTATGACGAATTTTGGCGAAAGCAGGCCTTCACGGAATATTTCAAGGATCTCAAACTTCAAGTTCCGAATCTGAACGTTGCTGGATGGTGGGATCAGGAAGATTTCTATGGTCCGGTGAAACTTTTCGAAATCCTGGAGCGAAACGACACGAATCACAACAACTATCTCGCGATCGGCCCGTGGAATCACGGCGGATGGGCGCGAAGCGATGGCGCGAAATTGGGCAACATCGATTTCGGCAGTAATACCAGTGCATATTTTCGTGAGCATATTCAAGCGCCCTGGTTCGCTTATTGGTTGAAGGACAAGGGCGCTCCGCCTGCCCATAAAGTTATGACTTTCGCCACTGGCGCGAACTCTTGGAAATCGTGGGATGCGTGGCCTCCCACGCAAGGCGTCCAAAAACGAAATCTTTACTTCGGCGCCGATGGCAAGCTGTCCTTCGATCAGCCCGCAGATACAGGCCTTTCTTTTGAAAGCTATATTTCCGATCCTGCGAACCCGGTGCCCTATCGACAGCGGCCAGTGGAAGAAACCTATTCGGCGGGAAGCCGCTGGTATACCTGGCTGCTCGAAGATCAGCGTTTTGTAAACCAACGTCCGGACACGCTCACTTGGGAAACTGAACCGCTTGCGGATGACATAACGGTCGCAGGGGACATCGTCGCTCACCTTTTTGCCTCGACGACGGGCACGGATAGCGATTGGATCGTAAAGCTGATCGATGTCTATCCGGAAAAAGTCGAGTCGGACCCAAAGATGGGTGGTTACGAGCTCATGGTTGCGGACGAAGTTTTCAGAGGACGTTTCCGCAAGAGCTTCGAAAAACCTGAGCCTATCGTTGCCAATCAAGTCACCCCGTACACGATCGATCTCCACACCAACGACCACGTATTTCTGAAAGGGCACCGGATCATGGTGCAGGTGCAAAGCACTTGGTTTCCGGTCATCGACCGCAATCCGCAGAAATACGTTCCTAATATTTTTCTCGCTGCCGCGGCTGACTATCAAAAAGCCACACAGCGAATATATTGCTCGAAGCAATTTCCTTCGAGCGTCGAGCTTCCTGTTGTCGCTCATTGACCCGTTCGTTTGGACGCCCAAGTAGAGTTCTCGCTGCGCGAACCGGTATTTGTTCGAAAAAATAACGGAGGTTTAGGCATGAAAAAGATACTCGCGTTCTTCGCTCTTATTTTGTTTGTGTGTGCCACGGTGAACGCACAGGGCGAGAAGCCGCTGTTAATGCAAGATCCCACGCTAAACGCTTCACACATTGTCTTCGCTTACGGAGGCGAGCTCTGGAGCGTCAGTCGAGAAGGAGGCGATGCCCTGCAATTGACCAATAGTCCAGGGCAAAAATCTAATCCGCATTTCTCGCCCGACGGCAAGTGGATTGCGTTCACGGCGCAGTACGGTGGCAACTCAAACGTATTCGTGATGCCTTCTGAAGGTGGCGAGCCCCGCCAACTGACCTACGCTTCCGGGCCTGACACGGCCGAAGGCTGGACGCCTGACGGCAAAAACGTGCTCTTCCGTTCTTCCCGGGACAGCTTTGCTCCACGTTATGAGCAGCTCTACACGATATCGGTCGACGGCGGCTTCGCTCGCCCGCTACCCTTGCCCATGGGTTACCAAGGTTCATACGCCGCGGATGGCGCTCGCTTGGCTTATACTCCGCTCCCCCGCGAATTGTTCTTCGTAGGCGTACCTCTGGTGCACGCATTTTGGGCTCATTATCACGGCGGTCTGGCGCCCAAGGTATGGATCGCAAACTTGTCGGATTCTTCGGTTGTCGAGGTTCCTCACGAAAATGCCAGCGATTTCTGTCCGATCTGGGTGGGGAACAAAATTTATTTTCTGTCCGCGCGAACTGAACCAATCACGCTTTGGGTCTACGACACGAATTCAAAAACTGTTTCCCGCGTCATCGAAAATCACGGCATGGACATCATGTCTGCCTCCGCAGGTCCCGGCGCAATTGTTTACGAACAGTTTGGCTCTCTGCATCTCTACGACCTCGAAAAGGGTCGCGAGCGCGAGGTCCGAGTAAATATCCGTGGAGACTTTCCGGAGCTTCGCACGCACTTCGAAAAAGTGGCCGATCATGTTCTCAATGTCGGAATCTCTCCTGCCGGCGCGCGCGCCGTTTTCGAGGCTCACGGTGAAATTCTCACCGTGCCTGCCGAAAAAGGTGACGTCCGCAACATCACAAATTCTCCAGCCGTTGCGGATCGATCTCCCTCCTGGTCGCCTGACGGAAAATCGATCGCCTATTTCTCCGACGCGACCGGCGAATACACTTTATGCATTAAGGATCAAGACGGTATGAAGCCGGCACGCTCGATCAGCCTTGGCAATCCGCCTTCGTATTTCTTCGATCCCGTGTGGTCGCCCGACAGCAAGAAAATCGCATACACCGACAAACGTTTAAATCTCTGGTACCTCGATCTCGATCATCCGGATCCGGTCAAAATTGATACTGATTTTTATTTCGCGTTTGGACTGGAGTTCAATCAGTCATGGTCTCCAGATAGCCGTTGGATTGCCTACACCAAGCTGCTGCCCAATCACCTGCGCGCCGTTTTCGTTTATTCGCTGGATTCCAAGAAGTCCACGCAAATAACCGACGGTATGAGCGACGCGGGGTACGCTTCCTTCGACAAAGGAGGCAAGTATCTCTATTTTACCGCCAGTACAACCTCAGGACCGGCCGGCTTTTTGCTGGATATGTCGAGCAATGGCCACACCGTCACGCGGAATATTTACCTCGTTGTGCTCCGCAAGGACCTTCCTTCACCGTTCAGGCCTGAGAGTGATGAGGAAAAAGTGGCGAGCGCCGAGGGCTCGACTGCGCCGGACAAAGATAAATCTGGTGCAGATAAAGGCAAGAAAGATCCAACCTCAGTGAAGCCTGTGCAGATCGATTTCGAGCGAATCGGCCAACGTATTTTGGCTTTGCCACTGCCGGCGGCGAATTATACCGGGGCATTTGCCGGCAAGGAGGGAGAACTACTCCTTGAGCAAACGCAGTCAGAAGGCCGCGGCGGACAGACCAGCCTGGTCAAATTTGCCTTGGCGGATCGCAAACCTACTCCACTCGCATCCGGGATAGAAGAATTTCGATTGTCGTTTAATGGAGAAAAGTACTTATTTCGTCAGGGCCCTAAGTGGGGAATCGCTTCTACTGCCGCACCGCTCAAGCCGGGCGAAAATCTCCTGAATATGGACTCGATGGAAGTCTTGGTAAAGCCGCGTGAAGAATGGAATCAGATGTACCACGAAGCTTGGCGCATCGAGCGCGATTATCTATACGCCTCGAACTACGTGGGGCTGGACATCGGCGCTGCCGAAAAACAGTACGGCGCCTTTCTCCCCGGAATCGCGAGTCGCGCCGATTTGAATTATCTCTTTCTTGAAATGCTCGGCAAACTTTCAACCGGTCACACATTCGTATCTGGCGGCGATATTCCCAAAGTTACTCCTGTGAGCGTCGGATTACTCGGCGCTGACTATAAGACTGAAAATGGCCGCTATCGCTTCGCCAGGGTCTACAGCGGAGAAAACTGGAACCCCGGCCTCCGTGCGCCTCTCACAGAGCCTGGAGTTGACGTGAAGCAAGGCGATTATCTTCTGGCCGTAAATGGACGCGAGCTTCACGATACCGACGACGTTTACAGCTTCTTTCTAAGCACCGCAGACAAACAGATTTCGATCAAAGTGGGGCCGAATGCGGACGCATCGAACGCCCGCGATGTAATCGTTGTGCCCATCCGGGAGGAAATATCTTTACGCCATCGCAATTGGGTCGAAGACAACGTGCGCAAAGTCGACGAGTTAAGCGGCGGGCGAATCGCTTACGTATATTTGCCCGACACGGCTACCGGCGGATTCACCAGCTTTAATCGCTACTTTTTCGCGCAAGTCGGCAGGGAAGGCGTCATCATCGATGACCGCTTCAACAGCGGAGGCCAAGCCGCCGATTACATCATCAACTATCTTCAGCGCAAACTTTTGAACTATTGGTACACGCCCAATGGCGCCGTCATGACGGAACCCAGCCTGGCGATCTTCGGATCCAAGGCAATGATCATAAACTCGTACGCCGGCTCTGGCGGCGATCTCATACCGTGGTTTTTTCATCATGTCGGACTTGGTCCGTTGATCGGTGAACGAACATGGGGTGGGGAAGTCGGCATTACCGGCTATCCTCCTCTCATCGACGGCGGCGGCGTAACCGCGCCGAGCCTCGCCTTTTTCACTACCGAAGGTCATTGGGGAATTGAGAATGAAGGTGTCGCGCCGGATATTGAGGTCGTGATGGACCCCAAACTTTGGCGCAATGGCCACGACCCCCAGCTTGAAAAAGCCGTGCAAACGGTTCTTCAGGATCTCGGCGAGCACCCGTTGCCAAAGCCTAAAGTGCCTGCGTTTCCCGATTACTACAAATTACCTTAAGGTGTTCCCGGACGGTTCCACTGAAGTTGGCGGTTCCTGAATGCGAGTCCGGGATAGAAATATCGCGTAAAACGGCAAGCCGGAAAGGATGAGGCCGATCCCGTACAAAGCGTGCAACGGAGAGGATATTACAGCGCTGAGCGTAATTCCGAGTGCAGCAAGCGTGAACAGTGCCGGCAGCCAGGGATATCCGGGCGCGAGAAAAGGGCGGGGAATATCCGGCCGGCGTATGCGCATCACGATGACGCCAGCGACCGCCAGTCCGTAGAAAATCCACGCCGTAAAAATCACGTAAGTGAACAGCTCTTGAAACGTCCCTAGCAGCGTCAAACACGCGGCCCAGATCCCTTGGATCGCTATAGCCAACACGGGCGCGCGAAACCGCGAACTCAGTTTCCCAAAGGCCTGAAAGAAGAGTCCTTCCTGAGCCATCGCGTAATAGACGCGAGGGCCGGTGAGAATCATTCCATTCGTGCTGCCGATTATCGAAACTAGAATCAATATCGTTACAAAAAGTGCCGCCGTCGGGCCCAATACTGAACTCACCGCCGTTGCCGCCACTCGCTCCGTGTTTTGAATCTGACGCGGAGTCAGGACGCAGTAATAAGCGATATTTATGCTGATGTAAGTGATCGCGACCAGAAGCGTGCCGTAGAAGAGTCCTCGCGGCAAATCGCGCTGGGCGTTTTTGAACTCACCTGCAGTAAAAGAGACAACGTGCCATCCTTCATAGGCCCACAGGACTGCGACCAACGCAATTCCAAACTGTACAGGCTGCAATTTGAGCGGCAACGCGGGGAGAAAGGCCGCCGCCAGCAACCCACTGTGTCCCCACAGAAATAAAATTCCAATCATCAACGCTAAGCCGCCAAATTTTGCAAGCGTGAATAAATTTTGGACGCCTTTTCCCGAGCGCACACCAAAGCAATTCACCGCGGTCAGTGCAAGGACGCAAATAATCCCGGCTGACTTTTGCTGGAATGCCGTCAGTGGAAACATCTGAGCCAGATAAATCCTAAAGGCGACCGCCAGCGTAGCGATGCTGCCGGAATGAATGAGCGTCAGCAGACCCCAGCCGTACAAGAAACCGACTGGTTTGCCGTAGGCGTGTCGGAGATACACGTACAAGCCTCCGGCACCGGGGAACGCTGCTCCTAGTTCTCCGAGTGCCAGCGCGCCGAATAAACTCAGAAGTCCGCCCACCAGCCATACCATCAGAACGGCGGCGAATGACGAGAGTTGAATTGCGACGCTATTGGGAACGAGAAAAATGCCGGATCCGATTACGGTTCCTGCCACGATGGCCGTGGCGTCGCGAAGACTCAACTCGTGCAAAAGTGCATTCGCGCCATTGGCTGGAATGTTGGAAGCGGACGTCATATAAGCAGCTAGGTCTCGTACCAGCGGAAGCCCAAACGTTGTTCCTTGTCCGCCTCGCGGAGCAAAGCCAACGTTCGCGACCGCCGATAGTTCGCGCACGCTACGAGAATCACATTGAGAAGAGCCATTGGTGCAGCGTAAGAAGCTCCGAACGACGTGGTTTCAACAGAAGCTAAAAAGGATTCGTCGCAAAAGCGTGCCACAGGTGAAACAAAAGTGTCGGTGATTCCGACGCAATAAGCCCCGCGAGCCTTTGCTTGTTGGATTCCTTCCACGGTTTGTCGCAATCCACGGCGAAAACTCATCGCGAATACCAGATCGCGGCGGCCGAGCATTCTGGCAAAATGTGCCGTCCGACCCGGAGTTGTGGCAGTCAAGACCGTGAAACCAAGAAGTGCCAAGTGGTATTCGAAATACGTCACAAGCGAAGAAGCCAGATCTCCCCCAATCAGCAGGATTCGATCGGCGTCATAGACTCGGCGCATCAATTTTTCGATGCGCTTGTATTCAAGGCTATTTCGTAAGCCCTGCAAATTCTTCGAGTCTTGTTCTAGCGAATCACGCGCATATGACGGTATGTTTCCGTCGCGGGTGGAACTGGATCGCATCAGGTCGAGAGAAGTCGCGTGAGCGATCGAGAGATCATGCAAGAATCTCTGAAAGTCTTTATAGCTTGGAAAACCCATACGCCGCACAATGCGCACGGTGGTGGCCGGGTCCGACTTTAATCGATCGGCCATACTGCGCACACTTAATAGAACAAATTCTCGCGGGTTTTCCAGAACCGGCCGAATAACTTCCTGCCGTTTCCTGGTAAGTCTTCCGATGAGTTCCCCGAGGCTTACGCGAGGAACCCGGTCCTTGATCCTTGAAGTTGCTCTCGGCATGTTCGCAAAGCATTGACCAAGTGCCTAACGATTGTCAAGGCGGGTTTACTGTAATCTGTCCGCTGGCAGGCCAGGCGATGGCCAATATTGCATCACTTGTTTCATCTCGATCAAGGTGCAGCCAAGCAATAGTAAAACAGCTTGACAAATTGTTAGCGCACAAATAGATTGCAGCTTATTCTTAGCGCCAAGAAATTATGAAACGTTTATTTCACAGTGCTATTTCCACTGTGGTCTGGACGGGATGGGACGGCAGTTCGTTCGCACTTCGAACTCAGCACCGGGGAGTCGCAACGTTATGACAATATCTAGGGCCTTACGGTTGGCCGGTCTCTTATCTGCCCTTTGTTGTGTTGTGTCGCTGACACTAACTCATGTGTCCGCTCAGAATCGATCTTTCACGATTGACCAGGTACTGAGCGCGCCGTTCCCAACGGATCTGATCGCCGCTCCCTCTCACGGCAGGATTGCGTGGGTTTTCGATGCGCGCGGCAGTCGGAACGTGTGGGTCGCCGAGCCCTCCTCCACTGGTTCGTACCAATCACGGGCGATAACTTCGTACTCCGGAGACGACGGGCAATCCGTCGGCGAGCTGGCTTGGAGTCCCGACGGGGAATCGATAGCTTACGTTCGCGGCGGCGATTTGGAGGAAGGTGGTCCGGACATCAACGTCCTCAGTCTCCCTCAGGGTGCGCCTCCAAAAGAAATTTGGGTCGTTTCGGTGAATCATGGGACTCCGTTGAAACTCGCTGACGGAGACTCGCCTGAAATTTCTCCGAAAGGCGACTCCGTAGCGTACCGGTCGCACGGCCAAATTTGGCTGGTGCCCTTGGACGCGAGCGCAAAGCCCGCAGCTCTGGTTTCCCTAAAGGGAGCGATAGAGTCTCTGCGCTGGTCTCCTGACGGTTCGCGGATAGCATTTGTCAGCGGACGTGGAACTCACGCCATTGTCGGAGTTTACGATTTTACGAAAAAATCAGTTGTGTGGCTGGGTCCTAGTGTCGACCACGATATGGACCCCGAATGGTCGCCCGACGGTAAACAAATCGCGTTTGTTCGCATTCCGGCGCACGCTCAGGACGTGTTCTATTGGCAGCGCACCGGCCAGCCGTGGTCGATCTGGATTGCCGATCCGCTTACAGGACAGGGCCACGCCTTGTGGAAAGCTGACGAGGGGATTGGAAGCAATTTCCACGGAGTTGCGACCGAGCGCCAGTTGTTGTGGGGCGCTGACGACCGTATCGTCTTTCCTTGGGAGCGCACCGGCTGGCTTCATCTGTACAGCATTTCGGCAAAGAGCGGCGCTCCACAACTCCTCACCCCCGGCGATTTCGAAGTTTTCGAGACGACGATAAGCTCCGATCGCAAAGAAGTTATTTACTCTGCGAATCAGGACGACATCGACCGTCGCCACGTATGGAAAGTATCAGTCGCGGGCGGTACGCCGTTGAATTTAACTCCCGGTGAAGGACTTGACTCCTACCCGGTTATTTCCAGCGACGGGGGAACTGTTGTAACTCTGCGTTCGGACGCGAAGAACCCAATCCATCCGTCGATTGCCACCCCAGCAGGCACGCCGAAGGATCTTGCTCCGGGAACGATACCATCTGACTTCCCAGTCTCGCAGATGGTCGTTCCCCAGCAAGTAATTTTTCCTGCTGCGGACGGCCTGATGATCCACGGTCAGTTATTTTTACCGCCTAATTCATCCGGCAGCGTGCGGCGTCCAACGCTCGTTTTTTTTCACGGCGGACCCATTCGCCAAATGTTGCTCGGCTGGCATCCCATGGACTTTTATTCCAACGCCTACGCATTGAATCAATACTTCGCCAGCAAGGGTTATGTAGTGCTCTCCGTGAATTATCGTGGCGGCGTTGGCTATGGATTGAATTTTCGGGTGCCGCCGAACTTTGGTCCCGCCGGCTCAAGCGAAATGAACGACATCGAAGGCGCGGGCTTATACCTTCGCAATCGCGCGGATGTGGATTCCAAGCGTATCGGAGTTTGGGGTGGAAGTTACGGCGGGTTGATGACTGCGCTCGCGCTTGCGCGCAACTCCGATATTTTCGCTGCTGGAGTTGACTACGCCGGCGTTCACGACTGGAGCGTTCTGTTACCGTTCATCAAGGCCCCCGGCGCGCCTCCAGATCTTGCACGCGTCGCCTGGGAATCTTCTGCCCTTTCCTCTATGAAGACGTGGCGCTCCCCGGTGCTGGTCATTCAGGGAGACGACGACCGCAACGTAGAATTCGCGCAGACGGTGCAGCTCATCGAGAGTCTGCGCAAACAAGGAGTCGAATTCGAGCAGATCGTCATCCCGGACGAAGTGCACGACTTGGTTCTGTACCGCAATCTACTCACGGTCTTTGAAGCCACAGATGATTTCTTCAATCGCCACCTTATTCGTAGTCAGGAGCAAAAATGAAAACGGGGTCATGCGGTTTGCGCGCTTTGTTGGTTGCTGTTCTCTTATTTGCGTTCGCGAGTGGTTGTCCTGCGCAGGATAAACCAGACTGGTCCTCGCTCGATGCGTCTATTAATTCCTCGATGAAAGACTGGAAAGTCCCCGGTGCAGCGGTGGCCATTGTGAAAGACCAATCAGTGGTCTACATGAAAGGCTTCGGCGTCCGTGAGCTCGGCAAAAGCGATCCCGTCACGCCTGACACTCTGTTCGACATCGGATCTTGCACCAAAGCATTCACCTCGGCGGCGATTGCCATGCTTGTGGATGACGGAAAAATGAAGTGGGACGGGAAGGTGAATGAGTATATTCCGTTTTTTCACCTCCACGACCCGCTCGCTGACGAAGATGTAACCATGCGCGACCTTCTCACACATCGCACTGGCGTGCCGTCCACCGACTTGCTCTGGTACGTTTTCCCGGAAGCCTCGCGCGAACAATTGATTCGACGGTTGGCCGATGCGCACCCGAACGCGGGCTTTCGCACAAAGTTCCAATACCAAAACGTGATGTACGTCGCCGCCGGCTATGCGGTTGGAGAGGTCGCGCATAGCACTTGGGATGATTTCGTTCGTACTAGGATTTTCCAGCCGCTGAGCATGAATGCCTCGGACACCAGCTCTATCGACGCGGAAAAGTCTCCGGACCACGCCACGCCACATGAACAAGACCCTGACGGCTCGGTCAAAGTCATCCCCTGGCACAACATCGATAACGCAGGACCTGCCGGTTCGATAAATTCCAGCGCGCGCGATATGGCCAAGTGGATGACCCTCCAGCTCAACAACGGTAAGTTCGACGGCAAGCAACTTATCTCCGAAAAAAATATGCGCGAGATGCAGTCTCCGCAAATGGTGATCGAGCTGGGTGGCGAAATCCCCACCGTATTTTTTCCCGACTCCACGCAACTGAGCTACGGCCTTGGCTGGTTCGTGCAGCAGTATCGCGGCCACCAGTTGATTCTTCATGCCGGCGACATCGACGGCTTTTCGACCATGGTTGTCCTAATTCCTGAAATTCACACCGCCTATTTC
Source organism: Candidatus Acidiferrales bacterium (assembly GCA_035603075.1). GTDB lineage: Bacteria > Acidobacteriota > Terriglobia > Acidiferrales > UBA7541 > Palsa-295. The sequence continues at coordinate 6,658 of DATNLC010000042.1, read as the reverse complement.
GTGGTGATCAATTTGGGCAGCTCTTATCGCCAGGCTTTGAGTTATGAGATTGCCGATCGTTTGCTGGGCCTTCCCGACGCCGGATGGAATGCCCATTTCAAAAAGCTTGAGGCGGACTTGACGGCAGAACAGAAATCTCACGCATCAAATTCGGAAACGAAGCGAACTCCGGGAACCCATCCTTCGCGTGACCTTCCAGCCTACGCCGGAACCTATCAGAATCCCGAATACGGAGAGGCTGAGGTCGCTTTGGAAAATCAGAAGCTCGCGCTTCATTTTCATTCCATCAACTCGGACCTCGATCATTTTCAGTACGACACGTTTGTGGTTAAGTTTGGCCGCAAGACGCGGCTCACTTTCTGCCTGGACAACGACGGAAACATCGCCTCGTTTACCGTGAACTCCTTGGAGTTCAAAAGAGTAGCTGCACCCGCGAAGCAGGGAAAATGAAACGAACCGATTGATCTTCAATAGTAATATTGCTTTCTCGACCTCGAGCAAAATGGCTATTCTGTGACCAACCAAATCCGTACGATTCCCTTCACGGAGAAGCGATGAAAAAGAAATGGTCCGTCGTAGTTATGGCGTTTCTAGTGGGTGCTGGAGGCCTTTACACAGCGTCCCGCACGCCCGCGCAATCAAGCAGGCAAGATTCCGGTGAGTATGACTTGATTATAAGGAATGGCCACATTCTCGACGGTGCCGGTGGCCCTTGGTATGCCGCCGATATAGCAACTCGCGATGATCGCATCGCAGCCATCGGGAAACTCGATAATGCTCGAGCCAAGAAAGTTATCGATGTAGCCGGAAGAATAGTGTCGCCAGGTTTTATAGACATGCTCGGCCAGTCGGAGATTCCGCTGCTCATTGACAATCGTTCACTGAGCAAGCTCTCTCAGGGAATTACAACTGAAATTACCGGCGAAGGCGGTTCCATCGCGCCGCAAACCGAGAAAACCCTGGCCCAGATGAAGCCCTTCCTCGATCAATATCACCTGACCATCGACTGGACCACGCTGGATGGCTATTTTCGTCACCTCGAAAAATCCGGCACGCCGCTCAATATCGGAACGTATGTAGGTGCGGCGCAAGTCCGCGAAGCCGTAATTGGCGATGACGACCGAGCCCCCACCTCTGCCGAGCTTGAGCAAATGAAATCGATGGTTGCCGACGCAATGAAAGATGGCGCGATGGGTCTTTCCACCGCGTTGATTTATCCTCCTGGACATTATGCGAAGACGGAAGAGTTGATCGCTCTGGCAAAGGTTGCCGGTCAATACGGCGGCATCTATGGCACCCATATGCGCAGTGAAGGCGCCAGCGAAATGCAGGCGATCGACGAAGCCATACGCATCGGGCGCGAAGGCGGATTGCCGGTCGAGATTTTCCATCTCAAGGTCATCGGGAAATCGCGATGGGGTTCCATGCCGCGTGTTGTCGAAAAAATTGACGCAGCGCGGGAGTCAGGCCTCGATATCCGCGCGGATGCTTATCCTTGGGTGGCCGGCGGTACTGCTCTTGCTTCTTCTTTGCCGCCGTGGATGGCGGACGGAGGGGGTGCCAAATTTCTTGAACGGTTGGCGGATCCGAAGATCCGCGAACGTATCAAGAGCGAAATGGCCACAGACCATCAGGATTGGGAAAACCTTTTTCTGGATAGCGGAGGTGGGACGGGGGTTCTAATCTCCGGAGTGGTAAATCCCGATTTGAAGAAATATGACGGAAAGACGGTTGCAGAAATGGCGAAGGCTGAAAATAAGCCGGAGCTTGATGCTTTGTTCGACTTCATTCTCGCTGACAAGGCACAAACTGGTGCGCTTTATTTCATAGCCGGCGAGGATGACTTGAGGATTGCTCTTAAACAGCCGTGGACCTCGCTCTGCCTCGATGCCGGCGAACTTTCCCTCGACGGCCCTCTTTTTGAGCCTCATACGCATCCACGCGCTTTCGGAACGATGCCCCGTTTCCTAGGCCACTACGTCCGTGACGAACATCTGTTGCCGCTTCCCGAAGCCATTCGAAAAATGACCTCAATGCCTGCACAGCGCGAACACTTGACTAATCGAGGTCTGATCAAAATTGGTTTCTACGCGGATATTACAATCTTCAATCCGGAGACAATCATCGATCGCGCAACTTACACCGAACCGGCGAAGCTTTCCGAAGGCGTTGATTATGTGCTGGTGAACGGCCAACTCGAATACGATCACGGCAAGCTTACCGACGCGAAATCAGGGAAGGTCCTGCGAGGCCCGGGTTGGCAGGGAGCTTCCAAGTAGAATTCGCGATCAACCTCTGCTACCACTCGGCCTAACTACGCTATTCGCAGGAACGGCGGCGACGGCGAGACTCGATAGAAATTGTGACGGACCCAGCAATTCTCATGTGTTGCTGCTAGTTAAACCTAAAAGGTGGTGGTGAGGCGGAGAGACCAACTGCGCGAGGGGCCGATGGCGTTGCCGGAAAAGAGACCGCCGAAATCGATCACGTCGAGAACGTTGTTCAGGTTTTGTCCGTCGGCTTGAATCCGCATGTTCAAACGTTCCGACCTGTAAATATCCGCACCCGCCGAGACATTCACTTGAAATGAAGGAAGAATACGCCCGCGATCGAAGTTGATGCGATCCACGACTTGCTGTCCATAGACTTGGACTACACCGGCGATGCATTGCGGAAGAGTTTCGCCGTCCGGGCACTGAAAATCGAACGGGAGACCCGTATCGTACTGGATTCCCGTAGCGATCCAAAAGCGAGGAGTGACCTGATAACGCACGCGTCCGCGAACCGTGTTGCGCTGATCCTGCGAATCGGGGAAGTGTCCCGCGGTGGGTATCACCGCGTCGTCGCCAAGAAACAGGCCGCCGGTCACAGGAAACCACGCGTTGCCGACGGTCCAGGAATAGCTCAAGAAACCCGAAAAGCCGCGCCAATCGGGAACTTCGAGCTTCGTCTCCGCGCCATAGATGACGGATTTTCGAAATGCAATCGGAAAGCTGATGGTTGTGTTTTGGATCTGATCGTCGTCCGCGTAATTGTTGACTAGCCGCCGAAAATAGTTGGCATCGAGTCGCAGCTTTCCAAAGAAAGCTTTCGTCAAACCCGCTTCGTAATAATTTCCTTCTGAAGGCTCCACGGGTAACTGGACGGAGATTGGGTTGAGCTCCGTGGCTGCCGTTGAGCTTGAAAGCAGAATGTTCTCGAAAGAGGGCGTCTGAAAGACTCGGTCATAGGAAAAATGCAATACCAAGCCGGCGGATGGGAAATAGCGCGAAATTGAAAAACGGGGATCTACTGCCTGCCGGTTCAATATCAGCTGATAATGATCCCAGCGAAGTCCGGCGCTAATCGTCCAATTTCCCAAATGAATCAAATCCTGAACGAACGCAGACTGTTCGAGGTCCGGGCGATTCGCCAAAAAACTGAAAGTAGGCGGCGTGCCGGGATCGAACTGAGTTGGATCCGTAATGATGTACCTGAAATTCTCATTCAGGAATGCATTATCGGACTCGACTCCGAACTTCCACTCGTGCCGGCCGTGAACGGCGGTGACCGTACCCTTGAAATATCCCTCGCGGAAGAAATTGTGCTGAAAAACTTCTATCGGAGTGGAATTCGTGTTGGAGTCGAAATTATTCTCATTGTTTCGGACCATCGCTCGGAAATCGGCCACCACATGAGTCGAAAAAGTATGCTGATAAGAAGCGATTCCCATCGTCTCGATGTTATTGGCCGTTTGGCGCTGCCCGGCGGCTTGCTGCACCATTTCATTGGGGATGTCGTAGCGCGCCACTTCGTGGCGAACGATAAAGCTGATGCGGTCGTTCGGCGTCAGTTTACGCTGATAATGGACCGAAAAATCGCTCAGCGTCCCCGTATCCGAAAAATTTTCGGGGACCCCAGGGTTCAGATAGTGGTCGGTCATGCTGCCGCTCGCACTGAATCCCAACGTGTTCTTTCCCCAAACGTACTGCCCTTGGGTAAACGCGCCCGCCGAATCAAAACTGCCGCCGGAAAGCACTACTTGGCCGTGAAAACCGTCCTGTGAGTCTTGAAGCGTGTTGACCTCAACTACGCCCCCCATTTTTCGGCCGTATTCCGCGGGAAAGCCTGCAGTGTAGATGCTCATCGATTGCACGTCGTCCGCTTCAATCTCCGGTCCGAAACTGGGCGAGCGATTATCGGTGAGAGGAATGCCGTCCACCACAAACTGTGTTTGATACTCCGAGCCGCGCGGATGCAGAACAGCATTCCCCTCGTATAGCCAGCCGGGTTGCGTATTCACCAAATCCTGTAACGAACGGCCCGGCAGCGAGCTCAGCCTGTGTTCAATAACGTCTGAGCCTATCTGGCTGACGGCGCCTGCTTGATCGGGGTCGATCAATGTATCGTCCGCATTGACAGTCACGGATTGATTTACTGTAGGCAACTCGAGCTGGATCGCGTATTCAGTCGGAAGAGAAGAACGAATCTCGATAGTTTCCGACACCGGGGCAAAGCCGGATTGCTCAATTTGGAGGTGATAAACGCCATAAGGCAGCCGGAGCACCTCCAGCGTACCCTGGTCGCTCGTCGTCAGAGTATTTCGATACTGGTTGGCCTCGCTGGTAATCTGAACGGTTGTTCTTACGCCAAGGCCGGATGGGTCGTTCACTTTAAGGTGCAGCTCACCGCTGTTGCTTTGGCAGAAGAGCGGCACGGCACAGATGAAAAAAAGAGCTGCAAATCTCTTCATGAAGGCTCAGCTTCCCCTTCTTGCCCGCGGTTCTTGAGACTTGAGATTAACAGACGCCGCTAAACTTTGATGACATCCACCGACTCCGTTGTCGTTCTCTTGTTCGAATCTGAACTTAGCCGCCCACCCTCCGACTCTGTCGACAATTTCCCCATTATCAAACCCAAGATGCTTCTCCTTCCGGAATGGAACGGTACACGAAGTGATGCGCCGCGCGTCTTCTCCAATTGAGTGCGACACTCCTCCTTCGCGGCGAAAGAGACGGAATCCGCGAATGGACCTCATCACGGCGGCGTAGTTACTCTGGTTCTTCCAGCATGGATTCCGGGCGAACTACTACAACGATCCCGTGTTCCGTAACCGAGTAGCGGGCGCGGTCGGCTTCTGGGTCATAGCCGATCACGGTGCCTTCAGGAAGATTTACGTGGCGGTCGATAATTGCGCGTCGGATGCGAGAGTGTCGGCCAATAATCACGTGGTTGAAAATGATGGAATCGTCCACTTCGCTGTAACTGTTCACGCGTACATCCAAACCCAGTACTGATTTTTCGACGCGGCCGCCGGAAACGATTGAGCCGTTCCCTACGATCGAATCCAGCGCCACGCCTTTTCGCTCAGGGTCGGCGAAAACGAATTTTGCCGGAGGATACTGCTGTTGCCAGGTATGCAGCGGCCAGGTCTTATCGTACAAGTTGAAAATAGGCGACACCGAAACAAGATCCATATTAGCTTCGTGATAAGCCTCAACGGTTCCCACGTCGCGCCAATAAGACATATCCTTCTTATTTTCGTCGAGGAAATTGTAAGCAAACACTCGGTATTTTTCTAAGATGCGCGGGATGATGTCCTTTCCGAAATCGTGGGAGGAATTGGGGTTTTCAGCGTCGGCAATGAGTATAGGCAGCAGAAGTTGCGTATTAAACAGATACACGCCCATCGAAGCGTTTGCTTTTCCGGGATGAATTCGAGATTCCTTGGGATGCTCCGGCTTTTCCTCGAAGCCCACGATGCGCCAGTCTTTGTCCGTTTCGAGAACCCCGAATCGTTTGCTGGCCTCTTCACAGCTCACTTCCAGAGTGGCCACTGTGACGTCCGCCTGAGCCTGGACGTGCTGTTCGAGCATCTTCTGATAATTCATTTTGTAAATGTGATCGCCGGAGAGGATGAAGACGTAGTTGGACTGCTCGCTGCCGATGGAATAGATATTCTGGTACACCGCGTCGGCGGTTCCTTGATACCAATGCTGCGAGACGCGCATCTGCGGGGGAAGCACTTCGATGAAATCTCCTAGTCCCATCAGGACAGACCAGCCGCGGCGAACATGACGGTTCAGGCTGAGCGCTTTGTACTGGGTAAGTACGAAAACTCGGCGCAGGTCGCTATTGAGGCAATTGGAGAGCGTCACGTCAATGATGCGATAAACACCCCCGAACGGGACCGCTGGCTTCGCGCGGTCGCGAGTTAGTGGCCATAGGCGCTCTCCCTGGCCGCCGGCCAGTAGCACACCGAGCGCGTTGCGCATCAAAGGAGGCATTGTCGATTTCTCCAGGAGTGCCGATTGGAGAAGCCTATTCTAGCAGCACAATCGCGGGCAAGCACACGCTCTGGGCTTTTTCGTAAGGTTCGCGCTCCCGCCCAAGTGTCTTCAAAAGCCCCGCGCGGGGTAACTAGGTAGGTATCTATGCGGCGATTAAGACCCTTAAGCAATATATATCTTGACTTCAGGGGCAGCCTCCGTTAGAAGAACTTCACAATTGCCGGTTCGGGTCTGAACCGGTAAACTGGTTAGATTCCATCAGACCAATTCTACAGACAACAGGGAATGGGGGTGAATACGCGTGGCAGAAGTCGTAATTCAAGAGGGAGAATCTTTGGAAAATGCTCTCCGGCGCTTCAAGAGGAAGGTGCAGTCGGAAGACATCATCA
>DATNLC010000032.1:0-102762 GCA_035603075.1 Candidatus Acidiferrales bacterium | reverse complement strand
CAGCAGAGCCAACGGAGTTAGCAGGAAGTTTGCCAACCGAAGAGGATGAGGAGGCAGATCGGCTGAGGCGATATTGGGAGCAAGGGAGAGATGCAGCAGCCGTAGAGTCGCGCTCGTTGAGTTACGGTAGAGAACACGAGTGGATACAAAACCGAATAGAGGAACGAATTCGCGCTCTCCAGTTCCCCGGCGCGGCGGCTCCCTCGGCCAATTTCGTAAGCAATGTTAGGCACTCCGGTCCTACGTGTACGGTCTGTGGCGCGGTAATGGTGAGCAAAGGCGAGTATGGGACCATGAACTGGAGGCTGGTGGAATATCGCTGCCTGTCGTGCGGATCGACTCCTGCATTGACGGATGCGGCGGCTCCCCGGCCAGAAGAACAGCGATCAATTTGCGTTATGTGCGCGACAGGGAGGTCTGAGAGAGGCGAACTTGTGCTGGAGGCAGCTTGGACGCATATTCGCGGCAAGTACTCATGGCGGCATCCCCTAGTTGCGGATCACTTGATGTCGATTGGTTGTGATGAACCGGGGTTTATTACATGGACTAAGTCCGGGGCGACTATTAGTTTGGCACACGCCTTTAGCGCCGGCATTGCGTGGCAGGCTTCAGTTACAAGTAAGTGCGAGGCTCTCTCCGCATCGCCCAGCGCCCAGCCAGTCGCAGAATTGATTGTGATTTGGGATGGCAAACAGCGTGCTGAATTCGCGTCGGTAAATGTTGGCGAAGAGAACGGCTATCGTGCTCCGGAAGGCGTTAAGGTTGTAAGTCGGCAGCCTTTGTATGCGGCATCGCCCAGCACCACAGGGGAGCCTCGAAAGGAGGTGATGCCCAATGACGGCACCGGGACCATCCCAGAAGCCATTTCCACAGGATGTGCTGTAGCGGGGGAACGCGCATCCGCACAAACACGCGCCGCAGGGGAGCAAGCCGAGTGGGCCAAGAAAGTAATCGCCTACGCAACAGAGCACGGAGAGCCTTGGTCAATCAAGGCGGCAATGTTCAACTGGCAGGACCGTGCTGAGAAGGCGGAGCGGGAGCTTCGCGAGGCCCGCAATAAGAATCGGGAATTGAATCGCAGGGTAGGGGCGCTGGAAAAGGCTGTCGCAACGCAGTCAGAAAAGGGCATCTGGTACAAGTACTACCGTGCCATTGGCGAACTTTATGGGGAAAAGGAAGCGCAACTTGCCGAGGCCCGCAAGGAACTGGACGCGGGTAAAGAGATTTGGCGCAATCTGTTCAAATTTCTCACCACCGAAGGACTAATCGAAGGACGGCTTGACGTATCCGCTATCACTGCAATCAAGCGCTTGCGCGAGTTGGCCGATCAGCGAGGAGCCACTATTAAGCGTATCTGGGAGGCGGTCGGCGTGCTTTCTAAAGAGGATACAGATAGCTCTTTGGAGCAGATAATCGCCGATCTAAGGCGTGACGCCGATCAGCGGGAAGCGGCGCTGCGAAAGTACGGACGCCACGATTCCGATTGCCCGCAATACCAAGGGATCGACTTAGAGTGTATCTGTGGCTTGGCTGAGGCTCTGGCATCCGCACCAGCCATCGAAAAGGAGAATGTTATGGACACCACACTTTCTACTCAATTAGCACGCTACAAGGCTATTGAAAATGCACCTGAGCATAAATCCCATGTAGTTCTGCGGCACCGTGTGGATACGTGGAAGGATGAACAGACAAGCTGCTACATCGCCCTACTGCCGGAGCGAATGACGCAAGCCGAAACAGAAGAACATGCAGTCAAAGCGGCGGAATCCATAATCCTTGCGTGGCACAAATTCGTAAGCGAAGAGTTGGCATCCGCACCAGCCAAGGAGGATGGGAATGGCAATTGAGACGTTGGATGACATCATCGAGGGTTTAGCCGACCGTATCGGCGTGTACGGCGCTTGCGGCGATGATTGTACACATAATAAACCTTGCCGTTGCTGTTGGACTTCTGATTTACGCGATCACCTAGTCGCCGCATTCGAGATAGAGAAGAAACTGTATCCTGTACCCGCGCCAGTCGCAACGGAGTCCGGGGAGAACGCCCGAGGGCAGGAGGGGAAGTGAGCGATTCGCTGCAAGATTTACTCGACAAGTACGGCAAACACTGTCCTAAATGCGGTAGCGGACAGGTAAGCAGTCGCAACGGGGGTCCGCTCATGCATAAGTGCCTTGACTGCGGTAAACGTTTTGAGGACTGCGATGCTTTGGTCGGGAAAGAAGCAGCGGCGAAAGTTGCGGGGAGGCTCTAATGGCAGAGAGAAAGAATAAGCCGGACGAATGCGAATCGTGCCATTACGACACCGATGCGCTCACTATGTACGATCACGGCATGGAGTCCAATGGTGTCCACAAGGAACTGTGGCTCTGTGAGTTATGCGCCAGTTCCCTGGCCGGCAATGCCGCGCGTTACTATAGTTTGTATTCTGGCGATGTGCGAATGATAACAGGCTGCATTATGAATGCCGCAAATCATATCCTCGCCGAACTTCGCAAACGGGCTGGAGGCCCCGATGAATCCTAGCCCCGATCCAATCCAAGAAACGATAGTCGAGCAGTTTTGGCATCTCGTGGATGAACCGTTGCGGCGGCTTAATTTGAAGGAGATCGTGCAGGCTGCTTACTCCGCAGGAATGACCGCACAGAAGGAGAAGGACGCTGGACTAGTAGAGAATGCGCCGTTATTCTGGGTTGGTGGCGCGGTTAATCGCCGAGACGTGGCTGCCGCTATTCGCAAGGGGGACGGAGAATGAAACGATTGTTAGTTGTTGGATTGGCGCTGGGGGATGGTGGGGATGGTGGGTATGGTGGGGTGCGAGGGAGGATTATGTTGAAGCCTTTAGCGGAAATGAGTAAAGAGGAACGCCTGTCGCAGTTTCTCGAAGAATTGCGGCTAACTGTCAACCGTATGAATGTTCAAAGTAACCCCGGAACTATCATGCGAATCGCCAGCGAACTATCGGTGATGATTGAGCGCGGGCCGGAGCATGATGAATATTATCAGCATTTGCGGCAGTTCCTTGATTATCGAACAGCTACATGGGACTTAATAAAGGTTATTGTCGATGAGGGCAAAATTCGTAGTACTTGTTTCAACTCGCCAGAAGCCTTAGCCGCCATAGAACAAGCTAAAAAGGCGCTTACAAATGAGGGTATTAAAGTTGAATAATGGAGGCTCTATGCGTTGGTTCTGGGTTGCGTGCCTGATGGCGGGATCGGCGGTGGGGCAGGAAGCGAAAGTGGTTAAGATTCCCATCCTCGATCCTATGCCGTTGACTACGGATTCCGTGTGGTTAGCCGCGGATGGCTGGTTACGGCTCAATCTTCACGGCAACGCCTATCGACTGATGCCAGAGGCAGAGAAGATCGACTGCCCCGTGAGGGCCGAAGCGGAGATGGTTCCGCGCTGGCGTGACTGTATGCCTAATGAATCCAGCACGAATGGCCAGTGCTTCGATATGATTCCCGCGCTTAAGAGTGAACCAAGAGAAATCCCCGCCACTAGTGCGGGCAGGGAATGGAAATCTCCTAATTGGGAGGACGTGTATTCTTGCCCCTCTCAAGGCTCGTGGATACAGGAAAACTCGACTGACGGCAAACCCTGGTGCCGCAAGATCAAACAGTAACAGTAGGTGTTCCCAGTTATTTCAGATTCTATGCGCGAATTGTACGAATTATCTTGACAAACCTCCACACCGGATTTATTTTGGTCAACGTTCCACAATCAACCACAGGTGACCAGCGTATGCCAAAAGTATCCAACAATGGCCACGTTAGATTGACTACCGTATCTCTGCATGTGCGGTTGCCGCTGTCGGCTGCGTCTCGGGTCCGCCGGGAGGCCGATAAAGAGCATCGGACGGCCAACGCCCATGTCTACAAGTTGATGGAAGAGGCTTGGGGCACCAGGGATCGGAGTAAGAGCGGGGATTCCGTTTCAAAATAGCTCAATCGTTTTACAATTCACTCCCGGTAGCGGGAACCAAGGAGCAGGATAACTTATGGCTTTACAGCAAACACAGGCAGCGGCAAAGAAGGCGGCACCGCCGTCACCACCGAAACCGGCACGCATGTCCATGAACCCCGATACGTTTACATCCGGAGGGCTCATTAACGACGTTGACGGCAATATCACCGACGCAGGCACAGTCCAATGGGACATGAACGGACAAGTCGATCCCACCACACCTTTCCTTGCTGTCGAGATCACTGACGACAACGGCACCGCGCACACGCAATACTACTCGGCGGGCAAACCGGAAGACCTCCAGCCCGAAGAGTCGCATGAAGGATTCATCTCCCCTTCCGGCAAATCGGGCATCAACAACAGCACCAATCTGGGGATGTTTCTGGCCTCGCTGGTCGATAACGGATTCCCCAAGGAGATGCTGGATGACGGCAACTTGAAGGTGATTATCGGCACCCGAGCGCATTTTCTGCAAAAAGCGGTCGAACGCACCGGGTTGATACGCACCGGCAAGAACGCGCAGCGGCCCAGTACAGTGCTACTCGTGTCCAAGATCCATTCATTACCGGGAGCGGACACAGTTGCGCCGGCCAAATCGCCGACCAAGCCCGCAGTCGGTGCCAAACCTGGTGCCGCGGCTACTGTGAGTGGCAAACCGAACGGCAAAGCGGTTGGGCACGCAGCGGCGGCGGCGGCGGCAACGACAACTGCACCCGCGTCCGATATCGACGATGCCGATCTCTATTCCGCTCTGCGCGGCGGCATCCCAGAAGGCGAGACGATCCAGGTCAAGGAGATTGCCAAGTTGGTGTTCGGGTATTACAACGAAAACGGGATGGATAAGTTGGCCAACAAAGCCGTTGCGCGGAGTGCCACGCAGGCGTTTCGCAGCACACTCAATGACAACGGGTTCGTCTATGAGCCGCCGACACTCGGACTCGCCGAGTAGAGCTGCATCACCACAAAGGTGAGGATGGCGGTACTGAATCACATTCAGTAACCGACGGATCACGCACTGGGTAGGGCAGCGCCCGAAGGCCCGCCATCCGATCCCTAATTTGATATTCATATCCAAGAACAATCACAATTTATGCCCAAGGTTCGTATCATTCGCGTGCTCGAATACATCGGCGACGAAGACTGGTTGCGGAGGACGTTGGAGCGGTCAGCAGTCAAAGAGAGCATTCGGCTGGTGATCCCGAATGGCGAGATCGCGGAGGTGTCGAGGACGGTGGAGGAGGTGGTAGGAGAGTGATCGTCACCCCATTCGAACCTCAACCACCGTACCCGCAGCGCATCCTCGGGCCGCAATCCATTACCGGGCACACGCGGTCGCCAGGGCTGCATCTGACCGACGTGATCCGGGACATCGCATCCACGATTGGGATCGCCAAGGATAGCGCCGGAGAGGACGATCTCGACTGGTACGCGAGTGGCGGGTGGCTGTGGGAAAGGGTATTTGACCTTGCCCATGCCGAAGCTGTGACGAGCGGCACCCTCATCAATCCAGGGGAATTTGAGTGTGATGGGATTGTGGGGACGCCAGACAGGTTGGATACCAAATTGTGGGAGTTATGGGAGTTAAAATGCCGCTGGATGGCCGCGTGGAAATTCGAGCAACTGGAGAAGTATTTCTTTCTGGAACTGATGCAGTGCAAGTCCTACTGCCATATGGTGAGCACAAATGTCTGCAATCTAGGCGTGTTCTTTGTCGCGGGGAACTGGCGACCGCCCGTGCCGCAGGCTCCGTGTGTGAGACTGGAATTTAGCGACAGGGAGATAGCGGATAACTGGTCGCAGATAATGGAGCATGCACAGAAGAAAGGTTGGTTGTGATGACGGTTACGACGATATCTCCGATCCTCATTGAAGCTCTAGCGCGGCGGGCGCACAAGTTGGCCGATGACGCTGCTCGAATGGAAGGCGGATGCGGGCCGGATAAGAGTAAATTCAAAGAGGCGTTCGAGGACGAGTTGGCAAGGTTCAATACCCCGGTCGATACGCCGAAGCGTGTGAGTATGACACCGACTCCACAGCCATCTCTCGGTAAAGGTATCGGTCAAGTCACCGGGGGCACCGCCCAGTCCGATACCGAGCGTGCGATCACACTGCTGAAAATGATCGGCTCCTGTCCGTGGGACGAGGACGATGGGCCGCTCGACGGTCGTACCCGTGATTTCATCCGCGCACAGTTCGAGCGATACGAGGTGTACGGCGTGTCGTATGTGGTAACCGGGAAACAGTTGCATTGGCTCTCGGATGCGAAAGACAAATTGGTGGATCGGGGGATTTTGTAACGTGAAAAAGGGGAGCCGTGTATCTGATGAGGTACGTCGCCGTATATCAGAATCCCTGCGGGGAAGAGTTGTGCCGGAGGAGGTAAGGGCTAAAATGTCGGCGTCCGCGCTGGGTGTGCCTAAAAAACACTTACGAGGTAGGCGGCTGACAGAGGCGCATAGAAAGGCTATTTCAGAAGCGTGTAGAGGTAAAGTGTTTTCGGAAGAAAGGAAGCGCAATATATCGTGGGCGTTGAAGGGCCTGCCTCACCCTCCGAGATCGGAATCCACCAAATCAAAAATTAGGGAAACGATGAAGAGCAGTCTTGTGGGGCACAGTAATCTATGCAAGGCGCGTAGAGAATCCCAAGGGGGAATTCATGGCCTCTTCCGTTCGATCCTTGAGCCTTTAGGCTACTTTTCGGAATTTATGATAGGCCCCTATGCCTTCGATTTTGCCGATCCTGTTAGTCGTTTTGTTATTGAGGTGGATGGTCCGGAACACAGACAGCCATTGCAGATAAAACGTGATGCGGAGCGTGATGCCTACGCTGTATCCGGTGGTTGGAGAGTTATACGAGTACGGGACTGGTTCGCTAAAAAGTCCCCTAAATTGGTCGAGAAAGGAATTCTGTAATCATGTGCGCGCTCAATCTCAACAAGCCCCAGCCTCGGGCGGAGTCTCAGTCCTCTTCTGCCTCGGTCATCAATCGGTCACCACGGCCATCCAACGGCAATTCGTCATCCACTCATAAATCCACTTTCGTACGCGCCGACAAGCCGCTCACCAAGCGGATCATTATCTCCCTTACCGGAGAAGAGAAGACGGGAAAAAATCACACTTCACTGACCGCGCCGTCGCCGATCTATGTTCACTCATTCGATATCGGTCTGGACGGCGTGGTGCAAAAATTCCAGGATGAGAAAAAGATTTACGTCGCCGATTACGAGTTGACCGTGCAACCGGGGGAAGCGTCAGCGGGAGAGGTCGCGGAGGCCGCCGACAAGGTATGGCAGCAGTTCGTGTCCAACTACCGGGATGGACTGGCGAGTTGCGGCAATGGCACAACTGTAGTAGACACCGATACCGAGTTGTATGAATTACTGAGGCTGGCCCGTTTCGGCAAGCTCACGCAAATTATGCCCCACCATTACGGGCCTGTGAATGCCGAGTTGCGCGATGTGATCCGGGAATCCTACGATCACGATGCTAATGTGTTCTTCCTCAGCAAAAAGTGCCCGGTGTGGGAGAACTATATCGACTCCACCGGAAAAGAGAAAGGACGCAAGACCGGAGAACTGGCGCGCAAGGGATTCGGGGATTTGGCGTTTTTGGTGCAAGTGGTGGCGACGACAGTGCGCGACGACACGCCGGAAGGCACGGTGTTTAACGTGGAAATCGAAGACTGCAGATTTAACCCAGCGGCGAACGGTCAGATCGTGTTGAACGACTACGATTCGATCATGGGAGCGATATTCGGGTAACGTATACCGAGATGAAACAGCGTATTGATTTCGAGCGGGGCGGACCGGGATTAAAACTCGGATACTACGTCCGGGACTGGGATCTCCCGCATCCGATTGGGCCTTTCGGGTCGATAGCGGACGCACATAATTGGCTGGTGAAGGCGGGACAGGAACAGGAACAGGAACAGGAGCAGATGGCTTCCGATGTGCATAACGATTGATCCCCGCGCGGGCTCGGCACAATTGGAACCTCTCCTTCGTCGGCGTGGCGTGCCCGTGGAGTTGGGACGGTTGGAGTTCGGTGACGTTGCGTTCTGTGGTACTGGCCCGCGAGGCGTGCCTTTGACAGTGACCGCCGAGGTAAAAGTTTTGGGAGATTTACTCGCCTGTATTCAGGACAGCAGATTTAGCGGACATCAATTGCCGGGCATGTTACAGACCTACGATGAGGTTTGGTTACTGGTGATTGGCGTATTCCGGGCGCGGGCGCGGGATGGAGTTTTGGAGTATCAGGTTCAGCGGGGGAAATCCGAAGGGTACTGGAAGGATGCGAGTCACGGCAGGCGGAGGAGTTTTCTCTGGCATGATCTCCAGATGTGGCTGCATACTTTGACTCACAAGGCCGGCGTGAGGGTGGCTATCGTGGACGACTACGAGATGGCCGCGAACTGGGTCCAGGTGTTGCACAGTTGGTGGACGCGGGGATGGGACGAGCATGAAAGTCATCTCGCGGTGTATGACAGCATGCGCGGAGAATTGTTTGACAGAGCACTGCTCGTGCGCCCGTCAATCAGCCGGATGATCGCGGCTCAGTTGCCGAATGTGGGTAGGACAAGGAGCGCGGCTGTGGCGGCGAGATTTAAGAGTGTCGCTGACATGGTGAGTGCGAGTGAGAGTGACTGGGCATCCATAGACGGTATCGGGAAATTGAGTGCGCAGAAAATAGTGAGAGCGTTGCACGGGGGAAATGGGAATGGCACAGGACGCTGAAACCGACACCAAGACACCGACCGCGATTTACATGTCGGCAATTCCTGTCCATCGAATACCCGCCGCTATCACCGTATGGAAGCACCCAAGCCCGGAGATGTGGTGATCGAGACATCCACTGCTGGATGGTGGCGGCAGGGCGACAAGCCACATCCGGGTCCGTATGATTACTTGAAAGTCGATAACGCGATCGGGTTCCTCGATAAGATCACACGGGAACCGTATCCGCGAGAAGAAGATGAGCCACCGTGGAATGAGGAAGAAGAGGGGATGCCGGAGCCTCTGGAGACGGTGTACTACATCAAAAAGTTGTACGACGGGGAAGTGTTCCGTTGGACGAATGCGAGATTTGTGACGATATTGCCTGTGGAGGGGTGGGTGGAATGACAGACGATCCGAAGCGGTACATGCACATCTCCGAGATCGGCGTTTGGCCGGAAGGTGAAATTGAGATACCCACTCGGCCCGAGCATGACAACCTGCTGCAATACATGGGGACTGTTACTCGGTCGCAGCCCGCGCCGCGTATTGATCTCGCGTCCATTAAAGCCTCTCTGGATGCCATTGATACCGTCTACCCGCGCAAGAAGATCGCCGCGTACATGAAGATGAATCAACCGACTCGGGATGAATTGTTGAAGAGAGTAAACCCATGTGAGATCGACACTGCGGGCATGTCCACCGAACAACTGGTAGCGGTCGAGTTTATCGGAGTGAGGCTGCTCGTGGACAACGCGCTGTTCGATGGAGTGGTTGAGGTTTACAACAGTGATAACCAGGTAATCCAGACGTGCAGGCTGTAATCGCCTATGCCTCCCCAATCGCCTACCTCTTTCGATCCACCGTTTCCCGACACTGGAACGCCGGCACGCCCGTCATTTCGCAAGTTTGATCCGTTCGCCAACCGACCGCTAAAACGAGTACCGGGAGAAGGGCCTGTTCCAGCCGATTGCATGTTGATCGGCGAACGGCCCGGACTTTGAAGAGGCGCGTAAAGGTAAACCGTTTGTCGGTATCTCGGGGAAATATCTCAATCTATGTCTCGAAGCCGCTGCCATCGATCGCGCATCGTTATACGTTACAAATCTGGTGAAATCCTACCGCGACTACCAAAAGCCAACCGCGCAGGATATCGCCGACGATCATGATGAACTCGTGGCCGAGATACTGTTATGCGCGCCGAGAGTGATTGTGTTAATCGGCGCGTGGTCGGTCGAGCATGTGCTGTATCGCAAGCCGGAGCTGGATAAATGTCATGGTGTGCCGATCCGAGTGACTGAACTATTCGGTGGGGAACTGGAAGGGGAATGGATCGTGCTCCCGATGATTCATCCGGCGTCGGCGGCGCACTCAGCGGACAGCTTGAACCTCGTTTTTGACGATGTGCAGTCGCTTGGTCGGTTGTTGGATGAGGAGATATCCCCCGTCGAGGACGATGTGCCCGAATCCGATCTCGATTACCGGATGGTCAAGGAGAAGGAATTGGATGCGATACTCAGGAGCGTACTGTGAGCCTGCTGGATATCGGCAATCGTATCATCGTGGGGATTGATTGCGAAGGCTCTCCCGATCAACCGTGGTCGGCGCAAATCTCCCTCCGTCCCGGTACCGGGTACATGATCCGATCCACGGATACCGTGGCTGTACGCAAACTCCGTGATTGGTTATACGCGAGTCGCGACCGCGTGCTCGTCTCTCTCCACTACGCGATGCTCAATGACTTCGCGCAACTCCGCGGCATGGGCATCGATATCGCGGGCGAGGACATACCGTTTGTCGATACCGGGATACTCGCGTATCTGCTATGCGTGGAACCGGGCGGGTTGAAGGCGTTGTGCTACCGTCACGCCGGGATGCATCAGGAGGACTATAGCGATCTGATCGGGGATGTGGGGCACGGGATCGCGATGGAGTATCTGAGGAGAGTGGCATCGGCGGTGGACGCGCCGTGGGTGGAGTTGGCGGCAAAGATAAAGAAGAAGAGAAAGAAGGCCAAGGAAGGATCTGCACCGACACTGGAGCCGCCTCCCGAGCCCGAATCGACTCTCATCCAGTCATGGCCTGAGCCCGAGCCCGAGATCGTGTCTGACGGGAACGGCACCCGCGTAGAAAAGCCCCAAGGCGTCGGCAAGCTGGTCACCCGGATTATCGCCGACGTGGAGTCGGGGAAAGTACTCAAGGACGGCTCGCCCGTTGATCCACGCAAGCGGTGGATGAAATTGACCGATGCCGCCAAGGAACCTGTCATAGCGGTGATTGGCGACATGCCCACGCCAACGATGGACGATATCGATATCGATAGGGCAATTCGATATGGCAGCCGCGATGCCGACGCACAATTCCGGATCACGCGGCCATTGATCGAAAAAGTCAAAGCTATGGGATTGGAGGAAGCCTGCCGTATCGACCACGGGATCGTTCCCATGATTGACCGGATGTCCGCGGTGGGGATTGGACTCGCGGGGCCGGAGTTCTGGGATGCGCTGGACGACAAATGCGATAACCAGATGGAGGTGGCGAAGTGGCGGATATTTCAAGCAACCGGGCGCGATATCAATCCCGGCTCGGGAGATCAGGTAGCGGAATTGTTGTACAGTCCGGTATCGAAGGGGGGACTGGGATTGACCCCACCGCGCATGACGGATGGCGGGGAGTCCGGGGACGTGAGGGGGTCTACCGACGATAAGTGTCTGGAGGAGTTGCTACCGTTATCCCCGATCATCGAGCATATCGAAGATTACCGCGAGGCCAGCAAACTCAAGGGCACGTATGTCAAGCCGCTGAGGTTGATGGCGTCCACTGGGGATAGGCGCGCACGAGCGACATTCAAACTCACTCGACAAGTCACGGGCCGGATATCCACCGCCGAGCCGATGAATCTGCTGTCCATCCCGGTGCGGTCGGAATTGGGCTCGGAATGCCGATATGGGTTCGTGGCACCGGAGGGCAAAGTAATTCACGATGCCGATTTGAGTACCGTGGAGATGAGAACGTTCGCGCATCTGTCGCGGGATGAGAAGTTGTGCGAGATATTCATCAAGGGCCATGAGGCAAAGGACGATGAGAAGCTGAAATGGGACGTGCATACCCGGTCGGCGTCGGATATGTTTGGAACTCCGATATCGCGGATCGAAAAGTACCAGCGCCAGGCCGGGAAGGTGGTCAATTTTTTTATCATCAACGGCGGCCAGGCATACGGGCTGCGTATCCAGATGATCAAGTTCCGCGCGTACCGGCAGGACGGATCGAGATGGACCGAAGACGATTGCCAGTCGATGCTCGATACGTGGTATGAGATCTACCCCGGCGCGAAACGGTTTCAGAGTGATTGCATGGAGCGAACCAGAGCGACTGGATTGGCGGTCGATCCCCTGAGTGGCAGGATGAGATATCTGCCTCAGATATGGTCGCCGATTCCCAAGGTAAGAGCGGAAGCCGAGAGGTGCTCGTACGCGCATCTGATCCAGACTAGTGCGAATACGATACTGAAACGCGCCATGATGGCGATGTGGGATGGGTTGAGGCGCGTGGCGGGGGTGGAGCCTTTACTGCCCGTTCATGATGAAGTGATTCACGAATTGCCGGATGAGCCGGAGTGCCGGGAGTTGGTGCATCGAGTGGTGATAGGGGCGCTGACAACGACGACGCAGCTGAGGGTGCCGCTAGAGGCGGAGGGCGATTTTGGGCCAAGCTGGGGAGCGGCGAAACACTGACATGGGCATCCGTCGATTGAGAATGCGTCCCGTCAAGATCGCCAAATCCCCGTACAGCGACGACGTGCCGTGCAGGCAGTGGGTGGTGAAATTGGAATGTGGGCACGAATTAATCGTGAACGGCGAGAGACAGCCGAGGATGCAATTGTACAACTGCGATGAGTGCGTGGCTGGGTACAGCGGCACCAGCGCACAACAATTTCTGCGGCGCAGGCAATCGCTATTGGACTGCAATAGTGGCGCTCGTGGAACGGACGGAGGACAGTGGCTAACCGCCATACCTCCGTCCCATAAGTTTAAGTTTGAATTCTAAATCGTAAGTCGATCAAAGGAGAACTAATTATGGTTATCGCAGCCAATGAGGATGTGCAGGTGAAAATAGTTCCGACAACAACACGATATCGTTTGCTTCCCACAAGTCTTGTTGACGCAGTATCTCGTTACAGAGAGAAACTGGACAAGTGTCAACGTGAGGATGGGACCGGCCACGTCCTGATTATCCGCAAGGGCAATATCGTGTGCGATAGTTGCGGCATGGAGTGGTCGGATCAGGGGAGTTGAGATAAGTTGCGGATTTTCCTTGACATCGCCGATATCTAACGATATGCTAACGATATGACAAAGAGGGGAACGGAGAGAACGGCAAAGCAGCGCTCGACCAGCCCGCCAGTCGATACGGGCGGGAACGTTGTGATCCGCGCCATGACCGTGTTCCGGTCGCGAGGGAAAGCCAAGGACAGCGGACTGGCCATGACGATCCCCAAAGCGGTGGTGGAGTTGACGGGACTGGAGGCCGGGGATACGGTGCTGGTGAAAGCGCATAGAACGGAGAAGTGGATCAAGGTCACAAAAGCGGATGGCTAGTGAAACTGTAACTCGGTCGGTTCGCCTCCGCCGCCATCAGTACTCATCGACCGTCCATACCGTGACCGAGATGACGGTGCCCGAGGAGATTGTCGATCTGATGGGTGTAGGGGATGGACAGGTGGTGGAATTGGTGGCTGGCGCGAATGGAAGGATGGAGATAGTGATTGGTGGGGGAACGGGTGATGGCACTATTCTTTGATGAGCGGGTCAAATACCACACGTTTACTCGATTCAAGACCAAGGTCCGCGAGATGCAACGATGTGAAATCGAAGCGTTCAAGCATTTCGACGACATCTGGCAGATCGAAGAGGAGGCGGTGCTTGTACCCTACGATATGTGGATGCGTATTCAGCGGGAATTGACCAAGAACGAAATCGAACAATAGAGAGGACGACAATTTCATGACAGCTTTAGCGCGCGCGCAGATGGCAAGACTGGCGGCGGAGATCGAACAGTCGATGCCCGTGAAGGAATGGGACTCGATACCGGAACTTAAACGATTCAAGCAACGGATCAAGCTCAAAGACGGCGAAAAGTTGC
This sequence comes from Candidatus Acidiferrales bacterium, assembly GCA_035603075.1. GTDB lineage: Bacteria > Acidobacteriota > Terriglobia > Acidiferrales > UBA7541 > Palsa-295. The sequence continues at coordinate 88,941 of DATNLC010000032.1, read as the reverse complement.
TGACTTTCGACCAAATGGTCGATAAGGTGACCGACATCCAGAACGAGATCAAGTTCCGCAACGGTATCCTCAAAGAATTGAAGGAGGCTCTGGTCACCGCGCTGGATGTCGCTGGAGAGGAGCACGTAACCTGCATTGGCTACCCAGTGAACATCGTGGAGAAGAAGGGAAGCCGTAGAGTGGATGCCAAAAAGTTGCTGGAGAAGGGGGTCAGCGCGATGGTGATCGCGGAGTGCATGAAGACGGGCAAAGGATCGAGGTATGTGCAGGTCGGCAAACCAGACGAGGACGAACTGTGAACCGTCGCGCTCTCCCTCTCATGCTGTTCATCGCTCTGTGCTGGTTCTGGATCGGCATGGGCACCGATTCCGCGATCCGCAAGTGGCATCACCCACTCAAACACACTTGGGACTGCCAGGTCGTTTACGTCAACTCTCACATCTTCTGGTTCATGCGTCCCAACCATGAACTGTTCGAGATGTATTTCGACAACCCGCCGATCCTGCAACTAGGGATGCAATTGCACGACATAGCGTATACCGACGACAACGCGGATATGCGGCATTTTGTAAAGGCGACGATGGCAATGCCGGGAGTGGGAGGACGGTAACAATATGGCCAACGGTCATCCATTCCGCACGCTCGTCAAATCCCCGCGCACCAACACCTACACTCCCGATCTCCACGACGCGGTGACTCAATGTGATCACAGTGGAGGACCAGTACTCGCGTGTCAGGAATGGCCGTGCGAGGCATTGGTCGCGCACGCGCACAGCAAGCGGGCGTATCTGGTGTGGAGGAATCCAGAAAGGAGGCAATCGTAATGGGCTGGACGACCAAAGCTTGCTGCGACGTGTGCGGTGCCGAGAAGAAGATCGCTAACAAATGGCTGTTGGTCTTCGACGGCTCCGATCAGCATTTTGTAATCGAGCACTGGAGTGATTTTGGTTCCAAGGAAAACGGCGTCAAAATAATCTGCGGAGAATCCTGCCTCCATCGCATTCTCCAACCGTTCCTTGACAGCCGGACGAATTCGACTACAATTGCACCAATTCCAACCAACGAAGGGAGTACCAATGCCGATATCGAAGTATCGACCGATGCGGAGGCTGTTGCCGCCGCTCCTTATGCTGCTTTCGCTTTCACTCCTGACAAACGCGTGCGCTAACCACGCGGCAGTCGCTCCAGTGCCGGGACAGTTGTCAACCTTCGACGCCTACAGTTATCGCGTACTGTATGATGCGCAGGCCGCGTTGAATTCCTTCAAGGCCGATGTTGCGAGTGGGAAGGTGACTGAGACGCTGACGCTCAAGATGGTATTGAATCAGGCGATCTCCGACTACGATACCGCGAACACTGTGTACCAAGCGTGGCGGGCGGCGGGTGGAAACAGTAGTGCATCTGCAACCGCTCCCGTCACTGCCGCGATCAACAAAGTCCAGTCCGATATTACGGGTATCGCAGCCCAAGTCACGGGAGGAAAATAGTCATGTCCTTCGCATTGCTGATCGCATCCCTTCTCTCCTCCGTCGTCCAGAACCTTCCCCAAGTCTCCACCTCCATCAAGTCCATCGTCGCCGCGATATTCTCGTCGCTCAACGCCGTGGTGGCTTCGGGGGTGACTACGACACTGGACCCGACCACTGTGCTGGCCGCGCTGGCCGGCGTTATCGCCACGTTGAAATCCCAGACCAACTTGCCGCAGTCCGCGCTGTCGATTATCGCTGGCCTTGACGATGCGATTGCCGCCGCGCTGGCCGCGGATACGGTGGCGAAGTCGAAAGTGGACCCTACACAGTTGCAACCGATCGCGCCGCTGGCATAACGATATGGGCTCTGTCGTTCAGTCCGGAACTATAGTTGCGTCACCCTCCGTCCCGCCTCGCAATGTCGTCCGGTGCAGGCATTGCGAGTTGCGGCAATTCGAGACGGTAAACGGTAAGTGCAGGCGGTGCCGCACGGAGTTCGCTGAACCTGTGGAAGTGGTCGAGACAGTATCCGAGCCTATTATGACTGTACCGATTGCCATTCCAGCCCGTTATCGCCCCGCGTGTGATGTGTTGTTCTGGCTGCCATTCGTCGTCTGGTATCTCCGCGTCCGTATGGGCTTGTCTCAGGCACAACTGGCGCGCGTCCTGCACAAACCTCGCACACATGTATGTAAGATCGAAACGAATAAAGCGACGCCGATTATGGGGACTTTATTCGAGTATGCGGACGGACTGGGAGTGAGTATGAGGGAGTTGCTGGGGTTGTGCGAGTGGATGGCGAAGGGTGACGGCTAGGGAATGATTATCGGGTACGCGAACACGTCGTGGATGCTGGAGTAAGGGCTCTGGTAACGACTCACGCAGGTGCAAATCGGGCACGTAATCACAGCAACACTTACTCCCAGCATCTCATCGAAATCTTGAAATATCATTGGCTCCATAGCCCAGTGAGAGCACGAGAACGACCACAATCCACTATTCTCCGACCAGATAATCGATCCCGGTGTGGGCTCGAATTGGTACTGCACGCCGATCTGTTGTTGTGGATAAACGGGTGTGTTCGGCCCCCCCGGTTGAGCCCATGCGATCCCGTTAAAGTTTTGGATATAGAGAGTGCCTTGCGGCGGCAGATTGGCAAATGGCACGGTTGGCCTACTTTGCGGTTACGGGCTCGGGTGTAGCCGCGGTTACAGGCGCTGGCACCGTCGCCATCGTCGCCACCGCCCCCCAGTCGCCGAACGTGTAATTGACGATCGCATCCCCTGCCACTTTGGAGATGAACGCAGCGAGTGGCTCTCCGGCAGCCTCGGCCCATACAGACAACGGCTCAACCGCCTCGGCGGGGATCTCGACTTCGATCACCACGTTGCCGTTGGGTAGCTTGCGGGGACCGATATTGGACGCGATGCCGTGGGCGTTGGCCAGTTGCCGGACCCTGGCTAACTGTTCCGGGGACAGGTTGGCGACGAGAGCGGCTAGATCGGTAGTTGAAGCCGATTCCTGCCCCGTGGCGGGTGGATTGGTGGCCGATTGACTATCGGTGAGGGCTGGAGCCGGAGGATCGCCATTCGGGCTGGGATTGATGCCCTGATTGGGTGTATCGTCGACTCCCTGCGCCGCTTGTGCCACTTGTGACTGTTCCGCCGCTGGTCCCTGCGTGACTGGTCGCCATTTGTTATTGTTGGCCATATCGGTATCTCCCTCCGTCACTGCCTCAACCTCAATATGCTACCACCTGCAACTGTTTATCGGTGCTCAAATCGATCATCATGCGGGTAGAGTGTCCGAAGATCATGCAGCCGTCGGACGCGAGATGGGCTCCGGGGGCTTCCACTTTATCACCATGCACAAAGAAACCGGATCGGTCGAACATAAAGTTGGCCGGGTCGGGTGTGAGTGGGATCGCGCACGGGCCGAGTTGCGGGCTGTCGATGGCGGCGTCAAATGTGTAGAATCCCGTTGGCAGGGGGCCGACATTCCTGATCGCGATTGCGGTTACATCGTTCACATACGGGGGGTGGCCACTGTATCCGGTATCGATATGCTGGCCATCGTGGCCAAGGTAGCCGTTGGATATGACGTAGGTCCACATTACAGCGTGCTCCAGTTGACTCCTGCGGCCTCGGCTAATTTGGGCTCCAGCGCGGTATTCTCGTCGTAGTCTGTAATCGTAACCGCTGCGATAATCGGTGTGCTTGGGTTGATTGTCGCAATCTGCTGCCGCGCGAACTGGCCGGAGTAAGAGTATAACCGTCGTGCTGGCCCACCCCAGCAGGACTGCGTAAAGTCCCGGTTGCCGCCCGCCGCCAGAAACGTCGCCATCGATTGCACCCCCGATGGTAGTGGCATCCCCGAGTCATCGAACTCGAAACAGAAACTCGCAACCTTCATGGCGGGGTTGGAGTGCTGGGATTTGAGGTTAGCAACGGATAGGGAATTGCACGAGAGATCATCCGGAGACAAGTACGCTTTCGAGTTTAATTTAGGAATAGAGATCCAACTAAATCCCGATCCTTGCGCGAGAAAGTTGTAGCTCGGAAATGCCTTCGCCAACGTTGACAAGTTAGCTCCCGTATTGAAATCGAGAATGAATTTTTCGGGGACATAGCTGGATGCGGCAATCATGGGCGCGGCTGATTCCAGTGCAGCTACAACATTCGCGGTGATCGTAGCCTGGGACTGATTGGGGAGCCATTTCTGCATCCCACCCGGATCGAGAAGGAGCGCAAACTGCATTCCCATCTCGGTACACAATGCCGAGTTGGCTATCGCGTCCGCATGGCACGCCGTCGCCCACGGTCCCTGCCAGGTTTCGATCAGCATGTCGAATCCGGCGGCGCGCATCAGGGAGAGGCGCTTGGCCATTACCTTGAGGTCAGCGGCGTTATATGGCACCGCGCGGTGAACGTGACCGTCAGCGAGGTACCCGATGTGGTGGCCAGCCAGTCTCCCGTTCCACGCCGGGAGTATGGATTGCACGAGATCGTAATAGTTGGTGATCATTTCGGTGGCCTCTTCTCTCTCGTTTCCAGTTTATCCAATCTCTCCCGCAAACTCTCTATGATCCAGTCCACGATCCGTATCAGCCCCGTGTCCGTCATCTTAAGTTTGTCTTCCCCCAGCCGTTCGATCTCCGCTCGTATGGACTCAGGGGTGGTCAAGAGACAGTGCAAAGTTATGCGGCGTACCAATCATCCCACTCGGCTTATTTCAGAAATCTCATCAGGATAGTGATGGAAGTAAAAATGAATCCTACCACGACAATCAGTGTGCGGTTAGAGCCTACGGACTCGCTGATCGACTTCGTTACTGCCTCCCGCCACTTCGCGTTCTCATTGGCGAATTGCTCGAACAATTGTCGCGGAAGTAGCTCTTGCTTGTCGGCTGTTGCCTGAACGTGAGCGTGGTTTAACTCATCCAAACGCCGCAGAATTTCCAAATGGTTCAGCCTGACCGCCATTGCCTCCAGATCGGCGCGCAATGTGGTTTTCTCCCCCAAATGGCCGATCTCCCGGTCGATAAACTGGACGACCGGGAGAGTGACGTATATCTCGGTTGGCGGAGTGGCGCTCAATCAACGAAGCTCCTTTTAAGGGTGTGGCGGGTGGTCTCCGGTGTCAAAATCCTGCGCTTGCTGATCCGCCGGCGTCGGCATGTATGGATGGTATGGCCCAGTTGCCGTACTCTGGACAATCTGCCCTTCGTAGAGGTAGATGTAAGCGCCATTCCACTCAGAACGCCATGCGTACTTACCGGCGTTTACCGCTGCGATTGCATCGTTGTAATCCACGCTGCGCTCCTGTAGTCGATGAATTTCCCGGTAGCAGTATTGCGGTGAATCCGCATACCGAGATTATGTGCAGCCACGGTGTTGCCGGTGGATGTCGGGCGGAATGTCATAGATTCGACGATCATGCCCTCATCCCATCCAAGTTTTAGTTCCGATCCATCGTGGTCGAAATGGATATCGAACGGGTTTCCGCCGTTGATGAACTGCAACTGGAAATCCCACGCATCGTATACCCTCAGTACCTCAAACCATGTGTAGGTGTCGGGACTGACCGACAGCTCCATTTTTAATTGCTGGTTCTCAAGTTGCAGCCGCTTGATTTCCCGGTCGTGCTTGACTGTAAATACGGCTGTGACTGCGACCGTCATCAATACCCCGGCGATCCACGCGCCAAACAACCTCGCCTTGCCCCACTCGCCGCTGCCATTGGGTTTCTTACTGAGATCCATCAGTCTCTCTTTCACTTTGATCGCGTGCGCTATCTCTTCCCTGTTCGCCGGGCCGCGCATCCACCCCAGACCTCGAAGTGCGTGCACGATCGCGTTTCTCAAGAATGCCCACGCGAATAAACAGATCGCGAAGAAGCAGAAAGACCACTCCAATAACCCAGCCCAGTCCGTGATGTGGATACTGTTCATTCACAGCGCTCCTAGTCTAGTCTCGACGGAGTGGCTTGCAACGAATTTTATTACATTTTCCATAATCCGGACAGCGTATTGCCGGCTCGTCAGAACCGGTAGTAACCGCTGTAGTTGAGCAGCATCAGCAACAGGATGATGAACAGAATAATCCCCAGCACGGCCATCAGTGGCGGAGGGATGGTGACTCCCATCAGCCCGCACAGCCATTTGACCAGAATGATCACGCACGCGATTACGCAGCACAGGATCAGGAATCCAACGAGGAAGTGAATCAGATCGCCGCCGCCCGCATCCGGTAGACGCAGCATCCAACTGGATATTGTTGCCAGCATTATTTGGACTCCTTCGGGTCCGGGATCATGGTAGTCTTCGTCGCTAATTCTGTCACTTTGGTGGTTTGTGTAGTTTCGACAATCGCGGACTGTACGACGGCGGGTTGAGGTAACGCAGGCGGCATTTGCGGCCAGATATCTTTCAGCAGCGGTATCTTGGTGACGCTGAAATCCACCGCTACATCGATTACCAGCCCGAACGCCAGCGCAAATACGCCGTACTGAGTCACGCCTTCCACTTCCGACGCGAATGTCTCCCAACCGAGGGCGTGCAACATTCCTGCCAGCAGAATCGGAGTAAACGTTGCCCAGTAAAAGGCGCTGTCAACGACAAACCGGAACAGCAATGGTCCCCAGCAGCGGTAAACGTAGTTCGGATAACTGGTCGCAACCGGACGCGGTCCCTGCACGCCGTAATACGCGCGCTGCGCCATGTAGGTAAGGGCACCGATAAAAAACCAGAGCCAGTGCCATGCGAGAGACCAGTTCATCCGTTCACCGATTCGAGCACAGTGGCGTACTGTTTGCCGTACTCCGCGTATAGAGGATTAGCGGGATCATACGCGATCATCCAGTCGGAGCAATACAATTCCAGCACATCGCATCCATTTTTGACCGCGAATGGCACCAATTCCACCAGCGATCCCGTCGGACAATTGTTCTGCGGGCACGATGCGGCGATAGTTTGCAACTCGTGCCTGACGTTCGGATATTTAGCGAAGTTTCCCAGCCAGTTCGCGGTCGTCACTTTCGCGGTCAGGTCGCTCAACTCAAGTCCCTGAGAGCCGAACTGGAAACCGAGTGACGCGGCAACTCCAGCCAGAAAGTCGGGAACCTGTGTGCTCGGACTCCCCATCGGCGTAATTCCAACTGCCCAATCTATGCCCTTGAACTCCCCAAGATATTCGAGGCAATTATTCAGGTACGCCATCCACGTCTCAACCGTGACACCCCACTGCTTGAATGCGGGACTGTTCTGCCAGCCCGCGCCGGGGATTGTTTCCCCGCCATGACCCAGACCGGGACGGATGTAGCCCACTTTCCCCCGGCAGTGAACTGCGAGATTCTGGATGAACAACTGCCATCGCTGCTGGTAGAATTCGTCGAAATAGTTCGGTATCCGTTGTGAGCCAGCCTGGGTGTCGAGCGTGGTGTAATTTTCGGGGCCTAATCCGTCCCAGATGTACTGCGGAGTTGAGGCATTGCCATACTGGCCGGAGCCCGAATCTGACACCGCCCAGATCACGAGGTTGGCCACTTTGCCTGCTTTGGTCCACGTAGCGATCTGCTGATCGACGGAAGCGAAATTGTAGCTCTTGCCGTTGTCGATAGAGGACCAGTTCACCCCGATCAGCGCGCCGGTGACGGTTTTGTTGGGCAGGAGATATTTGGCGACCGCAGTGGGATCGGAGGGGAAGGCGACGTTGAGAGCGACTTTGGGATTGGACATAAACGACTCCTGTCAGTTTGCGATAAACCGAAACACTCCCGCTTGTAACGCCACGCCGGATGCCCAGCACGATCCACTCTGGCGGGATAGTTTTAATCCCTTGGGAAATGTACCAGCGGTGATACGGCAATTGCCTGCCCGATATAGCGCGCGATTGACCCGCTCGCCGAGCGAAACTTCGAGCACTTGCATCGGCGGTGGCTGGATGATGCCAATGTCCGGCGCGGCTATCGCTGGAGCAGCCGCAGGGGTTTTGGCGGCACAACCACAGAGCATCAAGCACCCGAAAATGAGCAGTCGCCGCATTTAACTTCCAGTGAAGCTCAATGCGATACTCGTACCCGCCCCGGTCGTAGTCGGCGTCCCCGTCAACACACAGTTAATCCCGCTCGATTTCAGCGTCATCCACGATGGCAATGTTCCACTTGTTAGCGTGCATGTGACGCTCGTCTTCGGCCCAACCGTTGGAATCGTCATCGTGAACGCCACACCCAACTGCGGCGGTACATGCGTGGTGTCATCGACGATCTGGCAGGGCGGAAACAGAGTACCGGGACCACTCTGACATGTATAGGTTCCAGTTCCGGTCTCGCCGAATCCAGTCACGGTCCATGTGAATTGGCCCGTTCCTGCAACCGTCGATTGCGCGGCAGCGGATACGGTCGGCAACGCGAGCCAGATCGACAACAGTGCCAGTGTACAGATCAGTCGTTTCATTATCGGAGGGGTCCTTTCCTTTCACTGATATCGTACCACCCGCGTCAACAATCTCCTATGGATGGTTGCCCGCGATTACGCTCGCTACTTCACTCACATTCGCTCCCGGATCGAGAGTGTCAGTGCCTATCCCCTTGCAGGCTCCAGCCGCGATAGTATACGTGCCGTTCTCGCCGTTATTCCAACTTGTATAAACGCTGGATTGTGTTGCGATACTGGTCACATTATTCACCCCCGGCCACGTTCTCGTCGGCGTCCCGATAATGCAATTCCCGCCAAACGTCGATCCGGTCCAGCACGCGTTGATCGCCGCCGCGCCCGCTGTGACTCCATAAGCGCAGTTAACGCTGCCGTTCCCGAGCACGTTCTGAGTGCCGAAGTCCTGTGTCACGAACACGTTGTTCGTAAACGTCATCCCGTACATCTGGAACCCGGTCGATTGCAACATCCCCGACAATCCCAACGCTCCCTGCAATGCCGTGGCTCCGTTCGCCCCCACCATCGTGACGTGATTGACGGTGACATTGTGCTCGGCTTGCGCGGTCGATGTGATGTACTGGTCGCTTTCCGTCAACCCGATCATGGGATTGGTCACCGAGCACGAGTTGCACGTCGAGTACCCCAGATTGTCACCGATCAGATCGTGGACCGAGATAGCGTTTTGCGCCGCCGCCATCGCGTTGGTGTCGCTGGGACCGATGCTGATATCCGTCATCAAGCCCGCCGTGTTAACCGTCGAATACCGCATGACCAGGTTGGTGATCTCGCACACGGAACAGCCGCCGCTTTGGTTCTTGGCACCGATTGGGATAGCCGTACCGGTTTGCGTGAATCCTGCCCAGACGTTGAATAACTGATTCCCCTCGAATAACGTTAGATTCCCCGTTTTCATTTCGTATAGGTTTTTGACAACCAAGGCATGCCCGCCGATGCCGCCGTTATAACTCGGATCGGATGGATTCCACTGCAACGGTTTCGTCATCAAATTGAGCCGGATCTCGAAATTGTAAGGGACCGCGGTCGCCGCACCGCCGCCGAACTCCATTGTCTCCCCGGCAGCTTCAAGGTAGTTGTTGACCACTTTGAGCGTGTTCTCGCCCGTGGTGTTGGCTGCGTCGAGGCCAGTGATGAGAGTTTGGGAATCGACACACGCGCCCGAGACTGAGATGCAATAGAAATCGTTGAAATAACTGTCTATGACCGCTACGTGGTCGGTTTGTGTCGCGCTGAAACATCTGGTGGTCTCGTCCTGATTCTCGTCACCGTGGCACCATACCCGGTCGAAGATGACGTGCGAAATCCCCCCCACCCCGCCCATGCCGATAAGTTGAGTGGTGAGACCAGTGGACGCGGTGCGGGTGAACTCGATCCCGATAAATCGGACATTGGATGTGTTGGCGGACAGTGTGAGCGCGGCGGTCGAATTGGGCGTGATGATCTGTGCCGTGTAGGTGCCCGGAGTGCTCGGGCAGTGCATGGTCGGACGGCCAGTAAGAGAGGTTACCCCCGAGTAGCACGGACTGAATTGCGGTAGATACACGGTCGCGCCTTCGTAAGTAGTCGAATAACGCGCGCTGTAGACGGGGAGAGACGACACCGCCGAGGACTGAATAATCAGCCAGTTATTCGATGGGCAACTGAGGGCGGGTGCGGTGAAATTCCCCGAGAACGACGATCCGGCGGCGAGAGTGATCTGTTGGCCACAGGATGCCGCTGCCAGCGCGGTCGTTAATTGTCCTGCCGTGGTCACATTCACCACCGATCCGGTCGCGGGGGAGTTGGCCGGATTGGTATTCAGGCAATCAGTCGGCAATGTCGCAGGCCCATCACTCACGCCCCATGTCGGAGTCCCCGACGTGCCGCAATACATGTCATCGGCGGGAGTAGTGGGAAAATTGCTGGCCGCGCCACTGATTACAAACTGCCCCGTTCCCACCCCACTGCACCCAAAACACGATCCACCGGGGATGATATTGAGCGTGAATGTCTGGTTGACCGATCCGGCTGAGTTGGCCGCGTGAATAGTCAACGTCACTACCGCCACCGTTGTCGGTGTGCCACTCAATGTTGCGTTTCCCGTGCCATTGTCTACAAATGTGACTCCCGACGGCAGCGTCCCGCCAATAATCGTAAACGCCGGCGTTGGCGTCCCTGTAGCCGCGACCGTAAACGTGTTAAACACATTGATCGTAAAGAACGCGGTCGCCGCGCTGGTGAATACAGGCACAGTGGTGGATTGCGTCAGAAACGTCGAGGCTGCACTCTTATACAAAGGCGCGTATGTGGTCTGGGAATACGATGAGCACCCACTCGGCGGGTAATTCGGGTCCAGCATCAGCGCGATGTCGCAAAAGTAAGCCTCTAAGTTGGTCGCCAGATACTGCTGGATCAGTGGGAGATCGCCGGGGTAACCATTGGGTGCCGGGAACGGTCCTCCGCCGGTGAGAGTGGTATTGGTGCATCCGGTGTCGATGGATAGCGATCCGGTTATCGGCTGCGATCCACTAGGCACGGTGCAGGTGCCATTGGCACAAGTGTTTACTGAGCAATTCCCCGGTGTCGAACCCGGATTCGATGCATTCGTGGTCTGGATGGTTTGTGTTGGATAGTCACCGTTCGGTGTGGTCGTGTTGTAGGTCTTGAACAACTCCGCCCAGTTGCCACCGTGGAGAAGTGACCCGTCGGCGGGGACGCCACTGTTATACGTGACCGTCCCACACCACGCGGGGGCTGGAGTCGATGCATAACATCCGAGCGTATAAGCGTGATCGGTGCTGAGAGCGTTGTTGTCCCCGCCGCAATTCGCGCCATAAATATAGACCGCTTCCTGATTCGGGTTGGTATTCAGATTCCCCACGCAGGCAAAGTCCGTCCCGCCACCCGCTCCGGACTCAAACGCATACATGACTTTTTCGTAGCTCAGATACTGGTTCGCGGTATACCACGGCCATAGGTTGCTGTTGTCTTGAGAGGACTCGCCGCCCTTACTGAGTCCCATCCGGATATACCCGATGGAGTTTTTGTAATGCGTATCCATCGACGCCCACAGGGATTGCAGTCTCACCCGGTTCGGCAACTCATACGGGATCGGGAATGTGGCTTGCAGCAAGGGTAGTGGCGCGGTATTGATGTTGAGGGAATGAGCGGCGCTGATCTGGCCTCCGGTGAGCGTTGTGGATGCAGTCGTAGTGAGCGCCGGGGAGCATGTATAGGAGACCTGATTCGTGGACTGGTTGATGGACTGGATGGTAGCGGTGGTGCTGGTTGCCGACCCGCAATTGAAATTGGAGCCGTTGACGCCGCTGACTCCGGATATGAATCCCGTGTTACCGTTGGCGTATGTCGGAATGCTGCTTACCGTAATCGTCGCTACTCCGCTGCCGTTGATCGATGCGGTGCCGTTGACCACGAGCGAGTAGCAAGGAAGCGACAAACTGCCGGGGTACGTCGAATCGCACCAGCCATCCTGTGGAGGAGCGTGTAAGCCGCTGCTGGGAGTGAGCGTCCAGCATGCCGCATTCCCGGTCGAGCACGATCCGGTTCCATCTACGCATGGCGAACTGGGAGTGAGCAGACATGCGGGTGGAGACGTGGCAGTCTTACAGGCATCGTAATGGGTATCGGTGCCAGTCGCGTTACTGCACGTCAGTTTGGTCATCTGCCAGTACTGTCCGCCGAACAGGATGTAGTCACCGGGAAGATAGTAGCCGCTATTCTGTCGGGACAACACCCCGCTCTGGTGCGCGCAATCGGTGTCGAGATTATCCGCCCAATCCTGAGTGAACTCATATCCCGGAGTCGCGGTGTTGCCTGTCCCGCCGCCCGCGCCGTAGCTGGTATTGACGGGGATGAAATTGTTCCAGTATCCGAGCGCGGCCACTTTATCGACCACATTGTCGATGTCCTGCGGGGATGACCCCGAGAACACGATATTCGGGCATCCACCGCCCGCGATGGAAGACGTGCCGACGTGATCGAGGTAGGTGCCGTTGGCTCCCGTGCAGTTGGACGCCGTGCAGCCTACGTTAGGGAACCAAGTGACGCCAGTCAGGTACTGTCCCGGCGTGAATAGATTCAGAATCCCCGTCCCCGAGCCGATCAGGTGGGAGTATGTGCTGACACTGGAATTGATCGGGGGAGCGTAGGCGTTGATTTGCTGCGCTGGATGGGTGCCGGATTGATAGAGTACCATGTTGCTGCCAGCCGGGGCACCGATCCCGGTGAGCGAGATGTTGTTCGGGCTGGAGGTTGCGTTTGTGGTCAGGACGAGAGTAGCGGTCTTGGGTGCGAAATATGTCGGGTGGAATGTGACCGTGATCGTGCAACTGGACGAGGCGGTTAATGTCGATCCACATGTGGTGGTGTTCGCGAATTGCGTGCTCGTGGGCAGAACATTGGCGATCGCGATGGATGAGATGTTGAGGGTGGCCGTTCCCGTGTTGGTGACCGTGATGGACTGCCCAGCAGAGGTAGTCCCCGATGCCTGTGGGCCGAATGTCAGGGTGGTTGCGGACAACGACACTACCGGTGCAGTGCTCGCTGCCGGGTAACACGTTAGCCTGTCAAACGCATACGGGCCTCCGGTGCCGTTCGCCGCTCCGCTCATTGTGTTGAGGTAGCAGTCCATCGCGGGGTTGGAGGTGACGCGGCCACCAGCGGACAGGGCAAACGACTCCCCGCTACCGCATTGACTGGCATTGGTGGCTTCCGAGGAGCAAAATGTGACTCCCGTGTCGGTGCATGGCGCGATGCCCGTGGATGTTTTGTAGCACTGGCCGGCGTTCCCGCCTGTGGTGTTTTCGGGATGCACAGGTGGCCACACTTTTCCCGCGGGCCACCACGATGGCTGCGAGGAATACAGGAATGACGGTGGCGCAGTGTGCGTGGATGGTACCGCGTTTTGATACAGTCCACCGGGGAGGCCGCTGCTGGGGACTTCTGCGGAGTTGAAACTCTGGGCGTTACATTCTGCCGACGTGGAGGTCGATCTGCATTCCGCGTAATTACCCCACAGATACCGGGTGGTGGCGACCAGTGAATCCGCACACGCGATCAATCCACTCGATGGCCCGCATGCCAGACCTACTTCGGGGTAGGTGCCGAGACCGACTACCGACGTATACAGGTTGGTGCCCGGCGGCGACGAGGAGTAGAGCTGGTGCAGCAACTGGCTGCCAATGACGTTGAATATTCCATTCTCATACCGATCACAGGGGTTCATGCGCAGAGGAACGGTTTCGGAACTGGTCACGTATCCTTGATTGGTCTGATAGCCGTCCCAGCGGTTGCGGAAAAACGTGTTGAGATCGTGGCAGCCGTGGAAATTATCGCCATAGTAGGCGGCGGTGATATTCCCCTCGGCCAGCGCGAACAGGACTATCGAGTGGAACTGGTTCGGCGCACCCAGCCAGTTGGAGCCCGCGGAACTGAATCCCGTGCCAGCGGCGTAATTGTATGTCGCCGCGCACCCCTCGCAGTCGGAATTGTAGAACTGCGTCTCGCCGGGGAGTTGGGAAATATTATTCTCCACCAGATCATCCGATGCGGTCTGCGCCGGGATGCCGTAGGTGTCGCAACTGCCTCCCGATGTGCCGCACGCGAATCCCCAAAAGTAGGAATCCCGGACGGTGCATTTGTTGCACGATGCCAGATCCACGTGTCCCCAATTGGCGGAGGTGGAACTATTGCGGATGCTGCGGATACCCTTCGCCCAGCATCCGGTGCAGTTGTAGAAAATAATACCATCCGTCGCAGTGGACCCGTTGTTGGTGTGGTCGAGCGACAGGTCTTCGACTGCATCGCCGTATACAGGGATAGACGACCACCACGCGCCGGGAGATTGAGCGGAATTCCAGTTCGCGGCGTAAATGGTGGGGGAGATCGGTACCGTGTACGGTCCCGTGCCCGTTATCGTGCCGTTGACGTTGACGATTTGCTGCTGGCCGCGAACAGTGGTGAGCGATCCATCCCCGCGCTGGAATCCGCTGGTCGAGGTACCGTTGTAGCAGGGATTGGATTGATCGTAAATCTCGCACCCGACGTAGAGGTTGCCGTTGTCGGTCTGATTGTCGATCTGGTCGAGGATGAGTGGTGCACCGTTGGAGAGATTGGTGTCGGCGCTCAATAACACATAGGCTGCGTTTTTGGCGTAGGTCCCGGATGTGCATGGGAGTGTGATACAACTCCCCAGCCAATTTGCGCTGTTAATCGCGCCGCCGTTCGCGTAGTTGTTGTCTCCCCCCGCCGCGCAGACATCGTGACCGTTGCAGTAATTGGAATTGGAGATCGAACCCGAGAAGACGATAAACGTCGAGTTCGCGCCTTGACCACGGAGAGTCACATAACTGTTGGGTGTGGTTCCGGTTTTGAAGAAGTTGATACCCGATGAAAGAGTGAATGTGCCAGCACCGAGAAGAACATATTGGTGTGCGCCGCACGCGGCAATCGCGTTGTTGATCGTCGCAGCGGTTCCAGTATAGGCCGCGATAGTAGAGCCGCACTGGGTCCGGGTTTCGTTAATCAGCGGCGCGCCGGGATTCCATACTATCGCGCGCGATGGGTCGAGGATGCCGTTCCATAGAGTCTGCGCCTGAGACACAGTGCAAATCCCGGCTAAAGCGAGGGTGAGTAGACATTTTCGCATTACGATCCACTGTACTAGTAAGCCATTGCCGCGCTCAGATTGGATAACGTAGCGCACGCTCCGGCGGTAACCTCCCCAACCACGTAATCGCCGGAGTTGACGGTGGTGCTGCTGACTGTGCCGTTGACGATGGCGTTGGCCGCCGTGACTGTAACCGTGCCTATGGTGGTTGGACTCGCGCATGTCGCCGAAGTGCCGCATTCCAGGAATGTGATCGTTGGATTTGTGGTGCAGGTCGCCAGAGCTGCCGCCGACGCCGTGATGTTTTGTACGGTCAGTGTGTGATCGGCTCGCATCGACCCGGCGAAATCAGCGCCCACGATACCCGTGATGGAGCTGGCGGTGACTTGGAATACCGCCCCCACTTTGCTCTGTAAAGCGTAATTCTGATTCTTGACAAAAGCTGTAGTAGAAACTGTCGTGGAATTGTCTCCGGTGCTCGGAGTTGGCGCAGTGGGAGTACCCGTCAGCGCGGGAGACGCCAGTGGGGCCAGACTTGATAGGAGAGTGCCCGAGTCCTGAACGTTGCCGCTTCCATCAGCCGTGATTACGTCGTTAGCCGGAGCCGATGCGACACTCGATGCCGCGCTGGCAGCCGTTCTGGTCGATCCATTGGAACCGAACACGAGATAGTGAGTGGTGGAGTTGAACGCTACCTGCCCATCGGCGGTCGGCGCGGCACCAGTCGCCGTGGGGACCTTGAATCCAGTCGCGGCAGAGGCGGCAGCCAGAGTGAATATACCCGTCGATCCCGCCGCGAATGTGTGCGTACTGGTATTGAGGGTAAAATCCGTACCCGCATCCGCTGCGGCTCCGAATACGCCTGCGTATAGATGTCCGGTAGCCAACGGCAGCATGGCGGAAGCCGACCCGCAGTCCTTTACGTTTCCCGACCCATCCCCGCAGATCAGATCGTTGTTGGGAGCGGTGGCGATTGTGCTCGCGCCACTCACCACATTTGTAGTGTTTCCCGTGAGCAGACTGGCAACCAGAAATCTGGAGAATGCACCGTTGCTGGCGGATTCATAGAAGTGCCCGTCGGTGTTTACGGCCAATGCGGACTGGCTTGCTCCCGGTAAAGCAGGCGCTCCTCCGGGAATCGTCGTAGTGATGTACGCTGGCCCCGTTAGGTGGAGCGCGGCAGTCGTGATCCCACCCGCGCCCGTGACAGTCAGCGTTCCCGTGCCCGTGTTGTAACAAAGATTGGAATCCCAAAACGGACCACTACTCCCCGCCGCCAGATAACAATTGTTCGCGGGATCGGTCAGCCACGACAACGCAGTCGCTCCGACATTCACATACGGGATCATGCCCACGGCAGGCACCGAGTTGTTGAGTTGTGCCAGCGAAACGGGTGTATTCTGATCCATCACCAGTTGGGTATTGGAGCCATCGTAGTACGATATCTGATTCAAGTCCGTCCGGAACCATATGTCGCCGCCAGCCAGACTCGACGGGTCCACAGTGACCGATCCGAGATTGAATCCCGAGGTGGTGCTGCTCGGAGTCACGGTCAGTTTATCCCCGGATGAGATCGTGTTGGCGACGTTGGTATACATCACGGTCAGCGGCAGATTAGCGGTCGGCACCAGCCCCGTGATGTTGGACGAATTGCTGATATTGAGCGGTCCATACGCGGGATCGGCTCCCGATCCGCCGGACAATAATGGTTGTCCCGATGTGCCAGTCGCGGTCGCGCCGATTTGATTCCCGTTGCCTTCGTTCAGCGCGATGGAATGAATGGTATTTCCGGCATTGACGTTACCGGACGCGCCGAGACTGATCGACTGTCCATTTAGGGTAACTGTGGAATTGACTAGCCCAGCATTGGTAAGCGCGCCGCTGATCGCCGCCGCGACATTCGATCCCGATGGATTCGTAAACACGATCTGCAACCCGGTGACCGCAGCGGAATTGGCGAAATTAACCGGATACGTGAGCGCCGATCCGCTATTGACGGTGATGCTGCCTGTGCTGCCGCCGCCGCATCCCGACACACCGGAGTCTACGAAATTGCCGCTTGCGTCAATCGACACGCAATGGCCATTGGTGAGCGCACCCGTGCTGGTCGCGAATTTAGTGGTATTGCCCGTGACCGATCCCACGGTAGGGGCCGAGCCAGCGCCGCCGCCGATCACAGGCAGATTAGCGGTCAGGGCTGCCGATGACGCCCACGCAGACGATGACGAGAAATATGGAATGCCGCCCGATGTGCCCGCGACTGTAAGCGCGAGAGTACCCGTAGAGGTGATCGGAGAGCCGCCGACCGATATCAGTCCGCCGGTAAAAGTCTGAGCCACACTCGACACCGTGCCCGCCGTCTGCCACGACGCGGTGGTGCCGTTCGATTGAAGAGATGTGCCGCTGGCTCCGATAGCGAGGCGGGTGACGGAGTTGGAGCCATTACCCAGCAACATGTCTCCGGTGGTCCATCCGCTTGGCATAGCAAGCGTAAGTGTTCCTGATGTGGTGACGGGACTACCCGTGATACCAAACCCGGTCGGCGCAGCCAATCCCACCGATGTCACTCCCCCGCCGCCGCTGCCACTGCACCCGAGCACTCCGGAATCTACAAAGTTTCCGTTGGCATCGATAGATACACAATGACCGTTGGTGAGAGTACCTGTGGCAGTCGCCAGTTCGGTTGTGTTTCCGCTATACGTGAATGGCAGATCGGCAGTCCCGAGGCTGACCACACCGAAGGATGTTCCAGTGCCGGTCCCGATCACCTTATGGGATGTTTGACCGGTTGCGGCTGCGACCGCAAGTGTACCCGCACCCGTCACTGGGCTTCCTGTCACTGCTAGCCAACTAGGCACCGTCATCGCGACCGACGTAACCGTCCCCGAGCCGCCCGTGGTTCCAGAATCGATCAGATTGCCGCTGGCATCAGAGACAATTGTGTGTGTGGGGGTGAGCGCGCCACTTACGGTTCCCAATTCAGTGGTGTTACCGGAGTATGTGAACGGCAGATCCCCCGTAACCAGACTGACTGGAGAAAACGACGATCCCGTTCCCGTACCGATGACTTTGTGCGCGGTCTGTCCCGTAGCCGCAGTCACCGCCAGAGTGCCCGAAGTGACGATTGGCGATCCCGCAACCGATAACCATGACGGAACGGTCATAGCCACACTGGTTACTCCTCCGCCGCCTCCGCCTGATCCGCAATCCGAGCCGGTCGGTAAAAGGGTCCCAGTGGGATCGAAGTGCGCGCATTGATAACCCGCCGAGGCATATGCCGGGAAAATAAGAGTTCCATTCACGTCATAATTCAGAGGCCCGCCTTGGAAATTCGAGACGAACCCTACGTTGTCTCCGCCCGCGATGCCCGGATAGCCGGAAGAAATCGAGGACGTTCCTGTAATGATGGGCACGCCATTGTCGTAACAAGTCAACTGGTTGCCTAAAACGACCGTCTCCAGCGTATCGCCAATCGGCACTGCCGGCCCCGAGGAGGGGGTTCCGATATTGGTGCCGGTTCCAGCCACCATTTCCTGCAACACCGACCCTCCGCCTAATGCCAGACAGGCATCGTAAGTCTCCGCCGAAGTCGAAACCCGCACCGCCGCCCCCATCAGCGATCCCGGAGTGTTAAAGGCTGCCAATTTCACGCTGCTGAACTGATTCGCGGCCACGGTTCCGCCACCCGTATACGCCGCCGCCGTGTAACTGTTGCTGCACGTGGCCGTGGCTGTCGCCTGCCCGCTGGCTTTGGTCCAGGTTCCGCAGAATATCGTCCAATTGCCGCCCAGACCGCCCGAGCCGGTGAAGAGATCGGTGGATGGTGGCACAAGTTGTATCGGAAACGCCGGTCCGATGGTGATTCCGTTGACGTACAACTTTCCCAGCACATTGGTTTGTGCGACCTGAAACGTCTTCGACGTGGCGGTCAGCCGTTCTCCCCAACTCACTCCATCGCCCACGTTGCCGATGTAGTTAGAGATGGCCATGGGTGCGCCGAAACTCAACCCTGCCTGAGCGTTGGTTGCCGCCGCCCCCTGATCCAGTCCAATGTATACGTCGTTAACGTCGTTGACTGGACGATGCGAGGGATCGGCCAGTGTCTTCGCAGGATTGGAATCGTTAATCGTGATGACGTGCGTCGAGTTCAGTGGATCGGTCAAACTCGAATTCGGCTCGAAGATCAACCGTCCTTTAAGGTTCGGAGCCATCGATCCATTCCCGTTCGAGGAGTTAACGCCGTTTTGCAGCATGGTGCCGCCAGTGCTGAACGTCGTTCCCCCCGGCCCGGACACCAGCGTCGTATTCGATAGCGAGCTGGCATAGACGCCCGGCGTCAGTTGATCCAGCCGCGTTGCATAGACTGCCGGAGAGTTATTGGAAGTCACCACTACGCTTGAGGGAACCCCCGAATCGGAGTACATCGTCGCGCCGTTGCCTAACACAACCGACCCCGGCCAGCCCGGAAGATAAGGAATCAGCGTCGGAAAACTCAGCACGGTGTAAGGTTGCAGCGTCGTCGATGTGGAATCCGTGGTAGTGCAGATCAGCCCGGAACATTGGGCAAAGGCCGAAGACGCAATCGACCAGTTTCCTGTCCCATAAGGGAAAGGGAAATTGAAAATTCCGCCAATGCCGCTGGTCTTCAAAATCCAGTAAGTGACGGTCGAGCCGGTCTGCGATCCGTAGTGCGGCCACGCAATGGTGTAGGAGGCGCTGCTTGCGGGAGCCGCCTGCCCGAAGGGTAGTGGCAGCGTGCAATTGGTGCCGTCGCAGATCACCGCAGAGTAGAGGTATAACGTCGAACCGCCGGTGGCGAAGGTCGGCAGCGATCCCGTAATTCCCGGCGAGAATCCTCCGACCTGGGTGTGCAAATCGAGAAATCCGCCGACTACGTTGACGCCCGCTTCCGCCTGCGATTGCGCAGTGGTCAGTCCCGCCGCTACATAGAGCGGATTGAATGCGCCGCCGATTTCGTTGTACAGGCCGGAAGTAGCCACGCCGCCGCTGCCGCCGCGCATCTGCCCCGCCATCACCGAATACTGCGGAGCGCCCTGTATGATCGTCGCATCCCCGATAGAAATGGTTTCACCCGCCAGCCATTTGACTCCGTTCGCCGCGCCGCTCACGCTTAAGTTGGACTTGTGGATGCTGCCCAGCGGATTCCCTGCCGTACCGCCCGGCGCGTAGAAAACCTGGGGACAGTAAATCGCGGTGCAGGAATTCGGAGACGAGCCATCGAAGGATGTGTAAACTCTATCCGCCCGGAAATCCTGATCGTTATCCACCACAATGAGCGAAGTCAGCAAATACCCCGGATCCCAGCCGGGAAGATCGTAATAAATGTCCGAGACATGTAGCCCGTTGTCGGCGTTGGTTTCGATAAACGTCTTGTCGATGGCCACGCCGCCCGGCGTCGCTGTCGTCGATTGATTGGAGCACGTAGCTGCCGCGCCGGTGGGGATCACAGTGGCAGTGAACGAGGTTGAGGAAGTGGTGGCCACCCGGTACCGTCCCCAGTATTGCGGCAGATCGGTTCCTTGCACATCCACGACGGATCCAACCGGAGGATTCAGCGTGGTGGTGTAAGTACGAACATTTGAGGCGCACGCGGTGGCTGTAATCGCCGCCGCTACAATCTGATTTTTGGTTCCGACCCGCGCTCCGTGGAATAGTATCTCGCCCGCCGTAAAATACCAGCACGCGCCTTGTGTCGATTCGCAGTCAAACGACGCGCCCGAGGCGTCGATATCCGCGATCCCCACTGGAACTGTGATCGGCGCGTTGATCTGGTAGTAGGTCGTCGCTGGGGGATTCGTGGGCTGGAATTTCAGCGCGTAATTACCACGCCGCGATCCCGCGCTGGCCTGCCCGGAGGCATCGTTCAGGGCTTCCTGAATACCTGCCGTCGCCGATCCGATAGAGGTCGCCGTAAAGGTGTTCTGCGGAGTGAATTTAATCGTCCCCGAAGTTGCTCCTGCCGTGCATGTTCCCGACCCCGTTAACGGATCGTATTCCGTGGTCGATCCATTCGAGAGCTTGATATAGGACGTGGTATCGGTGCCCCATATCCCAAGCGGGCACGGGGTGATCGTGACTGTTGCCGGGGTGTTGGCGGTGAGCGCGACGGAGATGGTTTGCGACCAGTTGAAGGTTCCCGGACTCAGGTCCACATACCGGATGCCATCTACGTTGTTGGCGGAAAATTGCGTCCCCGGAGGCTGCACGATATTCTGGCTCACCACCGTGGATGTGGATACGTTTCCCGCGCCACTGCATACCCATGCGGTGCCGTTATAAGACTGTACCTGACCTGTGCCGCATATCTGGTTGCCGAGAGTCGATCCCGTGAGAACCAGTCCACCTCCCGTGGTTGGTCCCGTAATCGTCCCCGTACCGCATGTCTGGTATGTCGGCGCTACTCCAGTGCCGTTAGACACGATGCAGGTGCCACTTGACCCCGGTTGTAATACCGTCGCGGAATTGGCACCGTTGCCGACTAATAACGATCCCGTGCCCCAACCGACTGGCAGACCCCATGTGAGAATGCCCGCGCCGGAGACTGGGGAGCCTGAGACCTGGAATCCTCCGGGGACGCCGAGGCCGACTGAGGTGACGGAGCCTGTGCCGGGAAGCGGAGGGTAGAAAGTGTTGGTAGCGGCATCCCACCAGACGTGGATGGTCTGGCCGATCGCGCCAACTTGCAACGGCGCTGACAGGTTGAACGATGGCCCCGTGATGGTGACGGGTGCAATCGAAAACACTCCGATGCCGCCGACGGAGTTTGCAGTCGCCGTCCACTGCGACGGTGAGGGGACAATTTGCAGCGAGTCAGGCACGGGAGCCGAGAACGACCCGCCGCCGTCGAGGGATTTGGTAATCGTGGTGGGGATCGGCGTGCCGCAGACAGTAGGCGTGATGGACTGGCCGGATTGATTGGTCCATGTTAATGTCATCCCGCCGTACTCGTAATAGTTGTTGATCGTGCCCGAGGTCTGTACCATCCCGGATTGACCGGAGGAGCAGAGAACGAACTGTTGCGTGGGAGAGGTAAGTTTGTTCCCCGATCCATCCACGGACACCGCGGCATAGGAGATGATCGATCCCGGCGATGGCACGATCAGCCCGGTGAGGGTGGCGGTGTGGGACGTGACCAGCGCCGGGTTGAGCGGCGTATAGGAATTCAGATGCCCGTTGAGTCCGAAATAGACCTGCGTCGATGATGGCGCGACCGAGGTCCATGATACGGTGGCCGATGTCGGCGTCATCGCGGTGACTGCGACATTGGTCAACTGGGCGGATGCGATCGCGCACAACCCGAGCAGTACGATAGCCAACCTTTGTATCGCTCGCCGTGTCAATTCAATTGCTCCACGCTGAACATTGATTGTGCGCACGAGTTGGACGAACTAGCAGTCAGAAACAAACACGCCGTCCCCGCATACAGAGGTTGCGTCAGATTAATGCCCGAGTAGACGTTATTGAGGATGGTATATGACGCTGTCCCCCCAACGACCGTGGGAGTGATCGCGCAGGTGATTGCGCCGCTTATGCCTGTGGCGGTCGTCGTGCAAGTCGCCTGCGCACTGATTTCCCAACTGACCGCGCTTGAGCCTTGGAATGCTAATAATCCGCCGCCAGCCAGCGTAGGTGATCCGCCCATATTGAAATACAGGAGGCTGTTGGACGTCCCGCTGGGAGCGACTTGCAGGTAGAATGTCGCCCGGAACGTTTTACCGATAGAGTTGAGTGCGCCCGCTGGAATCGGGCACGTTTCGATAGTCTGCACGCTATTGGTGTTGGCGTTGACAGTGGTAAGCGTTCCACTCGCGCACAATGTCCTAACGCCACCCGCCTGCGCCTCGGGCTCGAACAGCATCGAATAGACGCCTGCGCCGCCGAAGGTTCCGGCGGATCTCCCTACCACCTGCCCCCCGGAGGAAGGAAACAGGGGTGGCGCGATTCCCGTATCGTGGCAGTACCCGGCCAGAGTCGAACTGATCTGGATATAGTCCCCTCCGGTCGTTGATCCGTCGAATTGACACTGAGCGGCTCCGCTTGTGATCACGCTGGCGCTGCCCGATGTCCCGGCACCTGCGATAACGACTCCGATTACGCCACCTGTATCTGATGTGGAAGCTGCGACGACCGCCGCAACGCCGCCTGTATTGGCAAGTTTGGTGAGGGTGTTGAGCGCGGTTCCGGTGATGGAATAGTTCTGTATCGTGCTGCAAGCCCCAACGCCACTTAGTTGCGGACAGGAGTCTATGGTAGGGGTGGTGATGACTGGGCTGTTTGTGAGAACGATGGACCCTGTGCCGGACTGGTTGGTGGTGGTAAGCGGGGTACCGGAGTTGAGTACGAGAGAGGGAGCGGAGATTTGGCCGGAGAATGCGGTGGAGTTTAGCGTGGATGGAATCATTGATGCAGTGAGTGCGCAGAACAGGGGGGAGGCCGAGGCCGAAGTGCAATTGCCGAGCACGGTGTTCGCGGACTGGGAGCCAAAATCGCCGGGTGCGGAGTTACGAAATGTAGGCAGCCCGAATGCGTTGGTTGGGGAGGCGAATACGAGTCCGGCGGATTGGGGTAGAAAGGTTACAGCCAGAATACCCGAACCAGTGACCGGGGAGCCAGATACGGAGAATACCGTGGATGGCATCGAAAGCCCAACCGAGGTAACGGTGCCAGCGACAGCTTGGACCAGATAACTGTAAAGGAAACCATTAATCGGTACGACTTGAACCAAGTACGCACCGGGAGACACCCACAAACTGTAATTGCCAAAACTATCTGATGTCGCTGGATTCGGTGATGCAATCGTCAATCCGGGATCGAGAAATAAATTGGCGGTCGGTGAGCATGGAGTGCCGGAGCCTCCGATGTAGGGGCACACGCGGACGGCAGCAGACGGAGCAGGACCGCCAGTTCCATTCGGTGGACCCGGCTGGATTACCATTCCGCTAATCGACCCGCCTTGCGCGTGCATAAAACTGGGAGCGGCCAGACACAACGCAATCGCGACAATCACGGGAATGATCACCGATGACAGCGTTGGTCCTCCCTCGTGCACCGCCCCCAAATTGGCATCGACAGGACATTTACCTTTGTGGGTGGCTACGTTCTCGACTCCATCCGGACACTCATGATACTTAAATCGTGCGCTCTCCCACGGCAACCATCGTCCGCAGTCCGCGCAGATGTTGGCTTGTTTGTGACGTTGGACACCCAACGCCTCTTTCATGGCCGCACGCCCAGCGGTGGAGTTCATATAACGACTGGTTGCCGTGCCGTCGCCGACTGGCTTGCGGCGAATGGCCTGCATTTTCTTTGGCCGGGTAAAGCGTTTGCGTGACGCTCGCATGTCGGGATCGAACCTCGCCATGAGGGATTGTAGTAGCGATATAGTCGTGCTCGTGTCGAGGGTAGCAGAGGGGGAGATAGAGCGGCGACGGCAAAAGGCCACACGAGGAGACGATTACGAGATGCGCTCACCGGGGTGCTGCGGGACGATGAACTGGTTGAGATAATCACCGGCGGACAGGGCTTGCGAGAACCCGTTGGCCTCGTCACCGCTCACGTTGGAATATTTGTATGTCGCGGATTTCCACTTGAACACAACGATCAATTCCTGAGAGTCAGCATCGTAGCCGACCTGCGCGATATTCCCCGACGCTGGATGAGAGATAATTTCCATCGCCATATTGAGGCCATTATAATCGCACTGTGGCTCGGACGCCTAAACCTCGCCCTTTCAACGACCGCCCCGTGATATCCCTGCATGAAGTATCCACTATTCTTGTTTCACGAGGATTCGCCTACCGGCGAAAGAGCCGAAAACACACCAACGAACTCGGCATCTTCGTCAGTTCCGTCCGGCTGAGGCAACTGTGCTCGATTGCGCCCGCGATTCCCGTCAAGCAGGGGGGATGGATATCCGTCACCTCTCTGCATCGTCTGCTGCAACGGCTGGCTACTCTTGCTAATCGCCCTTTATGCCGGAAGGGCGGGCATGTGGTGGAGATGAAACATCTGGATCGGATCAGCCTGCTGTTGTGGCTGGCTGGATTGAGTGAGGTAGTGATTCGGCGGCCAAGACAATATGCGGCGACCATCGACGCCGAGATCAAAAGGATCAAGCAGATACGCGACCCGATACTGAAAGCGATGCGGGCGTGCGAGTTGCTGGCAAGATTTGTAGACGCTAAAGCGCTTGCGGACGCGGTGAGAGATGGGTTCCCGTTGTCGCCAAGCGGGGCGATGAGGATGGTGCGGGAATTGGATCACATTTTGGGAATCGATCAACTTTGAGCAGCCGATAACCGTTCCGCTTCGGCGTCCTCCAGCAACCGTTCTGCGATGGCCTGCATGTGGGAAGCGTTCAACGCCTCGATCACTTCTTCAACGGGCATGTCGATCAGGTGACCGCCATCAATAGCAGACTGCCCCGGCGTGAAAATCACGGTCTGATCGGAGTCGAGAGACGATTCCCTGATCACCGCAACGAGTGAGTGTTCGACGTAGATGCCGTTGAGATCGACGATCATAAAATTAGGCTGCTTCTTGTTTACATTCTGTGTAGGGGAAGCATAGACGCCCACAGCATCCAGTTTGACCGCCATGAACGGCCTCTGCTGGCATACCCGCTAGATGCGCGCCCTAAATAGCGGGTTTAATCGACTACTGAACTTGTTGCGGCGGCTGCTGTTGTTGTCCCGCTGGTACCGCTGGCGGTGCCGCCACTTTCAATATCGCACCCATTTGCGCCCGTGACAACAGCCCCGAGAAAGTATTTAACGGTGGCAACTTTTCTCCCTTGCGCGCTTTCTCGACCAGTCCTTGCGTGATTGCATTCTGGACGGGCACACGCTTGTCCGGGGCTTTGGCTAGTACCTCGTTGATCGCGGCTATGTCCTGTGGCGTAATCCGTGACAGCCACCGCTGACCCATTTCGGAACTGACCAATACAGCTTCTCCAACGCGGGCTACCATATAGGGGAGCGCCCAAGATATGTTGTGCAAACCGAATACACCAGCAGCCGAAAGTCCGCCAAGCACGGCATCGCGATTAGATAACGTTAGAGATTTATCCTTGGCTTCCTTCGCTTGCTCGATTTTGGCTTCCTTCGTCTTCTGAATGATGTCCTCAAGGTTCGGTGGACGTACCGGACCCGGCGACGTGTATTCAGGCTTTGGCGGTACCTTGACTTTATTCGGCAACGCCTTCTCAACCGCCACGTACTTTCGCATGGACTGTGCCAGTTCCGGGTCGGCTCCGAATTTGCGGTACTTGCCCATAGTTTGTAGTAAACGATTCCCAAACTTACCGGATGCGATTCCCTTCGCTACATCTACATCCGTTGGATTGGCCCGGTACAATCTCGCCAGCGGACTCCCGCCCGTCGCCTGCCCGCTCATATCGTGCCAGTCCTGCATATAGGATTTCCAGTCGCGCTTGAGGGCGGTATAGTCCGCACCCGCACCCGCTTTGTTGGCAGTGACGTTCAACGCTTTATCGTATGCGTCGTACAACTGAAACAGCGCCTTGCGAACGATCCCATCTGCGGCGTAAGCTTTCTCGCCGATCACG
The DNA here is from genome assembly GCA_035603075.1 of Candidatus Acidiferrales bacterium. Classification (GTDB taxonomy): domain Bacteria; phylum Acidobacteriota; class Terriglobia; order Acidiferrales; family UBA7541; genus Palsa-295. The sequence goes on along the minus strand of DATNLC010000032.1, from coordinate 62,330 downwards.
GAATACTGAGTCCGTGCATCGTCAAACGGGATGGACTGCTTCGGAACACCCTGTAGTTCACCACGCTCGTTTTCTACCTTTTCCCCCTTTTCGGTAACTTCTTTTACGATGTCATTGAATATCTTGAGGTCGGCGGGAACGCCGGCAAGCATTGCCCTCCCGCTCTCGACCGCGCTGTATAGTGGAGGTGCTTCTACCGGAGCGTCTACTCCTACTTTTTCTCGCAGTCCATTCCACCGCTGATCCAGCGCCGACCTCACCGCTTTGTGAGTAGACTTGGCGTTCTCGATTGCCTTCTCGGCAGCAGCCGCTTGCGCCCGCTTCAACCCTTCGTGTTGAGTTTCAATCCGCGATGCTTCCACTTTTCCAGCGCGGTGCTCAGACAATTTATCGGTGAACTCAGTCTTGGCTTTGGCCGCTCCGGCTGCGGCTTTATCGGATTCCTCGACTACCCCTTCTGCGACTTTTGTGGCCAGTCTCGGTCCCGTCCCCGCCATACGCTGCGCGGTGACAGTCGGACCCTCTGTGACCACCTTTGCCGCTGTCCCTCCGGCATGTACCGCCGCCTCTCCCGCTTCGGGAACTTTCTTTCCACCCGCGATCATGGACACGATCTCAGTCGCCAGCCCGGCCAGCGCATGCGCGGTCTTGGGGGCACCTTCATCGCCGGGCTTGAATTTCATCTTCCCCCAGTCGATAGAGTCAAACGCCTCCTGACCATATCCGTAGGTCTGTTGAATAATCCCCTTAACCATGCGGTACGCGGGGAGCAGGATACGCGCGTTCGGATCATGTGACACCAGCGCCTGCTCATCTGTAGTTTGCGGGGCATCGGCGACAGTGTGAACGAACCCTTTCGCCATATCGGCGACTGGATGCAGGGACTCCGGTATGCCCAACCCCGATGCCGCACCGAGTGCCGCTTCCCTGATCTTTGGGTGGTTTTCAAAGAACTTCTGTGTGCGCTGATCGAATGACGGTTCACGATTATTCTTGAGTCGCGGACGCGGTTCAGCGGTCTGGATGTATTGTGTGTAGTCGGGACGGCGGGCGAGAACCTCGCGGACAAGCACATCGTCAGCCAATCCATCGTATCCCGGCTTGCGCTTGCGGATTTCAGACGCGAATTGCGGAATAGTTAGTTTGGATGGGGAGGTTGCGGAGGCTACGGCTGGATCGACAGCGGTAGTGGCGGGAGCGGCGGGAGCGGACGCTGCATTCGAGTCAGCCATATCACGACCATTCTACTTTGCGGGACCAAAATCGGTATCCAGTTTATTTTTTAGTTCAGACGGCAACGGAGCATTGGACTTACCGTCTCCTCCGCCCGCACTCTTGTCTGGATGCTTGTATCCGGTCTCATACACGGCCTTCGCCGTCTTCTCCATCGCATCCATGCCCGCAAGCAGCGAATCCGGATCGGTATGCAGCCCACCGTAGGCTTTCTCGAATTCATCGGCTACTTTTACGCTTCGCCAGCCGTGCATCGCGCCCGCGAGAGAGTATACGGATTTGAGCGCGCCCAGTAGTTCTCTGGTCTTAGGATCGAGTGTGCCCAGTTTGGCTTCCACCTCCGACCACCTGCCGGGAAGAGCGCCGAGTTGCTCGCGTACCTGCGGGTCTTTTATCAGGTCGCGGACTTGAGGCAATAGTTTCATCACCGAGTCGGCGGCGTCAGCGCGGGATTTAGTCTGCCCGGTTGGGCCAGTCGATCCAATAATGCGGTCACCGGGAGTGGAAGGGGGAATGCCACCGCCACCGGACGCTGACCCCGATCCCGATGGCGCAGCGTGTGCTGCTCCACCTGCTGTGCCCCTCGGCACGTGTTCGGTCGTCGTAGATGTCTGCGTCCGGTGCAATTGCCCTTGTTCGTCTTTCCAACTGAACTCGCCTGTACGCACGGTGTCGAATATCTGTTTGGTATCGCTCGGCGGCACGAGATCATGGTTCTCCGTGCCGGGAATTATCTGGTTAGTCTTGGGATCGACTTCGACACTGAATGGCTTGCCGTGAGTGTCTTTAGACCATGCACGTATCGGCTTGGTCTCCGACACGGGCTTGCGAACATCACCCGTACCCAATGACTCGTACGTTTCTCCATCCGGCTTTTGCCAGATCAAGTGCTCCTTGCCGTCCTGCCCGACATACTGGCTGATCTTTTTGTCCCCCTTCGCCATCTGCGGGAACAACTCGGGGTCAGTCCGCAACCGCTCCAGTTTCGACTCCTGATCGGGAGTCAGTTTCGCCGGGTCCATACCCTGGAGATCATGCAGGTCGATCCGCTTCTGCTGGATATCTCCCTCGACGCGCTGCTCACCGCGCATCAGTTCTATCTGGCGACGGTACTGTGGACTCGTATATTGCGCCGCCTCTCCCTGGTAATCCGGCCCCGCCTTCTGCCTGATAATCATCGCCGCCTGCAATCTCTGCACGGGATCACCGGACGCCCACATCGCCATCGGATTCGGCTGTTGAGATTGTGGATCACTTCCGCTCTGGGAACTGGAGTTGGATGACGACTTCTTGCTCTTTCCCTTTTTGCCCTGATCCTGCCCGAACATATTCTGGTAGAACTGCTGCTGGATCTCCCATGCGGCGTCGGCGGCGTTCTTGGCTTCCTGGACTTGTTTGGAGTTGGGATCGGCACCCGACTTGAGCATGCCGAGATAGTTGTTGCGCGCCGTTTGATAGTTGTAGTTCAGCCCCTGTGCCATCCGCTGCTGTTTTTGGGCCTTGACCTGGTTGGCGTAATCCCGCCCGCGCACCGCGCCGCGAAGAATCGAGTCGGCGAGGGTGGCAATAACCGCTATCCCTTTGGTCTTGCCGCCGACCATCGACGGAGCGGCTGGTTGTTGCATGTCGGCATGGGCGGGCGGCGCGGCGATCTCGGGGAGCGGAGGAGTTTCCGGCGCGCGGTACGGCGTTTTACTGGTTGGAGAGTAGTCGGGAGTGGCGGGAGATGTGGACATACAGTTGTACAGTTACGCCGCTTATGCCGCTAACAACGCCAACGCCGCATACGATCCATACGCGCTTGCACCTGCGCCGGCCAGACTCCCTAACGCGCCGAGCGTCGATCCTTTTTCCTGAGCGGAGATTTGCTCCCCTTGGTATTCCAACCCCTGCAACGACGATATCCCCTGATTGGCGTTGGACAGCCCACTGATACCAGAATTGGTCGCTGCCGTAGATTCACTGATCCCTTGGCTAGCGAGTTGACCCAGTGCGTTCGGAGCATTGAGAGTAGCCCCCGATGCCGCACTGGATATCTGCGCGCCGCGGTTAACGTCGGTTTGCTCCAGTGCAAGGTTCTTCTCGCCGCCAGATGGATCATTCGCCATGATATTAGCGCGGGCACCAGCAGTGGCTTGGGCTGTCTGTTGTGCCGCTGGAGCAATGGCCTGCATGATCGCGGCAGGATCGCCGGATGCCAATTTTTGGTACTGGTCCTCTGCGGTCACCAGCCCCGGCTCCGTCAGATTGTAGAGTTGCTCGGCATTCTGACTCTGCTGGGAAGCTATATTTGTGAGTGCCGTGGAATTAGACAGAAGGGATTGCTGGACTTGCGGGTTCACGTCGTTGAGATTGTTCCCCGACTTGCCCATTCGTGACCGCCGCTCCCGCGAGTGTGATTAACTGTTTGCGAGTGTACGCTTCAAAATCCGCCCGTAACAGTGTCGATACCGTACACGCTTCGAGTCCGCCGTCGTGGGAGCGTAACAGATATGGGACCACCCCGATATCCTTGGCTCCGAATTGCCGCATCCACCGTGCGGCAGGCTCGTTAGTAGCGTACCGTTGCCCGTGGATGGCGGTCAATACCAAACTCTCGAACAGGTAGGCGATACCCAGCATTCCGAGTACGGTGCATTCGGGAGTTCCCCACCAGTTGCGGAAAAATGCGAACGCACAGAATGCCGAGCTGGTCGATTGCGCTCGTATCACTTCCGTTGGCCAGCAGAATCCAGCGGGAGTGAATTCGGTAGCGGAGGTGTGGACGCAGAGGAGACTGATAGGTTTGTTGGCGAGATAAGAGCAGATCGCATCGGCGGACAGGTCGGTCATTCCGCAGAATACGTCGCTGAGGATGCCGTATGGGTCGGTCGGGCGGGACAGGAGACATTCGTTGTACAAATGAAGCAGGTATCCGGTGCCGAAGATGTCAACGCGGCGGCGGTCATAGGGGACTATTTGGAGGTCGCCCATACGCCAATCGTCGGCGGCGAATACAGAGAGGATGGAATCGCTCACCTAGGTAATATCCTCTACGGCATTGGCCCGGAGTGCGCGCGCCAATCGATCCAAACGGATATGCAACTCCTTCAAACCCTTAACAGAATCTTTGTACGGGAAATCCGCTTTGCGCGTGAACTCCAAATCGCCTGCGACATTGTTACTCTTGCGGATGAATGCACCCGGAGATTTGGGATCGAGAGCGTCCCAATCCGCACGCTGCATTGCCGCCCGCACCCGCCGCTCGAACGTTATTTCTTCCACCGCCTTGGCGGCAGCTTCCTCTTGGAACGAGCGCTCATTCTTCGTAAATGGTACTGCTATTGCCGCCGCGATCGCCCCCACCATCCCCATCACGCCCTTGCCCAGAAACAGTCTGCGATTCATCTCATATCTCCTCTTCTTCGCACATTCGGTTAAAACGCTTGGCATCCGCTTCAAATTCCGCTTTACGAGATTCATATTCCTGTTCGGATACGTGCCGAGATCCCAAGCAGTCGCATTCCGCGCACCAAGACTCACCCTGCCAGCCACTCCTGAAAGCGTGCCAGCCGTGAACGTCGTATGGTCCGGGGACGACTCCCATATCACACCGTTTGCTCCGCTTCCTGTCTTACTCTCGACTCCGCCGCTTTCGCCAACTCTGCTTTGGCTGCGACCACGTAGTCGACCAACTGTGACACGACTTGAAACCGAAACAGGTCGACATCCGATATCGGCGGGAGATTGAACTCCGACTCCATCCACGAGGCCAATGACACGTAATCGAGCGAATCCAGTTTGATCTGTCTGAGATCGGTCGTGAGCGTGACTGGCAGGCCGGACTGCTCGCTCACCATGACGATGACCGAGGTCTCGATCTGTTCGCGGGTCAGTGTGTCGGGGAGAGCGTGGGAGAAATTGGTGGTGGTCATTGCGGAAGACCTCGATTGCAAAACTGGTATGAGCCAACAACCAGCCCGGCGGCGAATGTGATAATTGACCAATACCCTAGCATGACGATAAGGAATCTCCGCCATTCGGTATAGGAAGATGGCGTGTGCTGAGAAAGTTCGTAGAACAAAGTCAGTAGCCCGATAAAGCACAACGACAGAATTACGGATGACGCGAATATGTAGCATGCGGCGAGGTGGAAGAACGCGGTCAGGATGGCGAGACAGACAGACCAACTGGCGATCATGTACGACCACTCGCGGTACAAGGCGTGGAAGGCGAAGAAGGACAGTGGCCGATTGGGGAGATCGAAAGAGATACTCATTTGGTGTCATCGCCCTTTTTCGACTCTGCCGATTCACCGCATCCGACTCCGCCGCACTCGCATTGACTGCATGGGACTCCGGTAGTTGGACACATAGGCGTCGATTGCTCTGGTCTGGTGTATTCGTGCGTCGCTAGCGGAATTCCAAATCCCATCACGCCCTCCCCATCCCTCTCACCACTCTGTCATCCACGGCTCCGAGTACTCTAGGCGGATCGACCGCATTCGCCGACCCCTCTACATTCACCGTCGCCGCCATCAACCCCTGCATCGCGGGATGAGCAATGTTCATTTTGTCTTCGAGTAGCGCGTTCCGATACGCACGGTTGAGGAGGTCGCGGATTTTACGCAACTCACTCGCCAACTCGGTCGCCGCCATGTTGGGCGTGATCGCGATAGTGTAGGAGACGACGGATTGGGCAGCGGTAGAGATATCTTCTTCAGTGGGAGACATTATGCGATAGTCCCTTTCGACCACAATTGAACGATCCGCCGGATGGCCGCCGACCTGCCATATCCCAACTGGCGTGCATATCTTTCCACCCTCGCAAGGAGACTCCGTTCCAGCCGAACGGAGATCATTTTCTTGGGGTCCTTACGGCGGATCGCCATGAGAGGAAATGTAATACAAGTGTCAGACAATTTCAAGAGCTATTTTTAGAGGCGTTTCCCTACCAGCGATTGCAACTCCCCCACGGCGGCAGTCCGGGCCTTGTGCCGCTGTACCATCCGCTCTTTCACTTCCGCCAGCCACCTCTGGATATGTACCTGAGCATCCTCGACCGATCCATCTGCCGTTTTGTCCTTGTGATAGTGATAGCGTTTCGCCAACGCCAACGGGTCAATCCCTTCCGTTTCGGGTACGCCCCGTGTCTCGGTCTTGTCGTCTGCGATCTCAACCACACACACATCCACTTCGATGTGCCCGGTGACTCCGTTACGTGACATGGATTTTATCTCTATTACAGTCTCGGCCATCACATTCTCCTTACGACAGGCACCGCCGCGCCTGTAGACGGCGGAGTCGCACCCCCGGCAGAATTCAATAAATCGTAACCCTGGTAATTCAAAATAACGACAGCGATGATCGTGGACTTGTCGAATGACGCACCAGTGCGCGCCGACCACGTATCGGCGGTGGGAACCGATACCAGTCCCAGTTTCGTCTGCCCTGTGGTGCGGATGTAGTAATAAGTTGCCAGCAACGACACCAGCCCGCCTGTCGTTGAGTCATCCGGTCCCGGCTGGAAATACGTGAACGTATCGGGCGGGGTGACGGTGAGCGCAACGAAATTCCCCTGCCATTCGGAGTTGATCGCGCCCCCGATTCCCACACCATCATCGACTGCGACTGTGTTGGCGGCGGAGGTCACCGCGGTCACGATGTTCCCAGATCGGGTAAGGGAGGCGAGAGAGAACGACGCAGGGAGAGTCAGAGTATCCGTGCGGGATTGGAATGGGACCGTGCTGCCATCGAGATATTGGTGGAGCCCGGCGGATACGGTGATGGGGATCGTGCCACCCGAGACTGCACCCTCGGACAAGGTAGCGGTATTCGCCGTGGGACTGGTGTTCGTCACCGAGTTGAGGAACGACGAATAGTTCTCCCGTTGCACGCGGTCGTTGAGGCGGCGGTAAGACTGCATCACGGGGGCCGATGATCCGAGGGCTTGGATCGCCTGCGCGACCACCGATGCGCCATAGTTATTGTTGGCGAACGCTTTGGTGATGACATCGCCGTCAGCCACGGGATCACCGACGTTTGAGACTGGGTTGCCGCCGAAGTTGGCCCCGGCTTTTAGGACTGGAGGTGCGCCGGCGTGCCCGAGGATGGAGTTGATCATTTGGTTCTGGTTGAGATGGATGGAATTGAGAAGGCCGATGAATTGGTCGGGATCGGCGAGGTCATCGGGAGTGAGAGTGATGTGCTGGAGTGGGGAGGTGGGGATGGGCTGCTGGGTAGGCATGAGAGGTTACCGTCCCCGGCGTGCATGCGGTTTGGGAACTTGGCATATCGGCTCGCTATCCCTATCCACCTTCCGCCTCGCTTTCTTCCCCCCTCTACCCGCGCATACAAAATCCTCCTCGTCGTCGCTCAGTCGCTCTACCCTGCCAATGTCGTTCCAATGCGTCTCTATATATTTGTTGAAGCAAAAATCGCAGTACAGCGCGCGGCCCACGCGATACACTGCCATCGCCTTGCATGGTCGTACTTTTGGGATCAGGGCTTTGGCGCGAGTTTCAGGTGTCAGGTCGGCTAACTGTTTCCGGGAGCGCTTGAGTTTGCAACGGAGAGTACCAGAGCACAATTGAGGAGTGGGAGTGGGAGTGGGAATGGAAGTGGATGGAGTGCGGGATTCAATCAACGGCGCAGTGGCTGTGGCGGCGGCAGTCATAGCATAGTTACGACGACGACAACTCCGATCTCGTGTAGCCCTTGCCGATGCAGATAGGCTTTTGATCGATTTGGATCGCGCTCCACACCTGCAAGTCGTTCTCCGCCGGATTTGGACTGGTACTCGTCATTATGCACCGGAACAGACGCGGTTTCAAAGCGGGAAATCGTACACGGACGGGCACTTCGCTCCGGGTGGGGTTGGCGGGAAGAGTAAAAGAATAGTACGGGATCGGGCTGCCGTCCGCGTAGAGATTGACATCGACAGGCAGAGACGCTGTGTAATCGAAGTACCCCTGCTTGATGAGTTTAGATTCGTCCGTCCCAAACTTATGCCAGTAACTGTCCAGCACTGCACGTTGTTCCGGCAGCACTGCGGTTTCGATATCCGCCTGATAGATGATCGGTGCGGCGGTCACGCTACCGGTGATCACGATACTCGCCCGGTACGCCTCGATCCCCTCTCCATCGTTGATGTCGAACTGGAATTTATCCCTGACGGTGCCCGTTATGTTTCCCAGCGTAATAGGCGCGACCGCTCCGTTGTTGTCGTCAAACAACATTATGACGGCAAGGGTCTGACCGTTGGGATTGGCGTCTACGGTTGGGTTCTGCCACACCTTCTGGTTATTCGGGGTGCCAAGGTCTAAGTAAGGCGTCTCCAGCGTAATGTTGATCGGGGTCTGGACCAACACACCGTTCAACCACCCACCGTCGTCGTAATCTTTGGTGATGTCCTCATACACAATCGCCCAGCCGAATTGATTGCCTGCCGTGATCGGAATCGAATACAAAAGTTTATTGGTGTCGATCTCGGTGAATATCGCGGTCGCGGGAACTGAATCATTCCGCCACCGTTTGTAGCTCGTGCTGTAGCGCAAACGGCGTTGTATCCCGTTGATATCTGTGTAAATGAAGGTAACGGTGTTGTTCTTGAACGCGGACACGACGTTGGACAGGAGATTGAGATTCACATCGGGCACGGGAGTTTGAGGCAGGCCAATATCCCGGAATAGCCACTCGATAATCAGCGACATGTAGTCGCCATCGCTGCCACGGAATGTACGGATTCCATCCCATCCGACAAACCAGATAGCGCTCTCCGTGATCGACCAGTCGAAACTCGCGGGCGACCCGTGCTTGCTGCCAGTGCTCTGCATGTACGGCGGCGATCCGGGAAACACTTGGTACCACGTCGAGTATGTCCGCACGAACACCGTGCCACGGAAATTGATCACCGCCGAGATTGGATCTCCCGGCCCGCCCGGCGCGGGGATGTAGTTCTGTGGAGGGCAATTTTCCGGATATCCAACCGGAGTGTAATACAGGAAATGCGGGTTGTTCGGATCACCCGCCAGCCACGTTTGGTTATACCCTTGGGCCGCTAGATTACACGACACTGCGGGCTGCGAATACGCCTGGACTGGTTCGCCAGCGGCATGTGGCAAAAATATATAACACGTGAACGTCCCGGTCCCACCTGCGACCACAAACGCCTGCTCCAAATTCTGCGGGGTACCGATGACTACAATCTGATTCCGTACAAATACTGGTGTGCCTGCCACTGTGACTGTGACCAAAGTGGGAGTGTTAGTCCCAGCGGGGAGTGGTGCGAGCGGAGCGGACAGCGTAGTGTTGATCGGGGTCTGGAGATTGGAAGTGACAGGCACATCGGCTTGCAGGTTGAGAATATTGCCCTGCGAGAGCGCGGAATCGGGGAGGATGTATTTGTAGTTGAATGTCCCATTCCCGGTAATGTTGGGAAACTGGTCCGCATAGTACCAGTTCTGGCCATAGAGCCCGCCACGGATGTACATGCGGACGTGGGTGACTTGCGGATCGGCGGAGTATTGCCCCTGCATGTTGATGGCTTGACGCAGGACGACGAGCGTGGATGAGCCACCAGGATTGGAGGGAGTGATCGAGAACATCGCCTCCCAGCACGGGTTGGACGGCGTACCCGTGTTCGCGTTCCAGTAAATGTATCGCGCGTCATATCCGATACCGCCGTAACTAGACGCGCCCGCGTTCGTACCAATACCATTCGCGGTCGGCGACCCCTGAATGTACAGTCCGTTGAACGCGATATCCGTGCCCCCCGCCGAGGTTGTGGTCACCTGCACCTGCCAGCCCGTCACAGCGCTCCAATCACATCCCGGAGTGCCGGCGTTGCCGACGGGGAGGAAATCCCCCAACTGCATATAGATCACCGACCATGCGCCAGTATCGCCCGGCCCACCACTCGCCATTTGCGATGGCTGTACGATGGGAAGATTCGGGTCATTGCCGGGGAGGTTGGAGGCTTGTCCAAGTTGCTGGATATTGACGATTCCCGTGGCCAACTGAAACACCTCGTTGACCATTTGCGATGCCGGGTCATTGGCGAGGGGATCGGAGAGCCCGCCCTGGTAGGAAACTGGAATGATGGATTTGGTGTAATACGTGGCACCGTATCCGCTGGCATTCACATCGAACTGCACCGAGATCGACTGTACTGCGGACGGGTCCGAGACCTTCATCACCAGCACGATCAGGTCCGCGGACTGGTAGTTGCCGAAATTGAGGGATACCGATTTACCGATGTTGGTGGTTGCGGATGCCGGGAACGAGAACAGGACTTGTTTGAATACGAATGAGTCGGTGGGAGAGTAGGCGTTGTTGAGGGCAACAATATCGTAAGTGTTGTTGGCGCGGTTGGTGTTGAACTTGAGACGCAGAGCGGAGTCAGCAAGAGTGGAGGACAGTCCAATCATCCCGTCGGGCGCGGCGGCGTAAGACAGAGTGGCGTCCGTGTACTGGTCATAGTTGCCGGAAAGTTGCGGGGTGCCAGCGGTGCCAGCGACAGTCGCAGCGGTGGAGAGGGAGCCGGAGACGCCATACCCAGATGTGGACTGGAAACTGTCTATCAATACAATCTGCGGTGCGTACTGCTGGGCCGTGATGGGGACGACGGGGGGGACGATGCCAATACGGGATGGAGTGCCAGTGCCTGAATCCTTGATGGGATTGAGGGGGTCATAGCAGAACAGGTACGGTTGTGCCGTCTCAAAACATGTCTGCGTGAGCGCAGTAAACTTTTGACCCGAGAGTCCAGTCGCGATTTGAGTGTACGGGCCTTGCGTGTCGGCTGCCCGACGCCATAGAGAGCCGTCGGCGAGCGCAGCGTAGCGGTATGTCTGGCCATTGAGAGAGCGGAGCCGGGAGAGGATGACGGGAACGGCGGGGAGGAAATAGTTGGTGCCCCCGGAAGTGCCATCGGGCGAACGGTTGATGATGGTCTGGCCCCACCTCGTACTGATCGCGTTTTCCTCTCGTTCTTGGGCACCATCCATATTCAGGAAGTAACTTATGTCTGGGGGTTGGTCGGGGACGTTACGAGCAACGAGACCCTTGCTGCGTAGAATCAGACTTTTCGATGTGTACTTGGTGTCCTGAGCCATCAGCGTCTACCTTTGCCTGCGCCTGCTCCCGCCATCGCCATCTGCTGCTCTGCTCGCCCACCGAGACCGCCGACCCAACCAGACCATCGCCGCACTGCCATGACAATCTTATCGTAACGCATCTTGCAATACTGAGCGCGGGCTGGGTCGCGCTGCTCACCGTCCTTTGCGAGGCAGTAATGCAACGCCAGCCAGCGGACGGCGTGGAGCATTACATCTGGCACCAGAAAGCCGTCCGTCATGGCGAGGCTGTCACTGTCGCGCACTGAGCACAACACTTCGACTGGAAAGTTGGATGCGGGACGGCCACCGAGTCCGTACTGGTAGATGCCGCTACGGTCTTCATACCATGATCGCAAACTGGTGATGAACGTCTGCGCGAACTGCGGGTTCTGCATTGCTAACTGTTCCTGCGATACCTCCAGCAGTCTCAGCCACAGCCCTGCATAACCGCCACCGGAGATCGACTCGTTCGGCCCGATCTGCGGGTATGACCATGATGTCGGAGACACCACCGTGCTCACTCGAAACGCCCCATCAAAGTTGGGATCGGGCGCAGACAGGACTGCGAATTTCTCGTTGACCGAGAGTCCATGCGGGGACAGCGAGACCGCAGTGACCACGTTGTTGAGCCGGGAGAGCGACAACAGCGCCACGTTCGCATACGATGATGCGATCCTGTGGCATTCGACCACATCGCATGGAAACGGCTGGAGCGTCTGGCCGTACTGCACGGTCTGGTAGTTGAGCGCGAACACAATAGGGACATCCGACAACATGACGTTCTGCGCGCGCGCCAGATAGCCGAGGATTTCACCTTGCGAGAAAAAGTAATCTCCCGATACCGCTTGTGTTGGAAACGTGGCACCGATCAACGGGACGTTGGCCGCGTGCGGGAGCGCAAATATTGCAGTGATGGTGGGTGGGGTGACGTTGGAGTTGGAGGATATGACGGATATGATCTCCTCCGACAGCCCGCTATCGATAATGAGTTGCGCGCCGGGATAGCAGGCCGGGACGGGTACGCCGAGGGAATTGACTGTGATAGTCGCGACACCGGGCGCGGCGACGGCACCAATCGTAGTCGAATAGATATACGGTTCGACTAGCTCGAACGACATTTCGAGCATCACGGACCATACAGTGCGGAATCCGACGCCGACCTGTGCCATTGCCGAACAGTATTACACGGCGGCGAGCGTGGGCGCTACAATTTCCTCGGTTGCGGGTCCACGGGCAGGATACATACCCTTACCACCGCAGTGGTTACACGTCGAAGCGTGCAGAACATCCCCGCCGCCGAACGCCGCCGCCGATCCCTTATACATGCCGTCGCCACCGCAGTTGAGACAGTCTTGGACGAAGTTGAATCCCATGCAGGTCTTGCACGCGGGTGCCTGCGGGTCGATGATCGCGGTCTCGGGACGGCAATGAGGACAAGGTCGGATGGTGGAGGATTTATACTTTTTGAGGTCGATAGAGTTGCTGTTGATCGGCTGTCCCATCGTGATTACCTTTTCTGAATCGGATTTGTTCCAAATGGTACACCAAATGAACGCGAAAATAATAGCGAGTCCTTTCGGGTTTCGATCTGGCTCATCCTCTCGGCTTGCGTGAGATAGTCCCCGTACAATGCCATCGACGCGCTGAAATCCACTCCGCTTTCCTTGAATCTCAGAATATGTGCGGCGTAGGACTCCAGCGCCGCGAAGAATTCATCATGAAACGGGACGGTCAGGCTCGCGCTATACGGCCAAGGCGTCGGAGCCGGATATAGGATGGCATTGACCGTTACCTGTTGCGGCGCACTCGACGCCGGGTGAACAATAAACATAGTCGTCCCCAAGGGAGCCCAGGTTGAGGGACCGGACGTGGAAGTGTCGTTCTCCCAGTCGGAGCCGGAATTGAACTGGATGTAATCGTAATCGAATAGAGTTTGCTTGCGGAGCGGGGACGAGGGGCCGTAGATGTCGGTGAAGCACAGGATTCCTTTCGGGAAATACTGCCAGACGGAGTTCGGGTTGAGATTGAACGGGAGTTGCACGCCGATCACGGGACGGCCAACGAGGAGGGTCAGGTCGTTCATGGCCTCGACGATAGCGGTCAGGACTTCGAGAGGGAGATTCCAGAAAATCGGGGCGGTCTCGCTTTCTTCAAGACGGTCGAGGACGCGGAGTGCAAGAGAACTGATGAGCGTGGAGCAGGAAGCGTTTGCAGGCACGGCGAGACCGGATTGCAATCGTCCATTCGAGATATTGAGAAAGTAAACGATCCCGTTGGGCGCGGAGACGAGGAGTTGATTGGGCGCACTGGGATTGGAGACCGTCTCGTCGATATGCAGCTCACCGCTCGGTCCAGTGGGCACACTTGGGCACGGTTGCACGACCAGCCGATATGTGAGTCCGTTCGAGACATCGTTCAACTCGTACCACGGAATTGTGGACTGGCCGGGAGGAGGGGTGAGAGAGGTAGTATCGGCGCGCCCGGTATTATCGACGGCGGGTACCCATGTCGAGCCGTCGAGAGCTTGAAGGTAGATCGGGTTGGGAATCGGGATGGACATCAGTCGTCCCAATCCGGAATATCGACCAGTTGTCCCCGTAAAGAATGATGGCAATCGCCGTAGAATTGTATCTTCCCATCAGTCACATTTGAATGACAACGTGACTCAGGAAAATCCTTGTTACACAACAGGGATGGCGTAAATGTCGGTTTATCGTGTGAACTGTTCCACGTCCAGCGGGGGACTTCAAAGTTGTGACCGTAGCCGCAGCCGGGGCAGTGGAAGGCGTAAAGGCGCTGGCCTCGATCGCCGTTTCCCATATCATGGATTTTTGCGCCCACTACTCTCCCCGCATCTTCGCAGCGACCATTGACGGCGATTCGGCTACCGTGACTGTCGGCGCATCCCTCAGCCCAATCGCGGCACCGGAGCCAAATGGAGTGACCGACGTGATCGCGGTGGAATCGACATACACTTCGCCGGATTGATTGAGATCGTTGTGCAACGTGAGCATCGGCATACTAGGTCTCCTTAGATTTTTTACGCAATTGGTCGATCCACCACTTTCGCGCCCACCCTATGAATTCCCGGCGTTTGCGACCGCGAAGGCCGACCGCTGACTCGTTGATTGTCCGGACTACCGTCGAGGCAAATTCGTCAGGAGGAACAATATTCGACTTGGCGCGCATCCTACGGTGTTCTTTCACTATGCACTCCTATGGTCCCACCGTTATCGCGCTCACTCCACCAGTGGCAGGCGCTCCCGTTCCCTCCGAGAAGTCTACCAGATCGAGATATTCGAGCACATTCCCACCGGATGCATTCATGTCAATCTGGAATTGAAACCCAGTGTTGTCGGGGTCGGATGACGGTGCCGACGGTTCAGTAAGATTGAGATTATGCACCACGCCGTCCATCGTAAAAGTGTCAAAGTGCATGCACGGATTGCCGCTGGCGCAGGACGTATCCCCCGGTACGCGGTGGGTGACAAATTGTCCCGTGTGCCAGGTGTTGGTAGTGAATACCGGGCAGGCGACCGTGGTAGCGACCCAGCTTGTAGTTAATTGATTCCATATCCGGAGAAACGCTCCGAGATCGCACTCGGTGCCGAACATGAATCGCTGGCCGGAGTTGAACTGGAATTGATCGACTTCCAGTGCAGTGATATTGGATGTGGATGGGAGGTAGAACGCCCATGTGCCGACGAACCACGTAGCGGAATTGTTCGCGCCTACCTTACGTGGCCATAGCACATTAGTGGTCTCGCCGTCAGTGAGGGTGGGTCCGGTGAAGCCGATCTCCATAGATTCCCCATCAATGGAGGGGACAGAGTGGTTAATGGTTTGAAAATAGGCAGTAGCGGTACCTGTGCCGCCCGCGCAGGATGTACCGTAGCATGGTGGGTTTTGCCAGTTAGATAATGAATCATCCAAATTATTGAACGTGGATGTTTGCGTCCAAGCACAAGTACAAAGCGCTATTAACACAAATAAATAACGCGTCACTAGATGCACTCCCGTGCTAACATCAACTGGGCGACTGACTGCTGTAAACAGCCAACCGCCCCACACCCTCGCTATCAAGGAGCGAAGATGCCACGTAAGGCTAACACAGAAACCTGTCTCCAATTCCTTCTCAGAACCATAACTAGTTGCTCTCCAGACAAATGTATATTGTGGCCTTTCTCTGTCAATGCGGATGGTTACGGGAAACTCAGTATTAAGGGAAGAGACACAACGGCCCATCGCGTGTCTTTTCTTGCCACTAATGGATTTTGGCCATATCCGGAAACTCTTCACTCCTGTCACACACCGGCGTGCTTTAATCCCTTTCATCTGCGCCAAGGAACTAGGCTGGAAAACGAACGCGATGCACGTAGACGCGGCAAGTACGCATGCAATGTTAAAGTAAACACTGATGGCATTAACCGCATACGAGGAGAATATATCCGTGGTGATCCCGTTCACGGGGCAAGACCCCTTGCAAGAAAATATGGGGTGGATAGAAAACAGATAAGGAATATAGCCCTGAAAAAGTGTTGGCCAAAGGGCTTTGCACAGGATCACAGTCGTAACAATATGACGCATCTCTAGCGCACCACGCGATAGTTTAAAACCACGGCTCCGGGGGTAATACTGCTCACGGTAGAGTTGCAGGTTTTCACGTTGATCGCGTTTGCCGACGGCCACTTGATAATCGTCAACGTCCCCGATGTAGATGGCGCGTACCCGGTTGTCGATGTCGGATCGGAATTGAAGTCCACCATCACGTCATCGGTGCTAAGAACTCCGGTTGCCGTCACCGTCACGACTGACGCGCACGACGCGGATGCGATTGCCGAGGTACCGAGAGTTATCGTGCCGCTGGCGATGGTCGTTGTCGTACCGCTTCCAGATGTGCCACAACTAGCTGGCGCAATGCGAATGGGCACGTGACACGGAGTAGAAGAGTTACATGTTCCGGTGGTGGCCAGAAGTGCTATTCCGGCGCGCCCGCAACTATCCACTGACGAGCACACACCAGCGCCGTTATCCAGTCCTCCACCTGCGATTCCATAGAACTGGCCTGCGGTACAGGAGGATTCGACGACCGCACCATCCGTGAGGTTGTGGCCGTACACGCCATCCAGTTGCACTTGCACCGGAGTGCCTTGGCCGCTTCCGGAAGACACAATACCCAGTACTCCAGCAGTGTCGGTACCCGATACCGTCAACCGTACCGCACCCGAGTTACCCGCAGGGACAGCCAAGCAGTCCGTACCCACGACATCCGCGCACGTTCTAACGATGAATCCGGTTTTGGTAGCCAGCCCGATCCCGGCGTTGAACGTTTGGATTTGGCCGACGCTGCCATTTGTGCCCGAGGCGGAATCGGGACCGGAGATATTCTTTCGGTCTGCGCCTCGTCCACCAGTGGAATTCGACGATCCACCCTGTTCGAGCCAGTCTTGGCCATTGTTAGCGCCGGAGCCGGAGCCGGCAAACGACCCACTGGTGAGAGGGTTGAGATTGGTGGATGTGTTGAACAGGGAGTTCCCGATTTGGTCGAGTGTGACATCTGGATCGCCCGACACCGCTTCCCAGTTCGCGCCGTTGTTCTGAATCCACATTCCCTTATTGCCCGTCATGTTGTGAGCGGTGGACAATCCCCGAAACAACGCCGCGGTACCCAGACAAGACTGGGAATAGAACGATGTCGATCCCGGTGGGGTGATTGAAACGTACTGTGGCACTAGCGAACCCGGCTCGAACTCCACGCCGAACTTATAACGCACCGGGTAGCCAGCGCTGATCGGGGGCAGGCAGAGAGTGGCTCCGTTTGTGTTAGTAAATACAATCACCTGTTTATCGTCGGAGGATTGGCACACACCACCCAGCGGCGACGAACACGGTGGCACGCCGGGGATACCCGAGGCGTTGTAGTTCACGCTGGATTGCGTACCAGCAGTCGCAGTCAGTACCAGAGTGATCTGGTTAGTGACACTGGATATCGTATACACCACATTGTTGATCGTGATCTGGCCAGCCCAGCCAAGGCCAAAGAAGTTCCCGCTTGACCACGTGACTGTGGTGCCGGAGGTGTTGACGACGCCGTTGCCGCCGGTAACCACGGTGGGCTGGGGAGTGTAGACACCTGTGCCGTTATAGATTACCGTCCCGCCATCGACGAGGTGGACGAGACCGGAGTTGTTTTCGTTGATCGTAGTGCGCACACCGTCAAAGAACAGATTGGCGGTGCCAGCGAGCGACGACTGAACGAAGTTTTCCTGATTAGGTAAAGACGGTGTTTGCAGGACGATATTCTGGGTAACGTTATCGCCTGTGACTTCGATTACGCCCGCCCCCGATGTTGCGAGCGTAGACAACCCCGCAACACAGGAGCCGTTGCCGTTGCAGCCAGAAGTGTTAATTGTGCCCGATTCGTTGGCCCCAGTCTGTGCCCATGTAAATGTCGTCGTGCCTGCCGAGTTGTTACACGTCACTCCCGTCGTCGGGAACGATCCGTTGAAATCGGTCGTACCGCCTGTCACTTGGAATACTTTTACTTTTGCGCCTTGGGCGATACAAAGCAACCCGTTGGTTCCGTTGGCGGTAGTGGTTGCGGTAACAACATTAGAGGAGCGGGATATCGTAGCGAGATTGGTCTGCCACCCGGTCAGGCGCTTGTTGACCGTGCGCCGGACAGTCGTCTCGGCTCCGGTGTCTCCAAAGTAGTCGATGCCAGTTGTGCCATTGACGATAAGTTCGTGCGTCGTCGTGTTGGTGACGTTGGGACCGATATATATGCCCGTGCCAGCGCCTGTAATTTGCAGCCCATCAAGGTAGTTGCCGTTGGCAAGGGACGGCGTATCGCCGCTGAGATAAACGCCGTATGTTCCCGATCCGCGCGGAACGAGAGTGTTCTCGATCGCTTTGTTGAGGAACTTATTCCCGCCGGAGTTAAAGGTACCGATACCGATCTGGCAGTTCTGGGACTGAACCTCGAATGACGACTCGGACGTGCTCCCTGTAGACGCTACTTGGTGTGTGTACCCGAGGTCAAGAGCGACAGAATTGGCGATCACGTCGGTCAGCCCGGAGTTCTGGCAGTTAAACTCCCCGCCCCAGACGTAGATGCTGGCCACTTTATTGTTGGTCTGAATACCGAACTTGGTCTGCCACGAGTAGGGATTGTAGAAATGAATGAATTGCGTGAAATTGGAACCGCCATCCAGCTCGGCGTACGTCCCAACCTGGTATCCGAACGCAGCCACACCAGTCACTACGGCATCGCGGGTAGCGCGGAAGTCCATAGCGCCGAGACCATTCCCAGTTGTGTCTTGAAAGCAGATGTTGTCGATCTGGAAACCGGAAGAGTTAGGCGATGTACCATTGCCAACAGTGAGGCCATAAATAGGCCCACTAGTTTGAACAACCGTAGCGCAACCACCCGTGCCTGTGGAACCAATGCCGTGAAGATGAACGCCTTTAAGGGTGCTTGTGGTGAGTGCCGCGCTAACTGGATACGCTCCGGCGGATAGCCAAATATCACATCCCGCAGACCCGGAGGTTTGAGGACATGCGGAGATGGCGGATGGAATAGCGGCAGACAGACCGGATGGGATAACCACGAATGGAAGCGCTTGCGCCGACGACGCCGTTGAGCAATTCCACGACCCAGCGATAAATTGAGCGAACGCTCCGGTCCCGCCACCTGTACAGGGATTGGAGCCGAGGAGTCCGTCTTGAACGTAAACGAGATTGGATGCTGTGAGCGAGGAGAGTTGGGAGAACAGTACGGGACCGGAGTAGATGCCGATGGCGAAGTTGTTGGCATCTACAAAAAAGTTGGGCAAATTAGTTGCGGCATAGGACACTTGCGCGGGAGCGGATTGCGCCCACAATCGAGCGCACAACAAGACGGCGATGACGAGCCATTTCCGCATTTATTTCCTTGCTTTGTAATAGGTAGGCTGAAATGGCCGCGACTTCAACGATCCAGTCCACGGCCTTTCGCCAGAGCCTACGCGCTACTTCGTTACCGTCCAACCGTCGCCGCCAGCGTCGCAGGCAGCTTGCAGCACGGCCATGACCTGTTCCGGCGTCGGCAGAGTGCTTCCGGCTGTGGTTCCTACGCGGCCACTTACGTTGAATTTGTAATCGAAGGTTCCGGGTGCTGACGTTGGCATTTTAAGTCTCCTTTAGTTTGGTGCGAATGTGAGGATTAAACTCTGCGGATCGGTGAGCGTTCCGTTAGTGGTGAAGGTTGGCGTTTGTATTGCGGTGATCGGCTTGTAGGCAGTGTAAACCTGACCGACCGAAGTGAAAGTATTGTTTTGCGCTGTCGTATAACCGCTGGCCGAACTTACTGTTCCGGTAGCCGCAAAGCAAGAACCGTAAACCAGTTCATTCGCCTGCGAAGTCGCTCCCGATGCGGTCACCGTACAGGGACCAGCGGGACTGGCAAGAACATAATTCAATGTACCCTGATCGGTTGGCGTCCCATCGCCTTGATTGGTCCATCCGCTTGAGGAACGGAAAGCATCAATCGTCATGGACAGCGATGCGACGGTTCCACCTGTATTCTTGGTGCAGGAAACCTCATCTCCCGAGCCGCCATTCGCGATTAAGGCAACGAATAAGGAGGACATACCTGTAGCTCCATTGTTGGGAGATAAATCGGCCTCATCCACCCAAGTCTCCCCGTTCACGTCACTAACTGCTACCCCTTGGACGCCGATAGTATTAAGCCGCTGACAATTCACGACTACAAGATCGCCGTTTACTGTATTGACCAACGTGCTGATAGAGGTAGTGTTGCCCGTGCAATTCGTGTTCCCGCCTGTGTTGGAACAATATCCGCTCTCCGCTGCGATGTACTGATACGTCGGCCCGCTCGGAGTTTGTGGCGGCATGGAATTCGCTACCTGCTGGATCATGATGATCTGCGCCGATGCGGACAAGGCCAGCAGAACCATCAAAGCCAATTGGAGGATTCTTCTCATACCTAAGTGAGCGTCCACGTCCCCTGCTGAACGTACGCTTCCCAGTGGGTCGCATCAATCCCCACTACACACGCAGCGTCTCCCAATGCCCCGCCCGAGGCGATCTGTCCGTGAGTCGCCGAGATTGCGCCGTTGTACACAATGAACTGCCCAGCCGCACTTGTTACCAGCGTCAATGCTCCAGTATCGCCGGCCGTACCGTTGTAGCCATTCTTGATGCAATACTGCTTACCCGCTGCCGCTGTAGGCAGGGTATAAGTCACTCCAGTGGCCGCAGTGGCTTCGTGGTTGATCGTATAGCCGGAATTGTATGTTCCTCCGAGCGTGGCCGTGGTGCCTGTGGTGATGGTTACAGGAGCTTGACCGTCCACGATCCCCGTAGAGAGTAGTTGGGTTGCGGTCATTGTGGTGAATGCGCCTGCCGCAGCCGTTGTGCTTCCAATAGGTCCGGGGTTGACAAAGGTCTTGCCGTTTAGTGACCCAGCATTGAGATTTGTAACGACCGTTGTACTTGCCACGCTAAAAGGAGCCGTCCCGGTAGTTTGGCTGAAATTAGGAGAACCTCCGATTGTGGTGGGGATGATGGTTCCGAATGTCTGCGTGCCGGCCCAAGTGTTCGCGTTACCCAGATTGAGATCAAGCGTGGTCGCCGAACTTGTTCCGCCTACGGTCAGCGTGGAGTTGGGCGAGGTAATAGTGTCGCCACCTGTGCATGTGATCCCGAATGTCGATCCACTGAGTACAGCCGACGAGCACCCCGAGATGAAATTAAGTACGGGTGTGCCCGAGACGACGGTACCTTGGGTAGTCCCGTTGTTCTCGACGTTGAGCCCGGTGAGAGTACCCGAACCCCCACCCGATTGACCGCCACCGCCGCCGGACTGCTGGGCGAGGGAGAGAGTGGATGCGAGGATCAGTGCAACAACCAGCAGACGTGCGCGCATCACGCGATCTCCAAAGAGAGACAGTAAGCGTCCGGATTGGTCCCCATCACGAATAGCTGGTAGATTGAGACGGGGTTGCCAGGCGAATACATCGCCGACGAATAATAGAACGGCTGATTCCCCGCTGTGGTCTTGGCTAATTTATATATTCGATACGCGGTCGCCGTCATGTTGTACTGGCAGCCTATATAGAGGAATGCGCCCGCGCCGCCATCTTCGAGATCGACCAGAAAGTTGTTGCACTCGATCTTGGGCATGATGAAGGTGCCCGTTCCAAGCGCCCCGACGGCGTGAGCAAACCGGGTAACGGGGTTGACGCCTTGGTAGGACGAGTCGGTTTGATTCCCGAGGGTGACGGTGTTGGCGGAGATGGACTGGATACGAACTGTCTCGGCATGTGCGCCATTCGGGTCGATCAACCATGCGGGTTCGCCGGGTTGGAACATCGAAGCGTCGTTACCTGAAGCGAGCGCGGTCCCCAGAGTGAGAGTGAGCGGCGCACCCGCAGGCTGGGTGAATCCGGCACCCGCCGTCACCCACGAGCCGAATAGAGGCTGCGGAGTGTTCGAGGTGTTGATCGTGAACGTGGATGGGATTTGGCGGTACATGAGCGGCTACCGACCTTTCTTCTTCAAGGACTTGGATTTCGACTTCGGTACCGCAGGCGACGAGGCGATTGCTCCGCCG
Source organism: Candidatus Acidiferrales bacterium (assembly GCA_035603075.1). Taxonomy (GTDB): domain Bacteria; phylum Acidobacteriota; class Terriglobia; order Acidiferrales; family UBA7541; genus Palsa-295. Next base: position 40,386 of record DATNLC010000032.1, on the reverse strand, counting down.
AAACAGTAGTCATTTACAGGACTCGGATGCGTGCGCTCGGCGGTCACGGATTTGAACTGGCCGCGATTCACCGATGCGCGCGCGTGGTCGATGATGGAGGGAGTGACGGTTTTCATTCCACCGTTACGCCAGTCGTACTCCTGGCGAGTACGCACACTCTTCGGGTCCGTCCAAGTATCGAGAGAGGTAGCAGCGGTGCGGACAGGGGGGATGTGCGCGCCTACACTCGCTGGCATGTTGCGCTGCGGAACCGTGTGAGCGTCAAAGTTATCGAACTTGGGTTTAACAGCCATCACTCCATCTCCTGTCTCGATCTATGTCGCATTCGGCAGATCCACGATTGTGTCTTTGTGTGGGTCCGCCGCCAGTCCGGTACTCACTCCCCCCGGATTCACATACGCCGCCGGATCGTGATTCCATATCCGAGGTTTGCCGTGGGTGATATCGCCAGCCCAACTAGCGTGTTGAGGCGCTTCCTTCTCTGCGCCATAAGACGCCGCGTGGATGAAATTGTATTTCTTCTCGGCTGCATGTAACTCGGCCTCGGAGTTCACAGTGATTGGCTTTCCGTCTTCGCCCCGGATGTGTTGCAGTGTCAAGTTCTGGTACGGGTTGTGCGCGGCCCCACGTTTGATGCCATAATCGCGGGCTACGAACTTGAACACCGCTGCGGTGATTACTTGGTCGGTATCGAGGGAGTGGCACTCGGGACATGGGCGCGGGTCTTCATACCGGGTGCGGATGATCTCGAACTCGTGACCGCAAGCCGAACAGATTTGAGCGTAAAGTGCCATTGAGTTATTGTACCCGTATTGTCTATTACCAGCTCCCCTGCGCGGTCATCGCCGCGAGAGTATCACCGCCCCAAGCGAACACCCCAGAATATATGTCGATCACTGGCCACTGCATCTCGCTCGCCAGCACGATATCCGCGCGCCACAGAGCCTCGTCCGCAGCGGCGGCGGACGATAACCGTTGCTGGTACTCTTTCATCTTGCGTTCGGACAACGCCAATGCCGTGGCTTCGGAATAATTAGGATTATCCTTCGGCCTCCACATCATGGCTTGGGATGTAGCGTAAGAGATCAATGCGTCTACCCTTGTAAATGCGGGGAAATTATCGAGATCGTTCACCAACGGAGTCGATTGCGTGAACGCCAGAAACGGGTACGCGGTCTGGATGTTCGACGCAGGCCACAACTCTATCTGGAAGTTGCCGCTTGGATCGGGCGGCATCGTGGCAGCCAGTCGCGGGAACATCGTGATGAGCCGCGATGGGTCGATGTTCTCGATGAGGGCTTGAGGATAACCCGTGGCCAAACGGTAGTAGAGTTGGAGGTTCTTGATACTGTAGAAGGACTTGATGTTGGGGAAGCTGAAATAATAGGAAGACAGAAAATATCCGGTCGAGGTAATCGTCGGATTCCCCCACGGCAACTCCAGCGTCAACACCTGCGCTAATGGATCGAGCGCGATGATGTTGTAGATCGGAGAGTAGTACCCGGCCCGGAACGACTGCTGGGTGATCGGGAGACCGTTGAGGGTCTGAGTCCATGCGGTGCCAATACCTTGCACGGATGCCGACCCGTACGTGAGTGTGACCGATCCAGTGTTGTAGACACCGGAGGTGACGATCTGGCCTTTTTGCAGGTTCCCATACCATGAGCGCGAATCCGTCCACTCTCTCAGCGCGTCGTTCAGAAAATTCTGGATTTGCGGGATGCTCACCCATGGACAAAAACTGGCCACGTTTCCGATCGCCTGACCGAAGTTATACTGCTGTGTAAACGGAGCGGTGCCGTTGGCGTTCACGAGTCCGGGGATTTGCGGCGGCGGCGTGATCGGCACGTTGGCCCTCTCTTACTCTCTCACTCCCATCCTAAAACTAAGAGCCGACTCTGGGAGGAAGTCGGCTCTCTTGTGGCAGCGGGTGGACGAACATCCCCGGTACAGAAACTTGTTGCGGCCTAAAAACCCTGACAGGTGAAAGCCCAGATTGCCCCGGTTAGGTTCCCGCCGCTCGCGAGTTCAACGCCTGTGCTCGCAACATACACCTTAAGCAAAAACTGTGCGTACCCGTCGAACCCGGCTCCGGTTGCCACCGCCCCGAACTGTGCGATGGGAAACACACACTCCGCGTACCAGCCGCCACTCGCCGGAGATGCCGTCGAGTTCGATCCCGATATCCACGCGGTCTGCAATTTCAGAAACCCGGTCAGCGTGGTCGTAATCGCGTATCCGCCTGTCACGTAATCGCTGGTGCCGGGGACGGCGAGATACGACCGTTGCATCAGCCCGAGACCGAGCAGCACATGCGATTCCTGTATGCCGACGACTGTCAATGCCATAGCTCAAATCCTCTCTCAACTCCCATACTGCAACCATTATCGATTACGGTATCAACACTGCTTTCACGTCGCTGAATCCACCCGACACAGCAGTTATCGCAACTCCCATGGGCGTGTTAGGAGGGGCAGTGCCTGCTGCGGAGCGCGCCGTGGTGAAGTTAGTGGCAGCGCCGATCAGATAATCGCCTGCAACCACAGAGGTGGCCGATACTGCACCCGGCACAAACCCCTGCAAGATGATGAACACGTAGCTGCCGTTGCCGCCGTTGTTGAGAATGGTGTTGGTGAACAGTGTGGTGCCGAGACCGTAAGTGGTGGAGGTGCCGGAGTTCGGTGCCATCCACCCGGCGGCGAAGTTCACGCCACCCACGGATTCGGTCGATACACCGGATACTGTCGTGAACGTGTTGTCGGTGTAGTAGACGGGCGCGGGGCCAGCGACGACAGCGGGGTTGGCGGTGGACAGATATTTTACATATCTCACCATCGTATATTCACCATAACCTCCACCAGAAAGGTTTATGGTGTTTTCATTGGGAGGAGGGAGGATAAAAATAGCTCCGGGGGGGTTCTGCGCCCCGTTAGGGAATGGACTATTGGAGTTGGCAACCCACGGATCAACAGTCCCGTAAATTCCCAATCCGATTTTCGCATTCGACGTGATTACAGGAAAATCATTGTAAGCCATAGCGATCCTCTCCTAGTTCATCCAACCTGCGAACGACGCGATCTCATCGCGAGGTTCATCCAAATTCAGTGCCGCAATATCCACCTGCGGCAAATCGGTTTTGCGTTTGAAATCCCAATCACGCAATAAATCCCAGCGGCCTTCGCCTTCTCTTACGCTGTACCAGAATTTCGTTCTCAAACTCTTTTTGGCATAAGACAAACCCTGAACAAGAGATACATGCTTACAGCCGTCTACAAGACTAGTCGGAATAATCCAGAACCTGCGTTCGTCGAATCCGACTAAAATTAAAAAATCGGACTCCCGATAGACATCACGGTATTCATACGTGATACCGACTGTTTGCAGTTTCTCTTTGGTGCCAAATACAGTGCGTTGAAGAGAAAACTGGTATGCCAGTTTTCCTGTAGGACCACTCTTTCCCGTCTTACGATTCATGGCCCAAGAGCGAGATAGATTGGCGGCTTTTACCTGAATGCGCAAGCCGTCCGGCAGCATTATATCAACACCGTGATCATCCACGACTGGGCGATACGGTTTGAAATCACGAACAAGGAGTTCTGCAATTACCAGCGCTACCCCTTGCTCTCCGATACTTGTGCGTGATCTTTTCATTGCGCCATTTTAACTCACGCTCGCCAGAATGAAACCAAGCCTCGGAGCGGTCACGACAATGTTGCCCCCGAATACGGTCTGCGCCGCCATATCCAGACTGTTCGGCAACTCCTTCCAGCCCGTGAACCCGAAATTGAACGCCGGATCCTCGCTGACGTAAGCGTCAATGTAGTCGGTATTCATGCCGAAAATGTACCCGCTCGGACAATACTGATCGACTACGACACTCATGCCGTTAAACCGGAACGCCCGGAATCCCGCGCCTTGCAAATCGGGATCGATTTCCATCGTCCGCTGCATGGGCAGCATCTTCGCCCAGAACGAGTTGTAGATGGACTGAGTGGTGGCGATGAAATTCGGCTGGTTGGGGCCGAACGTGGCTTGGCCGAATGCGGTCTGGAGTTGCTGGAGCGAGAACGGCCAGGTGGTGCCGGAGTTGTTGAAGTAATAGCCGTTGATGCCGGCGGATGCGCCCGTGCCCACTGACGAACGGGTAATCCCACCATACGTGGGGTAATTGGTACCGTCGTCGTACCCGGCGAGGATACCGTCGAGCGCGATCAGAGGGGAGACGGTACCCTGCCCGTCCTCAAAGAACTGAGTGATGAGGGTTTGGGCGAGGGCTTGCTCCGCGTTCACGACTTTAGGCTCCAAAAAGTTCATCACAGCAGGCCAGCCGCGGTTGATAGCCAAGTCCGTGCGGCGGACTGTGACGTTCGCATAGCTGAATTTGGGATTGAACAACATCGCAGTCTGGGTCTGCACGTAGGAGATGTCAAACACTCCGCCCGGCGCGAACGGGCCAGCCTTCAGAGGGGCGTATTGGAATGGCGCTTGGATCTGGACGCCGCCGGGGTAGGGCTTGGCCATCTCGCCGCCCTTCCAGACTTTGACGAAGGTCGGGGACACTTTGAAAAAATTATCGACAAAAGTGTCGCTCACGTAATTCACGGTTACGGCTTGGATATCGCTCAAGTTCGCCATTGCGATGTTCTCCTGAAATCGTTAACAACTGTGCTACTGAATCATGTCCTGCTGTGCGCGGTCCTGCGCTTCGAGCAATCTCGCCACGCGCATCGCATTCGACTCGCCACCATTATTGGCCTTAGCCGCCTTCGCTTTCGCGATCACTTGTGCCGCCGGGCTCATGCCAGCAGTGACAGTCTGGCCGGGAACGCTCGTACTTGACCGTTGCTGTTTGAGGGCTTCGGCCACTGCGGCATCGATCTCAGCTTTCTTCGCGGTCGCTTGCGCAGCGGTGCGCTTCTCGGCGACGAACGTGTCGTGCGCGGCCTTCATCGACGGAAACTTGATATTGGCTGCGGTCGAATCGGCGACGAACTTTTCAAACGCCGTGCGATCCAGAGGCTCTTTGAATTCCTCGCGGTGGGACTCGCGCACGGATGCGTAGTCGTCGGCGGATTTGATTGCCAAGGTAAGCAGTTCAGATCGGTACGCGGGGAGCTTGTCCTCGGTCACGACGTTCTTTAACCGCTCACTGATCTTGGCGTCGATGCCTGTCTGGATACCATCCAGTTTGGCGAGGATCGCCGCGTATCCACCGGCGTCGTTAGTGTTGGTGGTTACGGGCACAGTGGCAGCAGCGGATGTCGATGCCGAACTCGGCAGAGCGGGAGTATGCACCACAGCCGGAGTGGTCACGGCGGGAGTCTCCAACTCGCCGCCGAAATTCGACCAGATATCGATCAGTTCCGATCCTTTGAGGTCGCGCGCGATCAGTTCCGGTTTGGACGCAAATGCAGCCTTGACGCGGGCCGTAGCTGCCGGATCATCCGCGATCAGGGCTAATAGTTCTTCACTCAGAGTCTTTGCCATATCAATCGTCTCCCATTACCGCGATATCGTTATGCTGGTACCTGCTGCCCACCACCCGGAGGAGGAGGCGCACCACCTGCTCCACCTGCCGCGCTCGCATCCGGCGTTGGATTCGCATCTCCGCTCGGGGGCATCTTGCCACCACTGTCCCCACCCATACCCGACTGCATCTCTTTCACGAGCGATACCAACTGTTGAATCTTTTCCTTCTTCTTCGGGTCTTTGGTCAACTTGTCCCATTTATCGAACACTTCCAGCAGAGTAGCCATGATCTTGGCTTCCTCGCCGGACTGATCGCCAGCGCCACCCGGAGGAGGAGCACCCGGAGCGCCACCGCTGCTCTTACCGCCCATTGCCATGTCGGCGGCAGCGGAGTAGAAACTCGGTGCGCCTTTCGATTTGGAGGAGTCAGCCATGAATGTCGGTTGTTAGTTCTTCCCCGCCTTCGGACCCATACTCTTCCCGTCCCATCCCTGCGGGTACCCGGTCTTCTGGTCCACGCTGACGGGATTCCCCGGCCACACGCCCGATTCCATCTTGCGATGCCCGAACATGTGCATCGTGCCGCCGCCGATCCCCACATCTCCGGGGTTGCCACCGAACGACTCGTGAGTCGATCCCGGTCCGGGACGCTTTCCGACTTCCATGTTCTTACCCTTGCCCTTGGATTCTTTCGCCATGATTGAGTGCTCCCAGTGAGACTGTTACCGCTGTAGGTGATTGTGTTGCGGGACGGTTGTGAGAATCCGCGTATCGCATGACCCCCGCTCGCCGTCCCGCAGATGACTTAACTAACCGAATGGTTAGCGCTTATGTTTGCGGCCGCCCTTACGTCCCTTTTTGCCGCGCCCTTTGCGTCGAGCCATAATGTTGTCCTCCTTCCTCAGATTTGAGTTATCGAATCGGGTCAACCATCCGGCCCGTGGAACAGGATCGCAGGCTGTGGTACCGACTGTTCCTGATGGGGATGATGAAGGCAAGATTGGAATCTTGTCTACGGCAAAGGCCACGAAGGGCAAATTTATTTCGGAGAGAGTTACTTCTTGTGAGATTGGCCTTTGCCTGTGGCGGCGGCAGCGACCGCGCCCAGAGCAATTTTGATCTTGGCTTCCGCAATCAATTCCTGCTGGTTCTTGTCAAAATTAAATCCGGGGTCGAGACGCGCGAACATGCCGCGAGCACTGAGCACGCCTTGCTTCTGCAACGCGATTGCGATGGCAACTTTATCGTCGCGCTGGGTAGCGAGAGTCGAGTCGGGCTTGATGACAAACTGAAACTTTCTTACAAACTCTTCGGGCTTCATGCCGGCGGATTGATTGTAAAACTGTGAGTAGATAGGACGGAAATCGGATGGCGATAATCCTTGCTGGCCGAGAATAGCAACGCGATGCGCAGCGGTATAAAACTGAAGCATGTTCGATACACCCATGAATCCAGTATCTTCGACGAAGTCGGTTAACGCACGAGTCTGTACGCGGACAGGAAGTGAACGCGAGGAAAGAATCTTGTCGATCGAGCCCTCACCGGGTACTTGCTTTTTGCCCAGTGCTTGAGAGATTGCGCTGTTCGTGGACGACATATCCAACTCTTTTGAGAGCGTATCCACGTACTGCATTGCGGCAACAAACGGGAACTCGGCTCGCTTTGCGAATTCGAGCTTGCCGGGTGCATTATTATTGGTGGCGATTTTACCACCCGCAGCACCTGGATCAAGAGCGTCCCAGTCGGCTTTAGGGAGTGCCCCCTTTGGACCAATTAGCGTGGGCTCGTTAATCGAATACAACGAATCGAGCGACCCGCCCAGAATCTTATTGATGATGTTGTTGATCTCTACCCACGGCTTGAGGACGCTGTTCCCCGACATCTTCCACGGTACGCGATTGGGACGGAACACGGGAAAAGGTTTCTTAGCGTGCCAGTAGGGATTGGGAGCGTCTTCGAGGACTGCTCCGCCTGCGGTGCAGATGATGCGCCCGCGCGGATACAACATCTCTCCCGGTTCGACGCGGTACGCCCAATTGACAAGTGGTTCCCCATTGCTGTCCGCGGGCCCAACCGTCACCGTTACCGATCCTTCGTTCCGGCTGTCGTCCGTGAGCCAAAATTCTTTCAGTACCGCTTTCGGGTATGGATCATCCGAGCCCGCCGAGGCTTTGACTCCCATTCTCTTTTTCAGCATCGATCCCATCGTTGCCCACGACGATTTGCTGATGCCCGATGGGCGGTTGAAACCGCCGCTGAGAGAGTTGTTGAAATCGGCATCGCACTCCACCCGCATCGCCGTCTTGCCGAAGCGGCGGATGAGATGGTCCTTGGTGACGACCGGGAAGTACATAATGCATTCCGCTTCTTGCGGATCATTGCCGCAGCCCAGAGTCGCCCACTGCCACGGAGCTATAGGAACTAGTTGTACATCACCCATGCCGCCTTGCAGAGAAGAATTCCATTGAAGTTTTGCCGGTCCGGTGTGGAGAATACCGTAGAGCACCACGTCGTAGATACGCTGCTCGAAATAATTTTTTAAAGCCCAGTGCAGACACAGGGAGTTGAGCATCTCCTGCATCTGGGAGTACTCGCCGGAGAGCGTACCCGCACTGACTTGGAAATCGAGGGCCAGATCGGTAAGGAGAGCCGTCAACTCCCATGCGTGCCGGGCGGATTTGTTCATCACCGGGCGATTGCGAGAGAACCTGGAACCTTCGCGCCACTGGCGATTTTCGTAAACGTAATCCACGAGCCTCATGGTCTCGCGGCACTCACGTTCGTAGTCGGGGTCTTCGGTGGCTTGGGAAAATAAGCGATCAGTGTACTCGACCACCTCTTTTTCCAGCATCATCGCCTTGGCTTGCGCGGAGACGAGCGCAGCCGATGGAGGAGTCTCACCGATAACGGGAGTGGGAGTAGTGGCCACGCTGATGGAATTGTACCAGCAGATGCAAGCGTTACTGTGTCACCCCCGCTTGACGGAAAATGTTAGCGTATTGTTCGACCTGCGCTTGCAACCGTGCGACTTCCTTTTCCAGTTCGGCGGAGGCATCGAGCGCCGCTACGATCTGCGGGCTGGTGGTCAGTCCGCGCTTGCGTAACTTGGCCGCATCCGCACCCGACAGTATGACAATCGCATTGTCGGCGAGGGCAGCGAGATGAGTAGAGATCGTCACCCACAATCGCCCCTTAAACTTCTGCTCAAGCAGTGAGCGAACTTGAGGATGCACGAAAATATTCCATTTGATGTCGGTATCCAAGGGAGAGTCAGGTTGAAAGTCCACGAGTTTCACCATGTTGAGATTGGATGTGGGAGCGACAGTCGCGCCCTGTTCGGAGTGCCCGGCGACGGACATGAGTTGCTGGCCGGAATAGATATGCCCCAGAGGACAGCTAACTTTGTCAAGCTCGCGCATCAGCATGACGTTGGGGTTGCCGTTGGCTTCACAAGCGGCGCAGTAGACGTAGAGGCAATTACTGTCAATAGGTTTTAGGAGAGCAGGCACAGAGCCACCTCCGGTGACACATGCTCAATCGACTCGCTTATCATGCTGTGCGCCCAGCTCTCGTCAATCCAATTGGGGGAATCGAAATTCTTGAACGAGTTGTCGGCGTGACGGTGGTTAGTGACGACTAAGTGGCCACCGCATCCGCATGGAGCACAGGACATCTCTGAGACACGACAATTAAAACGCTTACACTCTTCGTTAAACATGATGGCGCGCGGCCTCCTCCCATGATCGGTAATCGGTGAGACGAGTACTCATCCACACTTTACGATACGTTGATGGCATGATCGCTCCCGGATCGGGCATTCCCGGAAGCGCGCTCACCCACATCGAAGTCTCGACACACAAACTATCGAACGCCGGATAACGGAACTGCCAGCTAAACGCGAACAGCGGAATGGCTATTATCGCCACACGCCAGCCGCGAGTCTTGGGATCGTACTCCTCATCGAAGCGGAAGAGTGCCCCCCAGAACGGAGGCCACCAGCACGATTGCCGCCAGCGGAACATGAACACCAAGAACCTGCCTCTACACTCGGATGATGGACCGATGAGTGGATGAATCCAATCCGGTCGCCGTTTGAACCAATACTTACACTCCAGCCGCCAGATATTGCTGACAATGAAAGATTCCAGCGACCATTTACGTTTCGGCTCCACTCCGATCGGCATGTCGGTTGTCCTTATTCTTGATATCTTATAACTCACCCTCTATCCAGTCCCACAAGAATGTAATTCCCTTCGCCCTCAAATTCGACAAAACACTTTCCGGATATACACGGCAGCCCAGTTTGGTAGTGAGCAGCACTTGCCCATCAGCGGTTTTGGAGAACCAGGGGTTGAATTCGTCGTCACTATCGGAATCGGGAACGCGCTTGTGGGCATAAGCATCCGATTGCAGATCGGCTATGGTTATTGTCATCAGTCGTCCTCTCCGTCACCACCCGCATTCACAAATTCTCCTATTTCAATCTGAAACAGCAATTTGATGCACTCCCCTTCGGGATTCTTGGACCACAAAATAAGTCCCGTACCGTCCGGGCCGGATTCGACGCAACGCTCTTCTACGGGTTTCAATTTGCCCGCTAGCTCCCAGTAGAAAGCGTCGGTAACGCCGATAGTTCTAGTCTTCGTCGCTGGCATCGTTCACGCCTACAAACTCCCCCATTTCGTCGGGAGTGTGCCCCTGCTGCCCACGTCTAAACGAATCCCGGTACGCGGTCACCAGATCGGGATTCATACGTTTCGGTTCGATCCCGAATTGATTGTACAACTCGGCCTCGGGCGTCTGGTTCGTCCCGTCGAAGATAGGCGACCATATGGTGTTCGCTTTCGTCACCTGAATACCTCTGACAATCCACGGGAGCTTGATCTTCACTTTCGCTTGGCACTGGTCGATTATATCTTGGCATTCCTTCTCGGTCGGGTGCTGTGTGTCTACTATTTGCCGGAGGTATTGGTCGTACACCGCATAAATGACAGGCGTGCTGGGCATCAGTCCCGCTCTATCTCCCCGCGATGTCAGATGTTCTTCGTTCCAATTCGCGCCACCTTTGCCGGCCTGATGGGAGGCAGCGATGGCGATCATCAGAGAAAAAACATAATCGTCGTTATTGTCGATACCCTCGGCGCGTCCCTCTCCTTCATACCGGGCAAAGTCGCGCATTTCGGCGATTGTGTGTTTGTTGCGAATCTTTACCGTCTCATCAATCAACGCCTCATACGCGCGCTGGATCATGTCTTCACGCGTTTTGTAATTCGTCATCCAATGGACGTGAAGAGTGGCATTGCCGCTGATCTTATCCATAACGCGCCAGCGATACAACGCGGCGTAGTCTAATTGGTTTTTGAGTTCGTCACCCGTGGTAACGCCGGGACCGAGGTACTCCACCGCCACCTCGGCACCGTGATACCAGTAACCGAGAGCGGCGATGATCCGCGCGTAATGAGAGGCGTTTATTTTCCCATGCCAGTTAGCGACTTGCGTCCATCCATCTTTACCGAATCCCAAGCGAAAAATGTCGCAGGACGAGAAATCCTTTCCCTGCCCGGATGCCACGTCTGCGCTTATGTAGTATTCCGTCGATTCGTCGAGACTATCCGGCTCCTCCCATATCCAAAGGCGGTTCTCGTGTTCGGGTTTTCTGAGCAACTCTTCTGGCCGAGGCGGATGAAGGTTGATGAATCTAGGTGCCGTGTCTATACCCGCGTATTCCACGTCGCCGATCAGTATCGGATCACGGCAATGCAATCTCTCTTGGTCGTCGAGGCACGTTCTCGGGAACGCGCATAGACCGGAAGAAATAAAAGCCACTTCCCAAGTGTCGGGATAGGATTCCTGATACTGATAGATACCCTCCGCGGATCGGGCTTTTTTGATATAGGATTTTATCTTGCGGCGCTGCCACTTGAAAAAGCCTTTGGGAATAGTGTACTTTCCGATGCCATCGCCGATAGTTCGTATTCTTTCACGAAACGCGCTCTCTTTATCGGTGAGAACGAATTGCTCCCTCTTGCGGATAGGCATGAAATATTTGCGGACACGATACACCGGAATGAACAGTGGCTTCCAGTCCGTATCGCCGCCTTCGACAGCCTCCAGCCACATGTTGTAAAAAATCCCGCGCCTGCCATAGCCTGTGGATTCCATGATGGCGCGTGTATCGGGCGCATTCATGGAAGGCTCAATGTCGCTTGTCCAAGCGTCGGACTCGGGCCAGCGAGAGACTTCCGAAAAGTGCGCGCACCTTATGGTCTTGCCAATCGCAATGCCCGCCTCTTTCGCGGCGTTAGAGATGATAAGCGTGGAACCCAATCCCGGATCGGAGAGGCGTTTCTTTTCATCCGGCTCTTGGAATATGTAGTGCGTGTCCTGAACTTCCGACTCGCGCCTCGGACGAGCCCACCAGGGCAAATTATAAAACGCATCTTTGATGCGGCGTGCTAGTTCCGAAGTCGTATCCCGGTTTTGGGCCATCATCAGAGTGAACATGCGCTCGTTGAAAATAGTCGCCTGAAAAGTCAGAGCGCCCGCGATGATCGTGCCTCCGCACTGTCTGGGCTTGACGATGATGCGGCGGTAACATCCATCCGTAGTCCAGTCACGCTCGATGGTTTCTAGAATTAGCTCCTGTTGATCGAGGAGGGGATAGAGAGTTTGTGGGTGACCCTGCTCGTCTTTGATGATGTGGTAATTCTCCAAGTAGTAGCGTCGATCGTATGTACACTTTTCGATTTGGTCGTCTATAAACTCCGAGTAATCGAATTGCGCGTTGACTATTTCCCAAGCACGATTAAAGTCAGAGCCCGCGTCGGACACAAAGAGTTCGTCCAACGCCTCTATAGCGTCATTCAGGCTCTCGTCTTTGCGCTTGATGCCCATTAGTTGCGCGGGTTGTCTCTACGCGGGATAAACACTGGCGTTCACCGGAATTCCGTTTCCTGTCTGACTGATGCACGCTATTAACGAATCCGTCACGATACAGCGATAGCCGTTCGACTGGAGGAATGGCGACTGCTCCATGCGATAGCATTGCCGCATCGGAATGGATTCCCAGAGATTGTTATATTCCTGCTGAGTTAGGAGTTTCAGGGGAAGCTCGCGGCCTGAATCCGTGGTGAGGATTTCTCCGTCAAAGATCAGGCGTTCCGCGTCCCAGTGACCGATTTGCATATCGCGCCCTCCTTTATTGAGCGTATTGTCGCGGCGGGGAACGAACATAGCGGACTATCTCTTGAATAGTTTAGCGGCTATCATCCCGATATCGCACAGCACCACGATCCAAGCCACAATGCGAAACGCCCACAGCATTACCTGATCTGTCCATTCCATTAATTTAGTCCTCCTCGTCTTCGGTATCGTCATCAATTTCGTCGGCGTCGTCCAACTCTATATTGGTTTCTCCATCAGGCAGTTCCTCATCCAATTCCTCTTGCGTTTCCGCATCCGCCACTACCGTCCCCGCTCCACCATTTCCATCCACCACTACTCCCCTGCGCTCCGCAGCCGCCCGCCGTCTCGCTTCAAAGCTCCGTCCACCGCTGATGACGTTATTCTGGGTGTTCGAGTTGTTGAATTGGGCGTTGACCTGGACCGCTGCACCCTGCGCGCGGATATTCTTGGCGATGGAACTCCAGGTCTTGATACCCTCGTTCTGCATCGCTACATCAGGTTCGGTGATCAACTCGCCCGTGTCCGGATGGACTGCCACACCCGCGCTGGTCACCACGACACGTTTTGCGCCCAGTACGTTATCCAGAGCGGCCTTTACCTTGCCACTCTTCGCGGCTTCGATCACGATCTGGTTGCTGATCATATCCACGATCTCGTGGTTGAGCGTGGCTTTATGGGCGAGCATACGGACACGGCCATCGGCGACTTCCTGGAGATCGGTATGCATCTTGGCCGCGATTTCTTCCTCGGACAGTCCGTGAGCGAGGAGTCCGAAGATAATCGTGTCGCGAATATTAGGTTTGTGTGTGATCGGTCTGTTCTTGTAAGAGTGCTTCGGCATCGGAGATAGCAACTTTTGACCGTCCGATGAAGTGTTCCCCTGGAGCAGCAACCGCGTACCCGTCGAGGCCGACTCCTGCGATCCCGCTGCCGCCGACACTGGGAGGTCGGTAGGAGCTAGGAATGCCGGGGATTCCGGGGCCAGTGGTAGAGGAGCCATCGTCTTCTTCGTCCGTCGTGTCTGAGGCGAGCCACTCTCTCGTGCATGTTGTGATCGCGATCGCGGCGGCTTCGCTGCGCTGCGCGACTTTGCCGAAGTTGACGATGAGCTGGCTGAACCTTTCGACCGCTTCGCCGATTTGCTGCCCGTTGATCGCGGAGATGGCATGGGAGGTTTCGGTCCTATGTTGAGTGAGTATAGCGCTGAGTCCGGTAAGGGAGGTAGCCCATTGTTCGCGGTGGGCGGTGAGGGTGGCACGGGTCTCGGTGACAATCTTCTTGAACGACCACGCAACGAATATCAGATAGGCCGATGCCCCGATCAGCAGGGAGATGAAGACGCCGATGAGGACGGAGAGGGCAACGACGCCAAAAGTGCTCACAATCCCGCCTTGTACGTGAACGGTACTTTGATCTCTTTGCTGCTGGTCATCCCCACTTTACCATTGCGGAACGCATCCCGTTTCGCTTGCTGATCCTTTAACGCCTCGGCCATCAACTCGTCCACATCCATCCCACGCGCCGAGCACAGCCGCGCGATAGTGTCATACCCCTCCCGGTCCTCGACGCACAGGAGCATCGACTTGATCGTGTTCCGGTCGCGGAACATGTAGTCGATGGTGACGCGGGAAATGTCGGACACGGATACGGTCATACCGATAGTTTCCTTTCCTTCCACTCTTCGTGCCAGAACTTTTCGTGCAGTATCCAGCAGTGCCGCGCCCACGCGATCTTGTCGGCGTTGTTGACGGCGTTGACGAACAGAGTGAATTCGTCCGGTGGACCGGAGACGAAATGGTGGTGATGGGTGGCCACGAGACTCGTTGGTCCAAGAGATCGGGCTTTGAGAATGACTGGCATATAAATTCGTGCGTTGGTCCGATACGCACCCCCGGTCGGTCATTGCGACAATCGAACAGTATGTTATAACGTACTCACGGTATCAGCTTCCCTTCCCACCATGCATCAATCGGAAAAGGCGGCGGTCCTGCTTTGACGATCATCCGTTTCAGGCGTTCAAGACACTCGTTGCGAAACCACTTCAAGTCGTTTTCGAAACACATATAGTCCGGCATAATCTGATCTTTTTTGAGACTGATATCAATCTGCGCCCCGCGCACGAACGGCCCCACCGCGCCCGGCCATGCCGAGTATAAATGCCATGTATCCGTCTGGGCTCCGTATGCCGTCCAGAACCCGACGCGCACGTCCATGTTCGGCATGTCGCGCCATCCGCCCCACACGCAGCGCCATCCGTGGAACATAAAGTCATCAGGAGCGGATAGCGGTAGGGAAGATAAATTAATGTCGGCCAACGCAGGCAGCGACAACGCCATCGCCGGGGCTCCGGTTGGCTTTGCACAAGAATCATCTTCTGCACAAGAAGCCTCCGGCCTGCACAAAAACCCCGTTGGCTGCACAAGAAGTGGCCCTCATAAGGGGTCACCAGAGGAGGGCTTCTTGTGCAAAGCCGCTCCGGTTATGATACGTTTCAGCAGATCGCGGCGGTTCATACACTATCCTTTCCTTCTACGGACATGTGGTTTCACCCGTCGCTGCTTCCACAGCAAATCTTGCAGGATATCCATCCGGAGCCACAACCTCCAAGGGAACGTGTGCGTGTATTGTCCGGTTGATCATGTCCTTGGTGCCGCGGCTGTATCCATTCCAAAACGCAATTGCTCTGTCTGGCCTTCCTTCATCGAGCATTTGCTGATTACGAATAAATCCTGCCCCGCGACCATGCTTGTCCCAGTCCGCGCGGTAAATTTCGACGGGGACACCGAGGCGGATAGCCACATTGCCTGCGATAACGTCCGCACCCCGCGCTCCACCGTGTATGACAACGGACGGATGTAGTCGGCGAAGATGTTGCTCGATCACCGACGCATCCGCCCATTCTCTGGAACCGCATACAAGTAAACGCATGACAGTGTTCGTTATTTCGTCGGCGCTTTCTCACCGAACAATGTGTGAATCCCGGCCAGTGTCTTCATTGAATCGCCTGACTCTCTACCGTGGCGCTCAAACGTAACAGCATCGCTTTCAGTTCCTCATCTGCCGCTGTGGTCTGCTTTCTTCCCGCTCTTATAGCGGCATTAAACCACTCCGTCAACAGCACCAAATCGGCGGCCATCGCCGGTCGTTTTTTGGCCATAGAAGCAAATTCGTGCGCCCACGCTGCACCATCAGGTGCGCTCATAAGAGAAGGATCACCAGAAGCTTCAGGCATGTAGTTATGCCGAGACACTCTTCTATTGTGTGATTGTTGAGCAGGAGTCGCCCAACGACAGTTGCCCGGTTCATACCCTTTGTCGTTGTCGATGCGATCCAACGTCATACCTTCTGGACGAGTACCCATGTCGGCAAGAAAATAGCGGAAACTGCTGCGCCAGCGACCACAAACTGTTATCCCACGTCCACCATAAATCTTCCACGTTTTCTCGCGAGTACTCTGACAGCGATTGATCATGCTTGTCCAAGTTTTGTATTCGGGGGTTTGCTTTCCTTTTCTAGCATAACCATGCGCGAAGTTGGGATTATTGGTCCCGAGATTGCCCCAACCCAAGCGTTGAGCCCTATCTGCCACCAAGCAGCCGCAACTACGAACAACTAGTCTGCGTATGGCACTGCCCATGACCACTTTTAACTTTCCACAGTCACATGAGCACAACCACAGCGCGGCCCCGTCTTTGTATTTCCCTACAGGCCAGCGAGCCGTCAACCGCCCAAATTTCTTATCGGTAATGTCTTTCATCAGATAAAGAGACCAAGCCATAATCGAACCTCAAAATAAAATAGCGTGGGGGCTTTTCTACCCCCACATTTCATTCAGCGTCCGTTACGTAGTTGGCTTTTGTGCGCCAAAAAGTGAATGCATCCCGGCCAAGGACGCATTTTTAAGCGATTCCAGGTCGTTGAAAAGTTGGTGAATTTTCGCTTGTGATGCGGCATCGAGAGCTTCGTATTCCGTCCTCGCCTGAGCCGCTACCGAGATCAACGCGCCCTTGACAGCGGTAACGTCGGACGACAGATCGGCCTGTACGGCAGCGATGGCGGTGGCGGATGCGGGAGTTGGCGTGGGGCTGATAGTGGATGCTGGCGCAGGTATCGGTGCCGGAGCAGTGGACACGGGCGCAGGAGTCGGATTCGGAGTCGTTGACATTTTCATTCACCTCGAAGATAGATATAGAAATCCGTTATCGATTACTGGCTCGTTGCGGCTCGGCCAGCCCCCCGGTTGATGAAACTGTCGTTATCTCTTCTACTTCTTCCGCGCTGCGGCGACCGCTGTTCCGCCAGTCGGAGCAGCGAAGTTAACCTTGATGCTCGACAGCACCGGAGGCGGCAGCACAACCGGGCTGCATGTGACAGTCTCGGTATCGGTCAGCGCCAGCCCTTCCGCGCTGGTGCAACTCGCGGTCAGGTTGGCTACACCCGCCGACACATACGCGACCACATCGGTCTGGTTGTCGGGATTGGGGGTTGAGGTTGCGATAGCCGGATTGTCAATCGCAAACGTGATATTCGGAGGAACGAACGTCGCGGGCATCGGTGCCCCGGTCTGATCGAAATAGTCAATCGACGCGGTTGTCAACTGACCTGATGCAAGTACCACTGGTCCTTCTGCCATAACATCTCCTTGTAATCCCCTTGGGGGTTGGAATGCGATCTTGATGAAACTCAACCGGGGCACGAGCGCCCCCACCAGTTTATCGAGATCGGCTTCGATACGCTGATCGGTGCGTTCTATTTCCCGGAGTTCATCCAGTTTTGGATCGGGTTTAGGCTGGCGATGGATGTGAAACATGTCGTCCCATGCCATAGTATTGTTCTCCAGTTCTCGATATATCACGGTTAAGGTTGTGGATGTGAGCAAAAAGTGGCAGTGAGGTAAATATTTACAAACTTAGTCGAACAATTCTCCGCTGGCCATCGCCGCGCCGCTTTCTGTCTCGACCAGCCTCTTGGCACCGAGGCGTTGCAGGTACGCATCCACGGATCGCTTGGCGAACCCCATTTTGTCGTGCGATATTCGATTGGCGAGACGCTCGATTTCATAAGCCATTGCGCGACTATTCCGCTTTGTGCGGTTCGGTAAACGCCACGGCCAGTTGCACGATCTGCAATCGCCGCGACAACTCGTTGTAATTCGTCACCATCGATGCATGCTTATCCTTATAGGCTTTCAGTTCGGTGCGCGTCTTCGTCATGGCGTTTCGCTCATCCATGAAACGTTCCAGCACCGCGTTCATTGCGTTATCGGAGAATTTATCTCCCAGTGTTCCCGCCTGATCCCAGCACCCGTAGCCGTCCTCGGGGTGCTCTTTGCGGTAGTGAGAGGCCAACTGTTCCTTGGTATCGAACTCGTCATCGCAGTTGCAGTGCCAGTTTTTCATCTTGGCCATTACTATCCTCCCACCCTAGCCCGTTCCCGTTCCCGCGCCGTCCTCACCCTCGCTTCGTGGGCGGCGACGATCGACAACTCCAGCCGATGCACAAACTCACCGTCACCGCCTTTAACTGGATTGACAACCAGCACGGAAGACCCTTGCGACAACATTGTAAGCAGGGTATGTAGCGCCGCCATCGTCATAGGCGCGTGATGCAGGTCGAGAGTATCGTACTCTGCGCTCATACCGTCCTCGCGGCCTCCAGCATCGCTACCGCCCGCTTAGCATGCACCAACGCCCACACGGCGTCGCCACCGTTGATCCACTCGATGGACTTTTCCAGAGACCAACGTGCCAGACGCATCGCATCCAATTTGAATTTCTCCCCCATCTCCACCTGCCTCTTTTCGGCCTTGCCACGTTTGTGCGCCATTATCGTCCTCCCGTTATTGTTGTCATCTCCATTGCCCTGTCCACAGCTTCCTCCCATGTTTCATAACTCTCACACCTCGATCTGACATCCACACGCCACATGGGATGGTATACGTGGCGGTTACGGGAACGATATACGAGCGGGCGGTTGCCCCGGCTGGCGGAGGGCGCAAGGATGGAGTCGTGGTGCGGACCACCCCCATGTACATGGATCGGTAGGTGCGGGGGTTATCATACTTTCGCCGCCTTCTTCGTCTCCGCTTCCCGATACGTCGGGCAAACGTAGTAATATCCCAACTCCTGCAACAACTCAAGCGCCTCAAACACACCAACCACGCCGCCGTACTTCTCCCCCTCGCGTACTTCCTCGGCTACGTTCGACGCTTCTACCTCAGACGGTCCGACTCCGACCCTAACCTCACCGTACCGGATATAAATAAACACCACTCGGCCATCGTCTAAATCGACGCACCACTCGGGCCAATTGCCGCGCAGATTGCGGATGACCGTGTATCCAGCCGCAATTTTCACCCCCAACCGCGCCTTGCTTATGGCTTCGCTTTTTAACTCATCGTCATCCATAGCGGCCACGTTAACCTTTCAACTGTCCTTCCGCTTTCAACCGATCCGCATACTCGACCACCGCCCGGTGCTGGGACCGGGAGAATTCACAACTCACACACTCCGTACCCAGATAGAATTCCCCGCCCATGAACGCATCCTCGTCCGCCGCGTGGTACTTCGAGAAGTGATGCAGGTGCGCATGCAACTGGTCATAAGCATCCAGCACGGTCTTAAAATCCCTGAGCACCGCCAGATCACCCTCAACCGCCTCGTACCCATCCGCGTCCATCCTGATGGCCATCGCCTCCATCGTCTTCTCGTAATTCCTGCGCACAGCCTCGACCGCAGCTTCTATCTTGCGCTGGTTATCGCGATAGAATTCGTTCGCCAGTTCGGATTTGAGTTTACCTTCACCCATTTATCGCGCTCCAGTTTTAGTCATCGTTGTCGCCATCCGCTTTCAGTCTCGGCAGCACCCCGGTCACGAACTCCAGCACGCACTCCTTCGAGCAATACAGATCTTCGTCGTCGCCGTCAGAGTAACTAACGCCCTTGGTGATCTGTATGGACGACTCCTGTATCGGCTGCCCCTCGCGCACATACCAATCCGTCTTCCACACACCCGGCATCACGACCCATGAGCCCATTCTCTTACGCCCGTGCTTCATCTTGCCATGCACAGACAACTTCTTCCCGCACTGGGCGCACTTGAGTTCGACGGTGATTTTGACGCTACCCATGATCAGTCCTCTCTCCTAGCAAGCCCCAGCAGCCACGCTTTGTATTGCTCCAGCAGCCACAGTGTCGAGTCTGCCCGCATGTCATCCGAACTAAATGAGCACCCTATCTCCTGATCGGTATCCGAGCGCTTGTAGAACAGCACCAGCACGCCATCCATCGAATCCGCGCGCTCCATCGCTTTCATCAGGGTATCGGTCACGGATGTGCATTTGATGCGATCCATGTTTGGATTTGTTGGAGTATCACTCATCGATCGATCCCCGTTACTCCGCCCACGCGATACCCTTCCACCACCGCTCTTTCCAACCCCAGAAACCTCAACACCACATCGTTCCATCGTTCCATCGTTCCATCGTTCGGCGGGACGGTCCTCTCGTCACTCGATAAGCTGTTGTTCGAACTTATCCAGATATCGCCTCACTCGCTCTGGGGGTTCGGTAATCACCTCGGCCTTTCCAATCGTCAGGAGTATCGGACCATCCTCGTCGTTGAGGATAAGATTATCGGTACCCACCCAATCCGCCGACCTACGCTGCATGGGCATGAGTTTGGCCCAGATGAACGACCACTGAGCTCCCGTAATTCGCATGACTCTTAGCATTTACTTTTTCTCCTTGTTCACCACTAGCCGATACGCCACCACTTTTTTCGCACCCAGAAACTTAAGCACCTTCGGCCCCGGCGACCGCTCCCCGGTCAGCACCCTAGCCAGATACTGAAACGACACCCCCACTCTAGCGGCCAGCACTTCGATCGAATCCCCGCCCTTGGCGTGAACCAGCAAACCCACAACATCGTCTTGAGACAAGTCGTCGTAGGTGCGTGCAATCGACTTTTCAATCGCGGGATCGAACGCGACGATAGATGATTTGTATTTCGCCATTTAGGTTGAGATCACAATACGCCGGACTTGGCGAAACTGTCAAGGAAAATTTTCAACAAAAACGGCGAGGACGGAATTTCGACAATTTTTGAAATTAGTGTACGAAAGTCTAGGCATCCGCGATTCGGCCTGTACGAGCCCCCGCCCTACCCCTTGTACCGGAACATGGGCTCGGGCATGAGCGGACAGTATTGGCATGAGTGACGGTGTAGGCAACGGTATAGGCAATGGCATGACGATAGGCATGCCGGCCAGTGTGTTTGTGTGACTGACTGACACTCTACCGTTCTACCGTCCTAAGCTCGCCACCGTCCAAGCTCCCGTTCCCAGTCGGACTGTCTGCTGGCACACTCCCGCATCGCGGCATCGGTTATCCAGGTCACGCGGTCAACGAGTGGGACGGTTGTGGGCGCGTGGCAACGGGTAGCTGGCAGTGTCGGGTAGATGGATGGGCCTAGCAATACTTCGATAAGTGAGTAGGTCGGCGAGTCAGTCCGGGTGCCGGTCATTATATGTATCCTCATATGTATCCTCCGAGTGCCATCATGCGGCAGACCGCGACCGCGCGCAAGTTACGGGAGTGTGTTGGCCGATGGTTACTCCGGTCGGTCAATCGCTGTATCGGTCGCCGTGCCGACATTTCTACAGGCAGATGAGAAATAGTGCTTGACACGTTTCTGTTTCAGTATTACATTGTCTTACGTAATACATAGCAATACACAAACGGAGGACAGAGCAATGGGCTACATCTACCAAGCGGATGTCTACTGTAATAGGTGCGGTGATGCCATCCGGCAACGGCTATCAGCGAACGTACCGGAAGATACATTAGACCATTCGTCCTATGACTCGGACGATTACCCGAAGGATGCAATGGTGGAGACTGAGGAGTCGGATGTGCCAGAGCACTGCACAGGGTGCGGGGTGTTCTTCCACAATCCACTCACATCGGCAGGCTACCGTTACGTGCAAGAGAAACTGAACGAGACAGGTCTCAAGTCGATCTATCAGGGCAACATGACGATTGCTCTTAAAGAGTGGGCGACGTGGTACTCGTTCACCTATTGGACGGCGGAGGATTGCGCCGACGATGGCCGGCACACTCAACCAGGATGGTACTCCAATGAAGCCCACTAAGCGCCATTCCGACTACCAAGGCATCGAAGTGCCATTGAACGTGAGAATCACCGCGCAAACACTGGCGCAATTGCAATCGCTGGCGCGGCGCGAGGAGACCGGCATAAGCGCGTTGGTACGCAAGGCGATACGACAATTTCTGTCTAGACAGAAACAACTGAAATGACTGAACGTTCTGACGGTTCGGTCGTAACAGTCCAGACAGAATCGTGAGACAATCCCAGATTGTACTTGACATATCTAACGATATCGTATAGGAATCAATCATTGAACGGAGGAATGGAACAATGCCGCAAGCTTACAGTAATCCGAAACGTGAGAGTGACCCGCATTCGCTGCCGGATGTGGAAGTGTTTCACCATGAGCACGCCAAACGGGAACGGTGCGCATTGAATGCCGGACACAAGGCGGAGTTGTACGGCGAGTGTGTGATAGACGATGAGGGGGATTGCAGGGGATCGGGGTGGTACTGGTGGTCTTGTCTGCCGGGGTGTATGCCGGACAGCGAAGCGAATGGGCCGTTTGAAACGTATGAGCTGGCATTGGCTGATGCACGCGAGGGGATGGAGGAAGAGGAAGAAAGCGAAGATGAGGATTAGGCCGCTACCGGGCATTGCAACGTTGCGGCCATTTGCAGACTTTGCAATCGAATCGGTATCGGCCTAGTGGCGCGGTACGCTTCCGGCATGCGATGGAATGGAAGCTTGGAGCGTATCGGGCAACTAGCCCAAAGGGATATGACGCTATGACGTTCACTAGCTACGATGTCAAAGTATCGGGATTGATATGGTCAGGATACAAGGCCAGTACCGAGTATCACTTTGACCACAAACCAACACGCAAGGAAGTCTTGGACAAGGCTGGAGACTTTCAGTCCGTCACGCGGATACAGGTTACGGAACGAGTGCTCACGCTGAATACCAGAGTAGGACTGGCGAAAGAGGCAAGCCATGTCTAGCACCACTAGCGGATTAGGTTTCGCTCCGACCGATAAACAGACGGCGCTCCGCGACGACCGCGAACACGTTTGTACTCCGGAAGATTGTCCGCCGGATGGCCGGTACTACGTAAGTTGTATTGACGATGGCGGGAAAGTGTTCCTCATGGCGGGACCTTACCGCACGCATGGGGAAGCATTGGCAGCGGAGAGGAGAGTATGCCAGGTTGCGTCCGATGTCGATGGCCGCGCGTGGTTCATGGCTTGGGGGACGTGCCATAAACGCGAGGGAGAAGAGTTATCGGCGGGAGTACTGAACAAACACAAATTAATCTAACAAGGAGACGAACCGAATATGAAACGCACATTGGCGGTTGTGTTGATGTTGATAGGGCTCGGAGGATTGGCCGGTAGCGCCGGCGCGGGCGAACGGGGGTCCAGGTACGTGCTCAATTACAAACGGCTGAGTACGAGGGAAATTGGCATATCGTGTGCCAATTCGGGAGATCCCACTGGCGTCAAAGTGGGCGATACGCTGGTGATTAGTTGCGGGAAATGACGGTTGACGGTTGACGCTGGCATACCTCGAATGGCGTGCTGGCGTGAGCGGTCATATCAGTAAAAGGAAAGGAAATCTACAATGCGACCTGAATTCGATGCGCGAGACGCGGAAATACTAGCCGAACGTCAACGGTTGTTCGATGAAGTCCAAGGCCCGCGAGTCGGAGACTTTGTGCGGATGGACGGCGGAGTCCGGCGATTCACTCACGATTGGGGCGATGGGATTCAAACTACGGTCGGAAAGAATCATCCGTGTAACGGCGATGCGTCTTTCTTTCTCAGTGACGGTCATGCGTCGTTCAGCGGGTCATTGGACCCGGCTGTCCCCAAGACGCAATTGCGCGATACTGGCGAAACGATGGAAGGCTCTTTCTGGTTCTTTCATCATGATCATTACACGGGCGGTAATGGCGTCTATTTCAAGATTCCTTGCCGGGTGTTTGAACTGGTCAAGACATTATCCGGATGGCACGAAGCGAAATGCGACCTTGACAAGTACCTCGCCATCGGCGATGCCATAGACGATGAGATGGCGGATTACTTTCTTGGTGTTCTCCCGCCTGCTTGCTATCGTGCGGATCTGATTCAAATCGGCGAACCGTATTCGCACGTGGCCGGACGCGCGACGTACTCAACGATCTACAAGCCAATCGGAGCGAAAACGTGGCTCTACGCTGGCCATTGTCATCGCGGTCAGTGGACGGAAGCGAAAGAGACGGTCACGGTCACGGCCTAGACTGCCGACAGTGAGACCGGAAGCGGAATGGAACCTGTAGCCCGGTCGATCTGTGGACAGTTAGAGAGGGGCCGGTCAGAAAGGAATATATGACGCACATGAACGACAAAGTAGTTGTAGTTTTTGAGCGCAATGAGTCACATCCAGACGGCGAGGCTGAGAGTAAGGTTTATGGGCCTTTCGAGTGGTTTCAAGTCACTTACGCAACGCTCCGCGCCGGAGTTGACGGAGATAAAGATATCGCCGATTACATCAATGGGTATTGGATCACTGAAGATGGTGAGAAGTGGTCTGATTTCATTGTCAAACCGGCGGGTGCGGTAGACGGGCAGTGACCGGAGATTCAACGGAGGAGACTATGGCACGACGTATCGCGTTCGATGTATCAGAAAGGGAGTTTGACACCATCATCGCAGCCCTGCGGATGTGGCAGGCGGACGTGACGGACGATATGACCGACAACGAAGGTGTTCCTGTTGACTTCGCGGATATTGCCTTGGAGCACGGTAACGCGCTGACTAGTACAGCCATCGACCGACTTATCCAGAGGGTAAATCGCTGAGTCCGTCCGAGTGACGGAGTTAGACGGGCGGTGAATCTCAACCGGACGGAGAGAAGTTATGCCAATTGAGGCTAGGAAAACAACGTTAGGACAGGTATCTAAGAAGTCTGAACTCGTGCGATATCTGCGGCAGTGGGCCGAGGATCGCGAGAACATGCGCGACAGGTTGCACTTGGCGGCAAATCTGATCGAGGAATTTGTGGATGCGAGCGACTTCCCAACCGAGTAAGGCAAGAGGGAGGGACCAAGGGAAGGGAAAAAGGAGAAATCATGACGATCTATAAGTATCAGGTCGAGCAGATTGACGATCAGGTTGAGATTATTATGCCCGTGGGCGCTAAGGTGCTGCATGTGGCCGCGCAATCGGGCTTTATAACGTTGTGGGCGCTTGTGAACCCGAACGCCGGAACTGTCATGCGCCGATTCGCAATTGTCGGAACGGGCCATGCTGTGCCGGGAGGCTTGGCCTATTTGGGGACCGCACACATTCAACCTTTCGTTTGGCACATCTTTGGTTAGGTCCGTTGGGGCGCGGGTGAATCTCAACCGAGGAGGAATTGTGCGGCGTAAACGTGATGATCCGTTTGTAACCAGACAGGACTGTATCGCGATGCTCAGGGGAGTAAGGAACGGGCTGTTGATCGTGGCACCGGGATGGATTGCGTTTATCTGGTGGCTCACGAAATGAGTACCCTGGCCGAGATTACGAAGAGCGAGCCATGCGACAGTAGGTGTCCGATCTGTAGAACGAGATGCTACGGATCTAAAGGGCATAGTTACATGGCGACGGCTGGAAGGAAGTCACTCGCAGAGCTTCATCAATGTCCGAGTCATTGCTGGGGGACGCTGGCGGAGTTGCGGCAGACATTGATGGCAAATGAAAAGGCGACACGAGCCGAGGCGTTGGAGGAAATATCGCGGACGCACCGGCCTATCAGCGCGAGAGCCAGGGATTGGGAAAAATCGAGAGTGAATGGAAACGGAGGATAGAACGGTTATGGCCAAGTACAGTCAGGGACCTTGGAAGCACGATTCAGCGAAAGATGGCGATGGTAGTTATCAGATAGCGCACGGCAAAGTTCCCAACGGCATCAATGGGGACTTTGGCTACCCGGTCGCCGATACGTTGAATCGGCACCACTGCATTTCGCCGGAAGAGGACGAAGCGAACGGCAAACTGATTGCGGCGGCGTGGGAAATGGCCGAATACCTGCTGGGTCTGTACAACGCCATCGGACCTGATCGGCAGTTGAAAGAGTTGCTGCAAAAAGCGGGAGTGCTATGAGCGCCGATACCCGATACCGATGTTCGCTTACCGGCATCGTGTGCCCGGTGGATGTGGTGAGCAGGCGAGCGCCACTGGGTGCAAGAGGGCATCGCGTGGTGGTGCCGGGAAGAGTAGCCGGCGTGATCGCGCATACGCTCGTTGGGAAGCCGATTTGCGTATCGGGGGGTGGAAAGGGTCATTGGGGCGATGATCGCTCGAATTTGGGCACTGTGGTGCAAGCGCAGGCCATCCCAGACGAGGGCATATTGATCCGCGGCGAATTGGACGAGTGGCCGATCGGGGTAGGGAACGAAAGCGAAGACGGAGACGGAGACGGAGCCGGAGACGAAGCGGATACGAAATGGGGATTGAGTTTCGAGATCACCGGAGTGGCGGTCGCCAGCATGCGGTCGGACGATTGGGTGATCGAGGACGGGGAATTTACGGGAGTGGCGGTGGTGAGAGAGGACAGGGCGGCGTTCGGGGGGACGTGGGTGAGAGTGGAACAGTTGGAGAGTGCGCCTACAGTTCCGCGATTCGGAGTGTTTGGCGGCGGGAGCGAGGACAGTTGGCGGGTGGGTGAGCGGGATAGCCTGAATGGCGAGTTTACTGTCAAGGTGTGCCAGGCTGAGGAGCTGAGTGAGGCGATAGCGACGGCAAAGAGACTGAATCAAGCGATGGCACTGGAGACCGTCTGATGAAATTATCCAACTATCTCCATCTCCCCGGACAGGGGACGGTGACAGTGAGCGGGCCGGGGACGTTGATCGGGGCGTGTAAGGTTAGCCCACTCACTATCGAAGTCAAGCCGGGACCGCCGGGGTACGCGTATATGATGCGCGCGGATTTCTCTGATGGCGCGTGG
The DNA here is from genome assembly GCA_035603075.1 of Candidatus Acidiferrales bacterium. GTDB lineage: Bacteria > Acidobacteriota > Terriglobia > Acidiferrales > UBA7541 > Palsa-295. The sequence goes on along the minus strand of DATNLC010000032.1, from coordinate 13,654 downwards.
GTGGATAGCCCGGCGGTGAATTCGCATACCGATGTTGAGACGTTGAAGAGGATGTTGTTCGACGAGTGGCCGATGTACAGGGTGAGGGTGGTAGGGGTAGGAGGAAGCGAGAATGCAAGCGGGGACGCGGAGACGGGGTTCGATGCATGAGCGACTATCTGGAGTTTCGCGGCAAGTGCAAAGAGTTGGCCGAGGCCGAGTGCGCTAAGGATTTGACACTGAGACTGGTGCGCGGCTGGTACCACTGCCCGATGTGGGGGAAGCAGGCGCATTGGTGGTGTGTGAGGACGGACGGCGCGATTGTCGATCCGAGCGTGAAACAGTTCCCGACAAAGGGAATTGGAGCCGAATACGAAGAGTACGACGGGAACATTGAGTGTGAGTATTGTCGGACTGTCGTATCCGAGGCCGATGCGTATTTCTACGCGCATCACGCTTATTGCAGTTATACCTGTTACGGGCACGATATCGGATTCTGACCTATGAGCAGACCGCGCAAACACGGAATCTATCTCCTGCATTTCGAGCCGAGGTACAAACACGCTGGCCACTATCTCGGGTTCAGCGATGATATTCAGGTCAGAGTAGCCAGTCATCGACGCGGAGAGAGCGGGGTCAAGATGTTGACAGCGGCGGCGCAATCCGGATGCGTGATGATGCTGGTGAGGACGTGGCCGGGTGGACGGAAGGATGAGAGGAGAATGAAGGGACTGAGAAACAACAAGCGCACGGGGAGTTTGGCTAGGATATGCCCCGCGTGTAAGGCAATGGCAGCGGCAGTGAAAATTCAATCAACGGAGGAACAATCGCAATGAGTAATCGTGGCAGTGGCAATGGGAGATGGTTTCGCAACGACGAACGGGACAGCAGTCACCCGATGGCCGACGAGAACGGATACGTGCCGGTTGGCTTGAGGGATGACATACCGGACGCACAGACAGCCGACCGGGAGAGGATGTATCTGGATGGCGAACGGGAGATGGATGCCGATGCGGCGTCGGTGTTCGTGGACGATGCCGATCGGGAGATATTCGAGCAGGCCGATGGGCCGGAAGAGGAATCGGAGCGCGAACAGAACGACGAGTGGTCGCCGGAAGAGTTGGAGGGGTTGGAGCCGGAACCCGAACTGGAGCCGGAGCCGGAGCCGGAACCCGAGGCCGCACCCGGACCCGATGTGAATGTCGTATCGGATGACCTCACGGGGGACGCCGCCAAGGTCATGGACGATACGGCGGCCAGGTTCAAAGCAGAGCGGCGCGTGCCCACCGATAGACCGATGCGGAAACGGAAGGTAGGCAGCGGGCGCGCGAACAAGAAGAGTGCGAAGAAGAGAGCGAAGGGAGGGAGCGGCGACGGGAGTAAGCCCAAGCCGAAAAAGAAATCGAAGAAGCGCTGACCGCTAGCTCGTGCCACTCGGCTCCACCGGGACGCACGTTCTATCAAGCGGCCCCCCGCACGTACCGCAGACGCCGGATTGAAAGTCATCTCCTGACAACGATCCGGCGTCGGTTTTTGGCGCGGTCTGGGTGGTCTGTACGCTGCCTATGAGTTTGACCGGATCGACCGATACCAGATCCACATTTCCATCCGCGCACAACTTGAGCACGTTGAGTTCGGTCTGGATCGGAGTGTCGCCTTCGATGAAGGCTGCGGCTTCGTTCAATCCGTACACCGCTCCGCGCGCGCTGGTGAGATGGCGGTGGCCATATTGAGAGTCGAGTTCAAACGCCCGCTTGGGTTCGAGTTCGAGTAGTGCGTGCGGAGAGCCCAGCGTCCAATCAATTCCCGTTCGGATACGCTCAAAAAATTTGGATGCGGCCTTGACCGGGGACTTTTCCTCGTCCAGCAGATAAACCTCTTTGCCCTTTTTAGGAGTCCAAGGGGACGGCTGACCCCCCCGAGGTACTAGGGCACTTTTTGCGTTAGTACTATATATATACGCAGAAAGTGCCCTAGTACTCAACGGGGGTCCGAAGTATAACCCACGTATTTTGTGCAATATAGGATCAAACGAGGTAAAAAGTAGCCATTGCGCCAGCTCGCCCTCCCGGCGGTTGCCGGACCCGATTCCAAGGGTCTCCAATTTGGCCGGCCAAGTCTGTTCGAGATACTTGTGGAAGCGTTTCAGATGGTCGAGGCCGGAGCCAGTGCCGGGACCGGATTCGGGTATGTCCCATGCGAGCGTAAGCATGGGTCCGAGGAACAGATTGGTCATCAGCAATGCGGATTTGACGTTACGTTCCCACTGCATCGCGCGCGAGGTGGTTTTCCACGCTGCGCAGTCCAGACACCAGAACTCGCGCCGGCAAAACCTTCTCCATTTGAATTCCTCATAGCCGTCGTTCGGGCAGCGGTCCACCATCTTGAGGCATTGGCACGCAAGAAAGAAGAATCGTTGGTTGTCGGTGAGCATGCCGGATTGCGGGAAGCGGGACAGGTGCCGGTAGAGTTGCACGCGGTACTGGTCTTTGGGGGCGGTGGAGGATTCCATCTTGGCGAGGAGGGATTTTGTGATCTCGTCGCGGCGCTGGTCGCCGATGGACTTGACGGGTTTGCGTTTGGACGACGGATGGGACGGTTTTCGGGACGATGGCTTAATTTTCTTATGGGATAACATGAATGAGATTGTTCCGGGATGAACGTTATAAGTATATCGCCGGGAAAATGGAATGCAATGGCAAACCGGGGATTTCCACAATTTATTTTTAGATTGTGCTTGACAAAGAATAGTAATCGGATTATCTTCCCGGAAGTGAAGAAAGCCAAAACAAGACGGTGCAGACGGAAACTGTGTCCAGTCGGGTGGTTCATCCCGAAGGATCGACGGCAAAGGTATTGTGACCGTCGATGCAAGAACGCGGCGGGGCAGGAGAGGCTGAGGAAACGGGCGAAGAACGGGAGCGCGGCATGACCAAAATGAAAATGTTCGTATGGACCAATCCATACGCCGTCAGTTATGGCAACAGTTTGTTGCTTGTTGTAGCTAAAGATGAAGAATCGGCGCGCGAACTGGCAGCGGGCGGAAAAGGTTATGTCTGCGGAGGCGCGTATGAACGCGATGAAAAAGGAAACGCGCCCATGACTGGCGCTCAGGTCAAGCGGCTGCCTGCGCCGGATCGCGTACTTGATCTCCCGTGCGCTGAGTGGTACGAGTGGAGTGAATGACAGTTTTCACCGAAGTGCTGGCGCAGGCGAGGAATCATCTGTCATACAGAGGGTAGCGATATGGCAATCAAGTCAAAAGTCAAGTATCGGGTAACGGGCAATCGACCGTTCGGCGTGTCGGTGATCGGAGGGGGACTGGAATACGATCTGATCTACGCTCGCAAGGATGCCGATATCATTTGCGGGATTCTGAACGAGGGGATCGGCCCAGAGTGGGATGACGTGGAACCGGAGTTTAACAAACGGAAAGCGGGACGATAGATGGCCGTTCAATTCACATCGAAATCCATCAGCAGGACGAGCGAGTATCGCGCGTTCCCCCAGGACATCGTCATCAACCCCAAGTTGAACGGGCGGCACGATCTCCCCGATATCGAGCCGTTGATCCAAGATATTCTCGTCAACGGCCAGCATACGCCCGTGGTGATCCGCAACGACGGTGGCAAGGCAGTACTGTGCGCGGGGTTCAGTAGGTATCGGGCGGTAAGCGAAATCAACCGGCGGAAGTTGATGGACACGCCACTGCAACTCCGCTGCACTTATACTCAAGCTAACGAGCACGAGGGGTTTCTGGCGGCGATCAGTGAGAATCGCGTCCGCAACTCCACGACTGAACTGGACGACGCCCACAATATCAAGCGCTTAATGAAGGTATACGCCATGACCGAGGAGCAGGTCGCAGGGGTGTACTTTCCCGGAGCGCGGGATGAAAAGTTGAAAGAGGGATTGAAGTGGGTGAAGAAACGCGCGGCATTAGTCAACCTAAGTCCCGAGGCGGAGAAAGCGTGGCGGGATGGAAGACTAAAAGGGTCGGCGGCGGCGGCGATAGCGAAGTTGTCGCAGGAGCAGCAGGCAAAGGCAGTGAGGGAGAATGGTACGGGTAGGATAAAAGTGCCCCGCAATGGCAATGGCAATGGCGCTGGCCGGGTGACGTTGCGACATAGTCTCAAGGCTGCGGTGGAGAGCGGCCGGATGACGGTGAATGGCAAAGAGATGGATGTGCCGGATGAGGTGGTGGACTGGCTGGCGATGCTGTTGGGGGGAGCGAGATAACCACATGAATGACCGGGAATTTTTACTCTGGTTGCGGGATAGGTTGATTTATCGATACGGTGAGGACGCGGGGGAGGATTTGGTGTTGAGGTTGGAGCAGATTGCCGACAAACTGGCTGGACAGCGTACTCTGCCGAGTGCAGAACAATTCAAGCGGTGGATGGATACGCTGACCGATGATCAGATCAGGCAGATTACCGGATTGGAGATCGGACGGTGATCCATCTACAGGACTTCCACAGATTCGTGCTCTCGGGCATCGGTACCGAATTCAGGATCGCATGCGACACACCGGAAGAGATGGCGCAGGTGGTGAATAGTTTAGGTAAGCACGCCGAGGATGTGGCGGTGACTGTGACGATTTGCAGCAATGTCGGCTGGAAGGAAGCAAAAGAGGTAACGGACAGGTTGAACGCTAAACTGGACGCCGGATTGGAGGACGGGGCGTGATCGTCAAAGTGAAAGTTACCGTGACCGAATCCGATATCGACAACGGCATCCGGGGCGATTGCTGGAAGTGTCCGGTGGCGTTGGCGATGTGGAGGGCGACCGGTTGGAAGTGGGCGGTGGGAGAGACGCGCATGCATCCGATAGGTCGAGCGTTTTTTGCACAGATGCCGGATTTAGCGCAACGATTCATCGGCTATTTCGACGATGCCGTGTTTACGGGACGGCAGGATTTCAGGGGCCAAATGGTTGACTGCCGCTTGGTCGCGCAGCCGTTCGAGTTCGAGATCGACGTGCCGGAGGAGTATGTGGTGGGCGCGGGGACGATTACGTCATGACTTTGGATATTATTGCCGCGATAAAGCCAACAACGTGGCTGGCATCGATCGTGGCTTATGTGACGGCAACGGCGTGTTTGGCCACGGCGGGAGTCGTGGTGTACCTCTTTACGCATTCGCGTGTGGTTGAGATTGTGACGATAGCCGTGGTATGCGGCGTGGTTCAGTTTTCGGTTCTGGTGGCGTTTGCTTGGAGAGGCTCAAAGCCAAAATGATTACTGTGGATAGCCTGACCGGGTTGGATGGCAAGGAGATTCGTCCGGGTGTGTATCTGATCGGCGATCCGGGATGGTGTGAGGAGAGCGGCAAGTGGAGATGTCTGGTGAGTATTGAGGGTATGTTGGCGCTGGCGGAGTTGAGCGTGAGAGTGGTTGGACAAAGAGGAACAACACAATGACGATAGCAACGCAGCATATAGCGTTTCCTGAATACTCGGGCGTCCGATGTCTGATGATGCCGTATGTGCAGGGTGAGCCGGAGTCGGTACCGGACGAGTACGCGGCCTACAGGGATATCGTCGGGTCGGTATTTATATCGAAGGATGACATCGGATTCCTGACCATTGACGAATCGCCAGTTATGGCAGGTACGCCTCACCGGGGAGTGAGAGCGAAGTTTGGCCGTGCCTTGCATACCGAAGCGGGCCGCGACCCGAATAAAATTTACTGCTGGGGTGGGGGTGGGTGGGGACGACTGCCGCATCGTGTGACGCTCGACCGGGACGTGCGTATCCTACTGGCCAACAATCTCGATGGCAGTTGCGTGGTGTGGGATGCCGAACAGGAAGAGACAACCATCGACGGCGACATCGGCCACTTGGCTGAACAGTACCCTTACGATACTGCCACCCTGATGCGCGCCGGGGACGTGCATGAGATCGGAATACTGACTCCGCACGAGAGTTTACCGGTGAAGGAGAATTTCAATCGGCAATTTCTGCGGATTGTCGGATCGGGCGTGCATGGGCGGGAGGATTATTTTACGCGAAACAGTCTGGTGAATTGGACACAGTGACCGATATCGGTACAGTTATGAAGAAGCCAATACAATCCTCCGAGGGTGCCCGATTCGTATACGACATGCTGGAAGATCGACCCAGCAAGATAAGTGTCAACGTAAATAGCCACAAGTCTCCGTGGGCAAAAGCGGTATACCAAGCCATCGTTTGGATAAATGGCTATCCGTTCGTGGGCGTGGAGTGGTACACGGAAGAGGAAGCAGAACGAGATGCAGGCCGAGTACGTGAGGCTATCAATGCTTGGGATGGTGCATCGCGTCCCGCCCGTTAGTGTTCGCACACACAGGGCGTGTCATTTACGCAGGTGGGTTGGCTGGCCGGGCTATAGACCGACACCAATTTGCGATCGTGCCATCTGACACACAACCGCGAAACGGGCGGAACGGAATGCATGACGGGGACAGTGGGAGACAGGTATGTTTTTCTGTGAAGAGTGCCGGGTAAAGAATGATTGGCCAACCAGTTTGAGTTACCCGTTTATGGGCGTGTCACGAGGCCAGTGTGAAGTGTGCCATAAAAACGGAGAATGCCATGACGTGCCGAGCAGCGCACTCCCGTTTGTCCCAGAACCGGACCCTGCGGAGATTGCTTGGGAAAAAGGCAGAGCCGATGCGCTCGCCGCCGCCGAAACCGCCGCTGCACCATTTACCGATTCATACAAGAGCGCGATGAATCTCATCCTGCGGGCAATCAGTGAATTGAGGTACTCAAACGAAAGGAGTCAACAGTGAATCGACTTCGCAATCAACTTCGTAACGATCTATCGCGGCATCGAACTTGGTGGAGGGTGACAGCAGTAGCCGTCTCCGCTATCGTCATCGTGGGAGTGGTACTGGTTGGCGATGGGCGTGGGCAATCGAAGAGCCAATCGGCGGGCGCATCCTCCAATCCCCCATCCGCGTCCACTGGTGCGGTTGCCACTCCCACGACAGTTGTACATGAGCCCGCACCGGAGTACACGCCGACCGAGACGGAGACATTGCGTCTGGAGAACGCACAGTTGAAAGCTCAACTCGCGCAATCGTCGTACATGTCAGCGTCTCAGCAACTCCCGCAGTATGGGGAGTTCCAACGGACAGTGGGGGTGTTGCGGGCTGAGTGCGAGAGCGTGAAATTGGAGCATAAGTGGCCGAGTGGTGTGCAATGCGATCTGGGATCACAGCCGGTGAGGTTTTGTGAGCAGTCAAAGATGGTCACGGGAGCGAACGGACAGGCGGGGTGCCCGGCGGCGGCAGCGGCAGCGTCAACTAAATCAGAGGTGAAAAAGTGAAGACGAAAGAAGAAATGTACGACGCAGTTTGTGTCAGCACCAACAATGGAAACGTTTTGTGGGTGGATGGCAACAAGACCTATCAGAATGCCGAAGCCGTTACGAGGATGGGAATCATGCGGCAGGGTCTGGAGGATCGCTTCTTTGTAGTTACTCGTATCGGTATGTACAAAGAAGGAGACAAATACAGCGGCGATGGTGGTGTGGTGGCTCCGAAAGAAGACCCGGATTATGTCGTAATCGGTGGGACGATGTACCCGCGCGGCAAACGTGGCCTGTAACCTCCTGTGGCTCTCAATCTCAACCCGAATGGGCTGGCATCAACGTATGCGTCCGGGATCAATCGGCTGCTCACCCGCCTGAACTGGATCGAGCGCCTGCCAATCCCCGAACGATCCGGCGCAAAAGGAGCGGTACTCGCATTGTTCGCGTTGTGGTCGATTGTGACGTTTGGCGGCGGCGTTGGCGGCGATGCTTGGTGCGGCATGCACCCGTGGTCGAGGTTGTGTGGGGTACAGGCTCAAGCGTCTAACATGGGCATGCGCCGCTGGAAAGTCATTTGGCGCATCCCCGGCAAAGGTAAAGGACCGAAGCAATGCACATGCCATCTGGACGAAACCGGGGGCGGATATAAACCGGGAGCGATCAATCACGAACTGTGGTCGGGCGTATCGTGCAGCACCAAAGTGGACTACCCGGTAAACGAGTGGCAGAAACTCACGCCGGATGGCGTGAAGTTGCCGGGGATGTACATGAGCGGGGAGCGTATAGATTCCGATTTCGTCCGGCACTCATATCCCGACGATGGATTCAGGTGGCGCTGGCACTGCACGGATGATCCAAAGTTGCAACCGTTCGAGTTGTGGATTGAAGATATGGATGAGGAACGGCGGGAGGCACAAGGACAGTGATGGCCGCGTTGAATCTTAACCCGAATGGACTCGCGCCTGTGCCAGTGTCCGGTATCAATCTGGATGCCGATGTCCTGCCGCCGTGCGAGTATGGACTGGATGGAGATAAGTTCCCAAACTGGCGCGATCCACAATTAAATGCCATCCATCGGATCATCGCCAGTGAGCGCCGGGTATTTATTCTGTGCGCGCCTCCGGGATTCGGGAAAACTTTGGCTGTGGCGGGCGCGTCGTTGATGTCGGGCAGGAGATCGGCGGTTCTGACGATGACGAAGGGACTGGAGGATCAATATGTCGGAGACCTGCGAAATGTAATCAACGACATTCGCGGCATGAATAACTATCCCTGTCCCATCGCGGCACAGTTGGGAATACCAGCGGGTACGACAGTTACCGACGCGCCATGCCAGTGCGGATATAAATGCAGACTTAAATCCACAGCGGGAGCGGGGTGCGGATATTACGACGATTACCGTACCGCACAACGCGCGGATATGATCGTGACCAACTATGCCTGCTGGCTTTTTGACGGCATCAAGAATTCCGAGGAACGCGGAAACCTGCAATTCGGGGTGGAAGCGGGTGTGGATCGCCCGGTGAAGATACTGTTCTGCGACGAGGCGCAAAAAGCGGAAGACGCTCTCGGGTTGTTCGTCGGTGTCGATCTCTCACGCAAAGAATGTCTCCAGCTCCATATCCAGTGGCCGGACAGCGGATGGACGGTGGAGGAGTGGAAGTTGTGGGCGCAGGAGGGGGAGTTGGAGGGCGTGAGTGAGAGAGTCAAGGACCAGGAGAAGCGGCTGCGATCGGATGGCAGTGGTGGTGGCACCCGTGGCTGGTCGCGGGAACTCAAGAATTTGCGCGATCTCAAACGGAAGTTGGAACGCTTGGCCGCGATGCGTACCGACGACGAGTGGATCGTCAGCGAGTCGGACGGGATGGCCAGCGTGCGGTTTGATCCACTGTCGCCGGCGAGGTACGCGGAGCAGGCGTTGTTCCGGGGGATAGAGAAGATTGTGCTGGTATCGGCGACAGTCCGTCCCAAGACCGCCACCATGTTGGGTATAGATCCCGCGGATATGGAATTTGTGGAGTACCCGAGTACGTTTCCCGTTGCTCGCCGCCCGGTCATCCATGTCCCGTCGATTCGCATGACATACATCAACGAACAGAACGACGAACTGATGCGGGAGTGGCTGGAGGTGTTCGACCGTATCGCAGGATCGAGACTGGACGAGGGCTGGAAGGGGATCGCGCATTGCGTGTCGTACAAAAGAGCAAGATTCATTTTCGACAACTCCATCCACCGAAATCGCATGATGATTCACGGAAAGTACGACAAAGCGGAAGTTGTGGCTGGATTCAAGGACTCAAACAAGGCCGTTCTGCTTCTGAGCCCAAGTCTCGATACGGGATACGACTTCCCGCACGATTTGTGCAGGTTTCAGATTCTGTGCAAGTTGCCTTTCGCCTCTGTGACCGATTCTCTGGTGAAGGCGCGCAAGGCCAAAGATCCGGACTATGACCTGTACCAGGTGGCGCAGACGCTTATTCAGATGAGCGGGCGACCGGTGAGAAGCGAAACGGATTGGGCCGAGACCTGGTTGATCGATCAGAATTGCGAGTGGGCTCTGCCGAAGATGCGGGCGAAGGGTTTTATCGCGAAGTGGTGGTGGGGGTCGTTCAAGAGCGTAGACAAAATGCCCGCGCCGATACAGTTTTGAATGACATCGGCAAGCGGTAGCGCAGACTCCAAGCCCTTGCAGCGGGAAATGGCCCCAAGCCTGTAAGTCCTTGGGAGAAAAGAGTGATTCAATGGACACGTTTAATTGGACTCCGGTGATCTTTTGGGGTTGCGTTGCGGCAGCGATACTTCTGTTCTGGATTTTGGTCGGTTATCCGAAGTGGAAGGTATGGGCCAGTCATCAGGACGGACTCGCAGACTTAACGCGGGCCAAAAACGAGCAGCAGATTCAGATTGCCCAAGCGCAGTCCCGGCTGGACGCTGCGGACCTGAACAAGAAGGCGGCGGTCATAGAAGCTCAGGCTGTGGCATTGCAAATTCAGGAAATCGGCCAGCAACTTACCGAGCATGATCTTTACCTCAAGTGGCAATGGATCAAGATGATGGAAGATCGCCATGACAAAAGCGCCACCATCTACGTGCCCACAGAAGCCAATATTCCGATCATGGAAGCAACGCGGATGCAAAAGTGAGGCGGCGATGATCGTCCGGGCACGCCGTAAACCGATAGAGGAGATACCGGAGAAGTACTTGTGCTGCGAAGCAAACGTGCGGGATATTGAGCAGCATCCCATGATCGAACGCCGTTTGGATTTGTCGCAACAAACGAGCGAACAGTCGCAGTGTGATTTTTGTGGGCGAATGGTTGACGGGCCTTTCGTGGCTGTGGTTGGCGAAGAATTTTGCGTGCCATTTGCGAATTACGATCTGGACGAAGGAGTTGAGGATGACCGGGACTCGTAAAGCAAGCTGCAAGTGCGGATGCGACCATTGTGGATGGCGCGGCAGACGAGCCGTAGCGCACCTGCATTGGCGTTGCCCAAAGTGCGGCGGTTCTGTGCGGAAGATTTATCAGTTTACGGTTGAGGATTCGATTGAAGGGCGAGTCTGAGATGACCACCAAGCCGGACACAACGCCAGACATAGGATTATCGCGCGAACAATTTGTGCATCGCCTGATTTGTGCGGGCTGGGATATGCATGAGGCAGAGCGAGAGGCGGACGGCATTTATGACGAGCCGGAAGAGGATTGGGAAGGCCAGTTATGACTAAGCCGGACACACTCAAATCTCGTGCTGCGAAAGCGCTCGCGCCGTTTTATAGCGGGGTCATGGGAGGCCCTTGCGATTACGATCTAAATGGCACGCGTTTGGACCTTGTGCGCGCAATGGCCGACTTTCATCGCGCCGAGCAGCAGAGGCTGGTAAGGGAGATCAGGGAGTTAGCTGATGCCAAACAAGCCGCATATGATTCCAAGGCGTCGCTAGATGGAAGAGTTCGGGCTGAGGCGTTGCGGGAACTGGCTGAGAGGATAGAGAAGGAGATCAAATGAGTAAAAATGTTGAAGCGCATTTTGTTACGTTTCTTTCGCCGGGTACTTTCATGGCGGAAGACAGCACTAAGCCAATTGATTCATGGGACGTGAAGAAAGCGCGGAAGATGGCGGCGAAAATCACCGAGAGATACAATGCCGTCCCCTACGCCTTTTACTTCACCACCCGCTCTCGTGGGCCAAACGATCTGGACTCGCGCCGGACGAAGATAAGTCCGACTTACTACTTGCCGCACTGCAAAGTAGAGACGCTGGCGGAAGTTAAGGCCCGCAACGATCCTAGGGAATCCATTCTGTTGTCGAACATGGAGTGCAACGGATACGACCGCATTGTGACGACGACGAAGGGTTGGAAGTGGACGCAACCGCTCGGCAAAGAAGACGTGCTGCTGAGACCGTAGTTTGGCTCCTTGATTGGCGGAGGCGCAAATGAAGATTGTTATCACGCTGGATATTGAAGCAAGTGACTTCTCGCAAGAGGATGCGGAGCGATTCATGGCCGAGGCGAAAGAGGCGACAGGGATCAGCGTCGAAGTCGGACGGCCCATTGACGATGAGCACACAGATGGACCGTTCCGCACGGACTCGTTGAGCACTGAGTACTTCAAGGTTACGTGGACGGAATGATTGGCGGAGGCAGGGGCAATGACACAAGTTACGTGCGGCGGCGTTCACGCGGAACGTAGAACAAGGAGTCGATATATCCAGTAATCGGCTTCGCAACCGGACAGTCTAGGACGCTAGAAAAGAAGGTTGGTTCGAGAGACTGACATGAGTGCCTAAATGCATAAGGCGCACTTCAAGGCCAAGGAGAGTTGGCCCGCACGTATTCATTCTTGGCATGACAGGGAGGAAGCAATGTTGAGAGTTGAGTTGGAGGATTTAGGGCAGGACTTCTTGGTTCTGTTCGTCGATGAGCGCACGAATGTGATTCAGGATGCCACGCCGTTTCAGGGCTGGCTTTGGCGAGGCCGCAAAGTGCTGCAAAAGAAAATCTATCGCGGGCTTCATTTGAAGTTGAGCAAGCCCGGTGAACCGCCCTTGCAACTGCGTTACGCCGTGGAATCTGTTACACGGGAATCTGGCGGGGAGGCTGACCGTGGCTGAGAACAAGACGCCGACAAAAGAGACGCTTGAGAAACTGGAGCGCGAGATTCAAGCGGAGACTAACTCGTTTGTGCGTTCGGTCGGATGGCATCTGTACTGGGAACTGCACCAGCGAGTGTACGCGGATAGTTGGAAAACACTACAGAATCGTTGAGGGGGCGTGATGGCTGACAAGCGGGAGAGAGCGGGACGGAGGAAACGATGCCGCTTATAGACGAATCAACTAATCGCGCAGATTGGCGCTACGTGTGCCAGAACTGCGATTACGTGACGATGGACGCGAACGAGGCCGATGTGCACGAGGATGATGAAGTTCACACTGTCATCCGCAACCGGGCGTTCAAGGAGCCAACGCGATGACTGAGACCGGGGCGGCAGGTAAGAGAGTCCGCGAATTGCTCGATTGGCAGCGACGGTTAAGAGCAGGCCAGCTCGTTTATTACACATGGCATGAAAGTGCCCATGAGCCGACTGGAAATTACTACGCCTCGATGGAGGCGGCACAGTTTGAAGTGGATTATGGCAGAGAACACGGTGATCGGATAACAATCCATTCTTTAAATGTACATTCTCTTCAGTTATCGAAGGAACGATGGAAAGCGGGCTTGCTATGACTGAATCGGGGAAGGGACAGCCGGAGATGGAGACGTGGGTTTGGGAGGCGACGAAAGTAATACTCCCGGCACCAGACAACTACATACATGATTTCAATGTCCGCAAGCGTCTCGGTGAACGGCGAAAAGAAGTTGCTATGCAAATAACAGCGGCTTACGCTTCCCGCGCAGCGGCAGGGACGACAACACTGAACAGGGATACGGAGTCAGATATCGGCGATTGCATGCGCCAACTTTTCGATGTACTTGGCTTGGTTGACGCTCAGTGCGAGATTGATGGCCGCGATAAAGCCATTCAGCCGCCGAAGAAACTCCAGTTGCGTTCAATCCTCACGGGACTAGCTTACAGAGCGCGAGTGGCGACCGTTGCACCAGTAGAGGCGAAGCCGGACGTGTGCCCGCAATGCGAGAGCGGTAGAAAAGACTGGTTTGCATGGAATTCTTCGCAGGCATTAGGCTGCATGTGGCCTAATCAACATCCTTGGCATCGCTCCCTCCGTCCCTCCCAGCCGCCAGCAGAGCCAACGGAGTTAGCAGGAAGTTTGCCAACCGAAGAGGATGAGGAGGCAGATCGGCTGAGGCGATATTGGGAGCAAGGGAGAGATGCAGCAGCCGTAGAGTCGCGCTCGTTGAGTTACGGTAGAGAACACGAGT
>DATNLC010000023.1:0-20601 GCA_035603075.1 Candidatus Acidiferrales bacterium | reverse complement strand
TTGCGGCCCTTGGGGCCCAGCGTGATCTTCACGGCATCCGCCAATTGGTTGACGCCGCGCAAAATGGCCTGGCGTGAATTTTCACCAGTCACGATTTGCTTTGCCATAATTCTCCTTCCTCCTAATTTATACGGAATTGTTGTCCGGCAGGCCTATGCCCCGATTGAGTCGGAGCGAAGCCGATTCCGGAGGTTACTTTTTGCCGCCAGCCGCTTTGGCCTGGCCGCCGATTTTCGCGAGGATTTCGTCTTCCTTCATGATCATGAATTCCTCGTCGTCAATCTTGATGTCATTGCCGCTGTACTTGCCGAACAGAATCTTGTCCCCAGGCTTCACATCGAGCGGAATCCGGGTACCCTTTTCTATGCGACCTGCGCCTACGGCAACTACTTCGCCTTCTTGGGGTTTCTCTCTAGCCGAGTCAGGGATGATGATTCCGCCCTTCACGGTCTCTTTTGCTTCCAACCGCCGCACTAGCACACGGTCGTGTAGTGGCGTAATGTTGACTGCCATTTGTGCATTTCCTCCGGTGGAGAACTTGATATCGCTTGGAGAGAAGAGCGGCTGCCGAAGCATTAGCACTCCTCGTGAGCGAGTGCCAATAATAGCAGTTTGGAGTTTTGTGTCAAGCTAAAGCTGACAATTCTTCACTCACATATGGCATGATACTTTTTCTGGATAATAAGACATGTATTATCTGTATGTTATGGGTAAAAATGCGGGTCCAAATTAGGGCGTTGAGTTGGCGAAGCGCTCCAGCTAGAATCTCGCAACATTCGATGGGTGCAGACACGCAAGTCGGTGGGTTCGTGATGGCGGGAGGCCAAAGCTCTCGCATGGGCCGGGATAAAGCGCTGCTCGAGATCGACGGCGTCTCGTTACTGGTGCACGCTGCCAATCTTTTGCAGTCTGTAGTGGGAACTCCAATCGTTGTGGCTTCGCCGGGTCTGTATGGTTCGCTTGGCCTGCGGATAGTCGCCGACGATTGGCCTGGTTACGGGCCGCTGGGAGGGATTGCTACCGCGCTTCGCGCTTCCACCACGAACTGGAACCTGATCATTGCGTGCGATCTTCCTTATCTGACGAAGGAGTGGCTCGAATTTTTGGTTGGGCGAGCGCTGAAATCGAAAGCGGAGGCAGTTGTGCCGATGAACGAGCGCGGGGCGGAGCCGCTTTGCGCGATGTATCACAAAAATGCGGAGCGTCGAATTCGCGCGGCGGTGGAGAGCGGAGTTCGCAAAGTGACGGGCTCCTTTGCGGGTCTTCGAGTGGAATATGTGGAACCGGACGACTGGAAAGCGTTTGCTTCCGATGGGCTCCTATTCAAGAATATGAATTCGCCGGCGGACTACGAAGAGGCCAAGGCAAGATTGAGCGCGCACGCAAAACTATGAGCGAGCATTATTTCGAATTCCGAAATGTGAGCAAAGCGTTTGACGAGAACGAGGTGCTGAAGGACGTCAGCTTCTTCGTGAACCAGGGCGAGACTGCCGTGATTCTCGGGCGTAGCGGAGTGGGGAAGTCGGTTTCGCTAAAGCTGCTGCTCGGATTTCTACAACCCGATTCGGGAAAAATTATTGTGGCAGGACAAGATGTTACCGAATGGACGGAGAAGCAATTTTCCGAGATTCGCCGCCGAGTGACGATGGTTTTTCAGTCCGGCGCGCTGTTCGATTCGCTCACAGTGGAAGAAAATATCGCTTTTCCCCTGGACACTCGAGGCGCGGCTGAGGAGCAGGAAAAGTCCGGGCAAACGGTGAGCGAGTTGATGAAGATGCTGGAAGTTTCGGAATTTGCGGACCGCCTGCCGTCCGATCTAGGCACAGGCATGAAGCGCGCGGTGGCGATTGCTCGAGCGCTGGCCGAAAATCCCGACGCGATTCTTTACGACGAACCGACTACTATGGTGGATCCAATCATGGCCGCGCATGTGGGCGACCTGATCGTCAAACTGAAGGCAAAATTCAAGAAAACTTCCATCGTGGTGACGCACGATACGCATCTGGCGAAAAAACTGGCCGATCGGGTGATTTTTCTTGTAGAAGGACGAGCCGCGTTTTTTGGAACGTGGCAGGAGCTGGAAGATTCGAAAGACCCGTTTCTGCAAAATTTTCTGGCGCAGGATGAAATAATTCCGGCACTGGACGCCACTGCGTGAGCGAGTCTGCTTCAGGGAACCTCAAACCAAAACTCCCGCGCGTAATGGGTTTTTGGGACGTCCTGCTTTTCAACATTGTTACGGTGCTGGGACCGCGGTGGATTGCAGCGGCGGCGCACAACGGCACTTCTTCCATTACTCTGTGGGTTCTCGCGGCGCTCCTATTTTTTGTGCCTACTGCTTTCGTGATTGCTGAGCTTTCCACCCGATTTCCGCAAGAGGGCGGACTCTACGCCTGGTCGAAAGATGCTTTCGGAGAATTCCACGGGTTCGTTGCCGGCTGGACGTACTGGATTTATACGCTGTTCTATTTTCCTGCACTCTTGTTCGCCAGCGCTGCGATGGCGGCTTACATCGGAGGGATTGGGTACGCACCCTTGGCGCAAAACAGATCGTTCCTGCTGGCGGGATCATTCGCGCTTTTCTTTGTAGCTGTGGCTATGAATATCGTGGGCCTGCGAGTGGGGAAGTGGCTGCAGAACGTGGGGGCGGTGGCGACATTCCTTCCATTGACGATGCTGATCGTGGCCGCGGCTTGGGTTTGGAATCGGCACGGATCGGTGACGCAGTTCACATGGAGCAATATCCAGCCGCACTGGAATTGGGACACGGTGAATTTTTGGCCGCAGATCGTGTTTGCGTTCGCAGGGCTGGAGCTTGTGTCGTCGATGAGTGAAGAGGTAAAAAATCCGCGAAAGACTTTTCCGCGCGCGATTTTCGGCTCCGGCATCGTGATCGCTGTAATTTACATCGCGGGAACGATTGCAGTGCTGTCGTTAATGAGTGGTGTGAACGTGGATCCGAAGAGCGGGGTATTTCAAGCGCTGACGATTGCTTCGGCTACGCTGAAAATCACGGCGCTGGGAATTATTGCGGCTATGCTTGTCACGGTTGGGAATGCCGGAGGCGTAGGTTCCACCGTGGCGGGAATCTCGCGCGTTCCGTTTGCTGTCGGCGTAGACCGCTATTTGCCTCGCGCTTTCGCCAAGGTGCATCCGAGGTGGGAGACGCCGTACGTTTCTATTCTGGTGCAGGCAGGTATTTCCGGAGCGATTTTGTTGCTTAGCCAGATTAGCGAGACTACGGTGAGCGCTTACCAAATTCTGGTGGACGCGACCAACATTCTTTATTTCATTCCGTTCCTCTATATGTATGCGGCGGTGATCAAGCTGGCGTACCGGCCGGACCGCGCGACGTCGACGGCTGCGCTCATTCCCGGCGGGAAGGCCGGCGTATGGTTTGCCGGAGGCCTGGGTTTTATCATTGTGCTGGCGAGCATCATTCTTTCGGTGATTCCGCCGGGCGAGACAACCAACAAATTGCTGTTTGAAATCAAGCTGATCGGGGGAACGGGGTTCAGTCTTCTGCTGGGAGTGGCGCTTTTTGTGCGCGGCGCGCGAACGAAGGCGCGGGAAGTTGCGCGGTGAGCGCTTCATACATTTACATTGCGCGGGCTGGCGTACTTGCTACGAAAACCCGGTGTACTAGGCGTGAAATCTAAACCCGAACCTTTTCTGCACGAACCGCAGAAAAGATTCGGCACCCCCGCGAGTTTCAATCGTGCTTGGACTAGCTACCGGTGCCGCGCGGAACGGCCGGCCACCCGCCTACCGATGTAGCTATCTGAGTTGTTTTGTCGAACGGGTGAGAGAAATTTTTCCATTTGGAGCGTCTGCGCCCAGAGATAAGCATTTCTCGGTGCTTGTGTTGCACGTAACACCGAGCGCAGTGCAACCTATTCGATAGATAACTTTTGGCTCACTAGGGTCGAGCCGCTCCAAGGGACGCTATATACCTGGAACAGCTGCCGGGCGGAGGGTTTATGAAGTGGTCCGGCACCCAATTCGAGCCAGCTACCCCGGAGGAAGGGGAGAGATATCATGAATATGCGATCAGTCTTCCGAACGGACCTCCCGCAGGCCCCAGCTACGACAATGTTGAGGTATGGTCCAAACGAACTGTCGGGGGTGAGATAGTTAGCGAGTCGTCAACGGTTTTTGTCGAAAAAGACTCGAAGGTCACGATCGAAGTTGGCGGGAACCAGTTAACGTTTGTCATGAATAGTGGTTTTATCAGCCACGAAGCCTACATAGATCTCGCACGGCCAGGACAGCCCACTGAAAGAATCTGGCATCTCGACGGGAACGCGCATCGGGTCAACGGAGCCGACTACCAACGTATCTTCGAAAGCGCGGGTACGAACCTTCGGTAGGCCCTGCCTTTAAGAAGAACACTGATGAAACACCAACCAACGTATCAAGCCTTTGTTTCGGCAAAACGACTTTAGTGCACGGCGCGGTTTTGCGTGGATTGCTTTGTGGCCAGAGAAAAGCGCGGCTCGATTTCGGCCACACCTGCAGCTTCATTGTGCAGCACCCGCGCAGCAACATATTCTCCGAGCGAGGGGCCGTGCTTGAAGCCGTGGCCGGAGCCGCCACCCACCAGCCAGACGTTGTCGAAATCGGGATGGCGATCGATTAGAAAATCTCCGTTGGATGTGTTTTCGTACTGGCAGACGCGCGATTCGACGATGGGTGCGTGCTTCAGTTCGGGGAAGCGCTTAGTGATGAAGTTTCGCGCCACGGCTATCGCTTGCACACTGGCCATGCGAGGTTGCGTGTCGGGGTCGACGATTGGTCCGTGGTGGTCGTCGGCAACTTTGAATCCGCGGCTTTCCAGGTCAGGCATTCCGTAGAATTCATCCCGCAAGTAAAGCCAAGTGGGCAATGACGGTGACGCAAATTGCGAACTGCCTGCCGGCACGCCGAAGAAAAAAATCTCCTGCCGGGTGATGAACATTCGTTCTGCCAGAACGTCGGGGAAAAGTTTTGGGAGCCAAGGACCGCAAGCGAAGACGAATGCGCCCGCGGAGATGGTGTCGCCGCTGGACGTTTTTACTGCATCGAGGTGGCCGCGGGTTGCGGGCGCTAGGGCTTGGCCAGCGCGGAAGTCCACGCCAATTTTTTGCGACTGCTCGACGAGTGCTTGAACTGCTCGACGAGCCATCAAGACTCCGCTATCGGGTTCGAGGATTCCCCAGGCGTCGTCCTCGAAGGCAATCTGCGGGTAGCGTTGGCGCAACTCCGCGAGAGAGAGCTCTTCCAAGCGAGCGCCGAGTTTCTTCAGAGTTGTTACTGTGTCGAGTGCGTATTGATATTTGTCGTGCGCGATCCAGAGGACGCCGGTGGGTTGGAAAAGCTCGGGCCGGCCGGCTTGAGCGAAAAGCTGCTTCCAAAGAGGAAGAGCGCGAAGAGACCAGCGGGTATAAATTTCGTCGGCGCCGTAGCCGATACGGATGATGCGCGATTCTCCGCCGGAGCTGGCGCGGGAATTCGCGGGGCCGTAGGCGTCGACCAGCGCTACAGTGGCGCCGGATTGGCGCAGCGAATATGCAGTCCATGCGCCGAAGACGCCGGCACCGATTACGGCGACGTCGTATGTTTCTTGTTCAGGCATTTCGCGTAACCGCGCGGACGAGGGGTGAATTTATGCCAGAAAAGGCGGATGACGCATCAGGCGCCGCCTTCTGCGGCAACGGGCCAGATGGTTTTTCAGCGGGCGCAGCATGCTGCGCCCCTACGGAATTACGCCAGGTGCCGGGCTTCCGAGTGTGACGCATTCAAAAACCTTCCTCGATCAAGTGGCTGATCGTTAGGTGCGAATCCGGCGATGCTTTGTGATTTGCGAGGAGACTTTCCACGTATTTTGCGAGGATGTCGGTTTCGATGTTGACGGCATCGTGGGGATTCACGGCGCGGACGTTGGTGTGCGCGTGAGTGAAGGGAATGACGGCGATGTCGGCGACGCCTTCGTGCCAGCGCGCGACGGTGAGGCTGATGCCGTCGATTGAGATGGAGCCTTTTTCCGCGATGTAGCGGCGCTGATCTTCGGGCACCCGGACGGAGAGCCACCAGTTGTCGCCTTCGGGGACGAGGCGCGTTACGCGGCCGATGCCGTCAACGTGTCCTTGCACGAAGTGGCCGCCCAAGCGCGCGTTTGCCGCGAGAGGGCGCTCGAGGTTGACGAGATGGCCGGATTTTTTTTCGCCGAAGGAAGTACGGCGCAGAGTTTCGCCGGAAAGGTCCGCGGAAAAATGGTTCTTGTCGAATTCGACGACGGTGAGGCAGCAGCCGTTGACTGCGATGCTATCGCCGAGTTTCATCTCCGCGGCGAGCGCGCCGGCGCCTTCAAGGCTTACGCGGAGACGGCCGCCATCTTTAGTGTGTTCGAGCGATTCAATTTTTCCGACGTGTTCGGTGATTCCTGTAAACATCGTGAAAATATCCTTGGACTACAAAATCTGGACCGTAAGTTTGTACGGATATATTTTTCAGCGCAGGCGACTTCGCAAACCAGCGCGAGGGAATGCGCGCCATGGGCACGCCGCCTGTCCCCATGATTTTGGGAGCATAGAAGAGAATCATTTTGTCCACAATACCGGCTTGGAGTGCGGCGCCGTTCAGCTCGGCACCGGCTTCCAGCAGGACATTTAGCATCTGGCGACGGCCAAGCTCGCGGACAACCGCACGCAAGTCCACATGGCCACCTTGCGCGCGCACCTGAAATACTTCGACGCCGGCGCGTACGAGCGCGCGCGCCTGTGGAGAATCCGCGCGCTGAGTTGTGAATACAACGACGTCGCCGTCCGCGGATTTCACGAGCTTTGAGCGCAGAGGCGTGCGCAGGCGGGAATCTACGATGGCACGGAGAAGTCTTCGACGGCGCGGCTTGCCGGTGCGGTCGGACATACGCGGATTGTCTGCGAGGACTGTGCCGATGCCAGTAAGCAAAGCGTCGGCCTCATGGCGGAGGCCGTGAACCGCCTCACGTGATCGCTCGCTTGTAATCCAAGTGACGCTACCCGCACGTTGCGCGATTTGACCGTCGAGTGTGAGCGCGGTTTTCAGAGTGACGAAGGGACGTCTTGTTCGAATCCACCACGCGAAATCCTCGTTCCATCGCTGCGCATCTTCC
Source organism: Candidatus Acidiferrales bacterium (assembly GCA_035603075.1). Lineage (GTDB taxonomy): Bacteria > Acidobacteriota > Terriglobia > Acidiferrales > UBA7541 > Palsa-295. Next base: position 13,469 of record DATNLC010000023.1, on the reverse strand, counting down.
TCTCTGACTCCGATGGTGACCCGAATTCCTGCGCGGCGGAGTTGGGCGAAGCCGCGACCCGCGACAGCAGGGTTCGGGTCTTGCATTGCTGCGACAACACGTTTGACGCCACCGCTGATAATCGCCTTGGTGCAAGGTCCGGTGCGGCCGGTGGTGCAGCATGGTTCGAGCGTGACGTACAACGTTGCTCCTCGGGCCTTAGTTCCGGCCTGCTTAAGTGCGACGATTTCCGCATGGTCGCGGCGCTCATAATCGTGGTAGCCCTGCCCGACAATTTGGCCACTTTTCACGAGGAGTGCGCCGACGACGGGATTGGGGTGGGCGAGCGCAACGCCATGGGTCGCGAGCGCGAGCGCACGCGTCATGAAAATGTCGTCCGCGTCGCTAGTCGAAGAGGGAATTGACATAGGTTTGGGCGTCGAAGGGGACTAGGTCGTCGATTTTTTCGCCGGTGCCGACGAAACGGATGGGAAGATTCAGTTCGCGGGCGATGGCCACGACGATGCCGCCTTTGGCGGTGCCGTCGAGCTTGGTCAGGACGATGCCGGTGACGCCGGCGTGGCTCCAGAATTCGCGGGCTTGATTGAGGCCGTTCTGCCCGGTAGTTGCGTCGAGAACCAGGAGAACATCGTGCGGCGCGCCGGGGACAATTTTTGCGGCGGTGCGTTTCATTTTGTCCAGCTCGGCCATCAGATTGGATTTGGTGTGGAGGCGGCCGGCGGTGTCTACGATGACGACATCGGCGGAACGGGCGCGCGCGGAGGAAATCGCGTCGAAGACAACGGCGGAGGGATCAGCGCCGGGCTTTTGTTTTATGACTTCCACGCCGGAACGGTGCGCCCAGACTTCCAGTTGCTCGATGGCTGCGGCGCGGAAAGTGTCAGCGGCGCACAGGACTACGCTTGCGCCTTCTTTTTTCAGGCGATTGGTGAGCTTCCCAATAGTTGTGGTCTTGCCGGTGCCGTTCACTCCTACGACGAATATTACGCGCGGTGCGACTTTGGCTAGGTCCGGTGATGCACCGGTGCCGTTCGAACTGGCGGCGGGGGCTTGAAGAATTTTTACGATTTGACGCTTGAGCTCTTTTTTCAGCTCGGCGGTTTCGGTGAGCTTGTGTTCGTTCACTTGCTGACGCAGGGAGGCGAGAACTTCTTTGGTGGTACGCACGCCGATGTCCGCGCTGAGCAAAGCCACTTCGAGATGCTTTAGCAATTCGGGATCAACGGGGCGATTGCCGGTGAGGATCTGTTCAACTTGCGCGGCAAGTTCCGTCCGCGTTTTGGTGACGGATTCCTTCAGGCGCTCAAGTAGAGTGGGTTCCGGTGGTCCGAAAAGAGAAATCATGGCGGAAACAGGCTAGCACAATGATGGAATTTTGGCGCGTCGGCGCGGTCGTCAGCCGTCACGTTTGTAGAATGTACCTAACGTCTTCATCCTCAAAGTACGCCAACTTTCCTGGAACACACGAAATAATCGTTCCCATACCGCGCCCAATCGTTTGATTGAGTGCGGCCTCTAATGCCATCTCTTGTGTCAAGTTCGGAATTCTCTGAAATCACCCAACACTTTAAACCAGCGCCCATTGAAGTAAGTAATTTTGCGACGGAGGACGGGTTTGCTTGATGTGGAGGAATACTGACAAAGCACCTGGGGTCGAGAGCTTCGAAATGGGCCAGTTCAGATGTGAATTTCTTTCGGCCCTTCTGATTGGAAAGGAATCCGAGATAACGGTCCCGACGTTGAGGAAGAATGAATGCCCTGACGACTGCTTCTTCGTGGTTCATCGATGCGGATGTAAAGCTTTGGGTCAACCCTCATTCAAATCGGCGCAAGACTGATTGGGCGGCAAGACAGAGCGAAAATTTAGACTTCGACGAGGGCGGCGGTTAGGCGGAGGCGGCCGTCGCTGATGGCGGATTCGAGGGCTTTGACGACGACGGGATCGAATTTGGAGATGGCGAGGGAGCGGATGCGGTTGAGCGCGAATTCGAGGTCCATGGCGGACTGGTACGGACGGTTCGTGGTCATGGCGTCGAAGGTGTCGGCGACGGCGATAATGCGCGCCATGAGGGGAATCTGGTCGCCGGGAAGGCCGTAGGGGTAACCCTGACCGTCCATGCGCTCGTGGTGGAGCTCGATGCCGGGGAGCATTTCTTTCAGTTGCGCGACGGGACGCATGATGTTCGCGCCTTTCACCGGATGCTGCTTCATTATGGCGAACTCTTCGTCGTCAAGCTTGCCGGGCTTTTTGAGGACGCGGTCGTCGACGCCAATTTTGCCGACGTCATGAAGCAGAGCGGAGATGCGCAAGTTGTCGAGGTCTTCGGCGTTCAACGCCAGGTATTCTCCAATGATCATGGAGTACTTCGCGACGCGACCGGAATGACCTCGCGTGTAAGGATCCTTTTCGTCGATGGCGGCAGCGAGCATGCGGATAGAGCCCAGGAACAGGTCCCGATTTTCGGCGGCGGCTTGTTTCAGGCGCTCGACGTACTGCTCGATGTCGCCGGCCATGTGATTGAAAGTTTCGGCGAGTTCAGCGATTTCAGCGGCTCCGCGAACTTCCACGCGTTCGTGAAATTCCGCGCGGCTGATTGCGCGGACGGAAAAGACAAGCCCTCGAATGGGCCGCGTGATTCCAACAGCGAAAAGATATCCGAAGATCAGGACGATCAGAGTCACGACCAGCACGAACTGCAGCGCTTGAGCGGTGAGTTCGTGAACGCCCGCGTCGCTGCGAGCTTCGTCGAGGCTGCGTTGCGCGATTACGGCCCAGTGAAGCTCTGGAATAGTGCTGTAGGTTCCGATCATTTCGACGGGGTGTTTGGAATCGGGTCCTTGCTGGAAGAAACGCATTGTTTCGGTGGTGCGCAATTCCTGCGGCAATTCCTGCAGATGTTTTACCACTGGAGAATTTGAGGAGGCGTCGCGGCCAGGAACCATGTCTCGCGCGTTCGGGTGAGCAACGATTTTGCCGTGGCCGTCGACGATGAAGACGATGCGGTCGCGAACGCTGGCGTCGCGAATTCTGGCGAGCAGGCCGTCAATGGAGACGACGGAAGCAAGCATGCCGGTGAACTGGCCGCTGGATGAGAGCGGCACCGAAACGATCAGGGCGGGACGGCTGGCTTGTCCCAAAGCAAAAGGCTCGCTGACAAAGGGAAGGCCTTCGATGCTGGCAGTGAATGCGTGTTTTAGCGCGACCTGTACGAAGGGATCGCCGTCAGCGCGAAAGCTTCCCGCGGATTGCCCTTTGGCCTGCCTGTTTACCGCTGTGACGTAGAGAATGTTCTGATTATTCTCGACGAAGCTTTGCAGCAGGCGCGCAAGTTGCGGGGCGTGGGAGGCGTCGTCCACATCCGCGATCCATCCGGTCAAAGCGAGGACTTGGCGCTGGCTGAGAAGCTGTTCGTTGAGGCTTTGCTCGAATTCAAGAGTTTCGCTGGCAAGCGAACGAGTGATTTCACTTTGCTGAACGCGCTCGGTGTCCTGAAGTTTTTGTTCGCTGAGATTGAGAACTTGGCGGTGATAGAGCCACAAAGGCGTGACGCTTACGAGCAATAGGGCGCCAAGCACGATCCAGAGGATGCGCAACCGCCTAATCTTAGACTGCTTGAGGGCCTTGGTGGGCACAGGGATTTCCCGCAATAAAATGCTAGCGAAGCGGAACGCCCTGCACAACGGGACGAAAGTACTAGGGGTAGCAGATAAGATACAGAGTTGTTAGCACTTAGGTAAGTTGCACGCGGAGCGAAGGCGAAAGGCAAAAGCAAGACGCCGGGTTAAAATTCGGCGCTGCGAAAACAATCCAAATTCCTGGATGAGACTAACGCGGAAAGTTAATGCGGGACTCAGTGCCGGCGACGAGGCGAGCGATGTTCGGGAGGTGTTTCAGCAACACGAGCACGGAGATGAGGACTGTGCCGAGGGTGACAATCTCCGGAGGAGCGTGGCGCGGCGCGTACAGAATGTAAACGAAGACGGGCAGCGCTACTGCTGCCGCGAGTGAGCCCAGAGAAGAATAGCGCCAGAAAACGACAACCGCGATCCAAAGAACGACTGCCGCGGCCACCGCTTCCGGAGATATAGGGAGAAAGACTCCGAGGCCGGTGGCGACTCCTTTGCCGCCCCGAAATCCCAGCCAGACCGGAAACATGTGTCCAATCACTGCCAGGATAGCGGCGGCCATCATCCAGCGGATGTTGCCGCCAGTCCATCTGGATGCCAGCCAAACGGCCGCGTAGCCTTTCGCAGCGTCGAGGATCAGGGTAAGTATGCCCGGGAGAAAGCCCGCGCTCCGCGTGACATTTGCTGCGCCGATATTTCCGCTGCCTGTAGAGCGGATATCGGGGCGACCCATCGCCTTCACGATCAGGAGACCGAAGGGCACGGAGCCCAGTAAGTACGCGATGACAGGAATGAGCCAGTCTGCGTTAGCGATCACGCCGCTCCTTCTTTCACGAACGGAAATGTTGCGAGCCGGGTGTATTCGGCGCCAGCCGGTTTCAGCGCACTCTGAAAAAGATGAAACTTGGACTCACGCGCCGACCCGAAATCATAGGACTTGAGATTATTGGCTGCACGGACAAGCGTGTCGAGACCTTTGTGCGAATTGAAACGCGCGAGCGTGAGATGCGGAGTAAAGGGGTGCGATTCGGTAGGGAAGCCGAGCGGCTTTAGCGCGCGGTCAACGTCGGTTGCGAGCTGGGGAAGATTCGGAGAAGCTTCAATTCCACACCAGACAACCTTGGGATTTAATTCATTGGGGAAAAATCCGATGCCACGGAAATTTGATTCGACAGCTTGGTTGGAATGAACGGAGGAGAGCGCCGCGCGGATAGGATCCAGCTTGGCTTCGTCCGTCTCGCCCAAAAATTTCAGCGTGATGTGCATTCCTTCAGGACGAACCCAGCGAGCGCCGATGCATTCGGGTTTCAGCCGCGCCATTAGCTCGCGGAGCGCACGGCGAACGGTGTCGGGAATGTCGAGGGCAACAAAAAGGCGCATGATTCAGGCGCGCCCGTGAGCAGGGAAAAGGAAATAGCGACGGATGGTGTCGAGCGCTTGTTGCGTGGCTTGAAAGCGGATGCGTTCACGGTCGCCGGGGAAGCGGGAGGCGCGCTCGCGAGTGCCGCGCTCGTCGGAGATAGCGATATGCACGAGGCCGACTGGCTTTTCGGGCGTTCCGCCGCCAGGTCCGGCGATTCCGGTGATGCCGATACCTAATGTTGCGCCGGTGCGTTTGCGAATGCCGTCAGCGAGAGCAAGAGCAGTCTCGGAGCTGACCGCCCCTCTTGAGTCGATGATGTCCGCCGGTACGCCGACAAGCGACGATTTCAGTTCGTTGCTATAACAAACCACGCCGCCCAGAAAATAGGAAGAGCTGCCGGGGACGTTCGTTAAGCGTTCGGCGAGCATTCCGCCGGTACAACTTTCCGCGACTGCGATGGTGGCGCGATTTTCAGTCAGCGCTCGGGCCACAACATCTTCGAGTGTTTCTCCTTGCGTGGAATACAGGTGCTCGCCGAGAGCGAGAGCCATGCGGCTTACGATTTCGTCCAGCATTTTTTCGGCTTGAGCGGCATCGTGCGACCAGATGCGCGGATGGAGTTGAATTCCGGTCGGCGTGGCAAGAATTGTGGTTTCAGTTTCGGGATACAGCTCGTAAAGAGGGCGTACGCGCTGCTCGGCTTCGGATTCGGGCAAGCCGGTTACACGCAGGTCGCGCGAGAAAAGGCGTTCAGTGGTACCCATGCGGGCGAGCCGCGAACGAACTTCGGCCGCGAAGATGCCTTTTAATTCAGCGGGCGGACCGGGTAGCAAAATTATTATGTGGTCCTCGGCTTCGATCCAAAGGCCAGGCGCAGTGCCGCGAGGGTTTTGAAGCACGACCGCGCCTGCGGGAACCATGGCCTGGCGCTCGTTGATTTCCGGCATGGTGCGGGCGAAACGGCGGAAGCGTTCCTGGATGCCGCGGAGAACGTCATCGTTGCGGCGCAGTTCACGGCCGAGCAATTCGGCAACAGTGGCTCGCGTGCGATCGTCATCGGTAGGTCCGAGGCCGCCGCAGCCAACGATCAAGTCGGAACGGTCGAGCGCGTGGCGGAACGTTTCGCGAATATCATCGCGCGAATCGCCGACCACGGATTTGTGAATTACGCGAATGCCAAGTTTGTTCAGCTCGTCGGTGAGATAGAGCGAATTTGTGTCGAGACGGTAGGGAGTTAGCAGCTCGGAGCCGACCGCGATGATTTCCGCATTCATCTCGCACCCTAACCGTTGAGCGGAAGACCCTCGACATCCCAATCGAGGGAATAGAGCGCGCTATTTGTGGTGATCATGGCTCGATGAGACGGCATAAGCGCCAGGCCCACGATGTTGCCGCCGGTAAGCACGAGTTCGGCTTCCGCCTGCGGAGTGATGCGAACGATACCACGGCTGCCTCCGAGCGATGCAGCGACGTATAGATTGCCGAAACGATCGAATGCAAGCCCCTGCGGACGTCCAAGACCACGGAAAAATGTGCTGACTTCGCCGGCAGGATTGATGCGATAGACGTAGTCGAAACTGGACGTGGTAGGGCCAGTGACGAAAAGCTCTCCCGCAGCGCTGAATGCGAGGTGATATGCGGCGAGTGAAGGTTCGATTGTGGCGAACACGAAAATTTCGCGGTCGGGAGCGATTTTGAAAATCGTGCCGCTGCGATCGCCGACGTAGAGGCTACCGCCTTTGTCGAACGCGAGGCCAGTGGCGATGCCCATGCCTTCGATCCATTGCATTGCGCGGCCGTCGGGCGAGACGCGATGCACGGTGCCGTCATTGCGGCAGGAAACGAAAAGATAGCCGTTACGATCGATGGCCAGGCCGGTAGGGTTCATCATTTCGGTGATGAAGGGCTTTACTGTGTTGCTCGAAGTGACTTTGTAAAGCGAGACGGGAACTTTTTGTCCGCGCTCGCCGCTGAAGGTGACGTAAACGTTTCCTTCGGCATCCACCGCGGGGCTGGCGACGGGATGCAGGTTGTCGGCGACTTGCACGCCGAGAGCCATGGGAAACGGCGGGCTTTCGATGCTGCCCATTTGCACGCGGACTGCACCGCCTGCTGCACCGTCCGGGACCCGGACGATCAAGAGATTTTCGGAGGCCATCACCAGGCTGCCTTCGGCCAAGCCAAATTGAACGTGAGGGCGCGCGTGGTTTCGCGAACCGAAACCACTGCCTTTGATGGATACTTCTCCACCGGGGAGAGCGGCGGGCGGCTTCACGGCTTCGATTCTCGGGGTGCCGGTTGTTTTCAAAGCGGTTCTTCCATGTCGGACGCCTCAGCGCGAGGACCGTAAAACCAAGAGCAGATCCCTCGCTGCGCTCGAGATGACAACGTGCGCGTGAACGAGTTCGGCGTACACACCTGCCGTCCTCTCAAGCCACAAGCCGAGTGCGACATTACAAGCCTGCCGCTCGCGCGAGCCAGAGGCCGAGCGCGGCGTAGATTCCCGCCACCCAGTCATCGGTCATAATACCCCATCCGCCGGGCAGGGATTCGGCTTGGCGAGCTGGAAACGGCTTCCAGATGTCGAATACACGAAAAAGTATAAAACCCAGGAGGAGATATTTCCAGTTTAGGGCCGAGCGGAACGTGATGAAACCGAGCGGGAAGCCCTCCCAAGAAAACTGAGTTGTAGCCCTCCACCACACAGGAACGCCGCAACCGATGAGGAGAGTAAGGTGTTGCCCAGAAACTTCGTCAATCACTACGCGTTGAGGGTCGTCCTGGCGCCAAAACTTAGCGGCGCGGTCTGCACTCCATACTCCGATCGCGGCAACTAAGATCGCGAGAATAATTTGTGTCCATAGGAATGGATCCCAATGCCGCCCTGAAACAACGAAAAAGACCGAGCTATTGCCGCGCTTGGATAACAGAACAAGTGCAGTCACCGGATAGAAGATCCAAAAAGGCAGAACCCCGAGTATTAAGCCCGCGAGCGAGCCGAAAGTACCCGGCGCTTTGGGGAAGTAGCCGAGGCCGGCGGCGGTGGCGACGAAGAGGGCGAAGCGCGGTTTCTTTTGCGGCTTAGCCGGAGGTGCGGACGATGGCACGGAGGCAGAAGGAGCTTGTTCGGCTGACGGCGACGGGTCAGTTTTTTCGGTCATCCGCGTCTCGGTCGAGATCTTCGGGGAAGGATTCGTCGATCACGGGCTCGCTGATTACGTATTTCTCGCTGGCCCAAGCGCCTAGATCGAGCAGTTTGCAGCGCTCGCTGCAGAAAGGGAACTCCGCGTTCGAGTCCGAGTCAGTCGGCTTCTTGCAAATTGGGCAATGGAATTTCATGTGGTTCCTACAACTTCCGCCGCGAGGCTTCAGGGATTAAAACCCCAGAAAAAATCAAGCAGCAGACGGCGGGGTTGAAACCCCGCCCTTCCAGAGTTCGCAAACTGACGGGATTAGACTAACACGAATATTTGAAGTGGCAGACAGATTGGCGCGGGCAAACGAGGGGATCAGGATTGCTTCCTCGCGGGCTGGGTAGTAACATCGCCGCCTAAGGACGGCTGTTTACTCGAGCGGATCTTTCGCCGATTGTTCCCCTCCCATTTCCAGGCGAACCCGCAAAAGGGAACGTAAAAGCCGCCATTTTCTGAGATGGCCGAAGCGAGAATACAACACGATCCGGCCCCAATGTCTAATTCGGATCTTACCGGGAAAACCATCGGAAGATTCCTGATTCGAGAGCGCCTTGGCGGCGGAGGCATGGGCGAAGTGTATCTGGCCGAAGACACCGGGCTGAAGCGGCAGGTTGCGCTCAAACGAATCTCGCCGGCCTTGCGAGCCGATGCGGAATCGCGTCAAAGATTGTGGAAGGAAGCGGAATGGGCTTCGCGTCTGAACGATCCACACATTGCCTCCGTGTATGACGTAATTGAGGATGGCGGTGAAGTTTTGGTGGTGATGGAGTACGTCGAAGGGGAAACGCTGCGGCACCGGATTGGACGTCCTCTCGCGGTACCTGAATTTCTTTCGATTGCCACGCAATGCGCCGCGGCTCTTACAGCTGCGCACAAGGCTGGTTTACTCCACCGCGACATAAAACCTGAAAACATCATGCTCACCCGCGCCGGCCATGTGAAAGCGCTGGATTTCGGCGTTGCGCGCGAGCTGCCGGGACCCGATCACGCGACGACGCGCCACACATTCGAAAGCGCGCGCTTTGCCGGAACACTACCGTACATGGCTCCGGAAATTCTAGAGGAGAAGGAAGGCGACGGCCGCGCGGACATTTTTTCGTTGGGCGTGGTTTTCTACGAATCGCTGTCCGGAAAAAATCCATTTCGGCGCGCAGGCTTTCTGGACACTTGCAACGCAATCCTGCATGAGGAGCCGCCGCGGCTAAGTAGGCAGAATTCCGACGTGCCGGAGGCGCTTGACCAAATCGTCGGCAAGATGCTGGCGAAAAATCGTGAAGACCGCTACGCCACGGCCGCCGACCTCGATGTTGATCTGCGATTGCTCGCACGCTCGGCGCAAATTCCACCGGTGCGTGAGCGGAGAATCCCGAAGGCGCTTCTTGCGGTGATCGTAGGGATCGTTCTGATCGCTGCGCTGGGATTGCTGGCGCGAAATTCGAAGGTCCAGCAACGGGTAAAAACCTGGCTCGGCGTAACTCTTGTGCCGCATCAAAAACTGCTGGCCATACTTCCATTTCGCGCAGTGGAAGGCGGGGCCGAAGCTGCCTCGTTTACCGACGGTTTGACGGCGACGTTAACCACGAAGCTCACGCAGTTGACTGACAATCATTCCTTGGGCGTAATATCCGCGAGCGAAATCCAAGCCAAGCACGCTACTACTGCGGATCAGGCGTATGCGGAATTTGGAGTGAATCTCGTTTTGGAAGGCAGCCTCAGCAAATCCGGCGAACTGATGCGGATCAATTACGAATTGGTGGACCCGCGAACGCATCGGCAGCTTCGCGCAGAGAGCATCGACGTTCCGGCTTCCGATCCGTTTGCGGTTCAGGACCAAGTTGTAAACGGAGCGGTACGCATGCTGGATTTGGAGGTTCCGCCGGCCGAGCGGCAAGTGCTCGACTCACACGGAACGCAAGTACGCGATGCGTACAATCTCTACACGCAGGGCCGCGGCTACCTGCAGAATTACGACAGGCCCGAGAATAACGACAGCGCAATCCAGGTTTTTCAGCAGGCTCTGAAGCTGGACCCAAACTATGCGCTGGCCTATGCCGGTTTGGGCGATGCTTACTGGAAGAAATATACGGACAATAAAGATCCCCAGTGGGTTCAGAGTAGCCGGGAGTCCTGTGAAAAGGCCGTGAACTTGGACCCGAACCTCGCTGCGGCGCACGAATGTTTAGGAACGCTGTATTCGGGCACTGGCCGGTACGAGAACGCGGTAACGGAGTTCGAAAGCGCGCTAAAGGCCGAGCCGACGAACGATGACGCTTACCGAGGCTTGGCAAAAACCTACGAGCAACTCGGCAAGCTCTCCGAGGCCGAAAAAACGTACCAGCGGGCGATCGCCCTGCGGCCTCAATACTGGGCGGGGTACAACTGGCTTGGGGCTTTCTACACAAATCACACGCGTTATGCGGATGCGGCGAAGATGTTCAGCAAGGTGATTTCGCTGGCGCCGGACAGTTTTCGCGGATACTACAATTTGGCTGCAGCCAACGTGGCGCTGGGGCAATACGCCGAGGCTATTGCAAATCTGAACCATTCAATTTCCATTCGTCCTTCATCGACGGCTTATGCCAATCTGGGCATGGCGTATTTCTGTTTGCGGCGGTTCGACGAAGCGGCGCAGAGTTTTGAACAGGCTGTCAAGCTCGACGAGAAGTCCTATGAAGGATGGTGGGACTTGGGCGATGCGTATTCGTTTGTTCCGGCGAAGAGCGGGATGGCCAAGGGCGCTTATGAAAAGTGCGTGTCACTAGCGAATGAGGCGGTGGGCGTGGATGCTCGAGATCCTTTGGCATTCAGCATACGGGGAATCTGTCAGGCGATGTTGGGCGACCGGGCGGCGGCTTTTGCAGATCTTTCGCGAGCAGATTCGATTGCTCCGGGTGATGCGGAAGTGGGCTTTGACACCGCGGTGGTCTATAACCACTTTGGCGATACAGACCAAGCGCTGCAATGGCTGGGAAAAGCGGTGAGCGCAGGCTATTCGCCGAGCATCGCGCGCGATTATCCTTTCTTCGACAAAATGCGAGCGGACCCGCGATTTCAGAAAATTTTCAAGTCTCCATAATTTTCAGAGGAGGAAGCATGAACACAGCAACAGCGAAGGACGGGGTCAAGCCAAACATCAGGAAAATTATCATCACGCTGGACGCGGCCGGCAAACCCTTCGTAGCTCAGGAGGATGAGGAGGTTACCATCGCGTCGTCGGATGAAGTCGTTTGGGAATCCGCGCAGGAATTCCTGATCGATTTCAAAGGGAACTCGCCGTTTTACGAAGAGCAATTCAGCCATATACTCAGGCGGTCGGGACTGGTGCGGCGCAACGTTATGTCGAGCAAATTCGTTTTCTACGAGTACACGATTATTATAAATGGACAGAGTCTGGACCCTCGCATTCGCGTTGACCCCTGAAATAAATGAAGGACGCTGAACGGCCGCGCTTGAGCGCCTCCCGATATTAGTTCAGGCGAGGATAGGGAAGAGGCTCGCCGCAGCCGTGGGAATTTGGCGCGACAGAGAAGGCGCTTCGAACGATGTGACGCGGCCGATCAAGTCGTAATCTTTTGACTCGGTGATTTCGATGGTGGCTAGAGTGCCCGCCGAGGGCAGATCGGCGGCGTCATTTACACCCTCGAATTCAGTGATGTAAACCTTGCCGTCGATGTCGGGGGCCATGCCTTGCAGGCGCGCTTCCCACACCAGGTCGGTGTCCTTCGAAGGGCCTTCCAACATGACCTGCAGGCGCTGGCCTATTCGTTTTTTCAAATGGCGCGCGGAGATTTTTTTCTGGATGGACATGAGTGTGTCGCGGCGGCGTGCGATTGTTTTTTCGTCGACTTTTTTGTCGAGCGCGAAGCTTTGGGAGGTGTCTTCGTCGGAGTAGGAGAAGACGCCCATCCAATCGAATTCCGCGGCGCGCACGAAATCGCACAGCTCGCGAAAATCCTTTTCGGTTTCGCCCGGAAACCCGACGATAAACGAGGTGCGAATCGAAACGCCTGGGATTGCTTTGCGCGCTTTTTCCAGCATTTTCAGGAACGCGTCGCCATTCGAGCCGCGCTTCATGCGCGCGAGGACGTTGCGGCTGGCGTGCTGCAGCGGGACGTCGAGATATTTTGCAAGGCGCGGGTGAGCGGCAATCGTGTCAAGCAAGCGCGGAGTGATGCGATTCGGATAGCAATAGAGAAAGCGCACCCAGTTCAAGTCTCCCACTTGCGCGAGGCGTTCGAGAAGCACGGCGAGGCCGTCGCGCAGGCCCAGGTCTTCACCGTAGAAAGTGGTGTCCTGGCCAATCAGCGAAATTTCGCGGACGCCCGCTGCGGCGAGGTTTTCCGCTTCGCGAACGACAGACTCGAAACGGCGGCTGCGAAATTTTCCGCGAAGCTGCGGAATCACGCAGAAAGTGCAGGGATGGTCGCAGCCTTCGTTAATTTTGATGTAAGCGGTGTGGCGCGGCGTGGCCAGAATGCGTGGCGTCAGGTCGTGATAAAGATAAGTGGGCAACTGCGCCGATGCAGCGTCGTTCAAGCGCAAATCACCTTCGCACGCTTCCAGAATTTTTTCGATTTCGCCGGTGCCGATGACGGCATCCACTTCAGGAATTTGCTCGCGGATTTCGTTGCGATAGCGTTCGACCATACATCCCGCCACGATTAGTTTTTGCGCGCGGCCGAATTTCTTGTATTCGGCCATTTCCAGAATGGACTGCACGGATTCCTGCTGCGCCGGAGCGATGAAGCTGCAGGTGTTTACCACGAGGACGTCCGCATCACCCGCGCGCGGAGTGATTTCGTAGCCCGAGCGCGCGAGAATACCCATCATCACCTCGCTGTCCACGAGGTTCTTCGGGCATCCCAGGCTGACGAATCCGACCTTCGGCATTTCTGTGGAATCCTTCAGGCAGCTTGCAAACACACAATTCTAGCACGGAGGGCCGCGGCGCGCTGATCGCACCGTGACTGGCGTCGGCGAGGTGAAGGCTCGGCGAGAAATCCGCCGAAAGGTAGGGGACCGAAAGCCGGCATTTATGTCGTGGCTAAAGCCACGACCCACAAAGAATTTCAAAGGCAACGTCAAAACCCGAACCCTTCACACACCGAAGGAGTTGATTGGATGAGAACGAAGGCTCCGATCGATAGCCGAGTATGCTTTGGGTTGGAGGACCGAAGCAGTCGGTAAGGAAGGAGCCTTCAATGATGATTATAGGATGTGATTACCATCCCGGTTGGCAACAGATTTGTTGGGTGGACACGCTGACGGGAGAGACGGAAGAGAAG
>DATNLC010000127.1:0-3096 GCA_035603075.1 Candidatus Acidiferrales bacterium | reverse complement strand
GATCTATAAGAGGGGATGTCAAGAACATTTTTCTCTCTCCACCGGAAGTGCGGCTATAGTTCGCGACATCCAGTCCCTTGTCAGCTACGAGGCACGCTTGATTCTCGTGTTTCGTCCTGTGGTCTTTTGGTTTTGCTTCGTTCCATCTCAGCGGTTCCATCTTTAATTAGTGGCGACGACGCCGATCGGTTTCCGAAACTGGCAAGCGCTGCGGTTGTATGGTGTCAACCATGGATCTATCTGAGGCTCGTGACCTAGTGCTTTTTTGGGTTGTCCGAAGGGCTGTGACTTGGAAAGCGGTTGAAGTGACTGTCCGGCGAAAACGATCTTGACCGGACTTCATCTCCCATGATGAGTACCCTAGGAGCTACAGCGGGAAGGCAACGACCTGTCGAAAGCGCTCCGACAACGTACCTGCGATCGAAAGATCGGCATCGGAACCGCGAGGTAACGATGCATCTGCCAGCATCGAGGCGGTGAGGGCCCAGGGTTGATAGCACGGTGAGCATATGCAAATTCTCGAAAGCGTCGTCAATGACAGGAAGCCGAAGATGCTTACAGGCTTCTCTTGCAGTGGGTACGGATGGTCCCCTCTCTTCCGTCATGGGCGAACAGCACTGCCGGCGCACAGAGAGCACCTACTCTATCGTGTCACTTCCACGGAACAAAGTAAGCCCGTAGCGCTCTCCGAGAGGAGAAGTGAAGTCGCAAGACCGATCGATGGCGATGCGGGTATGAGATCAGGGAGGAAGCGAAGGCTGTTCCGTAATGGAGCAGATACCGGCTGCGTCGTTACACCGACAACATCACCGGACGCGAAAGCGGGCAGACTTCCCTGTGGTGCTTCACGCGAGAGAAACTTGATTAATCGGCTCATGAGGCAAGGCAAATGACGGCAGCGCAAGCTGTTGGTGCAGCCTCAAGCGAAGCGGCGGAATGGTATGCCATTCACTGGCCAACCATCCAGCGCAACGTTCGCCGACTCCAAGTGCGTATTGCGCAGGCGACGAAGGAAGGCAGTTGGGGCAGGGTTCGAGGCTTGCAACGACTGCTGACCCACTCATTTAGCGGCAAAGTACTTGCTGTTCGACGAGTGACAGAAAACGCTGGCAAGAAAACCCCCGGCGTGGACCAGGAAATTTGGGACACGCCGGAAAAGAAGATACAGGCAGTACATGCCCTGAAGCGTAGGGGCTATCAATCTCAGCCTCTGCGACGTGTGTATATTCCAAAATCGGACGGCAAAACGATGCGCCCACTCGGAATCCCCACCATGAAGGATCGAGCGATGCAAGCATTGCATTTGCTTGCTCTCGACCCCGTGGCGGAAACCACTGCTGACAAAAACTCCTACGGGTTCCGTCAGCAACGGTCTTGCGCTGATGCGATCGAACAGTGCTTTCTTGCACTGAAAACTGCAAAAACGGCGTGGATCCTAGAAGGCGATATCAAGAGCTGTTTCGACCGAATTTCACACAATTGGCTTCTGGCTCACGTCCCTATGGATCGAGCTATTCTCCGAAAGTGGCTGAAATCCGGATATATGGAAAAGCACGTCATTCACGAAACAACGGATGGAACGCCACAAGGCGGTATTATCTCCCCCGTGCTCTCGAACTGCGCACTGGATGGACTGGAACGACTCCTGAAGGAAAAGTACCCAACGGGAACACGTCTCCGGTCTCTGGGAGGTAAGTATCCTTCTGTGAATCTCATTCGTTATGCGGATGACTTTGTCATCACCGGTAAATCGAAAGAATTGCTGGAAGGAGAAATCAAACCCCTGGTCGAGCAGTTTCTGCGAGAACGCGGGCTTGAACTTTCTCCTACGAAGACAGTCGTCACGCCCGTGACGCAAGGCTTTGATTTTCTCGGTCAAAACGTGCGCAGATACCCCAACGGGAAACTGCTCATCAAGCCTTCCAAGAAGAATGTCAAACGCTTCCTGTCGGGCATCCGAGAAACCATCAAAGCGGCGCTGGGCAGGTCTGCCGCCGATTTGATTAATGAACTCAACCCCAAAATACGGGGCTGGGCAAATTACCACCGGCATGTAGTGAGTAAACGCACGTTCAATCGCGTGGATCACTTAATCTTCTATAAGTTGTGGCAATGGGCACGAAGAAGACACCCGAACAAAGGCCCGAGCTGGCTCAAACACAAATACTTTGAGCGGCATCAGGACCGTGACTGGATCTTCTTTGGGGAAACCTGTGATGAAGAGGGGCAACCGCAGAAGCTGCGGTTGCTGTTCGCCAGTCGCATACCCATTCAACGACACGTTAAGGTCAAAAGCGGAGCCAACCCGTATGATCCGGCCTGTGAAACCTACTTTGAAAAACGCGATGGGGATCACATGCGGGAAAGTTTTCGGGGGACTCAAACTCTTCGCTTTCTCTGGCATGAACAACACGGACTCTGCCCTGTGTGCAATACAAAAATCACCCGGATCACTGGATGGCGCATTCATTACTGCGTCCCTCGTGTGCTGGGAGGTTCGCGCAGCGTCGAGAATCGCGTCTTGCTTCATCCGGAGTGCCATAACAGGGTTCACGACCAACGTATTGCTGTATCGAAACCGCGTCCCCTCCCGGGGGGCGTTCGAAGGGCTTGAGCTGTGTGAGGGGAAACTCTCATGCACAGTTCTTAGAGGGCTGGGCGACCGCAAGGTCGCCCGGCTACTCGGTGCATAGGGATTTCACAGAGGCTAAGTGCCAGCGGCACTACGCCTACAGGCGATACGGATACTCACCCTCGAACCCGAGCGTCTCAAGAACCAACTGGCCACCACCAGAAAAAGATCACCGGAGATGGAAGGGTTCTTCACCTGAGACGCTCAAGCGGCTTGCGATTTCAGTTTGTCAGCGTCGAAGTTTTCTCCCTTCTTCCAGAGTGTCAGCGTAATGGCTGCGATCTTACGCGCCAGGGTGAGACGCACCATGGTCGGCTTGATACCTTTGGCCAGTGATCTCTCGTAGAAATCTTGCAACGGTCCGGGACGCACACTGGCAGTAGTGGCCGCACCTTTGAACAGACCTTTCAGATCATGATTGTGGTCCTTGTTCAGGCCCCGAATGGAGATCTGTTTCTTAGAGC
>DATNLC010000124.1:0-1793 GCA_035603075.1 Candidatus Acidiferrales bacterium | reverse complement strand
GCCAGTGAGACGTACGTTTCCGCCCTGAACGGTCACGTTGATTGTCCTCGGGTCGAACCACGAGCGATGCAACGCGACCATCATATCGTCCCTAATGTTCGATGCGTTCTCCCTTGGTTTGATCGTGATCAGATTAGAGACGCCGACCACGCCATAAAGTCCGCGGACGTCGTCAGCCCGGCTTCTTGTTGGAAGTCACTGCTGTCCGGTTGACGGAGGGTACGATTTCAGCATAACGCTGCAGGACAAAGGTTTCTGATGTATTTTTTTTGGTGGCACCTTGAACTCGATCTAGAATTCTGGAGGTAACATCTTCCCCGATTCTGGTTTTCCAGTCGGGGGCACAATGTACACAGGCCGAACGCTTTTCTCACAAGTGATGGATTTTGTTCCCTGGACGAGTTTCAATCGCATTGTTGCGAAGTATCGTGGTGATCGTGACACCCGAACCCTTCGTTGCACGGAACATTTCCGGGTTATGGCGTTTGCTCAAGTCACGTATCGTGAGAGCCTGCGCGACATCGAAGCCTGTCTTGGGGCGCAACCTGCAAAATTGTGCAGCATGGGCTTGCGCGGACCCGTCGCAAAATCAACACTGGCCGATGCAAACGAGCTGCGCGATTGGCGCATATGGTCTGATCTGGCGGCTGTCCTGATCAAAAGGGCGCGCAAGCTTTATCTCAAAGATGATTTTGGTCTCGACCTGGCCAACACGGTCTACGCGCTCGACAGCACTACGATTGATTTATGTCTTTCGCTGTTTCCGTGGGCCGATTTTCGTTCGACAAAAGCCGCAGTCAAAATGCACACACTGCTCGATCTGCGCGGGCCGATACCCAGTTTTATCCATATTTCAGACGGTAAAATGGCTGATGCCCTGGCCCTCGATCTGATCACACCCGAGGCCGGCGCCATCTACGTCATGGATCGCGGTTATGTTGATTTCCAGAGACTTTATGTGATCCATCAAGCCGGTGCGTTCTTTGTCACCCGGACCAAGGTCAACATGAAGTACCACCGCGTCTATTCCCATCCAGTGCCGGATACAACAACTGGCGTTGGCTCCGACCAGAGTATTGCTCTCGATGGTTTTTATACCAAACAAGATTATCCTCAGCACTTACGGCGCGTCTCGTTCCGCGATCCAGAAACAGGGCTGCATCTTGTGTTCCTGACCAACAACTTCACACTCTCCGCCACCATGATCGCAGCGCTCTACAAAAAGCGTTGGGCTGTGGAACTGTTTTTCAAATGGATAAAGCAAAATTTACGCATCAAGCATTTCTACGGCACTTCCGAGAACGCCGTGAAAACTCAAATCTGGATCGCCGTCTGCGTCTACGTGCTCGCCGCCATCATAAAAATCGATTTGGCGCTCGACGTCTCGCTCTACACTTTTTTACAGGTTTTGTCGGTTCACTCTTTTGAGAAAACCCCTCTGGCACAGGCACTTTTCGACAGCGCTTCCAGTTCGTCACCCTCAACACCATCCAACCAACTGAATTTATTCACTAATTAACCGGACACCAGTGTTGTTGGACAGTAAAGAGGGAAAGAGCATCCGCCCGCTCGGCTGCCATGCCATCGGTTTGCTGGAGAATCTGCCAAAGGAAGGCCGGTATGTTTTGCCTGGGGCGGCTCTAGACAAACCGTTTGGGGGCTTGCCGAAGGCATGGTCGCGCATCACCAAGAACGCCGACCTTCCTGGGTTGACGCCGCACGGACTGCGCCATGCGTTCGCGTCCGTTGCAGCCGATCTTGGATTCACTGAGCCGACAATCGCCGCGATGCTG
>DATNLC010000113.1:0-391078 GCA_035603075.1 Candidatus Acidiferrales bacterium | reverse complement strand
GAGCATTTCGAAAAAAGTGTGATGGCGATTGGTGAACCCGACGTTCTCGAGGTCGTTGTGCTTTCCGCCGGCGCGCACGCATTTCTGGCAGGACGTGGCGGTCTTGTAGTCGCGCTGTTCCAGGCCGAGGAAAACGTCCTTGAACTGATTCATGCCGGCGTTGGTGAAAAGCAGCGTGGGATCGTTGTGCGGTACGAGCGAAGAGCTGCGCACGACGCGATGGCCGCGCTCCTCGAAAAATCTCAGAAATGTTTTGCGGACTTCGTTGCCAGTCCAGTCAGTACGAGTCAAAGACGCCCTCAGTGGAAAGGAGCCATTATCGCAGACGAATTCAGGAGCCGCAACGCGAAGGGGTGAAACACGCGACGCGTGCGCAATCCCGGTCAACTGTTCGGGACGCAGGTTAGTCGCAAGATTAAGCCGGATTCATCGAAGATATAAAAGGAAGCTAGACGCACTAAGAAGGAGAGCGGCCAGACCGGCAAGGGGTGGTTCGTCCTTGAAGAGCGACATTATGGCGAACACGAATGAGAATAATACGGCCGTTACTCCCAGACCGTTGATTCGACCAACCAGTGATTGCGGCTGCCACATCGGGTCGTATAGTTTGGCCGCGATATTTATGACGGCAATTACGACCGTGATTCCGATTGACCACGCGCTCCACCGGTATTTGGAAAGCCTATGCAGTTATCACCTTCAGGAACGTTTCGTGAGTTGAATATCTTCTGGAGATTCCCGGCTAAGCCGTGACGTCGGGTAAATCTTCTGCTCAGACGACACATTGTATACAAACGTAGGCCGATGAACCGCTTGCTTGTTTGCGCGCATCCATATCAGCAGGACTATTCTCGTAGAGCTAGAAACCTTGGAGGCAGAACGATTATGGCGGAGACACTGGGCTTTATCGGTTTGGGGAACATGGGAGAACCTATCGCTGCGAGTCTTCTACGGGCTGGGTTCGCGCTGCGGGTTTACAACCGGACGGCTGCAAAATCGGCTGCGTTAGTTGCGAAGGGAGCGGCGCAGATCCCCAGCGCGGCTGAAGTTGCGCAAGCGGGCGGAATCGTCCTCACGATGCTTGCCGACGACCGCGCGGTGGAAGAAGTGGCTCTTCGGGAGCACTCTTTCGTCGAGAGGCTGGGGGCTGGCGGGATTCATATCTCGCTGAGTTCGATCGGTCCGGCGACCTCGCGGCGCTTGGCGGAACATCACGCGAAACACAAAGTAGAATATCTAGCTGCGCCGGTATTCGGTCGGCCGGAAGCCGCTGCGGCTGCACGGCTGTGGGTCTGCACGTCCGGCGCGCCTGCGGCGAAGCAGCGAGTGCAACCGGTTCTTACGGCGATCAGCCAGGGAATTTTTGATTTTGGCGAGGACGTCGGCGCCGCAAACGTGGTCAAGCTATGCGGAAATTTTCTCATCGCGGCCGCGATAGAGGCGATGGCGGAATCTCAGACGCTGGCACGGAAGAACGGCGTCGATCCGAAGCAGCTGGCGGAAATGTTCGGCAAGACGCTTTTCGCGGGTCCCGTATATCAGGGATATGGGAAGCAGATCGCGGAGCAACGATTCGAGCCGGCGGGCTTCCGTCTCGCGCTGGGATTGAAGGACATAAATCTCGCATTGCAGACAGGCGCGTCGAGTTCGGTTCCCATGCCGATTGCCAGCGTCCTGCGCGATCGCTGGACTGAGTCAGTGGCGAAAGGCAGAGCGGACATGGACTGGACCGCTGCGGCGTTGGCTGTTGCAGAAGATGCTGGACTGAAGTAGCGCCGTAGCCGCCAGAGACACGGAGAATCGATGAAGGCTGCGTTCCTTAGTGCGCCGAAGACGAGGGCGCCGCTTACTATCGGAGAATTTTCGAAGCCCGAACCGACCGTGGGGCAAGTGTTGCTGCGAGTGCGTGCATGCGGAGTTTGCAGGACGGACTTGCACATTGTTGACGCGGAGCTGCCGCAGATTCTGCCCAAGGTGATCCCAGGACACCAGATCGTGGGCGATGTGGTGGAGGGCGCATCACCGGAACTCCCGGTAGGCGCGCGCGTGGGGGTGTCGTGGGTCGGTGGAACAGACGGCAGTTGCTGGTATTGCAAGCACGGAATGGAGAATCTCTGCGACGCACCAACATTCACCGGCTATTCAGTGAACGGCGGGTATGCGGAATATGCCGTGGCGCGGCGGGACTTTGTGTTCCCTCTTCCGCAGAATTTAGATGATTTACATGCGGCGCCCCTTCTGTGCGCAGGGATCATCGGGTTTCGGAGTCTGCGCGTTGCGGGAGTTGAACGCGGAGAGCGAGTAGGATTGTTCGGCTTCGGATCGTCTGCGAGTTTGACGATCGCTGTGCTGCAGGCTTGGGGCTGTTCTGTTTACGTTTCGAGCAGGGGAGAGTCACATCGCAAGCTGGCAACCGATCTGGGAGCGACTTGGGTTGGAGGAGAGGCGGATAAACCGCCGGTGGAACTGGATCGCGCGGTCACGTTTGCTCCTAGCGGAGATGTCGTCATTAGCGCGCTGAAAAGTTTGCGGAAAGGCGGAGTGGTGGCGATCAACGCCATTCATTTGGACCGAATTCCTGAGTTTGACTACGACAGCTTGCTTTGGGGCGAACGCCAAATTCGCAGCGTCGCCAACATGGCCCGGCAAGACGCCAAGGATTTCTTGCAATTGGCGAGCGAGATCAAATTGACGCCCAAAGTAACGGTCTTTAAGTTAGATCAAGCGAATGACGCGCTCGCGGCGGTGAAAGCCGATGGCATCGATGGCGCTGCCGTGATCGTTCCGTAAGAGAGCGGCAACTGACCTGCCCTAAATCAACAGCTCGCTTCCAGAAAGTCGCGCGCAAACTGCTTTACGGCATTTTCGCGTGCGGCCTCGCCGATCTTTTTCGGCAGTGTGTGCAGATCGTAGTCGCTCATTGCGCTGGAAACGTGAAAACAGC
This sequence comes from Candidatus Acidiferrales bacterium, assembly GCA_035603075.1. GTDB lineage: Bacteria > Acidobacteriota > Terriglobia > Acidiferrales > UBA7541 > Palsa-295. The sequence continues at coordinate 388,134 of DATNLC010000113.1, read as the reverse complement.
CTTCCCCTGGAGAGCGCCCTCGTTTACCTGTGTGTAAGCTTGCACGGCTTCGTTTAGGCTGAAGCGTTTCGCCACGGGTACGGGTTTGAGCGCGCCCGATTCAAAACCCGGTGTGAGTCGTTCGAGAATTGCAGCGCAAGCCTCGGTATTGTAGGCGCGGCTGTCAACACCGAACAGGCTGAGGCGGCGGTGATAGAAATCGAGCAGGTCAAAGCAGACTCGGCGGTCGCCGACGGATGTGATGCTTAACTGGCGTCCCAGTTCGCCCAGAGTTTTGAGACAAGGCTCGAACATAGGACCGCCAACGCAATCGAATACAACGTTCACGCCTTTGCCTTCGCTGAAACGAAGCGCGCCATCGATCGTTCTCTTGTAATTGTCATTCGGGTCTGAGACGACGAAATGATCGATTCCAAATTGACTTTGAGTTTCCGGGACAATCGACGTGCGGTCCGCACCGATAGTTCTCCCGCCTTTCCACTTCGCAATCTGAATGACCGCGCTGCCGACTCCGCCGCGCGCGCCGGTGGCGAGGACAGTTTCTCCCGATTGGAAACGGGCGATTTCGATCAGCCCAATCCATGCGGTTACGAAATTCACACCCACCACGGCGGCTTCCTCGAAGCTCAGGTTTTTCGGCTTCGGGCGCATTCCACCGACCGGCACGACCAGCAATTCTGCTTGTGCACCGTCGCGCGTGAATCCGATATCGCCGCCGGTGCCCCACACTTCCGCTCCGATCATGTTGGAGGGCCCGTTGACGACGACTCCTGCGAAGTCGCGGCCCGGCGTGCGCGGAAGGGTTGTCCCTTCCATGCGGCCGAGAACGTTCTTGGCGTCACTCGGGCTCAAGGATGCCGCGCGAACGCGGACGAGGACTTCGCCCGATTTCGGTTGCGGATCGGCCATGCTTTCGACTTGCAATTTCTCGAAACTGCCGAACTGGTGAAAGCGGAGCGCTTGCATTTGAATGATCCTTCTTCCGCTGGGCGAGAGAAAAGCCTCGGTCCAAAGACCGAGCTACATTTTAAACCATGCTCCCGTCCTGCGGTTCGGGTTGACGACGGAGTGGTTGGGTGGCGATGTTGCAGCAAGTCGTTGGCGCGACTCAGCCTCAAGCGATGCGAGGTTTCGCGACTCTAGCGATGACGAAGCCGGCGAAAAGCCACATCAGCGTGAAGTCGGCGAGATTCACCAGAGTGTATATGCCGGAGAAGCCCCACCAGTTCCAATTGGGTAGATCGACGATGACGCTGGCGGCGAGTCCGACAACGGCCAAGAATATGACTCGTCTCGCGTAACTTAAACCGGTGGTCTGCAAGAGTAGCCAAGTAAGCAGTAGCGCGGCGGCCATCAGGGACAAAATCTGAATGATCAGCCCGCGCGCGTAAGAGCCGAAACCGCCCGTACGTACCGCTGCAAACACGATCGGCCCCTTCTGCATTTTTGCAATTTGAGCTGCTTGAGCGGATTTCTTTTGTTCCGCCGTCAAGCCTGCGGCAGGCGCGCCGGGAAGCACATAGATACCGGATTGTGGGGCGTGAGAGGCGATGACGGCTGCGACTTCATCTTCATTTTGAAACGCGAGCATCGGCTTTTCGTGCCAGCCGAGAACTTCCCAGGAAATGCTGCTCCAGATGAACGCGGTCAAACCACCAAGAATGGCCCCGAGCATAAGCGATTTCGTCATAGAGCCTCCTGAGAGAACAGTGTGCGAGGGCCGAAGAGATGCGCGATTCTCGTTAGAAACGCACGATTTTGCAAATTATTTTGAAGCCGGCTCAGCGTGCTGCGAGATGCCTAAAATGTTGCCATCCGGATCTTTTATCCAGGCGACTTGGTCGCCGCCCGGCGCGGTCCAAATGCCGAGTTCCTTATCTTGAGCGAATGGATATTTTTCCAAGGCGACGCCGCGATCTCGAAGCCAAGTCGCAACGGCTCGGATGTCGTTCACTTCCCAGCCCAAAATGGTGCCTTGGAGCGGAGTAAAGTTCGGAATTTTTGCGATGCGAATTTTTTGTCCTCCGGCGCTCACAACCAATGCAAATTGATCGAGGCTCACAAAATCAAACCCAAGTTTGCCTTCGTAGAACGTTCGCGCCTTGTCATAGTCTTTGGTGGGTACAAATCCAACCATTTTTCCTGTAGCTAGCATTTTGGCCTCCTCACAGCTTGCGGCCGTTAGGAATAGCACTTGCGCAGCTTTGTTTCTCTCGCTATTGTGACAACAAATGTCGCATAGGTGCCAAAGCGTACTAGTGGGCCCAAACGGCCGTTGTGTCGCAGACGTTGCAAGCCTATCCGTTGAGCTTATGAACGGTCATGTGATCGTCGAGCATTCCCATCCTGAGGGCCAACTGCTGTTTGCTTCAGAAGGCGTGATGACCGTGAACACGGAACAGGGAGTGCGGGTTGTTCCACCACTGCGCGCTGTGTGGATCCCGGCCGACACGTCTCACTCCGTGGTTATGTCCGGGTCGGTCTCGATGAGGACTCTGTACTTTTCTCCCAAACTTTGCCGCTCATTTCCCAGCAAATGTTTCGTGATGAATGTCTCTTCGCTATTAAAGGAGCTAATTCTTCACGCCTGCACGTTTCCGAAATTGCGCAAGCGCACCCCGGCCGAGAGACGGATCGTGGAGATCGTTATCGACCAGTTGAAAGCGGTGGAATCGATTCCACTACAGTTGCCGCATCCCTCGGACTCACGAGCGAAGAGAGTTGTAAAAACGCTGCTTGCGGAGCCCGGTGACGTAAGAACATTGGAAAAACTGTGCCAGGATTGTGGGGCAAGCAAGAGAACGATTCAGCGTCTCTTCCTTGATGAAACAAAAATGACTTTCAACAAGTGGCGGCAGCAGCTTCGCCTGTTGCATGGCATGCAACGGCTTGCAGCAGGAGAAAAAGTTACAGCGGCGGCGATGGAAGCTGGATACAACAGCACGAGCGCCTTTATATCGATGTTCCGCAAACAGCTGGGAACAACGCCGACACGATACTTACACGGCGGAGTGGAACCAGGACGAGGCGCAAAGCCGGCCACTTCGTAGAAGCTCTCCACAAACACGCCGCAGATCGCGCGTGGGGGAGCCACGGGCTGGTTTGGCTCCCCGTCTCGGCGAACTTTACTGCTTCTGCTGCTGGGCTTTTTTCGCGGCTGCTGCGGCAGCGGCGTCAGCGGTCCACGGCGGTACGATGCCGTTGACGCGCGAATAGGCGATGGCCTGACCGAGATGTTCGTGAGCGTCCACGACGAGAAGATAGATAACGTCGCCCTCATTCGCGTCCGGACCGAGTTTCGGCAAGGCCTTGGCGAAGTCGGAATTAGTCATGCCTTGAATGGTCGTTTGGGTAAACTGCCACGACTTATTCAATTCCTCAATGATCTTGGCTTTGTCCGTGGTCGATTTTCCAAATGTTTTCGGATCGTATTCCGGCGGCGGTGCGGCGCCCATCAGGCTCAGAAAGCCGTAACGTTCGCCGGCTACGTGAAGAAAAAGCTCGGCGAAAGATCGCGTATCGTTTGCCGGCCGCCAGGTGAATTTATCCGCGGGAATGGCTTCAGCGAGACTGATGAATTTCTTGTTTATGGTTTCGAGGTCCAAGAGCGACTGCGGCTTCATGTCGTAGCTTGGAGGAGTTTTGTCGGCAGACTGCGCAGGGGGCGCGGATTGCGCAGCTTGCGAGCCCGCTCGTGTTGTCCCAGCAGCTGCGAGAAGGGCCACACCCACGATTGAAAGAATCAATTTTTTCATTTTCCTGCTCCTTTGTTCGCTGCCGCACACGTTTTGGTGGTTAGTTTCGCTACCGAACACGTGGCGAGCCGCAGCTTCTAGGTAATTCTGATTCTGTTAGACGGGCCCACCGACAAAAGACTTCAGCAGAAGTCCACATTTTTTTGATTTTCTGACGAGCAAGAGGGCATAACGCTGGCTAAAAAGTTGCTGGCGTTAGGCCTGCTAGGCACCGTTCTCGTTTTCTGCCGGCGAGTCCGTAAAGTCAGGGAGATCGCCGTGGGTGATTCCCCGAAGTTCTGCGCGAATAACGTCGGAGGAAAAACCGGCGCTGAGTAGGCTGCGATAGAGCGACGCGATTTTGCGTTGGTCGAGCGCGCCGCGAAGATGCGCGAGACGCCGTTTCACGCGGACGCGCACCAAAGTGGATTCGTCGGTTTCCGCGAAGACTGTCTCCAGAGCCGCATCGATATAGCGGTCGGGAACGCCGCGGGTTCGTAATTCACGTGCGATGCGGAAGCGTCCCTGGCGGCGCAATTTCGCGTGCTGGTTCGAGTAATCGAGCGCGTAGCGAGCGTCGTCGAGATATTTCAGCTCGCGCAAACGCGCAACCACAGGGGAGATGAATTCCTGGTCTTCGGCGCGGCGTTCGAGGTAGTCCTTCATTTCATGGATTGAGTACGCCCGACGCATCAGAGCGCGTAGTGCGGACGCGTAAAGTTCCTGTTCGGTGGATACTTTGCGAGGTGAAGAGCGCTGGCGCATTGGAACAAACAGGATAGAAGCAAGCAGGCCACGAAGCAAGGAAGTCGAGTGCGCCTCGCTAGAGCGCTTATCCTGTGAATCCTCGTTTCTTGTTCTCGCAGCTCAACGCCAGGTGATCGTAACCAGAATTCACTTTTGTGTCGCCGCGGCTCCGCGGAGTTTTACGCGATCGGTCGGCTGGTAGTGGCCGGGTTCGGCGCGAAAAGTGATGGCTAGGCGGTTCCATGTATTGATCGTCGCAACAGCCATGGCCAAATCTACAAGCTCAGTGTCGCTGAATTGCGCGTGCGCTTGAGCGTAAACGTCGTCCGGAACGTGATCCACATTGACGAGCGTGATAGCTTCGGTGAAAGCGAGCGCGGCGCGTTCGCGTTCGGTGAAGAAAGGAGTTTCGCGCCAAGCGGAGAGAGTGTAGAGACGCTGCTCGGTTTCGCCCACGGCACGCGCGTCTTTCGTGTGCATGTCGAGGCAGTAAGCGCAGCCATTGATTTGCGAAGCGCGAAGTTTTATCAATTCGAGCAGCAGAGGCTCGAGGCCGCACTGGTCAACGTATTGCTGCATAGTTGAGACAGCGGCGTAGACTTTCGGATTGAACTTCTTCATGCTGATTCGTTGATTCATTTCTTGCTCCCCTTTGATATTCTCCGGCATCGATTTTATCAGGATAGCGCCGCGATGGCCGCCCGAGAAGGCCATTCGCAAATTTCAGTTGAGCCAATTAGGAGCGACCTAGAAAATGTAGGGAATGAGACGGTACGTGCGACGGATGTATTTCTCGTATGGTTCACCGAGGGCAGCGACCAGCGCAGATTCCTCGACAGGAATTCGATAACCGTACGCAATAGCTATACAAGCGAGAAGCGCGATCAAGCCGGCCCAGTTTCCGAGAGCCAATCCAAGTCCAGTTATGGTGATCAGTGCGCCGGTATAGGACGGGTGCCGGATATAACGATAGGGACCGACCTCGATCACGGGCTGATCCGTGTGAACCGCAACTTCAAACGTGAAATAGCGGCCGAGAAGGGAAATGGAATATAACCGTAGAGCCATTCCAGCGAACATCAAAGCTATCCCCACGAAAAAGACAGGGACGCGCGCCGATCGAATGGCGGCTTGTGGCAATTGGAATGAGAGCGCGAAGTCCGCGGCGATTCCGATCCACAAAAGCAGCATTACCACCAGGAGAGAGCCACGGTCGCCTGATTTGGAAGAAAGCTTCGGCGCCCTTCTTTTTGCAACCGCCATTTCCGGTATGATCCAGAGAATATAGCTGGCCCAGAATATTACCGCGTAAGTTGTGTTGACGAACGGCAACGGGCGCAAGATCGATCTCCTGAGCGTTCGTCAGTTTATATGAGAGCAAGGAGAAATTGTTGATTCAGACTGAACGATTGCTGCTGCGGCGTTGGAGGGAAGAAGACCGCGAGCCGTTTTACGGGCTGAATTCGGATCCTCGCGTGATGGAATTCATGCCTGGGTGTTTGACGCGTGCGGAGAGCGATGCGTTCGTTCAACGGATCAACGAACATTTCCATAAGCACGGTTTTGGATTGTACGCAGCGGAGCTTCGGGAAAATCAGGCATTTCTTGGTTATGTGGGGCTTGCCGTGCCGACATTTGAGGCGAACTTCACTCCATGCGTTGAAATTGGATGGAGGCTATCGGCTCCTCATTGGGGCCGCGGCTTGGCGACAGAAGCAGCGCGGGCGGTAGTCAACTATGCCTTTGGTGAGCTAGGGCTCGACGAAATCGTGTCGTTCACGGTTCCTGAAAATATACAATCGCGACGCGTGATGAAGAAAATCGGGATGGCGCACGACACTTCGGAAGACTTCGACCATCCGAATCTGCCGGAAGGCCATCCGCTGCGGCGGCACGTTTTGTACCGGCTGCCGCGCCCGGAACGCTAACTGCAACGTAAGAAATCCACCTGTGTTTTAACGGGTGCCAAGGCGGTCGAATTCCGTCATGGCGCGTTCCATTTCCTCGCGGGCGGCGTCGGCTGAAGAGCGGACACCTTGAATGCGGAGGCGGAAATCGTCCGGGTTCGAAGCGCGCATCAGAGCTTCTTCCAGCGTGATGAGGTTGCGCGAATACAGATCGAAGAGCGATTGATCGAAAGTTTGCATTCCGTACTGGCTGGTGCCGGCGGCAATGGCGTCGCGAATCATGCGCGTTTTGTCGGGATTGATGATGCAATCGCGAATGTAGCCGGTGCAGATCATCACTTCCACGGCGGGGACGCGTCCGCTGCCATCGGCTTTACGCACGAGGCGCTGGCTGATGACGGCTTTCAGCGTTCCGGCAAGCTGCAAACGAATCTGTTTTTGTTCGGGCGGCGGAAACACGGCGATGATGCGCTGAATCGTTTCCGTGGCGTCGAGTGTGTGCAAAGTGGAGAGCACCAAGTGGCCCGTTTCAGCAGCCAGCAACGCGGTGGAAATTGTTTCCAGGTCGCGCATTTCGCCGACCAGTACGACGTCCGGATCTTGGCGCAATGCGGCGCGTAGCGCTGTAGAGAATGAAGAAGTATCCACTTCGACTTCGCGCTGATTGATAAATCCTTTTTTGTCGCGATGCAGATACTCAATCGGGTCTTCAATCGTGATGATGTGCTCGGCGCGCAGGGAATTGATGCGGTCGATCATGGCCGCGAGAGTGGTGGATTTACCGGAACCGGTGGTTCCCGTGGTCAAGATCAAGCCGCGCTGCTCTTCGCAAATCTGCGACAGGACACGCGGAAGTTCGAGCTCTTCGATAGTTCGAATTTTCGTAGGGATGACGCGCAAAACCATGCCGACGTTGCCGCGTTGTTGAAATACGTTCACGCGAAAACGCCCGAGGCCGGCGACGCCGTAAGCCATGTCCAGTTCGGCTGTTTCCTTGAATTTTTGCTTTTGCCGGTTGGTCATCATACTGAAAGCCATCGAAAGCATTTCTTCAGGAGTGATACGCGGTATGTCGCCGAGCGCGTTCAGGATTCCATCCACGCGCAAGTAGGGATGGTTGCCGACTTTTAGATGCAAGTCGGACGCTCTGCTTTCTACTGCGCGCCGCAATAAATCATCAATGCTGATGGCCATAGCGAAAGTCCTCGGCTACAAAAGCTTACAAATGAAGCTAGCATGCGTATGAGGGGCTAGCAAGAAAACCCAGCAGAGTCATTTCTAAACTGCCACCTGTACGTTAGGTCAGGTATTGCAAGTGATGAAGCAGCGGCAAGTGGGGACAGCGCTTAAACCGGAGGTTGGTCAGCGAGGAACAAACGGTCGTAAATCACGGCGGCGAGGACTCCGCCCAACAGCGGTCCAACCCAATAGACTCCCTGATTGGTCCAGTAGCGAGCGGCAAGAGCGGGGCCAAAGGCGCGCGCTGGACTAATCGCCGCACCGGTGAACGGGCCGCCGAAGAGAACACCTACCGTGACTGAAAGGCCGATCGCAAAGGACGACATTTTGCTAAGCGCGCCTCTGGCGTCAACGAAAGCGCCAAAGAAAACGAAAACCAGAAAGAACGTCATCAGGCTTTCGAGCAGCATGGCGTGCAGGCGTGTGAAGTCCGGGGCCAAAAGCATGATGCCGCGTCCCGCAGAACTCCAAACAGTTTCCGGGACAATCGCAACGAGGACGTAGGTGGCTGCAACCGCGCCCAGAAGTTGCGCTATCCAGTAGAAAAGCGCTTGCAAGGTGTTGAGACGTCTGGTGACCCAAAATCCCACGGTGACAGCAGGATTCAAGTGACCGCCGGAAATGTGGCCGACGGCACTGATCATGACTGCATATGCCACACCGTAAGCGATGGCGATTCCAACGATGCCGATAGCGGGCTGCCCGGCAGCACGCAGATATTGATCTGCGCAAATCGCGCCGATGCTGAAAAATATCAGCGCAAATGTCCCAATGAATTCTGCCAGGAGCTTTTGAGGCAGGCTATACACGAAGACTCTCCGAGCGCGTGCAGGCAAGAATTTCGCGGAACTTTCTTGCGCCAGACCGCGCGCCATTCTACTGGATTGGCCCAGAGCAGTCAAAAATAGCCAATGCAGGCAGGGGCATCGCGAATTAAGCCTTTATGCAGTCTATGTCCTGAAACAAATCGCCAGAGGACTCGTCTAACTGAAACCAAGGGAGTCCTTAAAGTGCCATCTCACCGGTCAAGTGCTGATGACAAGCTGCCGGGTCGTTCCGGTCTTACAGGGGGAAAACAGATGAACAGGAGCCTCGTGGTCTACGCGGTTGTGCCGGTGCTCCTGGTTCTCTCGGTGAGGCGCACTTTGGGGCAGGATGCGAAGGCTCTGGTTTCAACACGGCGCCTGGATTCGGTGAATGGCCTGGAACTCGTGGATGCCAAAGCGGAAGTCGTGAATTATCGCGGACGCTCCGCCGTTCATCTGGTTCCGCTTCCCAATCAACCAAAAGATTATTCCATGCTGGCAATTGTAAGTGGCACTGACTTCAAGAACGGCACAATTGAGATCGAGGTCGCGGGCTCTCCGCGCAAGGATGCAGATCCCGGCGATCGAGGCTTTATCGGCCTGGCATTCCGCTCCCAGGATCGCGGCAATCGGGCGGAGTATTTTTACCTGCGTCCAACGAACGGCCGTTCCGACGATCAACTTCGCCGCAACCATTCAGTGCAATATGTTTCAACGCCAGATTTTCCATGGCAGCGCCTGCGGAAAGAAAGCCCAGGGGTCTATGAGTCCTACGCCGATCTTGATGTGGGCGCGTGGACGAAGATGAAGATCGTGGTCTCCGGCACAAAGGCGCAGCTCTACGTTAATGGAGCAGATCAACCGTGCCTGATCGTAAATGACCTGAAGCTTGGGGAAGCCCACGGCCAGATCGCGCTCTGGGCTTTTGGCACCACTGACGGCTACTTCTCGAACCTGAGCGTGAAGTAAACGGCTCACCGACTCGTCGACGCGCGCAGTTCTAGCGCGGAACCACGACGGCGGCGCCGGCGCTGACGTTGACTGGCGAGAGCCAGTGATGGCGATCCGGCTTGACTCCTCCGGTCAGCGCGAAGAATTCGTCCTGTACGCGTTTGGTCACTGGGCCACGCGAGCCGATGCCTATCTTAATTCGGTCAATCGAGCGAATGGGCGTGATCTCCACGGCGGTACCGCAGAAGAAAACTTCTTCGGCGATATAGAGCATTTCGCGGGGAATAATTTGTTCGGCGACGGGAATATTCAAGTCGCGGCAAATGGTAAGTATCGAATGGCGCGTGATGCCGGGTAACGCGGAATTGGAAAGCGGAGGAGTGACCAGCGTGCCGTCCATCACAAGAAAAATATTCTCGCCGGAACCCTCGCTGACGTAGCCGTTCACGTCGAGCGCGATGCCTTCCACGTAGCCGTTCGCGCGAGCTTCCATGCGGATGAGCTGGGAGTTCATGTAATTCGCCGCGGCCTTGGCCATTTGCGGCAAAGTGTTCGGCGCGGGCCGATTCCAGGAGCTGACGCATACGTCCACTCCGCTGCGCTGCGCTTCTTCGCCGAGGTATTTTCCCCAGTCCCAGCAAGCCATGTAAACCTCAATAGGGCAGCCCTTGGGATCCACACCGGCCTCGCCGTAACCTCGCATGATAATTGGACGTATATAGCACTCGTTGATTTTGTTCTCGCGGACCAGATCGAGATTCGCAGTGCAGAGTTCGTCGAGTGTGAATGGAACTTCCATGCGGTAGATGTAAGCCGAATTCAAGAGCCGTTGCATGTGATCGCGAAGGCGAAAAACCGCCGGGCCTTGCTTGGTGTCGTAGCAGCGAATTCCTTCGAAAACCGCGGAGCCGTAGCTAACCACGTGCGAGAGGACGTGAACGTTCGCGTGATCCCAGTCTATAAATTTTCCGTCATGCCAGATCTTTTCAGTCTTCGGGATGGGCATTAAGGCTGCTCCGGCGCTTTAGCGAGGCGTTGAGAATGTTGCGCAGAACCGAGTATAGCATATGGGTTTTCAAGTCCACGCCCGCCGAAGCCAGAGCAGCGAGCACGGCACGTCCAAATTGGCCGCGTCTTCCCCATGGCGATAGTAGTTTATTCTTCGCGTAGAGCTACCGGCGGATCCACGCGCGTCGCGCGTCGCGATCGCTGTTAGCAGCAAATTGTGGACCTGCGCGACTCGATGAGGCTGTTAGGAGTGGTCGTCCTGCACACGCTCGACTTGGGTCTGTGCTGTAAAACCTGTAATGCGGCCCCAGGCGCTGGTTTTCCAATTGTCTGCGCTCTCTTTGGCCAAGATCCAGGGCGGCAGATCAAAATACAGATACTTGGACAGAGCCCGAACGTAAGGCTCGTACATGTCACGTAGCTTGTTTAGCTTCTCGTTTGATTCCGGCGTGTCGTGAAGTTTCAGCCCCGATTCCGCGACAGCCCCACGGAGGCGAAGAAGTTCGGACGCAGGCAAGCGGTTTGTGCCGTGGGCCAGGGGAGGCGCGTGAAACACCTGAGCCAAATCCACGACGGCATGGCGGCAAATGGCAAAAGTCAGCCGAGCCTGACGCTGGCATGCGCCGTCGGCGCCGGAAATGACCAGCGCAGAGGTATCGAGCATCGCGGTCAGCGCAGAGAGCCACGACTCGTTGTTGTGTTGCGAACGAAAGTACGTGAGAACCGGATAGGACACGTGGCTCTCGAGCAGTTCTGCGCCCCAGCGCTCCCAGTCCCGCAGAAGCCTTTCCAAAGCTTCGAGGCCATGGACACCTGCGTGACGCCGCAGAAGTTCGGTTGCGGTGGGAGGCGAACCTGCGCGCGCGTCGAGCAACACGATGGCAACCTCTCTCCGCGAAAACGCTTGATAGATTACCGGCAGGTAGCTGAGTACAAGCGCCAGAAAACCGAAGCCCAGCCCGCTTTCGAATACTGCCAGAATCCGCTCCGCCGCAGTGTGCGGAGTGACGTCGCCAAGGCCTAACGTGAAAAAAGTTGTGCCACTTAGATAAAAGCACGTTTCCAAAGTTGGATGCGTTTGATCTAAACGGGCGTCGCTGTAGTACAACAAGCCGAAGCCTACGATTAACATTGCCGCCCATAAAGCGAATAGCCCCAGTAGGGAAAGCGGACCGAAATAACTCAGAAATCCTTCGCGGCGCTTGGGCGATTTCACTCCTTGCGCAAGCTTTCGCCAGGGACGCCACCAGGTGAGATAGTAGAGTCTGGTCAGTCGAAAACGGCGCGTCACCCTTCGAGGAAGAACGATCGTCTCAAACGCTTCCAGCAAAATGCCTGAGATGATGAGGAAGCCGGCAATCGCCGGAAGGATCTTCATGCCGCTTTCTCCAGCACGGTGCTCAGTGTGATTTCAGCCTTGAACAGGCGCGAGACCGGACAGTTGGCTTTCGCGCTCGCGGCGGCGGATTCAAAAGCTGTTTCGGAGATGCCGGGCACGCGCGCGGCTACGTCCAAATGAATTTTTGAGATGGTCCAGCCGGCTTCAAGTTTCTCCAGTGTGACCGTCGCTGTCGCGCGAATCGTCTGCGGCGTGAAATTCATCGTTCCCAATTGGGCTGAGAGCGCCATCGCAAAGCATCCCGCATGAGCTGCGCCGATTAACTCTTCCGGATTCGTTCCCTTTGCATTCTCAAAACGTGTGAGGAATGAGTACGGCGCGTCAGAGAGCACGCCACTTTGCGTCGAAATCGATCCTTTGCCGTCTTTCACTGCGCCAGTCCAAACCGCGGTTGCGGTGCGCTGCATAAAATCCTCCAGTTAATTGAACTAATCGCTGTTAGATGCGGCGCGGACTCAGTTGGATTTTGATGGCGGAGCCGCGTCCATGCGGTTCATCATTTGAAAATCCTGGCGAATGCGCGTCAGACGGTCGCCCTTTACGTTTTCATAGACTCCAAACGCAATGAACGGAATCATGGCTACGACCACCCACAGTTTTGCGGTTCCGGGAACTTTCGCTTCTGGCTCCCAGCGAAAAAGTTGTCGCGAGATTTCGAACGCTACGAGAACTCCGATTGTCAGAGCAATCAAGTCGGTGATGATTTCTCCGTTCGTCGCGAGATTGGTGGCTGCGTTCTCAAGGCCGGTTGCCAGGTACGTCGCCGGCATGAAAAGGGAAGCTCCTTGAATCCAATGAGGGAATCTCGCCAGCGGAACAGTTGCCCCCGATAGAAAAAGAAATGCAGTCCAGATTACCTGGTTGATAACCTGCGTTTCCTGCATCGTGTTCGTGACACTCGCGACGATCAGGCCAAATGAAGAAAAGGTAGCCGAGCCGATTGTGACCAGAAGAAAGATGGCCCACAAATTTCCCCATCCCTGCATGTGCAGCACGAATTTGGTGACTAGAATCTCGATCGCGACAGATGGAACGACGAGAATATAGTTCGCGAGAATGCTTGACGCTAGCATTGGCCCTGCACCGAGAGGTGCCAGCCGGAACCGCCGCAGGATGCCGGCTTCCCGGAACATCACTAGTTGGACGCTGAGACCCCAAAAACTGCCCATCACCGTCATGGTGAGAATCGCGCCCAGGATATAAGCAGTCCAAGCCGGCTCGCCTTTGCTGAAGATGGTGACAAAGAAAAACAGAAAGCCCAGCGGCATGATCAAACTAAAGAAAAGGAAGGTGCGATTGCGCATGGCGAGGCGCACCCTGATTTTTGTCAGCGTCCAGGTGTTGCCGATGGGATTCGATGCCATGCTCGTCCTTTTATTTAGTCAGTCGCGTTAATCACGAAGCCGGCGCCCCGTAAGTTCGATGAAAACGTCTTCGAGCGACGGCGACAACATTTCCAAACTTTGCAGCTCGTTATTCTGTGCCTCAAGATATTTCACAAGAGCGACGATCGTGTGCGGCGCGCGAGCGGAGTGCATCACGTAGGTGCCATCAAACTCGCGGCAGTCAGCGACACCGTCCAGCCCAGCCAGTACGCCGTCTGATACAGGCTTGGCGAGCCGGACTTCAATGCGTGTCGTTCCCGCTGAGGTGTGCTTCAGCTCGCGCGGCGTTCCAGTTTTGATCACCCGGCCGTAGTCGATGATCGCCACGCGGTCGCATAGCCGTTCTGCTTCCTCGATATAATGCGTGGTGAGCAGGACGGTCTTCTTTTCATGTTTTAACTCTTCAATGATGTCATAAATCTCGCGGCGAACTTGGGGGTCCAGTCCTGCGGTGGGCTCGTCCAGGAAAACGACCTGAGGGTTGTTCACCAGCGCCATAGCGAGCGCGAGCCGTTGCTTTTGACCGCCGGAGAGCTGGCTGTAAAAAGCGTCGCGTTTTTCGTCGAGTTGGAATCTCTTCAGCAAGTCATCCGTATTGGCTCGAACGCTATAGAATTTCGCGAACAGTTCGATCGCTTCCTTCACCCGGATTTTGTCGGGGAGGGAAGTGGACTGCAAAACAGCTCCGATCATTTCTTTGAATCGATTCCCGCTCTTTTCGGGATTGAGTCCGCAGACGCGCGCCAAGCCGCGGTCCGGCGTTCGCATGCCTTCCAGAATCTCGACGGTAGTTGTCTTGCCGGCGCCGTTTGGCCCAAGCAGGCCGAAAACTTCGCCTTGCTCGACAGCAAAACTCACGCCGCGCAGGGCCGTTACAGCGTCATAGTTCTTGTAAAGATCTTCGGCTTGGATGATCGGTTCCGCCACGCAGTCTCTCTCCTTACTTAACTTTCGGAGCATTCCTCTATACCACAACCGCTAGCGGTTTGAATGCTTTGGGCGCGACTTTGCGCGCTTTTTCTTTCGGCTGCCCGCGGCCTTCGATTTGCGGAATGACCACCCGTACACACTCATGTCAACGGTCACGCCAATCTTTACGCCTTCCGTCTCAAGCAGCTTCCGCTGCAATGCAGCGTGCGGCTCCGGAACGCGAATCCGGCCGCCAGCGCCGAGTACGCGGTGCCAGGGAATCCCTTCTCCGCTCGGGCACGCTGCCATGGCGTAACCGACGGCGCGTGCCCCGGCCCTAAGTCGCATCGCCTTTGCCACTTCTCCATAGGTCGAGACGCGTCCGCGCGGAATTTTTTTCACTTGGCGGTAAACCGCGTTCCAGGACACTTAATTCACGCTCCCGTGCATACTGCATCTCCTCGATTTCGCAGCATCTAATATGTTGGGGTGAGTTACGTTCAATTTTTCGACGGAAGCCCCAAACTGGAAGCGGCTCCGTATGACGGCTGCATCGACGCTTTGCATCGCCGCCAAACCCGACGCCTCCAGACTAATAACTGATTGGCAGCATTTTCATTGTCCACCGCATCGTACCATTGACGGCGTAGTGGACGCTTTCTACACTACGTACGCTGAACTAAAAAGGGGAGGTGTTGTGGCTTTTGTCAGACGCAAAGGCAACACCTATTTCCTGGTGCATAACGTGCGGCGCCAGGGAAAGGTTCAGCAGCTACACCTGGCGCGGCTGGGCGAGAGGCCGCGAATCACGGACGACGTGGTGCGAAAGGTTTCGCGCAACCACCCATTCCTTGATCTCGATTGGTCCAGCCTGCGCGAGCAGGTGAACAGCCGGATCGAGCTATTTGATATTCGCTCGCCGTATGTACAGAACCTGATGCATTCGTTACGAAACCTTCACATGGACCTGGCCGATCTATCGCCGCCTATGCTGCTGTTGACGGATCGTGCCAATTCAAGCCGGGAACTGGTCACGCAATTACGATTGCTGCGTTCGACGCTCGACATCAAACTGGATCAATTCGAGCGCACCGAAATCCGCAATCCTGAAAGCGGCAGAGAGTTCCGGTAGGGGGAGTACGACCGTGGGAGCGCATGCGTTACAACTGGATCCGACACAACGCAGCCTGGAGTCGCGGGATTTTGAATCGGGACTGCGCCGGAAGATTGTAGGGCAGGATGAAGCGGTACAAGCAGTCGTGGACCTCTATCAGGTCTTTCGCGCCGGCCTGAATTCGCCGGGACGTCCGGTAGGGAATCTCTTGTTTCTGGGACCTACGGGCGCCGGAAAAACACGCGTGGTTGAAGCCACCGCCGAAGTCTTGTTCGGCGATCCACGAGCAGTGATCAAAGTGGACTGCGCCGAATTCCAGCACTCTCACGAAATAGCGAAATTGATCGGCTCGCCTCCGGGATACTTGGGGCACCGCGAAACTCATCCGCTGATTACCCAGGAAGAGCTGGCGAAGTTTCACACCGAAAAACTCAAGATCAGCTTTTTGCTGTTCGACGAAATCGAAAAAGCTTCCGATGCCCTCTGGCAATTGCTCCTCGGCATCCTCGACAAAGCTACCCTGACGCTCGGAGACAATCGCCGCGTGGACTTGTCGCAGACCATGATTTTCATGACCTCGAACCTCGGCGGCGGAGAAATCACCGAACTGATGACCGGAGGAATGGGTTTCGCCCCAAAGGTGAAAGCGGATACCCAGGTGCGTCTGGACGAAAAGGTGGAAAAGACCGCGGCCGAAGCGGCCAAGCGAAAGTTCGCGCCGGAATTCATGAACCGCATCGACAAGGTAATCGTGTTCCATCCGCTACGCTCTCAGCAACTCGAACAGATCCTCGAAATCGAGCTGGGTATGGTTCAACAACGTGTGCTCGAAACGGCGAAAGGACGCTTCTTATTTCGCGTAACTTCGTCGGCGCGTGAGTTTCTGTTACGCGAAGGCACGGACCTGAAGTATGGTGCGCGCCATTTGAAACGCGCTATCGAGCGCTATGTCGTCTATCCGCTGGCCAGCCTGCTGGCGACCGAGCAGGTATCGCTTGGCGACGTGCTCTCGATCGATTGGGACGGGCACGAGCTTGGGTTGACCTTTCTAAAGGAAGCCGAAGGCGCGCTGGTTCCCATGACCGCTGAAGTAAAGGAAAAAACAGCTGGGGCTGCCGCCGCAAGTTCTGACGGCCGTCCGGTCGTTTTCCCCGCCGCAACGGCCGCAATGGACGTGAGAATCGAAAATCGAACAGCGCCGACGGCAAACCGAAGCATGCCGGTCGAAAAGGCCAAGAACGAGAAGAAATAAAATCGCTAAAAACGATTAATCGTCCTTTCGACGAAAGATATGAGCCGTGGGCGTGCATGAACAAAGCACGCGCCACGGTTTTTCTTTTCCAGTCAACAACACGGCGGTGAGAAAGCTAGGTTCGCATCAGCAGGACACTAATCAACGCAGCAACTATGATTCGTGCGGCATCTCCATCGGTTCGTCGAAGCTGCCGCCATAAATATTCGGCACCTTCGCGCCCATCGGGCGCAGGTACGCGCAAAGTTGGCCGCGGTGGTGTATCGAATGATTCAGCATGAACTGAAGGTACATCACAGCAGGAAGATCAAACATGCCGAATAACGGCAAAGGCGTAGCCCAAAAAGTGGCAGGCAGTTTCGCGACCGCGTCGATCTTGGTGGACAGTCCATCTTCATAATACGAAGCAATGTCGCTGGCATTGCTGAAGTCCGCCGGCATCGTGTCATCTTCCATTTCGAATTTTCCATTCAGAAATCCGTCGAGGAACCAGATATCCGCAGAGGCCAGATGCCAGGCGAGTTCGAGAGCGCTGCGTGAATTCGGATGCGGACGGTAGTCTCCCTTGTCGGCGGGAACGGCCAAGAGAACGCGCAAAGTGGTCAGCGATTCGCGTTTGACTTCGGCGATAAAGACGCTCAGAAGAAACGCAGCTTGTTCTGAAGTCATTGTGAATCTTCCTCCTCAGGGTTTCCATCGAAGGATTGGTTTGCGCGCAGCGGCCACTTCATCGAGCCGCCCGACACGCGTGGAATGCGGCGCGGTTTTCACCAGCTCGGGATTTGTTTCCGCTTCGGCTGCGATCGACCGCATTGCCTGGATGAAAAAATCGCACTCTTCTCTTGATTCCGATTCGGTCGGCTCGATCATCATTGCGCCGGGAACGATGAGCGGGAACGCTGTCGTGTACGGGTGAAAACCATAATCGATTAGGCGCTTGGCCATATCCATGGTGTTTACGCCGTGCTTCTTCTGGCGCGCGTCGCTAAAAACCACTTCGTGCATCGAAGGAAGATTGTATGGCAGATCGAAAATACCCTCGAGATTCTTGCGAATGTAATTGGAATTAAGCACCGCGTCTTCCGTCGCCTGGCGCATCCCCGGACCGTACGCCAGTGTGTACGCGAGCGCGCGCAACAGCACTCCGAAATTTCCGCAATAAGCGCGAACGCGCCCGACAGACTGTGCGCGGTTGAAGTCCAGCGCGAACTTGCCATCCTCTTTCTGCACCACGACCGGCACCGGCAGGAAAGGCTCAAGAATGTTCTTCACCAGTACCGGACCTGCGCCAGGACCACCGCCGCCATGAGGCGTCGAAAACGTTTTGTGCAAATTCAGGTGCATCACATCCACGCCGAAGTCACCGGGGCGAGTGACGCCGGCCAGCGCGTTCATGTTTGCTCCGTCCATGTAAAGAAGCGCGCCGCGTTCATGCAGGATGGCGGCAATTTCGGCGATGCGCTCTTCGAATACGCCGAGAGTGCTGGGATTCGTCAGCATAAGTGCGGCGACATCTTCGGTGCAAAATTCGCGTAGATGATCGGTATCTATTTGGCCGCAGGCATTCGATTTGATGTTCTTCACTTCGTACCCGGCAATTACGACGGAAGCCGGATTCGTTCCATGCGCGGAATCGGGAATCAAAACTGTTTTTCGGGGATTCCCCTGGCTCTGAAGATATGCGCGAATCATCAACAAACCCGTAAGCTCGCCCTGCGCCCCTGCCACCGGCTGGAGTGTCGCAGCGTCCATTCCGGTAATTGACAACAAACATTTTTGTAAATCGAAAAGAATGCGCAGGCAGCCCTGCGAGACCTCGACGGGCTGCTCCGGGTGTTCGGTTGCAAGTCCATCCAGTCGCGCGACGAATTCGTTCACGCGCGGGTTGTACTTCATAGTGCAGGAGCCGAGCGGATACATGCCAAGATCAATTGCATAATTCCACGTGGAGAGCCGCGTGAAGTGCCGAATCACTTCGATTTCGCTTACTTCCGGAAATCCCTCGATTGCATCGCGGGTGAATTCTCTGCCGAGCGCTTTGACGGCATCTACGGCCGGCACATCGAGCGGCGGAAGCTCCATTCCACGCTTACCGGGCGCGGACTTCTCGAAGATCAGCCCTTCGTTCTGATTGGGGTGCTGGCGCACCTTCGAGATCTTTTCGACGGGCGCTTCAACTTCGGTGGACTTGGAGTTCAATTCAAACAGCTCCTTAAACCGGGCGTTCGAGTATTCGCTTTATTGCTGAAGCCAAACGTTCAATTTCGCCTCGCGGGGTTGTTTCAGTCACGCAAATCAGCCCCCGCTTGGTCAACTCCGGGTAATGAATGCCGAGAGCGAACGGTCCGATAATTTTCTCGCGCAAGAGATCGGCATTGACCATTTTTACCGAGCGCGGAAACTCGAGCACGAATTCGTTGAACGACGGACCGGAGAAAACTCGGCGCACTCCGGGAATCTTTTCGAGTTCAGCTTGAGCGAAACGCGCCTTGGCGAGATTCTGTAGCGCTTGTTCGCGCAACCCCTCTTTGCCAAGCAAACAAAGGTGAATTGTAGCCGCCAAGGCATAAAGCGCTTCGTTGGTGCAAATGTTCGAGGTAGCCTTTTCCCGACGGATGTGTTGCTCGCGCGTTGCCAGCGTCAAGACGAACCCGCGGCGTCCTTCTGCGTCGGTCGTTTGGCCCGCGAGGCGGCCGGGCATTTGGCGCACGTACTTATCCCGCGTTGCAATCACGCCGACGTAGGGACCGCCGTAACTCGGAGGAATGCCGAACGATTGCCCTTCCATAGCCACAATATCCGCTTCGGCCGGCGGACGAACGATGCCTAGCGACACAGCTTCCGCAATGCTCGTGACGAGCAACGCTCCGGCTGCGTGGGCCGTCTCCGCGAGGGCCGGCAGTTCTTCCATCACGCCGAAAAAGTTTGGTGACTGGACCACGACAGCAGCAGCTTGCGCAAGGCTATCCTTCTTCAGCGCCGCGCGATCGAGCTGCCCTGATTCTGTGTAGCCAACTTCTTCGATCACGATCCCGAGGTTTTTCGCGTACGTTTGCAATACATGGCGATATTCAGGATGAACGGAGCGCGCAACGAGAACTCGATGGCGCCCGGTGAGCCGTTCTGCCATCAGCACAGCTTCGGTGAGCGCTGTTGAGCCGTCGTACATCGAAGCGTTCGCCACTTCCTGTCCGGTTAGCTGGCACATCAAAGTCTGAAACTCGAAAATTGCGGTCAGGGTGCCCTGCGCGAATTCCGCCTGGTAGGGCGTGTAGGAAGTGAGAAACTCGCCGCGTTGGATCAGAGCATCGGTCACCACGGAGCGCAAATGCGAATAGATTCCCGCGCCGAGAAAGGAAGTGTAGCCTCGCGAGTTTTCCGCCGCGCGTGCCTGGAAGTATTGGATGATCTCCGCTTCCGAGAGCGGCCCCGGCAAGTCAAGCGGCTTGCGCAACCGAAATTTTTCCGGGATGGACTGAAAAAGCTCGTCGATCGATCTCACGCCAATCGCTTCGAGCATTTCCCGGCGTTCGGAAGGGCTTTTGGGAAGATAGCGCATCAGGCCGGGAGTTCCTTCTCTTTGGTGGCGATATAGGCTTGGTAGGCGGCAGCGTCCATCAATCCCGCAGCTTCTTTGGGATCCGCGAGCCGCACTTTTACCAGCCATGCAGCGCCGTGCGGATCTTTGTTGATCAGTTCGGGAGAATCCACCAGCGCTGGATTCGTTTCAGTTACTTCGCCGGAGATCGGACTGAAAATCTCGCTCACCGCTTTCACGGATTCGATGGTCCCAAACGACTGGCGCGCTTTGAGCTGAGCGCCGACTTTCGGCAACTCGACAAAAACCACGTCGCCGAGCTCGTGCTGCGCGTAGTCCGTGATGCCGACGGTGCCGTTTGAGCCCTCGACTTTCACCCACTCATGCTCTTTCGTATAGCGATAATCCTTTGGGTACATAAACGCTCCGTGAACGCAGTCTAATTGGATGCTCCGAGCCTATTGCGGACGCTTATAAAACGGCAGAGCAACAATTCTTGCCCCTTCCGCGTGGTCGCGAACGCTGATCGCAATATCTGTCCCGATCCCAGTGGATGTCGGCGGCACGTAAGCCATTCCGATATTTTTCTTCAGGAATGGAGCAGGCCCGCCGCTGGTAACACGCCCCGCTTCCTTGCCGTCGATCAGAACCGGATAGCCGTCTCGGCCGATACGCTTGTCGAGCATTTCGAAGCCGACTAACTTACGCGTCAGGCCGTCCTTCTTCTGCTGAGCCAGAACGTCGCTGCCCAGAAACGGAGCCTTCTCCATTTTGCAAATCCATCCGAGGCCGGCCTCCCAAGGCGTAGTCGTGTCATCGATCTCATGGCCGTAAAGGCACATCCCGGCTTCGAGGCGAAGAGTATTCCGCGCGCCCAGTCCGCAGGGGATCATACCGGCAGGTTGTCCCACGTTCATTAGATCCCTCCACAGCTTCTCAGAATGCTCCGGCGCGAAATAGATTTCGAACCCGTCTTCGCCAGTGTAACCGGTGCGCGCAATCAGGCAATCGACGCCGCTGACTTGGCCGAACGCGAAATGATAGTAATGGATTGGCTCGAGCGGGGTTTGCGTAAGCCGCTGAAGAATGTCCGTCGCGCGCGGTCCCTGGACTGCCAGCTGAGAGTATCGCGGCCCGGCGTTCTCCACCTTTGCGTCGAACTTATTGTGCTCGACGATGTGCTCGAAATCGTGATCCTGATTGCCCGCATTGACGCAAAGCAAATAGTGCGTGTCGGAAAGTTTGTGTACCAGCAAATCATCGACGAAGGTTCCGCGCGAAGTCATAAGCCCGGAATAGTGGGCTTGCCCTACATTCAACTTGGCCGCATTGTTGCATGTGACTAGTTGAACCAGCTCCAGTGCGCCCGGCCCCCGAATTTCTATCTCGCCCATATGGCTAACGTCGAAAAGTCCGGCGCGCGTGCGCACCGCTACGTGCTCGGCTAGAATGCCCGAGTATTCGAGCGGCATGTCCCAGCCGCCGAAATTCACCATCTTGGCGCCCAATTGGCGATGGATGGAGTTCAGAGCTGTCTTGCGCAGTTCAGCGGTTGCCGGTGTGGTCACAGAAGATTTCTCATTATTAGGGCGAAACATCGAAGCTAGCATGCGTGTTTTCGAGTGTCAAGGAAGGCGGCAAAATCCGGCGAGCTTGCTCACTTCATAGCCCATCGAGAACTCCGGTGATCGAGCGGGAATTGGGGACTGGTAGGCGATCTCCTGCACTCTTTTCTGTATTCAATATCGTCTTTTTGGCCGACTACTCATCGCGCAGTACTTCCATGGGGTCCACGCGGGAGGCGCGGATCGCCGGTACGAGAGAGGCAATCGTCGTCACAGTCATGACAGTCAGTACTACCCCTGCAAACGTTGCGCCATCCGTTGGGGAGATGCCGTAGAGCATTTTGGAAAGCACACGGCCAAAGGCAAGCGCCAGGCTGGCGCCAATTGCACAGCCCACGACGGAAACTCCCAGACCTCGAAGAAGGAAATCCTTCACGATCCGGCCGGGCATCGCTCCCAGAGCGAGCCGCAGTCCTAACTCACGCCTGCGCGTGCTCGCGAAATAACTCAGCGTCCCGTACAGTCCGACGCAGGCCAGGCATACGGCAGTGAGCGCAAAGAACGTCAGCAGCACCGTTCGTAGACGATTTTCCGCAAATGCTTCGTTAAGGTGGTCTTCCAGCGGAAGGATATCGAAGACCGAACGGTCCGGCTCCAGCTCATGAATTTTCAGCCGAGCGGCTTGTGCCATCGTCATCGGCTCACTCCGAGTTCTTATCAGATAAAACGGATCCGGGCCGGGAGCGCTCATGCACCAGTACACCGTCGGGCCGGGTTCGCGATTCATGCCTTCCTCCCTGGCATCGCCGACGATACCCCGGATTTCAGATGGCGCCACGGCTGAGTTGCCCGGGAGCTGAAGGTGATGTCCGATAGACGTTGATCGCGAAAAATAAGCTGTCGCAAAGCTGCGATTCACAAGAACGTCCGTGGAGTCTGATTTCTCGCGGCAGAGTTCTCCGGTCAGAAGCGGTATCTGCATGGTCGCGAAATAGCCGGCAGAGACAAACCGGCTCTCGGCTACGATTTTGCGCTCTGTATCGATTTGCCCTTCAGCCACCTTGATTTCCGTTTGATAACGAGACCGCACTCCCGGCAGGGCTGCCGCGGTTGCCGCTGCTTCCACTCCCGGCAAGCTTCGCAACGAATCGATGGTCCGGTCGATTCGTTGCGTGAGTCCCTTCATATCGGCGGTTTCTCCATAGGAGCCGCTAATGTGGAAAGTCAGAACGTGAGCCGCTTCGAAACCGGGCGAGACGCGGCCTAGCGCTTGAAAACTTCTGAAGAGCAGCCCTGCACCGGCGAGCAGCGTGACGGCGAGTGCAACTTGAACAGCCACAAGCACCCACTGCAGCGGATGGCGTCCCGATACCTGCCTGCGGCTTCCCTCTGCCAGCGAACCGGAGATATTGTTCCGCGTGGCACGAATTGCCGGGAACAGTCCACAAAGCAGAGTCACTAATATGCAGCACACGAAAGAATAGAGCACGATGCGCGAATCGATATGAATCTCCTCGACCCGCGGCAACCCTGCAGCCAACGCGCGAAATACGCTCGAAGTTCCGCTTGCGAGGACTAGTCCAAGCGCAGCTCCTATGAGAGCGAGAACAAAAGTTTCTGTCAGCAGTTGGATCACCAGGGCCTTTCGCGATGCACCGAGTAAAAATCGCACAGTGATGTCGTGCCGGCGCTCCGCGCCCCGAGCCAATAGCAACGCGGCAAGATTGGTGCAAGCAATCAACAGCAGTAACGAAACGGAACCGAAGAGAATCCACAACGAATCTTGAGCGCCACCAATAGTTGTCTGTTTCAGCGGCTGGATCTCAATTCCTAGATCAGCATCCGTTTTTGGATACGCTCTTCCGAGTTGCGCCTGGATTGTGCCTAGGTTCACGCGTGCTTGCTCCACGTTCAAACCCCACTTGAGCCGCCCAATCACCGTATACCAGGTGGAATTCCTGTTCTGGCTATAGGGGCTATTGGCAGGAATCGGCGACCACAAATCCACGCCGCGCGCCGGAAAAAGAAAGGAAGCAGGCATAACGCCAACGATGTTGGGGGAATAGCCGCCGAGCCGCAGTTTCTTTCCTACCACATTCTCGTCAGCGTTGAATCGCTGCCGCCAGAAGCGATCGCTGATAATAACTGCGTTCGGTCCTCCAAAAGTTTCTTCTTCGGAGTCGAAATCGCGGCCGAGTGCCGGAGAAATTCCCCATACCTGCAGGAAGCGAGGAGCCACCCAAGCCTGCGATACTTTTTCCGGGAGAGCGCCGGAAGTTTCAGAAGCGTCCTCCGTGTAGTATCCCGTAATCGCTTGGAAGGTGGAATTCATCCGGTTCCAATCTTCCAGCCGAACTGGAGCGACAAAAGGTTGCGGGCTCTTTCCCTTGGTGTCGTATTGATCGATTCGCATCAACTGATCACTGTTGGGGAACGGCAAAGGCCGCAGGATGATGGCGTCGATCGCTGAGAACACGGCGCTGTTCGCGCCGATGCCCAGAGCAAGCGTCAGAATAACGGCGATCGAGAAAGATGGCGATTTGCGAATCAGGCGGATGGCGAACTTTAAATTCGCCAGCGTGCTTTCGATTACGCTGACCCGATGGACGTCGCGAAGATCTTCTTTGATCTGCTCGTGGCCGCCAAATTCAAGCATCGCCTGCCTGCGCGCCTCCTGCGCAGCCATTCCTGCCGCGATGTTTTCATCGACTAGTTTTTCAAAGTGAAAGCGAAGCTCGGAATCGAGTTGCTCGTCGATGGCCCGTTTCCGAAAAAGAGATTTCCACCAGGACATAGACGCCCTCCTACTGCGCGGTCTGAAGTATGTGGCTCACGGCTTCTGCCAGCCGCCGCCAGTTCGATTCTTCGCTCACTAGTTGGCGGCGACCCTTTGGCGACAACTTATAAAACTTGGCTTGTCTGCCGTTGTCGGATTCGCCCCACTCTGCTGCGAGCCATCCTCGTTTTTCCAGGCGATGCAGAGCGGGGTACAGCGAACCTTGTTGGACTTGCAGCACCTCTTTGGAAATCTGGCGGATTCTCTGTGAAACGCCGTACCCGTGCACCGGACCCAGCGCCACAATTTTCAGAATCAGCATGTCGAGCGTGCCTTGCAGTAGTTCGGATTTGTCAATCGGCATCGCGTCTCCTAGACGTTCGACATATATATGCCGGCCATAGGTAGATTGTCAAGGAGAGAGCGTGGTGGGTCGTCGCTGCGGAGGCCCACGGAGTGAGGCGGACGTTCCAACACAATTCTATTGCTCTAAGGGAATCCCTCCGCGCAAGGCGCTTGTTCGGCGCGCAAGCATGTCCTAAGATTGAAGAAAGGCGGCCGTCCCGGCACAGGAGAATCGCAGGTGCTAACTGTTTGCTCGCAATGCGAAAAACCGGAGCAGGAATGCAGTTGCGTGAAGTACTGCTGCTTCTGCCAGTCTCAGTACAACATTCATATGGGCGTGGATGGCATGTATTACTGTCCGGATTGCCGCGAAGCTTGCGACGTGCGGCTTGCAGATACCGATGAGCGCTGATCCGAGCCGGACCGAATTAACGGTGCAGGACGATCCCCGGCTGATTGCGGGCGTCACCGCAATTGTGTCTTTCGCCGCTAATCGTTGCGGTCTTTCCACCGGAGCGCAGGAAGGGCTTGCTGCTGCCGCCGCGGAAGCTTGCCGGGAGACTTTTCCGCTGGTGAATGGCAACGGAAGCAAGGATTCCTCGCTCAAGGTTATTGTCTCGGATTTTCCTGACCGCGTCGAAGTTGCTATCGAGCATTCCGGAGAGTCGCTTCCTTCTGCGGGACTCGACACGTTCTGCGACGCCGCGAGTGGCGCAGGTTCGCAAGCAGGACTGAGTGGGGCGTTGCAGAAAACAAACGTAGACCGCGTGCAGTACGAGACGCGGGACGGCGTTTCACGAATGACTCTGATCAAGTATTGCGACGAACGGCGCGCGAAAGCCTAGACTCCATCTTCGCCGCTCGCCCCTGAAATTTCCTTTCTACATTGTCGCTGGCGCAAGAGCCTTAGTCCGAATCAAGGACAACAACTCGTCTTGGCTCACTGGTGCGTCGATCTTCAAACGATCTCCCGTGGGAGTCACGCGAACGTGATCCAACGCCTTCGCGAAATCCGGATTCGATTGCGCTTCCTGATACCGGCGGTACATTATTCCCGCCTGCATTGCGGCGCCTAGCGTATTCGCATCGTCCACGGAATCGCAGACGGCTTGGAATTGAACGTCAATTCCGCTGTCCGCAGTTACGCTGATGGTCATGGCATGGATGCGGCCGACTATCGCAGCGGCCTGCGGAAACTGGCTGGCCTGAGGGAGCAGTTCGTGCATGGCCAGGTTTGTGGAGTTCTTATCCAGGACTGCCCAAATAAGTCCGCTGCCGTTTGCTTCCGTGATAAGCGGATAAAGCTTGTCGTTCGTGAAAAGGCTCTCACCCGTTCCCATACGCACGTCAATCAATTTGTCCAGGGCAGCGCGATTACCGAAAGCCGCCGTATTGGAATCGATGAAAAAGAACAGGATGTCACTGCCGCCGCCGCCGCTTCCGAAAGCATAGAGATGATAGCCATTGCTCTCGATCATCGGCATCTTCTGAGCTTTGAATTTCGCCTCCGTGCTGGACGGATCGAACGCGCCGAGGGCGACGCCTAGGATCTGCCCGCTCGCGCCATCCGCCGACATGATCGCTCCCCACGCCAAGCTGTCCACTTGGGAATTCGGATCGACGCCTGCGGAAGAGAGAAACTGTTCGAAATCCTTCATCTGTTTCGGGAGCATCTGGTCCTGCATCTGCGCGAACCACGGAAGCTTTCGCGCTGACTTCAGATCAGCATAGGCAAATTCGTTGGTGGACTTTGGAAACATTCCGATCACGGCCGTGGTGAGCGAACCCGCGGCAGTCCGGGAAGGAACAGCAGTAAAAAATCCGAGCAGCGCCACCGCTGCCAAAGCTGCAATTAATATGGTGCGAGAAATTGGCTGTCTCAAGTTGTTCCCCTCAGATTACTTGATTGACTGACTAACGCGGCTGTCGGGACCCAGAAGTACTTTCAAAAACGAGTTTGCCGCGACACGGCCTCTACAGTATAGATGCTAAGAACGCTCTTGGCGGAGGGAAGTTTTCCCGATGCGTGCCACGAGTAACTCGGACTCCGAGCGCAAGCCACTCGAAAATCCGGAATCAGTGATTGACTCCAGATTGATAGCGACGTTTTCGAGCGCTCCGTGAACCGCCGCTCCAGCCATTAGACGTCCCACACGAATATCGGAAAGCATCGACGGGCTGGCTATCTTTTCCAGCTGCCCGAGCAGGTCAAATACCTGTGCGGCCTTGCGCGCCACTTCCATGGGGACTTTCGCCGCGCCTTGCAAGGCATTTTGAATCGTGGACTCGCGGCGGCCCTGCTCTTCGGGCGTGGATTGCGGCAATTTGTAAGCTGCCATTACGGACTCAAATGAAGCCGCGTCGCGATCGATTGCGTCCGCCAGCGCGCGTGAGGCGCTATGAAATTCCGCAAGGGCGTCGCTCAGCGCTCCCACATGCGCCGCCTGCGACTTCTTCTTGCGCGAAAGGCCGGCGACCATCTGTCCCAGGCTCGCTCCAAGCGCGCCCGCAAGCGCCGCCACCGAACCTCCGCCAGGAGTTGCAGTAGGCTCGGCGACAGCGTCCAGAAATGGTTGCGCCAGCGAAGCCAGCTTCCCCGGACCTTCTGCAGCCGGAGCGCCGGCAAACGAAGCCTCGATGCGGTTCTCAAACACTTGCGCCGGTGAGAAGTTTTCGAGTTGCAGATAAAAGTCGGCGGTCAGCTCGATTGCCCGCTTCGGAATCAATCCGACGATTTCGCTGCCCACGATCGAGACGCCGTAGCGCTCGGCTTCGCGCTTTACCATTTCGAACACGCGGTGAATGGGTGTTTGCTCGAAATCAGTCAAATTGATGGAAACCTGCGCCAGGTTTCTGCCGCGCAAGTCCACTCCCATCGCTTTCACGAAACGCAAACCGCCATTCGAGAATCGAATGTTCTTGCCGATGCGATTGGCGATGCTGATGTCCGACGTGTTCAGATTGATGTT
Source organism: Candidatus Acidiferrales bacterium (assembly GCA_035603075.1). Taxonomy (GTDB): domain Bacteria; phylum Acidobacteriota; class Terriglobia; order Acidiferrales; family UBA7541; genus Palsa-295. The sequence continues at coordinate 360,490 of DATNLC010000113.1, read as the reverse complement.
GTAGGCAATCAAAAATTTCCGCGCGCCAACCACAGTTGCTCCAGCGGTGGGATGAAGGCGTTGTTCGCCAATGTCCGGCGCACGATTGGGATTGCGCGGAACTTCTTCGAGCAGGCCTTCGAATTGGCCCTTGCGAATGGCCTCAAGGTTGGTGCGTTCCGGGCGTTGCGCCGCGGCTTCATAAAAATAAACCGGTATGCGAAAGCGTTCCCAGATTTCACGGCCCACCTTTTTGGCGAGCGCCACGCAATCCTCGATAGTCACACCCTCGATCGGAATAAACGGAACAACGTCGGTTGCGCCCATGCGCGGGTGCGCTCCGGAATGCTTGGTCAAATCGATCAACTCGGCAGCCTTGCCCACTCCGCGCAACGCAGCCTCCGCAACAGCCTCAGGTTCGCCTGCCAGCGTCACTACGCTGCGGTTATGATCGCTGTCGCTTTCGCGATCCAGCAAATACACGCCGGGAACTTCGCGCATTGCGGCCACAATGGCATCCACCTTCGATGCATCACGTCCTTCGGAAAAATTCGGAACACATTCGACGAGTCGTTTCATGGGTCAGAGGTTCTTCTTGTGCAGGATGGCGCCGCGTTTCATCGTGAGGCTGCAAAGGTTCACGCCAAAATAATACGGGATTTCGCGATAGTCGGCCACGTCAAACGCGGCCAGGTCTGCATACTTGCCAACTTCAAGCGATCCGACGCGGTCGTGCACACGCAGGGAATAGGCCGGATTGATTGTAGCGGCGGTGACGGCTTCCGCCGGCGTCAAGCGCATTTGCGTGCACGCAAGAGACAGAATCATAGGCATGCTCAGTGTCGGGCTGGTGCCAGGATTGAAATCAGTAGCGATTCCCACGATTGCGCCCGCTTCGATCAACTTGCGAGCCGGAGCGTACTGTTTGAGTCCCAGATGAAAGCAGCATCCGGGCAACAAAGTGCATACCACGTTGGAAAGTCCGAGCGCCCGAATGTCGTTGCGATCAATTTTTTCCAGGTGGTCAGCGCTCGCAGCTTGCAACTCAATCGCCAGGCGCGCCGCTCCGGTGTGCGCCAATTGTTCCGCATGAATGCGCGGAACTAACCCACCGGCTCGTCCAGCCATCAGAATTCGCCGTGACTGTGCCACCGTAAAAGCTCCGCGATCGCAGTAAACATCGCAAAACTCGGCGAGCCCCGCGGTCGCGACCGTCGGAATCCACCTGCGCACGAGTAGATCTACGTAGGACTCCGGCCGGCGTCGAAATTCCGGAGGCACCACGTGCGCTCCCAAAAAAGTTGAACGAATGTCGAGCGGATGTTCCTGATTAAGGTCGTAAAGAATCTCGAGGATTTTAAGCTCGCTCTTCCAGTTCAGCCCATAGCCGCTCTTGGCCTCAATTGTTGTGGTGCCATGAGCCGCGAACTCGCGAAGATTCTTCAGCGCTCGAGTTTTCAGCGTACTTGAAGAAGCGGCGCGCAGGCCTTTCACGCTCGAACGAATTCCGCCTCCGGAGCGAGCGATTTCCTCATAGGTAGCGCCGGAGTTGCGCTGCTCATATTCGGCTGCGCGGCTTTCAGGGAAAATTAGATGAGTATGCGAATCGACAAAGCCGGGCAGAACGACGCGGCCCCCGAGGTCTAATTTCTCCGCGCGCCGAGCCTTGGGCAGGCGTTCGACTCGACGGCGAGGACCCACCGCGACGACGCGATCGTCGTGCGTCAACAGTGCGCCGTCGGGAATAATTCCAAGCTCGGTGAGCGCTCGACCGCGCCGTGGCACAGGCCCGCGCAGCGTTAGAAGCTGCGAGCAGCCGGTAATAAGCCAGTCAGGCACTGAGGCACCGATACTAACGCCGCAACCCGCAAAAAACTACCGTCCCGGTGCAAGGACATCCTTTCGCTTCCGTAGGGGCACAGCATGCTGTGCCCGGCGAAAGTTCTTGGCTCAGAAGCCTGACCTTCGCGATGGCACTTGCGCGGTCGATGGCCGCAAAAATGGATTGCATTGTCAGAAGCGCTCACGCGCCAGCGGTCTTGCCAAGATAAGCAGGCGCGAATACTTCCGTCACGAACGACTCGATCGTGGTCGGCGTCGTGTTCTTTGCCGAGCGCTGCTCTTGCGGCACAATCAGGCCCGCATTCGCGCCTTTCCACATTTCAATCAACAGCGTCGCGGTCTTTTTCGGCAGTCCCATCTGAACCAGCGCCGGTTCGAGCATCATGAACGGCACCTGCATATATCCGAGATTGGGTTTGCCGATTGACTTGCCAACGATTGACGCTGCCTCTTTCATCGAGATATCGCGTTGCCCGTGCAGCTCCTGCGTGGAACTGCCGGAGAAGTCGCGTGCTGCAAGCCGAGTGGCGGCATACTCGCCGATATCTTTCGTAGCGATCCACGGCATCGGCATATCGCTTGTCAAACCGCCCGGGAGCATTCCCATCGAGCGCAATGGCGGAATGCTCATCAAAAGATTTTCCATAAAATAGGCCGCGCGCAGGTGCAGGACGTTGAGGCCCGCGATCCGGTTGAGCTTTTCTTCCTGATTGTGTAAGCCGACGATGGGGCCTGTCTTCTCCGCGTGTTGCGCGCCGATGCTGCTTAGATTCACAACGTAGGGCACACGCGCGTTCGCGACTGCGGCGGCGTAACAATCGGAAACCAGTTCTTGATGGGCGCGCAAATCCTGCTGCGAGATGTCCTCTGGCAGCACGAGATAGACGGCCGTCGCGCCTTCGAAAGCCTTCGTCATCGATGCGACATCTTCGACGTTGCCGACGAACGCGTCCGCACCTTTCTTCGTAAACACTTCGAGCCTCTTCGCGTCGCGGCCAATCACGCGCACTTTCTCCCCGCTCGCAAGCAACGCTTCCGCCGCAGGCCTTCCCGTATGTCCCGTTGCTCCTACGATGACGATCATAAAATCTCCTAAGACATCGGAATTCGAACGCCGGACTTTTTCGCGAAATCAATCGCCTCGGGATAGCCCGCGTCCACGTGCCGCGCAACGCCGATGCCGGGATCGTTCGTGAGCACGCGTTCGATGCGTTCCGCCATTTCTTTTGAGCCGTCTGCCACCGTGACTTGTCCTGCGTGCAACGAATAGCCGATGCCCACGCCACCGCCGTTGTGAATGGAAACCCAACTCGCCCCACTCGCCGTATTCAGCAGAGCATTGAGCAGCGGCCAATCCGCCACTGCGTCGGAGCCGTCGCGCATTTTTTCAGTTTCACGATAGGGCGAAGCTACCGAGCCGCAATCCAGATGGTCGCGCCCAATCACGATGGGCCCTTTCAACTCGCCGCGCGCCACCAGGTCATTCAGCGCGAGCCCGAATTTGTCGCGCTCGCCGTAACCCAGCCAGCAGATTCGCGCCGGCAGCCCTTGGAATCGCACGCGCTTCTGCGCCAGGTGAATCCAGCGCGTTAAAACTTCGTCGTGCGGAAACATATCGAGCACGAGTTTATCCGTGCGGTAAATATCCGAAGCCTCGCCTGAAAGCGCGGCCCAGCGAAAGGGCCCGCGTCCCTCGCAGAAAAGCGGGCGAATATACGCAGGTACGAACCCAGGGAAATCGTAAGCGTTCTTCACGCCTTGCTCGAACGCGAAAGTACGAATGTTATTTCCGTAGTCGAACGTGATCGACCCCAGCTTTTGCAACGCGAGCATGCCCTCTACGTGTTTGCCGATGGATTCGAGCGATCGTTTCCGATACGACTCCGGATCGCTTTTGCGCAGTTCAGCGGCTTGCGCTACATCGAGCCCCTGCGGAATATAGCCGCCGATTGGATCATGCGCGCTCGTCTGGTCCGTCAACAAATCGGGTACCACGCCGCGCCGCGCGAGTTCGGGAATCACGTCCGCGCAATTTCCGGCCAGTCCGACCGACGTTGCCTCTCTCTTGCGAACTGCGTTCTTCAGAATTCTCAGCGCTTCGTCGAGATCGTTCACCATCACGTCGCAATAGCCGGTCTTCACGCGCCGCTTGATGCGCTCCGGGTCCACGTCAATACCCAAAAACGCCGCACCGTTCAGCGTCGCAGCGAGCGGCTGCGCGCCACCCATTCCACCGAGTCCGCCGCTGGCTACGAGCTTTCCCGCCAAATCACTCTGAAAATGTTTTCGCGCAGCCGCGGCAAAAGTTTCGTAGGTGCCCTGCAAAATTCCTTGCGTGCCGATGTAAATCCAGCTTCCCGCGGTCATCTGCCCGTACATCATCAGCCCGGCGCGGTCGAGCTCGTCGAAGTTCTTCCAATCGCTCCAATGTCCAACAAGATTCGAATTCGCGATCAGAACACGCGGCGCATAAGAATGCGTGCGAAAAATTCCCACAGGCTTGCCGGATTGAACCAGCAGCGTTTCATCGTTTTCCAGAGATTTCAGGGACGCCACGATCGCGTGATAGCTCTTCCAATTCCGTGCCGCTTTTCCGCGCCCGCCATAAACGATCAAATCTTCCGGCTTCTCAGCCACCTCCGGATCGAGGTTGTTCATCAACATGCGCATAGCCGCTTCCTGCTGCCAGCCTTTGCAGGAGAGAGTAGTGCCTCGCGGTGCGCGAACCGGCTGATATCCGGTGACGTCTTCTGTAGCGGCCTTCGACATCGGAACCTCCGGAGACATCTTAACGCATCACAGCCGAGAGTTAGTAGGGTCGCTTAATCGCACGAAATATCCAACGTATCGGCAGCGCTCTTCTATCTGCAATCGCAAAAGTTGAGCGAAGTAGCTGCGCCCGAAACAGCGCATAGTCACCGCCGGGTGTTTGCGCGATGCCGTTCCATACGCTAAAGTAAAAGTGACCACGATGGACTATCCTCCGCTCACGAAATCCTTCCTCGAAGCCGTTGACCGTTTCGCCAGTCCGCGCGCCCAGATGTTTCGGACCGCCGAAGGTTGGCAGAATATCGCGGCGCGGGAAATGCTCCGCCGCGTGGCGGGCTTATCGAAAGCGCTTGGCGAATTGGGAATTAAATCCGGCGACCGCGTCGCGATTCTTGCGCCAAATTGCCCTGAATGGCATATCGCTGATTTCGCGATACAGGGCGTGGGCGCCGCGAGCGTGCCAATTTACTTCAACGAATCGCCGGAGCGCCTCACCTACATATTGAACGATTCTGGTGCGCGTATCGTATTCACGTCTGGCGAAGCCCAGGCGCGTAAGATCGCTGAATGCCGCGATAAAATTACTGCGCTCGAACACGTGATTGCAGTAACGCCCCTCTCGGATTTGCATGGCGATGTTCTCCGTTACGAAACTCTGATCGCCACCGCGGGTGAGCCTGACGTCGCCGAATACCGCAAACGTGCCGCGGAAGTTTCCGCCAACCAATTGCTGACCATCATCTACACCTCCGGCACCACGGGCGAGCCCAAGGGAGTAATGTTGACTCACTCGAACGTGAGCTCGAATGTTATCGACTCGCTCGAGGCCTACGATTTCTCACCGGAGGATCTCGCGTTATCGTTCCTTCCCCTTGCGCACGTCTATGAGCGCACCGTCGATTACGGCTATTTGTTTCGCGGTGTCCCGGTTGCATACGTGGAGCAAATGGAAGCCGTTCCGCAAGCGTTTCTCGAACTGAAGCCCACATACGCCGCCGCCGTTCCACGTTTCTTCGAAAAAATATATGCCAACATTGTCGACAAGGGACGCAGCGAAACCGGGTTGAAGAAAAAGATCTTTGATTGGTCTTTGCGCGTGGCGCAAGAATCGATTCCATGGCGGGCGTATGGCAAGCCCCCTTCTACGTGGACGAAACAGCGTTGGCAAATTGCCGACCGCATCGTCTATTCAAAGATTCGCGCGGGCCTTGGCGGAAGAATTCGATATTTTTTCTCGGGTGGCGCGCCGCTGGCGCCGGACCTTTCCGAATTTTTCTGGTCCGTGAATTTGCCGGTTTTGGAAGGCTACGGGTTAACCGAAACCGCTCCCGTGATCGCGTCGAACGTCCCTAAGAAAAACAAAGTAGGCACGGTCGGGATGCCCATCTCTCACGTAGAAGTGCGCATCGCTGACGACGGCGAGATTTTGGTCAAGGGCCCATGCGTCATGCAGGGCTATTTCCACAAGCCGGAACAGAGTCGAGAAGTCTTAAGCTCCGACGGATGGTTTTCTACCGGAGATATCGGCCGTCTGGATCAAGACGGATACTTGATTATCACCGATCGCAAAAAAGAATTGTTGAAGACTGCAGCCGGAAAGTTCGTGGCGCCGGCGCCGATCGAAAATCTGCTGAAGCAGTCTCCGTTCATAACCAACGCGATCGTAGTCGGCGACAAGCGCAAATTCGTTTCGGTGCTGATCGTTCCCAATTTTGCGGCTATCGAGAGTGAAGCTCGAAGGCAGAACAAGGATTTTGCGTCTCCCTCGCAGGCGCTCTCGAATCCATGGGTGCGCGACCTCCTCTCACGCGAGATCGAACGCCTCACCGCTTCGCTCGCGCAATATGAAAAGCCGAAACGATTCGCATTGATCGAGAAAGACTTCACCTTCGCGAGCGGGGAATTGACTTACACGCTGAAGATAAAGCGGCGCGTCATCGAGGACCACTACCGGGATCTGATTGACAAGCTGTACGCCGACCTCGAGGAGCCACGCCCTCAGCATTCGACGTAGGCTGCCTGCGTCGAGCGCAAGCGGTACAATAGATTAGGGAGAGTTTTCATGCCGGACCAATTTGTGATCGCAGGACGCGCGTTCAATTCACGCCTGATCGTGGGAACGGGCAAGTACCGCAGCTTTGATGAAATGCGCCGCGCGCACGAAGCCTCCGGCGCCGAGATGGTGACAGTTGCCATTCGCCGCGTGAATCTCAGCGATCGCACCAAGGAATCCCTCCTCGATTATATCGATCGAAAGAACTTTTTTATTTTGCCGAATACCGCGGGTTGCTACTCCGCCGACGAAGCCGTGCGTACCGCGCGTCTTGGACGCGAAGTGGGGTTATCCGAATGGGTGAAGCTGGAAGTAATTGGCGATCAGCAGACTCTTTTCCCCGATACTGAAGAGCTAATTCGCGCTACAAAGACTCTCGTCGCCGAAGGATTCGTAGTATTGCCTTATACCAACGACGATTTGATCGTCGCGCGAAGATTAATTGACGCGGGCGCAGCCGCCGTGATGCCGCTGGGCGCGCCGATTGGCTCTGGGATGGGAATTCAGAATGTCGCGAACATGCAGATTTTGCGCGAGCGCATCACGGAAGTGCCGCTGATTATCGACGCAGGCGTCGGAACCGCTTCCGATGCGGCCATCGCGATGGAACTTGGAGCAGATGGCGTTCTTATGAACACCGCGATTGCCGAAGCTCAAGACTCCGTAATGATGGCCGAAGCGATGGGCGGCGCTGTCGAAGCCGGCCGCAAAGCCTTTCTCGCCGGGCGCATTCCGAAAAAACTTTATGCCACCGCTTCCAGCCCCCTTCAAGGTGTCGTCCGCTAGTCAGCCTGCGCGAATCCCGCTAGCGAAATAAAACATGCCACAAGACGTCTACGAGTGCGTGAACTAGCGCGCCCGGGAACAACGAGCCGGTCTTCATCCACACATGCCCATAAAATAATCCGGCAATAGTTGCGAGGAACACATATTTCCAGTTCGGGTACGGCGCATGCAAAATGTGCGACAAACCAAAAATGACTGACGCCACCGCCAATCCCACCCACTGATTCTTGAAAGTCTGCGAAAGAAGATTTTGCAGGACACCGCGAAACAGGAATTCCTCCGGCCATGCTGTGAAGAACGTAATTCCCACCACCGCCAACGGAAGCGAACGCAAACGAGCAAGCGTCGGATCAAACTTCAGAAATCCAATTTGAATTCCCAGCACCACCGCAATCACCGCGAAGATCAGGAAGTGGATCGCCACATTCGCTCCGAATCCTTGCCGCCACGCGATCGCGTAACCAATTCCGTCCATGCGCCGCAGCAGGACGAACGCGCAAACGCCAACGCTAAGCGCCAACAAAATCGTCAGCGAATGCGACAGTTCCGTTGGGTACGGGAATACTCGGTACATCCAGCGAAATTCGACGGGCAGCCAGATGAGAATCGCCGCCGCATAATCTTCCCAGGTTCCCGGCGCTTTGCCCGCGCTGCTTGCGACAAGCAATGCCGGCAAAACGCTGTACGCCGCGCCGACTAGCGCCATTTTCCAGTTGGCCGTGACGGTCAGCGTATATACAAGAACTGCAAACAGAAGAACCAGCGGCGCGAGGACGCGGCCGTGCTTTCCAAGCATCCCGCGCGCTGATTCCAACACGCTCGGCGAAGCCAGGAAAAATTCGAATGCGAAAAGAACAGCAGCCACTCCCAGCGCTATCCAAAAACGCGGCCCTCGATACCCTAGGCGCAATCCCAGCAACGCCACGAATACCACGATGGGGATCCACACTCCGATCGCAGTCTTAAAATCCAGTTGCCAGAACTTCGAATTGGATGCCACCGAAAGATTTTACTGAACTGCACCGAAATTCCGGGAAAAACTTGCTTTGCGCGCACCTCTCGGCGATTCTTGTGCGCTTGAGCGCGACGGCCCAACCCGGGAAGCAGCAAAGGCTCGCCTATATCGACTGGATGCGCGGTTTCGCTTGCTTGCTGATGTTCGAGGTGCATTCCTACGATTCATGGCTGGGCGGAAGCGCGCGCGATTCGAAGTTTATGAAATGGTCGCAGCTCAGCGGCACCATCCCCGCTCCGCTTTTTCTTTTTCTCGCCGGCGTTTCCATCGCCCTGGTGTCCGACAAAATGCGGGCGAAGGGAAGCACGCCGAATCAAATCGCGCGGACCACGATTCTCCGCGGCGCGGAAATCCTGGGGCTCGGCTTGCTGTTTCGCGTCCAGGAATACGTGCTCGGCATCCCTTGGGCGCCGTGGACTGACTTGTTGCGCGTGGACATTCTGAACACCATCGGCATTTCGATTATGCTGATGGGACTCGTTGGACGGCTCACTCAGAAACGTGTCGAGAGCGCGCTGGTCGCGGTCCTAGCCGCGGGAGGAATCGCGCTTGCCACGCCGTTCCTCTATACCACGTGGCGGCCGCGTTGGCTGCCTTGGTATCTCGAGTCTTACGTCAATGGCGTGCACATCTACGATTCGCCGCGTCCATGGCTTTTCCCGATTTTTCCGTGGGTCGGATTTGCCTTTGCCGGTTTGGCTCTCGGTTATCTTCTATTCAGCGACTGGGGAAAGAAAAATCTGGCCAGCATAGCGTCCGCGTGCGGGCTCGCGGGCGTGGGCCTATATTATTTTTCCAAATGGCTCGACGCGCGGCCTTTCCAAATCTATCCGGATTACGATTATTGGCACACCAGTCCCAATTTTTTTCTCGCTCGCGTCGCTATCATTCTGGTGATTGTATTCGCAAGCTACGTGTGGTGCCGGTGGGGTCTGGGCCAGGTCGGATTCAGCCCGATGATCCAGATGGGTCAAACTTCGTTGCTCGTGTATTGGGTCCACATCGAATTCGTGTACGGAAGGTTTTCCATTTTGACCAAGAACGCCCAGTCCATTCCCATGGCCACACTCGGACTTCTGATTATCACGGTCGCCATGGTGCTTCTCTCAATGGCTAGAACCGGCTGGACCAATCATCGTCCGGAAATTCTCGCATGGTTCAAACGAACTCGTGGCTCTGTGGCAGAAAGCTAACGTTGCTTCGGTGGATTGTCGGAATTCGGTGAGGGAGCGTGCGACCCATCGACGGGCTTCGGACGCGTTTCGAAAATCACTTCACCCGGGCGCGCCAGTTTCATTATCTCGCGCGCTGGTTTCTCAATGGCAGCCGGATCGGTCTTCAGAGCTTTAACCCGATTCTGCAACTCAAGGTTTTCTTCGTCGAGCCGCTTAATGTCTTTCTGAATTTCCTGCGTTTCTTTTTTCGAACGCCTCATTGCCAGCACGCCGTGCGTGCCAAAGGTGTCTTGTAGCAGCAGCAATGCGAAGCCCACGATCAGGAACCAGTACATGTTTCGCCGAAAAAACTGAGCGAGCTGCTCGAAAAATCCCACGGGAACATCGTTTGGCGGAGCATCGCCGCGCCGTTGGTCTTTCAAGGGGACGCTGTTCACTTCGTCATCCATTCTTGTGCCTGAGCGGCCAGCTTCTGCGAAGCCGCCATGCTGGACGTCTCCGTGTAAATCCGCACGACCGCTTCGGTACCGGAAGGACGCATCAACACCCACGAGCCGTCTTGGAGCGTCAGTTTAAGTCCATCGAGCCGATTTACGTTCACTACAGGTTGGCCTGCAAATTCCTTGGGATCGGCCTTCAAACGCTCGATTAGTTTCTTGTGCGCGTCGTCGGAGAGAGGCAAGTTCACGCGAAGCGGCCAATATTCGCGCCCCACTCTTCGAAACAAATCCTGAAGCTGTTCGCGCAGGGAAGTTTGGCGCGCCGCAATCATTTCCGCCACCAGCAAGCACGCCAGAATGCCGTCTTTCTCCGGTAAATGCCCGCGGATAGTCATTCCCGCGCTTTCTTCGCCGCCAATCGCGATTTTGTCCTCGCGCAGGAACGGTCCCACATACTTGAACCCCACGGGACTTTCGTAAATCTGCACGCCGTACAATTTTGCAACTCCGTCCAGCAGGTGCGAAGTCGCCACGCTGCGTGCAGCGCCCAGTTTGTATCCGCGCGTTTCGAGCAAATAATCGAAGGCGAGACCCAGAATATGATTCGGGTCGATAAACGATCCATCGCGGTCGAGAATTCCAAAACGATCAGCGTCGCCGTCGGTCGCGAGCCCGGCCAGAGCGTTCTTTTCGATTACAGTTTTCTTAAGCAGCCCGAGATTAGCTTCTGACGGGTCCGGACCTTTGCCTTCGAACAAAACGTCCCGGAAGGCGCGAATTTCGGTAATCGCGAGGCCGTTCTCTTTCAGAATACGATCTAGCCATCCCGCGCCGCAGCCGTGAACCGCATCGCAAACGAAGTTGCCCTTGGCCTTCGCCAGTACATCGAAGCGAATCATCTTCTTCAGTTGTGCGAAGTAAGCCTCGCGCGGGTGGACGGGCTCGAATTTATCGTCGATCTCATGGTACGGAGTCGTGTCCTCCGGCAGCGCAGCCGCGCGCTTCTCAATATCTCCTGTCGTTTCCACCGACGCAGGTCCGCCGTCGGGGCCGGAATATTTCAGCCCGTTATACTGAAAAGGGTTGTGGCTCGCCGTGATATTCACGCCGCCCGCGAGTTTATTGAAAATAATTGCGTGCGCAATCACCGGAGTCGGAGTCGCTTCCTGGCATAGAAGAATGCGGCAACCATGCGCCTTCAGAACTTCCGCCGCAGTGAGCGCGAATTCAGGAGAGAAAAACCGCATGTCATAGCCGACGATCACCGTGGGCGATTTGGTTTCCGCCAGGACATGCTCCGCCACCGCAGCGGACGCGCGACGCACTCCCGCAAAGGTAAACTCGTCGGCAATCACGCCGCGCCAACCTGAAGTCCCGAAATGTATCGCTTGGTTCGTCACGGACGGCTATTGTATCTTGGCCCTCAAGCCGGGAACACACAACATTCAACATGATGCGCGGCGTACTAGTAAAGTCACAGACAATTTCAAGATGACTGAAAAGATCGTCGTCCTAGTCACATGCGCGTCCGCAAAGGAAGCATGCGAGATCGCGCGCACACTTGTTGGAAAGCGCCTCGCCGCCTGCGCGAACATCGTGACAAATCCCGTGCAGTCAATTTACCGTTGGAAAGGAAAAGTAGAATCCACCAAAGAATTTCTGCTCGTCATCAAGTCGACCAAAGCTCATTTCGCCAAATTGGAAGCCCAGATCAAGCGTCTGCACAGCTACGACGTCCCAGAAATCATCGCCTTGCCCATCGCGCGCGGCTCAGCGGACTACCTCACCTGGATTTCCGACTCCGTCAAGCCGCCGCCAAGGAAAAAGAGCAAAGCCGAGTAGTGAATTACGTTCGGATTAGCTGAGCGCAGTTCGTGCCGGGCAGTCCACGTTACTCCCAGCGAAACACTTTCGCCGACAGCGCTGTGCAAGCCACAAACACTATAGCCAACGCCGCGACGTCGCCGAGATGCGCCAACCACGCGTCGCCCGACCATATTCCTTCCATCAGCGACACAGCGTAAGTCATCGGCAGTACTCCGGCTATTGCATGGAGGACTGGCGGCATCGAGTTAACGGGCACGAAGATTCCCGAGACACCGATCATGGGATACAAAATCGCGGCGCCGATCGGTTGCGCAAAGCGCGCCGTCGGAACTATGCTCGCGATCAGAAAGCCTATCGATAGGATGCTCAGTGTGCTGATCAGCAGCGCAATCGTAAATCCGAACAATGGAACATGAACGTGGATTGGGTAGTACCGTTTGCCCGCAAGCACCATCAAAGCCAGCGTGGCCGCCGTCAGTATCAGCTTGACGATTACCTGCGCGCTTAGGATCGTCTGCGGGCGCAGCGGAGTGGCGCGCAGCCGTTTCAGAATGCCTCCCTCGCGATAAATCGAGATGATCGTAACCAGCGACAGCACAGAGCTCACCGTGATCAGCAGCGACGCGAGAACCGGTAGCCCCACGCGCAGAAAACTGCTCGCTCCGAGTGACGGAGCGGGAATGTTCCGGCTGGCTGATCGACCCACCACAAGAAACACCAATACGGGGAAGCCGATAGTCCCGAACGCGCCCAGCGGCTCGCGCATGAAGACTTTGATCTCGATCCAAGTTAGTTTCCACAGCCCGCGCATCATCATGTTCGAACCTAGTCGCGAATCGAATGGCCGGTCAGTTTCAGAAATACGTCCTCAAGGTTCGGGACGATCATGCGAAAGTCGGTGACGCGTATACGGTTCTCGGACAAGCAATGGATTACTTCGGTCACCAAATCATCGCCGCGGCCTCGAATCGTGAATTGCAAGTCGCTGCGCACAACCGACTCGACTCGCGGAATCGCTCGAAAGCGCTCCTCCGCCGTCGGATCATCCGTGGCCAACACGACGTTGCGTTCAGGACAGTGTCGATCGACGAGTCTCGCCGGCGTATCGATGTCAATAATTCGGCCGTGCTCGATGACCGCCACGCGATCGCACAACCGCTCCGCTTCCTCCATCAGATGGGTGGTGAGAAAGACCGTCTTGCCGCGCTCGCGGATCCCGCGCACCAGTTCCCAGATCGCTCGCCGCGCTTGCGGGTCCAGCCCCGTAGTCAGTTCGTCGAGGAACACCACTTCCGGATCGTTGATCAACGCGAGCGCAATGAACAGCCGCTGCTTCTGCCCGCCCGAGAGGTTCATAAACCACGCGTCGCGTTTGTCCACCAGGCCGAGCTGTTCGAGTAAGAGTTCCGCGTCCTTCCACTTCTTGCGGTAAAGCGAAGCCCACAGGTCCACCGCTTCCCACACTTTTATCCGCTTCTGCAATTGCGCCTGCTGCAGCTGCACACCGATCCGTTCTTGCAGTTTGTAAACCTGACGGAATGGATCAAGACCCAAAACCGAGATGGTGCCGCGGTCCGGCTTGCGAATACCTTCGATGCACTCCATGGTAGTGGTTTTTCCCGCGCCGTTCGGCCCGATCAAACCGAAAATCTCGCCGTCGTTGACCTCGAACGACACTTCGTCAACCGCTACCGTGCGCCCGTATGTCTTTCGGATTCCTGAAACTCGAATGACGGAATGATCAGGCCTGCCCGTGCTCATGCAACACTCGTAGGATGCTGAACCCGGAATCGCTCCCGCAGTTTATCGAGCTGAAGTGTCATTTAGACTTTAGCCAGCGCCTGATCCAAGTCAGCTATCAAGTCCTCCACATCCTCAATTCCAACGGACAGCCGGATCAGCCCTTGCGTAATCCCAATCTCTTTCTGCTTCTCGACCGGTATGGAAGCATGCGTCATCAGCGCCGGAAGCGAAATCAGCGTCTCGACCCCGCCAAGGCTTTCAGCCAGCGAGCAAAGTTTCACATGATTCAAAACCGCCTTGGCCGCATCGAGTGACCCCAAGTCAAACGAAAGCATTCCGCCAAACCCCGTCTGTTGCCGTTTGGCAACTTCATGTTGCGGATGTGACGTCAACCCCGGGTAAATCACGCGTTTAACTTTCTTGTGGGACTCCAAGAACTTCGCCACCGCCATCCCGTTCAAATTGTGCCGTTCCATCCGCACCGCGAGCGTCTTAATTCCACGTGAGACAAGAAAGCAATCCATCGGCGCAAGCCCGGCTCCAGCTGACCTTTGCACGAAATATATTTTTTCAGCATCTTCGGGACGTGTAAGAACTACCGCCCCGCCAATACAATCACTGTGCCCGTTCAAATACTTCGTCATTGAGTGCACGACGATATGCGCTCCGAGCGCGATAGGTTGTTGAAAATAAGGACTGAGAAAGGTATTGTCCACTACAAGCGTCAGATTTCTTTCTCGCGAAAGCTTAGCCACCGCAGCTAAGTCGGTAACTATCATCGTAGGATTCGTAGGCGTCTCGACGTACATCATTTTTGTGTTCGGTTTGATCGCCGCCTTCACTTTCTCCAGACAAGCCGTGTCCACGTAGCTGAATTCCATGCCAAACTGCGTCAGTAATTGCGTCGTCAGCCGAAAAACTCCGCCGTAAACCGCCTGGGACAGTATTGCGTGGTCGCCGGGACGCAAAAGCCGGAAGACCGAATCAATCGCCGCCATCCCCGAAGTGAACACATAAGCAGCGTGTCCTCCCTCCAACTTCGTAATCGTGCGCTCCAGTGCCTTGCGGTTCGGATGGTTCGTCCGTGCGTAGTCGTATCCTTTGCTCTTGCCCATCTCCTCAATCACATACGTGGACGTCTGGTAGATTGGCGCCACGATTGCGCCCGTAACCGGGTCAGGCTCCTGCCCCACATGAATCGCGTCGGTCGAAAAACCCATCACTTGCCTCCAGTCGGAATAGTCATCATACTTCAGAGCAGTCTAAACTCCACAGCCTCAACATAAATCCATTCCTCAGACGCCTAAGCCTTCACTTCTTTCCAGCTTTTAAACTTGAGAGCGCCCAAACAATCCTGTAAAAGAAAAGGTGCCATGAGTTTCACTCCCAATCGTCAGCGCTTCTGGTCCGGCTCCTTCGCGCTAGCTCTGTTCGTGGCGTTGTTGAGTCTTTCCGATCTCTCGCCCGCTCAATGTGCCACTCAACAAGAACCGCCTCCAAAGGATCAGTCGTCCCCCAAGGACCAGTCTGCCGCGCCCAACCCGCCCGCTCCGCCGGATAAGCCCGACAAAAAGGATAAAAAGTCGTCCGAGCCGGCAACCGTAAAGATGCGGATCGAAGTGGTAAGCGCCGCTGACGGAAAACCCATCGGAAACGCCAGCGTTTACGTCCGATACAACGAATCGGGCGGCTTCCTCCACAAAGACAAGCTCGCTGAACTAAATTTCAAGACGAATCAGGACGGCTCTGCGAAGATTCCCGAGGTTCCCCAGGGAAAAATTCTGATTCAAGTTGTCGCCAAGGGCTGGCATACGTACGGCAAGTGGTACGACATCGATACAGACGAGCAGACAATTCAAATCAAACTCGATCCGCCCCCTCACTGGTACTAGAATTACTTCTGCTGAGCAAAATTTTTCCTGATTTGAGAAATTCCCGCGCGCAAATTTCATTTTGGTTGGAATCGAACCTGAAGAAAAAGTTCGAGCGGCAGAAATTTATTTCTTCCTCCGACTGATTGCACCAAAACAGTGCAAAGTGAAGCAAGCCTTTGCCAATCGCACGATTTCTAATTTTAGGCTGCCCTTTTCCACACGCTTTTCAACAGAACTGTTGAAAACTTTTACATCGCATTAACATTTCTTTCGTTCTCTTCGGGCGAATGGCTTTTGAATTGCCTCCGCTCGCCCTTCTGCTTTTTATCCGGAGCTCTTGAAATTTTCAGAATTCACCGTTGCGACTCCTTCGCTCGCGACGCTCTGCCGTTCGTTGCCCCATGAGATGCCCATGATATGATTGTCTTTCCGCTTCGCAGATGCTTCCAGCTAAATGAAACAACTCATCCTGAACGCAGACGATTTCGGAATGACGCGCGGCGTGAACGAAGGAATCATCCGCGCTCACCGCGACGGCATCCTCACCAGCACAACTTTAATGGCCAATGGCGAAGAATTCGATGATGCGGTCTCGCTTGCCAAATCAAATCCAAAATTGGGTGTCGGATGTCACCTGGTCCTTGTCGGAGGCCCCTCGGTCGCTGCGCGAGAGAAAATTTCCTCTTTGGCCGACGCAAATGGCAATCTGCCGGAATCTTTAGCCGGCTTGGTGGGAAGACTAAGCTCCGGACTCATTCGCATGAACGCCATCGAAAGGGAATTGCGCGCTCAAATCGAAAAAATCCGTTCCGCTGGAATCGAACCGACGCACCTCGACTCTCACAAGCACACCCACGCTCATCCTAAGGTAATGGAAGCCATCGGTCGCGTCGCCAAAGAACTTGGAATCACGCGGATACGAAAGCCCATGGAGAACCTTCGCGACTCTTGGCAGACTACTCGCCATGAAGATTCCAACCGTACCAAGGAGTTGATCGCCGCCGCGGCTGCCCGTGCCGTCACGCCATGGTTTCAAACCATCGCCCGCAAGTACGGTCTGCTTTCGCCAGACCACTTTCTAGGCCTGGCCATGACCGGAGGACTCGGTCCCGTGGCGCTTCGTCGCATGATTGACACACTTGAAGATGGCAGCACCGAAATCATGTTGCATCCCGGCATCAACGACGCGGACTTGGCACGCTCCGGCTCCCGCCTCATGGAGCAGCGAGAAGCCGAAATGCAAGGCTTACTCGATCCCGGTGTTAGAAGCGCTCTGAACGAAAGGGACATTCGCCTAATTAGCTATCGCGAGTTACACTAGCAAAATGCCGTCGAGCCACAGCGCGCCACCTCGGTACTCGATCGTCGTTCCTTTCCACGACGAGCAGGAGAGCGTCCGCGAACTGCATCAGCGCCTAAGCGACGTAATGACTGGACGCTACGACCCTGTCGAATTCGTCTACGTTGACGATCAAAGCTCCGACGCCACCCCGCAAATACTCGCAGCCATTGCCCAGGAAGATCCACGTGTGGCCGTCCTCCGTCTGAAACGAAACTACGGCCAAACCACCGCGCTCGCAGCTGGCTTTGACTTCGCTTCCGGCGACATAGTGGTTTCAATGGACGGTGATCTTCAGCACGATCCCGCCGACATACCCACTCTGCTCGACGCTCTCGAAGCCAACCATTGCGACATCGTCAGCGGCTGGCGCCAGAAGCGCGTGGACAATTTCATAATGCGTCGGCTACCCTCACGAATCGCCAACTGGATGATGAGCAAGCTTTCCGGCGTGGACATCCACGACTTCGGCACCACATTCAAGGTTTATCGTCGCGAGATAATCAAAGACATTCCACTATATGGCGAAATGCATCGGTTTATTCCCGCTCTCGCCGCCTGGAACGGTGCCAAAATCGTCGAAGTCCCCATTAAAAATATCGTTCGTCCCGGTGGGAAGTCACATTACGGCATTTCGCGCACCCTGCGCGTTTTCTTTGACATCATAACCATCCGTTTCCTGTTGCGTTACATGACGCGCCCTTTGCACTTTTTCGGACCGCCCGGCCTGCTGGGGATGCTATTGGGTGCGGCGATCCTGTTAGTTCTGCTGGTTCAGAAAATCTTCTGGGGTGTTTCAATTTTCGTTCAACATGGACCTCTTCTCGTTTTGGGAATGATGTTATGTTTATTCGGAGTTCAACTGCTTGCCGTTGGGTTGGTCGGTGAATTGCTCATGCGCACGCACTTCGAATCGCGCGACAATCCGGTGTATCGCTTGGAGAGCGTCTTCGGGGCGTCGCAACCGCCTTCAACCCCGGTTCATGCCGATAAAAATGCGCTTGCGGCTAAACCTCTCAGTCGTTAGAGTACGGGCCTGTATGCTGGCAATAGCACGAAAATTCCGGTAAGGATAAATCCTATGCGCAAAGCCATTTTTGTAAGTTCCGCAGTGCTGTTAGCAGCCGCTTTGGTTTTCGCCGGTGGCGATCCTTGGAAATCAAAACCTTATCAACAGTGGGACGATAAAGACGTTAAACGAATCATGGAGGACTCTCCTTGGGCCAAGATTGTGCAGGTCGACGTTACGTGGAAAGCCGATAAGAATTATTCGAGCGCAGAACCCAGCGGATCAGCTGCCCCCGCCGGAAACCAACAGGTGCCCGCAGGTGGAAGCGGAAAAATGGGCGGAGGATCTGCTCCCGCTGCTCCTGCTGCTAGCGCTCCCGTTGGCGGAGCTGGTGATGTCGGGAACTCCTCTGGCGAAACACCCTTTCTCGTTCGCTGGGTGTCAGCCAAAACCATAGAGAAGGCTGTGTTCCGCAAGGCAGAACTGGCCGGGACCATGAAACCGGAAGACGCCGAAAAAGAGCTCTCGAAGAACCTCGACGTTTATGAGCTCGCCGTCTTCGGCCCGGACATGAAACCATTTCAGTCCGCGGACGAAGAGACTCTAAAAACCGCCGCTTATCTAATTGAAAAGAAAACGAAACAGAAGATCTCGCCATATGAGGTTGAGATCACCCGCTCCGCAGACGGAACCAAAGTGCAAGTCGTAGCATTTGCCTTTTTAAAGAAGGCTTCCAACGGCGAGCCGACCATAGCCGACGACGAAAAGGGTGTTGATTTTAATTGCTCCGTGAACGGCGCAAAGATCCATGTGAGTTTCGATATCTCGAAGATGCAGGATACTCAGGGACGCGATCTCTGAGGTGTAATTACGAGAAATTGAACCCAACCAGTCGAGGAGCCTTCATGAAGATTTCGTGCCGTCACGCACTGACCGCATTGCTGCTTGCTCTTGTCTCAACGGCCGCGAGTGCTCAGATGGGCCGCTTTTCGTCTCCACACGTCAGCGGATTCTGGAACCCTGTCGTCGGTGAAGGCGCGCAGTACTCCATTCAATCCCAAAAGGGCGACAAAACCGATATGCAAATTACTGTCGTCGGCAAAGAGTCAGTCGATGGGAAAGACGCGTATTGGTACGAGATGTCTTTCAATCGCGGAAACGGCGAAATGGTCATGAAGCAATTGATGGTATTAAACGGCGCCGATACCCAAATTTCGCGCATGATCATGCAAATGCCCGGTCGTCCTCCGATGGAAATGCCTACGCAAATGCTTCATCAGGATCATGCGCCGCAAACCGCCGACGTCCGAACCGGCGGCGAGGATTTGGGAAGCGACACGATCACAGTTCCCGCCGGCACCTTCACCTGCCAGCATTATCGAACGAAAAGCGGCGGCGAAGTTTGGGTCTCGCAGAAAGTTTCGCCCTACGGCCTGGTGAAGTCCAAGTCCAATGATTCGTCCATGGAGTTGACCAAGGTCATCACCGGCGCGAAGGACCAGATCACCGGCACTCCTCAGCCTTTCAGCCCGCAAATGATGATGCAGCAACAACAGCCCCAACAGTAATGATGTAAGAGACGAGAACCGTCTAATTCGCTGCTGAGACGTTCGGATTCGCTGCCGAGACCTCGGGCTCGTTGCCGAGACGATTTGTGGGTCGTGGCTTCAGCCACGATATAACAGCCGGAGCATCGGGCGGCTTTAGCCGCTGAAGTTCCCTTGGGTAGCGATCCAAGGCCGGCCGACTGCATTCAAGAATTGGATTCTGTACAAAACTCTCCGTCGCTGACGAGCGTGCAAGGGGCGTTGCGCCGCCCGTCAGTGACGGATTTCCGCTGCGACCTCGCCTTAGATTGACGGAGCCGAAGCAGCAAGCTGTTCGATCGTGCTCGAAATCGCGCGGATAGGCGTGGATACGTGCACGGTTTCGTCTCTGTCCTCCACATCCACCACAATTGAGCCGCCTTCTTTCGCCACGCGTACGTGTTCGCCCGGCTCTTTCACTTCAACCAGCGTAATGTCGTCGCTGTCGCGCAGCTGATCCAGCGCTGCTCGAACCGTCGGCATCCAGGGTTGAATCTGAGCTGCGGCGCGCGATAGATCTTTCCGTGGAGCGAAATGCATGCCGATCGGCACCAGCATCGCCGGAGCGATCACGTATACGTGATGCGTTTCCGGCTGGCGCTCCACCACTTTCACCTCGATCAGTCCATCGCTGCAGAGCAATCCAACTCCCGCCACCGCCGTTCCCACCACTCCTAGAACAATTTTCCCGAATAGCACCACAAATCACCTCCGCCGGAATGTTGGCAGCTAGTCCGAAGAGTTTTTCGAATCAACCCAAATGCGCACGTGTTGCGTAGCGTCTTCCACCGTAATCAGCAGCGCGTCGCCGGCATCGCTCAGCGCCCGAATCGCAGCGGACACATCAAGCTCGTTATCCTTGGCATTGGAAAGCAGCGCATCCACCACCTTCATCGGAACCGTTATATCTACCTTCTGGCCGCCCTTGTTTGCGTCGCGAACGTGAATCACGATATTTCCATTCGACTTTGCGATACGCACATCCTGATCCTTTTCCTTCACCGTCACGAACTCATTGTCGGGAGCCGTGCGCACAGCATCCAGCAGCGCGCGAATATCCACGTCGTTCATGTCCGCGGATCCGATGCTCACATGTCCGTTGTGCAGATTGCCTTTATTCACCGTCGGCAGAATCTTCTCGGCCATGGACAGCGGCACGTTCACATTCACGCTTTCACCCTTCGCAGCATCTTCCACTCTCACGTGCAGGTATCGCTCGGCTGGACCAGCCGCCATTGCCTGAGCATTCGTCAGGATCATCGCCAACACGCAGAACACGCCAATCGCGCAAAGTCGCTTTCTCATTTTTGGGAAGCCTCCCCTGCTCTTCCTGGTTCTATGTACGGACTGACGCCTACAAATGTTCCGTGATTTTTCTGCATGGTAAGCGGAGGCAGGTTTGGAGGAACTCGAACGCCGTCGCCCGGACTACTTGCGCTCTGGCTTGAAGTAAACAGCAGCTAACGGTGGGACGCGAATCTTCAATGAATAAGGATGGCCGTTCCACGGCACCGGCTCGGCTGACACTCCGCCGGAATTCCCGTTGTCGCTTCCTTCGTAGTACGCCGAATCCGTGTTCAGGATCTCGCGGTAAAATCCTTCTTCCGGCACGCCAACGCGATAATTCTCGCGAACGACCGG
This sequence comes from Candidatus Acidiferrales bacterium, assembly GCA_035603075.1. Lineage (GTDB taxonomy): Bacteria > Acidobacteriota > Terriglobia > Acidiferrales > UBA7541 > Palsa-295. The sequence continues at coordinate 339,412 of DATNLC010000113.1, read as the reverse complement.
AGTGAAATTGCACACCACAACAACGAAGTCCTTCGAATCTCGCGCCCGCCGCAAGAACGAAACCATGCTCGCCGCGCTCTCGTTCGCTTCCAGCCATTCAAAGCCAGACCATTCGAAATCAACTTGGTGAAACGCCGGCTCGCTCGCGTGCAGGTGATTCAAATCCGTCACCAGTCGCTGAACTCCGCGGTGCGGCGGAGATTCTTCCAGCCCCCAATCGATCGACTCGGTCTCGGACCATTCATGTCGCTGCGCCAGCTCGCATCCCATGAACAAGAGCTTTTTCCCCGGATGCGCGTACATGTATCCGTAGAGCACTCGCAGATTCGCAAATTTCTGCCACTCGTCGCCCGGCATTTTTTCAAGCAGTGACCGTTTGCCGTGCACTACTTCGTCGTGCGAAAGCGGCAAAACGAAATTTTCGTTGAACGCATAAATCATCGAAAATGTCAGCTCGTTGTGGTGGAACTGCCGGTGAATCGGATCGTACTCAAAATAACGCAGCGTATCGTTCATCCATCCCATGTTCCATTTCAGATCGAAGCCCAGCCCGCCGTTGTACGTGGGACGCGAAACCGCCGGCCATGACGTAGACTCTTCCGCGATCATCAGCGCTCCCGGATTCCGCTTGTGCAGCACTTCGTTGAGCCGCTTGATGAAATCAATCGCCTCCAGGTTCTCGCGGCCTCCAAAGCGGTTGGGTATCCACTCGCCGGGCTTGCGCGAATAATCCAAATACAGCATCGAAGCCACCGCATCCACTCTCAGTCCGTCGATGTGATATTTGTCCAGCCAGAAGACTCCGTTCGAGATCAGATAATTCTGCACTTCGTTGCGCCCGTAATTGAAAACCAGGGTGCCCCAGTCCGGGTGCGCGCCGCGTCGCGGATCGGCGTGCTCGTAAAGGTGCGTGCCGTCGAAAAATGCCAAACCGTGCGCGTCCCGCGGAAAATGCGCCGGAGTCCAGTCCAGAAGAACTCCGATTCCTTCGCGATGGCAGCAATCCACGAAATACATGAAATCCGCCGGCAAGCCGTATCGCCGCGTCACCGCGAAATAACCAACCGTCTGATATCCCCACGATCCGTCGAATGGATGTTCCATGATCGGCATCAACTCGATGTGCGTGTAGCCCAGCCGCTTCACGTAGGGAATCAGCTCTTCTGCTAGTTCGCGATACGTAAGCCAACGGTTTCCTTCCGCAGCCTTTCGTCGCCACGACCCCGCGTGCAGTTCGTACACCGTCATCGGAGAATGCTGCCAGTCTCTCGCAGCGCGAGCTTGCATCCACTCTGCATCTTTCCATTCGTACTTATCAATATTGGCAACTACCGAAGCGCTTTTCGGCCGCAGCTCCGCCGCAAATCCGTACGGATCGGCTTTCAGCCCCACAAAATTCCCGTAGCGCGAATGTATCTCGAACTTGTACAGCGCGCCTTCGCCGATTCCGGGGATAAAAAGCTCCCAGATCCCGCTCGCGCCGCGGTTTCGCATGGCGTGAACGCGCCCATTCCAGAAATTGAAATCCCCAACGACGCTGACACGTTCCGCGTTCGGCGCCCACACTCCAAAATACACGCCTTGAACTCCATCGATTTCTCTCACGTGCGCGCCTTGCTTTTCGTACTTCAGGTAATGCGTGCCTTCCCCCGAAAGGTAGAGGTCGTACTCAGTCAGCTGCGGCGGGAACGCGTAAGGATCGTAACCTTCCCAGCTATTGCCATCAGCAAATCGAAATCGCAAGCGGTACGCTTTAGCCGGAATCGCTTCACCTTCGGCCAAAGCAACGCCGCTCGTAGGCACAACCGCCTCAAACGCGCCGCCTGGACCGATCGGCGTCATCGGCTGTGGGACCGAATTTCCATGCCATAGGATGCTTGCCTCGATTGCGCCAGGCCGAAATGCGCGAACGACAAGCAAGCGTTTTCCGTCGCGCTCAATCCTAGTCGGTCCTAGATTCGCGGGCGCATCCGATTCCTCGCCGCGATCCGCGCGCTCACTCCCATCGCGCAAATTCACGGCCGCAATCGTGGCGTCGCGCGTATCTTTCTCTCTTGCGCTTGGTTTCTTGTCTTCTTGTTTCATGCCCGTGCCGAATCCGTGCGCAGTTGCCCGTTTTTACATTCCCAATCATCGCGAACCGCTGAGCAAATCGCTTCACCATCTTACCGGAGCGCGTCGCCCGCGCCAAACTTCGCTCTTGCATCCGATCGACCGCTTCAAATCCCACGCCACTTGAATCTCGGCAGTCGTCCATTTGCTGGACTTGCTCGAATTTCCTAGGTACGCTACCGGGCATCCGGGGCGCACAGCGGCGGCAATCCACCAAAGGAGTTCCATCATGAAAAACATTTCTCGCTCCATACTCTTACTCGTCGCGTTAGTCGTGGCCTTCGGCGCAAACGCAACCGCTGTTCGCGCGCAGGATGCCGCCGCAAAGAAAACAAAATCCCCGAGCGCAGCCGTTCTCGAAGCTTGGAACGACGTCGGCACCCGTCTGATCACCATGGCTCAGGATTGGCCCGAAGACAAATACACATACAAGCTCACCTCTGACGTTCGCACTTTCCAACAAGTTCTCTTGCACGTTGCCGGCTCGAATTACGATCTCCTGAATCACGTCGCCGGCACAAAAGTAGGCAATGCAGAAAACGATCCTCCGATCGCCAACTATAAGACCAAGGCCCAAACTCTCGAGTACCTCAAAAAGTCCGTCACCGACGGCGCTGCGCTTATCCAAAAAGAGGGCGACGCTGGCGTTCTCGCCCATCTCGATTACTGGATCGGTTACACCGAACACATGGGAGAACACTACGGCTTGCTCGTCGCCTACTACCGCGCCAACAACCAAGTGCCGCCCGAATCGCGACCGAAGAAGTGACGATCCGACGAGGACCGTCATCCCGACGTTTCGCGCGAGGGATCTGCTTTTGCAATTCGATTTTGAAGCGACGCGATGAACACGGAAGCAATGCACAACGCGCTGGGAGATTCCCAGGCGGGAAAGCTCACTTTTCCCGAAGTGGTGGCCATGCTCCTTAGCGCCGGCGTCGAATCCTACTTCGCCGATCTGCTTCGCGGCGAGGAAACTTTTTACACGACGGACGGCGAAACGCACCGCGAGCGGATGACGCTTCCGCCCACAAAGATTGCCGACGATTTCTCACAGTCCGAAGTCGTTGCTGCCATCCGCGCGGCACAAGCTGACCAAATCCGCTACCCGGAATTCGTAAGGCGGGTTGCTGCCGCCGGAACCATCGGCTACTGGGCTTTCTTGACCGGCAAAAAGGTAATCTACTTCGGCCGCAAAGGAGAATTTCACGTCGAGGAGTTTCCGCGCCCTAAATCGTAGCCCGCGCGCCTGCGCTTAGTGCGTCGGGGTAGTGCAAACGGACAACTTCGCTGCTTCCCAGGCTGCGATGCCGCCGGCAAGTTCGCAAACAGAATCGAACCCACCGCGCCGCAATAAGCTGGCGGCGATCGACGACCGGTAGCCACCCGCGCAATAAACTAATAGTGGCCGGTCGTTCGGCAATGTTTTCATATTTTCCACCAAATGATTGAGCGGAACGCTCAAGCTGCCTTCAATGTGTTTTTGTTCCCGTTCACGTGGCCCGCGCACGTCAATAGCTACCGGCGGTTGATTCGACGACAAAAGTTCCGCGGCAAACTGCGCGCTCAAGCGTTCGGTGAAAGACACCAGGTCCGGCCGCGATTCCAGGCTTCGCAGTCCATTCTGCAAGTATCCCGCTACATGATCGAACCCGATGCGCCCGAGCCGAACGGCCGATTCATTCTCCCGCCCCGGGTCGGCGATAATGACAATCGGATGCGTCCGGTCAAACACCGTTCCGGCCCAAGTGGCGTACTGGCCTCCTAAGCCGACGTTGATGCTGCCCGCCAGGTGCGCTGCTGCAAATTCGTCGGCATCGCGCGTATCCAATATCTGCGCGCCATCTGCTTGCAATTCCAGCAGGCGTTCCAGCGTCACAGGTTTCAGTTCGCGTTCCAGCGTTTCATCGAGCGTCGGTCGCTCTTTGCTGTTCAGCACCGCATCATAAGTAAAATAGGGAGGTGCCTCGGGCTGGTCTGCGGTAACCAATTCAATGAACGCCTGCTTGCTCATCGGCTGCAAGGCGTAATTCAAGCGTCGCTGGTCTCCGATTGTCGAAACCGTGTCTTTGCTGATGGCCTTTCCACAGAGCGACCCCGCGCCGTGAGCCGGATAGACTAGACTACCGTCCGGCAAACCCAACAGCTTGGTGTGCAAGGAATCGTATAGAAGTCCGCCAAGATCCGAAGCGGACCAGCCCAGCGCCACGCGCAAATCCGGGCGTCCCACGTCGCCAATGAACAACGTGTCGCCAGTAAAGACGGCGTGAGGCTGAGCTTCGCTCTGCGCGGGATCGTAAACTAAGATCGAAATCGATTCGGGTGTATGACCCGGTGTTTCCAGGGCCTGCAGTCGGACCCTTCCGAGCTCGACGACATCGCCGTCGCCGAGTGGCGTAAAGCGGTATTCCGCCTTTGCTTTGGCGCCCAGATAAATTTTGGCGCCCACGCGATCTCGAAGCTCCAAGTGTCCAGCCACAAAGTCGGCGTGCAGATGCGTCAGGAAGACGTGCTTTATTTGCAGCCGATGTTCGGCGGCAAACTCCAGATAGCGCTCTATGTCACGTTGCGGATCGACCACGGCAGCCGTGCCGGTCGTTTCGTCGCCGATCAAGTACGAAGCATGCGCCAGGCAATTCAGATAAAACTGTTTAAGGATCAAGCGAGCCCCTTCGCTTCAAGCAGCGAACACTATATCAGCCTGGATTCGCACTTGGGACTTCGAGTTCGCAAATCACAAACCTCCCGCTCTTTTACCTCAATCCGTCATTCCGAGAATCGCGAGGAATCTGTTCTCGGATTCGCCTTTCGCAGCGCCGCCGTACCCCCCGGCTCCTTTGGTTCGGGGATTCGGGCTTCCGCTTTCGAGATAGCTCAGCCGGGTATCATGGTTTTGCCGCTGCCCTTCGTAGCGGTCGTCTCCGTCGACTTTTTTCTTTTCCGACGGGCGCGCCGTTTCCGGTGGCGCCGACCCTTTCGTGTTTTCGCTTCTCGTAGCTCCGTAGGCGCGCCGCACAAGTCTGCCGCTCTTTTGCCTCAACTGTCATTCCGAGCATCGCGAGGAATCTGCTCTTGCCTGCGATCCGGAAGCATTTCTTCCGTAGGGCGCTGCCTGCTGCGCCGCTTAGACACGGACAATCACCTACCCGACGGAACGCTTCTCAGAAAAGTCCCTGGCCACTCCGGCGAAGGCGGCCCACTTTTCGTAGCGCCGGCGTACTCGCCTGTTCCTTTGACTGTCGGGTTCTGGTTTAGGATTTAGATGTAGCGCCGCGGTCTTCAGCGCGACATCTCGCTTTCGCCGTCGCCTTTCGTAGCCCCGGCGTCCCCCCGGCGCAAGCCGCCCAACATTTGCATTCCGTTTCTGTTTTGTGGTCGAGCGTGCGCGTTTTTCGCAACGACGCAAAATCCAGCGCCGTAGGCACGGCACAAGTTAGCCCAACGCGTTAGCGCCGGGTAAAAAGAAGCCAAAGTGACGTTTTCATTTCGGCGGAATTGTCGCCGAGCTTCTCGCTTTGCCGCTGCGCCTCCATCTCTTCGACTAAAGCGGCAAGGCGAACGCGCGCGACTTATTTCTCGGCCAGCTTGCGGCCCGCATCGAGGCTGTCAAAATTCAAGATGGTATTGAGCACCAGCGAATACGTCCCGCGCGTTTCGCCGCGATATACCGGATTAATGGAGAACAGCACCACGTGGCCTTTCCCCGTAGGCACGTCCACGACGGCAGGATGCTGCGCGATTTCATCGCCACCTTCGACGAGCCCCGAAACAAGCAACTCCTTAGTGTCCGCATAGCGGAAAACGACACGCGCGCGATCGGCCGGAGGGATCACTCGAGAATTGTTATACCTTTGCTCGTCTGTTACGAGCGGCGCTTCCCACAGTTCAGGCTTCGGCTCTTCGGGAACTTCGACGCCCGCCCGTCCCACCGCAAAATCCGGATCCTCCATTGTCCCACGGCCAGTGGGGCGCGTATGCGTCTCGACGCCTAGTCGGCGTTGCCCGCGTCCACCGGAAATATTGTTTAGCGAAAAAATCGGTCCGTTGTCACAATACGCGGAAAGCTTGTCGTCGTAGCCGTACGCAATGGGGCTCGCGGCATCCACCAGCCGAGTCCCGACTACCGAGCCGACAATCTTCATCTTCTGCGCGTTGCCAACGTTGACGCCGACAGCCAGTCCAATCGAAAGCGCAAATTGCGACGTATCTGTCGCGGTCAGCAACACACCGCCTTTTTCCACAAACGATTGCAGATGCTCTACGCCTTCCCAGCCAAGTCCCGGCCGCATGTCGTCTGTCGAATCGTTTTCGCCAACAAGATTCGGCGTTTCCGGCGTGTTCTTCCACGGCAACGGATTCCCCCAAGCGCTCGGCAGCCCGTTGATGATAGCGGTCGCGCTTGAGGTACCCACCGGCGGAAACAAAATCACGTCGTACTTTGCGTTCAAGTCGCTGGTACTGGCGACAATCTGCGTGCTGATCAACTCGTACGGGATGCCGAGTTTGTCGAGCGCGATGCGCCACCAGCCCGCTCCCTGCGTGCTGATCCATGTGTGAACGAGCGCCACGCGCGCCGCCCGCACAGGATGCGTCTTCACCGACGGCATCGTGGAGATGGACATCGCTTGCAAGGCCAGTTCTGAAACAGTGTCATTAAGCTGCGCTCGGCCCACGTCTCGCAGCAAAAAAGTTCCCCGGCTGAACTTTTTTCCGCCACTTTCGAACGGCTCCTCGGCCGCTTCGATCGAAGCATCATGCAATTTGTAACGCAACGTGGCGAGCGAAGGCTCGGCATTGTTATTGATCGCATAGATCGCGCCTTCTCCGCTGACTCCACCCGGCGCGCGAACCTCTTTCACGTGCTCCATCGGAACATCGAGAACTTTCGGATCGATGCTGCGCGTCACTTGCACGCCAAATAGTTCGCCAAACGTCCAGCCCGTATCGTCGTACGGCGTTTTCTGCGGATCGTCCGGGCTCCAATATTGGTGATCGAGCAACGCGTCGGCGATTCGCGAGTATGGCTGGTCCATGCGAACGATATAGCTCCCCGCAGGAAAATCGCGCGTCGTCGGAGCGGGAGCCACAGCCGGAGCCGGTGTGCCGGCCGCAGCCGCTGCCGCTGCTTTTTCTTTGTCATCCTGCTTCGGCTTCACAGGTTTCTTTACCGGAAGCTTTATGGTGAATGCCGCCGTCGCACGCGAAATTTCAACGCCTTGCTTTTGCAGCACGTGAAGCAGCTCGGCTTGTGAGCCCGTCCGCGGATCGTCGCCCGGCAAAATATAAGCCACTGGCCCTTCTGCCGTGGGCTTCGTCACCGAGCGTTTCGCCTTAAGATAAAAATTCTTCAAGAACAGCCGCTTGTTTTCGTTGAAATAATGCAGCGAGGTCAGCAAGCCGGTCTCTTCGTAGTTGTTGTTGTCGCGTTGCGACCAAAGCGTTTTCGGCAGCGGAGGGTTTTGCCTGTACCACGTGCGCGCATATTCTTCCGGCTCGAGCGTGCGCTCCAGCGTGTCCGCGCCGCCGTTGCCGAAAGTTTCATACAGACGGCTAATGCCGTTGTGCATCGCCGCAATAAACATCAGGTAGCCTGGCGACCAAGTGTCAAACACGCCGTGCGTGAAAACTCCCGGCATCCCGAATTTGCCCATGTCCGCCACATTCCGCCAGCCGATCATTTCCCATTCGTCGGTCAGTATCGGATCCACCCACGCATTGAACGGCCCATCTCCCGCCGTGTTGTCGTAAAGATACGGCACGGACTCATGCAGGTCGTGCAGCACTTGCGCCTTCCACCCGACATACGTGTTCAACACGTTTTCCGTGAGCTTGAGCGTCACTCCCATCGCGTCGCGATTGTTATCGTGTCCCACATATTTGCCCCAATAAATCAGCGGTGGATAAAAATCCTTGGGATGAGAAAGATGCCAGTGGTAAATGTCCACCATGCGGTCGCGTCCGTCCACTTCCACCACCGGCGTGATCAACGTAATCGTCCCGTCGCGGATTTCGCGGACGTACGCGCTCTCATCCACCGCCAGCCGATACGCCAACTCCATCAACGCCGTCGGCGCTCCCGTTTCCGGCGAATGAATCGTTCCCGTGATGTAGTAAACCGGCACTGCCGCCGCCACGATGCGATCGGCTTCCGCGTCATCCAGCTTTATCGTGCGAGGATCAGCCAACTTCGCGAGTTGCGCGCGATTTTCTTCCAGGTTCTTCAGATTTTTCGCTGAAGAAATCGCCACCGCGATCATCTCGCGCCCTTCTTCCGTCTTTCCGATGGAGAAAACTTTCACCCGCGGGCTGGCTTTTTCCAGTAGCCGCATGTATTTGTAAACGTCTTCCGCATAAGGCAGGATTCCGGGCGCGCCCGCCACATCCCCAAGAACTGCCTCCGGAGTCGGAACGTCTTTCGAAGCGGGCAAGTAGTCCACCAGCGGCGAACTAAAAAACGGCTGCGTCGTGTACTTCTGAATTTTTGCCGTGTAGGCATCGTCCACCGCCTGCTTCGGGTCTCGCGCCGGTGCAGTTTCGTCCCCGCCGAGCGCCGCGGCCCCGCGCAGTACAGCCGACCTGCCCAAGGAAAGAAGTAAGAGCAGACCCAGACCGCTCACAATTTTCACGCGCACTTTTTTAGTAGCAATCATTTTTAGGTGAGTTCTTTCCGTACGAAATTTCCGTTTTGCCAGCCCGGACGAGCACACTTATACACCCGAGCCCCTAACGAGGGAATTAAATTGCTGGGTCAACCCTCTGAAATTGTGTTGCGCTCCGCTACAGCGAGCGCCAACAGCATCAGAGCCGGAAGCAGCAAGGTCCACACCGCAAGCCGCGAACCAAATGCCGCTCCAAGCACCGCTCCGCTCAGGAACGCAATCCACAGGCCGCCCAACAGGGACGCCCGTCGCCAATGCGTGTCCCACGGGCCTCGCGCCTCTGCCACCGGCGCACTCTTAATTCCCAACGCGATGTGCTGAGCCAGGTTGTTCAAGTCTCCAGTCATGTAGCCTATCCCACTGTCTGTCCGCCCACTTGCAGGATGGATGTGTTCATCAAGCCCATCGCGAAGCTCAGTATCACGATGCTCAGCCATCCTGGCCACGCGAAGTAAGCCGCAGCCACGCCAATGGTAAGCATCGCCGCTACCAACACAGAAAGCCGAGGCAGTGCATGCCGCCGATCCCCCTGCGTCAGCAATGTCCCCGCTAAAATTCCGAGCACAAACATCGGAATCGGCAGCAAACTATGCCGTGCCGCCGCCCAATCGAATTCCCCAACGTGTACGCCCCCAGATGTCGTGTTCCCCGTCATGAATGACGCGTAAACCCCAAACTTCACCAGCGCATAGGAGTCCACATACCCCGAAATCAGCGCGAGCCCCGCCGCTCTCCGCCCCTGCTACCTTGCATATTTCTCTTCGCTCACAGTTTTCTGTTGGGTAGCAGTTTGCTGTAGGGTAGCAGTTTTCTCTGGTGACGCCACTCCGCTCTCCCGCTTTGCTCAGCGCATATGAATCTCAGCTTCTCAAACGCTCTTGCCAACCCGCTTGACAAGGCGCTGGATCCGGGAGGCAACTCCGTCAGCGTTGAAGATCTGCGAGTTCGTTTCACTAGCCTGAATTAGCTTCGTCACCTGTGAGTCGCTGAGGCGAGGCAATTTTTCCAGCAGTTTCATCGTCCCCCTCGAAGTCTCGAAGCTTCCGGAGGTGACCATTCGGTCCACAACTGCGTCGGTCATGCGTTGAAATGTCAGTTCATTATTGAGAAGTAGGTTGTAAACCTGTTCCGCTACTGCAGCCGCGAGTAATCCTTGGGCTTTACATGCTTGGTATTTTCCCAAGAAACCGTGGGGTATAACGGCATCCTTACACAGTGGCAGCACGAGCTTGCCGCGCCCAAGAGCGTACCCAACTTCCTGATCACACCATCGACTCGCTATGAAGTCATTAGTGATGATAGCGGCCAGCGCATCCGTGGTTCGCAGTGCGCGCTCAATTTCTGATTCCCACTGTTTCGTCGGCTCAATGTCATCATGTGCGACGAATGCTGCGATGTGATATTTAGCTAGCCCTTCTTTGAGCCGATGGGCGCTCTCCTTGTTTGCCGCGGTGTGACTGATAAACAGACGAAAACATCCAGGTTGCCAGAACGACGGAGGTTCCTCTTCAACCTGGCCGTCCGTGGGGGGGGAGAGTTGAGTAGGTCGAGAACTGTCGGCCAATTCCGGACTTATCACGACTTCGGTGATTCTGGCGCTAGGTGTGGTTCGAGCAAGCTCGGTGAAGCGATCCCGAAGCCGAATCTCCAGCTGCGTGCGACCTTTATCAACAGCCGCGTAGACCTCAATCGGGACCTCGAGCATCAAAGTGTAGTAATCGACGCGTTCGCCCCAATCCTCGTTAGAGCCGGTTTGTACGATGCTGGCAGTCGCTCTTTCAAGAACACCGGCATCGATTTCTAAGTCTTGCAACCGAGCTATCTTCGCTGCCGTTGCAACCAGAGCCGTGGCCCTCTCCTCAAATCCCATCGGCTATTCTCTCCACTACGAACCTTCGCGTCGAGCGCGGTCACGTGAGACTACACCATGGGTGACTTGCTCAGCAAGGAACTGCGGCGTACACCGTTGCCCCCATGAAGATCGGACGCGGGGAAGGCTAGCGCTACCAATTGGCATCCCGCTGCTTGACGACCACCAGTAATTGTGTATGATATCCTCAGGGGAACGTGGTCTCGTAGGGACCCAGCTATCTGACGTTGCCGTTTGAATTGCTGCACGACGACACTTCCGAAGCGCCTGGCGAGACGGGGGTGTTACCTTGTGGATATATGTCATTCCTCACTTTCAGAAGTTCCTGCACGAGATTGAGCTTAGCGCCGAAGAGCGTGCTGACGCTGACTCCAAGGCTGATCGAATCGCGCGAGGCCTTTGGTCGTATTATTACAGCGGCGAGTTTAATCCCCGTTGCTACTTGAAAGTTGGTTCCTACGGAAAACGGACTGCGATTCGACCGCCTTCCGATCTCGATATGTTGTTCCTGCTGCCGCGTGATGCTTATAACAGGACAGAGCGGCTGTTTGGAAATAAGCAGTCCCAACTTTTGCAAGAAGTCAAAAGAACACTGGAGCGAACATTTCCGAGAACTGACTTGAGAGCCGATGGTCAAGTAATCGCTGCCCCGTTTCAAACATACAATGTGGATGTCATTCCAGCGTTTGTATACGACGACACAACTTACTGGACAGCGCACACGGCCGACGGAGGGAGCTGGCGAGCCTCTAACCCAGCTGCCGAATACGAATTGATACGTCAGGCAGATTTGATCAGCGACGGCAAGGCTACACACCTATGCAAGATGCTCAAGGCCTGGAAAAGTGAGTGCTCGGTTGAAATTAAGTCGATTTCCTTGGAAGTCCTAGCGTGCTTATTCGTCAAACAATGGCCGTTTCGAAACAAGTCTCTCTATTATTATGACTGGATGGTACGCGATTTCTTTCAATTCATGCTGGGCTATCGCTATCAAGGCTGGACTCGTGTGATCGGAACCGAAGAAATTCTCCAGCTTGGGGATGAATGGGTCAGCAAGTGTGAGACCGCTCATAGACACTCCCTGGAGGCTTGCGACAACGAAGTCGGAGACTACAGATACTTAGCCGAGGCTTCGTGGAGAAGGATATTTGGCAATCAATTTGAACGTGTGCCACTCATGGGGTTAGCGGCAACGGCGGGGCGTACATGACGGAACGAAGCAAGAGCGACTGCATATTGGGGACTGCTCGCGAGCTATACGGTCGAGCAGTTTACAGCCACAAGACCCACGAAATTGAGAGGCAGAACTGGAGCAAGAAGAGTTGCAACACCTATCGCGCCAACATTGGTCTCGTATCTCTGACGACGCTGCTTGCTGTAGTTTCGGTAGGGTATCCGTCGCGATTATGGACGATCACCACTGCTGTTCTGGCAGCGCTCACTACTGGCTTTGTTGTGTGGCAGAGCAGTTTTGATCCTGTCGGCAAAGAAACTCAGCACAGGATTGCGGCGAAGGAATTATTGTGGCTCCGAGAACAGCTACTTCTGCTCATAGGGCGATGCCACTCGGACTCGGAACCGGTTAGCCACCTGCAATCATCGCTGGAAACGATTACGCGAGAACTCACGGCGGTTTACAAATTTGCTCCGAACACGTCTCCTGCGGCTTATGCAGACGCTACGGCTGCTCTGAAAGGCGGTCAATTCACCTTCAGCGAGGAAGAGATCGACGCATTCTTGCCGACGGCGCTCAGAAAGACTGCATCCGCTTAGGTTTACTGTTGAGCGTTTACCTTTCGCGCGATGCCGAATCTTTTCTGCGGTTCGTGCAGAAGAGGTTCGGATTTTGACGTTACGCTTGAATCCTTCGTCGCGAACTTCTCCCTCATTCCCAAAACGGGAATTGCACCGCGTCGCAAACTTATGCTCACGACATCCAGATCCTTGAATTTCGTCAAATCGCGTGCTACCGTCGCTCGTGATTAAAATAGAGTATTGTCGAGCGCTTCACCGAGGCTCAAACGAGCCCATCCGCCCCGACTCTTTCTCGTGCCCTCCGTCTGCTTGCACGCCGTGGCGTGTGGATGAGTCCCCAATTTCCGGCGTTGCAGCTGCAGAAATTCCCTCAGTGTCAAGCATCGCTCCTGCATTTCTACCCGGTTCTGCCAAATATGTAGAATGTGACGTAACTCACTCAAAACAAACCACCGCGCCATTTCTACCCGGGGCCACAACCGCACCACGTGGGTTATGTCAGGGCACGCCTTCAGCTGTGCCGTCACTCGTTTGCCCTGACAAAGAAAGGTCGATTCAACTCAACTATTCCTTTCGCGCTGCTTCATCCGCGCGAGCTTCTAGTTGTGAGCTTAGTTCTGGGGTAACGAACCTGAACTTCGGGCGATTTCCAACCGACTTTCCCGGAGCGTTTTTTGCGACAAATTCGGTCCGTCCGCGCCCATTTCTAACCGGTTCTGCACCACAAACAGAATCGTCCGTAACTCACTCAAAACAAACGAGCGCCCCATTTCTAACCGGGTCCAGAACACACATTAGGGAATTCGTAAATTCGCACTTTTCCGCCCCCCAAAATCTCCTGTTGCATCGCCGCCCAATTCAAATATTCTTGCGGCCAACCATATGAAAAAAACGATACTCTTTCTCCTGGCCATCATGACCTTAGCCATCGTAGCTCACACGCAAAGCCGGACCCAGGGCCGCTCCATGGTCGTCTCGCGAGGCGGAATCGTCGCGACGGAAAGTCCGCTGGCCTCGCAGGCTGGCGCGATGATCCTTGCCCAGGGAGGCAACGCCGTCGACGCAGCAGTCGCCGCAAACGCCGTGGTCGGCGTCGTCGAGCCCATGATGAACGGAATGGGCGGCGATCTCTTCGTCATCTTTTACGAAGCGAAGACCGGAAAACTTTACGGCCTCAACGCCAGCGGCTGGGCGCCCGCCAAACTTTCCATCGAATTTCTCCACGGCAAAGGTGACGATAAGATGCCGGGTCGCGGAATCGATTCCGTCACTGTCCCCGGTGTGGTGGACGGCTGGTCCAAGCTTCTCTCGCGTTTCGGAAACAAGAAATTCCCGGAAGTTCTCGCGCCGGCCATCCATTACGCGAAAGACGGATTCCCCGTACCTGAACTCGACGCTGAATATTGGGCCGCGGAAGTAAAGAAGTTGAACGCCGATCCCAACGCCGCCGCAACTTTTCTGCCCGGCGGCAGCGCGCCGAAACTCGGCGAAATATTCCGCAATCCGGATTTGGCGCGCTCGCTCCAGCTTGTCGCCGACGGCGGCCGCGACGCCTACTACAAAGGCGACATCGCAAATCGCATCGTAACTACGTCAACCAGGCTCGGCGGAACAATGTCTGCCGAAGACCTCGCCGATTTCTCCAGCGAGTGGGTCGAGCCCATCTCCACCACTTATCGCGACTGGACTGTGTATGAAATTCCGCCCAACGGGCAGGGAATCGCCGCGCTCGAAATGCTCAACATCATGGAGACGTTCCCGCTCAAGCAGTTTCAAAATACCGCCGACGCGCCGCACGTGATGATCGAAGCAAAGAAGCTCGCCTACGCCGACATGTATCGCTACGTCGCCGACCAGAAATTCAGCAAAGTCCCGGTCGCCGGAATGCTCTCGAAAGAATATGCCGCGCAACGCGCAAAATTAATTGACATGGCGAAAGCGAATTGCGACGTCGGCCCCGGCAATCCCGAATTCTCAACCAAGGGCGACACCATGTATCTCAGCGTCGTCGATCGCGAAGGCAACATGGTTTCGCTGATTCAAAGCAATTACTCCGGTTTCGGTTCCGGAGTCGTTGCCGACGGCACGGGCTTCGCTCTCCAAAATCGCGGCGGCCTTTTCAGCCTGGATCCAAAATCGCCCAACGCGCTCGCCGGCCACAAGCGCCCTTTGCACACCATCATCCCCGGCTTCATGACGCGCGGCCAGGAACGCATCGCCTTCGGCATCATGGGCGGATTCAACCAATCGCAAGCGCACGCCCAGTTCGTATCCAACGTCGTGGACTTCGGCATGAACATTCAAGCCGCTCTGGAAGCTCCCAGATTCACAAAATATACTTTCACCGGCTGTGACGTAATGATGGAAGACCGCTTTCCCGCCGACATTCGCGCCGCTCTCACTCAGCGCGGCCACCAGATCGACCTTCAAGGCGCTTTCGCCCAAGCAGTTGGCGGAGGCCAAGCCGTCCGTCACGATTTTTCCACCGGTGTGAACTACGGAGCCTCCGATCCTCGAAAAGACGGCGAAGCAATCCCCGAACCCCTTTCAGTCAAATGAGCATTCATCAGCCGTATCCTCATAGTGCGTCCACTTCCGTGCGCTCAAGTGTCCTAAGTGTCATGAAATGTGCAATTTTGGTACGAACGTACCATTGTGACTCAAGGCGCACCCCGGTATACCTATCTCTCGGGAGAACTGGGGATCCGCCATTTTCAAGCCTTGAATTATGTCGAGTAAAACCAATAAGTTGCGGCCGAATCATAAGCCGTCCTTGCGCCCTGGACATGGCACGCAGCAGAACGTCTCGGCACGTGTTTCCGTCGAACCCGCAGCCGCTGGTGATGCCCCAACTTCGCGCGGCTCGCTCGGCAACAAGAATTCCGAGCTGCTGTTCACCGGCAATCCTCAGCCAATGTACATTTACGACCCGAAAACATTGGCCTTTCTCGATGTCAACACAGCAGCCCTTGTTCAATATGGATATTCTCGCGAAGAATTCCTTGGCATGCGTATCACCGACATACGCCCGGTGGAAGACATCCCTCGCGTGCTCGAATCCGTTCGCGCGAACCCAACAGCTCTCGCTTTCCGGGGAGCATGGCGCCACAAGCGAAAGAACGGCCAGGTTTTCGAAGTCGAAGTCACAACTCAGGGAATTCTTTTCGCAGGACACAAAGCGACTCTCGCTTCAGCGCAGGACGTCAGCGCCAGACGCGCAGCGGAAGAAAAAGTCGCAGAGCACAACGCCTACCTGCGCGCCCTGACGGAAAACAATCCGTTGGCAGTCGTAGTCCTCGACATCGACGGCAACGTCCGAATGTGCAATCCCGCTTTTGAGGCTCTCTTCGGTTATCAGCAATCCGAAATCCTGGGCGCGGAACTGGATCTTCTGGTGGCCCCGGCCCGCGATGCGAGCGAAGCACTGGATCTCAGTAAACGCGCCACCAACGGCGAGGTCGTCCGCGCGGAAGGCAAGCGTCGTCGCAGCGACGGGTCGCTTGTGGATGTCCAGATCGTCGGGGTACCCCTCACCGCAAACGGCAAACGCATCGGCAGCTTCGGAATGTACGAAGACATCACCGAACGGCACCGAGCCGAGGAAGCCCAACTTCGCGCTGAAGAGAGGCTCCGGCTCCTGTTCGAGAACGCGGTGGAGGGAATTTTTCAGACCACGCCGCAGGGCCGTCTTTTGAGCATGAACCCGGCGCTTGCGCGAATGTGCGGCTATTCCAGTTGCGCGGAGATGCTCGAAAGCGTCGCTGATGTAGCACAGGACGCGTACGCCGATCCGGAGTTTCGCGAGGAATTCAAACGCCGTATCGAGAAGAGGGGAGTGGTCGAACGATTCGAATATCAGCTCCGCCGCAAAGACGGCGCGAGAATTTGGGTCTCCGAAAATGCACGAGCTGTGCGAGACGCGCACGGAAAGATCGTTTGTTACGAGGGCACCGTAGAGGACATAACCGAGCACAAGCGCGCTGAGCTCGAGCGCCAGGTAAATTTTGAAATCATTCGCGGCGTAAATTTAACTGACAATCTGGATGACTTGCTGGGGCTGATTCATATCGCACTGAAGAAGGTACTCTACGCTGAAAATTGCTTCGTCGCGTTGTATGAACCGGCATCGGAAATGTTCCATTTCCCATTCTTCATAGACCAATTTGACATCGCACCTCCCCCGCAGCAGGTTGGAAGAAGTTGCACCGCGTACGTGTATCGCACGGGCCGCGCCATGCTGATCCCTCAAAAGGCCTTCGACAAGCTGGCTGAACAGGGAAAAGTGGAGCTCGTCGGTACACCGTCGCCCGCTTGGCTTGGAGTACCGCTTAGAACGCCGGCGGCGACGATAGGCGTACTCGTCGTTCAGCATTACGAGAACGAAGATGCGTACACCGAGCGCGATCTCGAGTTTCTCGGATCGGTTGGCGGCCAGATAGCCCTGGCCATCGAGCGAAAGCGCGCTGAAGAAAAGGTGCGAGAGAGCGAAGCGCGCCTTCGCGTTCTGGTCGAGCAACTGCCTGCCGTCCTTTGGACCGTGGGAAAGGATCTTCGCTTCACTTCTGCGATGGGAGCTGGGCTATCGCGGCTTGGACTGAAGCAAAATCAGGTAGTCGGGATGTCGCTATTGGAATATTTTGAGACATCCGATCAAAGTTTTAAGCCCATCGCGGCTCATCGTCGTGCAATGGCAGGCGATCCGACCACGTTCCATGTGGAGTGGAAAGGCGGGTCCTACGCATGCCACGTCGAGCCGTTGCGCGATGCAGGCGGGCAATTGCAAGGCGCAATTTGCATGGCTCTCGACATTACGGACCGCAGACAACTAGAAGAGCAGCTTCGCCAATCGCAGAAAATGGAAGCGGTCGGTCGGCTGGCGGGCGGAATCGCTCACGACTTCAACAATCTATTGATGGTAATTCAGGGCTACGCGGATTTGCTTGCGGATCGTCTAGCGCCGGGCGATCCGTTGCGGCGAAACGCTGAGCAAATCCAAACGGCCTCGCAACGCGCCACTTCGCTAACCCGGCAGTTACTTGCTTTCAGCCGTAAACAAATGCTGGCGCCGAAAGTACTCAGTATTCAAACGATCTTCGCGGACATGGAGAAAATTCTCCGTCGATTGATCGGAGAGGATATTCAGCTTGAAACCTCTTCCGCGCCGGACGCTGGCTTGATCAAAGCAGACCGCAGTCAAATCGAGCAAGTGATTCTGAATCTCGCAGTCAATGCGCGCGATGCCATGCCACAAGGGGGCCGGCTGACGATCGAAACCGCGAACGTGGACTTGGATGCTTCCTACTCGCGCTCGCCTGCGGTACTGGCTCCCGGCAAGTACGTGATGCTCGCGGTTACCGATAACGGTTGCGGTATGGACGCCGAAACGCAAACACACATTTTCGAGCCATTCTTTACAACCAAGGAAAAGGGAAAAGGAACAGGACTTGGTCTTGCAACGGTGTACGGAATCGTGAAGCAGAGCGGTGGATACGTCTGGGTGTACAGCGAACCTGGTCGTGGAACCAGTTTTAAAATTTATTTGCCCAGGGTCGAAGATGAAGAAGGAGATCGCGGACGCGACCGCCGTACGGACGCTCATCCCATCGAACGGGGGTCGGAGACCATTCTTCTTGTGGAAGACGAAAAGGGCGTACGCGAGTTGGCGCGCGAATATTTGGAAATGAGTGGCTATACCGTGATTGAAGCCGAAGATGGCCATACAGCTCTCGAATTAGCGGCGATGCACGCGGGGACAATCCACCTTTTGATGACGGACGTTGTCATGCCGGGCATAAGCGGCCGTGAGCTGGCTCAACGCGTAAGAGTCATTCGGCCGAAAATTAGCGTGCTCTATATGTCTGGCTACACGGACCAAGCTGTGGTGCACCACGGAATACTCGAAACGGACGCCGTACTTCTTCAAAAGCCGTTCACAATGTCTACGCTATCGACGAAACTTCGGGAAATCCTTGCTGCCGAAGCTGTCTAAAAAAACTCCGTGTTGAAGCCTCCTTTTTATGTAACCAAACTATTCGTATCGCACCGCTAAGCCTCCGGTGCACCTTTATGGCACATATGACCACCCGCGTTCAGCTAACCTGAATTCTGAATTTCGCTTGTCTTCAGCTTCCGCTCGTAATGCATTGAAACCGCGGTCATTCCGGGACGCGTTGGCCGTACACGAATCGCTCTACGCATGGCGCTGAAGCTGCTGTTGTAGGAAGTACACGTTTCGATGCTCCGCTAGTGAGAAGACAAAGCAGAGCGGGTTAAGGGGATGTCATGGGGAAAGGCAGCGAGCAATATCAAGTAGATGCTCAAAACACGGTAACCGAGGAACTCATCGGCGAGCGAAGGCTTTGGACCGCAGTGGTGATATCGGCAGTAGAAGATTGGCGCAGCGGAAGTTTGCGAACACAGAGAAAAGCTCAAGAATTCCTGTTCGGTAGTGATACAGATTTTCAGACGGTTTGCGCCCGTGCGGGCCTGGAGCCCAGCAGCTTCCGTGTCAGGTTGCTGAAACTCGGGAAACTTGTGGAGATGCACGGTACGGTTGCCCCGGGCATCGCAGCGTGAAACGAACCGAATCGGCGATAGAGCGATGCTGGCGCGAATGCTGAGTACGGAGGTTAACCGATCCGGAAGGCCGCGCTATAAGGTTTTAAGCCTGCAGACTAGCTCTGCAGAAAATGGACTCGCAAAGAATCCCCCGCTCCACTTATTGAAATAGCGTAGAATTTCTTATTAACTCCCGATCTGAAATTCCGATGACCTCCTCCGTCAGCAATTCCGCTTGCCCGGAAAAGCAGCTCCTTGCGTGTTGCGCCCGACTTCAACTGGATCCACAGTCGAAGCAGAAAATCGCCGAACTTCTAAAACAAAATCTGGATTGGGACTACGTCCTCGACCAAGCGGAAGAGAATTCGATCACGCCGCTCGTGGGGCGAAACTTGCGCGCGATGGTGACAGACGCCGTACCGGCAGCCGCAGCGGAGCGTCTGAAAAATGCCTGCCGCGCGAATACGATTCGCTGTCTTTTTCTGATGGCGGAACTCATCAAGATTCTTGAACTCTTCCGCTCATGTGGAATCCAGGCTATCCCTTACAAGGGTCCTGTTCTGGCGGTGCAAGCTTACGGCGATGTAACGCTGCGCGAGTTTGAGGATTTGGACATCGTTTTGCGCCAGAGTGACTTGCCGAAAGCCCACGAACTGATGCTCGGACTTGGTTATCGTCCAAAATTCGACTGGATTCTCTCGGCCGACGCGGTTTCTTCAACCGTTCCGGGCGAATACAACTATCGTGATGAAGCCCGGCGTGTGATGGTCGAGCTCCATACAGAACTGACGCTGCGCCATTTTCCGAGAGCTGCCGATCTCGGTGATCTGTCGCAGAGGCTTGTGCCTGTAAATCTCAACGGTCATGAGGTTCGAACTTTCTCCGTTGAAGACGGACTCCCCGTACTTTGCATTCACGGGGCGAAGGATTTCTGGGAGCGATTTTCTTGGATCGGGGACGTTTCGGAGCTAGTAAGGCGTTATCCGAATCTGAATTGGGACGCGACGATACAGCGAGCAAGAGCTCTGAACGCGGAGCGTATGCTTTATGTCGGACTTTCGCTCGCCGTCGAACTGCTCGATGCGCCGGTGCCGGATGAAATTCGTCGTCGAATCCAATCGGACCGAGTCGCAACGGAGGTAGCCTCAGAAATAACAAACCGGCTCATGAGCTTTCAATATCGATCGCTTGACGCTCCGGGACGGTTCAACTTTCGCCGCCGGATGTTACCCGGAACACTTGAGGGATGGCGCTACGCCATGCGGCTTTCAGTAGTACCGGCTGAAGAAGACTGGCAAATGATGCGTTTGCCCGGTTCGCTAGCACCTCTATATATCGTACTGCGCCCTCTCCGCCTTCTACGGAAGTACGGTTGGGCAGGCCGTCGGGCCTAACGCCGGCTCCTCCTTCCATCAAATCAGCCCGCCCTAGTGGCACATACGAATACAGCCGCCCCATATCAGGTTGACGCGCTACGCAATACCAAACGAGACTAGCTCTTGCACCTCTCTTTTTTGTTGGGCAAATCTACAATTTTTGGGGGAACTGCGAAGACGCCCTCACGTCCCGCAGTTATAAGCATTACCGCCGTGAACTTGGGAACGATTGCCGAATTAGACTATTCCGCGAAGTATCTGGATAGTTGCGCGCCGCTTCAAATTTCCATCGGAAATGTACCACTCTCCCTGTTCATCCGCGAAGAAGCATTGCTGGCATCGGCCTTGCGACGTTACGGCGAATTTGCGCAGAGCTGCGCAAACGGATTTCCTATTTTTCTGAACGAGCGAGAGACAGAAACGCCTGGAAGCAGCGAATTCTGTTACTGGTTCAACGAAGCGAAGCTCGTGCTGGGGTCCCAAGGGGCTAAATTCCACGGCGTGCGGCAGGAATATGCGCTGGATTCGCTGCTCCGCGTTCTGTTGACCATGGTACTGCTTCCGCAGTGCGGATTCCTCTTACATGGAGCCACGATCGTGCGGGATGGTCGCGCATATATTTTTTTCGGTCGCTCAGGGGCAGGGAAGAGCACAGTTGCGTCAATGTCTCCGGAAGGCAGCGTCCTCACTGACGAGATTTCTCTTGTGCGCTACGCGAATGGCTGTTGGCAGGCGCACGGAACCCCGTTCTGGGGGGAATTTCGAGCCGCCGGAATCAACAAGCTGTTCCCTGTCGCCGGCATGTATCTGCTGAAGCAGGCCACGGATGATCGTACTGAGCTGCTTACGGTAAAAGAGGCACTCCGCGCACTGTTGCCTTGCGTGCTGTTTTTCACCACTGAAAAGAGCGCGCATGAAACTTTGCTGGGGACGTTAGTAAGCCTGATCGAGGAAATACCGTGCCACCGGCTCTATTTTCGAAGGGATCCGGAATTCTGGAAGGTGATTGCAGCATGAGCGGACACATCATTCGAAACCCAAAGCTCGCCTGGCGCGAGGTTGACGGCGCGATGGTGATCATTTCACCCCAAGACAGCCAAGTCCACGAGTTGAACGAAACTGCCAGCTTGATCTGGAAACATGGCGAGGCCGAGAGTATGGAAGAAATTGCGGAGAGAATTTCCGCAGAGTATGACGTCAGCTTGGAAGTAGCGCGAGCTGACATCGGTGAACTAGTGGCTACGCTGAAAGAGAAACAGCTCGTGTCCGTGACAACAGAAGCAAAAGGCTAAGAATGGCAAACACGCCAGTGATGGACGGCCTAATTTCGAGGACGGTGAAAAGGCACCTCCCATGGAGCGTCCATGTAGACCTCACGTATCGGTGCAACGAACGTTGCATCCATTGTTATCTCGATCACGAAGATCATGGCGAGATGAAAACGGACGAGATCAAGAATGTCCTGGAGCAACTGGCGCAATGCGGAACATTGTTTCTGACCCTAAGCGGCGGCGAGATCTTTTTGCGGGACGATCTTTTTGAGCTGCTGGAATTCGCACGCTCGCTTCACTTCGATATCAGCCTAAAAACCAACGCGCTTTTGATCGACGCGGAACACGCGCGAAAATTGCGCGACTTGAGTGTGCGGCGTATCCAAGTGAGCATTTATAGCGCGGAACCCGCGGTCCATGACGCGATCACGAAAGTGCGCGGATCGCTGGAGCGCTCTTTGACTGCAATCAAATTCCTGAAAGCGGAAGGACTCCAAGTAAAAATCGCGTGCCCGCTGATGAAGCAGAACTTGATGGCGTATCGAAATGTACAGGCTCTTGCAGCGGAGTTGGACGTTCCCTACGTCCTGGATATGACGATTACTCCCAAGCTTGATGGTGACATGAGTCTGCTGCAATTGCGAAACTCTGCGCAGGATCTTTTGCCTATTTTGCGGGATTCAAGTCTCAAGCCGCCATCATGTTCGCCCGAGAGCGCTGCAGGACTGCCGCTTGCGACGGGCAGCGCGACGTCGAGCGGTATTGAAAGCAACGCTTACGAGGACATTCCGTGCAGCGCAGGGCACAACAGTTGCTACATTTCTCCTTACGGAGAAGTTTTTCCTTGCGTGCAGATGTCGGTGGCGACCGGCAATTTGCGGCGCCAGCGCTTCGAGGAGATCTGGTTCAAATCGCCGGAGATGAATCGCGTACGCGCAGTGCGGGAATCGCAGATGCCGGTGTGCTCACAATGTTCGATT
The DNA here is from genome assembly GCA_035603075.1 of Candidatus Acidiferrales bacterium. GTDB lineage: Bacteria > Acidobacteriota > Terriglobia > Acidiferrales > UBA7541 > Palsa-295. The sequence continues at coordinate 316,831 of DATNLC010000113.1, read as the reverse complement.
CGACAACACTGCGAACGCTGCCCGGGACTTGCGCTGATGGAAGGCGGAGATTTGCTGGGGGCATACGAACGCGCTTGTGAATTAGCTGAAGTCAAGGCGCGTTTAGCGGGCGTACCGAATCCCATCAGCGCCATGCACGCCCAGAAATTGAACAGCAATGGGCTAAGTTCGATTCCTTCGGCGGTAGCTACGCCGGCAGTGCAAATCGGCAGCAACTGACACAGGGGAAACAATGCAAAGAACGCAAAAAAATGCGCACGCCGATGAAATCAATGCGAAGAAGAAGCGCGTTTACGTCAAGCCGGAGTGCGCTTCGGAACCGATTTACGAGACTTTGGCACTCGCATGCGCGAAGTTAGCGGGTCAGGGTGCAACATGTAACGCATCGCCGTTTCGCTCTTAGGCGGACGCGAGTTTCGGCACAAATCAGCTGGAGGCAATGGGGTCCATGTACAAACGATATCCCGTGATCGAAATTCGACGCAAATATCGGCTCCGGTGGGTTAGTTTCGGGCTGGCGTTGCTACTGGCTGTCCCCGTGATTGCGCGCGAGACAATCGTGTTGCAGAAATCAGCTACGGATCCGCAGGCGCGCGGCGCGGACGCCACGCTCAGTCAGGCAAATGCAACCACCAACAACGTGGGAACCACTCTCACAGTGTCAGGCGTAGGCGGCGCCAACGACAACGCGATCGTCGAATTTGATTTGTCGCGCATTCCGAATGTGGGCATCAAGGCAGCAACGTTAACGTTGCATGTGATCACGCCGCCGAGCGGAACTGTAACCTATGACGCTTTTGACGTGACCAATTTCTGGCAATCGAACGTCGTGACTTGGAATACACGCGTGGCGACAACACCTTGGACTACGGCGGGCGGTGACTTCGCGGGAACGGCCACCGACACAGAGATGGTAAAACACAACAGCACGAGCGTCTCGTTCGACATTACGGCCGATGTACAGAACTGGTACAACGGCAGCACAAATTACGGAACGATGATTGTGGATGAAAACACAAACCATAACCGCACTACAGTTTTCGGATCGAAGGAAGCTACCACTAGCACGAATGCGCCCGAGCTAGACGTGACGTTCGTCCAGAATGTGAAGGGGCTTACGGCAGCTCCCGGGAATGCGAGCATCGCGCTGAACTGGCAAATTCCCGCGCTGATCGGTACGCCGGTCGGAACGGAGACTTATACGGGCGTGCTTATTCTTCGACGTGCGAGCTCGCCAGTGGATAAAACTTCGATTCCGACTGACGGCTCAACCCCGGCATTATGTTCCACGGTAGGCACGGGAACCGTCGTATTCAGTGACACATCTGGAAAAACGTCGTTCACCGACGACGCTTCCGACACGTGCGGCGCGCCGGCGAACGGAACAACTTATTTCTATAAGGTGTTTTTGCGCGATAGCTCGAACTTCTATTCTACACAAGATATAACGAACGGTTCGACCTTCGCGGAAGAGATTTCAGCCACGCCGGCGGCTACGACGGCCGCCCAGCAGAACACGCAGTGGATCGCCGCGACATTCGCGACGGATCTTGCGAGCCCGACGCTTATCCCTGGAAATGTTGCGGTGGTCGGTTCGGGGATTAACCTCTTGTTCATGATTAATGCCAACACGGGGCTGCGGCAGTTTCTGCCCGTCTCGCTGGGCGGCGCGATTGCTTCACGTTCACCCGTCATTAGCGCGGCTTTATCATCTACAGCGCAAGATATCGTTTATGTGACGGATCAGGATGGATTGATTTACGGGATTTTCACGGATACGGGAGTGATCGACTGGGTGGTGAATCCCTTGAATCCTGCAAGCACCGGCACTTTGGAGCTGCAAGGTGGTCCCGCGGTGCAGTTGAAGTCGATAACGGGGGGGACGAATGACCAAGTCTTCTTCGGCACGCGGAACACCGGGACAACCACGGGGAATCAAATTTTTGCTTTGAACGGTAATACTGGAGTGAACGCGACATGGTCGCCGATAACTGGAGCGACCGGCAGCATTCCGAAACTGGACATTATCAGTTCCACGCCGCTGGTGGATTACGTTCACACCGCGTTGTGGGTAACCAGCCGAAGTGCATGTGGCACCGCGCAGCCAAGCCTCTGGAAAATCAATCCGAGCACAGGAGTCATACTGGCCACCGAAGATCTTGGGGATATGGACGCGTCGCCAACTCTCACGGCGACGAGCGACGTTTTGTTCGCAGCCAACAATGGTGACGCGATTGTCGGTGGCAAGTGCACGGCAGGGAACAGCACCATCTACGCGATCGATCCCACGACCGGTGCTACTTTGGCTACCTTTCCATCAACGGACGGAGCGGTAGTGAGCTATCCGGTTGTTGTGGGCAGTGCGCCGACATACAACGTGATTTACTCCGGCGCAACTGGTGTTCATTTGCTCCAATACGATTCCGTGAGAAAGAATTTCATACAAGCTTGGGTAGCGCCAATAACGAACCCTTCTGCGCCGATTGCGGTCACCGGTCTGGCTTTTGTCTTCGTGGGGTCAAGCGACGGCACAATTCACGAGCTCGCTCTGAACACCGGTGTCGACGTCAAAAACGAGGTTGCAAATAGTGGACCAACTATCGGAACGGTAGGCGATCCGTCGATCGACGAGGCTCTATCTCGTATCTACGTGACAACGAGCGATCAACGCGCGTACGCGTTTACTATTCCATTTTAAAGAGGAATTCATGTTGCCTTGGATGCAAGTAAACAAGAAATGTTTTAAAAACATGATCTTGCTGGCGGCGGCCCTAGTTTTGAGCTCCATTGGGTTTTGCGCGTGCCAGATGGGAATGACTTCCGCGGATGGAGGAACTCCCGCGGTTTCGCCTCCAAGCGCGACATTTGTATTTTGTGATAAGGAAGCTTCCGGCTGCTCCGGTGAAACGACCTTCAGCGCAGCGGCCACGCGCGACCTGGAAGTGAAGGTCTCCTGGAAAAATGTACCCGCGGGAAATCACGTCCAGACGCTCGAGATTCTCCTCCCCGGCGGTAACCTGTACCAACAAACGCAAATGGCTTTTGGAGTTCAGCAAGGCTCCAGCGAACCTCTAGTCGCGATCCAAACTCTGCCGGTGGCCGGGACGTGGATTCAGCAGCGGCACATAATGGGCGCGTGGACGGCACGCGTGTCGCTGGACGGCCAAGTGGTCACGACTCAAACTGTGGAATTGACTCCCTGATGAGCGCGACTTCCGCTGTCACCCGAGTTCGCGTCGAAGACAAAGAGCCAGTCGTTCCGCTGCCTTCCGACGCCGCTCTTCCTGTTTCAGAAAAAATCCGCTCGCAAGGATCGGCGTGTCTGCGTGTGTCGGGCGGCAGCATGACACCGTGGATACGATCGGGAGATTTTATTTTCATTCGCCGTTGTGACTTCGCAAAGATTGCAGCAGGCGACATCGTCGTCTTTCAGAGGAACGGCGTGCTTGTCGTTCACCGAGCTATTTGTCGGGTCCAAAGATCAGGTTCCGAAAAGGTCGCAAATTTGCTGATCACCAAAGGCGATGCGACGGATGACGCGGACGTCCCGGTGTCTGCAGTAGAGTATCTGGGGCGCGCGACGCGGATTCATCGAGGCCGGCGGCACATCGATCTCGAATCTTTCACGCAAAGGTTATTAGGGCGACTCCTCGCACGCATCTCGCGTCTGAGTGGTATAATTTATGCTCCCTTCCGATTCGGAAAACATCTGTTGTTCCGCTAAAAACTAATCGCGCGCACTCCCAGATTCAAGCGCAGGTGCCGGAGCACGTTCAAGCCGGTCTACACAATTCACAATCGCAACGCACCATAATCGCTTCAAAACGAGTCTAATAAAATGCAGCGTTGAAACGGCATTCACGTTCTACGGGACAGAATATCGGTTCAAGAACAGCGACAACTGATGCCGGGCAGGTTTATCATTGGACGTTGCCGGGAAGCGTCGAGTCGTCGTAAATTGACATGGTTCGGAGTCACGGAGTTTGCTGACGTCTTCGATAGGCTAAAGGCTGCGGTCGGGAAGCGCATGGAGAAGGCTGCCTCATAAAAGCGGAGTGGAGGAAAATTTGGCTCAGAATTCCGGTTCGGTGACGGTATCTCAGGAAACGCTTGGACGCCAAGCCCCTCCTTGTGCCATGGTTATCTTCGGCGCCGGGGGCGATCTAACCAAGCGAAAGTTGATTCCAGCGCTGTATAACCTCGCCAGAGGAAAATTACTTCCGGAACAGTTTGCGATTATCGGCGTATCGCGTGAGCAGTTTTCTTCCGAAGACTTCCGGAAGCGTACCGGACAGGAGATTCGGCAATACGCAACGGGAGAACTGGATCAGGCTTCGTGGGATCAGTTCGAAAAACGCCTGTACTACACGCCGGGAGACTTTCAGGACCCCGAGCTGTACAAGAAGCTCGGCGATCTGCTGGGACAGGTGGAAAAGGAACAAAACACGGCGGGGAATTGCCTTTTCTATCTAGCCACCAGTCCGACATTTTTTCCCATTGTCGTGAAGCAGCTTGGCGCAGCCAAGCTGACCGACGAAGAAAACGGCAAATGGAAACGCGTGGTGATTGAAAAGCCGTTCGGCCACGATTTGGAGTCGGCCGTGGCATTGAACCATGAAATCGGCAAAGTGCTGCGGGAAGATCAGGTTTACCGCATCGATCATTATCTCGGAAAAGAAACGGTTCAAAATATCTTGGCGTTCCGCTTCGCGAACGGCATCTTCGAGCCGGTATGGAACCGCCGCTACGTGGATCACGTGCAGGTGACGGTGGCCGAGGAACTGGGTGTCGAATTACGAGGAGACTACTACGAACATGCCGGCGCGTTGCGCGATATGGTGCCTAACCACATTTTTCAGCTCATCACGCTCACGGCAATGGAACCGCCGATCTCCTTCGATGCACAAGCGGTTCACGATGAACAAACGAAGATATTGCGAGCGATACAACCTCTAAATCCTGAGAGAGTTCTGGATCACGCCGTGCGGGGACAATATGGCGATGGTGTGATGGATGGCAAATCCGTCCCCGGCTATCGAACAGAACCGAATGTAAATCCAGCTTCCACGACGGAAACATTCGTTGCGCTCGCCTTGAACATCGATAATTGGCGGTGGGCAGGTGTCCCGTTTTATCTGCGGACGGGAAAGCGGCTGGCGGAGCGTTCCACAGAGATTGTGATTCGCTTTCGACGGCCTCCCTTCGTGCTTTTCCGCAAGACTTCGGTCGAAAAGATCGCGCCGAACGAGTTGGTGATCAATATTCAGCCGGACGAAGGAATTTCGCTGAGCTTTGAAGCCAAGGTTCCCGGACCCATCGTACAACTCGGCGCGGTGAACATGGATTTTCAATATTCCGATTATTTCGGGACCAGGCCGTCCACTGGATATGAAACGCTGCTTTACGATTGCATGATGGGGGATCCAACGCTCTTCCAGCGTGCCGATATGGTCGAGGCCTCGTGGACTATTGTGCAGCCCATACTCGATCTGTGGAAAGCCCTGCCGCCAAGGGATTTTCCAAACTACGCTTCCGGAAGCTGGGGTCCGGAACAGGCGCAGGAATTGCTCAGGCGTGAAGGGCGCGAGTGGCACGATCCGGCTCAAAGGAAGGCAGCGCTAAAAGCAGCAGCTGCGGGACTCGCAGGCTTGGGGCCGAAGGCCTAAGCGCAAGTATTTCTTGTTGTTCGAGCGCACTATAGACGTATGCGGTCCGGATTTTCGCAGCTGTTTGACCGTTCCTCGATAAAAGTGGTAATGATCTCGCCTACCGCCGCCACTGTCAGACGTAAGGATTTTCAAGGGTGGCCTCTTTGCCGGAAGTCAAAAATCCTATTACATATCACCGGAGTAAAGCGGGCGGATGAAAACCCGAGAAGAAGCAAAGCAAGCCATTGAAGGACAAACCTTCGATGTTTGCGTGATCGGAGGCGGTGCAACAGGCTCGGGATGTGCTTTGGACTCGCAGCTCCGCGGTTTGAAGACGGTACAACTGGAAGCCGCGGATTTCGCGAGCGGGGCTTCCAGTGCGTCCACCAAGATGATTCACGGAGGCGTGCGATATCTCCAGGAGGCAATTCGCAATCTTGATTTCAAGGAATATCGCGTCCTCAAAGAAGCTCTCCACGAGCGTGTTCACATGTTGCAAAACGCTCCCTTCCTGACCAACACAAGATTATTTCTTGCGCCCTGCTATCGTTGGCTGGACGTCGCTTACTTTGCCACAGGCTTGAGGCTTTACGACTGGATTGCAGGACGCGACGGCCTCCGGCCAAGCAGCGTCATATCGCGTGAGCAGGCGCTCACTAGAATGCCAACGCTTGCTCCGAACGGTCTGGTGGGAGCGGTGATATATGCCGATGGTCAATTTGACGATGCGCGTTACAACATCACTTTGGTTAAGAGTTTCACAGAGGAAGGTGGCGAGGCTCTGAACTATGCGCCTGTCGTAAGGTTCGAGAAAAATACCGACGGGAAACTTGTTTCCGCGATTGCGGAAGACAAACTTACGCGGCGGGAGTTCACCGTTCACGCACGGAGTTTCGTCAACGCTACCGGCCCGCGCGCGGACACCATCCGTAAGATGGCGACACCGAATGTTCCTTTGCGAATACGGTTCAGTAAGGGAGTGCACCTGCTCTTTCCGCTTGAAGCGCTTCGCAGTGACGAAGCGATGCTAATCCCAAAGACGGATGACGGCCGAGTGCTGTTTGCCATTCCGTGGCGCGGCAGCCTTCTCGTAGGCACTACCGACGAGCAAATCGACTCTCTCGACGGCCTCGATCTGTATGCTGAAGAAGTCGGATATCTGCTGCGGCATCTAAATCGCTACATGGCGCGCCCCGTGACTGCCGATCAGATCGTCGGCGGCATTGTTGGCGTGCGCCCGCTGGTTAGTTCCAGCGAATCAGGAAGTACGAAGAGCCTCGCGCGCTCTCATGAAGTCGAAATCGATTCGCAGTCAGGACTAATCAGCATTATGGGTGGTAAGTGGACAACTTATCGAGCCATGGCGCAGGACGCCATAGACGCCGTACAAAAATCCCTGGCAGTCTTTCCCTCGCAGTGCCGGACGCTCAACTATCGGCTGCGGGGCTCAGACGGTTATTCGGCGGACTACTGGCGAACGCTAATGAAACTCTACCGCCTGTCGGAATATGCCGCACGGCATTTGGCGGGACAATTCGGCGCATGCGCTTCGCATGTGATGTACCTGGCGAGAGAGGAACCAGGGCTCGAAGAGCCTGTTGTCGCTGGTCTTGCGCCGATACGCGCGGAAGCAGTGGCTGCGATTCGAGACGAAATGGCGGTGTCCATTGAGGATATTCTGGCGCGGAGAATTGGATTGCAAACGCATAGTTGGATTCATGCGATTAACGCAGCGCCAGTAGTCGCCGATATTCTTGCGCGCGAACTCGGCTGGTCTGAAACCGCGAAACGAGAAGCACTCGACCAATATATCGAAAAAATACGGGACTTCAGAGAGACGGCAGTCTCGCCTAAAACATCCACAAAATAGGTACGATATCTTGGTAGCGGTACAGCTAGCGCCGGTGCGCCGGACGAAGTGGCGTTTGCAGCCACCGAACTGCTCGATTACGAAGATCGCTGCTCACAGCCGTGAAACGACTCGATGGTCGGCGGCTCGTCCTCGAAGTTGCTCGAATGAGCAGCTTGGGAGGCCGCGGCTGCTTCAGCCAGGAGATGAACGGCGCTGTCATGCGTTTAATAACTGGTGCAGCCGCAACCGAGCAGTTGTGAGACCAACGCCGGTAATTGGACCGCAGCGAAAGCATTGCACGGCGAGTTCGGCGTCCGAAGTTCACTCTAGTTTTCGCGAAAAATGCCAGTAGGAGTGCCTGTGCTCTAACCAACCAAGAAATCGATCTGCGGACTGTTGGCAGAATCGGATTTCTGTTTCTCATTCCAGGGTTCATACACACAGGCGTGGCGGCTGGCGCCCCGGCCGAAAGCTCAGCGATTATCTGGCCAACATCGGCGGAATGATACGTTGTGGAATTCGCGCGCTTCGCGCTCACTTGCGGTTTCGCAGGGAATACACCCAATTGGCGAGCGGGGACTGCTTTGCGGGCATCAAAGTCCCGATTGTTCGCAACTGCCGGCGGCTGTGCCTTAGAAGGAAAAGCGGGGGGGCGCAGGCTGGTGAGGTGCTGTCGGCGGTCCGCGTCCGAGCCGGCCGTAGCAGCGAAGCTCATCGGCGGATTTGTCAACATCGATTGCATCGGGATCACGCTTGCTCTCAAAGCGGTAGCTGCGTCCGTCTTTGGCGGCGGGGATATTGGGCGATCTCCATCGAACTGAAACTCACGCGAAGCATCCTCGATCATGCTCGCAGAAACGGGCCTGACTCCACTGCAGTAGGCTTTCAACAGCGCCTGCTCGCACAGCAAATTTATTATCCGCGGAATTCCGCGCGAATAAAAATAAGCTGAATCCATCGCTTCGGGAGTGAAAAGCCCATCGTCTTGAGCGCCCGCTACCCGCAGGCGATGTTGGATGCAGCCGCGCGTTTCCTCCTGCGTCATCGGCATGGTCCTGCAACGAAGTGAAATGCGCTGATGGAGCGGCCGCAGATCGAGCCGCTTGAGCCTCTCGTCGAGATCCGACTGTCCCGAGAGAACGATCTGAAGCAATTTTCCGGTGGGCGTTTCGAGATTCAGCAACAGTCGGATTTCCTCGATGGTGTGTGACGGCAGTCCCTGGGCCTCGTCGACAATGAGGACGGCGGTCTCGCCTGTGCGGTGGCGTTCGAGAAGCCATGCGTTCAGCTGTGATAGCGAACTGGTACTAGAACGCGCGTCAGCCGCGATATGAAAATCAGCGAGCATCAAATCGATTAATTCCCGCGCCTCGATATGAGAGTTGAAAACAAACGCTGTGGGAATGCCATCCCGTTGCAGCCAATCCAGCAGGGAATTAATTAGTGTGGTCTTCCCAGTCCCGACGTCGCCTGTAAGCAGCATAAGACCCTGGCGGGCTTGAATTGCCTGGATTAAAGCATCCAACGTCGTGCGAGTTTGCCGGGTAAGGAATAAATGCCGGGGATCCGGGGTGACGCTGAAGGGGTTCTCGCGCAGTCCGAAGGCATTGAATATAGACTTGTTCATAGCGTCCTCGGTGCGGGGGAATCAATTCTACTCGAAAAATGCAGTCCCCAGCAAGCGCGACATTTCAAGGGGCGGTCGATCAACTGTCCCGATGTTTCGCGCCGCCCCAGAGGTCGAGATTAGCGATCTTAGATTACTGTTCAGTCTATTCCAATTGAAACGTCGCCAACCGTGTGTGCGAGGACGCTCCAGCTGCGTTGCCGGCCTGCACTTCGATCCGGTAGTCGCCCGGGGGAAAGGTGTCCACCGGGACTTTCAATGCCAGTGGAACTACAGGATTTCCCTTCTGCACAAAAGGTGTGACGCTGAACAGGCCGGTCGAAAGCACTTTCTTTCCTGATTTTTGATCGATAACTACGTATTGGCAGCCCACCAAAGCGGGGCTGGGATCAGCCAATTGGGGGTCGTAAATTTGTGCGTACAAGATGACTCTGTCGGTTTTCTTGAAGTGATTGCTTCCCGACGGAATCAGTTCCACGCCTTGCACGATCATGGACATACGGTCTGCGAGCAAATCGGCATCCAGGTCACCGGAGTTTGCGGACACTTTGTACATTTCATTACTGAAAGCCAAGCCGCTCAAGGTGAACGTCTTCCCGTCGTAAGGCTCGACATCAAGAGTGGTCTCGTATTTTCCAAATTTCTGTCCACCGCCTGACAAAACAACAGTCAGCCGGTATTTTCCCGGCGCGACAGAGAACTGGTTTTGGTAGCGCATGGGCGACTGCATAAATTTTTGCAATTCATCTTTCTCGTAGTCCATGGTTAGTTCGTCGCTAAACTTGGAAGCTTCCGACCCATCCGGGCGGTAAGCTATTCCGAGGATATTTATGTCCGCGTGGTTCTTGCCTTTCACCTTGGTAAAGTCAATGGTAGCGGAAGGAATTTCCAGGGCCATGAACACCCGGGCTTCGTTCTTCGAGCTGTAGAAATACGGAGCTTCCAGCGATCCCTGGGTGACAGGCACTGAAGCCGAGGCACGGGTCTCAAGATCTTTTTCGATCGGTTTTCCAGCCAGCAAGTCGGTCGGCTTTACATTGCAGAAGCCGGTGCGCGCTCGGACATTTGTGCCGCCACGCTCCACCTTCACTTTAAGAGTGTGGCAACTGCCGTCGGCGGAATTAGCCGGCACATATCCGAGCAGGTAGTACTCATTTTGCTCGTTGGCGATTTTTTGAAGTCCCGCGAACATGTCGTTCGTATTGAAAATTGGAAAGCCGCCGGTTCCTTCGGCCAACATATATAGCGCCTGCTGATTTGCAGCTGTGGATTCTGGAATAGGCGGAACAATTGCCCGGGGCGGGAGCGCGTTCGGGTTGCCATTGTTAGCTCCGCTAACGACGCCGCCTCCTCGAGTTCCGCCACCACCGCCCGTGCCTCCGCCGCCTCCCTTGCCTCCGCCACCGCCTGTGCCACCACCACCTGTGCCGCCACCACCGCCAGTGCCACCGCCGCCACCGTGTCCGCCGCCACCACCTCCCCCTCCGCCACCGTGTTGCAAGACCGGCTCAGAGGAAGGCGGAACGTGGTAGGAGGCGAGCGAGAAGCTCGCGCCGGTTGATTGCTGCCTTTCCGTCTCAATTAGAGATTGCATGGACGCCAGGCTCGGAGCGCCCGGCAAATTATTGTTGGGAATAAACGACGTCGGACCGCGCCCGGATCCTGCCGGCATTGTCGGTGTAGCCAAACCCCGCACGTCCAGCGGATATATGGCGACATTGGACCTGTTGCATACGTCGATCGTCGCAGCTAGTTCGGAATCCGACTCAGCGGTAAGCGCAAACCCGGATGTAAAAAGGATCAGGCTTTTCCTGCCCGGGACGCTGATCATACTTTTTGCAAGGCTTCGGATTGACAGCAGCAATGTCCGCGCTCCAAAATCGCCGACAGCGCTGTCCATTGAGAGTCCGCCCGGAACAGTTGGCCCAGTCGGAACGCCCATTGAACTCAAAGATGGCCCTGTGTTCGAAGAAGTCGCGTTGGGTTGGACAGAGGAGGTTTGTGTGCCTTGCACAGCTTGCTTGAGACGCGCCACGTCAGAGGTGAAATTCATGTCGATTCTCAAAGTGCCGCCGAAATTCACAATTGCCATTACTCTATCCGGACCCGCATTCTGGTCTATAAATTTCGCTGCTGCGGTGCGGGCTTGCACTTGGTCACCCGTGTCCATGGTGGAATTGTCGAAAAACAAGATGAGGTAATGCCGTCCGGATGAACCAGGCGCATTCGGGTCCGCGCCAAACGAGAAATTCGTTACCGGCTGCTGTTTATTGTCTTGGTAAACCTTAAAGTCATCGGATTTCAGGTCGTGAACGTAATTGCCCTTCTTATCGGTGACCACGACATCGACGCGTACCGTGCGCGTCTCAGTCTTGATTGCAGGAGCCGGCGTTTGAGATTCCGGCTGCTGAGCGGGGGTTTGCGCGGACTGGCGCGCTTGTGCAACTCCAGAAGAACCGATGAAGCGCCCTCCGAAGCTGCCTGCGATGAGGAACAGCAGTATGAAAAGCACCAGCAAAGCTAGTCTGCGTTGCGTCATTGCCCCACCTTCCTTTTACGGTATCTCAATTACTCCATTTTTCGCCGATAGAACGGACGCTTTAGAGTCCCGCACGACCAAGCGCACGACGTATCCACCGGGCTTAACGTCGAATCCCATTTTCAAGGTCATACCAGTATGAGTCAGCTTTTCGAGTGTCGCGTCTCTCAGGCGCAGTCCAACGTTTTCCTGGTTTCCGGTGATGAAGTTGCCGTTCCGGTCGAACAATGCCGCTACCACTGTCAGATTGCCCAGGTTTCTTCCTTCCGCTTTTTCGAAGCGGACGTGGTTCACGTCTACTCGCGTGAGCACCGAAAGTTTCGCATCCACAGCGTCGCCTTTGAAATATTGCAGTTGAAGCTCGATGGGAACTCCCTGCCGTTCCTCCTGCGAAAAGACGGCTTCTTCAATATCCTGTTTGGCCGCTTCTTCCGGAGTTTGCCCATGTTTGGGCGCGAAAAAACCGCGCCGAGCCTGGACGGTATAACCTTTGGTAGCTAGCATCACTTTTATCTGATGGAACTTGCCATCGAACTTTAGCGCCTCAGGAGTAAAGGCGAGCAGGTAAGTGACTTCGGGCACTGACGTCGTCACACTGAATCCCTTACGCAGGTCATTGTTGTTGTGAAAATAGAAGCCACCGGTGCTGTCGGAAAGTTCGGCCATAACGTCGCCCTGGCGGGACTGTCCCTCAGCTCGGTATCCGAGGCTGAGGCCCGCGGAGCTAGAATTGGCGTGAACCGGCACCGGCTGACTGACGTCGCCGAGCACGTCTACGGTGTAAAGCCCGCGCGCGTCGAGCGAATTAATGAATACGTTCGCGCGCGTGGCTTTGTCGATCACGTCTGAAATATCGAACTGGTGAGTGTTAGTGATGAGAAACCCTGGGGAGACTAAAACAATGCTGCGCTGCCCTGGAAGGGCGGACATCCGGCGAACGACCTGTACCAAGCGCCGAATCGCATATTCCGCGTTGGTATCCCCGGCAATTACCAGTTGTTGGGCAGTTTGCTCAACGAGAATAGCTGGAGAAACACTCGGGCCGCCGCTCGCGGCGCAAGCGGTGGTGTCTTGAATTGCCGCTGCCGTCGCATTCTGGTCGTTCAGGTTTGCGATCAGGTCGGCTTCGTAATAATCCATCGGAGGGCACTGGCTGACTGTATCGAGTGCGCCGACGGGGCTCGGCAACAGTTGCCCGAGCATCGTGCGGATCTTGGCGCGATCATCCGTAAACTCCACTTGCTTTTGCCCTGAGGTGGTGAAGAGAGCAACTCGTTCGGTCGGATCGACCGAAGCTTCGAGATAGTGCAGAGCGGCCACACGCGTCTGGACCAGATCCTGCGTCCTGAGGTGCACATCATCAAACAGAAGCGCTACGAATCGCGTCGGCATTGCTAACGTTCCGGAAGCGGAGGGTTTCGGCTGATCGGTCGCTTCTCCACCTGCCTCGCCTCGCACAACCTGTTTCTCCGTCGAAGCAGGTGTTTCCACGGTGAAAAGCGAAATCGTCTGCGGTCTGCGGTCTTGGGTCAGCCGGAAATCTTGCTTGGTCAAATTGGTAACGACTTTGCCATTCGAATCATGCACGACGACACGAACCGGAACCAAGTTCACGTGGGATTCAAACGGAACGCTTGACTGCGTATCGACCTCTGCGGTTTTGTCGGAGGACGACGGGGGAGCCGGCGCTGTCTGTGGCGTCATGGTGACTTCAGGAGCGGGCTGGGCTGCGGGAGTTTGCTGTGGTGAACCACTTTGCGGCGATTGCGCTGCCGACACAATCCCTAACGGAATCAACGCCAAGCAGAGAAGAAGTGCACTTAGGCAAGCAGCAGTCGGCACTGAAAAGCAAGGGATCGCAGCAGCCCTCATCCGACACTCCGGTGCGCCGTCAATTTGCGGATTTCGCGTAGTTTTCCGTTTAAATGCGTCACTAGCGATGGAAAGCTGAGTGTACTCGGCCTTAGTGTGCCCGTCAATGTCTGAACGGTAAGCATCTGGCCCGACAAAGCGAATCGGCCCGCGGAATATTTTCGAACTAGATGCGCGCGAGTTGTGTAATCGCAGCTGGGGCGAAACGGCGATTCTTATGACACTGGATTTGTTGTCTCACGCTATATGACAGACAATAGGATACTTGACCGAAATCCACAGGTAACATCCCGGGAATCAAAATAGCTGTAGATTTCAGTTTCAATCTAGAGCCAAGAACCAGTACAATCCGCACCCTATCTTTTTGAAATATCCGCTAATGAGGTCCACGATGACGCTTGGAACTAAGATGGATAAGTACCACGGTGTGCAGTGCCGTTCATGCGGAGAGACCATCGCCGTGCCCTCTAGAATCGCGAACAAAGAAATCGCGCCGGGACTCATTTCGGTGGACGCCGGAACCGAGCTAACATTTCCAACTCTGAATCTTCGTTGCCGAATATGCCAGAAGGAAAACTTCTACAAGATGAGTGACATCCGGGAAATAGACGAAGGTCTCAGCTCGTTTGCGGTGCGGGACCGGCCATCGCTCGCTCGCCTTCGACCGCAGGCCAAGCTATCCAAAGCAGCCAGGGCTTAAGCTGCCGCTCTAATCCTTCCGAGTTAGAAACCTAGGGGTGCGATCTGGAGTTAGCGAAGCGGGAATGCTTGACTTATATTTTAGTTTAATCTAAAGTGTCTGTGTGACCGCTGAAACGACTGTAATTGCTGCTCTCGCCTCGCCCCGCCGCCGCGAAATTCTCCGTCTGGTATGGAAGGAAGAACTCAGCGCCGGAACCATTCATCAGGCCATGCCGGACGTAACCTTCGGAGCAGTTTCTCTGCAGCTTAGATCTTTGCTAGATGACGGCTTGGTGGAAGCGCGGGTTGAGAGCCGCAATAGGTTCTACCGCGCTCGCCGCGAGGCGCTGGGTCCGTTGGGACAGATGCTGGAACGCATGTGGGACGACAAGTTGTGGAACCTAAAGCTTCAGGCTGAGTTGGAAGAATCCCGGCGCGGCCCGCGTCCGCACGGCCGCCGGCGAAAGACTTAGGAGGGTTTGCCAAATCATGGGACCACTTACGTATCGACTTGACCGGTTGGTTGTGATTCAAGCTAACCCTGAGACCGTTTTCCGTTTTTTCACCGACAGTGCGAGGTGGGCGAAATGGTGGGGCGCTGGCTCGAGCATTGAAGCTCGCGCGGGAGGGAAGGTTCTGATTCGCAACCCGGGTGGAGCGGAGGCTGTTGGCGAAGTTCTCGAAGTAGTGCCGCCAGAACGCATTGTGTTTACGTACGGATTTTCTAGCGGAAAGCCGATTCCGCCCGGCAGCTCGCGGGTGACCATTTCTCTGGAAGCTTTCGAAGGCGGCACACGCCTTCGTCTTTTGCATGAATTCTCGGACGAGGCCGCGCGTGATGAACATTTGCAAGGCTGGCGCTTCCAGCTTTCTCTCTTCGCCAACCTTGTCTCCGACGAAGTGTTCGCGGACGCTGCAAGTGTCGTGGACGGGTGGTTTGAGGCGTGGGTTGTGACGGATGACGTCGCTCGAAACGAAGCGTTTTCCAGGATAGCGGTGACCGATGTGAGTTTCCGGGATCGCTACAGCCTGCTCGAGGGCTTGGCCGATCTTTCGTCTCACGCCGGAGCAGCCCAGCGATTCATGCCCGGAGTGCGAATGCGGCGGAAGGGTGAACCTCGGCACTGCCAAGGGGTAGTACTTGCCGACTGGATCGCATCGGGGATCGACGGGCAAGAGCTTATGAGCGGTACCAACGTGTTTAATCTGGATCCGAACGGCCGCATCACTTCCGCAACGGGCTTTGCGAATCCTCCAGCCATAAAGTAGCCGGCACGCGCAGGTCTTCGCACCGGTTTCCCGATTGCCGCGAAGACAGGTTCCGGCGGCCTGGATAACCAGCGTCGATCATTGTCAACCCCTGGTCGCTTCTCAATCAGCTCGCCTTCGAATACTGCCTGACAAACTGCCGAAAAAAAGATCGTACGGCTTCGTACTTACGTCGACTGGCTTTCCCCTTATAATGATTGTTCGCAACAGCCTGTTTTTTCTGTATGGAGGTTTCTCCATGGCCGCGAGTTTTCGGCGAGTATCTGTTCTGCTCCTGTTAATTGTGCATGGATCGTTTCCGCTCAGTTCTTCCGGGCAGCAGCCGTCCGCAGGTTCAACTGGCTCGCTGAAGCTCACCCTAAAAGAAGCTCTGCAACTCGCGCTAAAGCAGAATCCGCAGCGCATCATCGCCCGGCTACTGGTTTCCGAAAGCAATCGGAATAGTCAGATTGCGCGCGCAGCGTTGCTTCCGCAGGCGAACATGGCGGCTTCCGGCTCAGTGAACCAATACAATTTTCAGAGCATCGAGCGTTCGAAGCAGCGGACGGATGCCGGGCCTTTTCAGGTGATAGAAGCTGGTCCCGCTTTTTCACAAACACTGCTGAACTTGCCGCTGATTCGCGAATACCAAATCGGGCGGGAAGGAACACGACAGGCGCGCGCGGACAACAAAGTACGCGTGAGACGGTGGTTACCGCGGTGGTGGACCAATACTTGCTGGTCCTGCGAGCGCTGGCAACGCGCGACGCCGCGAATGCACGTGTCGTTCTTGCACAACGGCTCTACGAACAAGCTGCCGAGCTTCAGAAAACAGGGATCGGATTGAATATCGACACGGTGCGAGCGAACGTCGAATTGCAGAATGAGCGCCAGAATCTGATCGACGCGGAAACGCTCACTCACACGACCAAATACGGCTTGGCGGCGCTGCTCGACTTGCCCCGCGACCAAGATCCGGAAGTGACCGACGGCTTGGAGTTCTACGATCTTCCGGTACTGGAAAGAGACGCGCTCTTCAATCAGGCGTTGAGCTCGCGACCGGAGATTCGATCGCTGAGTTCCCAGCAACGTATCGCCAAGTTGACGACGGATTCGGCTCGCGACCAACGCCTTCCGCAATTGGATTTCTCGGGATTCTGGTACTACCAGGGGTCCCGCTTCGACAACGGCGTACCGGCCTACACTTACGAAATCTCTCTGCAATTTCCGCTCTTCACCAGCGGGCGAATCCGCGCGGAAGAAGCGCACGCAAAACTGGAAGAACAGCATGTCGCGGAAGTTCGGCGCCAAGTTGAAGCGCAAATCGTGAATGATGTAAAGTCCGCTCTCGATGAACTTACGGCAGCGAGGAATTCGGTGGACGTGGCCAATCTAGGCTACAAACTGGCCGAGGAGGAAGTGGCCCAGGCTCAGCGCCGTTTTCAAGCGGGCGTCACAACGAACGTGGAAGTTGTCACCGCTCAGGACGCCTTAGCGCGCGCCAGCGACAATCGAATTGGGGCATTGTATCAATTCAATTTGTCCAGGGCAGCCCTGGCTCGCGCCACAGGCGAGATCGAAGCTATGTATACAAAGTGAAAGCGAACTAGATCATGAGCTCCACTCCTTCAACACCAACGCCGCAGGCCAGCGCTGCGCCGGACTCCACGGCACAAGAACCCCAGACACCGCAGTCCTCTTTCTCGCTGCGGAACTGGGTTCGAAATCTGAATCCTTGGATGAAGGGATCTTTCGTCGCCGCCCTGATTCTGGCCGCAGTCGCCTGGTATGTGTACAGCGGCCGGGTAACTACGGACGACGCGCAAGTGGATTGCCACATCACCGCCGTTGCACCGCAGGTTCCGGGCTATGTGGTGCAGCTTTTGATCAACGACAATACACCGGTGAAAGAAGGCGACCTGCTGGTGCAAATCGATCCACGTACCTACCAGGCGGAGGTGGAGCAGGCAAAGGCCAACTTGGATTTTGCGGAGGCACAAGCCAATTCCGCGGAGATCCAGATTGGCTTGACGCGCGAAACCACCACTCACAGTACCAGCGGAGCAATGGCTCAGAAGGAATCAGATTCAGCTGACTATGCGAGTTCTCAAGCACAACTGGAACAGTCTGCGACGGCGAATCTCCAAGTCGCCGAGGCCAACGTGGCTGCCAAACAAGCGTCCAACGAGCGAGCCCAGGCAGACTTGGCTCGCTACACGCCGCTGCTGTCCACCGACGACGTCTCCAAATTTCAATTCGATGCTGTCGAGGCTACTGCGCGGGTCGCGAAAAGTGACCTAGCGGCAGCTCAACAGCAGCTTTCTGCGGCGCAACAAGCAGTTGTGATCGCCCGGGCGAATGCGCATTCCGCAGAGGCCCGGGTTTCTCGCTCGCAGTCTCAATTACTTGAAACGAAGGCGCGGGAGCAGCAAGTGCCCATCGCCGAAGCAACTTACAAGTCGGCAGTCGCCGCCGCCGAGCGAGCGAAGGCAGCGTTGCAACAGGCCGAGCTGAATCTCGCATATACACACATTACCGCTCCGATCTCGGGGCAAGTCACCCAGAAGTCCGTCGACCTGGGACAATATGTGTCGCCGGGACAATTGCTTTTGACCATCGTGCCTCTGGATCAGGTCTACGTCACCGCAAATTTCAAGGAAACGCAGCTGGCCAACGTCGCTCCAGGCCAGAAAGTTCGCATCCACGTCGATTCTTACCGCCAAGAGTTCGAAGGCGTGGTGGATTCCATCGCCGGAGCGACCGGCTCGCTGCAAGCCTTGCTGCCGCCGCAAAACGCCACCGGGAATTTCATCAAAGTTGTGCGGCGCATTCCGGTAAAAATCCTGGTGAAGCCAAACAAGAATCCGAATCTGGTTCTGCGGCCCGGCATGAATGTGGAAGCGACGATTTACACTCGCTGACGGTGAACAAACGCAATGAGCTATCTCGGTAGTACTCTCCCGGAAGGCTGGGAGCGCCAAGAGGAGCGCTTCCTCAGCAGTATCGTGTCGCACCTGTCCTATCGCCGGCGGATGGCCATGCTCCTGACCGTTGGCATGGTTGCCGCCATCGAAATCTCTAATCGCCTCTCGATCAATGTGTTTCTCCCGGACATGCAGGGCAACGTAGGCGCCAGTTCCGATGAAATTAGCTGGGTGATCACTCTTTATAACGTCGGCTATCTCTGCTCCATAGCGATGGCGGCTTGGATGACGCGCGTCATTGGCACCCGGCGTCACTTGCTGTTAAGCATCGCGATTTATGCCACAGGGGCGATGGGCTGCGTGCTGAGCACTGGTAGTCTTGCGCAGCTGCTAGCTTCCCGCTTGATTATGGGATTCGGAGGTGGAGCGTTTCTGGTGCGTGTCGTCATTCTCTCAGGGCTGTTGTTTCCCGGGAAAGCGCGCATGGCGGCGGTCACGCGGCTTTACCTCGTTCTCGTTGGTTTTGAAGTACCCTACCCCGTTGTCATGGGTTGGGTCACCGACACGTTTCACTGGAATTATGCCTTCCTAGTTGATTTTCCCTTTCTGGCGATCGGTGCTTTCCTTATCTGGAAAATTATTCCGCCAGGTTATTTGTTTGAGCGCAAGAAAGAGGGTCAGGTTGATGTGTGGGGCGCGGTCCTGTTGATTGCGTCGCTGGCGTGCCTGGAGACTGCCATCAGCCGAGGTGAGCGGGATCTGTGGCTCCAGTCGGACTGGATTGCTGCAGCACTGGTCGCGGCTGCCATTCTCTTTATCGCATTTCTCTGGTGGGACTACCGCCCACAGAACCTCTCGCCGGTCTTGCATTTGCGCGTGATTGTTCACCACGCTGCCCTGCGTACCTTCTTCGTAGTGATTTTGATCGTGGGAGCGTTCTTCGGCGCCGGCCTTTACGTCGTGCCGCAATATCTTCGCTTCGTACAGGACTACAGCGCTTTGCAGGCGGGCGGTTTTATCTCGATGTACACGCTCGGCCTTGGGTTAGGGTTGCAGTACGCTTTACACTTGCTGATGCCCCGCTTGGGTCCCTTGCGCACGCTAGTCGGCGGTTTGCTGATCTTGGTCGCGACGTACCTCGCGATCTGCTATATCTGGACGCCCACCACGCCCACCATAATCTTGGCGCCCGTGATTTTCCTGCAAGGCTTTTGCATCGGGCCCGTTATCCTCGCTGCCGGAAACGTTGTCTCCGCCAACGCGCCGGTAGCCCAGGTCAATGACATTTCCACCACCTACTTCTTCGTGCGCCAGCTCGGAAACACATTTGGTGTCACTGCGGCGACAGTGTTGTTCGACCGGCGCATGACGCTGCATTCCTCGCGCCTCTTGGACGTGTCCAATCGCCTGGACGCCACCACTCGCTCTACCCTGACGCAATATGCTGATCTGATTCACCGCAACGGCGGCGGAAGCAGCGATCCCGGCCTGGGAGCATTGCAACTCTTTCAAAATAATGTGATCACCCAGAGCAGGCTGTTCTCCTACATAGACATCTACTTCGGCCTGGCGATCCTAGGCGTGGTAGCCCTGATCTCGATAGCCATCTCCCGAATAAGACCCAAGATCGGCCCGCACCGGTTTCTGCCGTGGTAAACGATTTATGCCACTTCCGACGTAGCTAATGGCAGCCAGACTTGAAACCGCGTGTCGCCGGGTTTGGAACTGAGCTGAATTTTTCCTCGGTGCTTCTTCACAATTCGCTGGACGGTGTCCAGGCCGAGGCCGGTGCCTTCGCCCACGCCTTTGGTAGTGAAAAAAGGCTCAAAAATGTGAGGTTGCACGTCGTCGGGAATTCTCGGGCCGTTGTCACCGATCTCAACCACCTCGCAGTCGTCCTCGCGGTAAGTTCGGACGCGAAGCTGGCCGGTTCCGTGCATCGCGTCCGGGGAACCGCATCCGTCTGCGTGAAAGAAGCTTCCAGTTTCTCGATCTCCGATTTCTGCTCGGGCGAGAGGTCGTAACTTCCCAACTCCAGGCTCGCGTTCCTGACTCTGGTGAGCGTGTCGCGCAAATGGCTGGTGGCGCGTTTCGTCGCAGAAGCACGATTGGTTGAGTTCATGCGCGAGCCCTGCCGGAAGTTTGCCCAGGGAAGCCAGCCGGTCGCGCTGCTCCTCCGGTAGGCTGGAATGACTCTTGAAAATCAGGATCGAGGAGAAGATGGTTGCGGGGGTTGGATTTGAACCAACGACCTCCGGGTTATGAGCCCGACGAGCTACCAGGCTGCTCCACCCCGCGAAAACATGATAGCGGATGTGCGCGGTGCGGTCAAATCGACGCGGCTACTAATTTTTTAGTGTTAGTGCGTTACTACGCTTGTGCAATCGACGCATTCCGGAATCATCTGTAACCACTTACCAGGAACTGTAAGGTTGATTCTCGAATGGCGAGATCTTGTCTGATGCCGAATGCACATCTGTGATCCCCGAGCTGCTTTGCTCCGGACTAACGTCCAAATCTTCGGAAACCGTTACCCAATCTTTCTGAGTCGTTATCGGATCGGTGGGAATTTGCTGGATATAGTGGGCGCTCACAAGGTCATCGAGCGACGAGGGTGCAGCTTCCTTGTCTTCCGTGTAATGCTGAATCGCATCGCGCATGACCTTCAGATCCGTGCGCAGCGAAGTCTCTTTGGCTCGTATAACCGATTGCCGATAATTTCCCGCGGCGATCGCGGCGATGATCATGATAATTGCGAGCACAACCATCAATTCGATAAGCGTGAATCCGCGATGGGCTGTGTTGCCGCTGGCGGTATTCCATTTACCTTTATTCCGGCGTTTCATTGCCAACTCCCATCCGCGGCTACCAATCCGAGTATTTGGTACCATTCAAAGCGGTGCCTGAGGACTTAGTGAATACGTCGAAAACGTCCTGACCGCCCCAGGAACTTGAGTCCGTGTCGTCCTGGACCGAGCGCATTCCCCAATCTTGATTTCCCGTCATCGGATCTGTCGGAATTCTGCGGAGAAACCGGATATTTTTGCCGGTAACTCCGGTCAGCGCGACTCCGTGAACCAACGTCTGCAGATCTGGAGGATATCCCTCTGTGCCAGCCTGGACTTGGATTTGACCTTTGTCAGCGGCATCTTTATAGCGATCTATCGCGTCACGTATTTGCCGCAAGTCGTAACGAAGCGTGTCTTCCTTGTGTCTTTTCACCGTCACGCGGGCCAGGGGTATCGCTGCTGTCGCCAGCACTACAAGAATCGCACAAGCAAGGACGAGTTCGATCAGCGTCATGCCTGCGGCGCCGGAGCGCTTACGCCGCAATTTTCCGAAAGCCAGCAAGCGCGGCTGTGGGGATTCGAGTGGAATATGACGATTGAAAATACCGCTCATTTCGGTCACTGCACCTGAATCGTAGCTTCTCCGGACACCATCGGAATCGTCCGCTGCTGCGAATCATGCGCATTCACCTGCAATATCTGCAGCGACGAATTGCCCGGAGCAATTGCGCGGACAACGAAGCCCAGAAGCGTTCCGGTGCCGTTTATTCCCAGGGTGTTGGGAGCGCGCGTTATCGAGACCACCACTTCGCCGCGCTGCGAATCGATGTGCGGCATAATGGCAACCTCCTGAGTGCCTCCCGAAAGAAATCCTCCGTTGCGCACCTCTTCGATCTGAATCACTGCCGGGTTGTAGTGCACCAGAAGTGGAATCGAGAAAAGATCGCTTACATTCGAAACCGCAAGGCCCAAAGTCGTAATGTCGCCAGTCTTCATCGTGGTCGCCGCAGGCTCGAAGTGAAGCCGCGCAGCGGGAGTTCCGCCTTGCGCCGCCGAGGTCGGCATAAGGGCCGGCGTGACCGCTGGCGTCGGAGCAACAACCGCAGCTGCGGGGTTTGCCGGTCCGCCCTCTGGCATCACTTCAGCGCCTTCATGATAAACGCGTACGTTGGAGTCCGTGCCTGCGGCCATCGAACGCAGATTTTCAGCGGTAAACGAAGGCAGCCGGATTACATGAGGCGTCAAAACGATCAGAGTTTCGTCTTCCTCGATCTCATGGCTATTGTCCGAAAACAAATAACGTATTGCGGGAATTTCGCCCAATCCCGGTATGCCGTTTATAAGTTTTGTATCCGTTCGCTCAATCAGGCCGCCGAGAACGCTTACTTCACCCTCTTTCAAACGAATATCAACTTCCTCTTTTTTCTGGCCGATGACCGGTTGATTGATTCCGCCAATATTGCTCGTGCCTGTGATTTGAGAAACGTCCACAGTAAGTTTCATGCTTACTTCGCCGTCGGGGTGCACACGGGGTGTCACCTCGATATTCACGCCTACGTCGATATACTGGAATTGGGTGTTCACAAGGGGATTTACAACGCCAGCCGAGCCAGTGACGCCAACTCCTACACCCGCTTGAAAGCTGCCAGTCGCGACCGGAACGCGCGAGCCGATTTTCAGCGTGGCTTTTTGTCCATCAGTCACGCGCACTTCCGGATCCTGAATGATTTTCGTTTGGTTGTCGGTCAAGATTGCATTCGCTTGAGCACCGGGAAGCGTAATGCTCCAATCAGCAGTACCCAGATGCTTCAGATTTTGGAGGGTCACCTGCGGAACAGTCGTCGTTGTGCTGGACGACGTAGTCGTACCGCCAGTACCCGTAGTCGTGGTGCTATTTGGCTGTAAGGATGTGCGAGGGTTGAAAGCGACTGCGATGCTCTGGCCGGGAAGAATACCCAGGTCGCGAAGGCGGTCTACACTCGCCGTCAGCACTTGAATGTGAAGCAGGACTTCCGGTTTCGATTTGTCGATGTCGCGAATAATTTTTGCTGCGAGCGCGAGTTTATCAGGCGTGTCGCGGATCACGATAGCGTTCTGCGCGTTTACCTGCTGTAAACGATGCAAGTCCAGAAGTTGACGCAACCCATTCACTATCTCGGTCAAGTCTTGCGGAGTGATCGTGTTCGATAGATAAAACGTCCTAACAACCTCGTCCTCGAGGTCCTTACGCTTTTGCGGCTGGTCTGGCGCCACGAAAATCACGCTGGGAGTCACCGGCTTCCAGAAGGTTTTACTTGCGAGCGCTACCGTATCCAGGCTCTGTTCCAAACTTACATTCGGCAACTCAATCGTAATCCGCTTAGCTGTGAGATCCGGATCGAAAACGACGCTTAAACCTGCAAGTTTCGCAATCGTTTCGTACGCTACGCGCGCATCATTCGTCATCTTCAAATTGATCGGTTCGCGCGAAAGAGGCTTCAACTCGGGAGGGCCTGAAAGTAACTGGTCGTCCTCTTGAGTGGCCGGGTTCACGGGTTTCGGATTCTGCGCCTCGCCTTGCGCAATTAGCTCCAGCGTTCTCTTAACTTCCTGGTCTGCGGCCGAATTTGAAGGGTCGATTAATTGAGCTTTTTGGAACTCGCCCAGGGCCAGCTGGAGATCGCCCCTTTTGAGGGCCACTTGGCCTTGCTTCACGTGTGTTACGGCCGACTCGTAGCGCATGCGCTCGGCGCGGAGCTTATACTCGGCGTTCGTGGGGTCAACTCGAAGAGCTCTTTCGTAATGAACCAGAGCGGTGTCGTAATCCTGAATATTCTCGGCCTTGCGGCCTGCGGAGTAATCCGAGCCGGCTCCAGACTTGGGACAGCCAGCCAGAAACGAAGCCATGACCAACAACAATGATAGATAACCTAATCGGCGCAAAAAGGTTCCTCCGCGCGGGTTCCCTGAGTCTTTAAGAAGTTTAGCACCCGCTATAAGATGCAGCAAGAAATGGTCAGCGTTGTGCTGCGTAAGTAAATTAGACGAATCAACTGAAGGATTCGCTTAAAACAATATGAGAATCGTTCGCGGGGCCGGGAAACCGGGCGAAATCTGCGACTTGCGGCGCGTTGTGTGCGGCGGCTATCATGGTTGGCGTGAAATCGAACGCCAACAAATCTCAACACGAAGGCGTCAAAATTGTTGCGCAGAATCGGGCCGCCTCCTATAACTATCATTTGTTCGATAGTCTGGAAGCGGGTCTGGTGCTTCTGGGCACAGAAGTAAAAACACTTCGCGAGGGGAAGGGAACTTTGCGGGACGCGTACGCGGAAATTCGCGGAGGCGAAGCTTGGCTGGTAAACTGCCATATTCCGGAGTACCTGCCCGGCGGGTTTCGCAATCACGATCCTCTTCGAAAAAGAAAACTGCTGATTAGACGGCGCGAGATCGAAAGACTGTTGGTGCAAACCCAGCAAAAGGGCATGACCGTAGTGCCGACGAAGATTTATTTCCGAGACGGCATCGCAAAATGCGAATTAGCGGTGGCAAAGGGAAAAAAGTTCCACGATCGCCGCGAATCCGAACGACAAAAAGAAGCCAAACGAGAAGCCAGCGAAGCAATCTTCCGCTCGCGACGGCGATAAATTAAAAAGGGGAACATGCAGATACAATTGGAGACTCAGGCCTATCCTTCCGTTTCTACCGACGCGCTGGTCACTTATATTTTCGATCAAGAAAACAAGTTAGAAGGAGTCGCAGGCGAAATCGACCGCGCCATGAAGGGCCAACTCGCCTCGCTTGTGGAGAGCGGGGAGCTGACCGGCAAGGCGCTCGAACTTGTCTTCATTCACTTCCCAGTTGGCCTTGGAGCGCAGCGCCTGTTGCTGGTAGGCGCGGGAAAGCCAGGCAAATTTGGAACGGGGGATTTGCGCAAGATTGCCGGCACGGCGTTGCGCTATCTGAAGCCGCACGGAGTGAAGAAATTCGTGTTCGTTACCCGAGAAGGCGAGCGCGGTCCAAACGCGGCTCAAGCTGTAGTGGAAGGCTTGATCGCCGCCGATTTTGAATCGAACAAATACCATACGGACAAAAAACCGAACCGCGAAATCCAATCCGTTTCGCTCGCAAACTTTGACGCGGGATTGGGTGCCAATCTTGCCGCCGCAATCTTGCACGGTCGGGTGCTTGCCGAGTCGCAGAATTTCGCCCGCGATTTGATTAACGAGCCTTCGAACCGGCTGACCCCCATCATGCTGGCGGTGCGCGCCGAAGCTATGGCAAAAGAAGTGGGGCTTTCTGTCGAGATTCTGGACGAGCGAAAAATCTCCGATCTGAAAATGGGAGCCCTTCTAGGCGTGGCGCAGGGCAGCGTCGAGCCGCCGAGAGTAATTGTTCTTAGATACACCCCGGAACATGCGCGGCCGGGCGGGCCGGTGCTCGGACTCGTGGGCAAAGCGGTGACGTTCGATACTGGGGGCATATCGATCAAGCCGGCTGACAACATGGAGAAGATGAAGTACGACATGGGCGGCGGAGCGACAATGCTGGGAGCGATGCGCGCGATCGCGGCGCTGAAGCCCACAGTGCCGGTGATTGCTGTGATTCCCGCGACCGAGAATATGCCGGGTGGCAGAGCTCAGAAACCGGGCGACGTGCAAGTGGCCATGTCGGGAAAAACGATTGAGATTATCAATACCGATGCAGAGGGGCGACTGATTCTTGCCGACGGCGTCTGCTACGCGAAAAAGCTTGGTTGTACCCATTTGATCGACGCTGCGACGCTGACGGGAGCCATTCAGGTGGCGCTGGCTAACGTGCACGTCGGCGCATTTGGCACGCCGCGCGAATATCTCGACCAATTTTTAGAGAGCGCGAAGGCTGCCGGCGAAAAAATGTGGCCCATGCCGATGGACGACGAGTACCAGGAGATGATCAAGAGTAACATCGCCGACATTCGCAATACCGGTACAGGCAAAGGCGGCGGCGCGATTACGGCGGCGTGGTTCATCAAGGAATTTGCCGAGGACACTCCATGGATACACCTCGACATCGCGGCTACGTGCTGGATCGATGAAGGACGCCCGTGGCTGGCGAAGGGGCCCACTGGCGTCGCGATTCGGTCGATTGTAGATTTCGCGTTGAAAATGTGATCCCGCCCATTCGTGTTGGACGCTTACACAGCGCGACAACCCTAACAGCAGGTCCCTCAAAGCGTCCGCGAATAGCGCGGTTCGGATGACAACATTTTTTGGCGGCATGGCGAACGGCAGCGAGCGAGGAGTGCATCACATTTTGTCGGGGGCGGTGATACCCATAACGCCCAGGGTGGTGACTAATTGTTCGCGCACCAGCGACGTGATTAGCAGGAGGAGGGCGCGCTTTCCGGCGTCCTTTTCCGAGAGAATGTGGTGCTTGTGGTAAAAAACGTTGAAAGCTTGCGCTAGTTCGAACGCAAAACGCGCGAGAATCGCCGGCTCTTGTGCCGAGATGGCGAATTCCACTCGCGAGTCGAGCGACCCTGCGAGCAAGATAATATCCCAAAGATCGTCACCCTCAGGAGCAGAGAGAAAGCGCGCGACATCGAGCGCGCCGCTCTTCAACCGTTCTATATTCTTGGAATCTTCCGCAGCCATACTGGGATCTAACTCCCCGCCCCTGCGCAAAATCCCATTCACGCGCACGACGGCGTACTGAACGTACGGGCCGGTCTCTCCTTCGAAGCTCAGCGCATCCTCAAAATCAAACGCGATGACGGTAGAGCGCGTGAAACGCAGGAGGAAATATCGCAGCGCACCGATGGCGATGGCGTGGCCGATTGCTGCGCGTTCTGACTCCGGTGCTTCCGGGTGGCGCGAATCCACTTCCGCGCGGGCGCTGATTTCGAGGCGGTCGAGCAAATCGTCCGCTTTCACGCCCTGACCTTTGCGGCCGCTGACGTCGACGTACTGCTTCTTGGCGTCTTCCGCGGGTATTTCGTACCCCATTTCCTGCGCGCAGCGAGGCGTGAGCGCGACAACGTTGTAAGCGAAATGTTTTAGGTGATCCGCTTCTTCATCATATCCGAGAGCGCGCAGACCCGCGACGACCACCTGTTGAGGATAAGCCTGGCGCGAGTCAATCACGTTGAAGACATCGTGAGCATGACCGAAGGAGGGAGCGCCGGGGTCGTCGCGATCGCTGGAGGTGACCCAGGCTTCGTGGCCGTCGGGATGCTTATGAAAACGCTGGTAATGGAAATCGCGGTCGAGCAGGCCGAATTTCCAAAGATGGTGCGCGATGTCTTTGCCAACGTAGGTGACGGTTCCAGTGGAGCGGACGATAATTTTTGCTTCGGCTTCCTCCGGAGGCTCTTCGGGCTTTGCTTCGAAGGTTTCCGCGGTTGTACTAGATTCGTCGTCCGCGGCGGCGCTCTTGGAAGGAAGCTGCATCACCCAGCAGCCGGCATTCTTTCCTGATGTGGCGAGCTGAATTGCGTTGCGCTCCTTCAGCATTTTGAATGCGGCATCCCAGAATTTCAGGTGCAGGATTTCGCTCTCCTGCGAGAGCAAGTCGAAATCGATGCCCAGGCGGTCGAGCGTGCGCAAATGGCTGTGTACAATCGCGGTGGCGATTATCTCGCCGGCTTTTGCGGTGTCG
Source organism: Candidatus Acidiferrales bacterium (assembly GCA_035603075.1). Lineage (GTDB taxonomy): Bacteria > Acidobacteriota > Terriglobia > Acidiferrales > UBA7541 > Palsa-295. The sequence goes on along the minus strand of DATNLC010000113.1, from coordinate 289,033 downwards.
CCATGTCCCTCTTCAATTTCTTTCAAAGTTTGATTGCGAAGTTCGAGGCGCGATTTGTCTTCCGCGAGCCATTGTGTGACGCGGGTGTAAAGGTCCCAGCAGAGGTAGTCAAATTTCGGCGCGGCGGCCAGAGCTTTCACTTCAGCGAGCGATTTTTTTTCGAGATGGAGGAAGCCGAGGACTACGTCAGCGACCTGCACGCCGGTGTTGTCGATGTAGTTTTGGACTTCGACGCGGCGGCCGACGTGACGCAGCAGCCGCGCGAAAGTGTCGCCCAGGACTGCGTTGCGAACGTGGCCGATGTGCGCGGCTTTATTTGGATTGATGCTGGTGTGCTCGACGACGGTCTTGGGCGCGTTCGGGACGGGTGAAGCGGATTCGTGTCCGGCTTCTTCGCAAGCGGAGCGGAAAAATTGGGCGCGGTCGAAAAAGAAATTAAGGTAGCCTCCGCCGGCGACTTCGATGCGCGCCACTCCCGGGATCGGCTTCAGCGAATTCGCAATTTCCTGAGCAAGCGCGCGCGGCGGTTTTTTCATTTGCTTGGCGAGTTCGAAGCACAGGGGAGAAGCGGCTTCTCCCATGGCCAGCTTTGGCGGACGCTCGAGGACGATGGGGACGTCGATTTTATAGCGCTCGTGGATGTGGTGTTTCAGCGCTTTGCGGATGCGAGTTTCGACGGTCTTATACACGCGAATCCTCGCGCGAAATCGGTCTAGCGGTGAGGGGGAAAGAGGGGTGAAAACTTGCAGACGAAAATGTGATTTTTTGGCGATTTGAGCAAGTCGCCGTCGTTTGTTTTCTGTGAGTTACATGGAATTTAAATTCGTGAGTTTGGCGATTTAATATTCGCGTTTTCGAGGCCCAAAATTGGGATGATGCTTTGAATTTGGAGCGGGAGGGAGTGAACAACTTCTCGGCGTCGCCGGAATCAATCGTCAATATTTTAATTTTAAACACGAGCGACGGTAGCACGACGCTAAACGAAATTCAAGGATGTGTCTGTGTGGACATTTGCTGCGGCGACCAGGAAGTCCGGATATTTGACAGCCGTACGAGGCCAGACTAGTATCTTTTTTCGCGCATGTTTGCGACTACTAGCTTAGGGATGCACACGCGTTGTCTATCGAGATGAATCATTGAATGATCTGACATTTTGGACTGTGATTTTCTTCATGGCGGTGTTTGAGGTAATCGGCTGGTGGCTATTTTTCTACTCGGCGCGCACAATACGAAAGGAGCCGCCTCTGTCGTTCGCACGCTTCTTGGGGTATCTCTTGATTGTTCTGTTGAGCTTTGACGTTTTGTTTGCTGCCGGGTATTTGGGCCATCCTCGTAATAATGGACTGCTGATTATTTTTCTCTCCGGTAATGCTGGATTAATTGCTTTCCTGGCGGTATCGCGCCTTCGACGGCTTTAACTTCGGCTTTAATCAAGCTTACGAGCTCACGAGCAGAAATTTGACAGGGTGTAGACGCCAGACTAGTATCGTTTTTTCAATCATTTGCGGGCTAGCGGCTTAAGGAACATGAAGAGCGCAGGGATCGCGTATTTCGATTGTTTTTCGGGGATAAGCGGCGACATGGTGCTCGGCGCGTTGGTCGATGCCGGTGCGGACCTGCGCGCGATCGAGGCGGAACTGCGCAAGCTCGGGTTGGAAGGCTGGTCGATTTCCGCGGAGAAAGTGAAGCGGGGAGCGATTTTTGCCACGCAGGTGAAGGTTGAGTCGAGCGAGGGGCATCACCATCGCGGCTTGTCCGTCATCCTGGGAAGAATTGAGAAGGCTGGGCTTCCTCCGCAAGCGGCAGAGAGGGCGCGCAGAATTTTCACGCGGCTGGCGGAAGCGGAAGCGAAGGTTCACAACATGCCGGCGGAAGAAGTGCATTTCCACGAAGTGGGAGCGGTGGATTCGATTGTGGACATCGTCGGCGCGGCGATTGGGTTCGAGTTGCTGGGCATCGACGAGTTTGCTTGCTCGGCGCTCGATGTGGGCGCGGGACAGGTGAAAACGGCGCACGGTTTGCTTCCTGTGCCGGCGCCGGCGACGGCGGAACTGTTGCGAGGCGTGCCGATGTACACGAGCGGGATCGCGCGGGAATTGGTGACGCCGACGGGTGCGGCGATTGCGACGACGCTTTCGACGCGTTACGCGGAGATTCCGGAGATGATTTTGCAGGCAGTCGGTTATGGCGCGGGAAGCGCTGATTTCACGGAGAAGGCGAACGTCCTACGTATATTGATCGGAGAAAATGCAGCGAGCGAAGCGGGCGAACATTGGGACGCGCCGGTGAGCGTGATCGAAACGAATCTCGACGACATGAGCCCGCAGATTTACGGGTACTTTGTGGAGCGGGCTCTGGCGGCGGGAGCGCTGGATGTGTTTTCGACAGCGGTGCAGATGAAGAAAAACCGGCCGGGAGTGCTGTTGACGATTTTGTGCGATGCGGCGCACACGGCGCGCCTGATCGATCTCGTTTTTCGCGAAACGACCACGATTGGAGTGCGGACTTACGATGTGCGGCGAAAAGTGCTCGATAGGGAGCTGGTGCCGGTCGAGACTCCGTTTGGCGAAGTGCGGATGAAAATTTCGCGGATGAATGGTTCGGTGCTGAATGCTACGCCCGAGTATGAAGATTGCCAGCGTCTTGCGGCGGAGAAGGGGATTCCGCTGAAACAGGTGATCGCCTCAGCGTCGTTTGAGTTTCAGAAGAAGAAGGAAGCCCACTAGCAGAATGACGAAGCCTGAGTTTTACATCACTACGCCGATTTATTATGCGAACTCGCGGCCGCACGTTGGGTCGGCGTATACGACGATCGTGTGCGATGTGATCGCGCGTTACAAGCGGATGTGCGGGTACGACCTGGCATACCTCACGGGGACAGACGAGCACGGAGTAAACATTGAGCGGGCGGCGGAGAAGGCGGGAGTTACGCCGCAGCAGCTTGTGGATAAGAACGAGAAGATTTTTCAGGATTTGTGGAAGCTGCTGGGAATTACGATCACCGGCTTTATTCGCACCACTGAGCCGCGGCATGCGGTCGCGGTGCAGAATCTGGTGCGGCGCACGATGAAGGTTTCGCCCGACGCGATTTACAAAAGGAAATATGAAGGCCGCTACTGCATCTACGACAACCTTTATGTGAGCGATACGCCGGAGCCGGCGGACTGCCAGATTTGCGGACGTCCGGGGGAGCTTGTTTCCGAGGAGAATTATTTCTTTCGGCTTTCGGCCTATCAGCAGAAGCTGCTCGATCTTTACAAGAGTAATCCTCAATTTTTATATCCGGACTTCCGTTTCAACGAGGTGAAGAGTTTCGTTGAGGGCGGGCTGAAAGATATTTCCATCAGCAGGAAATCGATCAAGTGGGGAATTCCGTGGCCGGATGATCCCGAGCACGTTTTCTATGTGTGGTATGACGCGTTGACGAGTTACATGAGCGGAATCGGATTTGTGGACGGCGAGAACGACAGCGCGGAGTTTAAGAGATTTTGGCCCGCCGACATTCATGCGATGGGCAAGGAGATTATCCGCTTTCATGCGGTGTACTGGCCGGCGTTTTTGATGGCGGCGGAGATCGAGCTTCCGAAGCAGATCGTCGCGCATGGATGGCTGCTCTTCGAGCAGGAGAAGATGAGCAAGTCGAAGGGGAACGTGGCGTATCCCGAGCCAATCGTGAAAGTGCTCGGTAACGACGCGTTGCGGTATTACTTGTTGCGAGAAACTGTGTTTGGGCAGGATGGGAATTTTTCGCGAGAGGCGTTGATTACGCGGTACAACGCGGATTTGGCGAATGGATTGGGGAATCTGGCGAATCGCGTTCTTACGATGATTGGAAAGTACTGCGATGGCGTGATCCCGAGCGAAGGTGATAGCGACATCAAAACTGCCGAAGAGCTCAAAGCGGACAAGCTGTTCCACAGCGGTACTGGGGATGCCGTTCTACTCTCGAATACGATGTATCGCGATTTTGATTTTAGCGGAGCACTAGAGAAAATCTGGACAATCGTTGCTCGTAGCGACGGCTATCTAACGGATAGCCGCCCCTGGGCGCTTGCCGAGGATGGTTCGAAACGTGCCCGTCTAAATGGAATTTTATGGAGGGCAGCAGAGGCGCTTCGATTCGTCACGGTGTTATCTCATCCCGTGATTCCGGATGCGACCCAGAAGATATGGGAGCAGCTCGGACAACCTGGCAAGCTTGCGGATGTTCGAATCGATCAATTGCAGTGGGGTGGACTTAAGCCGGGAACGAAGATTGGGAAGCCTGAAGGGGTTTTTCCGCGCATTGATAAGAAAGAAGCATTGGAGAGGATTGAAACCATGGAAAACGAGATACGAAATCCGGGAAGCACGCAGCCGGACGCATCAACGACTACAACGAAGAGGCCGGGGGAGGGAGCCAGTACGGGAACTTCAGCGACAGGAACGGCGGCGATACCTGCGGGAGCGCCGGGAGCGGGGACCGCGTCGGGTGCGGGCGCGACAGGCGGCCCCTCGACTACGCTCGGGACAAGCGCAGCAGGATCCGCTACCGCGCTTGCACCGGCGAAAATCGGGATCGAGGATTTCGCGAAGGTTGAGTTGCGAGTGGGCGTAGTGAAGTCGGCGGAGAAAATCGCAGGGGCTGACAAGCTGCTGAAAGTGATGGTGGATATCGGCGACGAAGTGCGGCAAGTGCTGGCGGGGATTGCGCCTGCGTACGCGCCGGAGGAATTGGTGGGACGCAAAGTCGTCGTAGTGACGAATCTTGCGCCGCGGAAGATGCGAGGGGTGGAGTCGAATGGAATGTTGCTGGCGGCGTCGGCGGGGCCCGATGGCAAGGCGGTGCTATGCACGTTCGCCGAAGACATTCCGGCGGGCGCGAAAGTGAAGTAGGTGCCGGACGATCAGAAGTGGCGATTGGGATACGGAATGAGAACCCTTGCTGCGGATGAACCTGCGCTGAGGTGGGCGCTTCGCGCCGTCTCTTTAGGACGCGACTGAAGCCGCGACCCACAAACCTGATGAGGAGCGCGGGAGGGCGCGAAGCTAGTTTTGGGCTGCGGGCGGACTGACGGCGCCCTGATGGTTACGAGTCTCAAGCCAATCAAACGCGTAAGCCTGAAAAAAGAATCTGCCGGCCTGAAGGCCACCGCTCCAAAGTCTTGAAGTACGCGAGGGGTTAGCATCACGTTGGAAATAATTGACTCACATGCGCATTTAGAGTTTCCGCAGTTCGATGAAGATCGGGCGGCGATGCTGGAACGCGCGCGGGCGGCGGGTGTGGGGACGCTGCTCGCGATTGGAAGCGGAACGGGGCCGGAGCGACTGAATGCGGCAATTCCGTTTGCCGAGGAGTACGACTGGATCTACGCGACGATTGGGATTCATCCGCATGAGGCGCAGCTTGCAACTGAAGAACATTTTGCGCGCCTGGATGAGTTGGCGAAACATCCGCGCGTGATCGCGTGGGGCGAGATGGGGCTGGATTATTATTACGATCATTCGCCGCGCGATGTGCAGCAGCAGGTTTTTCGGCGTCAGCTTGGGCAGGCACGCGAGGCAAAGCTGCCCATCGTGATTCATTGCCGGGATGCGTGGGACGATTGCCTCGAACTGATGGAGCAGGATTGGAAGCCGATGGGGCTTGGCGGGATTCTCCACTGTTTTACGGGGACTCTGGCGGAAGCGCAGCGCGGGCTGGACATGGGGTTTATGATTTCGTTCGCGGGGAACGTGACCTATCCGAAGATGCAGCATCTGCGCGACGTGGCGAAAGAATTGCCGATGGAGCGTTTGCTGACGGAAACGGACTCGCCTTTTCTTCCGCCGCAGGGAAAGCGAGGAAAACGAAACGAGCCGGCGAATGTCGTGGAGGTAGCGCAAGCGTTGGCGAATGTGAGAAACTCAACGGCAGAAGAAGTCGCGGCCACGACGGCTGCGAATTTTAGGCGATTTTTCAGGCTCAGCGCCCCGGCCTCTCCGGCGCAGCCAAGGTAACACGAGCGATGGCATTCGCGGTCCAAATGGCCAAAGGGATCTTCGAATTGGTGCGCGAAGATTTGGCGCTCGTTGAGCAGGAGATTGCGGCGCAGAACAGCGCTGCGATCGAACCGGTGTGCGAGATTTCGAGTTATTTGCGCGAAGGCGGCGGGAAAAGGCTGCGTCCGGCGCTGCTGTTGTTGGCTGCGGGAGCTTCCGGGTATCGCGGCGAGAGCGCGATCCGGTTGGGCGCGGTGGTGGAGATGATTCACAGCGCGACGTTGATTCACGATGACGTGATCGACGGAGCGGATACGCGTCGAGGACGTCCTAGCGCGAATGCGCGCTGGGGAAATCACATGAGCGTGCTGGCGGGCGACTGGCTGTACATGCAGTCGTTCGAAATGGCGCTGCGCGAACGGAATTTCGCGGTTCTCGATATCCTGATCGACCTCACACAAAATATGGTTGAAGGCGAGCTGCTGCAGCTTACGCGGCTGGGACGAATTGATTTGAACGAGGTGGAGGCCACGGAGCTGGCTTACCGCAAGACGGCTTGTCTTTTCAGCGGATGTTCGCGGTTGGGAGCGGTCTTGGGGAAGCAGACGAAAGCAGCGGAAGATGCGCTGGCGGAATACGGGCGCAACGCGGGGCTGGCGTTTCAGTTAGTGGATGATTTGCTGGACTTTACGGCGTCACCGGAGAAACTTGGGAAGCCGGTGCTGAGCGATTTGAAGGAAGGAAAAGTCACGTTGCCGTTGATTTTTGCGTTGGAAGCTGCGGCACCTGCTGCGTTGGAAGGCAACGGCGATGGAGTTGGCCATACGCATTCGAATGGAGATGGACGTCGGCTGGTGGCAAAAGTTCTGGAAGAGCGGGATTTCCAGAGTGTGCGGCCGGAACAGATTACAAGGCTGGTGAAAGAGACAGGGGCGCTGGAACGCGCTCGAAAGATGGCGCGCGAATATGTTTCGCGGGCGAAAGAAAGTTTGAGTGAATTACCCGATACGGAATACCGGCGCGCACTGCTGGCCGTTCCCGACTTTATCCTCGATCGAGAGAGTTAGTTTCAAACCACGAACCGGCCTGCTTCAAGTCAAGAGCGAGAGGCAGATTGCCGGAACCTCAGTAATGAAACCGATAGCGAAACTCGACGTAGATTTGGCGCGGATCGTTGAAATGGAAACCGCCAAACGTCAAGCTGTTGTCTAACTCGACACGACGGTTTGCCACGTTTAGAGCGGTCAACGACACCGAATATTTCTCTCCAAAGTTTTTTCCTACTGATACGTCAAAGGTGGTGTGACCGGGCAAATACGGACCGGGATTCTGTGCGTCTTGTATCCCGTTGGTGAAACCCGACCCGTAATACACATTCGTTGAAGCGAATGAGTGCCAGGGAAGAGTCGCATTGAAACCGACGTTCAATGTGTTTCGCTGATCGTGGTCCACGGGCGACAACCCAGGCGGTATATTCAGCGGGCATGACGGTGTGTCGGGAGGGCAAACCAAGCCGCCTGTGATAGGCGAGCTGGCCTGCGCGATTTGATTCGAGTAGGCCAGGTGAAACTGGCCGCGATGCCAAAGCCGGGGGGAGCGTAGTGTGAGTTCCCAACCCTGAATCAGGGCGTGATCCCAGGTGATCGGTATGAAGATGTTCGATTCTCCGATATTGTTATGATCGAGCCAATTCCTTGCACGGGTTTGAAACGTATCGGCATCGAGAGCCCAACCGTGATAGGGAACCGTGACACCGAACTGGTATTCAATATCGCGTTCTCCGCGAAGGCTGCTGAAAGTCAGATCTTGACTGGTGGCTAGGTCCAGCAACGGGCCGGTCGCAGTCAACAGCGGGGGCGCCTGGTAAAACTCGCCGTAAAACCCGCGAAAGACCCAATCCAAATGCGGGACTCTGATGGCTACTCCAACGCGAGGGTCCGTAGCGTTCTCCACAACTTCCGGCTGGCCTCCTACTGAGGGAGAGTCGAAGTGCGATTGGCGGAGTCCTGCGATCACGGTCAACCATGAGGTCACCTTAAATCTGTCGCTGACGAACGCTTCAGCCAGTCCGCCGGTTACGGCAGCTTGAGACGGACCAAAGTTCTGGCAGGACGGATTGTTCGGAGGAGTGCAAACCGTAAAAATATTATTAAAGAAATTGCTTTCGTGCTGAGCGAATCCGTACACTCCCGCTTGAATGCTGTTTTTCCAAACGGTTGCGCCTACGGTTGCCTGCAAACCCGCGTAATTGGCGGTCTGCTGCACATCCGTGATTACCGGCACATCGTTCGGCGAGGCGTCATAGCTGGCTTTGTTGTAATGATAAAAGGGTGAAACCGTCAGAATCAGGTTTGGGTTAAAGGTGTGGATCCAGGAGAAGGTGACGTAAGCGTCGGGCTCACGTTCGCTGTCGCGAAGGCCGAAACTCGGAAATATCTGGTTTCCTTCCGAATTGGGATTCGGGTCGATGGGGATTTGGTAGAAATCCTGTCTTAAGGAAGCGACCAAGCGAAGCTGATCTTTGGAATCCGGGTTAAAAGTAAAGGATGCGAATCCACCGTAACCGTTCTCTGCGTCATGAACGACTTCTCCGACCGGGGCCTGTAGACCATAATTGCTGCGATTCGCGTTTAGGCTGGCATAGTAGGCGAAACGCTGGGTATGGCCGCCGAAATTGAGCTGGTCGTTTGTTTGATACCAATTGCCGAAGCTGGTGACGAGTTCCGCTTCGTTGTCGCGCTCGAAGCCGCTTCGCGGCACGATGTTGAAGATTCCGTACGTGCGGTCTCCATAGTCGGCGTCGTAGCTGCCTCGCTGAATCTCGAGATAATCAATGTCTTTGGGGTCAATCACCGGACCTAAATTGGAGGCGATGTTTGTGTTGGGCACGGGTACACCGTCAATCAGCCAGTCAACTTGGTGGCCACCGCGCATATGCAACATGTCGTGGGTAACGTATGCGGCGGGCACGTAGTCTGTAATCATTGCGAGGCTGTTGGTGCGGTCAGCACCAGGGGTTTGGGCTATATCGGCGCGATTGATTAGTGTGGTCGGGGTTACCGAATCCACATTGGCGACGTCCGCTTGGCTGACCACAACGGTAGTTTGATTCACGGACGCGATCGTCAGTTGAAAGTGGAGAATGGGCGAGGAGTTCGAGGCCACGGTGACGGTCTGCTCTGCTGCGTCGAATTTGGGCTGAGTGACCGTAATCTTGTAATCTCCCACGGGCACCGATGTGAATAAGAACTCTCCGTTGTTGTCCGTTTGCGTGGTTTGAGACCAGGTGGACGTGATGGCTTGAAGCTTTACTGAAGCACCTGAAACCGGGCGGTGCTGGGGGTCGTGGACGATCCCTTGAATTTTTCCGAAAATGGTGGCGTGGAGTGACAAGGCTGAAAATAGGCAACCAGCGACGAACAGAAAGAATACGAGCTTTCGCATGACAATTCTCCGTCGAATCTAGATTTTTGAATTACGAAACCAGGAGGACTGTTAGATTCGCGGAGGTTGAAGCGGAGCAGAAAGAAAACCGGAAGCAGCTAATTCGCGGAACTGAGCAAGGGTGTTGCGGTTAGTTTCTGGAATCGCGACGACAGCCTTGGCTGAAGGCACTGAGGGAACGATTGGCGCAATCAAACCGTAATTGGTGTGGTGGCTGGACGTCATGGTGCATTCGAAGACGTGGCCGGCCGCGCCGTGTTCGCATTCCATATTCTTGTGCTGGGCGGCGTGATGACCATGTGGCAAACAGCACATGCTCGTGCAATCAGAAAGATCACCGTTCATGCCACGGGCCAGCAAAGCTAGCGGAGTAGCAAGCATCGCGACGATCACGAGAATGGCTTGGGCTCGGCGCATCGTAGGTCGCCATCATAGCTTAGCAAAGTTGTGACGCGCAAGACTCCATCGTTAGCGGCAATGCCCTAGATTGGAGAGCGGCAACATCGACGACTCGCGGGAACTGCGCCGCGAACGGCGGAAGGTGCGCCGTTTGTTGTCGGAGCTGAAGCCCCGCCCCCCCGAACCCCCCGCCCTCCCATCTTGCGGAACCAGGTTGTTCGCGACGATTGAGGCGGCGAGAGGGAAGCGTTTGAGTTCGCAAAAGCTTCGCGGTAGGCTTGAAGAATCATGCTGCCATTCAAACTCGTTTACGATGATCGCTACGATTTGAAATTGGGCGCACACGTTTTTCCGTCGCAGAAGTATCGCTTGGTGCACGACAAGCTGATCGCGGACCAGGTTGCGGCGCCCGACGATTTTCTCGCGCCGAAGCCTGCCGGCGACGCGGATATTCTGCGCGTTCATTCGCAAGGCTATGTGTACAAGCTCAAGAATGGTTCGCTCACGCATGCCGAGATTCTTCGCATGGAAATTCCGTATTCAAAAGAGCTTGTGGACGCCTGCTGGCTCGCGGCAGGAGGTTCAATTCTTGCAGGGCAGCGGGCGCTGGCAGACGGTTGGTCCGCGAGCATCGGAGGCGGCTTCCATCACGCGTATGCCGACCATGGCGAAGGTTTTTGCGTTATTCACGACGTAGCCGTCGCCATTCGCCGTTTGCAATTCGACCGCGCAATCAAAACCGCAATGGTGGTGGATACGGACGTTCATCAGGGCAACGGCACGGCATCGATTTTTGGCGGCGACGGCGACGTGTTCACGCTTTCGATTCATCAGGAGAACAACTATCCGTATCCCAAACCGCCTTCGACGGTTGATATCGATCTGCCGGACGGAATTGGTGACGAGGAGTATCTCTCCATCTTGGAAAAGCATTTGCAGACTGCTTTTCGCGATTTCAAACCGCAAATACTTTTCTATGTGGCCGGCGCGGATCCGTACCGCGAAGATCAATTAGGGGGACTGGCTCTGACGATGGAGGGTCTCGCGCGCCGCGATGCTCTGGTCTTGGATTATGCGCTGCGAAACAAAGTTCCTGTGGCAATTACGCTGGCAGGCGGATATGCGCGCCATGTCGGGGATACGGTAAAGATTCACGCAAATACGATTTTGGCGGCTCGCGCAGCTGCTCGGCAGAGTGGGGAAAGAGCGGCGACTGATGGTGTCTGAAGGATATTCTAATTCGCAGGGCCAACTGTTTCTTGGATCGCAGCAGTCAAATATTCTGTGAAGCCTTTGGTTGGAAACCCTTCCATGCGGAAAGCGATTTTACCTGTGCGATCAAGAATAATGACGGTGGGTAAATTTGCAACGTTCATGAACCCATCCAGGCCATCGGCGAAGACCACCGGCACATCCCATTTTTCCTTGGCGACAAATCCAGGAACCAAGGTTTCGTCCTCGTCCGTATTGACGGCGTAAAAGACGAGGTTTGCGTTACCGGTATAGTTTTTTGAGATTTGTACAAACTGCGGTTCGAGTTCGCGGCACGGCCCGCACCAGGTGGCCCAGAAGCTGAGCACGACGACTCTTCCTTTGAGCGGCGATAGAGGGAGCGAAGATCCATCCAGATTGCGCAGGACGAAACTAAACGCGTCTTTTGCCCCTTTATTTCGCGGTGGAGGATTCAAGTTTGCGGAGGCCGCGCCGAGCCGGTCATAGGAAGCGAGGATTTGGTCGCCCAGCCCTTGCTCCGAGCCGTGCACTTGCCGCCAAACGTTTCCCAATTTCTTTCGCACTTCGCTGCGGTCGACTTTTCCTGCCGGTCCGTCCTCCGGAAGCATGAAGGCCAGCGAATACTCCTCGATGGCTTTCACGTAGTCGTTTTTTATCTCCGCGATTTCGCCGAGCTGTTCGGCGGCAACGGCGTTGGGACGGATCGCATAGCTTTGTTGAAAGTCCTTTGTAGCGGCTTCGTAACCTTGCTGCGCTCTCTCGATCTGACCTCGCAAGCAGTAGAGAGCGGTGCGGAACCGGTCCTGCTGGACCTGCCAATCTTTCGCCGACAAGCGCGCGGACCTGTCATCGGGCGTCACTTTTTCTATGCGGTCGAGCACGCGCGTGGCATAACCGGCCGCACGAGTGAGGCTTGCTTCACTGCCTTGCTGCTGCAGTAAGCCGATTGCGAGAAGCATCATTTCAGAATCTTCCGGATGAACGGCCACGAGCCGCTCTGCGTACTCGAGCGCGCAGTCCGTGTCTTTGAGCTGCTGACAGGACTCCACCAGGGCGCGATAAACGCCGGCTTTGCGCGGAGCGTCCGGGAAGCGAACGAGATAATCTTTCAGATTGCGAACGAGAGCGGCTCGATTGTTGCCTGCATCGGAAATCGCTTTCTGCAATTGAGCTTCGGTATCGACGTCTTGCTTCGAAACGGCAGTGGGAGGGTCTTTGGGCTGCTCCGGAGCGGGTTGTTGCGCGTCGGCGGCAGGGCTAATCACGAGCAGAATAGCGAGGATCGAGCTGACGGCAACGAAACGCATTATGCTGCATTCTAGCGCGAAAGGTCGCGCCGCGTATTTCGATTTTAAGCAGCGATTGGCTAGTGAAGCGAGATGTCGCCGGAAGACGTTTGAATCTCCACGCGCGCTTTGCCGTCGCCGATTCGCGCGCGCAGCTCATGCTTGTTTGTGGTTCCTTCCATGACGATAGGAATCGCTGCGTCGATATCGCCGGAGCTTGAATGCGCGAAAAGGCGAAAGCTGGAGGTGGGCGGAACGTGAAGCGTTACTTCGCCGGAACTGGTATGAAAGTCCCAATAATTAGAAGAACCGGGATTTCCCTCCACATCAATTTCGCCGGAACCTGTGCGCAGGCGCACGTCCGCCGATGCGCCCTTGATGGTGATATCTCCGCTTCCAGTGCCGGCCTCCACGGCGTCGCCAGGGTTCGATATTTCGATCGTTCCGGAGCCGGTCTGGAGCCGCGTCTCTTTCCCAACTGTATCGAGCGTGATGTCTCCCGAGCCGGTAGTCACCTGCACCTGGCCCTTGATGTGGGACAGCTTGACGTCGCCGCTGCCGCAAAGAACATGGACGTCGCCGCCGATATCCGAGGAGGTGACATCGCCTGAACCGCAAGTAAAATTTGCCGGACCTTGAATGCCGCGAACATCCAAATCACCCGATCTGGACGTGCTGCGGAGCTGGGCGTCCTGCGGGACGACGATCGTATAATCCACCTCGACGTTTTTTCCGCTAAATTTTCCGACTCCGCCAATGCGAATAAAGCTCCCTTCCTGCGAGATCGGCGGGTTTGACTGAATCTGCTGCAAACGAGTTCGCCCGCTTTCGGAGGACCACTCGTCCACGTGAACCTCTCCGTGAACGCGAACCTCGCCGGCTGGCCCAGTCGAAATGTGCACGTCGCCGCTTCCGCTAGTCAATTCCAGGGTGATGGGTCCGCTGACGGTTAATTGTCGGTCGAACCCTCCTTCGACTCCTGAATGCGAGACACAACCCGCTGTAAAGGAAGCGATGAGAGCCAGGATTGCCAGCCACGCGTTTCTGTTTGTTTGCGTCATCGAGTTAGTTTCATCGAGTTAGTGTTCGCGTCGAGAACAACGAGCGCCGAGCGATCCTTCCTATCAAGTTATACGAAAACGCGCAACTGGAAGTTCCGTGAATGAAATTCAGATGGACGGCTATCTTGAGAGAGCGCGCCGGATAGGTCATTTAATCTTGAGGAGGGAATTGAGAGAACCTTGGCGATATCCCTCGGGATCAATTGTTGCGGCGGCGAAGCCGGCTTGCTTCACTCCCGCCAAGATCTGTTGAGTGACGGCTGGCTCCAAGCCGCGGGAAAGCTCGTCGGGTGCGAGCTCAATTCGACCGAGTTCGCCGTGAGCGCGCACGCGGAATTGGCGAAAGCCGAGTTCACGCAAAACTGATTCGGCGCGGTCTATTTTTTGCATCAGCTCGGGAGTGACGGCGGTCCCGTAAGGAACGCGAGAAGAAAGACAGGCGGATGCGGGACGGTCCCAGGTGGAAAGGCCAGCGCGCTGTGAAAGCCAGCGAATCTCGTCTTTGGACAAGCCCGCATCGAGTAAGGGCGACAGAACCCGATGCTCGTGGGCCGCGCGGTGGCCCGGCCGAAAATCGCGAGTGTCATCGGCGTTGATTCCGTAAGCGATTGCGCGGAAATTGCGGGCGGTGGCGAGAGCTTCCATGCGATCAAAGAGTTCGTCTTTGCAGTGGTAGCAGCGGTCGGCGTTATTCCGGACGTACAGGGAATTTTCAAATTCGTGCGTCTCGATAAACTCATGGCGAATCGCGGTGGCCTGCACGAATCGTTCGGTCTGGTCGCGGTCGTAGCGCGAAAAACTTGCGGAGAGAGCCGTGACTGCGAGTGCACGCGGGCCGAGAACATCATGCGCCGCCCATGCGAGGTATGCCGAATCGGCTCCGCCGGAGAGAGCGATGAGCAAGGAATCGTGCGAGCGCAGCGAATCAAAAAGCAGCAGCTGCTTTCGAGAGGAGGCAGCTTGATCAAATTGAAACGATTGCGTTGCGATCACAGAAGCCGAACCTGGAGTGATGTCCATACAAACGCGAGTATAGCTTAGTTTTCTCTATTGGAAATCCAACAACACATCGACCTTCCCGGTAGCCGGATTCTCCTGAAGAAAACGGCCGACTTTGTCGTAGTGGACGGGAGTACCGGCGAAAGCATGTTTGACTCCGGTGTCGAGAAAATCTTCATAAGCTTTTTCGTTGAAGAGCGCGTCAGCTGGAATAGGCCACGCGGCGCGGATACGTTTTTCGCCGTCCATCGACAGGCCGGTGAGCACCAAATCTCCCATGCGATATTGCGGACCTTCGACGATCGTGACGGTATAGATCACGCGAGCATCCTGATCGTAAAATTGAGGCACGGCATCGACTTTTGCGTCGAGATATCCGCGTTCGCCATACAGGGACTGGATTCGCTCCCACAGCGCCGCGATCTTGTTGCCGTCGGCTAACTCTCCTAACTTCAGATCGACCATTGCATTCAGGTCGCGCGTGGGGATCAAGGAGTTACCACTCCAGAGGCCGCCGCTCCATTTATATGCGTTGCCCGGAACGATCGGAGCCATGACGACAACTCCTCCGGACGCAGGCTGGGAGCTGTCGCCCGCGAAGCGCGCCGACGGTGGCCCGAACCGCACGTGCAAAAACGAGTGCGTCAGGTACACGGGGCGGACTTGCTCGAATTCAAATAGCTCCACAGTATTGCGCGAATACGGCTTGCCTATCAGCTCGGCTGCGCTTTGCTGGATCGCGTGGTCGTTGGTGGCGAGGGGGTCGGAAAATTCAATGCTCTTAACTGTGAGATCAACGCCTTCCACGCGAAATTGCATGCGCTGGCCCAAGGGGAAATTGATCAGGGTATGCGACACGGTTGCAAGAACGCCGCGAGCCTGAACCAGTTTTTCAAGGGCGGCGGACATTGCATCGAGAATCGTTCCTTTTTGAGGGGCGCTTCCGTCGAAGAGAAGCACCGTGCGCTTGAGAGCGGCGGTTAATTCGTCATCGGTGAACCACGGGAAGTTATCAAACGAGACCGGAACTTCGGGAACGTCGGCCACTTCATACTTCACTCTTACGCCGGATTCAACGGTGGCAAAATGAAATTGGACATTGGAAAAAAGGCCGAGCGCAGCTAGCTTGTCCGCTGCGCCCTGTAAATCGTCCCGATTAATGGTGGTGCCTGCGCGCAAACCGATCGCGGCCGCAATTTCGCCGGAGGTAAATCTCTTGGACCCCGAAACTTCGACAGAATCCAGGTGAGAAGTGCCAGCCTTCGCCGGTGCTTGCGCGCCTGCGTATAAGGGCGATAAGTCCGCCGCTACTAAAAGAATAAGCAACGAGACGAAGGTGCTCCCTGGTCGACGGGATGACATGGCCGTTATCTTATGAAATTAGAGAGCGGTTGAATACTTTATTCAACGGTGACGGACTTGGCGAGGTTGCGGGGTTGGTCGACGTCGCAACCGCGGCGCACGGCGATGTGATACGCCAGGAGTTGCAGCGGGACGATTTCGAGGATCGGAGCGAGAAGCTCGGGCGCGGCGGGAACTTCGATCACGTGGTCGGCAATTTCGCGAGCGATATGATCTCCTTCGGTGACCACGGCAATCACAATGCCGTCGCGTGCTTTCACTTCCTGCAAATTCGAGATAGTCTTTTCATAGCGCGTCATCGAAGCAGGATCGGACTCATCGCGAGTGGCAATAATTACGACCGGCAGGTTCTCGTCGATGAGCGCGTTCGGTCCATGCTTCATTTCGCCGGCGGGATAACCTTCCGCGTGAATGTATGAAATTTCCTTTAGTTTCAAGGCGCCTTCGAGTGCGATGGGATAGTGAATTCCGCGTCCGAGATAAAGGAAATCGGTGTGGCGGAAGAATAAGCGGGCGAGGTCTTCGAGCGCAGCATCGTGTTGCAGAATTGTCTCGATCTTGTGCGGCACGCGGGTCAGTTCCTGCATTAAGCTTCGGGCCGAATCAGGCGTCAATTTCCCACGCACTTGCGCCAGATACAGAGCTGTCAGCATCAGAGCAGTGAGCTGGCCGGTGAATGCCTTAGTGGAGGCCACGCCGATTTCCGGGCCGGCGTGCGTGTAAATCGTGCCGTTCGCCTCGCGCGTGAGCATGGAGCCGACCACGTTGCAAATCGCAAGAATTTTCGCGCCTTTCTGGCGTGCTTCGCGCTCGGCTGCGAGCGTGTCAGCGGTCTCTCCCGATTGGCTGATGGCGATAGCCAAGCTTTTCTTGCCGATGATCGGATCGCGATAGCGAAATTCGCTGCCGTAGTCCACTTCGGCCGGCAACTGCGCCAGCCGTTCGATCATGAATTTGCCGGCTAGCGCGGCATGCCAACTGGTCCCGCAGGCGATAATCTTCACCTCCTGGAAATTCCGAAATTCCTCTTCAGTGATGTCCATTTGATCGAGGAACACTTTTCCGGTTTCCTGCGAAATTCGGCCGAGCAGCGTGTCGCGCACGGCGCGCGGCTGCTCAAAAATTTCCTTTTGCATGAAATGCTTGAAGCCGCCTTTTTCGGCCATGATCGGGTCCCAGGTGACGTGTTGGACCGGGCGGTTGATGGCGTGGCTTTCGAAATCCATCAGGCGGACGCCCTGCGGGGTGAGCACGGCGACTTCGCCGTCGCCGAGGAAGAACACATTGCGAGTGTGTTGGAGAATCGCGGGAATATCGCTTGCGACAAAAAACTCGTTCTCACCCAGCCCTACCACAATGGGAGGGCCAAGGCGTGCCGCAACTATCTTGAGCGGATCGCGCGTGGACAATGCCACGAGAGCGTAAGCCCCGCTCATCACTTTGACTGTCTTCAAAACAGCAGCTTCGAGCGAAGCGTCTTTAGAATATTTTTCGATGAGGTGCGCGATGACTTCAGTATCCGTTTCGGTGAGAAATTTGTGACCTTCTTCGATGAGCTGATGCTTCAGCTCCACATAATTTTCGATGATGCCATTGTGTACGACGACGATTTCACCGGTGCAGTCGCGGTGAGGGTGGGCATTCTCTTCGGTTGGGCGTCCGTGGGTGGCCCAACGGGTGTGGCCGATTCCGTAGACACCATCGAGGGGAGTAATGCGGATTGACTCTTCGAGGTTTTTCAGTTTGCCGGGTGCGCGGCGAATATTCAGACGCCCATTTTCTCCGACCACGGCGATGCCGGCAGAGTCGTATCCGCGATATTCGAGGCGCTTAAGGCCATCGAGGATGAGCGGGACAACCCGTTTAGATCCGATATAGCCAACAATTCCGCACACAGCGAGAACTCCCGGGACGTTTGCCTGGCGTCAAAATCGCGTCCAATCGTCGTTCATTTAGGGTAGCACACCTTTTGATGCGGTAATTGGCGCTGGCGGCGCATGTACGAAAGAAGCCACCTGCGCGATTAATCGATAATTTCGAAGCGGAATTCTTCAATAATAGGGTTAGTGAGGACGTCCTTGGCGATGCGCTCGACCTGGCTTTTGGCTTCGTCGCGAGTCATCCCGTCGAGGGCGAGCACGAAAAACTTCCCCTGCCGGACATCTCGGACCTTCTCGTAACCAAGGGAACCAAGAGCTCGCTGAATTGTTTGGCCCTGAGGGTCGAGGACGGTGGACTTCAACATCACCCAAACGTGTGCTTTCATCTTCGTAATTATACCAGTCCAGTGGATTTGACCGCGGCACGAAAATCGACAAGCATTTGGCGTTTATCTTCTGGTGCGACAAACGCCGCAACGAAGCTCTGCTCAGCCAACTGAATAAGTTGCTCCTTGGACAGCCCCAGCGCCGCAGCGTGCGAGTACTCGCGCAATAAATCCGTGTGAAACAGGCCGGGATCGTCGGTTGAGAGGGTTACCGGCACTCCGAGCTTGAGAAAGTGTGGAAGCGGATGTTCTTTCATCGTCGCTTTAGGATTGCCGGTTTGTTTGGCCAAGGCACCGGTGCACAAATTGCTGGTAATGCAATTTTCAAGAACCACGCGCCGAGTGGCCAATGAGCTTGCCAGCGCGTCGTCGCGCATGACCGCGATACCGTGCCCGATTCGCTCTGCTCCCAGCATCTCGATTGCCTCGCGGACGGAGTCGGGCCCACCTATCTCTCCGGCGTGACATACGTTATGCAATCCATGTTGATGCGCATAGTCAAACGCAGGGCGAAAGTTAACGGTGGGGACCGCGAGCTCGTCGCCGCCCATTCCAAGCGCGACCACACCGGAGGACTGCAGCTTGGCCGCCAAGCGCGCTACTTCCATTGCCTGGTCGTGCCCAAATTGCCGAGTGGCATCCAAAATCCATCCTGTTCTCAGGCGGCTGAAGGGGACGCTTTGCGCAACTTCACGGATGGCCTGGAAGTTTGCCTCCACATTTTGTGTGCGGCGCAGCATCACGCCGGCCGAAATGGTGATTTCGGCATAAACGACATTCTGTTTCACGAGTTCTTCCGCGAGATTCCGGGTGATCAGGGCATAGTCTTCAGGACCCCGAAGAAAGGAGGTTACCCATTTAAAAGTTTCGAGAAATCCGCGGAAATCTGTGTAGCTATAGCGGGCGGCAACGTCTTGCGGCGTAAGCGCCACGCCATGTCGCGCAGCCAATTCAATGGCGGTTGACGGGAGGATCGTTCCTTCAAGATGCAAGTGAAGCTCGGCTTTCGGAAGGTTGTCTATCGGAGTGGGAAGTCGGGTTGCTTGCGTTACCATAATCGTTTATTGAGAGGGCAGCTGCGGACGGCCTGCATTAATCCAAGAGGACATCCAATAAGAACCCACGTCCGTCGCGGCATCTGAGAGCTGGCTGGCGAGAATGGTGCCGGCCTGCGCATAAAACCGATCGTAATATTCGTCGGTGTAGCCGGTTAAGCCGTCATGCGCGCGGCGGTCGGCAAGGAGCACACTTTCCAACAAGGAATGGGAGGTCAAGCACATCTCAAATGCGCGGTCGGTGGGATCGTGAATGAATACGGCTTCGTTCGGTTTTAGAAAGAAAAAAAGCTGGTAACGATCCACCAAGCCGGTTCCGAATCGATCGTTAACGCCAGCCTGCCCCGTTACCTTTCCGTCAAAATTCACAGTGGTTTTAAAGGGATCGTGCGCCGCGGTGACGTAGTGAGCTAAAAGGGCGGCGGAAAGTTTTGCCTCGTTCCAATTGTGATCGTGAAAAGCATCCGTTAATCGCTTGCTGTAAACTCCGACTTGCCAGGGAAGGACGCCATACTCGTCGAGTGTGCGGCGATAGAATTTTACAATCGCATGATTGTATTCCCGGGGAAGCGCCGAAAAAGGAAACGGACCGTAGTGATCGAGCTCGATGAAATCCGCCGGGCGTGGATGTCCAAATGGGTTCAGGCTCTTCGGTACAGATTCCTGAAGGTCGGTGACGTGCTGAACTATGAATTGGCGATTGGCCTGAAAAAACGGCTGCATCTCTTCGGGAAGTGTATCGACGGCTTTGCTCGCAACCAGGCGATCTGCGTTCTCTCCCCAACTAAATAAAGACGGTTGGCTAAGAAACAGAATTATCACAACGAGCGCCGTCGAGAAGAGAAGCCGAGCGCGCATTATTTCTTTTTCTCCTCGGCGGCAGCGGCAGCAGCTTGCAATGAGCTATTCGAAAGCTGGCTGCGTTTGTGGCCGTAGAAACAATAAAACACCAATCCAATAATCAGCCAAACAACAAAGCGAATCCAGTTGGTGATGGGAAGTCCAGCCATCAGCAGCAGGCAAGTGAGGATGGTGAGAACGGGCGCAATTGGCCCTCCCGGCGCACGAAAGGCACGCGGGCGGTCCGGCTGAGTGTAGCGCAAAATCAAAACACCGCCGGCCACGAGAGCGAAGGCAAAAAGCGTGCCAATGTTGGAAAGGTCGGCAAGCGTGCCGATGTCCAGCAATCCGGCGGGAATACCAACGAGAAATCCGGCGACCCAAGTGGAAAAATCCGGAGTGCGGTAAATTTTGTGCACGTGGCTGAAAACGCCGGGCAGTAGTCCATCGCGCGACATGGCGAACCAGACGCGAGCTTGTCCCAGTTGAAAAACGAGGAGAGAAGAAATCATTCCAAGCAGGGCTCCCAGGAGAACGATCACCTGCACGTTACCAAAATGGAGACGCTTCATCGTGTTGACCACGGGAGCTGCGTCGTCCATAAGCGTTTGCCAGGGAACCAGTCCGGTCAAGACGACAACTACAGCGATGTAAAGGATAGTGCAAATTACCAGCGTAGCGATAATCCCGATGGGGAGATCTTTTTGCGGATTCTTGCATTCCTCGGCGGCGGTGGAGACGGAGTCAAATCCGATGTAGGTGAAAAACACGATTGAGCCGCCGGTGAGAATTCCAGGCCATCCGTTTGGCGCGAAGGGTTGCCAGTTGCTCGGATGAATGAAATGCAATCCGAAGCCGACGAAAATAAGAATGGCGATGATCTTCAGCAGGACCATTACGTTATTTGCTTCGGCGGATTCGCGGATCCCGCGTACGAGAACGATGGTGAGCAACATAACGATGATCAAGGCGGGAAAGTTAAATCCGAAATGCCAACCGGGGCCGTAAAGCGTGTTTCCTTGCAGGTCGGTCAAGCCGCTTGGAAGATAGGCTGGAACGATCCAGCGAAGAGGCGGATGAATGCCAAACCAATCCAGCAAATCGACTACGTGAGCAGAGAAACCGACGCTGACGGCCATATTCGAGACGGCGTACTCGAGAATTAAGTCCCAACCGATAATCCATGCGATCAACTCGCCCATGGTCGCGTATGTATAGGTGTAGGCGCTGCCGGCGATGGGAATCATCGCGGCGAGCTCGGCGTAACACAATGCCGCGAATCCGCAGACCACGGCGACGAGAACGAATGAAAGCGCAATAGCCGGGCCCGCTCCGGGACGGCCAAATGACGCGGAGTGATAAATTAAATATTCGAGAAGGGGCGCGTTCAGAACAGATTTAAACTGAAGTTTTTGGCCGGCAATGGCGGTTCCAACCACGGTGAAGATCCCTGAACCGATTACTGCGCCGATGCCGAGCGACGTTAGACTCAGCCATCCTAGGGATTTCTTTAACCGTTTTTCCGGGTCCTGCGAATCGGTGATGAGCTGGTCAATGTCTTTCTTGCGGAAAAGCTGTGCGCCCAATCGCCACCTTCCCAGTGCCGAGAAAACTCTACCTTGAGCAGTAGATTCGCGCAACCGTCCCGGCCTTCGGCCGCAGTTTAAGTGCCATCTGGGGCTTTCGGACGACGATGCGCGCACACATCCTACAGCAGACTGCGCCAAGCGTTTGATAATTGTGTTGGAAGGATTGCCTGCGAAGCCTGCGGATCGACTCCCAGCCTAGGCCAGTTGTAGATTGGCGTAGCGCTCGACGAGTTTTTTTGCGCCGTAGTCCTGGAAGCTTACGGTTAACTTGCGATCCTCGCCTTCGCCTTCGATCTCTATGATTGTGCCGAGACCGTATTTGGAATGGCGGACACGCGTGCCGATAAGCGGATCTTTCGAGCTGCGTGCGGGCTTGGAGGTCTGGCCGTAGGATGTGCGACGCCGCTGCTGAGTACGATAGGAATAATTTTCTGAATAGTCCGGGTCGGGCTCGTAACGGCGCGTCTCGCCCGGTTCGGAAAGCGACCCGGATGCCGATTCAATGAGGTCGCCGGGAATTTCGGCGAGGAAACGGGAAGGAAGCGATGCCCGCAGACGGTCCTCGCCATAACTGCGGCGGTAGATCGCGCGAGAGAAAAGCAAAGATTGCTTTGCGCGCGTCATTCCAACGTAGAAGAGGCGGCGTTCCTCTTCGATATCCGCATTTTTCGCGAGCGAACGGCTGTGAGGCAGGACGCCCTCTTCGAGGCCGGCAAGAAAAACGGCATCAAATTCGAGACCCTTCGCGCTGTGAAGAGTCATCAGCGACACGGGAATTGTTTCGTCATACTCGTCAGAGTCGGCGATTAACGCAGCGCGATCGAGGACGTCTTCCAGCGTCTGTCCTTGAGCTGTGGCTTCGGCCATTGCGTTAGCGAGTTCGCGCAAATTTTCCGCGCGGGAGGTGTGCTCGAGATTGTCTTGCTGCTCGACCCAATCGAGGTAGCCAGTCTGCTCGAGAACGCGTTCGATGAGTTGCGCAGGGGCCATCTCGGCGCATTCGGCTTGCAAGTCTTCCATCATCTGGCGGAAGTAATTCAAAGCACCACTGAATTTTTTGCCGGTGAGGAACTCGCCTGAGCGAATTACTCCCCACAGAGACTGGTTGGTTTCTTTTGCGCGAGCTTCCAACATTGATATGGTGACGGCGCCTATGCCGCGCGGGGGCACGTTCAACACACGGAGAAGAGCGACATCATCTTCAGGATGAAACAGCAAGCGAACATAGGCCAGAGCGTTGCGGACTTCGGCGCGTTCGTAAAAGCTGAAGCCGCCGACCACACGATAACGGATTCCGAGACGCCGAAGGACTTCTTCGAACGATCGTGACTGCGCGCCTGTGCGATAGAGGACCGAGATGCGCGCGTCAGAATCGTTACGCACGAGGGTTGCGATTTCGCCGCAGATGAACTCGGCTTCGGCCGGAGCATCGGGCGCTTCGAAAAAGCGTAATTTGCCGCCCGCGCCCAAGGTGGCTTCGAGAGTCTTGCCTAGGCGGTCGGAATTGTTTTTGACGACCGCGGCTGCCGCGTCCAGAATATTTTGTGTGGAGCGGTAGTTTTCTTCGAGGCGGATGATTGTAGCTTCGGGAAAATCTTCGGTGAAACGTTTCAAGTTTCCTGCGCGCGCGCCACGCCAGCCGTAGATGGATTGATCTTCGTCGCCTACCACGCAGATATTTTTTCGCGATCCGGCCAGGAGGCGGACGATTTCCTCTTGCGCGCGATTGGTGTCCTGAAACTCATCAACCATTAAATATTGAAACCGCGAGTTCCACGCTTCGCGCACTTTGGGATGCTCGCGCAGGAGTTCACCGGCGCGTAACAAAAGGTCGTCGAAATCCAGGGCATTGGCTTTGCGCAGCATTGCATCGTACATGCGGAAGATAGCGGCTACGTCTTCGCGGTCTTTATCGCGCGCTTGTTGCGCTTCCGCTTCCATAATCTCGGGAGTGATGTCGTTATTTTTGGCGTGGCTGATCTGTGCCCGGACGCTTCTGGGAGGATAGTCCTCGGCGGAGAAATCGAGCTGCTCGATGGCGCGTTTGACGGCGGTTTTCTGGTTATCGTCATCGTAGATGGCAAAATCGCGGGGAAGGCCGAGAGCTTTTGCTTCACGACGCAACAGCCGCGCGCAGAAAGAGTGGAAAGTGGATACCCACACGTCCGAGGCATCACGCCCGCTCGACCGCAGCAGGTCGGTGATGCGCTGCTTCATGACGTCCGCGGCTTTGTTGGTGAAAGTGACGGCGAGGATTGTGTTACCAGGAACGCCAATTTCGAGCAGGTGCGCGACGCGGTAGGTAATCACGCGAGTTTTGCCCGTGCCGGCGCCTGCGAGGACGAGCAGAGGCCCTTCGGTGGCGAGCACAGCTTCGCGCTGACGTTCATTCAGATCTTTCAGAAGTGTCGTGGACGGATGGGGAGCGCTCAAGGAAATAATTCTATCCGACCTGGGATGAATCAGCAATTTGCGGCCCGGGTTATGGAATATGAGGAAGGCTTTCGCGTGAGAATATTTAGAATTCCGGGTGGTTTTGAAAGCGCGATGATCTCGTACGGCGATTCGGCTATACGTTTCTACGGATTCGCGAATTTGCTTACCAACACTTCTTGTTGGTGCATGGGAGAGAAGCTTTCGCAACAACCCAACACGCGCGACAGAACGTCATAATAAAACTCGTTGTTGTCGCAATTTTTCAGGTCCAGGGCAGAATCCCAAACTGAAATCGCCATGGCATCGCGGCTGCCTGGTTCTTCGCCGCGGAGAATTAAGAGAACGCGGAATCCCTTGAGCTTGGCCAGAGCGTCAGTGAGAGACTGTACCGTGGCGGCAAATTCCTCGAGCCTGCCTTCACGAATGCGATAGTGCGTTACACGAGAGACCATTGCGCCTCCGACGACGGAACGAAGGTTGCGGGCGCGGTGATTCTACCGCGAGGGGGAGCAACAGGTAAACCCGTCGCGACCTTGGCTGGCGTGTGACGGGAAAAACAAGGAGGTGTCGACCCACTGGATCCGACTAATCTGCTGAGGGAGCGCAATTGAGGCAATCGTGAACTCTGTTACAATCTTGCGATTTCTCCGAGGGATCATCGAGGGATGCATCCGCACAAGCTGCCAGTCTGGCTGGAAAGAATTGTCGCGACGATGGGGGGCGCCGGATTGTTTCTCGTCGCGTTCCTGGATTCCTCCGTGCTTTCATTCCCGTTTGTTACGGATGCGCTGGTAATCCAGCTATCGTTCGTCAACCCGAAGCGCATGCCGTATTACGCGGCGATGGCCGCTCTCGGTTCGATCGCCGGATGCATTTGGTTATATTTGCTGGCAAAAAAAGGCGGTGAAGCATTTTTCCATCGCCACGCGGGAGGAAAAGCGGCGAAAATCAAGAACTGGGTAGAGCAAAATGGATTTTTGAGCATTTTTCTTCCGGCAATACTTCCGCCGCCGCTGCCGTTCAAGCCATTCGTTCTGGCTGAAGGAGTTTTTCAAGTTCCGATCCGGACGTTTGTGCTGGGAGTCTTGCTGGGCCGCAGCCTGCGCTACGGAATCGAGGGGGTCCTCGCAGTTTTGTATGGTGACGCGGCGCTGGATTTTTTGGTGACGCATAGCCGAGCGTTCGCGCTTTGGATGGTTGGGATCCTTGTCGTTCTGTATATCGCTACGCATTTGACGTTTCGAGAGTCACCCGCCAAAGAGTAGGAACTGCGTCGAAGTATCAAATAAAAAATTAGGGGTTTTTTGAGGACGCGAAGCGAAGTTCTTCGTGTTCGATTTGAAGGTTGCGGTTGAAATCCACGCGAGCAACTATATTTTCGGGATTGGTGTCATTTGGTGCGAAGCGCAGATCGCGCAATTCGAAGCGATAGCCATCTTCAATGCGGTTAACGGTGGCAAACGGGACACGGGCGTAGGCCAGTAAGGTTTTGGCAACTTGGGTATTCTCTCCTGCGTCCAGCGCGGCGGAAGGCTCGGGCTTGTAACGAGTAAAGCTCCGATCGGGATCGAATTCCGCATCCGGCACCAACGATGTTTGGAGCTCTTCAACGGTGCCGTCTGTCGAGACCAATCCTCGCCAAATAAACGGTGTTGAGGATAAGGGGAAGGCAGCTGCCGAAAGAGGAGGTTTGCCAAGATATTCGCGGGAAACCATCAAGCCCATGGCTTTGCTGTGCAGGCCGGCTCGCGCACCCACATAAAGAACAAGAATTACCAGCGCGAAGATGGCGGCACCTCGCCCGCGAGAAGCTTTCTTCTGTTCGCCAATTTCTTCGCTGACGAGGCGGAGCAATTCCGGCAGCAGGAGACAAGCCGCCAGCAGCGCCAGAATCCACGGGTCGAGATTGGTGAGCAGGCCCCAGCCTTGCCATTCCGCGCGAAACGGCCAATAAAATTGGACGCCGATTCCACTTGCGAGGTCTAACAAAATGTGACTTGAAGCACCGACGGCGCAAACGAGTAATGCGAGGCGCAATGTGAATTCACAGCGCATCACATTCGGGCTTTCCGTGACCCGTCCTCGGTTTCGAATTTTATCGACACCAAGGAATGCCAGCGCGACCGCGCAGGCGACCATCGCGGAGCCAAGAAGGCAATGAAGGAGTGTTTGATGAAAACGGAGAAATACCCTTGGGCCGCCGAAGTAACTGGCATAGTCGAGATCGGCTGCAACGCCGGAACAGACAAGCATGGCCACGCCGTAACGCGGCAAATGCTTTTGCCCGGCGCGTGCAAGAGCGAGAGACGCGAGGCTATGTGTGACGGGATCCAGGCTCGAGTCCTTCCGAAGTAGTTATGCCCGCAGCGCCGCCGGAGTGATGATCGACAATGCGTCGGGCACAATGCGGAAAATGAGGGGCAAGCGGCCAATGGGCTCGCCGTCCACTTGAGCGAAAACCGCGCCGGTTCCCACCGGTTCGCAAATAATCTCTTTTGCTTTCCAGGAGTCGATTCCGCGCATTGTGCGGAGTTTGCCTAGCCACAGGGCGGGCAGGCAAACGAGGTAGCGCAACCGGCTGGAAGTAGAATTTGTGACCATCTCGAAATGGTCCTCAAACAAGCTTGCGCCGGTAGTGATTTTGAACGGGCCGCCGTAATTAACCGTTCTTCCGACAACGATGATGGAGGCACGTCGCGTTAGTCCGTCGCAATGAATCTTCATTTCAGGGAAGCCGTAACTGACGAGCTGGCGCAACCCCTCTACCCAGTAGGCTACTACTCCAGCTCGTTTCTTCAATCCTTCATCAACGCCGTTGACGATTGCGCCGTCCGGTCCTGCCCCCCCCACGGACAGAAAAAAGCGCCCTTCGTTCGGAATATGCGCAGAGTGATTTCCGTTGCTGGGGATTGCCAGGCCGATGGCGATGCGCCGCACGACTCCATCGGCGATTAGACGAGCGGCGTGCGGGATGTCCCACGGAATTCCGAGCTCTTTTGCGAGAATGTTCGCGGTTCCGGCCGGAAGCAGCGCCAAAGGGACTTGGCTTCCTGCCAGCCCGTTGATGATTTCGTTTATGGTGCCGTCGCCGCCGCAGGCGATAATCATTCCACGGCGCTGCTCGACAGCGTGCCGGGCGATCTCTTTGGCATGCCCGGCCTTGCTGGTAGGCGCCAGTTCGGTTTCGATTCCGGCTTCTTTCAGGATGCGGACGCTCTGTTCGATTTCAACAAACCGGCTACGACGGCGGCGCCCACTCGTGGGGTTATAGATCAGCAACGCGTCAGTGATGCCGTGGGCCATAGGATTCGTCCAAATTCAATAAGGCAAGAGCGCATTGTATAATATTCAGCGGCTTAATCCGATTCCATCCGTTCAGGGTTTCCATGTCCAAGAGCAGCGACATCGCAAAAGAGATCGAGCGTCTGCGCGAAAAACTTCGCCACCACGAATATCTTTACCACGTGCTGGATAATCCGGAGATTTCGGACGCTGCATACGATCGGCTGATGAACCAGCTAAAGAGTCTCGAAGCTGCGAATCCGAAGCTGGTAACGCCGGACTCGCCGACACAACGAGTCGGCGGCGCTCCGCGCGAGGGCTTTCAAACAGTCCAGCACAGAACGCCGATGGTCAGTTTGGATAACGCATTTTCCTTCGAGGAATTGGCAAACTTCGACCGTCGCGTTCGGCAAGCTACTGGCCGCGAAAAAGTCGAATACACGACTGAACATAAATTTGATGGGCTGAGCATGTCGTTGGTGTACGAAAACGGATCGCTGGTGAGGGGTGTCACGCGTGGGGACGGGAGAACTGGAGAAGACGTAACGCCAAACGTTCGAACGATTCGATCGATTCCTTTGAACCTGGATCCCGCGCGGCTGAAGAAGGCCGGTCTGACGGGAACTTTCGAAGTGCGCGGCGAAGGTATTATGACTCGCAAAGCTTTCGAGAGGCTTAACGAGCAGCAAGATGCTGTCGGCGGGAAGCGATACGCGAACGCACGAAACGCCGCGGCGGGAGCTGTGCGCGTTCTGGATCCGAATATTACCGCATCGCGCAGGCTGGACTTCTTCGCATATTACTTGCTGGTGAGCGGGCGCGCGCCCAAGAAGCGGCACTCGGAAGTCCTGGAGGCGCTTTCGGAGTTGCGCTTCAAGGTAAGCGAGGACTGGGAAGTTTGCGAGTCCATCGAGGACGTCGAGAAATACATTAATAAATGGGAATCGAAGCGCGAGAAGCTTCCGTTCGAGATCGACGGAATTGTGGTCAAGGTGAACGAGATTGCGCTGCAAAATGAAGTCGGATTCACCAGCAAGGCGCCGCGGTGGGCGATTGCTTACAAGTATCCCGCGCATCAGGAGACTACGGTCGTTAAGGAAATCGCGGTAAGTGTGGGAAGAACGGGAGTGTTGACGCCCTTCGCGATTTTTGAGCCGGTGCAAATCGGCGGCGTCACGGTAGTGAAGTCCACATTGCACAACATGGATGAGGTTGAGCGCTTGGGAATTCATGCGGGGGACACGGTGCTGGTGGAGCGGGCGGGCGAAGTGATACCCCACGTTCTAAAAGTGGTGAAGCATGGGAAAGAGGAGAAGCCGTTCAAGATGCCGGAGAAGTGTCCGGTCTGCGGAATGCGAGTGTACAGGGCAGAAGGCGAGGTTGCGTATCGGTGCGTGAACGTTTCTTGTCCCGTGCGCAGGAGGGAATCGTTCCTTCATTTTGCCGGGCGGCACGCGATGAATATCGACGGGCTGGGAGAGAAAATTGTCGATCAACTGATTGAGAAAAATCTGCTGAAAGACTTTGCGGATCTTTACAAAGTCGACCTTGAGAGTCTCGCCAATCTGGACCGGATGGCAGAGAAGTCCGCGCAGAACCTGCTGGACGAAATCGCTGCGAGCAAATCAAACACCCTTGCGCGGCTGATTTACGCGATTGGGATGCCGTTTGTCGGAGAGCGAACGGCACAATTGCTGGCGGAGCATTTCGGTTCGATGGATAAGCTGGCCACGGCCTCAGCGGAAACATTGATGGAAGTTGGCGAAGTGGGGCCGAAGGTCGCGGAAGGCGTGCTTGAATTTTTCTCCGAATCAGCGAATCGCAAACTCATCGACCGCTTGCGGGCTGCTGGCGTAAATATGAAGGAAGAACGGGCTGCTCCCATCAGCGCGAAATTCGCGGGCAAGACGTTTGTATTCACCGGAACGCTGACGAATCGTACGAGGGAGGAAGCCGAAGCGCTGGTCGCTGCGCACGGCGGAAAAGCCGGCGGGTCCGTCAGCAAGAAAACGAGTTACGTGGTTGTCGGCGACGACGCTGGGTCGAAGCTCGAGAAAGCGAAGTCTTTGGGCGTTCCTACCTTGGATGAAACGCAGTTCGAGAAGCTTGTTTCAGCGAAATAAAACCGCACAGCTGCTGAAGCTAGCATTTGTCCTACGGCAATAATCCTCCGCAGATTTCGCGTGACTGATGCGTCCGGATGGCGCCTGTTGCCTTCCGTGGACTTTATCACCTCGACAACTCGGCGTAGTGGTTCCATTGACCCCGTCGGAGCCCCCTAACATCATTGAAATGTAGTAAAGCACGTCGCAAAAATAGGCTTCCCTAAGACTCGAAAGATGGCACTACACGACTGTTTCGTGGATAGCACTCGATATGGGTGCGGGGACCCGGCGTTCCCGCGCGGATCTGGTACCTTGCGTCTGCAGCGCATAGCCCTGGCGATGATTTTATTGCTGACGTTCGCATCCTCGTTGTGCGCTCAATCCGAAGATTCTGACTCGCAGCGTCCGGTCCCGATTTTTAGCGCGGGCATGGGATTTATCACACCGTTTCAGGGAGGGCAGGCCAACCTGGATCCTCTGATATCGCCGATTTTTCTGGTTCCCATCGGGGACCGGTGGCTGATTGAGTCGCGCGACACATTCGAATCGGATTTCTCACAACCGCCGGGGAGCAATACGTTCCATGGAGTAATTCAAAAAGAAATCGACTATCTGCAGCTGGATTACATCGCGAATCCGTACGTTACGGTGACGGTTGGCAGGTACTTGACGCCGTTTGGGATTTTCAACGAGCGGCTGTATCCGATCTGGATTCGGGATCTGCAGTCGGACCCGCTCATCTTGCCGATTGCGACGGGGCCGAGCAACGCCAGTACGGGAGCGATGTTTCGCGGAGGCTTCGCGATTAGTCCGAAGGTCGATCTGAACTACGCAGCGTACTACTCCACGCTAATCGCGGTGTCACCGGTGGATTCTGATCGGTCTGCGGGCGGACGCCTCGGAATTTTTCTTCCGGATCAGCGGCTGGAATTCGGCGGCTCTTTTCAACACTTGCTGCAAGACGAGCGTTCCAATTCTTTCGGATTCCATTTTGCGTGGCAGCCTCCGCCGATTCCGCTGGATATTCGAGGCGAATATGCGAGGTCGCGAGGGGGGAGCGGTTACTGGATTGAGTCGGCTTATCGCTTGAGCCAAATAGCAGCTGCACAGGATTATCTGCGCCGCGTTCAACTTGTCGCCAGGATGCAGCAATTTGTCGTCGGGGCGCTGCCGAGTGAAGTGTTGCCTTCGGCGAACACTCAGGAATTTGAGTTCGGGTTGAACTATTACTTTCAAGATAATCTTAGACTGGTAAGCAGCTACGGTCGGCAGTTCAGCTCACTCGGGAACGTTAACGTCTGGACTGTGGGAATTACATACCGGCTTGTAGCGCCTATCGGGCGGGCTGAAGGCAACTAATGGCGAAGCACACACTTATTTTGTGCATGCTGGCATTGGCAATCGGGATGGCGGTTCTGGCATCGGCGCAGGGTCGCCAGGCTGAGAAGCCCGCCGCCGCGGTCGCTCCCGTTAGATCTGCTTCGGCTGCCGCGGGACACTCGCCAGTCCACGATGAAACTGCGGAGCGCATCGAAGGCGAGAAAAGGTTCAAGGCCAACTGTGGGCGTTGTCACATGGCTCCGGAAAAGTTTCCGCCAAGAATGATGGCTACGATTCTGCGTCATATGAGGGTTCGAGCAACGCTCACGGACGAAGACACGCGGCTGATCTTGCGGTACATGACGCAATGAGCTTAAGAATATTCAAATGCAAAAACAAACGCCGACAGACCGTGGGCCAAGTTTGCCGACTGGTTTTTGTGAGCTTATGGCTTGCTCATTTACTGCTTGCGGCGCAACAGTCGATAAAAACGTCAACTGAACCACGGCTGATCGAGGTAATCGCCGATCACAAGAGCCGTTTCAGCGTGCCCGGGCAAAGCGAGCCGAGCATTTCAGTGAAAGCGGGGGAGAAAATCCGCTTGCGCATTACCGCCATGAAAGCGACGAATCGCAATCGAGATGGATCGGTACACGGGTTCACTCTTTTGCATCCAGGCGATCATAAGCCAGTCGATGGCTGGGATTTTTTGTTGCAGCCGGGAATACAGGAATTCGCTGTGACCGCTCCCACGGAACCAGGAAACTATGAAGTGGTTTGCACGGTAATCTGCAGCGACAACCACGAACACATGAGCATGAAATTCACAGTTTTGCCGGGCGACAAGTGACGCTCGGTTGAGATTCGACGTGGAAAAAGGACTCAAAATGTTAAGTCTGAAACGGTCGATTTCATATTTTCTGTTCGTTGCATTGCTTTTCGTTCTTTTTCCGTTCTTGCCGGCGGCGGGTGAAGAGGAATTCACCGGAGTCATTGCGGATTCGCAATGCGCGATGAACGTCCACTCGCTTAGCCAATCTCACAAAGAGATGCTAGAGAGCAAGGAGGCGGGATCGACCGATGCCGACTGCGTATGGTACTGCGTATCGCAGCGCGGAGGGCGGTTCGTCCTGCAGAATAAAAACAAAGTTTACAAAATCGACAGACAGGATCTTGGCAGAAAATTCGCGGGAAGCAAGGTGCGGGTCACGGGTTCGTTGGACGCCAAAACAAATACGATCCATGTGATGTCGATCGAAATAGTCCCTGCGGCTGGAAACTAGCCCGGGATCAAAATCAAGTTCGGCGGCATTTCTTCCTACACACCTTTACGATTTGTACCTCGGTTCGAGTCGATGCCCATCGATGTAACCACTCCATTGTTGCACTCAACTTGACAGCGTATAATTTCAGCAGCGGGTGAGCCGGGTGATCGCCGGTCCGTTTCGCGAAAGCGGGACAGACGGGAGGAAAGTCCGGACTCCGTGGTCTTTCGCTCGAAAGAGCCGGAGACCAAAGGGCAACGCGCCTGGTAACGCCAGGGGGCTGCATTTCAGACGTGCGAAAGCATGTTTGGAGCGCGGCTACGGAAAGTGCCACAGAAAATAAACCGCCGGTGACGCTTGAACTTCGGCGGCAGGTTCCAGGCAAAACCTGGGGCTCGCCACTAACGATCGGCTCATTTGGCAAGGGTGAAAAGGTGGGGTAAGAGCCCACCGCTCGGGTGGCAACATCCGGGGCACGGAAAACCCCGCGTGGAGCAAGGCCAAATAGGAGGGGAGGGCTGGCCCAGCCCGTATGCGATTCGCTCTAAAGAGTGAGTTGCTGCGACCCTCGGGTAGGCTGCTTGAGTCCCGAAGCGATTCGGGACCTAGAGGAATGATCATCGCGCAGCGCGTGAGCGGATTCCGGTGCAAGTCGGGATTACGAGCGCGCCGCGGACAGAATCCGGCTTACAGGCTCACCCGCTATTTTTCAATAACTTACAGACAGTTTCGATGAAATTGTGCCATAACTGTGACATACGCTTTCGCTATTTGTTTGCCCATCGCACGCGCCCCGACTTGCGCCCGACGTGTGCGGTCCCTCCTAGAGTTCCAAACGGGTCAAAGACTGTCCTGTCTCTCACCCCCTGTGTTTTCTGCTAGGTCCTGTCAGCCGATCGGACTGACCGGCTCTTTGCCATCTGACGTGCACAAATAAGCAACTTATCTGTTAACATCCCGCCAAACAGATGAGTAGAGAGGGCGCATCCTCCTCAACGTGTGTAGTGCTTTTTTCAGGTGGCCGAGACTCCACGTTAGCGGCGATTCGATTGGCGCGGTTGTTTGAGCGAATTGTACTCGTGACAGTAAAATCTCCCTATATGTCGGGGTTGCGCAACTTAGAATTGCGTTTGGAAGAGCTGAAGCGGGTTCTTGCGGTGGAGTGCGAGTGGATGCTCGTCCCGGAAAAGCGTCTGCTTCCGTACCACGCGTCTGGGGAGGATCTGGGCTGTATCGGCTGCCACTTCGGTTATTTTGCGAGCGCATACTCGATCGCACGACAGCTTGGCTGCGACTGCATTGCTTGTGGGTTTGTGGAATACCAGAATTCGTGGGTCGAGCAGACGCGGTATTCCGTCGCGCGGCTGCGCGATCTAATGTCGGAGTACGGAATTAAACTTGTTCTTCCCGTTGCGGAACTCCGCAGCAAGGCGGAGGTTCAAGCGGAGCTCGTAACCTATGGAGTAACACAAGATTCGCTAGAGCTAAAATGCAGCAAGCAAGGAATTGACCCGGGCCTGGCTGAGAGTCCGCTCAAGGCAATCGTGGACCAAGGAATTGAGGCTTTGCGTGTGGCTTTGGAAAATGATCAGCGATCCGAACAGCCGTTGCAAACCATAGTTGTATCCGGATGTGGCAAATGAGCCCGGTGGCGGCTGGAAGCGTAATTACTACTGGTCTGGCGTTGCTCGCGTTCGTTATAGCGTTCTACGTGCTCCTAGCCAGGGAGCGAAAAGTACCATACATCACGAACTTCGTTTTCCCGCCAGCCGGCCTAGTGATTTTTGCGATTTTGTTTAGCTTCGTCGGCCAGCTCTCCCAGCCAGGGTCGCGGCCGCAACAGACTCCTGTTTCGTTGCTCTCTAGAATCCGTGGCGCTACCTCTACAGCCGCGACTTGGCTGGCGATTATTTGCCTCGCTGCCGGAATAGTCGTCACATTGCTGGATATTTGGCGATTGCACAGCCGCCAAGTTCACTTCCGGGACGACCACTGGGTGAAAAACACTCGGTTCGTTCGCTGGGTAAAAAGAAAGTGGCGTCAAGGGAGTGCTGAACCGACATACGAGCACGTAACCATAGACGTGGATGCAAAAGAGGTTGCAACAGCCCTCAGAAGTGCGGGATTCCCGGATATCCCACAAAGTCCATCGGACCTTCGTACCATCTCAATCTGCAAAGAGAGTCTGCGCGCGACGGATCGGATGCTCGGCAAACTCTGTCGGGAACTGATCAATGTCGGCTGGTACGTTCAATATACTACATGCGTACGACATCCATTCGAATTCGTCCAAGTTTTGAAATCGGTATTCGACAGTAAGTGGACTGAGAACGCGGGCAAGGTCATAATCGTCGACGCATATACCCCTCATTTTGGATTTACTGACTCGATTCATGAAGTCAAGAGCGCACAGTTAAGAACAGAAGGGGTGCAGACGATTCCGGCGAGGGATTCGTATGCTGGACTGCATACTGCGAATGCCCGAGCGTTTAACATACTGAAAAGCCTTGCAGGGGCAAACCCGCCCCGTAAGCCCGCGTTGCTGCTGTACGAAGGAACCAATGCGCTTTCTGATCTAGAATCAACTGAGCAGTACCGAATCTTTGCTCGTCACGTCTTGACTTCGGAGAGGATGTGGGGAGGGATGCTCACGTGTTTTGTCGAACCGACGATTGGGACAGCAGAAGCGGAATTGCTGCGAATCTACTCTGACCTAATTCTTCGGCTTCCGGAGGTGCAGAGTGGCCAGTCCGTTTAAGTATCCAATTCTTGACCCGCTTTACGGAAACGTAGAGTTCGAGCCTTCCATTGCGGACTTAGCATCTCGGCCCCTGGTTCAGCGTCTGCGCCACATTCGTTTGTCCAACGTCGACTCGTTGGGACTTCCGGGGATCGCAAACGTGAGCCGCTACGAGCACGCGCTTGGCACGGCGGTACTTGCTGCCAGGACTACTTTTGCTAAGCGTGCGTCCGAAAGAGTTCGTATCTGCCTCACCGCTGCAGCGATTGCCCACGATACCGCAATCAGTCCCTTCGGACATCTCATGGAAGAAGCGCTTGCCTATCTGGGGATTGCATACCACCACGAAAGCAAATGGACGCTGTTGCAGAGTCCTTCGTCCGAACTTGGCGGTGTCAATCTACAACTCTACTTGGGATATCAGTCGGGACTTCGCGACTGGGCAGAGAAGTTCTTTGACACCGATGCAAACGCAGTAATTGGAAGCGTTATTGAAGGGATCCGTGGCGGCGGCAAGTTCGGTCCGGCGATCAACGGGGAAGTGGATTTGGACAATCTCGACAACGTGACGCGCGCGGCGTATCACATGGGCTTGGAGGTCGATCGCGCGTTGCCGATTCGCGTCGCAGAATATCTAGAGGACGTGAGCGAAAGCGGAGCTGTTTTTTCAGAGGATTGTGTCGATTCGATCCGAACATGGCTTGAACTGCGCGAGCAGGTCTACTCACGCTTTATGCTCACGGTCGCGGACTTTAGTGGAAAGCTGATGATGCTTAGCTCGATCGTCCAAGCATTGAAGGTGGGGGTGATTGCGGAAGCCGACTGGAATATGACGGATGGTCGTTTGACCGAAGTGCTGCTGAGTAGCAAGCAAGAAGAGATTGCGGGTACGCTTCGTCGCTGGCTAGTCGCTGATTTGTGGGATATCTCGGAACTCTATTGGTTTGAGGGCAAGGTGCCTTCTTTTTCCGCCTTAACGCCGTTTACCGAGGAGTTGTCGTCAGCGCTGTCGCGCCCATGTTTCGCGTATCCAATAAGAGATAAGAGGAAACGTCGAATTCAATTGCAACTGTCGTCGAAAGAGACAGTGAGCCTCGGCGAAGAGCCTCGTCAATGGCTGTTGGGAGTTGGCTCGCCACTGAAGCGTCCCTTTACGACGAGAGACAATCGTGTCGTTATTGAAATCACTCGAAGGCACTTCGATGCGCAGTTTGGTCACTCATCGGAGCATGTGAATTCACTGTTTGCATGATGGGACGCGTGCTAAAGACTAATAGCGCGATTGTCTCAGAGCTGGATAAGATTGACTGGAACTTTCCGCGTGCCAGGACGTGGGTTAACGCTTTGCACGCTCTTCATTGGTTCCCAGGCAATTTCATTCCCCAAATTCCGAGCTACCTGATTCAGAGTTTATCAGCTGTTGGCGACGTTGTTTTTGATCCATTTTGCGGTAGCTGCACGAGCGGGGTCGAAGCCTTGATTCTGGGTAGACAAGCATGGATGAGCGATTTCAGCCCAGTGAGCCATTTGCTCGCTGAATCAAAGCTACGCCTGCTAGTTGATCCAAGACTTCGCAAGCGATTTGTGGAAGTTCAGATTCCACCATTACTGATGACCGGTCAAGCCGTTCCAGAGAACCGCGAGAATCTGGGTGAGTTGCGGGCGTGGTTTCATAAGGATACGCTTGAGCAATTGCAGAGGCTGTGGGCCTTTATAGCGACTTGCCGAGAAGTGCGCGCTCCACTAGAGATGCTATTCTCTGACACACTGTTCGCATGCGCATCGACGTTTCGCGCGAAAACATCGTCCGGCAAGAAAAGGCGTCATCACTGGGGCTGGGTGGCTGACAATGTCCGGCCGAAGCCACCCGTCTGGCATGACGCCCTGAGATATTTTGAAGACAGGTTGCACCGCGCGAAACTCGTTGTTTCGCAATTGGGCGAATGTCGTAGCAAGTTCCGGCTGAAAAAGGAAGACATCCGGCTATGTAGCTACGAATCTGGATCAGCGGACTTAGTCGTGACGTCTCCTCCTTACCTAGGAATGATTGACTATACGACAGCGAACAGACTGCTCTATCTATGGCACGGTTGGGACCTCCCGCATGATCGCGCAGAAGAAATTGGAGCTCGATCAAGGCGGAACGCACTATCCGCGCCCGAAAAGTATTTGGGCGATATTGAAATTGCGGCGGATCAAATCAGCAGAGTTCTAAAACCGGGTGCACCGTGCGCTCTCGTAATCGGAGCGTCCCGAAAGTATCCAGAGATGGCGCTCAAAGCCATTGATGAGTTTGGGCGGCGGATGAAGTTGATCTGGGGACCTACGGGCCGCATCCCGACTCGGAGGCGAGTTTCCGACCGGAAAGGTACGCCTCCAGCCGAATACATATGTGTCCTCAGAAAAGAGTGATAGTGGCATTGTATGGCAAGAGTTGCAGCGGGAAGAGCGCCACCGCGCGCGAACTCTCTCAACTACTAGACTGCTCGATATACAGTGCGGGAGGCCGCGTTAAGAGTCGCAGCAAAGAATTGGGCGTCACGGTGACCGACCTGTCGCTGGTAGAACATCGACTGATCGACGAAGGCACACGGGCTACTGTGACGTCCGCTGTTGCATCTTTGATAGTTGATGGGACATTTCTCGACGCATTGTTTTACGATTTTAGCGATGTTTATCGGATTGAACTGATTTGTAGCGCTGAAGAGCGCCGGCGCCGCTTCAATAAGAGAAGCGGGCATAACGGACTAGCCCAACGCGACAAAGAAGACGATGACCTTAGGCGTACCTTGCATGGTGACCTTAGTAGTCCTGCAGAAGCGACTTTCGATACAACCTCGAAGACACCGGGCGAGGTGGCGCGGGAGGTCTGCGGATGGTTAGAATTAAGAACAGCAGCAAAGGTACGCGGCTGAACAGGATTCATCCCTACCCAGCCATGATTGCCGACGATGTTGCATTGGGCACCGTAACGCAGTACGTGAAGCCTGGCTCCGTCGTACTGGACCCGTTTTGTGGGACGGCCCGGACTCTGTACGCAGCTGCCGCGCGCGGTGGCACGTGCTTCGGTCTTGACATCAATCCTCTCGCTGTGTTGATCGCGCGAGCAAAGGATATGCGGATCCTCCCCAATCTAGGCGACATGGAAAAGATAGGCCGGCGGGGTCGCGCGCCTGACTTGGAACTGGATCCTGGGAGGAAAGTGAAGTGGTTCACGAATTCTGCAGAGCGAGAACTAAATCAGATTATCGGATGGATAAATTCACTGTCGATCAGCTCGAACGTGCGTAACACTTTAGCGTGTGTTTTGAGCGCGACCGTCCGCGAAGTGTCCTTCTGTCGCAAGCGGCAATGGAAGCTACACCGAATGTCGGCATCATCGCGGCGTATGTTTCGACCATCCGCCGTGGGAGTCTTCAAACGTAGACTCGAAAGCCTAGCTCGAGATCTTCGTACTCCTCCACTACCGGGAAAGGTCAAAATAGCGCGCGGTGATGCCCGCAAACTACGGACAGTTTTGAAACGACGTAAGTTTCCTAGCTCCTACGATGTCATTTTCACGTCGCCTCCCTACGGAGATTCCCGCTCAACTGTTGGGTACGGCGGAATGTCCTCAATGTGTCTCGGTGTTCTTCGACATATATCGAACCTTCATTTGGTCTACGAAAGTGGCCACGCAATTGATTCGTGGTGTCTCGGTGGGCTGAGTCGTGCTGGCGGCGGATACCCAGCGACGGGGAAGTATTGGGCTGGCAGCGTTAACAGCAATGAATTCGAGCGCGTGGGGTCGTTTCTACGAGATCTAGCGGCGACCTGCTGCGAAATCGCAGCAATATCGCACGTCGGTACCAAGGCGATTTTCGTGGTCGCGAGGCGCTCCGTTCGACACAGGAGGCTTTACATTGATCATTTTCTGAGTGACGAACTCGGGAAGCATGGATTCCGCCTTGTTGAAAATACGAAACGTTCCATCGAACATAAGAACACTCCACACGTAATCGATAGGAAAGCAAGATGTCGCGACGCTGACAAGGTCCGGACGATGGAAAGAGAATTTATTCTCGCGTTTGAAAAAGTGGCGACGCGTCGAAAAAAAGGCCGCAAAAGGTCCGAGGTAAGACTGCGGAGAACCACCGCTCATGGAGGTGGAACGAAAATCCGAGCAAGGTCATTCTGATCATTGGTCCCCGTCGCAATCTGTTGGTCGCCGGTGTGTCGACGCATAGCTCCGATCATTGAACAGGCTTGTCACGCCCGGATGGGGGGCCGGAATTCTGTCCTGAGTACGCGCGGATCCCCTCGCTGGTTTCCATTAAATGCCTTACCCGCTCGCGGAGCTCTCGGACGAATGGCGCGTAGTGCTTTTCGACGGTTGCGATTTCGTCGCCTAAAAGCTTGGCTATATCGTAGGGAGTAGCGCCACGAGCAAGCATGTCGACCGCGAACGTATCCCGGAAACGATGTGGGTGAGCGTCCTCAATTCCCGCCCGGCGACCCATTGCTTTGCATCGCTGATAGAGCCTTGGTCGAGTCATTCGACCACGCTCCCGTGTTTGGGCTAGGACCTGGTCGTCGGATGCTGGCGACCTGCGTTCGTACTCAGTTTCGAGGGCGAACAACAATTCGGTATGAGTTGGGATGATGACGGGTTTGCGCCGTTTTTGTGTGATCCGTTCGATCTCTCTCCGATCAAAGTGCACGTCTCCCCAAGTCAGGCCCACAATGTCAGAGCCACGCATTCCGGTCCAGCGTAGTAATAGAAACATGAACAGGTCGGGACCAGCTGCTTGTTTCAGCTTGTCGAGCTGAGCGGCAGAGAAGGGTTGCGCGCCCCGCTCGGGCATATCGCCGGGTCGGCCTTCCATCCGAACCGGGTTTTTCTCGATAATTTCGAATTCAACGCCGACGGCGAAGATTCGATGCAGAATCGCTGCGTCCAAGGCAAGACTGGTTGCGCCACGGGAGAAGTTTCTCGTGCGAATCCGCGTAGCCCGCCACACCTTGAAAGACTCGACCAGAGGTTTCGTGACGTCTTTTAGGAGTGTGATTTTGCGTTCGTCAAGAAACGCCTTGAATTCGCGGGCTGTGTGCCGATAGCGGACCGCAGTTGACTCTCTCAACTTATCCAACGCAATACGGCGATGCAATTCGTTCTCGAAAGCAGCACTCAGGTCCGCCCATGTCGGTTCTGGTTTTACGATCGGTTCTTTGTAGCCTGCGGCATTGGCGAACACTCGAAAAGTCGGCTCCGGCAGGACTTGTTTCAATTCGGGCCATAGGCTCGAATCCGTACCCTCCGCCAACGCGCGCTCCAGTTTGCCGACGATGCGGTGAGCCGCGTCGCTATTCCGCGTCCCGAGAGGGCGGCGGATGCGGGTGCCGCGAACGATTCCATCGGACCAAAACACTCTTCCTCGTTTGTGAATTGTCAGCATAGACGCTTGGTTTGGCGGGCCTCTAACTGCAACACTGTTGAGGCCGCCACGACTTTCTTACCACGTTTGCCGTTCGGAGCGAAGTCGAGAACTTTCGCTCCATGGGCACGTAAACGGTTATACACCGTTCCTCGTGAGCATCGCCACCGTTTTGCGAGGTCGGAAATCGAAAAATATTCCTGGGGGACAGTACGACGGGCGAGGCGCTCCTGCACGGCCGTCACTGGGATGCCGAAAAGCGCGGCGATTTCGTCCACCGTCAGTGTGTTTGTTCCGTCCATTCAGGGCCTTTCCCCGTTAGAGAATCCTTTCTCAGTTCCTATTGGGCTGATGCTCCGTCGGAAAGGCTTTGCTCGAGGTTTGATTAGACGCGTCGACCGAACCTAGGCGATTCGCGTCGGCCAACTCGGCGTGAGCTTTCTGAACTGTGAGCCGCGCATAGTAGGCCGGATTGTCTTTTTCCTGCGCGCGGTAGTCGGCGATGCGTTGGATGACGTCTTCGGGGTCATCGCCGCGGGCGAGAGCGCGTTTCGCGTAGGCCCAATCGCGTTCGGATTGGCTTTTGTGGTCGGTGGGGACCTTTGGTCTCCGTTCTTGGGCCTCGCCGAATTGCCGTGGTGCTTCGGGCGAGTCTTCGTCAATCGTGAAGTCGTGGCGCGTGTAGACCATGTCGCTCTCTTGTCGCGCCTGAACGATAAATTCCTCGGGGAGTTTTCGATTGGCAAATCCCGGCAAGCGCAGCACGCGCGTCGAGTCGGTTGCCGCCAGATCACCGCCGAACTTGTTTGCGAGATTGTGAAGAAGAGATTCCGCGTCATCCTGGCTGAACCCGCTTACTTTCCACACGACTTGGTGTTTGCCAGGAGAGGTATCGAGAACGAAGTTTGGCCGTGGCACGTCGGTCGAATTGCGAATCGCTTGGAGCGCTTGATCGCCGTTTCTGTCGAGGTCGAGATAGGCGTGGCGGATATCCTTTATATCTCGCTTGGTCCGGCTGATGGCGCCGTCCTTAATCGGATTCATGCCCATGAACACGTCGTAACCATTGGCACTTTGACCTGCGAGCCAAGATTGGAAATCGGGGCTTGCGATGGTCTCCGCCTTGGCGATGGTTTGAACTGTTTGACCGGTCGAGCGATTCCGCACAAGGATCGCGGCGTTATCCTCAGGCCCGAACAGCTCCCGGACATACTCCGAAGCAGTGAGAGAGCGCGGCGCGAATTTGCTATCGGCGCTCACGGATGATCCTGCTTGGCAAGGAAAACGGCGCCGTAGTCGAACAGGTCCGCATCGGGGTCATAGCTGTTGACGAGGAGAACTTCGGAAATGTATCGGCGGCCAGGCCGGCGCTCGACATGGATGACGACGTTGAGCGAGTCGGCAATGTTGGTCTTAATTGCTCTGAAAGGTATTTCCACGCCGCTCTGCAAGACACAACTGGTGAAGCGCGCGAGGCCCTGTTGCGCGGAACTCGCGTGGATGGTGGATAGCGTTCCAGAATGTCCCGTATTCAGGAGCTGCAGGAGATCGAAGGCCTCGCTTCCGCGGACCTCCCCCAAAATCAAACGGTCCGGGCGATGACGGAGGGCTGCCTTCAGGAGATCACGAATCGCCACTGCAGGAAGTCCATTCTGTTCGCGGCGTGCTTCGAAACGAACGAGATTTTGCTGCGGCAATTGAATCTCGGCCGTGTCTTCGATGACGAGCACTCGTTCCTCTTGCGGAATGAATTTCCCGAGGATCGAGAGTAGGGTCGACTTTCCAGTGCCAGTTCCACCGCAAATAAGGATGTTTTTGCGTGCGAGGATGTAGTCTTCGAGGTGGTTTGCGAGGGCGCGATCGAGAGTGCGTTCGCGAATCAAATCTTCCATCTCGAAGTGGCGGGTGTTGAACTTGCGGATGGTGAGCGTCACGCCGGCGAGACTGCACGGGGGGATCACCGCGGCGACGCGGCTGCCATCGGGCAGGCGCGAGTCGAGAATGGGCTTTGATTCCGAGATATCGTCGCCCAGACGCCGGGCGATGTTTTTCACGGCGACCATAAGGGATCGCTCGCCGAGAGATACGTCTGGCACCTGCTGCAAGAAGCCCTGTTTTTCGATGAAGACCCGGTCGGGACCATTCACCATCACTTCGCTGATGGAATCGTCGAGGATGAGGTGCTCGATGGGCTTCAAAAACGGCAGAATCATTTCGAATCCGTTCATTAGAGTTGTCCTTTGGCGAGTTGTACAAAGTACGAATCGTTGGGGTCGTTGTAGTGGGGCTTGAGGTAACAAAACATGGGTGGCGTCGGGTTGACTCCGTCGTAGGCGACGACCACCGAAAGAGCATTGCGTAACTCCATGAATGTCTTGATGTCGAAGCGGTAGTCGCTCTGCGTGTTGTAGCTCTTCGACGCACTGATATTGGCTCTGTGCGAGAGAGCTTTGCCGCTGAGCCAACTGACCTTTGTGTCGTGACCGCTTTCGGACAAGCTGTAGCTCACTTTGAGTTGGTCTTCGCGGCCACACAGGTCGCTCGCCGTCCTCGCGGAGAAATCATCGGACAGTGAGAGGAAAATCTTGGTGCGGAAAGTCTGCAGAAGCGTGCGCCAGCTTTCGCCGGGCAGCGCGGATCGCAGCGAGCTGATGCTTTGCGTTGCAATGATGGGAATGCATTTCGGCTGTCGCGAAAGGCTGAAGAACTTCTCGTCGCCGGTGGGGTCGCTTTCGCCCACGGTTGCAAAGTGCTGGTATTCATCGCAAAGGAACAGAACTTGCCGAAAATGTTGCTCGGGATGGGCTTCGATCTTCGGAACGCGATTGAGCACCGCGCGCTCGAAATCGAGCTTCATCATCACGCCCAGTGCCTTCGCGAGTCCGGCGTTCATGCCAATCGGGAAATTGAGAGCGGCAACGCTGCCGTTTTCAATCAGCCAGTTAAACGACGGCAGGGGCTTGCCGAAGTGGTTGCCCGCGTTTTTCTGGGGGTCGTAGCACTCCTTCCTCGGGCAGAAGACTCGCTTCACTTTGGAGTTGTCGTCGAAGAGCGAGAGGAAGACGGAAACACCCTCAACGATAGAGGTGCGGAGTTTCGGCTCGATGCGTTTCCAATCGTCTCGGAACCACCGCTGAACGGCTTCCAATTGAGCCAGCTTCTCGGGATCGGCTTGGGCCGGGTCGTGAACCGTGCGAGCCTCCGACGGAATGCCCCGCATCCGTAATATGTCCCGCAGCGCGGGGGTAGCAGGTGCAAGGTAGCGGTCTTCCTGCTCGTCGTGTACGAAACCGAGCCCCGCGAGGTCGGCAGTACGCTCCCCAAAGACTTTGGGGGCAATGGCCACGTAATGGCGTCCGAGAATGATATCCTCGGCCTCGGCGATCCGTTCTTCGAGGAGCGGTGGGGAGATCGCGCACTCGTAGACATCGAAAAACGTAACGTAGTCGTAGGCGGCCTTATGAAGGAGGATGATGAACTTCACGAGGTTGGTGTAGGCCTGCTGCCAGAAAGGCTCCTTGCCCCGGCCAAAGAGATTATTGAGGAGTGACGCGATGTTGTAGGCGAGAGCGTAGGCGTCGAGGTCGTTGTGAAGAGGGTTGTAGCAGTACTCGGAATCGAGACTGATTTCGATATAATCCTCGACGCGCTCGTTACGCGCAAGGATGTCTTTCACCTTGCGGCAAAAATCGCCTTTCACCTCCAAAATCAAACCGCCGATACGTTTGCTTTTGTCGGCAGCTTTGTAAGCCAGGATCTGTTCCGCAAACGGAAGCATGCAGCAACTCGTCTTGCCACTACCTATAGCCCCCAAGATGGCGATTCCCGTGAACAAACCGCGTTCGGGAATCGTGAGCCAATAGGGAGCCTTGGCGGGCACGGGTTTGCGCGGGTTATGGACTTCGCCAACGACAAGAAATAGCTCGTCTCTCGTGCGGGGGTCGGGATATTGGGGAAGGCGTCCTGGGGTGATGCTACGGCGCGCTTTCAGAGTAAAGATGTAGAGACCCGAAAGTGCCGCCGAGCAGACGAGGTACGGGGTGGTGAACAGAAGCACGTAATAGAGGTACTTGAAGCTCAGGAAAGCGTGGGGAGCGCGCAGGGCGATGACATGCAAAAAGATCTGCTGATCGGGAAAGGGATGCGCATAAAACAGGAAGGTGCCGGCGACCATGCCGAGGATCGCCGAAATGAACGTGCGCGACTCCAGTGTTCTTTGCATCAAGCCCTCCCCCGGACCTCGACCGGCTGTCCTTTGTCGGAGCCAGGCTGTGCGTTACGCCGCGCTTCGCGCCACTTGCGGTAGTCCTGATCCCGCCAAAGAACTTTCTTCAGGACGGCGTTGACCACGTGGTCGGCGTTGCTCTCGATGAACCGAGCGTAGTCTTCGAGGAGCTCGTTAACCGGCTCCTCGAGTTTTACTTCCCGAGTCATAATCCTTGGTGCTTTTTTAACGATGGGCATGTTGTTTCTCCTCTGTTGATCTCTGTTACTTCCGACCTTCCTGTCACAGTGGAAAAAACAGCCGGCACGATTTGCCGTGCCGCAGGGCGGGAGCGACCCCACGAACTTTTTGGGCGGCTGAAAGCCGAAAAAGTGGGGTCGCTCCCGCCCGTTTTAGTGTTTTTTCCACGGTGACTTTTCCTTGCACTGCGTTATGCATCCG
Source organism: Candidatus Acidiferrales bacterium (assembly GCA_035603075.1). Classification (GTDB taxonomy): domain Bacteria; phylum Acidobacteriota; class Terriglobia; order Acidiferrales; family UBA7541; genus Palsa-295. The sequence continues at coordinate 244,310 of DATNLC010000113.1, read as the reverse complement.
ACTCTCCGCAAAGAAATTGCTCGCGCCACAGGGTGAAGAAACTGGTGAAGACGAAGGTGGAGTGTGTAGTCCTTACCTTCTTCACCGCTTTGCCTCAGGTTCCTTCGCAGGAACCGCAAACCGACAAAGCACCTCAGTTGCGAAGTGCAGCGTGGCGCGACGCTGGTCATCGCCAAAGTCCTGGCGGATGTCACTCTCGGTCACTCGTCCGACTTTCCAGCCTCGATAAAGATGTTCGAAGCGTTGCGCAGCAAATCTGGTTTTGGCCTGATTACGGAAAATCAGGTCAGCTTCGGTGAGAGACGCGTACCGGCTGAGGTCCCAGGTCTTGCGAACGTGGAAGTAGCGCAACAGGTCCGCCGAAACGTCCGATCCGAGCGGAATGGTCACCAGGGAATCGAAAAGTTCTGCGGCCTTGCCGAAGTGAGAATCGACCCTCGCGAGATAGAGAAATCGGAAAGCGGAGAGCTGCCGAAAGAGCGGGAGGTACGTTTCGAGATGATGCACGAATTCCGTAAAGTTTGCCTCTGACGCATGAACGTAGGTAAACGTAACCACAGGCGAAGAAGTGTCGGTGGCAAGGAACATCGGAAACTTATCGACGAAGTAACGGACGGTCGGCTGGGAAGTTGTCTGTCCGTGGTAGATCTTCGAGGGCAGGAACTGATTCGCTACGCCTAATTGATTGGAGAAAAAACGAACTTTTTCGGGCTCCGTTTCAAGGTACTGATGCCCCTGATTCAGTAGGACAAAGTCGAGCATTGCGATGCGCCGCTGGATGTGTTCGATTTCGTGTTCGCGGCGATTGCGAATGTTCTCGCGGTCGATCTGGCGATACAGACGGCGGGAGAACAGGTGATAGACCGTTCCGCTTTTTGGAAAGCATTCGGTCCGGGCGTGGCGCTTGGTTTGGAGTTTGTTCCAGAAGAGGGTCGTGCGCTTGCCCCAATGGGCGTCGGTGAAGGCGAGGAATTGACGCGCGACAAAGTAGCCGGAATGCGTCGCAACGATGTAGAGAAACCGGGCCTCTGTTTCGGTGTATCCGAGAGCTTTCAGGGCAGCGAGATGGGAAGGCGCAATGTTCATAGCGTGAGGATTCCTGCGGTGATTTCGCGTTCGTCGAGAACGCGGCGCAAACGCGAAGCATCTTCCGAACGCGCATAGAGCGAGAAGCCGGCGGAAGCCTTGTCGGCCATCGCGCGCGGCCGGTAGTCGCGCGTCGCCAGTTCCAGGTCCACATGGCGCAATTCGAGCTCCGGGTTTTCGTACTCGACGCGCAGATCGGGCACAGGAATCTTTCCGTTCACAACCTGGAGGTGGTGCTTTTCAGCGACTTCCGTCTTGCGGTCCGCGTTGTCTTTTTCCGGGCCGAGCTGGGCCAAGTCGCGATTCAGATTCCGCTTCAGTTCGTAGTCGAGGAGCACGCGGACCGGCCGGCCTCCGCCGCGCTCGATGCGGGCTGCCTCTTTCTGATAGAGCCTGTAGAGATCGGCGTCGTGTTTGACTTCGCGGGGTTTGACCAAACCGTGGTAGATGGGCTGGTCGTCGGACACTTGGTTCGTGTTCTTGAGAACGCGGTGCCCGGCTTTCGTAAGCGTGACAACACGCAACATTTTCTTCTGCGAGATTTCAAGGGTCTTGTCCCTGACCAGAGACTTGCGCGCGAGTGCGCGAATGTCCTTCTCCATGCGCTCGCGATTTCCGCCGTAAGCAAACTTCGCAAGGTCCGACACCGGAATTACGCGAAACTTGCCGATTTCCTTGAGGGAGTTCATCTCGGAATCGCGAAGGAGATACGCACGGTCGCGAACGTAATAGGCACGCGGAGAATCGCTGCGTTCGTCGCGAGCAGAATGCTGCTCCCGAACCTCGGTGCCATCGCCACGGCCAACAGCTTCTGGCGCCGGATTCGTGCCGTCACGCGTGTTAGGAGATGTTGATCTCCGTTGACGGGTGGAGTTGCGCGTGGACTGGTCGCGCGTCTCGCCAGGGTCTTGCGGATCGTAGGAAAAGGCGTCGCGCGACACTAGTTGAAATCCTCCTCGTTCACGGGAACAGGCATGTCGGCGTGGCTGACGTTAAATTGCTTGTCGAGGTGGGAGAGTTTGCGACCGGTATTCTTGAGGAAGAAACGGCGGCTGATCGCGAGCGCAGCGCCAAACAAGTTCACAAAGAGGACCACGAGGAAAATAAGGATCGTTGTTCCGTAGGAGTGATACAGGAGCGCTTCGTACCGAGCCATGAATTTCAACTGGTCGAGAAGCCAGAATCCATAGCCCAGCAGGATGACGATGGTGAACAGCAGGGCGTTCGCGATCATCGTGAAGCCCTCGGATTCAGTGAAGGTTTTGCCACAAACCCTTTGCGCTTCTGGGAGCGGGCGGAAAGCGGGGCGAAAAGGAGGCCCTCGTGAGGTGCGCCGTTTGTTCTAATGGCAGAAGCCCGTGAGTTGGGATGTGGCCGTTGTGAGGAGCAGAGCCTCGGCTTCAGGGCGGCGGTGGCGCGCCGAGGTTGGGACGACGTTGCCCTGCGTCCGCCCGCGACCTCCTGGGTTTGCGTGTGGACTGGGATTCTCATTTGAACGCCTGGTCTTCGCGGAAGTAAGTGATGGTCATCCCGAGCGGGTTGATGGGAATGAGTTCGTTGGGCACCTGCGACTTGAAAACGAAGACAAAATTTGCGGTGTATAGATCGCGCTTCAACTCGCTATGGTCGGCGGGAGAGTAATAAACCATGTAGAAGTCGACGCGCGCGCGGAAGGGCGGCGTTTGCATTTCTTCGAGCGCGACTTTCTTCACGTCCACATCGATCTCGGGCGCTGCGGTGTTGGTGATGAATTTCTTGATGATGTCGTCCTTGCGGTAGGCATCGAAAATGCCATCGGCGAGCTTGCCGTCGAGGAAGTAGAGGGACTTCGAGAAATCGTCCTGGATCGTGTAGCGGTTGCGGCGGTAATAGAGAGCGCAAAACTGGGAGAGAAAGTACTTGGCTTCGGCATCCTGCGGCTTGTATTCGAGGTTGTGGTAGTTAATGGCCTCGGCGCGGCCCAAGTCGTCGATGCGGATGACGAGTGGGCGGAAGTTCTGAAAGGTACGGATGGTCCGCAGGTCGATGAGCGCCAGCGCAACGCAGACGATAGATAAGAGCGCGAGGGCGATCTTGAGATAGGTATTTGTCACCATGGGATCACCGTACTGTTCGAGGTAGAGCCGCTTGGCATCATGGAATGTGGCATCCCTATCCATCACATCACCCTGTTCAGGACTGCGGCGGGAGCATCCAGTAGGCCTGCCGACGACCCTCCGGCCGTGCCGCTGAAGATATGGTTCGTAAGCGAAGGGATCTTCAGGAGGACATAGATGGACGCGAGAAACGTGATAAAGAGGACGGGAAACCAGGCAATGAGTTGCACGGTAGAAAGCGTGCCTTGGGGTGGGAGGCTCAGAGCGCCGAGCATGAGGTTTCCAATGACAAAAACTACGGCTGAGGCGATGACTTGGTAGAAGGCATATTGGATGAAACAACGGAACCAGCCCCAGAAGAGCCACTCCATCTTTGGAACGATAAAAAACGGAACGAAGACGGGTCCCACCAGCACGCAAACTGCGGTAGCTATGAAGCCATAGGCGATGACCACGATCGCCACGGCCTGGGCTGCGGCGAGCAGGATGGTCACGGTGATGTAGATGGCGGTGCCGAGAATATCTCCCCAAGTGGGAGAGTCCATGCGGGATTCGAAGTCGGCGACCTTCGCGACCACCGTTTGGAGTTGGGCCTGATTGATCTGGCTCGACAGAAACTGCGCCTCGTTTGTGACGAGGTTGTGGAAGCTAACTCCAACGCCGGGAATGGGCGTGCTGTAATAATTGACCATCGCAAATCCAAAGCTGATGGTCAGAAGCAGGCTCGCAAAATGATCGAAGTGGAATGGATGGCTGCCGCTGGCGGACGACAGCGCTGACTTGATTCCGAACCAGGCCACGAGAATCGTGGCGAACGAGCGGAAAAGATTCTGTCCCATGGTGTCGAAGAAGCCGAGGTTCTGGGTAAGCAAAGTGTTGATCGCCTGAAAGATGTACTGCAGGAAATCGGTTTGCATTGCCGTCAGCTCCTTCGACGTCGGGCATCTATCTCCGCACGCCTACGGCATGCGGAAGTTCTGAAGTGAATCGGTGATGGAGCCGGTGATCTGCGCCATGTTGCCGGCGACGCTTGCCTGTCGACCGATATCCGTGTTAATGGCGTTTGTTGCAGCGTCGCGCTGTTGCTTTGCGAGGATGGTCTGTTGTTCCAGAAGCGACGCGAGGAGTTTGTTCGAGTCCTGGACGGTGCGGAGAGTCAAAACACCCGCCGCATTGATTTTGTTCAGAACGGAAACCTCGCTGTTGAGACTTGAGTCACCCGAAAAGGAATCGTGTTCGAGGTTTGCGATCTGAGTCTGGACATTGTCGGCGCTTCCGCGGATCGCGCCGATGGTGGCCATCGCGTTTATGTTTGCGCCATCGGAAAGTTGGATGGACGCATACTGGGATTGCACGCGTCCGAGTTGTGTAGGATCCATTCCCGACAGTTCATAGGGACTGTACTGGGAGAGAGGCGTTGTCGCCTTCAGGTAGCCGGTGTTGATGTTGGGAAGCACGCCGGTGTTGATGCCGTTAATCCACGAGACTGTGTTCCCGAAGGTGTTGAGCGAGGTCACATTCCGCCATTGCGAGAACAGCGCGCGGTAGCGGGCGGGCATGTTCTTGACGAACTGGGCCATCTGCAAGGCGAGGTTCAGTTGCCCGGTGATCTTCGCGTAACTCTTCTGCAACTGAATGAGGTGTTGCTGAAGCTGGTAGTAGCGAAGCAACGCGTTGTGGAAGTTGGTGGGGTCGTAGACGATCCCGCTTCCGAATTGTGCGGTCGCCGTTCCAACTCCCAATCCCAACACCAGCAAGCAAATCAGAATTTTCCTCTTCATTGGACTGCTCTCCTTTTTGCCTTCACAGATCGGAAGGCATGGTGTGGTTGTTGTAATCGGGCAACGCGAGATCGCCCGAGAGATAGACCTTGACTCGGTGGCCTTCCCGGATGGTCACCGTGGGCATGATGTTCAAGAACTTCTCGAGAATCTGCGCCGAAGACTGCGCGGTCGATTGCGCGAACCCCTGGCGCGTGAGGTCGGAACTGGATGCGTTGAGAGAGCCTGCTGTTCCGGCTTCCCCGACAGCTCCCAGAGCGCCGATAGCGAGTGACACTCCGAAGATGCGGAGGTAGTGGTTGTTGACCTGATCCCGTAACCCGGTGTCTCCGATTTGGTTGAGCCCCTTGAATTGATCGAGGCTGACGGAATACCCGTCCGGCATGAGCACGCGATGGAACACGACGGCCAGGCGCGTCTGGCCGAAGGTGTCCACCTTTTTGGTTTCACCGAGCAACTTCGACCCTGCCGGAATCAGCAGGTGCTGGCGGTCATTCGAGTAAACATCGGTTGAGAGTAAGCACTCGACGGGACCGGCAAATTGTCCGTCGAGACGGTTGATGAGAACGGTTTCGAGGATAGTTCCTTCAAAGAGTAGGTAGGGTTTTCCTGCCGCTGCATTGGCGGAGCCAGCCGGCACGGCGGCAGGATTTTTGGTTTCCTCCTTTCGATTGTGAGTTGATTCCGCAGAATCATTTCGCGCGGGCGCTGGCGACGGGGGATCCGCGCCGGGTAAAGCCGGGCCCGATTGCATCTCTTTCAGAAGTTTTGCGACTTCTGGGGCATCCGGTCCTACGGGAACAAGGCCCGGTGCGGGAGGAGCTGTTTCGGATTCAAGCGCTGGCGCTGGCGCTAGCGCGGGTGCGGGAGCCTTTCGGTAGGTCAATGCGACATTCGAGGCAAACAGCGAAACGTACGCACGCCTCTTGCGCTCCGCCTGGATGGGATCTTCGGCTCGCTGATCGGGTGGGTAACCGGACGCGCTCTGTTGCTGGACTTGCTGCGAATCTTGTGGACCGCCGCCAAGCAAGCGAGTCTGCTGGGTCAAAGCGTTCTGAGCGACCATTTGATCGCGCTGCAGCTGCTCGATGCGGTTTTGCAACTCGCTGATCTTGGTTTCGTTGACTTCAAGCGGCGCCAGTGCCGGTGGTGCGGACGAGGCCGTCTTCGTGGGAGTGGGGGGTTTCTTACCTCCCGTCAGCCACATGATGGCGACCATGAGGAATGCCACTCCGATGAGAAGCCAGGACTGGACGTTCTTGGGCAGAAGCCCTTGCGGTTTCAGCGCTTTTTCCTGCACCTGGGGGGGTTGCGTCGGTTGGCTCATGGTTGTTCCTCAGTTCGCTGCAACGCGCCGCGCAAACGGCAGTTTCTTGTTGCCGACGGCGAGGTAGCCCGAGTCGATGATCTTGGGGGCGATGTACACGCCGTTCTCAAGCTGAAAAGAAATCAAATTGGGCTTGCCGTCCTTGATTTCGTACAGTGCGGGCTTTTCGCGCGACGCGCACTTGATGTAGGTGAAGGCGTCGTCGTGGTAGATGGCGGAAACGAGAAAGGGCTCGCGCGCGGCTTTCGAGTCGAGCAGATAATCGAACTCGAGTTTCGTCGCATAACCTGACCGGAAGCGGTTGACCTGCTCGGCGGCCACGGCCTGCGCGGCACGTATCTGATCCGCCGTCTGCGAGCGCATCGTGTCCAATTCCTTCTTGTACGCTTCGGCCTCACCGGCGCTGACATAGCCGCGCAGGCCCGTGCTTGCCGCGATACCGGAGCCTTCCTTTGGTTCGACGAAAATCTTGAGATCGGGTTCGGCATTCGGCTGATTGCTAATTTCAGTCAGGAGGAACGAATAGACGTGGCCGCTCGCGGTAATGAGATTCAGATTGGTGCGAATACCGGCCTGGGCTGGGTGAACGTAGCAGAGATTATGTGCGCCGTTGATTACCCAGAATTCCTTGTCGCCGGTTGTGAAATCGAGGATTTCCTCATCCTCGGGAAGGACGATCAGTGTCGAGAATCGCAGCTTGGCACGAACGGGAACAATGTCCTCTTTCGAATACTTCACGACGCGCGCCGCGGCTTCCGTTGCAGCGTGCACAGGCAAACACTGGAGAGCGATAGCGCTCAAGACAGCGATTACTACCGCGAGAAGGAAACGCAATTGCCACTGACTGCGAATGCGTTGTTTCATCGGTTGGCTCCTTTTGAAAATGTCGTTTGCTTCTGGGAATCCCTGGCGAGGCAAGAACGGACAAACCAATTCTTCACCGAGAGGACAGCGGTCATAACTCCTGCAAGCGCGAGGAGGAAGCACAGATACAGCAGCCCATCCTTCAACGCGCGGCATCCGAGAGACTGAGCGGCGAGCGTAATCAGAGTCACGGGCGCTCTCCCGCCAGAACTTCGAGACCTTTTTCGAAGCCGTAGGTCTCGAAAGCCTCTTTTCGTTTCTTGTTGTCGTAGGGGTCGTTGGTGTAAAGCCAATAGCTCTTGGGATCGACATTGAGATTGGCGACCTTGGCGAGTTCCGGCGTTTTAATCAGGAATTGCTGCTTGGGGATGAGGCCCGAGATGAGCTCGACTTCGTTTTCATTCAAATGGAACTGGCGACGGTAGAGATCGCGGTCCATATCGGGGTTCGCGAGGAAGATTTTGGTGGCACAGCTTTCGATAATTACGTCGAGAATGTCCGACCGTTTGAGTTCATCGAGAGATTGCGTCGAAAGGACCATAGCGGCGTTGTGTTTTCGCCAGGTCTTGAGGGCCTCGACGACGTACCGTTGAATACTTGGGTTCTTCAAAAACACCCAAGCTTCGTCGATGAAGAAGGCTTTGAAAATGGAGCTGATCTGCCGATCCGCTATGACAGCATTGGCGCGATGCAGGATGTAGAAGAGGAGCGGTTCGAGAAGTTCCGGGTACTGGCTCATGCGTTGGAAGTCGAAGCACTGAAAGCGAGAGAACGAAATCGTGTCGTCGGCGTTGTCGAAGAGGAATCCGAACTGGCCTCCGCGAGTCCACTTCGAAAGGCGGCTCGCAATGTCATGCCCGAGCGTATTTGCGAGAACGCCGAGCGTGCGCAGCGCCGGGTCCACCGCGTAGAGGTTTTCGACCTGTTGAAAGAGATCGCGCTCGGTGGCCGGGTCGAGCTCACCCGCCCTTTGCCCGTGGATCAGAACCTTCAGGAAGAGAACGAGGAAATCGAGATTTTCCTTGGTGGGCGGCAACGAGAAAGGGTTGATCTTGAAATCTTCGGATTGCAAGCCAACGCGAACATAGGAGCCGCCAAAGAGTTGCGTGAGGCTTTCGAAGCTCCCGCCTAAATCGAAGATGAAGGTGTGCGGATCGTATTTCTGAAGATTGGTGATGAGGAAATTCAGCAAGAAGCTCTTACCTGCGCCGGTTCGACCAAGAATCATGGTGTGGGCCACATCGCGGTAGTGGAGATTCAGGTAGTAGGGCGTGTGGTGATTTGTCTCCAGGACGGCGAGATATTCCTCCCGGAGATGGAGGTTGCGAGCCTCGCCACAGTGAAGGGTGAAGAGAAACGAGAAATCCGCGTAGTTTGTGTTGAGCAGATATAAGGAACGCAAGTTGAAGACGTGGTTGCCGGGTACCGCCGCAAGAAAGGCGTTCAGCAGGTTGTATTTCTCTTCATAGAGCTGGGCGTCATGGACGCTGAAGACTTTGTAGAAGTCGGCGCACGCCCGGTCCACCTTAGCCATGTCGAGGTCGTAAATCACGACGGTCAGGGAAAACTGACCGAAGTAATTCCCGTGCAGCTCGATTTCCTTGATGCCTTCACCGAGTTCCCTGACCTGGGATTCCTTGGAATCATCGAGGAGTATGTCTTGTGTAGGAGCGTCGTTAAGACTGACTTGGCTCGTGAACGAACGCTTGGTGTTGTGAAAATGGCGGCGTTTGGTTTGAATGACGCGGCGCATCTTGCCGGAATCTTCTTTTTTCCATTCCGTGACGACGTAATAGTTCGCTTCCACTTCGAGCAGTCGTTTGAAGATGAGCGGAAAGCTCTGGGCGGAAGGCTCCTTGAGCGTCAAAACCTTGACGTAGTAATCATCCACGCGCAGATGCCCGCGATGGCATTCGAGCGTGGATTCGGGGAGGTAGTAATCGAGAAAGGTGTCATGTTTGAGCCTGGCGAGATCGAGTTTCTCGGGATGGAAATTGAGCGTTCTTTTGAGCACGCGGAAGGCTTCTCGTTTATCGAGCATTCGCAAAGGAAGGAAGTCGCTGACTTGGAGGATGAAGCTGCGGGCTCTCTGAAGCAGCGCCGCCTCGGCGCTCGCGACGTGCCGTCCAAGAGCGAGGACCTGCTTCTCACCGGAAAAATGCGCTCGCAGATCGGCAACGGCTTTTTTCGGATTCTTGGGAAACTCGGCGAGCGCGCTTCCCAGCTTGTGCGAAACCTGAAACCCCTGGTACAGCACCACGTAATAGACTGACAGGGAAAAGAGCGTATCCGCCTTGCTGCCGAGGTAGGCGATGCGAGTTTTGATCGCAGCATTAACGATCGGATTGGTATAGAGCTTGTATGGGATCGCTTCGTTGTTGCGCTTGAAAAGGTATTGGTAGAGGCGGTAGTTCTCGTCAAACAGTTTCAGCGCCGACTCAAGGCGCTTGGTGAGACCGTCAATCGATGCGTCATCGAGGCACTCGTAATCGACGCCCCGAACTTCGAGGATGAGGCCGACCTCCCCGCTCTTGGTGAGAAAAACGTGCGGGCCGATGAAGCCATAGAGATTGATCTGCTCGCTGAGGGAGCCGCTCTCGTTGTAGTTCTTGAAGATCCGGCTAAGCCTGAGCATGACGATCCCTTAGAATTCGAATCGGTGTGAACTTCATCGGGTCGTATTCAGCGCGGAGTCTTGCGGCCGTTAGCAGAAATCGCAGAATCTGCGGATCGGTCTGAGTGGCCCAGCGGGCCATGAAGTAGAGCAACAAGAACATCAGGAGTCCCCCAAACAAACTGTTGAGCAGGTTGAAGGTGGCCGCGCCAAGGCACATGGCGAAGAAGAAGAGTTTTCTTTCAGCTCCGAGGATCGTCAGTGGCCGAGATAGCGACCGATGCACTCTGTTGATTCGTCTTGTTTCTGCCACGTGCTTCTCCTTGGGGACGTGCGTGATTCAGCTGCCGGGAAACATCCAAGCCAGGAAATTCACTGCTGCGATGGCCATGCCGACGCCGAAGAGCACGCCGGCCAGCACGCGCTTGGAACCGCCTTCACCGAACGCGAAGGTCAGACCGGCGACGACAATGGCAACTAGTGAGAGTCCACGAGCGATGGTGCTGGTGAAGGCCGTCATCAAAACGTTGACGGCATTTTCCCAGGGGGAATTCCCCTGGGCGAAGACGGGAGTGGCGAGGAAAAGTGTGAGACCAAGTGTGACCAGCGGCGAGCGCAGCCAAGAGCTGAGCAAATATTTGCAAAGAAATCGCTTCATGTTCGAGTTCTCCCTGTCTCTTCCGAGTCTTGGAAATGAGCCGTTGAGAGGGAGTCCCCGGCCACGGCTGCAGGAAGGAAAGCGAATGGCGATTGATGAGACTGCTGTATCGCCGGTGCCTGGACTTCCCCCCGTTCAGGCACACTTGGAGCATTAGCTCCATGTACAGCGTTGTCCCACAATCGCGTCCGTCCCCTCTAGCGGGCCGTACGCGACACGGAGCGAACCACCGATCAAATCGGTTGCCCGCTGGCCGCGGGAGTTAACCGGCGAGAACTCCCCTCACTATACTTATCAGCCAGCGAAAATGAAAACAGACCGGGTACTAGCGAAATATTTATAATCTAGTACCTGGGTGCGCGAAACGAATGTCCGCGATCTGCCTAATAAAGTACGCTGCCCAAGGAGTGCTAATCATCGAAGGAAGAGATTGAGTTGATCAGGTACCCCGTTGCCCGATGTCTGGGCAATGCGGCGGAGTCTATCAAGCAGACGTTGGACGCGATGCCGGATCGCTACGGCAGAATGGCCGCCGCGGCGTGCCAACTCCGGGCAGGAGATACCTTCAAGCTTGAACTGAGTCAGTAGACCCCGTTCTTCGGACGAAAGCCATCCCCTACGCTGGCAGTCGCCTAGAAACTGCTGTAACAGGATGTCGGCGTGGGGATCCTCGTCGCTCACATCGATTTCAAGAATCGTGGTCGGAGTTCCTTCCGTTTCGTCCCGCAAAGATCTGTGCGACTCGCGAATCGCCCAGCGGAATGCGCTCCGGCGTATCTTTCGTGCGATGGTAAAGCCAAGGTGCGAGTGACGGGAACGCAGTTCTTTGGAATGAAGGAATTCAAGAAGGACGGCAAATAGGTGCTGGGCCGTGTCATCGCGGGTCAGTGAAGGAAATGTGGCGGCAATCTGGCTCGTGGTGCGATGAATGGTCGGAATGAAGACCAGCAGTAAGAGCCGCTGCCACATCGGGCGGAACAGCGTGTCGCTGCTGCGCCTCAGAAGATCGAGAAGGACTTCATCGGAAGAGGGATTCTGCTCATGATTGTTGTGGTCGTGAAGTTTTCCGATGAGTTCGAGCGCGGTCGGAAACGCGGCCAGCATTGGGCTAAGAACAGCAAATAACCGAAATTCTTCGCGGCTTCTGTCATCGCTGAGTTCGGCGATGAAGCTCGCTTCCAATCGGCAGATAAGACAGTCGCAGTAGGACGCGGTCATCATGAGATGCTCCGGCGTCTCAGGTCGTTCCCTGTCCGTGGTCAAAAGGGAATGGCCTTGTTCTCAGGTTTTAGGACATGGTTCTGGTTTCACGCCGGCCGGGGGACGACACCTGGCGTTTTCGGGAATCGTGCCCTGCCGTTCTTCGAGCGGGGTCGAATCCCTCACACGCGTGGTCGGAAGAGCGGACTGCGTGCACTGAACGAATGCTGCTATGGTGTGCGGATGTTGTGGAAGATTTGTAGGGTTTGGTCGGAGTCGCGGCCAGCATAAAAAAGGGCCCCGGCAAATCGCCGGGGCCCGGTGCATCACGGAATCAGAAGGGAGCGTGCTCCGTTGCTTCAGGGGCTTCCTCGGAAGCTTGCGAATTGGAAGTGGTCGCTTCCGGCTCGGGTTCGCCGCGGTCGAGCCTGCGTACGGCGTCAGCCCGAATGGACCACGAGGTGATCTTCGAGGTCTTCGCTTTCTTGCCTTTACCGTTCGGGCGCTCGTAAGTCGAGCTGATCAGGCTGCCTTCGACAAGGACGTGCGACCCCTTCTTAATTGCCTGTGCGACATATTCCGCGAGTCGCGGCCGGAAGATGCAGACGCGATGCCACTCGGTCTTCGAGGACCACTCGTCCTGCGCGTTCTTCCAGGATCGCTGCGTGGCGACCGAAAGAACCGTGAAGTTTGCGCCGTTATTGCGCGATTGACGCTGCTCGGGGTCCGCTCCGACAAATCCGACGATTGTTACTGAATTGAGGTACATGATATTTCTCCTTTTTTTGCCCCATTTTCTTGGGGCACCCAAGAGCGAGGGCTTCTGCTCCCAAAGCGAGCGGCTGCATTCTGGGAGGGACCCAGGATGTTGTGGTGAGGAACCGGGAAAGCAGAAGCCGCGAAGCTGCCGGGCGCAGGAATTAGCCCGAAGCCGTGCCCTAGAAAATGGGCGGAAGGAAAAGGTCAAGTACCGGAATCAGTGATTTCGGTGTGGGGAGCCCCGCACGTCAACTCTTGGACTGGGGCGAGCGTTCAAGAGTGCGGCAGTTTCCGGGAATCGCGCTAGTGTTGCCGAGTACGCCGTCAAACGGGAGCAGCAGCGATCATTTCCCATAAGCGGACTTCTGGGGAGTTTGGTCGCCAACAGTAATTCAGTGAAGCTAGCGGCTTTGTTGGCCACAGCCGTATCGATGTCAGTTTCCCTCCGGGTACCCACTGGGCGAGGATCGCATTCAGCAATTTCAGCTCTTGCCCAATGATCGGATCGCAATTCTCTTGGGTCGAGATTAGAAGAAGGATTAGCATCCGCCGATATAGACGTTCAAATCGGAGGGTGCGGGCAATCTCTTCGCGCCACTGGAATTATTGTCTTCGAAACGGCTTTGGATGGGGGCTTCCCTTGCCTTCCCCTTGCGTGGGATGGTACAGCCGGTCATCAGCGATTGCCTCTTGATATTTCCAGTTACGGCCTGCATGAGACGATGAAGCGACTCTCATCCTCTGCAAGTCGTCAAGATGATATGCTGCATTGGGCATCCGTCCTTTATGTCCATGTCAGGAATAACTAATCAATGACTGTAATAGATCCGCCTTCGCCAGATGTGGAGCAAGTATGGCGGCTCCGCCCGCGTCGGAGCAGGACTCCAGACTTACCTGGATTTGGCCTTGCCTACCTCGATCATCTAATTGGTCAGTACAGACAATCTGGGAAGGTTTCTCCTGTTGCGGATGAGATCGTTCACCGCCGCAAGAGCGGTTCTGAGGATCTAAGCTGGGGCGATTTATATTCGCTTGAACGGGTTCTGGTCGCCAGCCTGACCGAGGAAGAGGTTAAACGTAGTTTATGGGCGACCCGATTTCGATTAAAGCAAATGGCCGGAGGCGAGGCCTTCCTCGCATATGAGCAGTCGAACGTCCCTGCTGCGGACGCCGGTGTTGAACAACTAAGAGCGGATTTGCTACGCATCTTAGAACTGCTGCACTGGTACTATTCCCTCGTTCCGCTTCGTAATGAGATTCGGATCAGATACATCGTAAACTGCATATTCTGGATTATCGGCTATACGGTCGTATTGGCGCTGCTCTTTGGTGCCTCCAAGGTATGGCATTGGGATGCCTCAGTCGGATTATCTGCGGCAGTCATCTATTTTGGGACTCTCGGCGGATACGTTAGTTCACTCCGTCGCCTTCAAGACTTGCAGTTTGGAAAAGGCGATCCGATCGTGGGTATTTACGGGTTAAAGAGTGCTTCATATTTCATGTGGCTGTCCCCTTTGTTGGGAGCTATCTTTGCGGTGATTCTTGCACTGTTGTTTGCCGGTGGAGTGCTCAAAGGTGGCATATTCCCTGAGTTCGGGACTCCAGGGTCCGTCCATAACCTTTCCGAATTTGTGAAAGCGTTGTCTTTTGCGAAGCCATCGGATTGCCCGCTGCTCTTGGTCTGGTCATTTGTCGCAGGATTTGCTGAGCGGTTTGTACCGGACAGTTTGGACAAGATGATAGCCAGACAGAAGGACGATGAAAGCAGTGACGGCAAGTAGTTGGGCCGAGGCGGTGTGAGCCGTTCCAAACATATTTCATCGGCACGGAAGCGACTCCGGACGAGCGAGGTACTCGGGAATTATCCACAAACGGGATAGTACGGCAGGCATTCGCAGTTCGCGACTTATGAGTGAGGGCTTGTTGTCCGCTAGATTCCGCATGCAATTCATATTATAGATAACGTTAGCTATAAGGTACGTTGTAGTATACGGGCTAGATGTTTAAAAGGAGCTGCCCATGCTTACCTTTCCGCGTTCGTTGATCTGCCGCCTCTTGCTGGGCTTCATTCTTTTCTGCACCCGGCCCTTTTCAAGCTCCGCGCAGGATGCTGCTCCTTCAGACAGTAGCTCAAGCTGTGCCAGTGCCGAATATACTGCCGCACGGGAGGAGTCGCCGGGAATATCGGCAACAACTAACTCCAGCTCAACGGCGCCCTCCGGTGACAAAGTGTGGTCGGCTCCGGTGGTGGTTACGGGAGCATCGCCGCTGAATACGACGAAAGAACTGGAGATGGGGCAGCAAGTGACCGTTTGCGCGATGGGATTGCGCGACTGGATACGGGATCCGAAAAGGAAAAACGATCCGACCAAGTTGCGGCTGTTGATTGCCGGGCGCGTGCTTTCGCAACCTCCCAGCGCGATCGGGCCTTCCAAAGAGGAGTATGTGAATTTCGTTCTGCGGCTGGACTCGGCCAGCTCGAGCGATTGGAGTAATTGGGCGGATATCGTGGACGCGGCGCGCCACCGCTCTAATTCCAGCGTGCAAATCAGCCTTGCGGTTGACGGAAGTAGCGAAGTGTTTGAGTCCAACGCTCTGGTGAAGATAGTTCCCTACCCGGGCGGTTGGTACATTGCGGTGATTTTAGGATTGTTTCTGCTGCTTTTCTTTTTACTGCTCTATCTGGGATGGACCTCGAATATGCTGCGTTATACGCCGGGCGAGCATCCCGCCGAACCAGCGATGTCGCCATTCAGTCCGGGCCTGGTGCAGATGGCGGTGTGGTTTTATCTTGCGGCGGCGGCTTACGTTTATATCGCATTGACTACGCATCAAATCAACATTCCAATGGGATCGGTGCTGGGACTGCTCGGCATCAGTTCGGTCACGGGTTTGGCGGCGGTGTATGTGGACAAAATAAAGGACCCGGGCGCGGATAAAAATAGTCTGGTCGCGGAGCAAACTGCGTTGAAGGCGCGCATGAAGGAGCTTGAACCAGGGGCGGCGGTGCCTGGTTCCGCAGCGGCAACGGAGATGGAGACGAAGAAAACGCGCCTGGCGGAAGTGCAGAAGCTGATCCAACAGGTTCCCGCGCCGCCTGCGAAGAGCGAAGGGTTCGTCAAGGATCTGCTTAAGGACGGGAGCGACTACAGCTTTCATCGCGTGCAGATTTTCGTTTGGACCATTGTGCTGGGCGCGGTTTTTATTTGGTCGGTGTATCGCAAGATGACCATGCCGGAATTTGATGCTTCACTTCTTACGCTGATGGGGATTAGTTCCGGGACTTATGTGGGGTTCAAATTCCCGGAAACGCCCAAGACGGGGTAGTCTCTACTTCCGATACTGACATGGGTCGCAGCAAAATTTGCTGGTCTTCACAGGTCTCAGTTCCTAAAGAAGATTGGGTTTTCTCGGACGCAGCGCAACATCTCTTTGACCTATATTCGTGGATTGTTCTATGATGTTGTAGTTTTTGAACAGTGATAGAGCATTTGACAATTCACCGCATAGGAACTTGATTAGGACAAATTGCGGAAATTGTACAGAATTGTGAGCCCCTGGCCTTGGAAGAATTTTAGAGGTTCAGGCAATTCAGGGCGATAGCGTTGATCCTCATCGAGTCTTCCGGGTGCGCCCGTTTCGGCAATTGATTCGACTTGATGACGCCGCGACAACAGCGTATCGATGACCCGGAAAAACTGGAAGAACTGCGTCATGAAATGGAGCGGCGGCATTCGGTTATGACAACAATGAAGATTGCTTACATGAATAGCAGTGTGTTTGGAGAACGGGTGCCCACTCCCGAGGATGTACGCGCAGCAGCCCAATCGTTTATCGAAGCCAATTACACGTATCAACGAGCGGTCTATGGGCGCGTGCGGGTGAAATTGTCCGCCGCTAACCTACTGCGGTGGTGAGGCAGAGTATGGAGAGACATCCGAATACCACTAGCATCATAATCAGCGACCTTCACCTCGGTAAGAGTGACGACTTCGATATCTTCAAGTCTCCCGGAAAGGAAGAAGCCTTCGAAGCGTTCCTTGACCACTGCGGAAAGGTTGGGGATCTCGTGGAGCTGATCGTCAACGGCGATTTCGTAGACTTTCTTCAGCTCAAGCCATGGGACATATATTCAAAGGACGAGACGATTTCCATCCGGGAACAAGCGCTCAGCAAGATCACGGAGATCGTACAGGGTAACGTCCGCGTCTTCAAAGCGCTGGCTACCTTTCTTGGGAAGTCAAATACCCGACTGGTCGTCCTCTTAGGCAACCACGACGTGGAACTCGCCTACGATGAGGTCTGGTCCGTGGTCGAAAAAGCACTACTGAGCAGCGGAGGCGACAAAACCCGGCTTCAATTCATTAACCGGGCTACGCAGTATAATTTCAGCGTTGGCGGCGCAAAGGTTCACGTGGAACACGGGAACATTGGCGACCCGTTCAATGAAATCCTTTACAAAAAGCTTTTTGAGGATGCCGAGACCTCTAGTGGGTTCCAGTTTCCTCCCGGGACTCGCTTTGTCTATGAAGTGATGAATAAATTCAAGGAACAGCTCCGTTTCGTGGACTTGCTGAAGCCCGAAATGCCAACGGTTCCATTGTTGCTGGTCCGCCTTGAGCCATTCCCTTCGATGCAGCAGCTCCCCAAGACTTCGCTGAATCTGATGCGGGCCCTCAAAGAAGGATTGATCGGCAGGGTGCGCCAGAAGGCGGGCGGTGGGAGTTTCGGAGAAAAGGAGCAAGAAGCCCCTCCCCCCAATGACCCCTTGGACGTCATGGCTACATTGTACGTTGAGGAAGTTGACCCGGATCCCGACCATTTGGAGAAGTTTCTTCAAGAGAATACAGCGGCCATCGAGTCGTCAGAACCGACTTTTGCGCCGAAGTGGATGGAGCGCATCAAGGCCACTTTCGGCAATGCCATCTTAAAGCGTTTGGGTCGGCCGGCGCGGCTGGGAGATGTCGACTTCTTCCAAGTTAACCAGAGCGGAACGGATGTGGAGTTGGCACAGGAACGGGTTCGCGGTGACATTCAAATCGTGATCTTTGGCCATACTCACGCCGCACTGAAGAACGAATTCTCCGAGAAGACCGTTTATGTGAACAGTGGCGCCTGGGCAAATCTCATCGAGCTGCCCGCCGAAAGCAAGGATTTCCCCGCTTGGCTGGAACTGCTGGCGAACAACAAGTTCGAACGCACATCTTTTCCGACATACGTTACCTTGACACCCGGCACTGGCGGAGTTGAGGCCAGCCTCAATTATTGGTCGCCAAAAGGAGAGCAGATTCTTTGGAGCAAGAGTATTACAGCGTCAAAGTGACCGTCTCCCCGCTCGGAGAAGGACGTTACAGAAGCCGCATAGAGCCGCAGGCGCCAGACGGCTCCAACTATGGTGCGGGTAATGATTTTAAGTTTGATACTGCCTGCTCGAAGGAATTTTCCAATAAACTGTCCGCCGGCGCAGTAACCAGGGACATGGTGGTTAAGTTCGGCCAATCTCTGTTTCAATCCGTCTTCCAGACTGAAGTCAGAGACAAATATAATGCGCTGAAGGGCCTCGCGGAAAACCGCAAGCTTAAGCTGCGCATCTGTTTAGCTCTCCATTCGCCCGATTTGATCAACACTCCATGGGAGTTCTTACACGACGGTACTAACTTCCTTGTAAATCATGGATATCCCGTGGTTCGTGTGCTAGACGAACTGGTGGGCGCAAAGAGCTCATTCGCTCCCATTCAGAAGGTGCTCGTCGTGGCAGCGAATCCCAAGAACCCGGACTACCAACCCTGATCCCTTGGAGAGCAGTGATCTGGCGGGTGCCCTACGTGAAGTGGAGAACCTTCGATTTGTCTATTTGAACTCTTGCTCCACCGCCAGGACGGCGGAGGCCAACCCCTTTCAGGGAGTCGCGCAGAGGCTTATGCTGGACGGGGATGTGGCAGCGGTGGCGGCCATGCAGGTTGACGTCCGCCAGAAGGCCGGACTAGCAATAGCCGAGGCATTTTTCGCAGGCCTAATCCATAGAAGCCCCGAAGATGCTATGCACTCAGCTCGGACAGGGGCCCAAGATGACGGATACAGTTTCGGCATTCCCGTCCTCTATAGCTATCTCGATGCTCCAGACCAATACGAGAAGAATTGCTTAGAGACATTTCTTAGCGCAGGGCCGGAAAGCAGATACGCCCTGGTTCTGCCTTCGTTCTTTCTTGGCTACCCTGCAGAAGACGACCATATGGGACCTTCACTACCGCGTCGGGTTTTAACGCTCGCCTGGAACAAGATTCGCAAGCCTAAGTATCGCTTTCCGGGGGAAACCTTCTCCCGTGAAGACGCAGAAGCAGCGGTGAACGTGATGAAGCTTCTCAGCCGGATAACAGAACCGGATGAAATTCAGGTCTCTGTGCTGCAGAAGGACTTGCCGAACGCTTTTACCCATTATTTCTTGTTTGGGAGCAAGTCCAACCGATATGTTCCTGCAGTCCAGAAAGAGTTCCAAGAAAAATTCGAATTACAGTTTTCTGAAACGGAGTGGCTGATCCGGGACAAAGAACATGGAAGCCGCGAATACAAAGTGCAGGCGCCGGACAAACTCGCTACCACAGCATACAAAGACCAAGACGATTATGGAGTGATCCAAAAGGTTCGTGCCGACAATCGCGTCTATTTCTTGTTGGCGGGGCTAGGATCAAGAGCGACACAGGGCTGCGGCTGGTATTTTTACCGTAATTGGCGCTCCAACGTAACAGATCAGGACTTTGCCATTCTTTTGAAGTTCCCCGCTGGGCTGGATTTCGGACAGGCGAGATTAATTGATAGGCAAACCGGCCAGCCCCAACTCAAGTCCTAGAACGGCGAGCGTGTGAGGTCGCGTCGGGCACCAATGCTACCTCGAAGAAAGCCCAAGTTGCTGTTGGCCTTCATTTTTCTTGCGAGCAGCCTGCGAATACTGCGCGACCTTGACACAATTGGCGGCATCCACGGGTGGAGAAAACTCCAGAACCACCGCGAAATCTTGGTCTTCGTATTCCTCGGAGAGCACCTGCCAATTCCCGGCAAGGAACTGACCGCAACCTTCCGTAGCTCGGCTCCCGAGCCCCGCCAGAATAAAAAAGGTCATGCCCGCCAGAGGATCAAAAAAACGGGCCATCACTCCGTAATCCGCATGTGAGCGGTATTCTTCCTGCTTCAGATTGCTCGGATCGGGGGTTGAAAACGTCTTTCCGTCGCGAGTTCGGATAGTCCAGTCGTTCCTAAAATCGAACTCAAAAAATTTGTCCGGAGCGCGGTTCGCCAGGGCCCATTGCGTCAACGGATTCGAGCGGCTTCCAAACAGGAAGACGCTCCCCGACCCAAGGGCATCAATACGGTCAGAATCCGTTCCACTGGCGTCCTCCAGTCGAATACGACTGGGATGAAGCACGCTACCAAGAAGAGCCTGAACAAACAACGCGGCGCGAGTATCCCGCTCGCTGAAGGTGTGCCCGGGATATCGGAGCGGAGCAGGGCCTGGTTCTGCAGACTCAAGTTTCACAGTGCCGGCAAAGCGTGGCAAGAACAAGAGTGCATGCTCATTTTCGTCTTGCACCCTGAGGAATCCGGCAAGTTGCGACTCCGGGGTTATGGTCTCGTTCTGCAACATTGACGCTTGGTATGTCATAAAGGTTCGGGACTGCCCGCGCCTCCTCCAACTAGTGTAACTCAAACTGTTGGACTTCGCACATTCTCGTTCTCAGACTTTCTCGGATGTTTGGTCAAGATTCCCCCGTTAAAGGTCACCCCTGGAGACGTTACATCTTCTAGAAACCTGTTGCGGAGATACTTGCGATACCGTGACCATGGAATCTGCCGACTCTTCGGGTGCCACTGCAAATACCGGAGGATTTGTGCCTTCGAGCATCGTTCTTGGTCACAAATGAACTGGACCATACGGCGAACAACCTTACTCTTTGCTGTTACCGAAGTACAAGCTGCGTCGACCGTCTCAAAGCATTTGATCCAACCATCGACACGCGAATCCCAGTCATAGAATGCCCTGATACGGGATGCGAACGGACGAAAACGGCGCCGTTCATCTGGAAGATTATTAAGCAGCGCTTCTAACTGCTTCCGGAATGTGCCTCGAAAATATGTGTATTTCGCGAAGACGGATGCAGACTTTCCTGCCGGAATGACCGGCGCCAGCATCTCTCGAAAGAATGAGGAACGATTTAATAGTGGGATGCATTCGGCAGCCATCGCTTCCACCACTGCAAGCGACCATTGGTTGGCGCCAGTATGGCAACCAACCACAATATCGGCCTTCCACAGCATTTTGAGATACTCTTGGCGGTCCAATCGAAGAACCTGAACGAAAGGAAAACGCTCCGGATACTTTTTTACATAGTCGTAGTTGCTTGGGTTGGTCAAAAGAAGTCGGAAGTCCCGCCGCGTTTTCCAGAGCTGTCGAAGATGAATTTCGATTAGTGATTTGAAGCCTGTGTACTTCTGGGCACGGAACGGAAAAACGATGGTCTTGACTTTGTTTCTTGCGGGAGAACGCGCCCGCAGGATCTCGCGTGATTGGACGCCCGGATAAAGTGGAATCAGTTTTCGATCCATCTCATTGATGGCGTCGTCGCGGAACCAGCGTTTTGCTTCTCGAAGAATGCGAGATTTGCCGTACAGTGAATTGCATCCCGTAGCTGTCGAAACCAAGATGCTTGTCAGTACCATAAGATTCCCCGGAATATTCCATCGATTCTTAGCGTTGTCGGACCGTTTCCAATCCATCCAGTGGATATAACCAAGGCTATGAATGTCGAAAAAATGAACTTTATTAAAATAGTCTAAGAACGCTGGGGTGAGCTCGGGCTGATTGAGGAACAGAACATCAATGTCAATTTGCCGCAGATCCAGTAGTAACGAAAGCTCCTTTGGATCGAAATGATAAGCTCCGCCTTGCTGCCGAGTCAGCCCACCGTAAGGAATCACTTGCACTCGTTTACCTTGGAAATAGGAAGAGAGCGAAGCTTGCAATTCAGCAGGCGCCAACAGATAGAAAAAGAAATCCGGCTTCCTACGGAGAACTGCACTGATTAGCTCTTTTTGCAGCCGCACGCCAGAGTCCGCATCAGGATTGCGAAGATTGGAGAAATTGATAAGGTCCAGGATTCGCGTGGTCACAGGAACGGCCTCCCCCGCCCACTAGAGTCTTGGGTTAAGAGTTTAGCCATCCGGCACGTCCTGGTTCAACACATTCGAAATGATTGCGTGCAGAACAGGATAGAGCGTAATGGCATGATTCGCCCTTGGCATAGCCCTAACAGAAAGCCTGGACTTGGCCAAGATTGCTTTATAAGGTTCGAACCCGATAACTGAGTTTCCCTTGTTTGAACTGTCGGAGTTTTCTGCTGTTCAGGATTTGTATTTCGGCAGTTTTCGGATCTGTGGTGTTCCGCATAGTCTTGGTTACCAGTCACCTGAGCTGTGTACTAGAGTAACGGTACAATCTTTGCCACGACAGAAAGAACGCTCGTCACGGCGCTCATAAGGTTTTGAACCTTGGTGATATCACCCAGAGCGGTGGTAAGAGCGTTCGTGGACTGACTAAGAGCTTGCTCATTGGCTTTCATGGCAGTGGCGATGTCGCTTAGACTTTCATTGGAGAGCGTAAGAATTGCCCCCTGCAATTGGATCAATTGGTTGCCCGCTGCCACCCGCACCGCTGGCGTTGCAGCGTCCAAGGAAGCTTGCCAGGCGGGCGAGAGCATTGTGGAGCGTGCATTCGTGAGTACGGATAACGTGTTCGAATATAAATCGCTAGGATTCATGGCTTCTTTCTCCTGTTCACATTTCAGTAAGGACTATCGCAAATCCTCGACTAGTTATTTAGAATTCGAACTCTTTAAAGATGATTCTAGCGAATTTGCGTAGCCTGCCATCTTCGTAATGTCATTAAGTAAGGTCGTAAGGTCGATTGACGCATTCTTGTCTTCGACCAGTTGCTTAAATGTGATATGCAGTTGCTTGATCGCAGCCTGAGCGCTATCGAGATTGCCGAGCGTGACCTTGGCACGCAGAAACGCCTCTCGATTTGTATTCCAGTTCGCTGGCAGTTCTGTCGTTTGTAGGTACGGATCGACGACTTCATTAGTCTCGCTGGCCGATAGGGTGTCGCCCAACGAAGCCTTCAGCTGACTTCCGATGGCTGCAACAGCAGCTTCTTGCAGTGAAAGAGCTGTGTCGATCACTGGCGCGGCTTTCTTGAGTTGATCGTCGAGAGCCGTTACTTCGAAGTGAGCCACAACCAGGGGCGTACCGGTCGTCACATAGTCCTGTACGGACTTGCCAAGGAATGTCGCTTTAGCGACGCTGGGACTTAGGGCCTCGATCGAATTAAGTAAATCGGTGGCTGCTGCGGAGGTCCCAGACGCTGCTTTGCCATCTGCCAGATTCGAGATGGCGTCGAAGTACGATCCAAGCTGTGTTGCGTGTTCATCTAGTAACTGCAGATTGGCAAGATAGGTCTGCAGCAGTTGGTCATGCGAAACTACTTCACTTTCGTACTTAGACGGATTGGCCTTCAAGTCTGAACTGACTTGATTGTGCGCGGTGATCAGTACGACCGAATCGATCGCGATCATGGCGGAGCCAGCTTGCGCAGTGAGTTGGTGAAAAGCTGTTACATATTGAGAGCCGGCCGTAGCGAAAGCCGCGAACTGACCGAGTCTCTGGGTGTCACAACTTGGAAAGAAGGTTAAGGCCAACAATACGCACATAACCGCGGTGTTCTTCCGTTTCATTAGCTATAGCTCCCAAGCGCATTCGCTCTTGCGGGAGCAGAGCATAGCATATGTTCGCTTGTATGTATCAATAAAGTAGCTATATTATTTTGTATAAACCATTTTTTGACGACGACTTATTAATATCCACTTTATTCAAATTACAGCTTGACAGCTATTTGAAACTGGCCAAGGATGCGGCTGGGGCACGTTGGGGCTCTGGCATATTCACCGATAGATTTCTTCATCGTGGATAAATCACAATGACTTGGGAGCAAATTGGGAGACTATTGCGCGCTGCGTTCTTATTGCGCGTCCCTTTGTTCATACTGATTATTCTGGCAGCATTCGGTCCAATCTCTCTCTCGTTGCTCGACGAACTGCTGGGCAATCTTCTCGACCTGGGTTCCAACCCTTGGTATGTCTTCTTGGTATCATTCGCTTCGTTCCTGTTGGCATTCGCCGCGGTTTCTGTGATCAACCTGGTCTTTAGCTATGGTGAAGATCGAATGGGTGATCCAAACCTCAAACTCTTGCAACGTCACCCTGTTATGACTTTCTTTTTTGGATCAAGTCCGGCAGTTATTCTTCTGGTGTGTGTGTGGATACGTACAGGCGAAATGGGGTCGCTTGCCAAACTTATATTTTCACTATTGGGTCTCGGTGCTGCGCTCGGCGTCGTCATACTGTCGAAGGGAGTACAGCTTGCACTTACCGATCCATCTGCAACCCCCTACCCGCCGCCGTATTTGGTTTTCCCCGCCTACCTGATTTCGCCCCTCGAAAAACGATTCGACGCAATATATTGCTGGTCTTCGCAATCGTCTAAGCGTGTGAAAACAGGATTTAATCGTTTCGTTCAATGGCCCTTGGCGATTCTCAAGGGAGCTGGCGAAGGATACTTCGTGGATCAGGATCCTCCTCCAGGTAAACCGCTTATGCTACGTTCCGGCCACGTTTTCGTCCTATCACTCTCGCTAATCGCACTTGGGTTCTATGTAGGGATTGGATACAGAAAGGCGTATATCTCTGCAGCGAAGCCGGGAGTACCGGCTTTGGCGTATCTGCTTCTATTCGCCATCGTGGTCTGCTGGGGGCTGAGCGCGCTCACGTTTTTCTTCGACCGCTATCGTTTTCCTCTCATTTCAGTACTTGCGATACTAAGCGTTACCACGACATTTACTCCTCTTTCTGATCACTTCTTCAGGGTTGTTTCCCTAAGCCATCCCATTCAACGTATGTTCAGGCCCGCGGAACTGCTTCGACAAAGACTCGGCGGACCACAGAAGCGACTCGTCTTTATCGTCACCGCCGGGGGCGGGATTCAAGCGGCAGCATGGACCGTTAGAGTTCTGACCGGCTTAGAGGAAGAGTGTGGCAGGCAACCAAAGCCGTGCGACTTTAGGAACTCCGTCGCGGTAATAAGTTCGGTGTCTGGTGGATCTTTGGGCTCGATGATTTACAGCAAACGTTATTCTGATCGGTTTCAGTCATCTACGAATGATGAACTTCTGGATGCGGCTGAGACATCGGCGCTGGACGAAGTGGCATGGGGCTGGACCAATCCAGATGTAGCTCGGGCGGTTAGTCCTGTCCATTGGAGTCGTGAAATCGACCGGGGCTGGGCACTCGAACGAAAATGGGCTGAAGTGAACGGTCTTCGGGACACGAATGGAAACGATGAAGGCGACACACTACTCTCGTCATGGGCTGGAGAACGGACACCTGCCCTGATATTCAACTCGATGATTGTGGAAACTGGCCAGCCCTTCGTTTTTTCGAATTCTAAGTTCGCTCGGGAGGGGAGTGGGCGTGGGCTGAGAAATTTCTACGATCTCTACCCTGGTAAGAACAATTTGGATGTGCGAGTTAATACTGCTGTGAGACTTTCAGCGTCCTTTCCATACGTCGCGCCAGCCGCACGGCCGGATGTCAGGTCTCCTATGGCTCCGGACTATCATTTTGTGGATGGCGGTTATTATGACAACTATGGCATCAATTCTCTGTTGGGATGGCTAGACGATGCTTTTCAAGATGATGCAAATTTGCCAGCCCAAACGCCGAACATTCTCATCCTGCAAATCACAGCTTTTAATGCTGGCGCAGATAAAAAGCCGAGTGAACACGGGTGGGGCTTTCAAATCACTGCTCCGATTTTAGCAGTGCTAGAGATGCGGGACACAGCCCAAAAAGTACGCGATCTCAGTGAACTGCGCCTCTTCGCGAAATATTACCAGTCCAAGCCGACGCCAGTAAAAGTGTGGACTGCGCAATTTGGTTTCTCAGGCGACAAACCGTGCGCGAAACCTCCGCTTTCGTGGAAACTGGACAAATCCCAAATGGGATGCATCGCCGAAGGATGGAACAATTTACAGTCCCCTACAAGCGATGCAGTTGCATGCGTTACGTCCTATTTAAACGGAGATTCGCTAGATAAGTGTGTCGACGCGTCGAAGGAACCAATAACCGGCCAATGAGTAACTCTTTGACATTTCCATTGACTCCCGGCGCCCCACGCTCGACGAGAATCAAGGTGCAAGTGACAGGGCTTTTGGCCCTCCTCACGAGTTGTTGGGCAATCCTAATGTTCGTGTCTCTAAGCCCATACAAATTCGATCATGATTTTCACGATGAGATCGACAGCCCTGTGCTAGCAGTCGAGCTGGCAAATAGTGCGCAAGCCCTTCAAGCTGTGTTGCAAACCTCAAACCCCAACAACGAGCAAAGCGCAAAGACGGTACTGAGAATTAACAATCGACTCGACTTGATATTCATCCCCCTCTACTCAGGTTTCTTGTGGTTTTTTGCAGATCTGATCTCAACGGAAAGTCGGGGGGCGAACCGCTACCTCCGATTTGCTTGCTTCATTTGTATCGTCGGTGCTGCGGTCTTCGACTATCTTGAGGACTGGGGAATCTCAAGAACACTCAACAGCACGCAGTTGACTGATTCGCTCGTGAAGGCGACGAGGTTACCGTCGCTCGTCAAGTGGGGCTTAATCGGAAGCGCACTTTTTTTGACTTCGATCCTACTGTTGAGGTCCGCCCCGGTTGTTTATTCGCTGGCAACAACTCGTTTGCTCGGCGTTCTATATGGTGCGGCAGGTGCGCTCATGATATTTGGTTTGGTTCGGTACCTATTTATTGGGGTCGCGATGAAGATTTTCAGCTTCGTAATTATCGTCAACGCAGCTGGTTTGTTGGGTCCGATCGTGATGCATCACTTTCCGGGCGTTGAACCCGTGTATATTCCTAACTTCTGCGAGCGACGGAAGCTCGCGCTAACGGGTGCCTCATCCGCGATAAGGCCACGCCACCTCAAACCTCCGGGCGACGATCTCCCTCCGTCTGACTGATGAGCTCTGTCCCGCGACCGCCCTTCGCGCTACACCGCAGGTTCAAGTCGCACTCAGTGAGGACGTTAGCAAATTCGACTGCGTCGAAGTCACAATAATCGACCAAAATTCTCAGTCCCACTTGACCGCGACTTACGGATACTGGTACGAGAACGCGACATTCTACATCTCCGCAATCTGAAAACCATTTGACACACCTTTCCTAAACCACCTTCCAACTCCGCCCCGCCTATTTCCGGACGGTCGCCAAACTGCCCGGCGCAGTCGCGAGGTTTACGAGGTACGCGGGAGATATTGCGTACCTACCCGCGATAAATTGCCGCGTGCTCATCAAGGAATCCGTGCGTGTAATAAAAGAAACTACCGAGCGGCAGCGGACTTTTGGCTTAACGACACATGCAGATTCGCGCGCTCAGGTATGTCTTCCGAAACCGTCAAAAGGCACCGCTGCCCGTCAAGCTCTATGATGTCCGTGGAATAGATGGTGTCGAGCACTTCACCGGTGTATTTTCGAAAGCGGGTAATGCGGTTCCTCAGATGGCCCCGGTCAGTGATTTCGTTCAACAGCTGAGCACGTTCGGTAGGATTATCCCAAATACCTATATCGAAAACTGTGCGGCCGAGAAGTTCCTGACGCGAGTATCCATACCGGCGCTCAAACGCTTCGTTGATGTCTACGAACCGGCCTTCGTCCACTGTGGTAATGGAGAATGCGATTGGGCTGGACCTGAAGACCTTCGCAAATCTCTGTTCCGATTGCGTGCGGCCCTCTTGTGCATCTCGCAGGGCTTGTTGCGCTTGTTGTAAATCTTCAAGGCGATGTTCCAACTCTGCGCCATAAATCTCGGCTCGTTCGTAGAGTCGTGCGTTCTGAATGGCGACTGCGGCTGGAATGGCAAGCGACTTAGTAAGGCGCAAATGTTCCGGAGTAAAGGTCTGGTAGCGAGTGTCTCCAAGCGATAGTAGTCCGAGCACATGCTGCGACGCGACGAGCGGGACGCAGAGCCAGGAGCGGAAATGAGAATTTCCTCTGAATTGCTCCCAGTCTTTTTCTTTGCTGGTGTTGGGGATAAGCATGCTGCTTCTCGAAGCTAGAACTTGCATCAGGAAACGACTATCTGTGGCATCACACGTGGCCGGACACTTTGGTGGGCGTCGGTTCATTTCATAGTGTTGGACTTCGCGGGCGAGAAAAAGCCGGACGTCGGTTTCGAGAAGCAGGACGCGCGCCGACTCACATGGGATCAGTCCGAGGAGCGACTGAAGCAGAGTATCAAGAACGCAATCCATGCTGAGGTTTTGCGTAAGAGCGAGTGTCGTTTTTCGGAATGCATCGGCTTCGGCTCCGGCCGACTCCGCCATCGCGAGGCTTCTCGCCATCTGTTCCTCGGCTGATTTCCGTGCTGTGATGTCCTGAGCAGTTCCGACAAGTCGATGAACCACGCCAGTAGAATCCCGGACGGGAAAGCCGCGAGCCCACACCCAGCGGGTCGCGTGGTCAGGTCTAATGATTCGGAATTCTTCATCCAATTGTCCGGTTTGAACTGCCTCTTCTAGTCGAGTCAGAACGCGGACACGATCTTCGGGATGAAACAGTTCCTGATACGATGTGGGGTTTTCGCGGAGGGCATCACGCGAACGGCCGGTGATCGTTTCAAACGCTTGGTTGACGTAGATGACCTCTTTTGTGTCTGCATCGAGCATCCAAAAAATCTCTTGGATGTTGGCGGCCATTTGTTGGAATCGTTGTTCGCTTTCGGTCAGTGCGGCTTCAGTTTCTTTTCTGCGGGAGATGTCGCGTAAAATCGCGACGTGTTTTCCGGGCAGGTAATCTGCTTTGGCGGTGTATTCGACGAAGAATGTGGGGCCGTTCTTTCTGGAGAGTTCTGTCTCACCGTGTTCGTACTTTCGGTCGAGGAAGGTCTGCCAAGTTTTGGTGAAATCCCCCCCCCCGGCATAGAAGTTTCCAATGGGCTGACCGACGAGTTCGTGGTATCGCGCGCCAAAGAGCGTCTGTGCAGCCGGGTTTGCTTCAAGGCAGGTTCCTCGGTCGTCGAGAATTAAGATGCCGTCGAGGGCGTTGTCAAAAATCGACTTGAACTCACGTTCGGTGGCATCCAGGGCGCTTGATGTTTCGCGGTGTTCGCGACGAGCGAGAATGAGAAATCGGACGTGGAGAGCAATGGCCGTGCAAAGAGCGATGAGGACAAGTGTGAGAAGAATCGAAGAGAGTGAACGACTGTAGAACTTCGCTCCGAACGCGGCGACAAGAAGAGTAACGGCTGCGAAGGAAATGAGCACTGAGCCGGCGCGCATCCAGCGTCGCGGGTTGATCGTGGAAGCGACTGAACGCGATGTCGTCATGCCTTTGCACTCACAAAAGTTCGGTTACCCTGGTCCTGGCCACAATCGGCGATCTCATTTGTCGTGCCGCGAATCGTTTTGCCTTATCGCGGTCGATGTATACACGCGCGAACTTCTCACCGTCGTGGTAGTAGATGGTAGCCAGCCAGTGGTGATGTTTGCGGCGCCGATCTTTGCCAAGTCCACGGCTCTTCTTCTTGGGGGCCATTAAGGGTCACGGTCTCTGAAACGAGATCGTGATGGTATCGCGTTTAGCAAACGGTCGGAAGCCTCTTCCTTCTCCTGAGTGCGCCGTCTGCGTCAGGATTTTCCACCCTTGGCTCAACATCTTGGCAATGTGTTTGTCCATTCGCTCCATGCTAAAGAATCTTTGCCGGTAATAGGTTCCGTACCAAGCTCTTTCGTAGGTGAAAGACTTTACCTGCATGTGTTCCCCAGGATCAGGTGGTCGCCGGTGACCGGTCAGCGGATTGAATTGTACGTGTCGGGGATCAACGAATCGGATGATTTCGGAGAGTGGTCGGGCATCCGACCGCGTATCAGGCGTCATCAATCGGGTTTGCATGTAGTGGGTCTCGGGACCAATCTGGGTACTTGGTCTACGCATGAGCGAGGCGAGGTTGTACCAAGCTCTTCGATAGGATCGGCTGACCACACATTTGAAATTGCAGATGTGAGCGTAATCCTTGGGTTGGGTGGTCAGGTAGGGGAATAGCGGCGGAGAACCTTACTTCTCAAGGGAAACAAGCATCATGCGATAGATCTTCCGAAGGTCATCCTCGTTGCAGCCGTCTAACAGAGTTTCGATTCGCTTTCGAAGCACGTCCTTGTTGTCATCGAGGCCAGCCATGAAGAACAGGTCCATCGGTGATACGTCCAGCCCCTCGGCAATTTCAAAGATGTTTTCAAATCCGGGCTTGTTCCTTCCGGTCTCCAGATGACTGACGTATTGAGCCCCAGTTCCCATCTTGTCTTCAAGTTCGTGCTGTTTTAATCGCTTGGCGTTTCTTAACTTTGCTAGCTGTTTGCCGAAGAGTTTGCCCCAGTCTCGACGCATGGCGATTACACCGTACTAGCGTCCAATTCATATTGACAGGTGCTATAAACTACACTTGACATTGCAAAAGGTATGTAATACATACAGTCGTCTTGGGCAGAGGTGTCCGCGTATTCCCTGAGAATCCATTGTCAACGGCGATAGAACCGCGATCTTTCCATTCGCCGCATGAGATCCGAAGGACTTACGCGGAAAGCATCGCAGAGGCGCACGATCATCCGGAGAGTAGGACTCTGAATGCCGCGTTCGATGGCACTTAGATACGTGCGATCAATCTCAAACTGGACGTCAACGTCCATCTGCGACAATCCAGCCGCCTGCCGAATTTCCCGCAACACAATCCCAAAGGCTTTTTCAGGACCGAATCTCGGTTGAATTTGCCGGCGCTTCGGCATGAGGGATTTAGTGTGATGGGAATGATGGTTATAAACCAACGGGTTATAACCATCATATTGAAACGACCGTAAGGGTGACGTGCGCAGCTGTACACCAAGTAGCTGTGCGCATAACGCCGTGCCCTCCGGTCATTGAGAGGAGACTTGAGCTCGTCTGCTGGCGCTCGGTTCTCGGTTATACCCGTCCGCGAGGAGTGTGTTTCCAGGGACGAGCTGGGGAAACGGTTACTGGTTGCAGAAGAGGATGCGACTGACGAGATGTTGCTCGCACGAACTGGTGGAGGTGATCAAGAAGCGCTCGGGCACTTGTTCATTCGATACGCCCGACTCATTCGCAGCATCGCGGGTCGTATCCTGAGAGACTCCGCTGAGGCGGAAGACCTGACTCAGGATCTGTTCTTATTCATCCAGCGCAAGTGTGTGATTTTTGACAGCTCAAAGAGTTCGGCGCGGTCGTGGATCGTCCAGATGGTCTACCACAGAGCAATAGAACGGCGCCGCTACTTGACGACTCGTCAGTTCTATGCGCGCAGCGAGATTCAGACTGGGGCTGAGAGAGTGGTCGGAATAACAGCCACTGAGAGCGATTATTCCGCAGAGGAAGTTTTTGGGCGTAATGGTCTGGAGAACGTGGTGGAAGCTCTGTCGGAGGATCAGCGAGAGACTCTGCGCCTACACTTCTTTGAAGGGTATACACTGACGGAAATCAGCGCGAAACTGGGTCAGCCTCTGGGGAACGTGAGACATCACTACTATCGGGCGCTGGACAAGCTGCGGGCGCAGATGTTTGGGACGAATGTGCGGGGCAGTTGAACGGTATGGAAGGCAGCGGAAATCGAGAGAGCAGAAAAGGGCCGGGGATGCGGCCGCATGGGGAGTTTCTTGAGCTTTGTGCGGTCTCAACTTCCGGGGACCTGACTGACGAAGAACGGAAGAAGCTGCAGGACCACTTATCAGGTTGCCCAGAATGCCGCCAGGCCCTGAAGGAATTTGAAGCAGTTGCAGATGTTGGCGTGCCCTTATTGTCTTCCGAGTTGGCCTGGATTCCTTCCGAGCATCCGAACCGCGCTCCAAGCGAAATCCCCGAATCAGTTACTGCAAGACGCGCGCGACTCGATCGCGAGACGAGACGAGAGGTTCCGGATGCGGGGCTCATTCCCGCACATCGGAACGGCCATGAGCGCACGCACGTAAATTGGAATTATGTATGGGTGTCACTCGCTGCCGGGGTTTTGCTGACGGTTGCTTTGGGAATCTATTCATATGAGGCCGGCAAGCGCCGCAGCACCGAGGTCGTGCGGCTTGCTCCGGCGGTCACTGACTCAAGACTAGACGCGCTCGAACAACAGATGAGCGATGTAGGGCACGAACGCGCAATTTTGAAAGCGCAGCTCGCTGAGCGGGATAGAGTGATTGGCGACCTGCGAAAGCAAGTGGAGCAGCAATCGGCATCGCTGACTGAGATGAAGAGTACCCAGGCGAATCTGGAGCAGTCGCTACAAGGTAACGCAGCACAGAAGGCGTTGGTATCGCAAGAACGGGCTAGCCTACTGCAGAAACTGGATTCCGCTCAGGCGTCGCTGCAGAAAGCACAAACTGAACTTGACACTGTGCGGCGACAGAAATCAGAAGAGCAACTTCGGGCCACGAGTTTTGAGGAGCAGATCAAGGATTTCTCCGGCCAGCTTCGAGATCGGGAACAAACGATTAACAAACAGGAAGAGTTGCTGGCGCACGACCGTGATATCCGGGAGTTAATGGGAGCCCGTGACCTGTACATTGCAGAAGTGTACGACGTGGCGCGCGATGGCGCGACGCAGAAGGCCTACGGTCGCGTTTTCTATACAAAAGGCAAGTCGCTGATCTTCTATGCGTATGATCTAGATCAGCAAGCAAACGTGAAGAATGTCAGCACGTTCCAAGCTTGGGGACGACGGGGCGCGGATAAGGAACAAGCTGTAAGCCTGGGAATTTTCTACGAGGACAACGCTGCCAAGAAGCGGTGGGTTCTCAAGTCTGACAATCCGCACGCGCTTGAACAGATCGATGCTGTCTTCGTCACGGTAGAACCGAACGGCGGAAGCCACAAGCCAAGTGGTAAGCCCCTCCTCTTTGCTTACCTAAAGGTCGATCCGAACCATCCGTAGTTTTTGGCTGCTGTTGGCAATTCGGAATCGGCGAGTCTCTCTCATGAAGCTCATATGGTACATCTGTGAATTCTCCTGCGTAGACCAAAAGAGTGCGTTGGAATCTTTTGGTCACAGGAGAAGCTGCGTGAGAATACCGCGGAGCATTTTCGCTCTTTGCGTGATTTTGCTCTTTGTTTTTCCGATTGCTGCGCAGTCCCCGGATGGAACCATCAACGGTCTCGTGCTCGATCCTTCCGGAAGGGCAATCGTCGGCGCTGAGATTACGATCGTAAACGACGCGACGCGACAGCAATATCCCAGCAAGACGAATGGCGAAGGTATCTACGTTGTAACGAATCTCCCGCCCGGACCATATCGCCTCCAGGTCTCCAAGGTCGGTTTCAAAACGCTCATCAAGCCTGACATCGTCTTAAACGTGCAAGACGCTTTGGCAATCAACTTCACATTGCCGATCGGCGCCGCGTCCGAAACCGTGACGGTGACGGGCGGCGTGCCGCTCCTGAACACAGAGTCCGGTGCGGTGAGCACGGTTGTGGACCGCCAATTTGTTGAGAACATACCGCTAAATGGTAGGAGCTTTCAGACGTTGATCGCATTGACTCCGGGCGTGGTATTGACGCCGGCAAGTTACAGCGAACAAGGGCAGTTCAGTGTCAATGGGCAACGCGCAGACGCGAATTACTTTACCGTGGACGGGGTGAGCGCAAATATCGGTATTGCAGCGGGGTCTGGCTTGACGCAGGGAGCCGGAGGCGCTTTACCGGGTCTCAGTGCGGCGGGAGGGACGAACAGTCTTGTCTCAGTAGACGCGATGCAAGAGTTCAGGATTCAGACTTCCTCGTTTGCTCCAGAATTTGGCAGAACCCCTGGCGGGCAAGTATCGATTGTAACACGTTCGGGAACAAATGACTTCCACGGCACGCTTTTCGATTATTTTCGTAACGATGTCTTGGATGCGAACGATTGGTTCTCGGATCACAATGGCTTGGCTAAGCCCGAAGAGCGTCAGAACGACTTTGGTGGTGTGTTGGGCGGTCCGATAATCAGAGACCGGACGTATTTTTTCTTCTCGTATGAAGGGTTGCGTCTGCGGCAACCCCAAAGCCAAGAAACCGTTGTTCCAGACTCAGCTTCCCGGCAGCTGGCTCCCTCCGCACTTCAGCCTTACCTGGATGCCTACCCCATTCAAAACGGCCCCGAGCTAGGGAACAACTTCGCACAGTTTAATGCAAGCTATTCGAATCCATCGACCCTCGATGCCTACAGTCTTCGACTGGACCAATCGATCAATTCAAAGTTGACCCTTTTTGGCCGGTATAACTATTCGCCGTCCGAAGCGGTGCAACGCGGAAGTGAAAGTGTGCTCAGCTCAACTGAGGCGGTTTCAATTAGCACACAAACGATCACGCTTGGCCTCACAGAAAGTATTTCTCAGAACATCGGCAACGAGATACTCGCGAACTATAGCAATTTTAGAGCTGGCTCTACGAATCGCCTCGGTACCTTCGGCGGAGCAGCACCTCTTCCGGATGCACTTCTATTTCCCGAAGGATTCTCTTCAGGTAATAGTTTCTTCGGTTTTGAGATCTTTGGCGCCGGATCCTGGAGTGTGGGCAAGAACGAAACAAATGAACAGCGCCAGCTGAACTTTTTGGATAATTTGTCGGTTACCACGGGCCGCCATCAGCTGAGATTTGGGGCTGACTATCGCTGGCTCGCACCATTTAGCAGCCCGCTTTCTTATTTCCAAGAACCTGTCTTTTTGGGGATGACTGGCTCTGGAGGTGTGCTTTCAGGGATTCCTCTCGAAGCGGTTGTGGAAGCTCTTCAAGGAAGTGCCTTCCTGGCACGAAACTTCTCGCTTTACGGTCAGGATGCTTGGAGGGTTACGCCGCGGTTGACGGTCACCTACGGCCTACGCTGGGATGTGGACCCTGCTTTCAAAGGCAAGACCGCCAACAGCCAGCCGTTCACAGTGAACGGCCTTGAGAATCCGCGCACGCTAAGTCTGGCTGTTCGTGGAACTCCACTCTACAACACGACCTACGGGAACGTGGCCCCGCGGTTGGGTGTGGCGTACCAATTGCACCAACCGCAAGGGTGGGAAAGTGTCCTTCGGGGAGGGGTGGGAGTATTTTATGACCTTGGAATAGGCTCTCTCGGGAATCTGAGTATGGGGTTCCCGTTTTCCGCGCTGAGTGTCTTCGCCGGAGTTCCTTTCCCACTCACCCCACAGCAGGCTGCCCCGCCACCATTCAGCCTCAATCCACCCGTTACCTCACCCTTGTATGTCGCTGATCCCAATCTAAAGTTACCGCGTACCTACCAATGGAATGCCGCGTTGGAACAATCTCTTGGTGCCAGTCAAACATTCTCGTTAACCTACGTCGGAGCATTGGGTCGAGATTTGCTTCGTCAAAACACTCTCTCTAGTCCGAATCCAAATTTCGACTCCGTCTTCGTCACTGGTAATACAGCGACCTCTGATTACAACGCTCTCCAGCTGAAGTTCCAGCGGCGCCTCTCGCAAGGGGTTCAGGCACTCGCTTCTTACACATTCTCTCACTGCATCGATATCGCCTCGAACGACTCTGGGACCTTCAACACGCCGGCAGCGGTGAGTAGTCCGAGGATAGACCGGGGCAATTGTGATTTCGATGTCCGCCATTCGTTTACAGAGGCCCTAACATACGATGTGCCCGCGCCCGGAAAAGCAAAGATGGGGCGCGCAATCCTAGGTGGATGGTCGGTAGACAGTTTTCTGGTTGCGAGGTCGGCGCCGCCTGTGAATGTTATAGGAAACCCGCTTTTTGTCGGAGGCGTCGCTTTTAATCCCCGTCCAGACGTTATTCCAGGGGTACCTCTATATATCTTCGCGTCGCAATTTCCGGGGGGAAAAGCTTTGAATCCCACTGCCTTCGTGGCAGCGCCCTCAGGCCAGCAAGGTGACCTTGGACGAAACGTGCTACGCGGTTTTGGAGCATGGCAGGCTGACTTTTCTTTGCATCGACAATTTCACATGACTGATCGGTTGAGCCTTCAGTTTCGCGCGGAGTTTTTCAATGTGTTCAACCATCCGAACTTCGGTAGTCCAGATAATACTCTGGGCGATCCACTTTTCGGAATCTCCACGGGAACACTTGCTAGCAGTTTGGGGGCCGGAGGTCTTCAAGGGGGTTTCAATCCTCTGTATCAAATCGGTGGTCCTCGTTCAATCCAATTCGCCCTGAAACTTCAATTTTAGGTGTCTGTCAACAATGCTTGTAGGAATCACGCGACTGGAGCGGTCCCTATAGGCGAAGTTTTTGCTCAGACTGGGAGGTGCAAATGGAACTAAGACCACTCAACTCGCAGGGCCGAAGAGGAGCTTTCCGTATCGTTGCCTTAGTGATTTTGGTCGGTGCGTCTTCACTCCCGCATGCGACTGAACGGCGGATTGTGAGTTTCAAGGACGAGCCGCTACCGATTCGAGAAGCGCTCTCGGCGGTTTCGTTTAGCGTTTTTGATCCGCCGAGTCTTTCTCCTGACGGTGAGTGGGTTGCTTACGGGCTAAAGGATCCGAGAAGACAACCAAACGTCGATAATCTTCACCATTCCTTCTTTTCGGCCCAAGGTGTTTCGATAGCAGTAATGGGTTCTGATATTTGGATTTCTGACACGAAAACTGCAATGAGTAAGAATCTTACGAACGGGATTGGTCACAATTGGGGTCCCGTGTGGTCGCCGGACGGAAAATACCTCGCTTTTTTCTCTGATCGTAGTGGAATCGCACAGCTATGGTTGTACGATAGACAGACATCTCTTGTTCGAATTGTATCGGACCTTACTATTCATACGTTTCTGCCATCCGAAGTTGTCCGTTGGACACCCGATAGCAAGAAAATCCTGACTAAAGTGTTGCCGGAAGGAACGAATCTTGCAGATATTGAAAGCAAAATCACTCGACCTGAAGATCTTACAGGCCAAGAAGAAGTATATCCGGGTTCGACGGTTACCATTTATCGGTCGAGCGAAAGTGGGGTTGCACCGATTCAAAGTCCGCGAAGTCCTGAGATTCAAACGAATAGTATCGCGCGCGCAGAACATGCTGATTTGGTGGTAATCGATGTGGAGAGCGGGAAGTTTAGACGAGTCGCGCGCGGTTTCAATCCAGTATCTTTCAGTTTCTCACCAGATGGAAGCCGTGTCGAATTCATGGCACTGAATGGGCTGCGGCACGGAACTGCGTCAAGCATGGTCTTCGATCTTCTACTTGTTGCGGAAAACGAGAGTCCAAGGGTCCTCGCGTCAGATTTGCAGACCAGTAATATTCTGGATCCTACTGCTAGCTGGTCGCCGGACGGGAAATGGCTGAGCTACACGGTAGGCAAGGGATTGAATGGGGAATGTTACGTCGTGCCCACGAACGGAGGCTTGCCGCGCAAAGCTGCTGACAATCCACACCCAGACTTCGATTTCGTGGCGCTGCGGGCACCTCTTTGGGATTCGAACGGCCAAAACCTGTTCTTGATCGGCTCTGGCGCTCTCTGGAGAATATCTGTCGCTGACAAGACTGCGACGCTTTTTGCGTCCATATCTGATAGACGATTTGTCAGTGTATTGTCACGGGCGGGGAGCGGTCGGATTTGGACATCCGACGCGGGGCGTTCTCTGGTCGTAAGAACGGAAAACGAGAAGACGAAGCAAGATGGCTTTTACAAGATCGATCTGGTAAGCCACAGCGTCGAATCCGTTCAAGAAGAGGACAAATCCTATGGCCCCCAAGAATATCGGCATCCCCTAGTGTCCGATGATGGCCAGTCAGTTGTCTATATGGCGGAAGATGTAGCCGAGCCTCAGGAATTGTGGGTGACTGGAAGCTGGCACGAGCGGCCGAAGCGAATAACCAATGTCAACGAAGAGTTGGGCCGCTACAAAATGGGACGGGATGAACTAGTCGAATGGCAGAGCACCCGCGGAGAGAAACTCCATGGAGCGCTGCTATTCCCTTCGAATTACGAGAAAGGAAGAAAGTATCCTCTCATTGTGTGGATTTACGGCGGAAACATGGAGTCCAACTACAAAAACGATTACGGGTTATGGCCATTCGGTGCCGCGGACAACATGCAACTGTACGCCACTCGAGGTTACGCCGTGCTCTTTCCTGACTGTCCAATCAAGACAGGAACGCCGATGCGGGATTTGGCCGACACGATCCTGCCGGGCGTCAAGAAGGTAATCGAGATGGGCATAGCGGACGAGGGTCGGATTGGTGTAATGGGACAGAGCTTCGGCGGATACAGCACGCTGTGCTTGATTGTGCAGACAAAGTGCTTCAAAGCAGGTGTCATGCGTCTAGGGTTTGGCGATCTCATTGGTCTTTACGGTGCGATGGGTAAAGATGGGTCGGCTACCTCGACGGGAATGCTCGAAGAAGGCCAGGGAGCGATGGGCGGCACTCCTTGGGAGTTCCGTGCGCGATACGTTGAGAATTCTCCAGTGTTCTACCTAGACAGAGTGGAAACTCCTCTGTTGATAGTTCACGGAAGCAATGATGAAACGGTGCCCCCATTCCTCGCCGACGAGATTTTCGTCGACCTCCGACGTCTCGGGAAAGAGGTCACGTACGCAAAGTATGAGGGAGAAAGCCACTACATCGCGAGTTATGCAAACCAAGTTGACTATGTCAGCCGTACGATTGCATGGTTCGATTCCCATCTCAAATACGACGGAGACAGGTAGAGGCCCTACCAGGAAATTGCTCCAAGCGGGGCCCCTCTTAAGTTCCACGGAAGGCACGGCCCGCCGACGCGAGGTGATCAGTCGTCCAATTCACATGCACTAGTCGTCAGGTTGAACACTGGGTGGCCGTCTGCGCCTCCCATCATCTTGCCGCCCTGAATGAGCTGAGCGGCTTCACCGACTACCGCGATTTCGGGTTTAGTGTAAGTCATTTTTTTCACCTCCTTCCTTCGTTGGAGTCATGAGATGTTAAGGGTCCCAACGAGGACTAACGCCCGTAGGGACCCATAAGAGAGGGGGCAGTGCGCCCCCCCGACGAGCCAGCCTAGTGATTAGTCATCCAGCTCGTACGAGGGAATGGTCAGGTTGAAAACTGGCTGACCGTCTGAGTCTCCCCTTTCCTTGCCGCCCTGGATGAGCTGAGCAGCATCGCCGAGTACGGAGATTTCTGGTTTGCTGTACGTCATTTTTTTCACCTCCTTCCTTTGTTAGAAGTTAGATCCTCTGCTAGCAGAGCTTGTTGGAGATCAATGCGCCTTTGGGCAAATAGCGCATTCTGAGCGGCGGTGCCCTTGAACCGGAGCACTTCCGCCTTGAATCGGGCGCACTTGAGGGAGTGAGTGTTGGGCGCTAATCACGCCACGCGTGTCCATATCCCGCAACCAACATTCCAATGACACGCCCCTCAAGAGCGGAATTAAGTGCGACAGCGAGCCATTGCGTGTTTCTCTTAAGGCCTTTAAGAAGTCTCCTTCGGCTATATAGCCACATCGTGAGACTAGCGATGATTTGAAAATTCTTTCTATTTCCAACCATTGAACATCGAGCGCCAGCATATAGCTGCGCGCAGTTACTGCTTTGGTGGGTCGTAAGAGTATTTCCTTTGGCAAGAGCCCGACAAGGGCACGACGCATCAGTGAACGGCGATCCCCGGGGCGCAGGAGTTGTTCGGGAGGCACGGCTGCTAGAAATTCAAGTAAATTCTGATCGAGGTAAGGATAGCGCTTCTCTTCGCATTCCCAACTGTTGGGTTGAGTTTGTCCCATCTGTCGACTCATGATTTCTAGGGTGCGGGCGAAGTCTCGGCGAGTTGGCAGCTGATGGAAGTCATTTGATCCTTCGAGCTGATTCTTCGAAAGAAGGTACTGACGCACGAACTGTGGGTGAATCCAGGGCTCGGCCTTGAACTGACTCGATAGTCTAATGCGCACAACGCTCGGCAACATCTGGAGGACTGACTGATAGAAAATGTGAATCAACGGGCGTCTCTTGGCTAAGCTCCAAGCCTTGAGCTGCCTCGCCAGCTCAAAAAGGCGAAGCTGCATCACGAGGTCTCCTAGTTGGGGTCGAGGGTCAGGAATCCCGCCTAGAAATTCGTCACCTCCGATACCCGAGAGCAAGACTCGATAGCCTTGTACTCGTTTGAATGTTGAAACCTCATCGAGGACGTTTTGTGCACCCAAATAACCGGGAATTGCTGCAAAATTGCGGGTTTGGAGCAGCCAGGCGCCCTGATCTTTGCCTACATCAAAATGAAATCCTACTTGCCCCCGTTTCTCCTCGACTTTCGAAAAATAGGGGCGTTCGTCGCCCCCCGGTTCTTTTGTGTTGTAGAACGAGATTGTGTCAATCCGGGGTGTGCTTGGGTGCGCACTTGCATTGATGTCATCGGCCATGCAAACAATTGAAGACGAGTCCAGACCGCCGCTTAGCTCTGCCAGAACTGGTGAGACCGAGCGTAGTCGCCGGCGGACTGCTTCACGGAAGACTTGACGGAAGTGCTCTTCGTATTCAGCATCGGTCTTGTAGCGGATGCGTCGCGCGGGATCAAGGGCCCAATAGCGACGCAGCGTCGACTTGCCAGCCCGAATTAGCAGAAAGTGTCCGCCTTGGACTGAGTGAATCTCACGGTACGGCGTAAGGTGTCCTGCCGGATACAATGCGAGGTAACCAGCGATATAGTCATCGTTCAGGGTAAGCGGTGCACCGGAAAGTAAGACAAGCGGTGCTAGGGTTGTGCACCAAAGTATGGATGTGCGGCACGGGTAGTAGTAAAGATGGCGGATGCCCGCGAAATCGCGGGCTAGTAAGAATTGCTGTTGATGGCGATCCCAAATACACATCGCCCAGTCTCCAATAAGTTTGCTGAAACAATCCGTGCCCCACTTTTCATACGCAGCCATGACTATGGCAACGTCGGTCTGTTCGCTGGCGAGCTCCACCTGGAGTTGATTCGTCAGCTCGTCGCGGTTGTCCAGGCGCCCGTCCCAAGTAATCACGTTCCCACGGCGAGAGCTGTAAGGTTGGTGTTCAATGCAGGACTCCGGGGTCGTATGAAAGGCGCGATACACCATGCCTAGCGAGCGGTCGCTATACATATCGACACTGTCGGATCCACTCTGCTTAATCGCCGAACTGAGCTTTCCGAGAAATGCTCGGTCCACCGACTTCCCGTCGAAATTCCAGATGCCAGCTTGTGTGCTCACCTCGGTTTCTCCTAGCAACGCTCCCAGATAGCGAATATCGACTGCACGTCAGTTCTTTCGTTGACAGGTCGTCCGCCTACTTCGACCCAGGCATGTGCTTTGAAGGGGAGCTGTTGTGTTCCCATTATCATTTGGGCGCGCACGCCGCAATTGCGAAGCAAGCATGTGGTAACCGCAGAGCGCTGCAGGCAGAGGGCGCGTTTCGGGTACCAAACACATGCGTGATTAACCGCATCGCAAACGCGATGAGTCACCTCTGGTGGTGACTTCTTGCTGCTTACATTCCAACTGCGCACGATTCGATGCAACCTCGCGAAATTGTGGCCCAGGTGCAGAAGATCAAAGGTCACGAGACCAAGTAAGGCTTTCAAGAAAAGAAATCGCATGAGTCTTCTCGCGTTTCAAACACTTAGCCCCAACTCGTGGCAAAGGAAAGCCAATCTGCTCGTTAGTGCGTCAATGCGCTTGTTCAAAGGCTGGGCCGGCATGTGACCCCAGGTGCGCGTGTACGCAAGAAGAATCGGGCGCTCGGAACAGGTTGCCGCCTGAAGGCGTGCTGTCATTTTTCGAACGTGCATTGGGTTGCAGCGAGTATCCGCGTCGCCCGAGATGAACATTACCGCTGGATATTTGGCGCCCGCCCGCACGCGGTGGTAGGGTGAATAGGCTAGGAGGTGATGGAAATCACTCTCATTCTTCGCGGAGCCGTACTCGCCTTCCCATTGTGCAGCGGAGTCAAAAAGGTGATAACGAAGCATGTCAAGGATGGGTCCGAGACAAATGGCCGCGCGAAACAGGTTTGGTCGCTGCGTTAGGGCCGCCCCGACAAGTAGTCCGGCATTTGAACCGCCGCCAATCGCGATCCTGCCGCGAGCCGCAAGTCGTCGTTCGATAAGCCACTCAGCAGCGGAGATGAAGTCGTTAACTGCAATTTGTCGGTTATGACGTTTTCCTGCCAAGTGCCACTGTTCGCCTAGTTCTGAGCCGCCTCTTAGATTGGCAACTGCAAAGAGGCAACCGTGCTCCATAAGAAAAGTGGCATACGCGGTGAATTTCGGCGTCAGGCTGAGGCCGAATCCTCCGTATCCAGTTAGAAAAGTGGGTAGGGAACCTTTGCCAATGTAGTTTCTGTGAACGGCTGTCCACATCGGCACACTAGTGCCATCTTTAGAAAGGTATTCGACTTGATCGACTGCAATCGAAGTAGGGTCGAATCGCACCCGACTTTGTGCCCAGATTCCATACTTCCCGGTGCGTGTACA
This sequence comes from Candidatus Acidiferrales bacterium, assembly GCA_035603075.1. Classification (GTDB taxonomy): domain Bacteria; phylum Acidobacteriota; class Terriglobia; order Acidiferrales; family UBA7541; genus Palsa-295. Next base: position 202,375 of record DATNLC010000113.1, on the reverse strand, counting down.
GTATGAATGGATGGATGGGGGATGCGAAAAAGAGCTGAATTTGTAGAAAAGCGTGGTGTCGTCTGGCACATACGATGCGGTCGTACAGGTGCCCTGGTCCGGGCAAGCCAAGATGCCCTGACTTCGACCGTCCAGGTTAGAGATTTCGATCCGACTAGCACCCTTTTCAACATATCCAACAAAGATCAACTCTCCGACCACGGAGTAATCCTGAATCCGCTTGTCGGTTTCGGGAATCACGTCGCGCCAGTGGCTGGATTGTGGGTGGTCTGGATCGACACTCACGATACGTCCGTTCGGAGCGTTATAATCCGTAAAAGCGATGAGCTTCTTGGCAAGATGAATCGGATTGAAAATCCCCTCTAATTTGTCCACGATCTGGCGCGGCGGAGTGCCGGCGGTCAAGTCGTGCAGGTAAACATCCAGCGTCCGCGAACCCTCTAAGGAAAACACTATGTAGGCCAACACGAGGCCATCGGGAGAGCTGAAAAGTCCTAGACCAACTTCGGGATGCTCCCCCGCTACAAATATTTCCGGGTCTTCATCAGTGCTCCTTCCGAATACATGCCACCGAACGGCCAACTGATGTGGTGAGCTTCGAGAAGCCTTTGGACGGTGGATGTAATAGAAGCCTTTGCAATCCGGAGCGAAACTGAATCCCGTACACAGGCCTAGAGGTAAGTTGTCCTGAATGAGTGTTCTGGTCTGCACATCGAGAAACTGAATTGAATAAAAATCTTCACCGCTGTGTCTCACGGTGTAAGCCAAGATTTTTGAATCCCGTGAAACGGCGGCGATGTCAACAGCTGTGGAATTGTCCCCGCTTATATCTCTTGGATCTACCAAGACGAATTCCTCAAGTGTTCGGGAATTTCGCATCATGATGACGGGTTGCTCTTGATAGGGGGCCCTTTTGCGATAGAAACAGTGGTCGCCTACTCTCCACGGTTCAAGAACAGTTTCAACCGCCAACAATTCCTCGACACGTTGTCTGATTCGCTCCCGGCCGGGAATGGCATCCAAGTAAGCGCGTGTATATGCATCCTGTTGCTCCAGCCATTCCCGTGTCCTAGGGGAGGTTTGGTCTTCGAGCCAACGGTAGGGGTCTGTTATTTTTTCGCCATGAAGAATCTCGGAGACCGGCTCACGCGGGGAAGGTGGAACGGTTTGAGTCAGTGCCACGCCTAGCTCCTTTACCAGTCCGCTCGGTCGTCGTGATTCATGGGCCGTGGACTCATCGGCTTCGTCGCGCTACACACCTGCAAAATATGGTGCTTATTCAGAACTTCGATGAAATCGTGGACATCAGCTTGGATAGTTTCGATGTCCGTCACATAGGCGCTACTGACTCGGCTGGCGATTTGTGCTTCGTCGAGTCCTCCCTCGACTAGCTCGAGGATTTTGGAGGCGACTACATTGAGGCGAAAAATCTGTCCATGATCCACGTCCAGCAAAATTCCTCCGTCCTCTGTTTGTGTTCGTCGAATTGAGTCGGACATTTTGAACACCGTGCGCATGCCTCGGACGAAATTGCTATGATCGGTTCAGGCGAGCACTCTGGCATCTGTTCTAAGGGAATTCCAGGAAGTGCTTTCTCTGTTCGGGGACGAGAAACCATCAATCGCAACTGACTGTGGACTCAAGAGATAGAGAGATGGTGGCTGGTCAAGAGCATGCCGGATGCGTTCGCTCGCACGACCTAATGGAACGCCCGAAGCGCGCGCCATTCTTTTAGTTCCAAAGAATGAGAGTTCATGCTCAGAACTCGATTGAGGCTAAGAACTGCGTATAGAAAGAGTTCGTCGCACTGAGGACCGAATGATTGCCATCTCCTACGATTTGCCCGTTTCGCATCAGAAGAATTCGTCTCATCCATGCGATCGAGTGCAAGCGATGAGAAACGACGATGAGAGTCGAGTCCGGTAGCACTCTGTCTATCGTTCGAAGAATCGCTTGTTCCGAAGTCGGATCCAATGAGGAAGTTGTCTCATCGAGAATCAAGATTCTCGGTCGTTGCAGAAGCGTTCTCGCGATCGCAATCCTCTGACGTTCCCCGTTCGAAAGATTGGACGCATTGGGTTGTACATGTTCTTGCAACGAGCGAGAACCAGAATTCAGGTATTTTGTAAGCCCAACCAAGTGTAGGACCTGGTCCAGCTCATCGCACGTAGACTGGGGCTTTCCGATTCGGAGGTTGTCGGCCACAGATCGGTGAAAGAGAATCGGTTGCGCCGGAAGATAGCAGACAGACGAACGCAAACTCGAAAGCTCAACGGCACGAATGTCTAATCCAGCGATGAAGATCTCTCCCGATTCAACGTCGTACAGGCGTGCCAGAAGCTTGCCGAGAGTGCTTTTACCGGCCCCATTCGGACCCACGACGGCGACACGTTCTCCTTGAAGAATCGCGAGCCCTGGAATTCGGATGAGACCGGTTTGCCGGCCGTAGCCAAATGACACGTCTCTGAATGCAAAATCCAGGGGAAGGTCCGAAGCAACGGGTCTTGGGCGGTCGTGCTCTTTCACGTCTGCGTTGATTTCGAAGACAGACTGAATTTGACGGATGCTGGAAAAGGTGCGCTGCGCTCGCGAGTACATCTCCATCGCGATACTCAGAGGGTCGAAGAGCTGTACCAAGAGACTGTAGAAGGCGATTAAAGTCCCGGTTGTCAGTTTGTCTTTGAAAACCATCAAGCTTCCGCATGCCAGGATCACAGCAATTCCTGTCACGATGGTAAGGTTCGAAAAAGCTGAGAAGGAAACTCCCGTTCTGCAAAGCCTGTCCTGAGAGCAAACGGCGTTTGTCAAGAGCTGGTGTGCCGTTTCCTCCTGTGCCTCCGTCTGGAGGAGAAGTTGAAGTTGAGTCAAGGCGGCAAGATGTTCCTGCAAGAAACTGCTGAACTTTGTCTGGTCACTTAGGACTGCATCAGCCTGGCAAGCGATCCTTCTTCGATAGCGATACCGGATGCCTAGAAATACAGGAACGATTGGCGCAACCGCGAGCGTGAGAAATGGACTGAGAACTGTCATAGCGGATATCGTTATGCTGGCGGCCACGACCGCGCAGAGAATCGATGGCAAGAGGTCGGAGCCGAAATAAGAAATTTCATCGACTGGGCCCGAAAATGGGTAAAGCATTTCGCCAACAGGTGTCCGATCGCAATAGTCCGCAGATAGTGAATCGAGATGACGCAGTAGACTCATGCGCAGATCTAACGCGGCACACTGCGAAGCCCGAAATGTGACGTAGCCGCCGAGGCCATTGAGGATCGCAGTTCCTTCATAGCTTGCAAAGATGAGGCCTATAGCCGCCAGCAGAAGATGAAAATCGTGATTTGGTAGGATGGAATCGATCAACCAACGAATAGAGAGCGGAGTGATGAGGGCCGTAACGCTTGCAAGGGTGAGACAGAGGAAACTCGTTGTGTGTAGGTAAAGTTGTGGCCTGATTTTCCGAAAGAGCCAGCGAAGTTCTGGGGGGAGTGGTTTTAGCATGTGTTGGCGGAGCGCCACAACGAGGAAAGGCGAAGGCCAGCTTAAATTGCTGAGAGAAGATGCTCCAGGAGGTCCGGAAACTGTTCGTGTCCGAAACCTCGGCGATAGAAACACACGAGTTGACGCAAAGAAAAGACAGACCCACGAAAAAGAAGTGTTCGCAAAAAGGACTGCCGTCTAACCGAGGCGCCTTAGAATTGCAGTAACCTGTCCGATCACCTCTGCATCAGTACCGTTTCTAAATTGCCTTGGACTAAAGGGTCTGTCCGGATACGGATGAACGACGACGAGACCGTGTTGAAAAGTGCAGCAACCACAGAAGTATCTGCCATTCCGTGCGAGAAGGAGGTAGAGCGGCTGTTCCCAGAATGTTGTGGAGATGGATTCGACGGGTCTCTTGACTCGGCGGTTAATGACAACGAAAGTCGCGTTGACGAGCCAAGGGTGTATGGGGCTTCGGTCTCCACCGACCCAGTACACATCGGAAAGAGAGAAGTTGGAAATGCCGGCGAGTTCGTTGAGAGAACTTCGGAGGAAAAGCGGTATTTCCTCCCATTGCTCTATTAGTGCGTCGAGGAATCCTACTTGCGATTCTTTCGAGACCGCTTCAGCGCTTAGGATGTCGGATTCTCGCCCTCGATAAATCATCTGGCGAGGCATGAATTCGTCAGGGATGGGTTCGCTGCCCGCAGATTCGAGGGAAAGTCCGCTCACGCTTAGGAAGTCCCGGAAAACGATGGAATAGAGGACACACAAGGTGATGATCTTTTGGATGCGGCGCGGTGGCACTGAAAATGTTTCATAGTCCGAGAGCGTGCTTGCGGCCGCGAAGTAGAGCTGATCTGTAAGGGTTTGCGCAATCCATCGAGTCAGCTTGGAGGCTTCCCGAAACGAAAGGCCCACTTGGAGGCGGGAAAGCCGGATCAGATCCTTGAGACTGGTTTGTGAATTCGATATGTGCAGTGGTTGTCGGCGTCGATTGGAAACCGGTGTGGATTGCTCCTGCGCGGGGTGCTGAATCAGCATCGGCCGGAATTCGGCATCGACCACTCCGAGGATTCGGAGTTCGTTTCCGACCGTCAGTTCGGCTTGCGCGAATGGAAGCTGGGGCGAACTCAACACAACCCTGCTATTGCCACGGTATAACAGACGAGAACACGTAAAGCCAATGTCGCGCTCGACGAAGAAAATCAGGTTGTCGGGATGGGTCTTCGCATTAGAGGGCAGTTCTGTTGAACGCAGCGCATCTATCCTGATAATGCTGCCGGGCGCGATATCAGGGAAAGCAAGAAGATCTTCCTTTCCAACCTTGGCATAAAGGAACTTTGTCTTACGGAGCGGAAGCAATTCCACCGCTCGTCTTGGTGCCGTCCGCGTCAAGAGCTGTCTCAACGGAGCGATAGCTGGAATCAACTGCACGTGAAACCTTTCAGCAAACCAAGGAATCCGGGCCTGGGTGTCGTAGACCGACGAATCCAACAGCGCGCTGTGTTGCCTGGGAATCAGCACTTGGAGGCGGGAGATTTCGTCGATGCGAAATCCGAACACGGTGAGCCAATCATATAAGCGAAAATTTGTAATCTTGCTCAGAGCAAATAGTTGATGGATGCTGAGTCTGCCGGAAGAGACTTTCAGGTCGTAGCGGAGATTATGGGGAATGAAAAACAACGATGATTGACCGAACATCTGGGCGGATTGTTGAGAGATGCGATAGAGGGTCAAACCTCTCAAGAAAAGAATTCGCCGCACCTGATCAGTTCCGTCCATGTGTCCGTCCGAGGCATGTTCCACGGTATAGCGAAAAAGTCGCCGGCGGGACAAATCCGAACGCTGGCAGCAATTGCGACCAGTACTAAAGTTTTGTACAAACGAGGTCAACCTGATGTATAGCTAAGAGAGTTACTTAGCTCGGCATTTATATGTGACGAGCGCAGGGTGCCCGCCGATGGACGCACGTAAGCCGACTCCTGGAGCCGGTGAGCTGCTGAAAGCGCTGCGGGTGCGTCTAGGCCTTACAACTAGGGATGTCGAGCGGAAGAGCCAGCAGATCGCAGAAGAGAAGCGAAACCAAGAGTATTACCTGTCCCACGCTTGGCTCACGGATATTGAGAATGGAGAATTCACCCCGAGCATTTACAAGCTCTACAGTTTGAGTGCGGTCTACGATCAGAGTTTCACAGAGTTGTTATCTTTCTTTGGGTTAAGAATTGGTGACCTCTACCGCGATCGCGCGTCCATCGGAGTACCGAAGACCCACCTCTTGAATACTGAAGCAGACATGGAGGTTCAGAAGGTATCCCTCCCGGTCCAATTCAAACCGGAATTCCGGTGGGAGCAGACGAATCTTCTTGCGAGAGTGGTAGAAAAGTGGGACGAGGTTCCTGTTGGGCTTCTGCAGCACCTTGACCTTCGCAAATCCATGTACGGCTACATTGGGCTCCAGGATTTCACTCTATTCCCTCTCATTCGTCCCGGGTCTCTCGTGCAAATTGATCCAAGCGAAAGGAAAATCAGCTCTGCGAAATGGAAAACGGAGTTCGACCGACCAATCTACTTTGTCGAACTGCGGGATGGATATGCCTGCAGTTGGTGTCAAGTGGATCGCGGACAACTCATGCTGATTCCACATCCCCACTCCCACCAAGACGTGCGGCGTTTCGAGTACCCGTCGCAAGCGGAGATTGTTGGAAGGGTGACGGGGTTGGCAATGCGAATTGTCGGGGAAGCGACACTAGAGGGGCGAGATACTTCGCACGACAAATGACGGCAAAATTCTTCCGTAGCCGAGTGCTTGCCTTTCTCGCTTTTCCGGGTCACAACTTGGTGCGAGCCCTGCATTAATATGTTCAAATCACGACGTAGGGTGGCTGCGTCGCAAAAGGGGCTGGCATGAGTTACGTCGTCATGCTGGGAAGGTCAAACAGTTGAACGCCGTTGAAATAGAAGAAGCCATTTCACAATTGGCAGATAAGCCGTTTGATCGCGAGAACTTTCCATATGCTTTCCTCGAAGCTTTCGGCAATAAGGAGACGACGATCAAGAGGCTGCGTGTCGGGGCCTCGAATAAGTCCGACCTTGGTGGTGTTCTTCAGACCAACAACGTTCACATCGCTACATGCAACATAGGGCAGGTCACGAACACGTTGACGACACTGAAGAAGAGCCCCGCGACGGCAAAAGCGAAAGCGAAGTTCATCCTGGCAACCGACGGTGTGGAGTTTGAGGCGGAGGACTTGGCGAGTGGTGAAACCGTTGCTTGCGCCTACAAGGATTTTCCCGACCATTTCGGCTTCTTCCTTCCGCTTGCCGGCATCACGATCGTCAGGCAAATCGCTGAAAACAGCTTCGATATCAGAGCAACCAGCCGCCTGAACCGGCTCTATGTTGAGCTTCTGAAGGACAACCCCGCGTGGGGCACGGCCGAGCGCCGTCACGACATGAATCACTTCATGGCGCGGCTGATCTTCTGCTTCTTCGCCGAGGACACCGACATCTTCAAAGGAACCGGCCTGTTCACCGATACTATCGCGCAGATGAGCGCCAAACACTCATCCGACACGCATGAGGTGATCGGCGAATTGTTCCGCGCCATGAACACAAAGAACGAGGATAGAGAGGTCGCCAGGATACCCCGATGGGCTGACACACTTCCCTATGTCAACGGCGGCCTATTCTCAGGCAACATGGATGTGCCGCGCTTCAGCCGCATCGCGCGCTCATATCTTCTCCACATTGGAAATCTCGACTGGACGAAAATCAATCCCGATATCTTTGGGTCGATGATCCAGGCTGTCGCAGAGGACGACGAACGAGGCGCGCTTGGGATGCACTACACGAGTGTTCCCAACATCCTGAAGGTGCTCAACCCGCTCTTCCTTGATAACCTGCACGCGCAGCTTCAGAAGGCCAGCGACAATACTCGCATTTTGCTCAACCTGCGTAAGCGCTTGTCGAAGATCAGAGTATTCGATCCGGCCTGCGGGTCTGGCAACTTTCTCGTTATCGCCTACAAGGAAATGCGGGCAGTAGAGGCCGAGATTAACAAGCGGCGCGGCGAGGCAGACCGGCGTAGTGAAATTCCGCTGACTAATTTCCGGGGTATCGAGGTACGCGACTTTCCAGCCGAGGTGGCGCGCCTTGCGCTCATCATCGCGGAATTTCAATGCGATGTGCTGTATCGCGGGCAGAAGGAAGCTCTGTCTGAATTTCTGCCGCTCCGCGCAGAGAACTGGATTACGTGCGGCAACGCGCTGCGACTGGATTGGCTCAGCATCTGTCCGCCCACGGCAACCGGAGTGAAATTACTGGCGGATGATCTCTTCAGCACACCATTGGATCAAGTGAACATCGATTTCGAGAACGAAGGTGGCGAAACATATATCTGCGGCAACCCACCGTACGTGGGGGATAAATTTCAAACTGACAGCCAGAAGAGCGACCTTCGCATCGTATCGCAAGGGAGAAAAGGCGCAAAGGCCATTGACTATATAGCTGGATGGTTTTGGAAGGCATCCGAATATATTGAGAAAGAGGGCGACTTCGCGTTCGTGTCAACAAACTCAATTTGCCAAGGTGTCCAAGTACCAGTTGTTTGGCCAGAAATATTTTCGAAAGGACAAGAAATATTTTTTGCCCACAAGGATTTCTATTGGTCGAATAATGCGAGTCACAATGCAAACGTAATATGCGTTATCGTTGGTGTATCGAAGAAATCTAGCAGAAGTAAATCTATATATTCGGAAAGTCAGCGAAAGTCCGTAAGCGGCATCAACGCATATCTCGTCGACGGCCCCAATACAATTGTCGAAAAGCATCCAAGCCCAATTGCGGAGCTTCCAGCGATGGTTGCTGGAAACATTCCGCGGGACAAAGGCAATTTCATGCTTAGTAATGAGGAGCGGGATGCGTTGCTCATCACGCATCCAGAAGCTAGCGTGCTGGTTAGGAAGATACTCGGCTCTCTGGAATTTATAAACGGAATCGAACGCTCATGCCTCTGGATTTCTGACCAATACGCCTCGCTCGCCATGTCGATCCCGTCGATTGAGGAAAGGCTGCGAAGAGTCCGTGAATATCGGGAAAGCGGTAGCGAAAGAGGAAAGCTCGGAATCGAGACCCCTCATAGATTTGAAAGAACCATTACAGGCAAAAACACGCAAATCATTGTCCCTCGCGTTTCATCTGAGCGAAGGGAGTATATCCCCATAGGATTTTTGCAAAGTGACGCCATTATCTCAGACGCTGCACAAGCCATTTACGACGCCCCCTTGTTCGTGCTGGCAATTATTAGCTCACGTCTGCATGTCGCGTGGGTTGGGCTAACTGCCGGACGCATGAAATCAGACTATCGCTATTCAGCAGGCGTTTGTTATAACAGCTTCCCCCTGCCACGGTTGACCGAGAAGAACATAGCGGACCTCACACAGTGCGCCGAGGACATCCTGTTGGCGCGTGAGCACCATTTTCCGGCTACGATTGCCGACCTCTACGACCCGGACAATATGCCCGCCGATCTGCGTGCGGCGCATGACCGTAATGACGAGGTGCTGGAGCGCATCTACATTGGCCGCCGTTTCAAGAACGACACGGAACGGTTAGAAAGGCTGTTTGATCTCTACGTCAAAATGACCGCCGCGGCGGGACTCGCCGGGAAACGAAATGCGGAGGCAGGCGAATGACCGTTGATGTGAAATCAGTACCCTCCATTTCGGTTTCCTACGCCCGCAATGGCAGCTCGACCAGGGCGAACGCACTTGGCATGCGGCCCATGCAGGAGCGTGTCTACGAAAAGCGGGGCGAACAATACCTGCTTATCAAGTCCCCGCCCGCCTCCGGCAAGAGCCGCGCTCTCATGTTCATCGCTCTCGACAAGCTCCAGAATCAAGGACTTAAGCAGGCGATCATCGTCGTGCCGGAAAAAGCTATCGGCGCGAGCTTTCACGACGAGCCGCTCTCGAAGTTTGGATTTTGGGCCGACTGGCGCGTGGAGCCAAAATGGAACCTCTGCAACGCGCCCGGCGAGGACAACGGCGGAAAGGTCAAGGCAGTTGGGGCATTCCTTGAGAGCGGCGACAAGGTGCTGGTCTGTACTCACGCGACATTCCGTTTCGCAGTCGATGAATATGGCGTGGAGAAGTTCGACGACCGGTTGATCGCTGTGGACGAGTTTCATCATGTTTCGGCCAACCCCGACAACAAGCTCGGCGTGCATCTTGGCCAGTTCATTGCGCGTAACCGCGCGCACATCGTGGCGATGACCGGCTCTTACTTCCGGGGCGACGCGGAGGCCGTCCTCGCCCCGCACGATGAAGCGAACTTCGACAGCGTCACCTATACCTACTATGAACAGCTCAACGGCTACGAATACCTGAAGCAACTCGACATCGGCTACTTCTTCTATAGCGGCTCTTATGTCGATGACATCCTCAAAGTGCTTGAGCCGGCCGAAAAAACCATTATCCATATTCCGAACGTCAATTCGCGCGAGAGCACGAAGGATAAAATTAGGGAAGTGGAGCACATCATCGGAGCATTGGGCGAGTGGCAAGGGATTGACCCCGCGACTGGATTTCAGCTCGCTAAGACTCCGGAAGGCCGCGTCTTGCGCATCGCTGATCTGGTCGATGACGATCCCGCCAGACGCGACCGCGTTTCCGCCGCGCTGAAAGACCCGGCGCAGAAGAACAACCGGGACTATGTGGACATCATCATCGCGCTCGGCATGGCGAAGGAAGGCTTCGACTGGATCTGGTGCGACCACGCGCTGACGGTCGGCTATCGGTCGAGCTTGACCGAAATCGTGCAGATTATAGGGCGCGCGACCCGCGACGCGCCGGGGAAGACCCGCACGCGCTTCACGAATCTGATTGGCGAGCCGGACGCCTCGGACGAAGCAGTCACCGAGGCGGTCAACGATACCCTGAAGGCCATCGCGGCGAGCTTGCTTATGGAGCAGGTGCTTGCGCCGCGCTTTGAGTTCAAACCAAAGCACCAGGAGAGCAAACCGCACCCCGGTTTCGACTATGGCGAAGCTGGCTATGACCCCAACAAATGCAACGTCGGCTTCAACGAAAAGACGGGACAGATCCAGATCGAGATCAAAGGGCTCGCGGAACCCCAGAGCAAGGAAGCTACGCGTATTTGTCAGGAGGATTTGAACGAGGTTATTGCCGCCTTCGTTCAGGACAAGACTGCCCTTGAGCGTGGTCTGTTCGACGAGGAGCTGGTGCCCGAGGAGCTTACGCAAGTGCGCTTGGGCAAGATCATCAAGGACAAATACCCGGAGCTTAACGAGGAAGACCATGAAGCTGTGCGCCAGCACGCTGTTGCCGCACTCAATCTGACACAACAGGCCAAGCAGCTTGCGAGCGGCGGCGGGCACGACGCCGAGCAGACTGCCAACACCGCCCTGATCGACGGCGTGCGCAGGTTTGCTATGGATGTGCGAGAACTCGACATCGACCTGATCGACCGTATCAACCCGTTCGGCCAAGCTTATGCGATCCTGGCAAAAAGCATGACCGAGGACAGCCTGAAACAGGTCGCGGCAGTGATTGCTGCCAAGCGTACGAGCTTGACGCTGGAGGAAGCGAGGGAGCTTGCCGTGCGCGCCTTCAGGTTTAAGAAGGAACGGGGACGGCTCCCATCGCTCACCTCGCAGGATGCCTGGGAAAGACGGATGGCCGAAGGCGCCGCCGCTTTTGTCCGTTACAAGGATGAGGGTCGCTATGAGTGACATCGACCTCGACAAACTGCGCGAGGAACTGGACGATTTCGCGGAGCCGGACAAGAAAGGCGGAGGCTCGCCCCGCGAGGAGCGCATCGTTGCCGGATTTGAGGAGATACAACGGTTTGTCGAGAAACACGGTCGCGCACCGCAGCATGGCGAAGATCGCGAAATTTTTGAGCGTTTGTATGCCGTGCGCCTTGATCGGTTGCGTGCCCTTCAGGAGTGTCGATCGCTACTAGTACCACTGGATCATCAAGGTCTGATCTCCGGCGAGGAAATTGTCGCTGCTGCAGGGCCGGAGACTATCGACGATGACGAGCTGTTGGGAGAGCTAAAGGGTGCTGCCGGTGCGGGAAGCATCACCGAGCTCCGGCACGTCCGCAAGAGCGCTGACAAACGTGCTGCCGAGGAAATTGCCAATCGCACCGTCTGTACGGAGTTCGAGAAGTTCGAACCAATTTTCGAACGAGTGAAGCGAGAATTGAAGTCCGGGATTCGACATACGCTGCCGGTTCAGAACTTGGACGAGATCAGGATGGCCGAGATTCAGAAGGACGAGTGCTTTATTGTCCATGGTCAGATCGCCTATGTTGCCGAGGTGGGTCAGGATTTCAGGACGCAATATGACCGTCGTGATAGCCGTTTGCGCGTCATCTACGACAACGGAACCGAAAGCAATTTGCTCATGCGCTCCTTCCAGCGCGCGCTTCACCGCGACGCTGAGGGACGGCTCATCACAAATCCCGATTCCGGGCCGCTGTTCGCCGAGGAGCCCGCTGACGATGATCTGGCAAGCGGCACGATCTATGTTCTGCGTAGCAAGTCGGACCATCCAGTCGTCGCGGCCAACCGCGATGTTCTACACAAAATCGGAGTCACAGGAAGTAGGGTCGAGACACGCATAGCGAATGCCAATCTGGACCCGACCTTTCTAATGGCCGACGTGGAAATCATAGCTACATATGAGCTCTACAACGTCAACCGAATCAAGCTCGAAAACGTGATTCATCGTGTGTTCGATCCAGCGCAATTGGATATTGAACTCAGGGATCGCTTCGGCAACCCGGTCAAACCGCGCGAGTGGTTCCTCGTTCCCCTTTTTGTTGTGAACGAAGTGGTCGAGCGCATAAAGGACGGGAGTATCACCCAATACGTCTATGACCCGAGGGGGGCGCGTCTGGTGAAGGTGGGTCGAGTTGCCAACGAGGACTAGTTTGCTCGACTATCCGCTGCGCGCCGATTGCATTGAGAATTTGTGTAGCCGTTTTCTGGATACATTCCAGACTTGCCGCTAGGAGTTTCGCATCACCGTCATAGAGCTGGATGTAGTCTTGAGACGCCGAGCCTGTTTCTAGACCGATCGCATGGCAAACCACGAATGCGACAGCCTCTGCTTCGGTCTCGCGGGTGCGCTTTGAAGTGATGTTGCGACGCTCGTCGCGGTGCATCATTTCATGCGCGAGTTCGTGCGTCAGAGTTGCGAATTCCTCCGCTGGCGACTGTCCTGGCAACAACGTGATCTTGCCACCCGCAGAAGTGCCCCGCGCTGGAGCGATCTCGTCGGAATAATCAAGAGCGATGCTCTGTTCTGCGACAAACTCTGCAAGGCGTTCACGGTACTCCCGAGGATTGCCATTGACGCTGCCGATTGTGGGTAGTTCTTGGCCGTCCGTCTGACTGACGTCGAAGACGTAAGCAGCGCGAAAGCTAACAGCTGTTGATGATTCATCCGTTTCAGTTGGTGCGGCGTTTTCATGCTTCGCGCGAATGATGGGAGCGAGGATCAGAATTCCTTTCTCGCCCTTCTTCACGAATCGCCCAAGCTTGTGCCAAGTGTGAAAGCCTGCCACGTGCGTTGCGGTTGGCTTTTGTGATGCGATGAGCATCACGTTTCGCAGACTGTAACAGTGGAATCGTCCAATCGCCGCGAGGTACTGCGTCAGCGTCTCGCTGCGGCCTTCGTTGAGCGCTTTAATGAGTTGCTCGGTGGCTTGATTTGTAACTTTCTTGATGTTTTCTGAATTCATTTTCTTTGTCCTTTCGGTGAGTTGAGTGTTGGTTCCCTCATCCAGGGAGGGGAACCAAATCGCAACGGACTCACTGAAAGGACAGAGAGCGGAGCGGTCTGGTGTTAGCGGCTGGAGCGGATGGCAACTGGCGTGACAGGTAGTCGTTTACTTGGCGCGACCGTATGCTAGCGGAAGCCGCTGTAGTATCGAGTAGCACCCACTTCGGAAATAACCCGAAACGCGGGCCTTGACCTGGTGGCGAATAAAAGGCGAAGATAAGCGAATGGGCAGACAGCTTCAATTCGATGAGATCGGAGGGTGGTCAGAGCTCAAACTGGAGATCCTTAAGAAATATGCTGTTGCCTACTCGACCATCCTTTCGGCGCAAACGAAGGCCTCCCTCTTCCACGTCTATATCGACGCTTTTGCGGGGGCCGGGAAGCATCTTTCTAAAGCAACGCAAGAATTTGTTCTCGGAAGTCCACTTAACGCGCTGGCGGTCCAGCCTCAGTTCCGTGAGTTCCATCTCATCGACATCGCACCAGAGAAGATCGAAAATTTGCGAGAGTTGATCGGCCCGCGAAAGGACGTGTTCATCTACCAAGGCGACTGCAATGAGATTCTCCTGAAGAATGTGTTCTCCCGCGTTCGATATGACCAGTATCGTCGCGGTTTGTGCGTGCTCGATCCTTATGGACTCCATCTGGACTGGAATGTAATCTCCACAGCAGGACAGATGAAGAGCTTGGATATGTTTTTGAACTTTCCAGTTCAAGACATGAATCGGAATGTCTTTTGGAAAGACCCTGAAGGTGTAGACGATGCGCAGATTCAACGAATGAATCTATTTTGGGGCAATGAATCGTGGAGAAACATAGTGTACGAAACGAAATGGAACCTTTTCAAAGTGCCCGAGAAGGAACCGAACGAGGTCATAGCTGAGGCATTTCGGCGGAGACTAAAAGAGGTCGCTGGGTTTGGACATGTGCCGGAGCCGTTGGCCATGGAGAACTCCAAAGGCGCGATACTTTACTATCTGTTTTTTGCGTCGCAGAACCAAACGGCAGAAAAGATCGCTCGCGAGATTTTTGCACAATACCGTAAACGTGGGAGCGAGTAATGTCCTCTGAATCATCAATCGAATGGACGGATGCAACTTGGAATCCCGTCAGGGGTTGCACGAAGATCAGTCCTGGTTGCAAGCATTGCTATGCGGAAACCTTTGCAGAACGGTTCCGGGGAGTTACGGGCCATCCTTATGAGCAGGGATTCGATCTGCGTTTAGTGCCCGAGAAGCTCGGCGAGCCTTTGCGCTGGCGGACTCCGAAAATGATTTTCGTCAATTCAATGAGTGATCTATTCCATGATGCCGTGCAAGACAATTACATAGATGCAGTCGCTAGAGTTATGGTCGCTGCAAACTGGCATACGTATCAAGTTCTGACGAAGCGCTCCGAACGTCTCGAAAAGCTTCTGAATTCAAAGCTGAGTTATGCGGCTAAACAGTCCCATATCTGGTGGGGAGTGAGCGTTGAAGATCGAAAGTACGGTCTGCCGCGCATTGCAAAGTTGCAAAATGCCGATGCCGCAGTCCGCTTTCTCTCTGTCGAGCCCCTGCTAGAAGACTTAGGAAAGATGAATTTGGACGGACTGGGATGGGTGATCGTAGGCGGAGAGAGTGGGCCAGGCGCGAGGCCCATGAAGAGAGAGTGGGTAGTGTCAGTGAGGGATCAGTGCCGGCGTGCCCAAGTCCCATTTTTCTTTAAGCAGTGGGGTGGAGTTCGCAAGTCCACTTCGGGCAGAAAGCTTGATGGGCGGACGTACGATGAATTTCCTCGGCGCGTCCGTAATCCCGTTCTGGCAACGGATGATTGCGTCTCGCTCGCGGGAAATATCGAGGGGGCTTTCAAGAAAGTGGATCTCGTAGAGTGCCTCATCTAATACTCGATCACTGAAGAAGTCGGTACGCCGGTTCTAGGCAGGACGGTGCTCTACAGGCCAACAAATATCCGCTTTCATCCCAGTTGTGCCGGAATGTACGGTCCTTCACAATAGATCACAAACTGTCCAGGGCTCAACTCTTCGAACTTAAAACCTCTCAGCATATGCTTCCCGCCTTGGTTGGACGGAATCGAAATTGCGGCGGAATCATAAAATCTACATTCAGCCGCGGCTTGGTCTTGGGACTCATATTTTACTGCGACATTGGGATTGGCGGTGAATAAGTAGTCTTTAAGGAGCGGGTTGGACTTGTTGTCTTCCCATCCACTTAGGTATCCCTTGTACGTCACGGTGAAATCCTCTCGCACTGACTGGAAGTCATACACTCGGGGCATTTGCCATGGGCTGGAACATCACGCAATTCGGGATGGCATTAGATCAAAGGTTTCGTAAGCCATCGCTAGCCCTTCTTTCTCTTGCGGCAGATTTCGCACTTCGTCTGTTTTTCTTCCCCGTAGAATTCCGCGCTACATTTCGGACGCGTCCTTAAAGAACAACTCCCTGCCGTCTTGGATAATTACTTTCGCTCGTTCCAGTTCCAGAAAGTAGGGCATGCGCCATCTTAACAGCCCGGGAAAACACTAGGCGAAACAAAGGCGAACTGTTATCTTAGACTTAAGCGCGAGAATTGCAAGCGCCACGAACAAGGGAGGAACCACGGAGGAGGGAAATTCAGGCTATTGCGGAACGTCTTGACAAGGAGCAAAGAGGATTACGGCGAGGCTAGAATTTCAACGGATTGAAATTCGTTGCTCTGTCGAAGTAATCAACGTTCTCCATTCTTTTGAGCCACAAGGATATTTTGAGCGTTACCGGCAAGAAGATGAGTTCCACGCTGACTTTTACAAGGGTAGCAACGACAATACTTTTTGTTAATACGTGTGTCGGTATCATCCCCCAAAGACCGAAGACATAGAAGACGGTGGTATTCACCATTTGTCCGCATAAGGTCGAAGTCACGAAACGCGCCGATATATAAAGCCCTTCAGTCCACACCTTCATTTTTGCCAGGACGTAATTATTGGCGATGTCGCCAGCGAACATCGCAAGAGTGCCAAATAAAACCAATCGAGGGGCCGTGGATAACACATCAACGTACGATTGGTTGTTTGTCATAACCGCGGAGGGCGGATAGAGAATCACAAATTCAAAAACTGCGATTACCAGAAGCTGGGCGTAGATGCAGTACCACAAGACGCGTCTCGCGACGGCATAACCATAAACTTCGGTCGTGATGTCGGCGAAAATATACACAAAAGGAAAGTAGTAGATGGAAATCGAGAGGGGAATTCCCATGATGTCAATCAGTTTGCCGGCCGTGGGAATGCAAATGATGGCAAAGAACACATTCCAAAGTACAATTTGGTTCAGGAATTTGTAGTTCTGCATTCGCTGACCCTTTGTTCGCCTCTCTCATCGAAATTATTGCAAATTTGGAAATCTAATTTCAGCTTTGCCATCTAGTCCGAATCCGGCTGTTCCGATAGTGTGCGCTCGGCATCACAAGAGGAGCACCAGAAATGAGAAAGTTGGCACTTCTGTTCATGCTCGCTGTCGCGCTGGGAAGTCAAGTCTCATTCGCACAAGAGTCACAGCCTACCCCGAAACAGCCTTCAGCATTGGCTGGGACAGATTCACCGGAAGCTTTGCGCGAACACGTTCCCGTGCTACCAGCGGTGAGGGCTAAGTACTGGAACATCGATCCTGCAGTCGGATACGGGATGAAGGATTTCGGAAATGGTGTTTACGCACTTTCTGACAACGGTTGGCAATCCGCTTTCCTTGTCACCGAGGCGGGCGTCATCGTTTTCGATGCGCCAGCCAGTTATGGCAAACACATTCCAGAAGCCGTCGCTAAAGTCACGAACAAGCCCATCAAGATACTGGTCTATTCGCACATTCACAAAGATCATATTGGTGGCTCGGCCGCGTTTAAAAACATCCCGGGATTGCAAATTATCGCCCTCGATACCGTCAGCGACTTTCTGAAGGAAATGAACGATCCGAATCGC
This sequence comes from Candidatus Acidiferrales bacterium, assembly GCA_035603075.1. Classification (GTDB taxonomy): domain Bacteria; phylum Acidobacteriota; class Terriglobia; order Acidiferrales; family UBA7541; genus Palsa-295. The sequence continues at coordinate 185,129 of DATNLC010000113.1, read as the reverse complement.
CTGATTCCAACGGAGACGTTCAAGACCTCGAAGACGATTAAGCTTGGGGGCAAGACTGTGGAACTCACTCGGCATAACTACCATTCCAACGAAGGCGACCTTTTCATTTATGTCCCTGGGGCGAAATTCTTGATGGTTGTAGACTCGGTGACGTCCGGATACGTACCGTTTCAGGACTTCGATCTGTCGACGAACTTCCACGAATATCTGAAGATGTTCGACGAGATCCTCGCCTACAGATTCGACAACTTCATCGGTGGCCACCTCACCGATACAGGAACGCGGAAGGATGTCAAGATCACAAAGGAATACACGAACGACGTCTACCAGACCGTCAAGCGAATTCACAACGGCTTGAATGAAAGAGCCTTCGATGCTGAGATTGCCAAGACGATTGGTCCCGACAATGAGTTCCTGATATTCAAGGCTTTGCTGGATAGGGTCACAAGAGATTCTGTTGCTGAACTTGAGCCTCGGTGGATCAATCGCCTGGCCGGCGTCGATGTTTGGCTGCCGAGCCATGTGCGCGCTGCTCTAATCTACGTCCGGTGGGACGATAAGGAATGAGCGATTCGGCGGAGCGGGCAGACAACCTTCACCGCCTTTTCGCATTTCCCGCGGTGGGCCAAGATTACTGCGGCAGTCGATGCGCTCGAAATCGCCGATGGCTGGATATGGGTTCCTCAGGCGGGAAGTGAGGGGAAGAGCGTTGGCGCCATTTGGGCCGCAAATTCCTTGAACACGCGGACGGGCCGTGTGAGGTAACGATTGCCCACATGGACCACCCAGAGATGAAAGACGGTGAAGTGCCATTTCTGCATGACCTCGACGAGCCGTCCCTCGCGTAACAACTCAGGCTGCACCAACGGCGGAAGGTCGCCGATGCCGGTACCAGCGAGCAAGGCAGTCGCAAGGCCAGCATAGTCGTTCATCGCAAGGAAAGGCTGGAACGTTAGCGTTTCCTTTTTCTTTCCGTTCGTCTGAACGAAGTTCCACGCCTTTGTCGGAGTCCAAAACGAGAAGGCCAGGAGGCGATGTTTAAGTAGGTCTTGAGGTTTTTGTGGCCGCTTGCAGTTTGACAGATAGCTTGGACTCGCTACGAGTTGGTGACGGTAGGTCAGGACCCTGCGCGCGACGAGCGACGAATCTTTGAGTTGTTCCCCGACCTTGAACGCCAAATCGACGCCCTCTGCGATCTGATCGACAATCCGGTCGGTGATGAAGACCTGTACTCGGACGTTCGGATACGACAGCTGGAACGCACCGATCAGCGGCGCAAGCAACGAGTCGGAGATGCTGGGTGGCGCAGAAAGCCGCAGTTCGCCTGAGACGTTCGACAGGTGGTTGGAAGCGACGTTGCCGACCGCTTCGTTGAGCTCGACGGTGTGGCGAGCGTGTTCGAGAACTTCGGACCCAACATCAGTTAGCCGCAGGCTGCGCGTTGAACGTTCGAGCAAGCGCACACCGAGCTGCTCCTCAAGATCGGCAACGCGACGGCTGACGGTTGAGGTCGGCATTTTCAAGAGGCGCGCCGCTTCCGAAAAGCTTTTCGCTTCAACCACTTTGGCAAAAATCATGAGGGAATTCAGGTCCGTCATCACGATACTCCAACTCCGATGATCTCCAATTAGGGAGTGCACGTCACATGTGACGATGCGACGGCCCTATTTGTGGTCACTTGACCTTCCGACGCGTAAACCGAACTCCCGAAGGACTTCACCGCACATAGTAAGACTACTCGGAGGCGCGGTTCGCTAAAGATTATCCCAAATTCGGAAAATACATTTGCTGTTTCACCCGCTAGTCAACCGGACATGGCCCGCTTACATTCCGGCTGGAAACGTCGTCAAAAGCGAAGGACCGGTATCATGAATGCAAACGAGAAGTCCGTTGCGGCAATACTTGCCCAGTATTAAGACGCGTTGAATCGATCCGATACCGATGCAGTGATGAAGCTGTATGCATCCGACGGAGTGTTCATGCCCCAAACACTTTTTTCCACCCAATCAGAAAGGGAGGTGGCATGTCGATATCGCGACCGGATCAGGGAGCTGAACTGAAGTTTGTGGTGACGAATACCCTCATCGTTGCGAACATACAGCGCTCCGTTGCATTCTATCGGGATGTCCTCGGCGGTACGGTGGTGCGCGCGGGCGAGCCGACGTTTCTGCGCCTCGGGAACATTTGGCTCACTATCAACGGCGGCGGTCCGACCGACGACAAGCCTGAACTGGTCGCTTCGCCGCCGCGCGATCAAAACGTTCTAAGCGTATTTTTGAACCTTCGCGTGACTGATATCCGGCGCTGCTACGACCTTTGGTCTTCGAGAGGCGCGAAATTCATCACTGAGCCTAAAGTCCATGCAACGGAGTTGCGATGCTACGTGCGCGACCCGGACGGGTACCTCATCGAAGTCGGACAAATGACCATGACTGCGGGTCCGCTGGATTTGTACGCATAGCTATTTGAGACATTAAGGACTTCAATGAAAGCAGCATGGTACGAAAAGCAGGGGCCAGCTCGCGAAGTGCTGATGGTTGGCGAAATGCCGGACCCGATTCCGGATGCCGGGGAGGTTCGCATTCGCATTGCTGCCTCTGGAATCAATCCGGGTGATGTCAAGAAGCGCCAAGACACCTTTGGCGTCGGCATGCCGTATCCTCGTGTGATTCCGCATAGCGATGGCGCTGGCCGCGTGGACCAGGTTGGCGCGGGCGTTCCTTCAGAATGGATGGGCCGCTCGGTGTGGTGTTACGGAGCGCAGTCGTATCGTCCGTTTGGCACCGCTGCGGAATTTACGGTGGTCACCGTAGATAAGGTTGCTCCTCTGCCGGGAAGCGTGGCGATGGAGCAAGGCGCCTGTCTTGGCATACCTGGTATCACGGCGCACCGAGCCGTTCATGTCGCAGGTCCGGTGAATGGGCGGAGCGTGTTAGTGCAAGGAGCGGCTGGTTCCGTGGGTGCATGCGCAGTTCAGCTCGCGCGTTTCGCGGGAGCGCGGGTGATCGGAACGGTGAGGTCCTCATCGGACGAAGCGACTGCAAAGAACGCTGGCGCCCATGAAGTGATTGTCGGCGATAAGGAACTGACGTCGCGCGTAAGAGCACTGGCTCCCGACGGCATCGATCATATCGTCGAAGTGGCGTTTGGGGCCAACATCGAAGCCGACGTCGAACTCCTGAACCAGGGCGGTTCGATCGCGAGCTATGCCACCGATAACGCCGCTCCGAAGATTCCTTTCTGGCAAATGGTATTTAAGAACATTCGTGTGTTCTTTCTGGGGAGCGATGATTTCCCGAAGGAAGCGAAATCGCAAGCAACGCGGGATTTGAATGCTGCGCTTGAGGCCGGATGGCCAGGCTTCGATATTGGCGAACGAATCCCGCTAGACGATATCGCGCGCGCACACGACCTTGTGGAACATCCGGTGGGGCGCGGGCGAGTGGTCGTTGTGGTGTGAGTATCTGGAGAGTTCCTCGGCGTATCCGGCCAGGTGACACGTGTCGAGTTCTCACCCACAGTTCCCAGGGGCAGATCAGTCGCAGGATTTCTTTGGACTTGGTTTCGACCCACTCTCGGACCCGGTTGCCTATCCTCGCCTCAATGCGACTGAGCTGGCTGAGGTTGAACCTTTTGGGGAACGATGTGCCGTCGCTGAAAATGATCCACTCGTCTCTGCCGGAGATTATCCGTTCAACAGCTACGTAATTCTTTCCGGCACGGTGCGAGCCGTCGACATCTCGACCGGCGAACGCGTGGTGTTCGTTCGCTACGGCGCCGGATATTTCAGCGGCGATATCGATCTACTGACACGCCGACCCTCGATCATCTCGGTCGAAGCCGAGACCTCCGTGGAGGCAGTTCGACTTACGCCGAAACAACTTCGGAATTTATTCACCAGAAGACCACAGTTGGGTGAAAGGTTCTGGAAGTCGTATCAGCGCCGGCGGGAATTACTCCTCAAGTCGAGATTTCGCGGCTTAAGCATCTATGGACGGAAAGGCGATAAGACAACGCTCGAAGCCGTGGAACTGCTTTTCCGGAACAGCGTGCCGCACGAATGGTTGGATACGTCTCTCGACGACAACAGAATTAAACTCGAGCATATCCGCGAAGATGTTCAATCCTATCCGGTCGTGACTCACGGCAGTCGAGTCCTTTTTGAAGGGCCAACGCGCGCTCAGTTGGCGGACCACCTTCGTCTTCGCGGCCAGCTGCCGAATTCAGTTTGTGACGTTCTGATTCTGGGCGCGGGCCCGGCGGGTCTGGGAGCTGCAGTTTACGCAGCGTCGGAAGGTCTGTCCTGTCTCGTCCTGGACGGCCTCGGGCCAGGAGGCCAGGCGAGTTCGACGTCCCGGATTGAGAATTATGCCGGTTTTCCGAACGGCATCGGAGGCCGCGATCTCGCTCATCTGATCTATCTTCAGGCTTTGAAGTTCGGAGCAGACTTCCACGTCCCGAGCACGGTGTCCAACTTGGAGCGACGCAGTAACGGGCTCTACAGAGTGAGAACCATCGAAAGCGATTATGTGCTGGGTAAATCGGTGATCGTCGCTGCGGGTGTGTCCTACGGACTCCTAAACGTCGAAGGCCTCAATACCTTGCAGGGCGCCGGCGTCTATTACAGCGCGACCAATATTGAGGCTCGACTCTGTCGAAGTTCAGCAGCCCATATAGTTGGCGGCGGCAACTCTGCCGGCCAAGCCGCAATGTTTCTGTCCCAAACCGCCGACGAAGTCTCTCTGCTGGTGCGGGGCCCTGACCTGCGAAAGATGTCTTCCTATCTCTCTGAAAGACTCTTGGCGAACAAGATAGTCAGAATTCGCTGCAACTCGGAAGTCGTTGGAATCGAGGGCGTCGATCATATTTGCGGTGTACGTGTGCGCGAACCGAATGGAGAAATAAAAGAGGAATTTACTTCCGGTCTATTCGTTTTCATTGGAGCAAAGCCGAGAACCGACTTTCTCCCAACGTCCATTGTGCGAAATGATCAGGGCTTCGTGCTAACCGGACAGGAGGTTGCAGTTCTCCCCGTTTGGAAAGAACTCAGGCCTCCATGCTCTGTGGAGACGAGCCTGCCCGGCGTGTTCGCAGCAGGCGACTGCCGTAGCGGCAGTCCGAAGCGCGTGGCTTTTGCGATTGGCGACGGCGCGACGGCTGTAACGTCGGTCCACAAGTTCCTCGAGGGTACGTATCCTGAACGAAGGAGCGGAGAGTTAATCTCATGATGGGAACATGGGTCTCTTACCTTGACGAGCAGCAGCCTCTCGAGGGCTACCTAGCTGCACCTGATTCGGCGCGCGACCTGCCGGGCGTCCTAGTTGTGCCCACCTGGCTCAATGTCAACGAGTCGATATGTAGGCGCGCGGATAGATTGGCGGAGCTGGGCTACGCCGCTTTCGTCGCCGATCTGTTCGGATCCGGTGTTCGGCCAGCTCCACCAGAATCACCGATGACAATTGTCGCGCCATTACTCAAGGATCGTTTGCGATTTCGCCGTAGGCTTTCGGCCGGTTTAAAAGCATTTCAACAGCGGCCGGAATGCAATTCGAATCGCGTCGCGGCCATCGGGTACTGTATCGGTGGCTGTGGCGTTCTCGAATTGGCGCGGGCCGGCGGTCCGTTACGGGGTGTTGTCTCCTTGCACGGCATTTTGACCACGCCGATGGCTGCGCAACCGGAAACTGTAGTGTCCAAGATCCTCGTCCTGCATGGTGATGCCGACCCTGTGGTGCCAACGGAAAGTGTGATTGGGTTCCAAGAAGAAATGCGTCACGCCCGCGCGAACTGGCAGATCAACATCTACGGTGACGCGAAACACAGTTTTACGGGCGAAGGGACCTTCGGCGAGAGGACACCCGAAGCTGGACTGCACCGACAAACGGAATCAAGATCGTGGGAAATGACGGTCGAGTTCTTGAGAGAAGTGATCAAATAAGGATGACGGCTGCGAGCCGCCTGCGGCAAGACGCGACATCTGGCTTGACTCGGTGCACTCTAGGGGTATGACTGAAGCCATCCACAAGGCAGAAGACATTCCAGAATTCCTCAGTTTGGTCGCCAAGTTCACGGATGCCTGGTTTCCGAATGAGCCGACCTGGGGTCCGTGGTTCCGTGGAGAAGCTGACGCGAATTGGCGATTGCGCCCAAAGCTTTATAGAGACCCTCAGTCCACAAGAGGACATAAACGCTCTCGACGACGAATTCCGCCAGGAATTCATCGTTCGCGCGCCGAGCCTCAGTCCAGAGCGCCCGCAAAATTCGGGGGATTGGTATTTCCTCATGCAGCATTCCCCAACACGTCTCTTGGACTGGACTGAGAGCGGACATATAATTTCCGGTTCGTCCGTGATCCGCCCAAACATGATGCGCGTGCATTCGGTCCACCTTTGCGTAGGTCTTGAAGTGCCCGGAATCAGGTAGAGGGACTATAATTCGCGAATGACATCCACAGTGGAAAGTACCGGGCAGCCGCGCCAGTCGAAAGACGTTGACGCTATTCCCATTCTGGCATGGTCCGCTCGTCCCGACGGCTCCGTTGAGTTCCTCAATCGGCGCTGGCTGGATTACACCGGTCTCTCTGCGGAAGAGGCATTGAATTGGGGCTGGTCTGCAGCTCTTCACACAGAAGACCGCGACAGGCTCATGGATTTTTGGCGGCAGCTGCTGGATTCTGGCGAGGCCGGTGAGATTGAAGCACGCCTGCGCCGGCACGATGGAGACTATCGGTGGTTCCTGTTTCGAGTAGAGCCTGCGCGCGACGATCGCGGCGACATCTTCAAATGGTATGGCGCGAATACGGATATCGAGGATCGTAAGCGCGCCGAGGCATTGCTCGCCGCCGAAAAACGGACCTTGGAAATGATCGCCAACGGGGCTTGCCTAGCTGACATTCTGGAAAGGTTGTGCGAAACGATCGACGCTCAGGCCAGTAACATCAAGTCGGCAGTGATGCTGATGGACACGGATGGCGTTCACCTTCGGCCCGCAACGGCTCCTCGACTTCCCAAGGGCTGGGTTGATGCCATCACTCCACTAAAGATTGGCCCTTGTGTAGGTTCATGCGGCACTGCCGCATCTCTCAAACAGCGGGTGATCGTTTCCGACATTGCAACAGACCCCTTATGGGCTGACTATCGAGATCTTGCTTTAAGTTACGGGTTGCGCGCCGCGTGGTCTCAGCCGCTCCTCTCCAAAAACAACGAAGTTCTCGGCACCTTCTGCCTGTACTATGCGGAGCCTCGGAGCGCGAACGACACTGATCTGCAATTAATCGAAGGTGCAGATCACATCGCAGTAATCGCCATCGAAGGAGAGCGATCGCAGGAAGCGTTGAGAAGCGCCTCTGAGGAGATCCGGAACTCGGAAGCGAGACTCCGGAAGATCATCGACACGATCCCGACACTCGCATGGTGTACTTTGCCGGATGGTACGGGAATATTTTGGAACCGGCGATGGCTCGAATATACGGGCTTATCTTTTGAAGTGGTTCGCGGCTGGGGCTGGCAGAATGCCATTCACCCGGAAGACTTGAAGAAAATAACAGATAAATGGCTCGGAGATCTGGCCGCTGGCCGGCCCGGCGAAGTCGAGGGTAGGCTGCGTCGATTTGACGGAGTGTATCGATGGTTCTTGTTTCGGGCTGAGCCGCTGCGCGACGAATCGGGCAATATTGTCAACTGGTATGGAACGGATACGGACATCGATGACCTCAAGCGCGCCGAAGCTACGCTCCGTAAGGATGAAGAAGAACTTCGGCGCATGACTGATGCGATTCCGCAAACCATCATCGTCTTGAATCCGGATGGAAAAGCCATTTACGCAAATCGCGTGGCGCTTGAGTACTCCGGACTGTCTCTAGACGAAGTGCTAGCCGACGATTTTCGGGCGCGCGTTTTCCATCCCGACGACGTTCAGAGACTTCGCGAAGAACGGCAGAAATCCCTTTCCAGCGTTGTTCCGTTCGAAAACGAGCAACGGGCTCTGGGAAGGGATGGTAAGTATCGGTGGTTCCTGATCCGGTACAACCCGTTACTGGACGAGAGCGGAAGGGTCATTCGTTGGTATGCGACAGGGACGGACATCGACGACCGTAAACGGGCCGAAGAGCGCCTGCGGAACGAAACCGTCGCGTTGCGAGAGCAAATCGATCGTGACTCGATGTTTGAGGACATAGTCGGGTCCTCGGAAGCGCTACGTAAGGTACTCCGCCAAGTCGACAAGGTGGCGCATTCGGATTCCACCGTCTTGATTCTGGGCGAAACCGGCACGGGAAAGGAGTTGATTGCGCGCGCCATCCACAAGCGATCAAACCGCGGGGAACGGGCATTTATTGGTGTGAATTGTGCCGCAATCCCCGCATCGTTGATTGCTTCCGAGCTCTTTGGTCACGAAAAGGGCGCTTTCACTGGAGCAACGCAACGGCGCCTGGGACGTTTTGAATCGGCGAATGGCGGAACGATCTTCCTGGACGAAATAGGCGATTTGCCCCCGGAAATCCAAATCGCACTGTTACGAGTGCTGCAAGAACGTGAGATCGAACGTGTCGGCAGTAACAGGCCAATTCCTCTTGACGTAAGAGTGCTGGCAGCCACGCATCGTGATTTGAACGCGCTCGTGGCCGAAGGCAAGTTTCGCCAAGATCTCTTATACAGACTGAATGTCGTGCCTATTGAGATGCCTTCGTTGCGCGATCGCGCACCGGACATCGTCTTGCTTGTCGAGTACTTCATTGACCGCTTCGGAAAGAAGGCCGGAAAGAAGTTCAGAACAATTGGCAGAAGAACTCTCAAGCGGTTGCAAGCCTACGGTTGGCCGGGCAACGTTCGTGAACTGCAAAATGTAATTGAGAGAGCCGTGATCCTGAGCGATGGTGACATGTTTTGTGTGGATGAAACATGGCTCAAACGGCAGGCGCCACAATCCGGTGGTCCGACGGTGGCACTAAATAAAGCGCTGCATCGGCAGGAAAAGGAAATGATTGAGGCCGCACTGGCAGAAAGTGAGGGCCGTGTCTCCGGTCCAGCTGGTGCGGCTGGCAAGCTCGGAATTCCACGGGCGACGCTTGATGCAAGAATCAGGCGATTGGGAATCAACAAACATCGGTTCAAAGTTCAACAATCGAACTGATCCCTGTCTACCTAGCAATCCCACCACGTTTGCTCACTGAACAACATTTTCTCAAAACCGAGCATCGCCGGCGCTTGTAAGTCGCTTCTTCTCAAGCAATTTCATATGGCAGGGTTGTTGCAGTCTCTACGAATGCCAGACTCTGGATACAGCGTGGGCTGAACCGCCGGCGCAAAGGGCTAACCGCAAGAGGCAGCAATAAGGAGGATTCTCATGCCACTGGTACGTGTGACGATGATTAAGGGGAAGTCGCCCGACTATATCAAGAAGATGTCAGACAGCATATACGAGGCGCTCGTCGAGGCTTATCAACAGTCGGAGGGCGAAACGTTCCAGATCATAGAGCAACTTGAGCCGAGCGATTTTATCTACGATCGTCACTTCGGGATCCAAGGGTCTCGCTCGGGAGATTTCGTGATCATCAACATCGAGTCAGACGCGCGGCGTCGGGGCGAAAAAGCGGACTTCATGGCGCGTCTTTCGGACAAACTTGCTGCCTCGCCGGGAATTGCGCGTGACGATGTCTTCGTCCGTCTCGACATGACCTCAGGCCTGGAGGATTGGTCTCTGGGTAGTGGTGTTGCCGTATCGAAATCGTAGGCTCCCCCCGGCTCGGATTCCAGGCAAACAGTAGACTCTCTCGGTACGGGGGATTCTCACGAGGAAGTCGAGGTTTACCGAGTCACAGATCGTTGCGACCTTGAAGGAACCCTTGACGCAAAAATGAAGCGATTGGGAATCAACAATATCGGTTCAAAGTTCATCAGTCGAACTGATCCCTGTCTACCCGGCAATCCCATCGCGTTTGCTCACTAAACAGCAATTACTCAAAACCGAGCATGGCCGGCGCTTATAAGTCGCGTCCATGCAACAAAGTGTGAATGGCCCAGTCGTTGCATTCGTAAGAGTGTGCCCTCGGACCAGCGAAGCATGACTCTCAAGATTGAACGGATTTCTAGTAAGCGCAGAACCCGGATTCGGCTGAGCGGGGCGTTTCGATCCGAGCACTGTGATCAGGTGAAGGCGGAGATCGAGCGTGGCGGACCACGAATAGCTTTGGATTTGGAGGAGGTGGATCTCGTCGATGTCGAAGGTGTCCGCTTTCTCAATGCATGCGAGGCGGAGGGGATCTCAGTGATGCGCTGCTCTCCTTATATCAGGGAATGGATGCTCCGGGAAAGACGTTCGCGCAAAAGCACCGCCTAAGCGTAAGGATCGGATTGGAAGCACAGAGACGATGAGTAATTACACACATGAAACGGTCCCCACGCAGTTTGTTGAGACCAATGGTATCCGTTACGCCTTCCGCCGATTCGGCAAAGCGGGCACGATTCCGCTGCTCTTTCTGGGGTACTTCAACTCCAACATGGACGGCTGGGATCCGGACGTAACCAACAGCCTCGCTGCGGATCATGAGGTGATTCTCTTTGACAATGCGGGCGTTGGCGCTTCCGGAGGAAATACTCCGAACTTGGTCGCGGAGATGACGAAACATTGCGTTGCTTTCTGCCGAGGCCTCGGCTTGAAGCAGATTCACGTCGTGGGCTTCTCGCTGGGCGGCATGATTGCTCAACAGTTAGCGCTTGAGCATTCTGCACTCGTCGGGCGGCTGATTCTCTTGGGGACAGGTCCGCGTGGCGGAGAGGACATGACCTTCACCGAACTATCGCCGGACGAGCAAGCGGATCCCGTGGCCTTCCTGTTGGCTGCGTTCTTCTCTCCTTCTGAAGCCAGCCAGGCTGCTGGACACGAATATCTGAAGCGAATCGAGTCTCGCAAAAATGATCGTGATCTTCCGGTGTCTCGGGACTCGGCAATCGCCCAGCTTGCCGCGATCAGGGAGTGGGGAACGATACCAGCCACCGGACGTTACGCCACCTTGAAAAGGATCACCCATCCGATGCTTATTGTTCACGGCAATAAAGACATCGTAGTGACACCGATTAACGCTCTAATTCTGGCGGAGCATCTGCGAAATGCTCGGCTCATCATGTACCCGGATGCGAGCCATGCCGCATCTTCGCAGTATGCCGAGAACTTCCTCGAAAATGCGACGCTGTTTCTCAGTGGGTAGGCGCGCCGCGGCGCGGATTGCAGTTCAGGCGACGAGGGTCACCTCTTCATCGCCTCTCTATACCGTCGCGAAAATCGCTCGTGCGAATGTCGGCTCTAGTGGGCAGGGCTTCATCGACGCATTGAACACCCGGATGTTGTCGCTCGCCCAGAGTGGCTGACTCTAGAACGGATCTGAGCGTTACTTGGAGACGCAATCAACATCACAGGAGAAGAGGCATGTCGAATGTCAATCTCAGCGAAACCGCGCCGACCCAATTCCAGGATATCGGCGGTGTGAGCCTCGCCTACCGGCATTTCGGCGAGGAAGGCGCCCCGCCAGTGGTCTGCTTTCAGCATTTCACCGGCACGATGAACAATTTCGATCCGATTCATACCGACCGCTTGGCGCAAGACCGCCCGGTGATCCTGGTCGATTATCGGGGTGTTGGGCGTTCGGGTGGCGAGATGCCGGAGTCGATGCCCGCTATCGCGGCCGACATCATCGCCTTCGTCAAGGCGCTCGGCCTGAAAGAAATCGACCTGTTCGGTTTCTCGATCGGCGGCATGGTCGCGCAGCAGGTGGTGCTTGACGCGCCCGAACTGGTGCGACGCATCCTCCTCACAGGCACCGGCCCGTCGGGCGGCCAAGACATGCAGGAATTTTCGCGCGAGGTAATGGAAATCGTCAATCGCCCGAACAGCACCGAGCAGGAACGCACGCTGGACCTGTTCTTTTCGAAGAGCCCGACTAGTTACGCGGCGGGCAAAGCTTGGCTCAAGCGCATCGCCGCGCGAAAGCTGGACCGCGAACCGGAAGCGAAGCCCCAGGTCGGCAAGGCCCAACTCGTCGCTCTTGCTAAATGGGGTGCGATCCCCCCGACAGACCGCTACGGTGATTTGAAGAAGATCAAGCAGCGCACGCTTGTCGTCAACGGCAAGGACGACATCATGGTACCGACCATCAATTCCTACATCCTGCAACAGCATCTTCCGGATGCCCGGTTGATCCTCTACCCGGATTCCGGGCACGGTTCGCACTTCCAGTTTTTTGAAGAGTTCGCCGAGGAGGCCGCACGCTTCTTCGCCGCAGCTTGAACGCAACGCGGAGGGCGACGGCGCAATCCAGCACGTCAGCCCGGAGCGAGAGGTGATGAAATCGCATGACTGCAGAGGAAGTATTGGGCATTCACACGGACGTTTTCAATCGCGCACTGAAGGAGCAGAACTACGCTGCCCTTGAAGGGCTGTACGCGGGCGATTATATGCTGGTGCGACCCGATGGCTCCGTGCTTAACAAGCAGGAAGTGTTGCAAGACCTGCGGAGTGGTGGGTTGCAGTTTCATTCGATCGAACTTAATCAGACTAAAGTGCGGATGTACGGGTCAACCGCTGTGTTGACGGCCGAAAGCCAAGCGGTTAGCTCACGGTCGGGGGTGGAGAGTCGTTCGCACTTTCGACTGATCGCTGTGTATGTGCAGCAAGGGCAGTCGATCAAGCTTGTCCACTTTCAGAGCACCGTCCTTAGGTAAGGCGCGTTGAACGAAACATCGACCGACGGGCGATCCCAGAAGAAAAGCGGGGTTCCGCTTGTCTTCTCAAACCCAGCTTTATTAATACCTTATGGAATCCTCATGCGGAATTCATCGAATTTCATGTCACATAGGGCCAAGGGTCCCAGGGGCATGAAGTACAACACACTTCTCTTGGTGGACGACGAACCGCAGATACGCCGGGTGCTACAAACAACTCTTGCCCAAGCGGGCTATGGCGTCATCTTGGCGACGAATGGGCAAGAGGGGATCGACAAAGTTGTTCGGGAGCACCCCGACTTGGTTTTGTTGGACATAAACTTGCCGGACATGAGCGGATTTGACGCCTGCAAAATGATTCGCGTGTCCTTTGCAGGTCCCATTCTTATTCTAAGCGTGCGCGATTCGGTTCGTGACAAGATTAATGCTCTCGAGGCGGGAGCCGATGATTACATCGTAAAGCCATTTGCAATGGGAGAGTTACTGGCGCGTCTTCAAGCTGCTCTGCGGCGTTCCAGTGCCGAGGAACCCCTTCCAAGAATTGAGACGTCAGAATTGACTGTCGATCTCGAGATGCGAATGATTACTGTTCGTGGTGACCGTGTCCACTTGACTCCGAAAGAGTTTGATGTCCTGCGTTTGCTTGTCACTCAGCAAGGGAAACCGGTTACGCACAGAAAAATCTTACAAATAGTCTGGGGGCCCGGGTATGGAGAAGAAACCGACCTTGTTCGCGTAGTCGTAAAGGAGATACGCAAGAAAATCGAGAAAGATCCTGCGCACCCGAGCTACATTGTGACCCAACCCCGGATCGGTTATATGTTTCAATTGCCGCCTCCCATGGTTGAAAAACGTCCTCCCCGCAAGGTTTGACGTTCCTGTCCGCAAACTCTTCCGTTACTGATGTTAGCTGCTTGATGTGTCCGCACTGTGAATCGCTGGCCAGCAGCACACTTCCAAAGGCGATGCAACGTTGCGAATCTTTACGGATGCCTTATAAACCGATCCGGATTTCTACACATAGATACCAATAGAGTTTCTCCAGCAGAGAGTCTGAAGTCCAAGAACCAAGAACTGCTCTCTTACGGGGGAAAAGACATGCGTAGGGCGTTGGTAGTCATCGTAGTCGCTTTGATGTGCGCGGTTTGGCCGGCTGCCGGCCAGTCGACCTTTGGCAGCATCGTCGGTGTGGTGCGTGACCCAACGCAGGCGCCTATGGCCGGCGCGTCAGTCGAGATACGCAGTTTGGAAGACAACAGCACTCACGCGATGACGACCGACGAGAACGGCGCGTTTGAATTTGTGAACCTAAAACCGGGCAACTATGCGGTTTCGATTCAGGTCCCGGGATTTGCTGATTTCAAAGTTCCGTCCGCCCAATTGGTCGCGCGCCAGGCGCTGCGAATTGATGCCGACTTGAGTCTGCAAAGTCAATCTCAGACCGTGGAAGTGACGGACACTGCACCGCCGATCAATACCGAGAACGGGGTCATCAGTGATGCGAAGAGCGCTTCCCAAATCACTCAGTTGCCATTGAACTTCCGAGCCGCGACGACAAGTCCTCTGGCCTCCATGTCCACCTCTCCAAACGTCGAACAGGATAGTCAAGGCAACATCGCCGTCGGCGGTGCGACGGCATATATGGTCGGCTACTCCGTCGACGGAATCTCAACTACAAACGTCTTCCTAAGTGCAGCCGGAACGAATCCCTATCCGTCTTCGGAAGGAATCGCTGAGCTGCAGGTAACGGCCTTCGACAATAACGCGGAGTTCTCCCAGGTCGGAGACGTCACATTTACCACCAAGCCTGGAACGAACACCTTTCACGGAAGCCTGTTCGAATATCTGCAAAATGATGTACTAGATGCCAAGGTGCTCAATTTCGACGTGAGAGCGCCGAAGCGTTTCAACACCTTCGGTGGAAGCTTGGGCGGCCCGCTGTTGATTCCCAAGCTCTACAACGGACGCAACAAAACCTTTTTCTTCTTTGATTATGAAGGGAACCGCAGGAGAACCTCTCAGGCCGAGCAGTTCTTGGTTCCGACGCAAGCGGAAAGGAACGGTGATTTCAGCGGATTCGTCACCCCAAGCAATCCAACACCGTTCACGAACCCTACGACCGGACAGCCGAGCGCTGTTTTGATCAATCCCACGACCGGTCAGCCGTTTCCCAACAATGCCATTCCGACCTCCATGCTGAATCAGTCGGCGCTAACGCTGCTGAATAACAATTACCCGCTGCCGAACGTGCCGAACGCCACGGCAGCGTCCAGCTTTAACTATGAAAACTTGCAGCCCATTCCTTCCAATACGAATGGAATCGACGGCAGGATCGACCACATTATCAACTCGAAACAGCAACTGTATGCACGTTTCAATTGGAAGAATCAGGTGGCCGACGTAGTGAATCCACTACTCCCCAATGACGCGGATACTGAACATGACCGCAGTTTTCTGATTTCTCACAACTATGTCATTACGCCGTCCCTGGTGAACGAATTCCGCTTTGGATTCACTCACACGCTGCTTTCTCCGAACTTCCCTATAGAGGGAGCTGCGGCCATCGCGCAACTCGGCCTGCTGGACGTAAATGTTTCAAACCATCCGACTGACGGTGGCTTTCCCAGCATCAACTTTTCGGAGGGCACTGGCTTTACACCCATCGGAAGAGATCACGTGGGACCCACTCTATCGAGCACTAACCAGATAGCCGACAACGTTACCTACACTAAGGGCAATCACACTTTTCGTGCAGGAGTGGATCTTCGGTGGGTGCGTTTTGCGGTTCCGGAGATAGAGACGCCGTCTGACGATTACGGCCTGTTTACCTTCAACCAAGGCGTATTTACAGGCAGTGCCTTCGGTGACCTTCTCCTCGGGCTTCCGACTACCTCGTACTTCGCAGTGACAGGCCCGAGAAACGATGCGGGCGGTTTGGAGACCGGTTTTTACGCGCAGGATGAATGGCGCGTCACTGATCGCCTGACGGTGAACCTCGGTCTGCGCTGGGAATTGCTGCCTCCCTTCGTCGATGAGCACGGGATTCAAGCCAATTTTGATCCGAAGACAAATGCAGTCATAGTCAACGACGTTCTGTACCGCACACTAGGCGGGCCGGTTCCCGCCTTTTTGCAGTCCTTTAATGCCTGTAACGCAGCGCCGCCAGGATTCTCTGCGCCTGCAGACGAAGGGTACGCGCCTTCGTCCTCGTTGCCGTGCACTCACGTCGTTTCAAATAGCCAGGAAGGGCTAGCAGAGGGCCTGCGGCAATTCTATCTTCGCAATCTTGATCCGCGTATCAGCATTGCCTATCGTCCCTTCAAGAATGACAAGACCGTGGTGCGCGCCGGCTTTGGCATCTACACGGTGACCAATTTGGGGCAGCTCCAGAACAATAACGAGAGCAATCCGCAAGCGTCGGTCCACACCTATTCGAACGGACTCGGCCCCAACGGCACACCCCTTATTCAATTCCCGAATACGATCGCTGCTAGTCAGCTCGTACAGATCGGCGGCGGCACCCTGGAACAGGCTACCGACCCTCGCTATCGCGATCCGCAGTCCGCGCAGTGGAATGTAACGATAGAACGGCAACTGCCGTTCGAAACTGCGCTGCGAGTTAGCTACATAGGCATGAACTCGTATCGCTTGAATGTAAGCGAAAACTTGAATCAGACGCCACCGAGCGCGCTGCCCTTCAATCCGGCACTCGCGCCATTCCCGAATTGGGGAATCATCTACTCCACGCAAAACGCCGGAAACCAGAACTATCAGGCCCTGCAGGTGGAAGCCACTCACAAGGGCGGCCATGGCCTGTTCTTTCAGGCGGACTACACCTGGACTCATAACATCAGTGACGCCCAAGGCGATGCTCCGGCTGGCTACGGAGGTGAGACCAACTATGGTCTTTCTGTTGTGGATCGCTTTGACATTGGGCTGAACCGGGGCAACGTTGCCGGTGCACGTCAGCAACGTTTTCTGTTGACCGGTACTTACGATCTGCCTTTTGGCAAAGGCCGTCCATGGTCGAGTTCCTTCAAGCCGGTGAATGCAGTTTTCGGTGGTTGGAGTGTCAATACTATAACGCTGCTGGAAACCGGTCCGTACTTGACTCCGACTATCAGCTGCAGCTTCGACCAAACCAATACCGACCCCGTGGCAGCCGGGTCCGTCTGTCGTCCTGATCTGGTTGGCAACCCAATTCCTGCCAATCGGACGCACAGCAACTACTTCAACATCACTGCTTTTGCCCCAACGCCTATGGGCGCTGCGCGCATCGGCAATGCGGGCGTGGGCAGTCTGGAAGCGCCGGGAACTATTGCCGTCAATGCTGGCCTGTCGAAGGTGCTGCAGCTCCGTGAAGGTTTGCGACTGCGCTTTGAAGCCACTTTCACTAATGTCCTGAACCACACGAACTACGCGCCTCCAGCTACGAATGTGAGCAACCCGAGCACGTTCGGAATCCTGCAGTCCGCGCAAACTGCGGAGTACGGCGGAAATCGGACCGGACAGTTGGCACTGCGGCTGGAGTTCTAATTCGGAGCCGCGGCAGGAATCGGATCGCCTCACGCATTGTGGCATTCCAATTCCGCTGCTGAGACAAAACTTGAAGTGACGAATGGAAACGACACTCAAGCGAGGAGGATAAACATGTTGAAGAAAAAGGCCATCGTGCTGTTAGTGATAATCACTGGAGTGTTGGCCCCATTCGGTGCGATGCGAAGCATTGCGGGCGCGCAAAAGGCATTAGCGCCGAACCCGCAGGCCAATGTGGCGCGAGGAGAGGGCGAGGTTAAGAAGTTGCTTCTCCTCATGGAGACCGACAGCGATGGCAAGGTCTCTAAGCGGATGTTCATGAGTTTTATGGAAGCCGAATTCGACAGGCTGGATCAGAAAGGGGTGGTGGAGCTGGACGTTAAAGAACTAACGCAACAGTCGGTTAGAGGTTTCCGCAAGTAATGGATCAGTTGAATCGCTGCAAAGGCGGAAACGGATTGAGGCCCGCTATTTTCTCGGGAGAGCCAAGGAAGGAGTTGCTGCAATGTTAGATATGCATATAGAGCGGAATGTAGCGAAGCAGTGTGGGCTGTGTGGTCGCGTCAGAGACTTATTCGAACTTTCAGGGGTGCCCGAGAAGTTCTGTTGGGAATGTAGCGCCGACTTGGCAACGGTCGCACAGTTAAGTACTGAAATCGGTGCCGCGACACGGGTGGGAACGAGTACGGACAACTTGGAATCGGAACTTTCAGAGATGAGTCGCCGCATCCTAGAACGTGCTCAATCTGTCGGTCTGAGTGACCGTCATTGAAATCAAGCGAGCCGCGCGGCGACGCGGGAAAAAAGCCGCACAGTAGGTTTAGACGATTTGGCAGCGTTCACAATAGCTTTTAGGCGTCCTGCCCACGCCACAATTACGACGGAGCAACAAAATGAAATCCGTTTCTCAAATTGCTCGCTACTTGCTCGGTTTGATCCTCTTGGCGTTTGGACTCAATGGGTTCTTCAACTTTCTTCACATGCCCGGGCCTACCGGCGTCGCAGCTCAATTTTTTGGCGCAGTCTATGCTTCGCACTTCTATGCGGTCATATTCGTTCTTCAGATCTTGTCTGCCCTGCTTCTGTTGGCCAACCGCTACGTTCCTCTGGCGCTCACGATACTAGGTCCGATCGGCTTCAATATCGTTTGCATTCACATGTTCATGATCCGTGCTGGCTTACCCCTCGCGATTGTCGTTACCGTCCTCTGGCTCCTGGTGGCGCACTCAGTTCGATCTGCCTTCTCAGGGATCTTTCAGTGCGTGCCGGGTGCAAAGGACCGAGCCACGTTATCTGCCCAGTACGACGTGATAAGAACTTTGGGAGTAGAAAGAAAAAGTGCGAAGGCCCAGATAGCTGAAAAAGTCAAGGCGACGGAGATGCTGGAAGGCGATCCCGGTAGTACTTCCGCACAGATAAGGGATTCGCTGTAAGAATGACAATTCACGGACAGCACAAAGGGTAGTCTATCCGTGACTGACTCTTTCCGATGTTACGAACCATGCACCAGCGACACTCGGCGACGGCCCTTCGAAGAGCCGCCGAAGGGGAAAGTTCGCGTACCATCCTCATCGCGCTTTTTGCCAACGTCGTCATAGGCATTGCGAAGTTGATTGGTGGACTGGTTTCAGGCTCTACCGGCATGCTTGCCGAAGCCGCCCACTCTGCCGCTGACTCAGTAAACGAAATCTTTCTCGCGGTCGGCATTCATCGCGACCGCCGACCTCCCGACCCCACGCATCCTTTTGGTCATGGACGCGAGCGATTCCTCTGGGGTTTCATGGCGGCGATCGCGTCATTCTTAATTGGCGGCTGCCTCTCCATCGCGATGGCCATTGCAGAGCTGAAGGTGCGCCACCCGCTGTCTGGCGGTCTTACTGCGTGGATCGTTCTTGCGGTTGCGTTTGCCGCGGACGGAACATCGTGGCTGCAGGGCATGCGCCAGGCGCGCCGCCAAGCAAAAGAATATAAGCTGAGCGTATGGCGTTACTTCCTTGTTTCGAGCGATCCCGTCGTGCGCGCTGTTCTCGTCGAGGATAGCGCTGCCCTCATCGGTCTTTTTGTAGCCGCAATCGGTCTTTTCCTCAGTCAGATGTTCAGAACGAGCGTGCCGGATTCGCTTGCGTCGCTAGTCATCGGGCTACTGCTCGCGGTCACGGCGTTCGGATTGGCGCGTCCGTTCGCGGATTTCCTCGTGGGGCGGTCGGTCCCTCCGCTCCTGTTTGAGCAGTTGCAAGCAATTGTCCAGGAGGACGAAGCAGTTGAACGAATCCTGTCGCTTCGTGCAGTTTACTCGGGACCCGAGGAGGTCATCGTCGCAGCTAAAATTCATCCATCGGCAAACATCACTATCGAGAAGCTCGCGCGAGCGATGGATGATCTCGATCACAAAATCCGCCTCGCGCTGCCGGTTGTTGCGGACGTATACATCGATATTACGGCGAACGCCACTGAATAGAATTCTCGAACTCTGGCAGTAAGTGAATAACTCTTACAGTTTTCCAGCACATCGTAAACAGATTGTTCGCAGCAGACATGAGATTCAAAACTAAAACGAAGAGGAAGATACGACGAAAACGCCAGACAGCGTCGAAGTCGCACTCCGGGTATAGGTAATTGCTACGGCGTTGATCGTGGGAGGCCTCAGTTTTTCTACCCGCTCTTACATTAGGTCCTATTCTTGAGCATTTAAGTAACCGCGAATCGACCCAAATCTGCCGCCGTCGTGAAACTCTTATTGACCGCGTTCTTGTTGCAGGAAAAACCTCTTTATTGCACATCTAATTCGATCATGTCTTAACAAACCCCTTACGATTCCATCAGGTCTTCTCTATCGTGCGTCGATTACTATTTTGGTACAGCCCAGAACGCGAAGATTTCTCGCCTGTCATTTCGCTGGGAACGCGAGTGAAGAAAAACTGATGAATATCTCGACTATTCTCGTGGTCGATGACGATCGTCAAATCCGCCGCGTGCTGCGAACGACCCTTCTTAGCAGCGGATACGATGTCGTAGAAGCGACGAATGGCGACGACGCTATTAGGATGATTATCCGGGAGCGTCCCGATTTAGTTCTGTTGGACGTAAATATGTCGGAATTGAGCGGGCTTGAGGCCTGCAGCAAAATTAGATCTTCATTCCAAGGACCCATTATCATGGTGACCGTTCGTGAATCAGAACGTGACAAGATTCTAGCTCTAGATTCCGGAGCGGATGATTATGTCGTGAAGCCCTTCGGGGTCGGAGAACTATTGGCTCGTATCCGAGCCAATCTCCGACGCCGGACCCGCGAAGACCTACTTCTCAAAATCGAAACTCTTGAGTTGTATTGGGATTTTGACAGCAGGTTAATCGAGGTTCGAGGCAATAGGGTACATCTGACGCCCAAAGAGTTCGATGTATTGCGTTTCCTCGTGATTCATTTGGGAAAACCCGTTACGCACAAGAGCGTATTACAAAACGTCTGGGGACCAGATCATATTGAGGAAACAGAATATCTCCGTGTAGTAATAAATCAGCTACGCAAGAAAATTGAGAGGGATCCTGCGCGCCCCAAATACATCATTACGGAACAGTGGGTAGGCTATAGTTTTCAACTTCCTGGAGAAGTGCGCGAGAAAGCCTTCCGGCGAAAGCCTTAATATCTATCGCACGGCATGGGAAATTGTCCCGCTATCGGATTTATACACACAACCCTACACTCCTCTGCGTCTTAACCTGCCGCGCGCCCCGACTCTGCCGCAAACCAGCAAAGGCCTAGCCTGGGGGCCATTTTCATTAGGAAGTCTTTATGTTTCGCTCACGACTTTCTAACGCCAAGAGTTATAGGATTTTTTGAAAGCCCTCTAGGTACGGAAAATCAAAGAGAGCTAAAACGATCTAAATAAGTGTCAGATCGTTTATCGACATGGTGAAAGGCAATATGTTGGGGAATCTGATTCTCTTTGTTCTGTGCATAGTTGTATTAGGTTTTTACATCTTCGCCCTTTTCCAATTCATACGCGATGAGAAACGCTATGGGGACAATAGGCCCCGTTCGCCGAAAGCCCGAGCAGATTAGCCCGGGGATGAAAAGGAGCGAATGTTACATGCCGAAGCTCAAGTTCCCCATCACGCGATCACTCGTGCTGGGCTTTATTGGTTTGGCCTTTTCCGTAGGGCCTAGCGGCATACAACAATGGAAAGGCCAGGAATCAGCTCTTCTTCGGTATGGAATTGATCTACAAATTCTAAGCTTCGGAGAGTATTTGAGGAGCGGGCATTAATGCGCGATTTCATATTTGTGATCTGCACGATTGGCTTTTTTGTCGCAACCATTGTCTACGTGTGGGGTTGTGAACGGCTGAAGTAGGGAGCGAGAACGATGTTGGGAAACGTAATTTTGTTGGGAGTTTGCGTGCTGTTGTTCGTGTATCTGGTGGCGGCACTGCTATGGCCGGAGAAGTTCTGACTATGACTGCAAATGGATGGTTTCAAATCGGCCTGTTCCTGCTGGTGATTGTCGCGCTCACAAAGCCTCTGGGCGCGTACATGGCACGCGTATTCAACGGCGAGAAAACGTTTCTCGATGGTCTGATGCGACCGCTTGAGCGAACACTGTATCGGATAGTCGGTGTTGACGAACGCCACGAGATGCACTGGACGGAATACGCAATCTCTATGCTTCTCTTCAGTGCCGTTTCAATGATTCTCCTCTATTTGATGGAGCGTTCTCAGACACTTCTGCCCTGGAATCCGCAACACTGGCCGAACGTGGCGCCGGATTTGGCGTTTAACACTGCTGCGTCATTCACCACGAACACAAACTGGCAAGCCTATTCCGGCGAAACGACGATGAGTTATTTCACTCAAATGGCCGGACTCGCTTTCCATAACTTCACGTCCGCGGCGACCGGCATGGCGATGGCAATGGCCGTAATTCGTGGAATCGCGCGACGGGAAAAAGATACGATTGGAAATTTCTGGGTGGATTTTACGCGCGCGAATTTGTGGGTTCTGCTGCCTTCCTGCCTGCTAGTTGCGCTGTTTTTTGTCTCGCAAGGAATGATTCAGAATTTGAAGCCGTACGTTACCACACAACTTTTGGATCCACAGACGGTGCAAGTGACCGGCACGGACGGAAGAACAACGCAGCGGAAAATTACAACGCAAGTGATCCCGCAGGGACCGGTGGCGTCGCAAGAAGCCATCAAGATGTTGGGCACCAATGGCGGCGGTTTTTTCAACGCCAACAGCGCTCATCCCTACGAAAATCCCAATCCACTCACTAATTTCATTCAGATCATTTTGATTTTCGGGATTCCCGCGGGACTCACCTACACGTTGGGTCGCATGACAGGGTCGCAGAAGCATGGATGGGCCGTGTGGAGCGCTATGGCTGTGCTCTTTTTCGCGGGAGTGCTCTGCGCATATACGGCTGAGTCGCGAGGCAATCCGCTGCTGCACGGTACGGACCAGAAAGTGAGCGCCACGCAGCCGGGCGGCAACATGGAAGGAAAAGAAATTCGTTTTGGGATTGCGGATTCAGCGCTCTTTGCAACTGTCACCACCGATGCGAGCTGCGGTGCGATCAACGGACAGCACGATTCGTTTACACCGTTGGGAGGCATGATTCCGCTCATCAACATGATGCTGGGTGAGGTCGTTTTCGGCGGAGTCGGTGCCGGACTTTACGCTGTTTTGGTGATGGTGATTCTCGCCGTGTTTATCGCGGGACTGATGGTCGGAAGAACACCTGAATATCTAGGTAAAAAAATCGAAGCGTATGACGTAAAGATGGCCATGCTTTCGGTCCTTACTTTTTCTTTGATCATTCTCGTGTTTACGGCAATTGGGGTGGTGACGACTTACGGCAAAGCCGCCATTTCGAATCCAGGGCCGCACGGTTTGTCGCAGATTTTGTATGCCTATACTTCCGGCGCTGCCAATAACGGATCAGCATTCAGCGGCGGCAACTGGAACTCGCCTTGGTACAACGTCACTATGTCGTTCGACATGCTGCTGGGAAGATTTTTCATGGTGATTCCAGTTCTCGCGATTGCAGGGAGTTTGGCTCGCAAGAAAATTGTTCCGGAATCCGCGGGAAGCTTCCCGGTAACCACCCCGCTGTTCTCTGCGCTGTTGATCAGTGTGGTGTTGATCGTCAGCGCGTTGACATTTTTCCCCGCTTTGAGCCTGGGACCAATTCTTGAGCACTTGTTGATGAACGCAGGAAAGGTTTTTTAGGATCACGATGACAATCACATCTACTCCTGGGAAGAAATCGCTGTGGACGTCGGGAATTATCGCCGTGGCAGTGAAGGATTCCTTCGTCAAGCTGAATCCTCGCACGCTGATGAAGAACCCCGTGATGTTTGTTGTTGAGGTGGGTTCTGTCGTTACGAGCGTAGAGCTGATGAGCGATTTGCTGCGCCATAACGGGAATTTCGGATTCGAACTCCAGATCACTCTGTGGCTCTGGTTCACCGTGCTGTTCGCAAACTTCGCGGAAGCTATGGCCGAAGGGCGTGGTAAGGCGCAGGCCGAAACGTTGCGAAAAGCTCGCCTGGAAACCATGGCCAAGCGCATGAAGCCGGACGGCTCGTTGGAAGAAGTGCCGGGATCGAAACTAAGAGTCGGAGACATGGTTGTGGTTTCGGCGTCCGAATTCGTACCCGGAGACGGCGAAGTGGTTGTCGGCGTTGCTTCGGTAGATGAATCGGCCATCACCGGAGAATCCGCACCGGTTATACGCGAGTCCGGAGGCGACCGCTCAGCCGTAACCGGTGGAACACGTGTGCTGTCGGATCAAATCACGGTGAAGATCACCGCAAATCCGGGAGAAACATTCCTGGACCGCATGATCAAGCTTGTGGAAGGCGCCGAACGCCAGAAAACTCCCAATGAAATAGCGCTTAATATCCTTCTCGCAGGCCTGACCATCATTTTTCTGCTTGCCGTCGTAACGCTGCAGCCCATGGCAATTTATAGCGGCGCTCCTCAGACGATCTTCGTTTTGATCTCGCTGCTCGTCTGCTTGATTCCTACCACCATCGGCGGCCTACTGTCGGCCATCGGAATTGCCGGAATGGATCGCGTCGTCCAGCGGAACGTATTGGCTATGTCTGGAAGAGCGGTCGAAGCAGCGGGAGACGTGGACACGTTGTTATTAGACAAAACCGGCACAATCACATTGGGAAATCGCCGCGCAACAGAGTTGATTCCAGCCCCGGGGGTAAAAGAAGAAGATCTCGCCGACGCCGCGCAACTGGCGTCTCTCGCTGACGAAACCCCGGAAGGCCGTTCAATCGTCGTGCTGGCTAAAGAAAAATACGGGCTACGCGGACGCGAGCTTTCTTCTTACGCGGCAACCTTTATTCCATTTTCCGCGCTAACGAGGATGTCGGGTGTAGATCTGGACGGGCGCGAAATTCGCAAGGGCGCTCCAGATGCCATCATTCAATACTGTTCTCAGTCGGGCAACGGTGCTCCACAGGAGGTGGAAGAAAGGGTCAAAGCGATTTCAAATGCTGGAGGCACACCGCTCCTCGTGGCGGAAGATCGTCGCGTGCTCGGAACGATTTATCTTAAGGACATCGTAAAAGGCGGGATGCGCGAACGCTTCGAACAGCTGCGCGCCATGGGTATTCGAACCGTGATGATCACCGGAGACAACCCTTTGACGGCAGCTGCTATCGCGCGAGAGGCGGGAGTAGATGATTTCCTGGCGCAAGCAAAGCCGGAGGACAAGCTTGCGCTGATTCGCAGCGAGCAGGCAAAGGGCAAACTAGTCGCCATGACGGGCGATGGAACGAATGACGCTCCAGCGCTGGCGCAAGCGGATGTCGGCGTGGCAATGAACGCCGGGACGCAGGCCGCAAAAGAAGCGGGCAATATGGTGGATCTGGATTCTAACCCCACGAAGTTAATCGAGATTGTAGAAATCGGGAAACAACTTCTCATCACGCGAGGCGCGCTTACCACATTTTCCGTTGCGAACGACGTCGCAAAATATTTTGCGATCATTCCGGCAATGTTTGCAGGCGCATTTCCCCAACTCATGTTGTTAAACGTAATGGGACTCAAGACGCCGCAATCCGCGGTGCTGTCTGCCGTGATTTTTAATGCTCTGATTATTATTGCACTCGTGCCACTAGCGCTGCGGGGCGTTAAGTACATTCCGCTGGGCGCGGAAGCACTGCTGCGCAGAAACCTTCTGATCTATGGACTGGGGGGAGTGATTGCGCCCTTCCTGGGCATCAAGCTGATTGACTTGCTTATTACGCATATTGGTTTGGCCTGAGGTTAACATGAAAAGAAACCTGCTAACTTCGATTCGGATGACACTGGCAACAACCGTGCTTCTCGGTATCATCTATCCGCTGGTTGTCACAGGGCTCGCCCAGGTGCTATATCCGCATCGCGCGAATGGAGAACTGATTGAGTCTCGGGGCAAGCTGGTGGGTTCGCGGTTGATCGGCCAACCGTTCACGGCCCCGGGCTACTTTCATTCGCGGCCTTCCAACGCGGGGCCTGCAGGCTACGATCCCATGCAATCAGGGGGATCGAATCTTGCTCCTACAAACAAAGCGCTGCTAGACCGCGTGTCCGCAAGCGTTCAGACGTTGCATGCCGAGAATCCAAACGCGCCGATTCCGATCGATCTGGTGACCTCATCGGCATCAGGATTGGATCCGGATATCTCGCCGGCCGCAGCCGAGTTTCAGATTCCTCGCGTGGCCAAAGAGCGCAAGATCAATGAGGACGACCTGCGAGCGCTCGTGCGGCAACATACCGAGCAACGCCAGCTCCGGTTTCTTGGCGAACCACGGGTGAATGTTCTCGAACTCAATCTGGCACTAGACCAAATTCATGCGACGCAATGATTATTATTTCTCGAGATCACCGTTGAGTGGCTAGTCTATCTCTAGGTTGATCGAATGCTCGCCCCGCGCCGTACCAAGCTCCGTTCGCAACGCGACGTTAACCTGTGGCGGATCCCGCTGCAGCTCTCGCTCGCCGCAATAGCGCTGTTCGCGATTACCCTGATTCCGGACATCCTCGACAAGTATGCTGTCATTCACATCCCGTCGTGGTTGACGATGGGCGGCATCGACGACGCGCGCGCGATTCTATCGGCGATGATGGGCGCGGTCGCGACCGTTCTTGCGCTGATTTTCTCAGTCTCGCTACTCGTGCTGTCGATGGTCTCCACGCTGTTTGGTCCGCGCCTGCTCTACCGGTTCCTGCAGGACTGGGTTACGCAGGTCACTATCGGCCTGTTCATGGGCACCTTTGTGTATGTCTGTCTCGTGTTTCTCGTCACACATCAGGATTCGGTGTCGAGTTTCATCCCGCAGATCTCGCTGATCACGGCCTGGGTGCTAGTGGTACTCAGCTTCGGGTTCCTCGTCTATTACAGCCATCGGGTTGCGAGATCCATCCAGAACCCCGACATGATCGGAGCAATCGTCGACGATTTGTACGTCGCGGCTGGCCGCGCGCACGTGTCAGGCCCTGGGGAGGGCGTAGGGATGGTGCCCGACTCCGCCGCGATTCGGCGCCAGGCTCAAACCGGCGCGATCCTCTCGTGCACGAAGAGCGGATACCTACAGCATGTCGATCACGTCGCGCTGGTCGCAGCCGCGCGCGCGGCTGACGCATTAATTGTGCTGGGATTTCGGCCCGGTCAGTTCGTGCTCCGGGGCGAGCCACTCGCAGCGATCGTCCCAGCGGAGAACGTTGGTGCGCTTGAATCCGCGATTGATCGTGGAATTCACATCGGGCGCCATCGCACGCTTACTCAAGATATTGAGTTCGGCATTGCGCAGGTCGTTGAGATCGCGATCCGCGCGCTGTCGCCCGCAATCAACGATACGTTCACCGGCGTTGCGTGTGTCGACTGGCTCGCCGACGCCCTGCTCACACTGGCCGAGCGGCCACCGCTCGAATGGAGCTGGTATGACAATAGCAGTCGGCTGCGAGTATGCACGCCACCAGTGCGACTCGAGCGTCTCGCCAAGCTCGCGTTCGATCAGATTCGTCAGGCCGCCGCTACGACGCCCGCTGTACTGATCCACCAGCTCGACGTCATCGCGCGACTGGCACCACGCCTTCCTGACACCTGCCATCGGGCGCTAATGGATCAAGCGAACGCTATCCTCGAATCCGCGAGCGCTCTCGTTGCACTTGATCGCCGCGATCTCGACGCCGCGTGGCGCCGGGCACACGCCGCGCTCGAAGCGCTCCGCGGCTCTTGAGCTGCGAGCAGGAAAACGTTTGCATAGCCATGTTCTCAGACGATCTGGCGACGACAGGTATTCAGTGACTCCGGAATCGTAAGGGGGCGTCCGCGCACTTCGCGATTGAATTATCATCTAGAACCTTCCTACGACTTTGAAGTCCGCGAGGGGAAATTGCACTGACACTCTAGAAGGACAACCGATTATAGTTTTACGCTGGTGGCAACCCGCAACCATCCGGAAACCGGTTGGTGGAAGTGATGTCGATCGCTCTTCGGAAGATAATACGTTTCAATTGAAAGCTGCCGTCTTGTGGATTGGCAATTCGGCCAGCAGGCGAATAGATTTCCGCGTCAACACGAGTGTTGGGGAAGTATTCTATTCAGAAGCAAAGGAGCGTTGGTTCAAATCAAGCCTCCGCAACCAAAGTAACTTCGCTTTCAGTCACTTCCGCAAACCCTGCAACCAGCGGTGCGACGACCTTTGTAAAAACTTTACGAAGTCCTCATGCCTTCCTAATGCATGGTGGACTACCATGCATGCTGCGGATCTGATCCGACTCTGGAGGAAATACCAATGAAATCGAATACTCGGTTAGTCATAGCTGTGGTGGCAGTTATGTTCGCGTTCGCCACCCTGTGTTCCGCGCAGGACGTAAAGCCGACCGACCTGGGCAAGGGCGCGGCGTTCAATGGCAAGAAGATCGAGATGAAGGACAAGGGAGAGGTCGCTTACCTGCTGTCTTTCTCGGCGGGGAAAGAGTTCGAGGCCACCACGGACGGGCCGAAGAATACTGACGTGCACCTTTTCGTCTACGACTCCTCCGGCGCGCAAGTCGCTAAGGACGACTCGCCCGGCCCGAAGTGTTCGGTTAAGGTCACGCCGACGGCGGACGGGCAGTACAAGTTCGTCATCACGAACGCGGGCGGGGCCAACACGGTGACCTTCAAAGTCAAGGTCGCCAAATGATGACTCGCCGCTTGTCAAAAAGACGCGAGGATTAGCGCCAAATAGCCTTCGGAAAAGTTGCGGTTTATCGTCATATTGGCGATCCCTAGGCCGAGATCTTGGGAAAGGTTCGGCAAGATTGCCGAACCCATCCCAACTCCCTGAAACAGAGCCACTCTGAAGTAACCGGCCAATTTCCGGTTTGCCGACCGACGAGCAAGCCTATCTGCAGAGATATTTCGAGAAGTCCGCCGGCGAGCACAGACTTCCGCGGTTCTTTTTGATGCGCCAAGTGGCGCACATATTCTACGTCATGGTCTTCCTCTCGCTGGCTGCGGCGGCGGACAAGGCCATCGACACCACTCTGGACCCTCTGAGGGAGTTCTTACGAATCGAGCCGTTGTTTTACGGCGGTAAGGGTGCCAGGGTTCGCCTTGATCTTGAGACAAACACCCTTTTCCTCGTACGACTCGCTGAGCACGTGGATGTTCTTGCGAATGTCGGCGAGCACACCCTCCTTGCCGTAGGGAACGACAAGCTCCACCTCAGTCATAGTATCGAGAAAGAAATTGACGAGACGAGAGTGAAGTGCGTCGATGTCATGGGGGTTGAGCGCAGACATTGGAATGGCCTCGGGGAACTCTTTCTCCAGTAATGCCCTTTCGCAAGGAATCGACGATGTCGATCTTGTTTAGGATCACCAGAGACGGGAGCTTTCCCGCTCCAATGTCTTCGAGCACTTCTTTCGTCACCTGAATGTGAGACCGGAACGCCGGATCGGCGGCATCCACCACGTGGAGCAGAAGGGAGGCGTCCAGCGCTTCGTCGAGAGTCGATCGGAATGAGGCCACCAGATCGTGGGGAAGATTTCGAATGAAACCAACCGTGTCGGAAACGAGAATCCGGGGTTGGGTCTCGGGGTGCAACGCTCGCACGGTGGTATCCAGGGTCGCAAAGAGCCGGTCGACCACGAGCACTTCGCTCGAAGTGAGCGCCCGCATGAGTGAGGACTTTCCGGCGTTGGTGTAACCGACGATGGCGACCTTGGGCAAACCTTCGCGATGACGACGGCGCTCAATTTGCTCTCGATGGACCGCTTTGAGCTCTCGTTGCAGCTCGCTGGTGCGGTCCCGCACTTTCCGGCGCTCAATCTCATGAAAGGACTCGCTGACCCCTCTTGCGCCACGTCCTCCACCCCTTCGTTCTTTGGCCCCGGACACGCGCTCGCGGGGCACGAGGTATTTGAGTCTTGCCAACTCCACCTGAAGTTGCGCTTCTTTGGTGCGAGCATGCCGATGAAAAATCTCGAGGATGATGGCCGGTCGATCGTAAACCTCGACGCCGGTTGCTTCTCGAATGTTTCTCACTTGTGTGGGGCTTAGTTCGTGATCGAACACCACGCTTTCGGCCATGCTGGGCGCGTTCACGAGTTCGCTTAGCTCATTCAGTTTTCCCGGCCCGATGAGAGACGCAGCCGTAGGGGATTGCAGTCTTTGCGTAAGCGTTCCGACGATATCCCACCCCAGCGTTTCAACCAGTTGCCTCAATTCCCGCAGCGAGGCATCGTGCTCTTCGGCGGCCGTCTTTTGCAGCTGTACATCTACAAGGATGGTGGCCGGCCTAACCTCGGACCCTGAAGGACGCGTCATGTTGAAAGCATATCTCAACTAAGTTCAGAGTGGCCTGGTTTGACCTTTGTGAGCGAACCAGGAAGTGTGCTTAAACAGAAACTCAGCAAAACCATGCGCGCCGCCGTGATCACCAATTTGCAATTCCGAAGATTGATGAGAGCAGAAATGCACAGCGTCCCTGAATTTTCACCATACTTGCCAAACGGCGCGCGCCTAACTTGCCTCCGGTCAATGTTTTCTGAATGGCACTCCTGCCTCGACCTGTTTTTGAATATTTGTCATGCGGCGAACTCTTTGGAATTAAATGGCTTGCGAATTCAGACCGCGTGTCTGGTCGAATTCCACAGACGAGTTTGAGTGAAGCGAGCTTTCAATAAGTTAAAGAAAATATGCGAGATGTTTTGGTAGGGGCGCCCGGATCTGAACTGGGGACTTCCTGCGCCCAAGGAAGGCGGTTGAAAATAGCTAAGCACCGTATTTTGAACGCTGCAAGACATTTTATTCAGTTCACTGTAGTGGGATCTGTAGTGAGCGACCTGCTCTTTTCAATCGCTTGCACGATGCCAGCAATGCGGAAAGCCTCGAGCTTGCCAGTCGCGATTTTCTTCTGCTCTTCGGCCGGATGAACGTACCGCATCGTCATCTGAATGCTCGTATGCCCCAACATGGCGGAGAGCGTTGGAAGGTCAACACCGCCAGCCACCGCCCGCGTCGCGAATGTGTGGCGAAGATCATAGAGTCGAAAGTGATCGCCTATGCCCGCGTCTTCCACAGCCTTATCGTGCGCCTTCCTTACACTGCCGATCGGTTTATCGGTGCGGTTCCTTGCAGGAAAAACAAACGGACCCTTTGCTGTCTTCGAGCGGTCCTTCAGAAGTGCGTGGATATCCTCGGTCATGGTCACTTTTCGCCGCGCCGCCTTCGTCTTGCCAAACGGGTTGAAGATTGTCCGCGCGTCGAAGTCGAGGTGTTCCAAGCGAATTCGAAATGCTTCCTCTGGACGCAATCCAGTATCGAGAATAATTTTCGCAATGTCTTTCAGCGGTTGGCTTGCTTTACCGAGGTATAACAATTCCTCCTGGAAGCTGACTACTCGCATCCTCCCGCCACCTTCCGAGAGATATGCGATGCCCTTCGTTGGATTTGAAACACTGTAGCCACATTTCTCGGCGTGATGGAAAAGCAACTTTAAGGTGGTGATGGCGGGGTTCACCGTGACCGGCGATACGATGCTTCCGTCCTTCGCGTTTTTCCTTTCTTCCTTCGAGCGGGATACCTTGAATTCTTCGACCATGCCCGGAGTGATTTCGTCCAGCCAGCATCCACGAAAAAACCGCAGCAAGGTATCACAGTTTGTACCGTGCAGTTCGCGCGTCTTCGGTCGATGCTGACTTTTTGACCAGTCCAAGAACTTATCAACTTGGGCTTCAAACTTCGGTGCCAGCTTGACCTGCTTGAACCCGGCCCTCCGATCAAGCAACTCCATTCTGCGTTTCGCTTCAGCTCTGAGGGCCGCTGTCTTGTTCGTAAAGCCAGAGGACTCCTGGATATGCCTACCTTGAAATACAAAGTTGTACCAGTAGATTCTTCCCCGCCGGTAGACCGCCATCACCAACTCCTCTTCCCTGAGCTCGAAGGTTCGGCGTTGACTGTTACCAAACGCTCGGCCACCCACTCGTCCAAATCGCCGTGCCGGTAGCGAACAACGTTCCGACTCAGCTTTATGAATGGAATGCCGCGCCGCTGGGATCTCCACTGCGCCAGTGTCTCGGTTGAAAGGCCGGTTATGCGAGCGACATCAATGGCCGTGAGCAAGCGCTCCGGTCCGACGGTTAACTTCTGTCCCGTTTTCACATTTGTTTCCCAAGCGTTATTTCCCTCCGTCTTGCGTGCTGGTGTTTCAGATTGCTCACTCGTTAAAACCCGTCATTTCCGGTTGTTTGAAAACCCCCTCCAAATCAGCCTCCGGAAAGCCACTAAAACATTGAACTGTTTCATCCCCAAATTCGGTGTTTGAAACCTAAAATATACAAAACTGCGTTTTACACCCGACTTGCCTGATACACGGCCCACAGGGACGCGCCGAACTGAGTCGAAAGTTTTCTTAACGTGACTCCTTTTCGCCGTGCAGCTCGAATCTTCGCTACCTCCACCTCAGAAAGTTTCTTGATCGCGGGCCTGCCTAATTGCGTACCTTTTCTTCTCGCCTCGGCAAGTCCAGCTTTGACTCGCTCACCGATAAGCGACGCCTCGAACTGACTGATTGCACCGAAAATTTGAAAAACCAACTCGCCATATGGCACCGTGGTATCAACCCCTTCAGTCGCACTAACAAAATCAACTCGGAGTCTCTTGAATTCTTCGAGCGCCAGAACAAGATGCCTAAGACTTCGGGCGAAGCGGTCAAACTTCCAAACCAGCACGACGTCGATTTTTCGTTGCCGACAAGCCGCCATCAATTCTTGCAAAGCCGGTCGGTCATCCCTTCGTCCTGAAATCCCTCGGTCCGAATAGATATTGTAAATTTTCCATCCTCTTGCTTCCGCATAACGACGTAGCTCAAATTCCTGCATAACAACTTCCTGGGCGGTGGTTGAAACTCGCATGTACACGCCCACACGTTTTGCCTTGTCCATTGGCCTTCTCCCGTTCGAGTATAGTTACTATATATAGTGTAGTAACTATAGCGAGTAAGACCAACACATTCGTTTTGCGACTCGAATATTGATGCGGGTCCCTCCCAACCAACGTTTGTTTGGTGGATCTCACCACAAGCTTTCCCATTGCACGGGTTTGTCCTCACGCCGGGTATAGCGCACCCCCTTGCCAGTGACCGGATTGAGAACTGCAAATTCCCGACCCACGGGAAACACCTGGTTGAGAATCTTCGCGGGAGACGGAAACCAGCGGCCCTCCTTGGACACACTCCGTAGCAGCAGATTTGTGATGGCGAGATCGTCGAACTCTGCCTGGAGCATGTTCCGCGGACCATGTATAACACTGCGCCTCCTTCCACGTGGCGACCTCGTCATCGCTCAGCACCTTCAATTCAGTTCGCACCGAAATCGGGGGCGTGGGGAGCTCAACGGTTAACCACCGAGATCTATCAAAGGATTCCCACGGGTACTTTTCTGCAATGCAGGCAAACGATCCGTCGACTGTATCTGGTATTGCGAGGATCCGTCCGTCGCGTTCACGTCGTGAAACGCGGGAAAGTTTATTTCCGTCGATCTCAAACCGGATACCCTCACGTAAACCGTCCGACCAGTGCCTCACGTAAGCAACCCTGTGGTTGGGATTTCCCGCGAACCGCAACCAACGGTGTTCTGGGCAAACGCCACAAATTGTTCCGGGTTCAAACAGCCTGGACACGCACCGCACCACATACTCCGCGCCACCATCCGTCGTTTCAAGAAGCGCCACCCGCAGCGGATTCGGGCGGAACCTCGAAATCATCACGAAGTAGACGATCATGCCGAACTTCTCTTCTCCGGCGAGCCCCAGCCGAGCCAGGGTGCCACGCAGCTGAGCGAAGAAGTCCTGTGACCGGAGCATCTCAAGCGCAGCCTTCTTTACGTCAGGTTTTCCGTCGCTCATTTCTTGTCCGGTTTCTTTGAAGCTAACTCTCATTGGATTCGTCATCCTTCGAGCGATAAACACCTCTAATCTCCGGGTAAAACGGTTTAACGATTCTGAACGTGTTGAACCCAATTTCTTCACAGTGGTGCCGCTGTTCCGCTTCGGTTTCGGCACGCCAGGATGAAAACAAATTGGACCCGATGTGCCAGCACGTGCGATGTTTATCGCAGAGGAACCAGTGTTCCCTGCCAATGTTGATGTACCCGTCCGTTTTTTTGCAGATTGGACACAACCCCCAATAACCTTCCAGCGTTTCGACGCGCATGCTCTTAACCTTTTTGGAGAGAACCGGCTTGCGCAGCGTCCCACTAGAATTCGCCTTGCGCTTCTTACCTTGAGAAATTCCCGTTTTCGACATCAATCCATCCTCCCTATTCTTAGCTTTCGCAGGTATTTCCGATTTCATTTTTCCCCGTCCTTTTAATTGCATTTCTTCAACCGCAGAGTGCACCCGTATCCGCGATACCAGGTGAAATTCGATTTCATCGACGTCCTGTGGTCCGACGTGTTTCAGGACGTACCGAACGCCTCCACTGTTTGCCCGGAAGTCTTCAATTTGCGCGTCGCCGGCAAGCTTCGACCATCGGCGCATCCACGCCAATCTCTGAATTGCGCCGGAATTCGCATCGAGACCGGCGATAAGCACGTGGAAATGAAAGTGCATCCCGGTGACGCCTTTTTCCGGAACCCCAATCCATTCGAAGCTTTCGGTTCCAAGCGCATCGTCGAGTTCCTCCGCCCAGCGACGCAAACGCCAACGGAGTTGTGCTTGGGACAGTCCTGGGCGCGACGTAAGTGTGGCGAACCACTGCCAGTCAAATTCCTCCAGCCATCCGGCTAACTGATCGAGCCATTCGCCGTTTTGCATCATCGATTCCCCTTTGCGCAGTGCCAATTGCGGTCAGCCACGCTTAAAAGGAAATTATGTAGATTTTGCTTCGTGCGGAATATTTGAAGGCGTTAGCGAAACTCTTGAAGGGTTTTCTGGCGGAGATAAAGAATGACGGGTGCTACTTCTCAGCGCTTACGTCTCCGCTGTTTTCGTCTCATCTGGGACAGCTTCACTTCCTGGCTCTTAACCTTCTTTTCATCTCCGCTTTCCGCCAGCTCAGCGGCCTTGGCAATATTGGAGATTGGTTTTTTATCAACCTCTAGCACTTTCTTGAGCCGGGCTATATCGGGCGGGCGTCCACCTGAGGTCCGGAAGAAATTCTTTTTCTGGAATTCGGTTAGAGTTTTGCCCATGACATGCAGGAACTGCTTGCTCATTTTCTCGCCGAAAATACATCCCAGGTAAGGTTGCTCGGCGTTGTGGATAAAGAACGCCACGCCATCATCTTTGTAAGCGAATGTTTCAAGGTCCTTCAGCATCGAATAGCCGGGACCGTCATCAATCTGGGTAAAGGTAGCTTCTCCTTTATCGACGAGTTCCTGGGCCTCGGCCAGAATCTTCAGTTTCTCCGCTGCGAAAAATTCTCTGTACGGTTCATTTTCCGGGACCCCCACAGGCTGTCCAGGTTCAAAGTGGTCGTCGACGATATTGACGTGAAACTTCGCTCCGTATGAAGCCAGAAGAAGCGGTTTGAATATGAGGGGATTGGTTTTGAGCCGGAACTCGACGCGAAAGCGCTGCGCAAAAGCCACGTAATTTTCAAGGCTACGGCGCACCGCGTCATCCGTAATATTCGTTAAGTGCGTGCGGACTTCTTCCATTGCAAAAGGCGATGGGACCGAAAACTTTCTGAAAAATTCTGTTACCTCCTTCGGGTAATTGCTATATGCGTGTTCAAGGCTCCGCTGGACATCGTCACGCTGGACAATATACTCGGGGTCGTTTTCAAGAGCCTGAAGTCTCGCTTCGTCTCTCTGTGGTTTGAAACGCCCAATGAGTTGCGTCTCCGCCAGGATCAGCGTGGCCACCCATTAGCGTTTTAAGCTCCTCATAACTAGAACCTGCCTTCAGATTCAGTATGGAATCCAGGGCGTAGAGCGTAAACACGTAGTTATGTTCGGCGACTTTTGCCAACCGTGGTGCGGCGTAGCCCACCGTATTGAAATCGCTCCGGCCCTGATGTGTGCCGTCTGGAAGTACAGGGATACTTGAAATACCTTGAGCGAGGGAATGGGCCGTGGCTGGGATATTCCACAATACCCAATGAATCCGCTTATCCTTCGCATCGCGGTCTTCCAGAACCAAAGCGAAACTCGCCGTCTTCACTGGGTGACCGGTCCAGGACAACTCTGGGGATAGATTCTCTCCGTATGCGGTGAATTCCGCCGGGATATATTGGCCATTCTTGAAAGCATTCGAGGTTAAACGGAAGGGCATAGTTGCCACGAAAATCAGCCGAGTTATGCTAGACGGGGCAAGGGCGAAGGTCAAGTGAGACCAGGATTTCTAGATAGGGGTGGATATTTATTATTAGTTATCTGCATACCACTGGGTCTGACCCGCGTAAAGGAATTGTGGGTGATTTCGACTGCGACGCAGGGTTGAAGCTGTTAGGAAAACGCTTGAAGGGTTTGGAACGCTGACCGAAAATCCGGCCTCAGACAGCGCGCCGGTCGATAGAGATTCAAAATTCACATTCCGAGCGGGCTTCGTTGCTCAAACAAATGAAGCTAGGCGCTACGGGGAGCCGCTAAGGCCGACGCTTTTGGCCAGATGCGGTGATAGCGCAAAGCGGAAGATTTAGAGGAATACTTGTTGCGTTGACTCACGCGGCGGGCATCACGCTGGGACGAATGCACAATAGGGCTAACTGTGGGACGTTTGGTGTTAACTTGGTACTGTGTTTGTAAGTATTAAAGAATTCAGAAGAGCCTCTTGCAAGAAGTACTCTAATAAAAGCTATTCCGCAATCTCAGGTGAACGCTAGATCAAACAGATTGAGTCAAAGCTCGTCGAGCCGCAGATTCCGAAACTAGTATAGTTCCATTTGTGACTCACGGATTAGGTAATCCAACAAGCCCTTACAAGCATCGCAGACAGGCAGATGGGCAATAAACTCGGCACTCAAATTGTATTTTTTTGGCGCAGCGCTTACAGGTTATCTTTGATGGGCGCTTGCCGAGCCGGCGTCAGCTTGCGAGACTTTCATGTAGGCACTCGACAAACCACCGGCACCCCCGAAATTGGTCCGTATTTCCGCTCGAATCCTTGAATCGTCGAATAGGTACTTTAACTAGACACGTAGTGATTGAAAATGGTACTAACCATATACGTAAATTAACTTGACAGCAAATCCAAGTTTCCAGTATACCGCAGCAACAAATCGATTGCCGGGGAGACGGTATGACTCTAAAACGACTCGCCATCCTGTTTTGCATTCTACTCATAGTTGCCTCGCCTCATGCTCAAGGGACTACTCCAGCCGTCACAAAGGACGCGCAGGCGGTTGCACTTCTGAGTCAATCTCTAAGTGCCGCAGGGGGGTTGTCGGCGATCAATTCCATTCAAGATTTCACGGGCACTGGGAACGTCACCTACAACTGGGCTGGTGAGTCAGTGCAGTCAGCTGTAATGGTTCGCGGGATGGGAGTTCCGAACTTCCGTCTCGATGCGAGCCTCTCAAATGGAACGAGGACCTGGGCCGTAAGCGGCTATGCGGCGATACTGATTACACCAGATGGCAATCGGACTTCTCTCGGGTCTTACAACCTTATGACGGCGGGAAGCATGACTATTCCTTACGTCCGAATTGCGGCCGTTTTGGGTGACACGACAACCAGCATTGGCTATATCGGCCCGGCCACGTTCAACGGTGGACAAGCAATCCAGGTACATTTCGTTCCTAACAACCCGTATTTTGCTGGGGTCGGTTCCCTTGCTGCGTTGGGAACATTTGATTTGTATTTCGATCCGGCGTCGTCGCTGGTCATCGGATTGACCGAAACCGGGCATTCCGACAACAACTTTACGATCACCTACGTGCATGAGATTGACTTCTCCAATTACCAGCAATCGGGAAGCATCGTTGCGCCCTATACGATTGCAGAAAAAATCGCGGGGCAATCAACCTGGTCAATCACGCTCAGCTCGATTTCTTTCAACAACGGTTTGGCAGAGCCAATCTTTACTCCCTGAGGCAACCGAAACTTGAAAGTTGGTGGTTGGAGGAATCTCATGACACGTTGGATTGGTCCAGTCAGTCTTGTCGTTATCGCGATAGCGGTTTTTCTTGCGAATCCAACTTCGTGCCGTGCGCAGAGCTATGTATATGAGTACGGAAGCTATCCTTGGACAACTCCAATGCCCGTTCCGGGAGGCTATGTGGATGCAGGCAACGGGAATCTGCACATCGAGATCCCGATTGCATCGATAGCCGAGCGCGGCCACGTTCCCTTCGTTGCAAAATTGGTTTACGACTCCCATATCTGGCAACAAGTCTCGTCGGTTTGGCAGCCAAAGAACGTGATCAATTCGTGGTCAGGATGGCGCTTGGTAACATCAGCTGCGGCAGGAACCAATTTTAACGACACGGTTAAAGAAGGCACTTGTACGGTTGTGGTAGACAAAATTGAGATCCACCCCCCGTACTATACTTACGAAAATTTCACGTGGACGGCTCCAGACGGCCACATCATTCCGTTTGGCAATATATCGACTTACTATTCAGAAGATAACTATTGTGGAGCCAGCGTGCCGACCGCAAATGGCCTAGCTACCGATGCTTCCGGCTATCACTTATATGTCACAAACTTTACATCGGCAACAATCTACGCTCCGGATGGAACGCAGGTTTTTCCGAACGTCAAAGACACGAATGGAAATTATTACTCCGCACCGAACGGCAACGGCGATGTGACGGACACACTCGGTCGAACACCGATCTCGACGACAGTCAATGGGAGTGCGATCACATATAACGTCCTGAACTCCCAGGGCGGAACTTCACACTTCGTGGTTACAACTGAAACAATTCCTGTGAGTACTGCATTCGGGCAGTCCGGGGTCACGGAATACGCCTCTACCGCACCATCAACGGATTATCTCACTGTGATTGAGAGTATTGCATTGCCGGACGGGACGTCCTACCAGTTTAGCTATGACGAGGGCCTGACGTCAGGACATTACGGAGTATTAACCGGAATGACACTACCCACTACTGGAACTGTTACGTTTACGCATTCAAATTTTAAAGATGCCTACGGAAATCAGAATTTATGGGCAGAGAGTTCCTCGTGGGGCGGTCCTACGGGTGGAACGTGGTCGTTTACACCCCTGGTACTTCAAAGCTGTCCGACTGGTTGCACACAGCAGATGACCGAGGTCGGGCCTAGCGGCGAGAAAACGGTTTATGGTTTCACGCTCAATGATGGTGCTTGGGATACAAGCGCGGCATCTTACGATACGACGGCAAACGGCGGAGGATTGCTTCAAACAGTTACAACGGCTTACGACTTTGCTACTCCTCCATACATTATTCCCACTGTAGTGAAAACAACGCTTCCCGTGCCGGGCGGCAGCATCAATCAGGAACGGTCCTACACCTACGATAGTTCAAATTTTGGGAATATTACGCTACTAACTGAATCAAATTTTTATTCGTCGAGTTACGCGGCGTATCGAACGACAACTTACGCCTACTTGACCAACTCCGACAATAACATGGTCAACAAAAAACAAACGATCTCGGTCTGTGCCGGTTCGGCTCAATGCACGAGCTCAAACTATGTCTCTAGCACGCAAATCGCCTATGACGGAGCAACGACCTCGTCGATGACGGGCGTCATTGGCCACGACGATACGAACTTTGGCACTTCGTATACCGCTCGCGGAAATCCTACAACCATACAGCTAATGGCCTACACAACGGTGGTGAGTGCGACGACTACTCTGGCTTACGATATGACAGGTCAAGTTACTTCGTCGACGGATAACAACGGGAACAAAACGACATTCAGTTACTCAGACAGCTATTTTAACGATACTTCGAGTGGTCCAAGTTCAGCATCGCCAGCCGGAAAAACAAACGCCTTTGTAACGCAAATGACGCTTCCCAGCCCATTCAACTGGACGAACAGCTTTGGTTATTATCTTAGTACGAGCCAGTTAGCGACAAAGACCGATCAGAACGCCCTCGTAACTACTAATTCCTATCTCGATTCTCTAAGCCGTCCGACGATGTCTAAGGTTAAAATCAACACGACAAATTACAGCTGGAAAATGAAGAGTTACACGAATTCCAATGAAACGGTCGCAGACAGCTATACAGGCGTCAGTGATGCGACGCCGGTACTGCCCTGTTCGTCATGCAGACATGATCAAACGAATCTCGATTCCTTCGGTAGGCCTCTTACTCAACTCCTGGTCAACGACCCGGATGGCCAGGACACCGTTACTGCGGCCTACACCAATGGAAGGCTCTCAAGCCTAACGGACCCCAAACGTTCTACCTCTAGTCCAACGGATAATACTGACTCGTACGTCTACGATGGACTGGGCCGCGTAACAAAAGTGACGCACAGTGATGGGAGCTCCTTTTTCACCTACTACGGTGCGAGCGTTTCTGCTGCCGGGGGGATATCAACCCAGCTTTGCTCTTCAAGCACATATGGACTCGGATATCCCGTTCTATACATTGATGAGGCAGCGAAAAAACGCCAGATTTGGACCGACGGGTTAGGGCGGAAAATAGAAGTAGACGAACAGGACAATTCAGGAAACCTGACCCAAAATACCTGTTACACGTACAGCATCTTGAATAACCTGACTGGCGTGACGCAAGGCACGCAAAGCCGCACTTTCCAATACGATTCCTTATCGCGGATGACAAGTGCCACAACACCAGAAACCGGCACTGTAACCTACTCATATGTGACCACGACCCTCGCATTATGCAGCGGCAACCCATATGCGGCTTGCTACCGGCATGACGGAAGAGCCTTTACTAACTACGCCTACGATTCGCTCAACCGGCTTACTGGAATTACCTATTCGACTTTAAGCTCAGCGGTAATTTACACATATGACGCTGGCACGAATCAGAAAGGGTTCTTGACAGGTATGTCGGATAGTTCCGGAAGTACGACTTGGGGCTACAACAATGTGGGCTGGGTTACCTCTGAGCAACGAACGATTGCTGGCAAGACGAATTCGATGTCATACACTTACAATGGAGATGGAACGATTGGGTCGGTGACATACCCAAGTTCGCGGACGATCACCTACACTGTAAGCAATGCGGAGCGAGCGACTTCCGCCAAAGATTTGACTAATAACATCCAGTATGGGGTGACGGCGAGTTACGCCCCGGTGGGATCGTTGAACAGCGTGCTCTACGGCCCGGCGACTGGATTCAATGGCGTTACGACCACGGCCGCTTACAACAG
Source organism: Candidatus Acidiferrales bacterium (assembly GCA_035603075.1). Lineage (GTDB taxonomy): Bacteria > Acidobacteriota > Terriglobia > Acidiferrales > UBA7541 > Palsa-295. Next base: position 144,107 of record DATNLC010000113.1, on the reverse strand, counting down.
CCGACTAGAACCGACGGGGGCATCTGCAAGTTCGACAGCTGGCACGGCGCAGAACTTATCGTTCAATTACCCTTCTACGGGCAACGATGGGATGGTGACTGGAATCCAGAACAATGTGATTTCGGGATTAAGCGAGTCCTTCACATACGATTCGCTGAATCGAATTCTATCGGCGGCAACAACTGCGACTTCGGGCCCGGGTTGCTGGGGACAAACGTTTGGACCTACGGGAGCGCCGCCTCCCGGACCGCCCGACGACCGATGGAGTAATTTGAGCCAAATCAATGTGACGAATTGTAGCGCGGGAGCACTTGGTATTGCAGTGAGTTCTACAACCAACCAAGTGACGACGACCGGCTACTCGTATGACGCGTCCGGGAATATGACGAGCGAGCCGACACCGATTGGCTACACATATAGTTATGACGCGGAGAACCACTTGACCCAAGCTGCGGGTACGTCCTCGGGCACATGGAACTATGTCTATGATGGCCACGGTCTGCGTGTCGAGAAATCCAACTCGTCCGGCGGCACCCTCTACTGGCGGTCCATTCCCGGCGCAACCATTGCGGAAACAGATTTGACGGGCAGTACCACGAATACTGCGTATAGAGAATACATATTCTTCGCTGGACAACGGATCGCTTCGAGGGATGCCAGCGGAAACGTTTATTATTACTACCGGGACCAAATCGGAAGCACCACCGCAATAACAACTGCGAGTGGCACGCCGTGCTACCAAGCCGCTTTTACGCCGTACGGCCAAGAGATGACTACGCAGACGACCTGCGAATCGAATTACAAATTCTCTGGCTACGAACGCGACGCGGAAACTGGTCTCGATTACGCTTTCGCTCGATATTATAACTCTCGTCTTGCGCGTTTCATGTCTGCCGATCCGCTTGGTGGCGGCACCAGCGATCCGCAATCGCTAAACCGCTACGCATATGTTGAGAACGCTCCAATGAACTCTATAGATCCTAGCGGAATGTATCACTATTGTCCTGCGCCGGGCGGCTGTGACTGGGGAGAAGATGATTCTCCGTTTATGGCTTGGATTCCTTGGCTGACAAGCTATCCCACCTGGCTTGCTGGCGGATACATTTACGGAGAAAACGGCGATTGGAGTATGGCGGGATATTCTTGGCAGTACGGCCTCATGCCCATTATTTGGGGTGGCAGCGGTCCATATGGAAATGTAAAGGACCTGATTCGACAGATATTCAAAAACAACCAGGACTGCGCGGACCTGTTCGGCGGCGAGGACAAGGCAAATAGCACTCTCGACACTATGACTGTTATTCAAGTTCCTATGACGCCTGCTGTCCTCACGGCTCCGAACGATGCAGAAGCATGGAATGCCATAGCCCAATCGAATGCCGGTCAAAACAACTACGCCGCTTACACTAGTTGGACTACCTCCGCTGGCACAACTGCTTGGAACCAGGAATCTTACAGCACGTTCGTCGGAACAGTTTTTTCAAACTTGGCCCTCGGCCAGCAGGCGGCTGTCTTTATGCACGAGATGGCACATCCAACTACCGGATATTCCAGTACCTACGCTAATGGCGCGATGGAGCAACCGGACTCCCCATACTCACCGCAAAACTTATTTGTCAATTGCGTGCCTCCACAGGAGTAGAATGCCGTGCTCAAAACTGGTTTTCTCATTATCGTTCTCAGCACCATCTGTTTTGCGGATCGAGGAATTCAAGAACAAAAGCAACAATCCGAGGTCGAAGTTAGGATTTCACCGTTAAAGAACGCCATTGTCGCGGGCGACACTCTCCAGTTGCGCGTCGAGATTTGGAACATGGGTACCAAGGATCTCTTCATTTGCAGAGATTTTCATCTTCGAACGGCGCAGTTTTGTATTTTTACGCTGTCATTTGAGCCCCGCGGAAAAGCGCCAAGAACCGATTCTGCAGCGGATGTCGGCTTTCCGAATGAAAAAAAAGAGAGCTTTGTGGACGCAATGGTAAGGAACTGGATTTCTATTCCCCCGGGGCACTTTTACGGTGGTATCGTCGAGTTAGATCCATCATTTTATCCAGAGCTTTCAGAGGTAGGTAGTTACCATATTCGAGGCCGATACTTTTCGGGCGGACTACTCACGCCACGCAATTCCAATGATCTTCAGGCCTATCCGAAAGAAATCGGCCAACTTCCGGGCAAGTCCTGGCAAGGCGAAGTATATACAAACTCGGTAGTGGTCCGCGTCGTTCCGAACAGGAAGTGAGGCGGAAATTTAGGTGCCAAGAGTGGGCAGGCTAGCTGTCCGTTTCGCCCGCGAGTCTCGCGGGCTATCCCAGGAAGACTTCGCTGAACGTGCCAGTGTGCACCGCACCTACATCAGTTCGATTGAATTGGGAAAGGTGAGCGTTGGAATCGAAGTCGCCGGTAATCTCGCAATTGCTCTGGGAATGCGATTGAGTGATCTAATCCGAAAAGCTGAAGGGGATGTGGTTTGATAAGGAATCCGCAAGGATGAACGGCGTTCCCAGCACCGGTACTGATTCTGCTGTATCCAAGCAACTCGTCTGATATAACAATCCAACCCGATCCAGTCGTGCCTGCCTCTTCCACCCGCGTGATGTAATGCCACATGGCCCAATTGGCGGGAGCGACGGCCAACGTGGCGTGGCAAGGTGCGGTAAATACTTGCTCAACTGCTTGCTGCGCTTATGCCACCGGCAGGTGCGAATACGCCAACGCGCTTTGGCGCGGATGCGTAAATGCAGGATTTTCGATACGTACTCGGAGTTTGAAATGACGATACTCTATTTCTCTATGTTTAGTTAGAACAATGGGTCTGACGTGCGTGAAGGAATTTTGACGGATTTCAATCCACTGTTTTTGTTGAATCTGTTAGGAAAACGCTTAAAGAGTTCTGGAGGTTTCTGCGCGAACGGTATAGTGCGCGGACCGAACTAGAATCTTGGGAGGGCCGTTGGCGGCTCACTCGACGAAGCTTGCTCTGAAAATTAAGTCGCGTTTTTGAAGAATGACCACTGAACGTCCGAGTAGATATTTGATGCCGTACCGCAGTGATATCGGGCGTAGGCCCAAGGGTCAGGCTCGCCCTTCTCGATCAGGTAGAACTGAATCTCCTTCTTCACTTCGCGGACCGCCTTCGCATACTTCGGTTCGCTAGGCTCGACGAGAAACTGAACTTTTACAATGCGACCTTCGGGCAAGCCGATCATCGCTATTGGCATCCACTCGTTCCAACCACTATCTCTGGCTGAACCGTAACGTAGCTCGAAGTGCTCCTTCGTGCGGGTAACCGGACCCTCCTGCCAGCAGCGGATTTTTGGCGCTGGGTTCATAGTGATCTTTGCGGTCAACTGTCCCTTTGTGCCTATGTCAATTTAGTCTGTGGCAGTCCCCGCTGGGGGTAATCGCCGAGCTTCCTGACGTTTCACCCTCAGCTCCGCCAACTGGCGAATCCGTTTTTCCTCCGGGCCATCGGTCATGCATATTTCGTGAAACCGTCCTCCCGTGATTTCGGTGGCAACCTTGCCAACCTTGCGGCGGAAGCGAATCTCCTCAGCGGTCGGCAAGTCAGTACCAAAGCCTTTCGCACTTTCCTCAATAACGCATGCTGCACCATATGCAACTTGGAACTTTAGCCCCTCTAACATCTGACCTTCTTCGTCTTCTGTCATTGCTACTTCTAAGGGCGTTAGCGACGCTCTGTCCACTTTCATCGATTCCTCAGCAGCGATTGCATACCTTTCCTGCGCCGACGGAACCACTCCGATATCAGCTAGAACCGGATGACCGAGCCGACCGTCTTTCTCAACTTGCAGGGCATGTTGCATAGCATCCAGGGCGTCGAAGCCTAGTCCGAAATATCTTTCGCGCAATTTCTGGACGAAAGCGGTCATTTCGTCCGACCGAACTATTTTGGTAACCGTCGCGCGGTCTCGCTGTTCTTCGCGGGCGATATGGCGAATACTTTCACCAGCTACGTATCGCTGGATTATCCGCGCCGATTGTGGCGGAGGCACGATAGTTCGCGGGTTTTTGGTTGAAAATGGCGGGTCTTGGTCGACTGCCATCAATCGCTGCCGAGGGTTCTTCTGACTCTTTTGGGTGCAGCGCTCGATCTTCGCATGGGTCATGTTAGTGTTTCCACTGCTGGAACAAAACAATCCCTTAAAGCAGCTTCTCGCAAACTGTCCCTTTTGATGGTAGGAGCTTGGACAACCTGATGCAACGAAGCTTTCCAAATCTGCCGGAGCGTGATCGCTTCCCGAGCTTGGCCTTACATAGTATCTTTCAATGGGTAATTCTCGCAGTTAGCCCATAGAGTGTGCGCATCGCGCGATCAGAATCGAAGAACGAGGCAAGGAATCGTCAGATGACCCCTATAGTTCCGCCAATCGTCGATATCGGCATCTTAACAATTCGCGAAGACGAATTCCGGGCGGTACTCCAGGTCTTTTCTGACGGCCACGGTATCTACAAGGGCCGACACCGTGAATATACTTTGAGGACTGCGGATGCTGGCCAGGGCACTCGTTATCGCCTCGCCGTTCTTCGCCAAATCGAGCAGGGCAACGGGGAGGCTCAAGAGGCTGCTCGCGATCTCATTGACGACTTGCAACCCTCGCTGTTATTGGTGGTGGGTATTGCCGGAGGGCTGCCTTCAGACGACATCTGTCTTGGTGATGTTGTGCTGTCAACCCGCGTGCTGGATTTTAGCCTCGAAGCACGTAAGTTCCAGGAACACACAACATACAATGTAGGAGGCGGCCCGATTTTCAAGTCGATAGCGATGGGTATCGCTAACCTTAGCGCGCGAGAATCGGAACTCGGCAATTGGTGGGAGGAGCTGCCTTCTAAGCCGAGTGTCAGTTGGGCTCCAAGCCGATTATATGGCCCTACGGTCTGGCGGCGTCGTGTGCGGGAAACTCTGAAATCGCATTTCGCCAAGGGGACCCCGCCGAAACCTCCAACGTTCAGTGCCGGTCCCATCGCCTCTAGCGACCGACTTGTGAAAGACCCTAAGGTGCTGTTTCCCTGGATAACGACCGCCCGTGGCATTCTTGCGATCGAGATGGAGTCGGCGGGTGTTCATCGGGCAACTCGGGACAGGACTCCGATGTTGTCGATTCGGGGGCTAAGCGACATCGTCGGATTAAGGCGTCTCGACGCGTGGACCAAGTACGCGTGCGCTGCAGCCGCGGCCTTTGCACGCGCATATCTTCGAACTCAACCAGTTCCGTTACGAGTGTCGCCGGAACCGGCAAGCGCGACGACTGCACCGCCTCGCGAGAACGCCAAGGGCTGGCCGGAACCGAAGACAGCGGAACTAGAAGAGGGCTTCGCCAATCTAATTCCGCTGCAGCATTTTCCTGATTCTTTGTTCGTCGCTCCTGCGCTGAGCAAGACAATAAAGCAGTCCTGGTTTCTGATAAACAAAGGTGCTAAGTCCACTGAGCGGATTTCGGGTGCGTGGACACTATACGAAAATAACCTATACAGCCTTGTCGACCCGGAACGCTCGCGCTTGAAGAGGATCATCGAGATTGGAGGTTTGGAGCGATTCAACACTGATGAGTGGGCACTCTCCAGCGACCACGGCAAGCGACGCCTTTTTGTGCACCTCCTCAATGCCGCGCTCCGCGACGACCTCTGGGCGCAAGGTGTTCGATACGACAAGGAACAGGACGCCTATGCCTTCATGGGATTCCCCGACAAACCGCCTCGGCGACTCAAGTACGGAAATCTCAAGCTGCGAAGTACTGCTACCGTCGTCTCGCATTACGAACACAAGCCGAAGAGTGGGAAGGTTTATAAATATCTACGTCACGTCGCGTTTCAGGGACGCTTTCGCTTCTTAGGCGAGCGATGGTATCTAGAGATTACCCCGACGTATCGCTTCACTCGAAACGGAAAGGACCTGGACCGATTTCACGAGGATCGCCTTTCCGGAATTAAGCGGATTGAGCGTAACCGTTCGGTGTTGAGTCAACTACTTCTATGGCAGGCTGTTCTCCGGGCACCATGGACACGAGCTGATCGACCACGCTTGCTTGAATTTGCGCCGCTGGTCTCGTTTCGATTTGCGTCCGGAATTGACGAGGGTTCGCTCACAGCGCTGGACGCTCCGCCCGTTCTTCCACCGGGAGATAAGGAGCTTCACGAATGAAGCTCCAGATAATCGAAGAGCCGGAACTCGCCTTCCATCAGAACAACTTGCACATCGACATCCGCGCTGGTCTGTCGATCTTCGGGGCATTTGACAAAGGAAGCGAGGCAGTTCCTGTTCCAATTCGCATTGGTGTTATTGGAACAACTGCGACAGCGGACGGCGTGCGCGATTGGTTGGAGCGTTGCAAGACCGGCGTCCCCTCGGACGAGCAGAAGCTGACTGCCCTCCGGCCCGCTTTTCCCGGCATGACAAACGAGGTGTTTGGGACGTCCCTGGATTTGTCAGACGCCGCAACGCGTACGATCTCACGGCACGAATTCACGACCGCGCTCGCGAGACCCAATGCCTTGCAGCATATCGTCGGGGTGTTTATGGACCACGCTCGGGACCTTGCGAGCAAAAGCGGCCTTCACGTCCTGGTTGTGGCACCGCCGGCGGAGGTCTTTGCGCTGGGAGACACGCCGCGTTCGCTGGTAGTCGATCCGCCGATTGATGAAACGCAGGAGCTTGCCCCGGAACAAGATGCGGCGCCGCACTCGGCGCTCAACTTTCATGACCTGTTTAAGGCGCAGGCAATCGAATTGCAGCTCCCTTGTCAATTGTCACGCCCCGATACGTACGGTATACCCCCGCTAGGGCGCACGCGCGGTAGGCGCTTGCAGGATAAGGCGACGACGGCCTGGAATTTTCACACGGCACTGTATTACAAGGCCGGCGGTGTGCCGTGGCGTCTTGCTCGGCAGTCGGCGGACCTGACCACCTGTTATGTGGGCGTCAGCTTCTTCCGAAGCGTATCCGGTGACAGGCTCATGACTAGCGTGGCACAGGTGTTCGATGAGCGCGGCGAAGGATTGATCGTGCAAGGTGGGAGTGCGAGCTATGACAAAGATGACCGCACTCCCCATTTGTCCAAGGAAGACGCGCAAGAACTACTTGCCAGTGGGCTCGCGACGTACAGACGCGAACACAAGACCATGCCAGCGAGGGTGGTCATACACAAGACCTCTTACTTCAACGCAGCTGAAAAGAACGGATTCAAAGCAGCGGCCGACACGCAGCAGCTTGAAGTTCTCGACTTGGTGAGTGTGCGCCGATCAGGAGCGCGCGTCTTGCGGGCTGGAGATTCGCCTATGGTCCGAGGCACTGCGATGTTGTTCGACGACAAGTCTGGCATCGTCTATCTGAAGGGTACTGTTCCTTATTTCAAAGTTTATCCGGGCGCTTATATACCTCGCGCGATCGAGTTTGCTTGCGAGGATGGCGAATCCAGTGCGTCGGAAATTGCCCGAGAGCTCGTGGGCCTGTCGAAACTGAACTTCAACAATACACAGTTCGACTCCGGTGACCCTATTACCGTGCGGGCGGCTCGACGCGTGGGTGACATTTTGAAGCATGTCCCGGCTGGAAAGAAGATCAACTCTCGTTTTCGCTATTTCACATAAACGTTCCAAGCACTAATGTGCTCGCTCGCGTCTCTGTCGCATGCGGCCAGGCTATGCGAAGTTACTGTAGTGAAAATTGTAGTGACCGTCCGAGCAAGTACATCCATTCAGTTACATTCAGGCGCAGTTCCGATTTTGCGCTAAGTCCTTGATGTTTGAGGTGTTCTGCCTGCAACTCATTGAAGGAAATGGTCGGGGCGTGGAGATTCGAACTCCAGACCTCCTGCGCCCAAGGCAGGCGCGCTCGATCGAATTCCTTCACAAGTACATCGCGTTGGCTGAGAGGTCAAAGCTAATATCTCGGTGCGTGGAGCGACTCGGTTCGCAGCACTATGCCAAGACTTTTGTTTAAGTAAAGCGTCGTTTGAATCGGTACCCATAAACCCGCTTGTAATTATTGAACCAACGTCAAGAATTCCGGTGAGAAAACTGTGACATAACTTTGCCATGAAACCTGTATTAGCTGCCAAAACAGACTTCTTTGCCAGTCTTTGTTTATTGATTGTACGCAACTTATTGAAAGCAAAGAACAGCCCGAAGATTCCGATATTATGAAGGAGATCCCAGTCGATGGGGATCCTCAGCCCCAAGCCAAGTCTTACAGCTAACCGCTTCTAAGTGTATAATTCGTATGGAACGTCATCGTTTAACCGGCATAAAAGTACCGTTACAGTAACATGGGATGCTTTAAGCAGCATCTTAGTGCCGGTAAAGCTATGTAGTGCATCGTCTATAAACGGCATTAAGTTACCGTTTATTGCTATAAAGCAGCTTAAAAGGTAGAATTGTGCCGATGAAAGACACTTCCTTTAAGACAGCACAAGAGCTCCAGACAGAGCTGGGGAAACGGCTTCGTGAGTTGCGCCTTCAGCGAAATCTCGATCAGCGCACGACTGCCGAGAAGGCAGGGATTGCTGAAAAGTCGTTGCGAAATCTTGAGACTGGCCGCGGTTCTTCGGTGGAAACCCTTGTGCGGACGCTAAAAGCTCTCGATTTCTTAGAGGGGATTGAGATGCTGGCGCCTAAGCCCTCCGTCAATCCGCTCGCGCTGCTTAGAACGGCAAAGCCGCGCGCGCGCGCGCGCCATCGGCGAAGGAAGAAAACTCAGTGAGCGTTCCCGTAATCGAGGTTTCGATTTGGGGCGAGCGCGTGGGGGCGCTCGCGGCGGATCCAACGATTGGGGTATATGCCTTCGCTTACCTGCCTTCTTGGCGTCGCAGGGGGATTGAGCTTGCTCCCGTGATGATGCCGCTTTCGGATGGGCGTGACACGTTTCTCTTTCCAAACTTGCCTGAAGCAACCTTCCATCGGTTGCCGGGAATGCTGGCCGATGCTCTGCCAGATGATTTCGGAAATGCGTTGATCGATGCCTGGATGGCGGAGCATGGCGTCCAAGAAAGTGCAGTCACGACGCTCGACCGGTTGGCCTACATGGGAAAGCGCGGGATGGGGGCACTCGAGTTCAAGCCCGCGCGTGGGTCGCAAAGAGAGAGCCGTGCGCCTCTCAAGATGAAATCCTTGGTTGAGGAAGCACGAAAGTTGGTGTCGGGAAATCTCGCGATAGATGCGCACGCCAAGGCAGCGCTCGCGAACATGATCAAAGTCGGAACTTCGGCGGGTGGGGCTCGGGCGAAAGCGGTCATCGCCTGGAACCCCAAGACCAACGAGATTCGCAGTGGTCAGTTCGATGTGGCGCCGGGGTTTGAGCACTGGATCTTGAAATTCGATGGCGTGGGGCAATACCCAGAGCTGGGGGCCGGGGAGGATTACGGCCGGATCGAATATGCGTACTACAAAATGGCAACTGCTGCTGGAATCCGGATGTCTGACTGTCGGCTTCTTGAAGAAAATGGCCGGGCCCATTTCATGACCAAACGCTTTGATCGGGACGTGAGGAAAGACGGCACGGTCAAGCATCACATGCAGAGTCTCTGCGCCTTGAGTCATTTGGACTTCAAGCAGCGTGCGACGCACGCATATGCTCAGCTCTTTATTACGGTTGCGCAGTTGGGGCTGGGAGACGAGGCAATGGCGGAAATCTTTCGGAGGATGGCCTTCAACGTCATGGCTCGCAATTGCGATGACCACACGAAGAATTTCGGCTTCCTTCTGAAGCAAGGCCAACGCTGGGAGCTCGCTCCGGCCTACGACGTAACGCACGCCTATAACCCGAGAGGGGAGTGGACGTACCAACACCTGATGAGTGTAAATGGAAAGTTTGAGGACATCACCAAAGAGGACCTCATGGTCGAGGCCGACCGTTTCAGTGTGCGGCGTGCCAAGGATCTCTTGGCTGACGTGCGGGGCGTGCTAGAGAGTTGGACGAGTTACGCGAACGAAGCGAGGCTCGGAAAGGCCACGACCGACAGAGTATCGAAGGATTTTCGCCTGTTGTGATTCTAGGCCTGTTCTGTGAGCTGTGATGACGGATACATCATGATACGAACGGTCGCAGAGTTATTAAGGGCCTTTCAAGAAGCGGAGATTCGACAAATCGAAAAAGCGGGAATCCGGCATGCGCCCACGATCGGTGAAATGTATGAGGGGCTCACGTCTTCGATTCTAGATAAGGCGATTCCGTCTGAAGCGGGCCTGCGCGTTGTGTCAGGTTTTGTGGAGAATCCCTCCGGCATGCAGAGTGGCCAGATCGATTGCATGTTGGTTTTTGGCGAGGGCACGCCGCTCCCGTATTCGAAGCACTCGAAATGGCATGTGCGCGATGTCGTGGCTGTGCTGGAAGTGAAAAAGCGGCTCTTTGCAAGAGAGCTTGCCGATGCGCAGGAGCAACTGAGAGATGTGCTCGACATTTATGGGCACTATGTTGTTCGGGATGCCGCGGAGTGCTTCAGTATCGAACCGTCCTTGTTTGCGTTTGCCAAGATCGCAGGTGTAGTTCCGCCTGCGCATGCGGACGCGAGCCGGCTGCCCTTTCATCTCGAAATGCTGTATCGAACGCTCATCGTGGAACAGGTTTCTCCCCTCCGGATCATCCTGGGCTACGAGGGTTACGCGTGCGAGGTTTCGTTCCGGCGGGCGTTTGTCCGGTTTCTGAAAAAGAGTCTGTCGCGCAGCCGTTCTGGTGCTGGAAGTCTTCCGCATTTGGTAATCTGCGGCAAGTACAGTCTGGTCAAGACCAATGGCCATCCGTACTCCGGTCCGCTGCATAACGACAGGTGGCTGATCGTCGCGTCTTCCAATGAAAATCCGCTGATCTTCCTTCTCGAGCTGATCTGGACGCGCCTCTCCTACCGAATGGAGATGCCGGATTCTTACCTAAGTGATCTAAGCGTGGAACGAGTCTCGCCTTTGCTATGGTGCAAGGCAGTAGAGCAGGGTCCGAAACAAGGCTGGGAGTTCTGGTTCGACGTCATAGAAAAGAAGGCTCTCGAAGAAGATGTTCCACCTAGGGACTGGAAACCGTTTGTCGTGTCCCCAGGACAGTTTGCAGTCATGAACGCGCTGTGTGTGGAGGGCTCGCTGTCTTTGGCAGACGCTTCGATCCGTGAACTGAGTCTGCACGAGAAGACGGCTTTGGACGAACTCTGCGAAATGCGCCTCGTGGCGAAAGAAGGCAACAGAATTGTGTTGCTCACGCGGTTGTGCCGCTGCGCCATTATGCCTACTGGCGATCTGATCGTTGGGGACGATAGCAGCGGGCGAATGACGGCATGGGTGCAACGCGAGATGGCGAAAGTGCGAAGGTTTTGATGCATAATTTCGTTCATCGCGCTTAGGCGAACGCCACTTTCCGACAAATAGTCGCGTGAGAACCTTGACTTGGACGAGGCCGTGTCTGATCCGAGGCGAGATCGAACTCCGGAGCCTACACCGCTCCAACAGGCAGAGGTGGCCATGACGTAGTGGCAGAAAAGTCGCTCCGCGCCGATGCGAAACGGAGCCGCGTAGATGCTCGCGTCTGAACAGTTTGAATTGGCGATTTACAGGTGGGTCAAGGTGGTCGGGGTGGCGCGGCCTGTCGGTATTCCGGATTTCTATAAAATGCCGGGATCGACGGCGAGTACGCATCGGTCGTCGAGCGACTGAAGGACTTACACGCTCACGGTTATATAGATCTGGCGAAGATCAGTGGCAATTATAGCGTGCCGTATAACAAGTTTGTTCCGATTGAGGGAGAAAATGCTTTCTTCGGCGGGGGCTTTACGGTCGAAATTGCGCCGGGCCGGAGAAAGTTCTTTGAGTCACTTGAAGCCCGCGAGGACGAGGAGAAGCAACAAAAGGGAGGCGAAACCGTCAGGAACGCTATGAAACTAGAACTTTCTCAACCGACGCTCGGCTTGTTGCGGAAAAACCTACAAGGGATGGAATCGGACGCGAACGTCATCACGCCATACGATCGGCGAACATTTTGGCGCGATGAGTTGTTCGACTTCGGATTTGGGATGGCGGTCATTGATCTACTTGCGACATACAAATTTGATTGGGGTGCGATCATTCCCGATCTTTATCTCGGAAAACTCAGGAGTCAAAACGAAACTGTGCCCGCACCGCTGCCGACTATGTTTTGCGAGCAAACACTCCATCAACTGCTCGCGCTTGCCCTTCACCGGAACAAGGATTCTGCGCTTGCTTATCAGCTTAGGGAAGCCTTGAAACAAGATGGACTCGTTTCAAAACCGACGACGGAAGAGATTTTGCGCGCACTTGAGCGAGGAGAGAAGTTCGATCCTGAAACGATGGAAGAATTGAACAAGGCGGGGCTAATCAGCATGACTGACGCGCGACACTTTCAGTCGCGAGGACCGGAATACGTGTTTACCGGACTGACCGGTAGCGGACTCCGGCTAGTGGAGAACAGCAAGACGCAAGCCGGCCAGCTCCCGATTAAGGAAGCAGCGCACCCAAAAACAACCGATCCGCAGACGAAGCAATGGGACGTTTTTATCAGCCATGCCAGTGAGGATAAAGAATCGATCGCGCATTCGTTGGCCGTTGCCCTGAGAGATTGTGGTCTTCAAGTGTGGTACGACGCATTCACGCTGAAACTCGGCGACAGCCTCCGCGCGTCAATCGATCGCGGGCTTGCTCAATCTGGCTTCGGCGTGGTGATTTTGAGCAAACATTTTTTCGCGAAGCATTGGCCGCAACAGGAGCTAAACGGTCTTGCTGCGATCGAGGTTGGCGGTAGGAAAGTGATTCTCCCAGTGTGGCACGGCGTTAGCCGCGAGGAGGTTGCTCGATATTCACCAATGCTTGCTGATAAGAAAGGTGTCTCGACCGACGAAGGCTTTGACCGGGTTGTCGCGGCAATCCTAGAAGTCGTAAAGCCGGATCTAGCGAGCACAGTGGTTTACGGCCAAACGAATGACCTGCACGTTGGAACGCGGGTCCACGTACGGATGCCAGAGGCCGGCGTGCCCCGCGAAAAGTGGCAGTTTGGCTCAGAGGTGTGGGTGATTCGCAAAACCGACGAACAGAAGAAGACCGCGGTCGCGACACCAGTGTATCCGCCGCTCGATCATCCAACACCGACAGTCGAGGGCCCGATGAGCGGCCCCGATTCTCCATTCCGAAACGCTCATATCCCAAGTTAGCTAGGACTGCGCTGATGGAATCATTGGCAAGCCTCCCTTCGGCCCGCGTTACGCTCCCAAAGCGCGGTATTCAACTGTGACATAACTGTGCCATAAAACCTGTTTTGGCTGCCAGAAGTGACTCCATTGACAGAAGAGATTTATTCATTCTACGGAAGTTATTGAAAACACAAAGGGGCACGAAGATTCCGGCTTACATGGCTCACCCGCTATTTTATTGAAGATACAGACGTTTTCGGTTTGCCCCCAGGTATTCAACGCACAACCACGGCATTCAGGGCACTGGTCCGACCCAACTTACGCTACGAATCGAAGGTCGATTAGCTACGCATTGGAGCCGACTCAAACCCTAAAGACAGAAGGACGCGCTCTCCAAGTTTTTCTGTTTGTTTGTTCTTGACAGTTACCCACAAATGATTTAAACCAACACAATTTCGCTTTGAGCCCGGCAAGGGCTCGCGAATGGTCCTGGGAGGGAGCGATGAGTTCTCATCAAAAACGGCAATTAAAGTTAATGGTACTGGTTCTTGCGGTCGCAGTAATACTTTGTAGCATTCCTGGGGATTTAAAGGCACAGACGCATAATAACCCTCTGGCCTTTACCTTTGATGGTCCGGTTCGCGGGACGGTGAGTGCCGCAGGAGTTCGCGAATTCCTGGGGATTCCTTATGCTGCGCCGCCAGTGGGTAATTTGCGCTGGCGTCCGCCGGTGCCGCGCGCTCCTTGGTTCCAGACGCTCGACACTACGCATTTCGCGAACCACTGCCCGCAACCGGCTTCGCCGTTTGGAATTGAGTCCACGACCGAGGACTGCTTGTTCCTGAATGTGTTCACTCCTGACTCGAACGATTTCCGCTTGCGGCCTGTGATGGTATGGATCCACGGAGGCGCGTTGGTTACAGGGGAAAGTAATGATTACGATCCGACGGTGATGGTGCAGGACGGGGTGATCGTGGTCACCATCAACTACCGGCTTGGCGCTCTGGGCTTTCTGGCGCATCCGGCGCTAGCTTCGAATCCGACCTCGGCGGGTGATTACGGTCTGATGGATCAGCAGCTCGCGCTGCGGTGGGTGCGCGACAACATCGTGTTCTTCGGCGGCGATCCACTTAATGTGACTATCTTCGGCGAATCCGCCGGAGGACTGAGCGTTTTCTCGCAGCTGACCTCGCCGTCAGCTGCCAATCTGTTTCAGAAGGCCATCGTCGAAAGCGGAGCGTACGCGCTTACTACACAGACGCTGGCAACTGCAGAGGCGGCGGGAACTACGTTTGCGACGGCGGCGGGATGCAGCAGCCAAACGGCTGCATGCCTGCGCGCGCTCCCGGTGAGCACAATTTTGGCTAACGAAAACCCTGCGGGGTACACCCCGAATATTGACGGCGAGTTTCTGCCGCTCTCCCTGGGGGCCGCGCTGGCCACCGGGCAATTCCATCACGTTCCGGTAATTCAGGGAGGGAATCACGACGAATGGCGGCTGTTCGTCGCGCTTGATTTCGATTTCGTCACCGGCCCGATCCCGAATACCGAGACTGGATATGAAGGAGCGCTTGCGACCTTGGTGGGACCTGCAGCACCCATCGTCGCTGCAGAATATCCGCTGGCCAGCTTTCCTTCCGCCGATCTTGCATTCGGCGCGGCGGGAACTGACGTGGTGTTCGCTTGCCCCGCTCTGAGCGCGGACTTGTCGATGTCGCAGTTTGTGCCGCTCTCGACCTATGAGTTCAACGACGAGAACGCGCCGGAGGACTTTTTGCCGCCCGCGAGTTTCCCGTACGGGGCGGCGCATGCGTCGGAGCTTCAGTACTTGTTTAATTTGCCGATTACTGTGCCGCGGCCACCGCTCAACGCACAGCAGCTAGAGCTTTCCAGCACGATGCAGCACTACTGGACGAATTTCGCAAAATTCGGCACTCCCAACAGTTCTGGTGTGCCCGCGTGGCTGGAATTTAGCCCTATTGCCCTAAATTTCCAGTCGCTGATTCCGCCGTCGCCGGTGGAAGAGACGAATTTTGCCACGGCGCATAAGTGCGCGTTCTGGGCTGCCTTGCTTGCGGCACAGTAAGGCTCTGCTTGGCGTCTGCCGTCGTAAGAAAGAAGAAGAGATGCGCGCTATTAGCGCAGGCGCGAGCGCTCGTCACTTTTCACGAGGTGAAGCAGCAGATAGGTTTTCGTAAGGTTCCAGGCAAGCGTCGCGACCGCCGGGTGATAGCTGGGCCGAGCATCGCAAAAAAAACCGTGGTCGGCGTTTGAAAACTCCACGTTCACATATGTTTTGTCCATGCGTTTGAATTCGTCCACAATCGCGCGAGTTTGGTCCGGGCCGATGTGTTTATCGAGGCCGCCCCAAAAAAAGAGCATGGGTGCACGAAGATCGGCGACTCGAGGGAGGAGCGCCGGCGCGATACTCCCGCCGTAAAACGAAATTGACGCTTGCAGCGGCAGAGTCGCGTTAGCCAGAAAAGAAACTCGCCCACCCAAGCAGAATCCGATGCTGGCGATTTTGTCCGGCGCAACATGATCGCTTTTCTTTAGCCATCCGTACGCTGCGCGGATATCTTCCAGCGTGCCTTTCTCCGTCATTGCTTTCATGTGTGCCATCACGGCGGGGAAGTCGTCATATTTCCCTTCAAAGCCCGGAGCAGTGCGGTGGTAGAGCTCAGGTGCGATCGCGATGTAACCTTCGCGGGCGAGACGCTCGGTGACGTCTCGAATATGCGCGTTCACACCAAATGCTTCCTGGAAGACCAGCAAGCCTGGATACGGACCGTTTCCCGAGGGACGTGCCACATATGCGTTCATTACGGTTCCGTCGTCTACTTTCAGCGAAACGCTTTCGGTCGCAATATTTTCCATTAGATAAACCTCCTGGCTCACCTCTATGAGAGCATACTTTGCGCACACGCGCCGAGTGGAAATGTGAAAAACTCATTCCAGGCAAAATTTTCAGCGTGTGGCTTTTTCGAAAGCGGGCGAATCGACGCGCAGCGCGTTCGCATCCAAATTTTACATGGAGGCCTTCCAATGAGTTTGAAAGAGTATGTGACGCTGGGACGATCAGGATTGCGCGTGAGTCCTCTAGCGCTGGGAACTATGACGTTTGGCACTGAGTGGGGATGGGGGAGCGAGCCTGCGATCGCGCACCAGGTGTTCGACCGCTACATTGAGCAAGGCGGGAATTTTGTCGACACAGCAGACGGCTACACGCTGGGGAAAAGCGAAGAGTTGTTGGGCCAATTCATTGCAGAGCGCGGTCTGCGCGACCGCGTAGTGCTCGCCACAAAATTTACGTTCAATGGCGACCCAGCTAATCCGAACGCCGGCGGGAACGGCCGCAAGAATATTTATCGTGCGCTGGAAGGTTCTCTTCGCAGGTTGAAGACCGACTATATCGACTTGTATTGGATGCACGTGTGGGACATGGTTACGCCCGTGGAAGAAGTCCTCTCGACGCTGAACGACCTGGTTCGGGCGGGCAAAATTCGTCATTTCGGATTTTCGGACGTCCCGGCGTGGTACGTGGCACGCGCGCAGACCATCGCGGAATACGAAGGCAAGGAACAAGCGATTGCTCTTCAGTTGGAATATTCTCTTGTCGAACGCAATATCGAACGAGAGCATATTCCGGTGGCACAGGAGCTTGGAATGGGGATCTGTCCCTGGAGCCCACTCGCAGGCGGTTTTCTCAGCGGGAAATACAAACGCGAAGGGAATACCGGGCGAGGAGATGGCCGACTTGACCAGGCAAAGTTCTCTCAGCTATTTGACAGATTTACGGAGCACAACTGGCGAGTGTTGGATACTCTTCTCGATGTGGCGAAGCAGCTCGATAGAAAGCCGGCGCAGGTAGCATTGAATTGGGCTGCCACTCAGCCCGGCATTACTTCTACGATCATCGGAGCTTCGAACCTTGCGCAACTGGAGGATAACCTGGGCGCGATGGAGTTTACGATCCCGGCAGAGTCTAGAAAACGTTTGGACGATGCCAGTGCGATCGAGATTTTTCACCCTTATACGTTTTTCGGGCCGGTCACTCAAAATAGGGTCAGGGGCGAAAATCCGGTACGTGCGTGGGCTCCGGCCGTTGCTGAAATCGCTAAACCGGCAAAGGCGTCCACAGAAAAACCGAAAGCGAACGCTGCGGAGAAGTAGGCGGCCTACTACCAGATGAAATTTTATCGAGGGCCCGCGACCGATCATTTCGACGGCAAACATTTTTTTAACTCGGGAACTGGTTTGCGCGGTACCGGCAGCGTTCTGCGATGGCTGGCCAATCGAAAGCCGGGACCATGGCGCAAATGGATCGATGAACCGCTTGGAGACGCCCCTCCGAAGCGGATGACCGGAAGCGTTATCAGAGTAACCTTCGTCGGTCATTCAACCGTTCTGATTCAAATGAACGGAATGAATATTCTCTGCGATCCAATCTGGTCAATGAGGGCTAGTCCGTTTTCATGGATCGGCCCGCGTAGGCATCGCGCACCCGGCATTCGATTCGAGGATTTGCCTCCCATCGACCTTGTCTTGCAAAGTCACGATCACTACGATCATTTCGATGTTTCTACTCTGCGAAGAATTGCAGGGCAGTGGCGGCCGAAATTTGTTGTGCCTCTCGGAGTGAGTGTTCGGTTGACGCGAAACATGATCGCTTCGCGCGACCAAATCAGCGAAATCGATTGGTGGCAATCGACGGACGTTGGAGACAATCTCAAAATCACGTCGGTGCCCGCAATACATTTCTCGGGCCGCAGTTTGAGCGATCGCAATAAAACTCTTTGGTGCGGCTACGTGATTGAAGGTCCGGCTGGCACGGTTTGTTTCGCCGGTGACACCGCTTACGGTTCGCACTTCGGGGAAATCAGCCACCGCTTTCCGCAAATTCGTCTCGCGTTTATTCCCATCGGTGCTTACCTCCCGGAGTGGTTTATGGGTCCGGTCCACATTTCGCCCGCTGACGCAGTTCGCGCGCACGAAGAGCTTGGAGCGGCCACGAGTATTGCCATTCACTTCGGCACGTTTAGTCTGGCGGACGACGGGGAGGACCAGCCGGTAATCGAATTGCGCCAAGCCGTCGAAGCGCGTAAGCCCCTCAACCCGTTTTTCACTCTCGTAGCCGGCGAAGGGTGCAATGTCCCTTAAGTGCGACTGGCCTCTCGATTACGCGTGAGATTTGGAACTCTGCTTGGATTTGCGACGCGCGGCTCTGCGCCGGATGGACTTGTCTGACGGGTATGTGACTTTCTTGCCGCGCACCTGCGCAAAAGGCGTTAGCTTGTGCGGGTTTGCGCGCGACTCGCTCATGATGTGCTCGACGGGAAAGTTCCGCGCCGTGAGAGCGTCCGCTACAAGCGATCGATGGCATCGCCAAGGTACTGCTTCCGCGCACATCAGAGCGCTGGGCTTGGTTTCTGAAAGCTTGATCGCACGTTTTAGAGCTGCCTCGAAGTCGGGCGTCTGCATGTAATCCGCGTAACCTCGAAAGCTTGCGTTGTGCCACCCGGCGTTTTTCGAGTCTGGTCTAGCCTTCCGCAAACCTCCCAAGCTTTTCAGATGCACGTACCCAATTTTGGCCGCTCGCAATGACGGTCCCAGAGTTTCGCGATTGTACTGAGGGTTGCGGCGGGAGCCAGGTATCGTGCGGATATCAATCACACGTTGGGCCCCGTGCGCGCGAAGCAATTCGATCAGCTCGTCGAGGGTGCGCGTCGAATGGCCTATGGTGAAAATTGTTCGTTTCTTCGACTTTTTACGATTCTCCATTCATCACCGATTGATGATAAAGCAATATCCTTCTGCCGGTTGAATAGGCGTCGAATTTTATTTCAGCAGCTGTGCCTGACCGGGGATAATAGGTCTGTTTCCGGGATCCCACGAGGAGCCGGAGGATTTGCCGAGGTCATAATGTCTGAAATCAAAGCTCTGTTTTGGGACAATGGCGGTGTATTCCTGACGAACGGCTGGGATCGCAATTCTCGGAAAGCAGCTGTTGAGAAATTTCATCTCGAATGGACGGATTTCGAGGATCGCCACGAGTTGATGCTAGACGCTTTCGAGACCGGCCGCGCTACGCTGGATCAATACCTTCATCGCACGGTTTTTTACAGGGACCGGCCCTTCACATCCGCGGATTTTAAAGTTTTCATGTTCGAGCAGTCACAGGCATTTCCCGAGCCATTGGCGTTTCTGGGGAAGATTGCTCGCATGCGGCGTTTCCTGGTGGCGTCGCTCAACAACGAATCGCGTGAAATTAATGAATATCGCATAGAAAAATTCAAGTTGCGAGACTACTTCGAAGTATTTTTCAGTTCGTGCTACCTCGGTGTCAGGAAACCCAGCCTCGAGATTTATAATTTGGCGTTGAAAATTACGCAGCAGAGCCCCGCGGAGTGTATTCTCATTGATGACCGCGGATTAAATTTGGAATGCGCGCGGGAAGTTGGAATGCAAACGATACTCTTTAAGGATCTCGCGCAGTTGCGCAATGATTTGTCGAGTTTTGATATTGTTGTGCCATGAAAAATAGGCAGCCGAGAGCAACACTAGCGAATTCGTCGGCTATTTAATAAAGGAATCCGCGAACTAAACGCGGTGGAGAAACTGCTATGAAGCTCGATACCCGCGTGCTTCCAGATTTGATCTCGCTCAGCCGTGCTGCGCTGGAGGAGATGGTTTCTATTATCCAAGGAGCCGTTGACGCACGCGGCAGATTTGCGATCGCGCTATCAGGCGGGCATACGCCGGCGAAAATGTACTCACTTTGGGCGGAACAATATCGCGACAAGACTCCCTGGGATCTCGTTCATTTTTTTTGGAGCGACGAACGGTTTGTGCCCGCAGATGACTCTCGCAGCAATTACAACATGGCGCGCGAAACCTTGATTTCACAAGTCCCCATTCCGGCGGAAAACGTACATCCGATACCGACGAACTTACCTTCACCTGAGGATTGCGCTCGCGCGTATGAGTCCGAGCTCCGAAAATTCTTCGGTTCCCAGCCCCCAGCATTCGACGTGCAGCTGCTGGGGATCGGCGAAGAGGGCCACACCGCTTCCTTATTTCCGGGTTCGCCCGCACTAGATGAAAAGCTTCGCTGGGTTGTGGCAGTTCGCGCGCCAGTCGAGCCTCCCCAGCGTATAACGCTTACGCCGGTTGTTCTGAACCAGGGCCGTAACACATTTTTTCTGGTAGCAGGGGAAGGAAAGCGAGCCATCTTATCCGCCATCCGCGCGGAATCCGGTTCCAAACCGAGTCAGTATCCCGCTGCGACGATTCACCCCGCGAGAGAGCCGGTATGGTTCCTGGATGAAGCTGCAGCCGGTTAACAACCTCGCGATAGCTTTCTTGAACCTTTTCGTACGGCAAAACGTCTAATTTTGAAAGGGTATCACTCTCCAAAATATCAGCTTGGAAGTGTAGGCGTGGTACGGAATGACGACAAGAGAAGTACTTGGGGACTTTCGCGAAAGAGACCATGAACAAATCGTCGGCACAAAACGTTGGGAAATTGTGTTCAGCTCTTGCCGTGCTTTTTGCGGTGTCTCTAGCAGGCGTGTCGTGCAATTCGAAGACTGCGGCAAATGCTCCGGAGCTCGCCGTGCCGGTAAGCGTTGCAAAAGCTGTGAAGAAGACTGTGCCCATCGAGCTGAGTGCTATCAGCACCGGGGAGGCGTACTCGACGGTCTCGATCAAGGGGCAGGTAAATGCTGTGCTCAAAGAAGTGCACTTCAAGCAAGGCGACTTCGTGAAGAAGGGCGATCTGCTCTTCACCTTGGACGCGCGACCGTTCGAGGCATTGCTGGCGCAGGCGCAGGCAAATCTGGATCGCGACAAAGCTCAAGCTGGCCTTACTGTCGTTCAGGCTGAGCGTTACAAGAAGCTTTACGACCAAGGCATCACGCCCAAAGAGCAATACGATCAAATGCTGG
Organism: Candidatus Acidiferrales bacterium; assembly: GCA_035603075.1. Lineage (GTDB taxonomy): Bacteria > Acidobacteriota > Terriglobia > Acidiferrales > UBA7541 > Palsa-295. The sequence continues at coordinate 123,025 of DATNLC010000113.1, read as the reverse complement.
CGAACGCAGCGGCGCAGCAAGGCTCTGTACACGCCGATGAGGCCGCTGTTGAATCAGCAAAGCTTCAGCTTCAATATTGCGCGATCTATTCGCCGGTTGATGGGCGCACAGGAGCTTTGCAGGTCTATCCGGGAAACCTGGTAAAAGAAAACGACGTTCCGGTGCTCGTCGTAATAAACCAAATCGCTCCTCTTTTTGAAGACTTTTCCGCCCCGGAACAGTATCTCGGAGTGATCAAAAAATACATGGCTGGGGGTCGTCTGCAAATTGACGCGACACCTTACGGTGAAACAGTGCCGGAGAAGGGCTATCTCACGTTCGTCGACAACACAGTGGACAACACGACCGGCACGATAAAGCTTAAAGGCACTTTTGACAACGTGGACCACCGTCTCTGGCCAGGGCAATTTTCCACTGTCTCTTTGCGTCTGTCCGAGGACGAAAACGCAACTGTGGTTCCCACGCAGGCAGTGCAGACAGGGCAAACCGGGGACTTCGTGTTCGTAATCAACGCGGAACAAATAGCTGAATCGCGCCCGGTGAAAGTGGCGCGCACGCTTGGCGCCGAAGCGGTGATCGCGAAGGGAATTGAGCCCGGCGAAACCGTCGTGACGGATGGTCAGCTTCGGCTGATTCCTGGCATCAAAGTCCAAATTAAAACCGCCGCGCAGGGAAATTAGGGAAGCGCAATGAATATTGCCGAGCCATTCATTCGCCGGCCGGTCATGACCACGCTGGTCATGATGGCCATTCTACTGTTCGGCATTCTTGGATACCGCGCGCTTGCGGTCAGCGAACTCCCGAACGTCGACTATCCAACGATCCAGGTTGCTGCAAGTTTGCCTGGCGCCAGCCCGGATACCATGGCTTCGGCGGTAGCAACTCCGCTGGAAAAGCAATTTTCGACGATTGCCGGCATCGATTCGATGACGTCATCCAGTTCGCTCGGCACCACAAGCATTACTCTGCAATTCGATTTGAGCCGCAACATCGACGGCGCCGCGCAAGACGTGCAAGCCGCCATCGCGCGCGCTTCCTCTCAGCTTCCGCCGAGCATGCCGACGCCGCCCACATATCAGAAGGTGAATCCCGCGGATCAACCGATTTTATATCTCGCGATGGGTTCGAAAACCCTGCCTCTTTATACCGTTGACCAATATGCCGAGACGCTGATGGGCCAGCGCATCTCGATGGTGAAAGGCGTAGCGCAAGTACAGGTGTACGGTTCACAGAAATATGCTGTGCGGATCCAGCTCGATCCGCAAGCACTTGCTACGAGGCAAATCGGGATAGATGACGTTCACACCGCCGTTCAGAACGCCAATGTGAATCTTCCTGTCGGGACGCTCTATGGCGAGAATCGCGCGTTTACGCTGCAAGCGAACGGACAGCTGACTCACGCATCACTCTATCGTCCGCTCATTGTGGCTTACCGCAACGGGTCTCCGGTTCGCCTGGAAGATTTGGGTAAGGTTTACGACAGCGTCCAAAACGATCGAGTGGCGAACTGGTGGAACGACACCGAATCTGTGGTTTTGGCGATCGAGCGGCAACCCGGGACCAACACCGTCGAAGTGGTGGACGCGGTGAAACAATTGCTGCCGCAATTTCGCTCCATCATTCCGCCGTCGGTGCAGATACAGACGCTTTACGACGCGTCCGAATCGATTCGCGCGTCGGTGGCCGACGTGAAATTCACGTTGTACCTCGCTATTGCTCTCGTCATTCTCGTAATTTTCCTGTTTCTCAGGAATCTTTCCGCAACCGTGATTCCCAGTTTCGCGCTGCCGATGTCCATCATCGGGACTTTCGCCGTGATGTACCTGCTGGGCTACACGGTCGATAATTTGTCGCTGATGGCTTTGACGCTTTCGGTGGGCTTCGTGGTGGACGACGCCATCGTGATGCTGGAGAACATCGTCCGGCACATGGAGATGGGCGAGGGCGTGATGGAAGCAGCGCTCAGCGGGTCTCGCGAAATTGGATTCACAATTTTGTCCATGACGATTTCGCTGGCCGCAGTGTTCCTGCCGGTATTTTTTATGGGCGGGATCATGGGACGCCTGCTCCACGAGTTCGCGGTGGTAATCATTACCTCGATTCTTGTTTCCGGAGTCGTTTCGCTCACTCTGACGCCCATGCTGTGCAGCCGGTTTCTTCGCCCAGCGGGCGAAATGCAACACGGCCGTTTGTACATGGCGCTGGAGCGATTCTTCGACCGGCTTCTCAAGCTCTATGATGTGTCGCTTTTGTGGTCGTTGCGCCACCGCGTGTTTGTGATGACCGTGTCAGGGATCATTCTGGTGGTCACGATCTGGCAGTTTGCCGTGATTCCCAAAGGATTTCTACCTGCGGAAGACAGGTCCCAAATATTCATCTCTACCGAAGCGGCCCAAGGAATTTCTTTCGACGCCATGAGGCAGCATCAGCTCGCATTGAACAAAATTGCACTCGACGATCCCAACCGCAGGGATTTCTTTTCAAGCGTAGGAAGCTTCTCCGCCAGCAACGGAGGCATCATATTCATTCATTTGAAGGAGCGTAAGGATCGGCCGGCGACGCAGAGTCCCGCGATATTGCATCTCGAGCAGAAGTTCGGCAGCGTGCCGTTGATTGGAAGCGCGATTCGCGCAGTAGCTCCTCTTTTCGCGCACCATCCGGACATTGATGAAGTAATCGAGGAATTGCGCCAGAAGTTTGCAAACGTGACTGGAATTAACGCGTACATGCAGAACCTGCCTCCCATCCAGGTTGGCGGACAGCTCACCAAGAGCCAATATCAACTCGCGCTCCAGAGTCCCGACACGGCTGAGCTGTATCGCGATTCGACCTCTTTCATGAAGGAAATGGCCAAGCTTCCGGGCCTTCAGGACGTGACTACGGATCTGCTGATTGCCAATCCGCAGGTGAACGTCAACATCGATCGCGACAAAGCTTCGGCGTTGGGCGTTTCGGCTCAGCAAGTGGAAGACGCGCTCTATACGGCTTACGGTCAACGCCAAATCTCCACGATCTATGCGCCCAATGACGAATATTGGGTGGTGATGGAGCTTGAGAACAAATATCAAGCGGATCCCGCGGCGCTTTCGATGCTTTACGTTCATTCGAGCAGCGGAAATCTGGTTCCCTTGAACGCAGTCGCGAACTTGACCACCGATCTCGGGCCACTCACGGTCAACCATCTCGGCCAGCTTCCCGCAGTGACCATTTCGTTCAACCTGAAGAATGGAGTCGCCATCGGTGACGCCGTAAACAGTGTGAACAAACTCGCTCGCGAAGTTCTGCCTCCTACAGTTACCACCGAATTTCAAGGAACAGCGCAGGCGTTTCAATCTTCTTTGTCAGGCTTGGGCCTATTGCTGTTCATGGCGATTCTCGTGATCTATATCGTTTTGGGTATTTTGTATGAGAGCTTCATCCATCCGATTACGATACTCTCCGGTTTGCCGTCAGCGGCATTCGGCGCTCTGCTTACGTTGCAGATTTTCCATTTGAGTCTCGATCTCTACGGATTCGTCGGCGTGATCATGTTGATAGGAATCGTGAAGAAGAACGCGATTATGATGGTGGACTTCGCGATTGAGCGCGAACGTCAAGGTCACAAAACTGCTGAAGAGGCGATTTATGAAGGTTGTTTGATTCGCTTCCGTCCCATCATGATGACTACGATGGCGGCGCTGATGGGTACGCTTCCAATCGCACTGGGTTCCGGCGCTGGAGCAGATTCGCGGCGGCCTTTGGGCCTCGCAGTTGTCGGTGGCTTGGTTTTCTCGCAGGCTGTTACGCTGTACCTCACTCCGGTTTTCTATACCTACATGGATTCATTCCAGAAGTGGGCCGAGAACCGTTTCGGGAAGCTGAGCCGAAAGCGGAATCCTATGCTCGCCGACGAGCACTCTTCGGCCGATTGACCCCAGCTTGAGCAAGTTTTCCGACGCAATAATTTCTCCGGTCTACTGAACTTCGGGACAGTTTTTTTTCCTGTCATTGGGTACCAAAATAGCTGGCATTCGGTACCATTGACCCTGTTCCGACGGTTCCCTAGCATGAAGAAGGGCGCGATGAGTCCCGGAATGCGGGAGTGCTTCCCGTGTTTCGTTATTGGCCTGCAGGAACCCAGCCACGATGCGTTATGGAGAAGATTTCCCAAGAGATATAAGAACCCGCCCGCGACGGCGTGGGCCGCGTATGAACTCGCGCGTTCCGGTGGCGATCGAATGGAGCGGGCACGCGGGTCCGCTATGCTCGGAGCCGGGTTTTACGCGTGTAGTGAGCGCGAACGGCTGCTTACTTGTCAGTCCAAAGGAACTTGAATTGCAACAGCGTCTGCGGCTCACGAATTTGTCCACGCGGCGAACGGTGGAGGCTGTGGTTGTCTGGAAGGGATTGCAACGGCCTGACGGATGGGATATGGGGATCGAAATCGTCGCGCATGATCAGGATTTCTGGGGTGTTGAACTTTGAAAATTGAAAGTTTAAGGGTCCCGGCCAGGGTTTCAGGCTCGCCGGTAAAAGGCAAAACAATGGCGATGCCTGTGAAACAAGCCGTGCAGTCTCTGCAAAAGCCGCTCGTTCAGACGGCTACGTCGCCCGTGAAGAAGGCGATTGGCGGCGAGGAGCGTCGCCGCAGCTACCGAGTTCTGTTGCGCGTCCGTGCCAGCATTCACGTCGCTCTTCAGGGAAAGCCGGTAACGTTCGAGACCGTTACGCTCAGCGTCAGCAATCACGGTGCGCTGGTTGTGCTGAGCCAAAATCTTCCTTGCGATACCAGGCTGGTTCTCGAGCATAGCGGCACGAAAGAGCGCGTGGCATGCAAAGTGGCGCGAATCGCTCGCGAGATGCCGGAAGGATTTCACGTCCCGCTCGAATTTGATTCTCCCGCGCCGAATTTCTGGCGCATAGCGTTTCCTCCATCCGATTGGCGGCCGCACGACGATCTGTAAAATCAAGCGATTGCTCGGCAGCGCCGTAAACAGAATTGGGACATGCCTCGCGGGGAATTGCCATCACGCAAAATCACTGAACTTACTAGAAGGGAAGTTTGTGTAGATCGAGATTACCACCGGAGAGAATGATTCCGATTCTCTTGCCTTCAGCTTTGATTCGGCGATTCAGCGCTGGAGCAGCCGAAACAGCGCCGGAAGGCTCGACAACAAGTTTCATACGTTCCCACAGCAACAACATCGCAGCGGTAATCTCTTCCTCAGTGACTGTCGAGATTTCGTCCACAAAAGATTCCAGAATGGAGAAGGTCAAGGGGCAAAGTGTGGCGCGCAGGCCATCTGCCATGGTCTCGAATGGAGCCGCTGGCTCAATCTTTTTTGCCGCGAGAGAGCGGTAGGCGTCGTCTGCGTTGCGCGGCTCGCCGCCGATCACCCGAATTCCCGGCCGCATACACTTCGCAGCGATTGCTGTGCCGCTTAGAAGGCCGCCGCCGCTAACCGGCGCAATCACCACGTCGAGTTCTCCCACGTCTTCGATCAATTCCAGCGCCGCTGTGCCTTGCCCTGCGATGACGCGCGCGTCGTTGTAGGGGTGCACCAAATGCGCGCCGGTCTTTTTCATTACTTCCGCACAGGTTCCTTCGCGCGAAGCCATATTTGGTTCACATGGGGTGATCTGTCCACCATAAGATTCCACCGCCCGCATTTTGGCAGCCGACGAGTTCGAAGGCATGACGATAAATGCTGGTATACCTCGCCAACTGGCCGCCAGCGCCAGTGCCGCCGCGTGGTTCCCGGACGAAGGTGCCACCACTCCATGGTGCGCTTCTTCATCCGTGAGCGAAAAAACAGCATTCGTGGCGCCGCGAATCTTGAACGATCCCGTTTTTTGCAGATTTTCACATTTGAAATAAAGCCGGGCGCCGGCAATCTCGTCGAGTGAAGCAGAAGTGACGACCGGCGTGCGGTGAATGCGCGGGGCAATGCGCTTGTGCGCTGCGAGGACGGCTTCGAACTTCGGCGCGGCGGTTTGCAAGGATGTCGCGTTCATGGGGCTCACATTATCACTGAAACAAAAACTCCGGCTGCTGGATTAAATCCCGTCCTTCACCGGCTTACTTCGCAGAGTGCGCCGGCATTGTGAATGTTACTTTCGCGGCGGCGCTGTTGTCGAAGCGATCGGCAATTTGTACCGCTACGGTGTGTTCGCCCGACGCGAGTCCGGCAATGGAAAACTGGTAGCTTTGCTTGGGTGCGTCGGAAAGCAAGCCCTCTGGAAAAACGATCATCCAATCGCCGGCATCAACGCTGTAGCGCGCTCGCGCAATTGAGCTTGAGGGGCTAGACCCTTGAAAGGTAACTTTCGCTGTGGTCGCGCTCTCAGCCGCGGCTTGTAGTTTTTCGATACTCGGCGGGGTGTTCTCGATTTCAAATCGATCGCTTTCGCGTTCGCTCGTAAGAGTCTGGTCGGCGGGATTCGAGGGCGAGTCGGAAGCCACAATTTTCAAGTAATATGCTCCATCCGGCGTCGTGGTGGTATCCCAGGAAAAATATTTTTGCGTGAGCTTGTCTTTCAACAACCGCCAGTTTTGCTCACCTTCACCGTGATAATAGATAGAAAAAGTGAGGTCGTCGTCGTTATCATCATGCGCGCTCCAGAGCACGCTCGCATATCCTTTGTCCTCGATACCCTGAGGAGGCACGTCAACCTTGGGGAACCGCACCGGAACGTCCGGGTTCAGATTCAGCGGGGAGGGAAAGTTTGCGGCATTGCGCTGCGGCTGCCGAAGTTGCACGGACGTAGGAGTGGCCAGTCCGCCTTGTGGATTTGAAAAGCCCTGTACGCGAATTCCCGGATCTTGAATGGCTATGTCATCGATCACCGGCGCAACGTTTTTCGGCTGATAGGCCAAACTTACCCACGAAACGTTCGGAATATTTTTGCCGTCCGTGTCCAGGAAAACCGCTTTCCATTGCACGAATCTCGCGGCGGGACAATCCACGGTCTCCCCCGTGGCATTCTTGTACGGGCCGGCCCATGCGCTCCAGTTCTTTTGTGGACTCGACGTATTTCCGGAGCGCACGTAGAACGCGACCTTGCCTTGCGTTGCGCCATCGCCCCACCACGACAGCCTTCCCCAGCGCGAAAATATCTTGGCGTCGAACGCATCGGATTCGAAGCTTCCGTTAGGCTCGTATCCGGGGCCGAGCGTGAAGACTTTTCCGGGGTTCGCGGTGGCCACGTACATCTCGCCTTTGGGTCCTGGGATGATGCTGGTCACTTGTGCTGAGGCCGTTTTCGCGATGCTCGAATAAATATCGTTTCCCTCGAGCGAGAGAATGGCGCCTTTGTCTCCTGTGCCGAGAAGAACGTTTCGCGTGGGGGAAAGCCCCATGGAAAACACCAGGTCGTCGCGCGAAGTCCACACCGTTTCAGGCGAGCCGTCCGCCGATATTTTTGTCACTTCCGCGCCGCCCGTCTGTGCCGAGATGAAGGGGAACGAAAGCGTGGCCTGTGGCGCTTGTGCTTGCAGCTGCAGCGTGACGTTCGCTTGGGGTGTGCTGTTTGATTGTAAGGGCGGCAAAGTGGGCGACAAATTGATCGCCGGCGATGTGATTGCAGGACGCTGTTTCTCTCCAATCGACGCGGCGTAAATATTCCCCTGGGCGTCCTTGAGCAGCGAAGTCACTTCTTTCTTGCTGGTCTCGTAAATGACAAAGACAGCGCCCGCTTCGGGAATAACTTCGGAGCTTTTTCGGACGATTGCGACACGCAAAATTAAGCCGTTAGGATCGGTTCCTACGAGAAGATTTCCCTTTTGATCGAACGCAAGGGAACGCGCGTGGCGCTCATCACTTTGATAAAAAAGCCGGCCTTTGCCATCCGGCCTCACCGCGAATATTTCGCCTGTATCTCCGGTGGCCACAAACAGAGTTCCCTGCGAATCCATTTCGAGCGCCCAGATGTACTTGGTCTTGGGATCGAAGAAAACGCTTTTCTGACCTTCAGGCGTGACTTTGTACACCTTGCCGTCCGGCGATGTCCCTACGTACAGATTGTCGTGCGAATCAAACGTGAGGGCTTGGGCTGCGAGTTCTCCGGACTCGAAAACGGTCGTTGGCTTTCCGGGATCGTCGAAGCGCAAAACCTTTGCATTCGATCCGCCCGCCGCGTAGAGACGTCCGCGAGAGTCCGTGCCCAGCGCCCAAAGATAAGCGAGATTAGGGTCCGAAAAAGGCGTGAACTTCGGCGCGGGCATAAGCCTCCCGTCGCTGCGGATGGCGACGCCGTTTGCCGTACCACGCTGGAATTCGGAAAAATCCGATTGTCGCCAGGTACGCGTGTGTTCCGCGAGCGCCGCGATGGGCACGATGAGTCCTATCGCCAGAATCCACACAACAAATCCTCGCGGTCTCATCTGTCGGAATCTCCTTTTGAGGCGGGGCTTCACTTCACCGTGATCGTCAGGGTGCGTTCGCCGGTAATTACCTGATGCATCTCCGCAAACCACGAACCGGCCAGCGACTGGTGCAACAATCTCGCGCCGCCCGCACTCTGCCGTTGGTCGAGCACGTTGATTTCCGAATAGGGCGCATTAGGCATCACTTTGTCTTCTATCAGCAAAGTGGTAGTCGGCTGCAGCAGCGTGGCATACAGGCAGTCGTTCTGCCGTCCGCGATTAATCAATTTAATCAGCTCTTCCAGTCCTGGAAGCGGCCCTTGCATTCCGGCGGCGGGATCAACGGTGCGGTCGACTGTTTCTCCGTCGCTGATCAAGAGTTGTAATGTGCCACGGGTGGTCTGTGGCGGAATCGTGATTGGAATTTGCTGAATGAAAGGCTCGCCGCGGTACGGCCGCAACAAAACTTTCACCTCAACCGTTTCTCCAGGCGCTACTTCACTTTTTTCGATCCAAGCATTGTCGATCATGGACCAGCGCCGTTCGGCCAACGCCGTCACTCTTAGATGAATGCCTTGGACATGCGGTGGCTCGTAGGGATTCGAATAAATACGCGAAAAAATCCCTTGAACTTCGGTAGCCACGTAGAAGCCGCTGGGAATGGGCATATCGTTCGGCGCAAAGAGGTTTTCCAAATGGACTGCTGTGTGGCCTTGCAGGTCGATATCGCCCTCCATTTGCAGTGTCCAGCCTTCGCCGTAAGCCGGGCTTCCAACGATACCGTTGTAAGTCGCCAGCGCCACCAAAAGGGGAGTGAGCTGCGGGCTTTCGATCAGCTCAAAATGGAATTTCTTCTCGGCGTTCGGTGTCACCAGAGTGACATCCATCGGAATCATTGCCGGCCCAGCGCCGAGCTTGCCCATAATCGCTGTCGTGCGATCCTGAGTCAGCGTGCCGATTGTTCCGCCGGTACTGATAATTTTCGTCGAAGCCATGGAGGATGCGAGAGTCGTAACCACGTGGGCGCGTGTCATGGGCATCGAAACCGAGCCGAACGAAAAAATGGGATGCCCGCAGGCAAGAATCGTTCCGTCGCTCTCCACAGTTGTTACCGTACATCCCGGAGCGACGGATAGATCGCCGCGAATTAGTTCGACCCCCACCATGTCTCCGGGTTTTATCTGTGCATCTTCGGGAGTCGGCGCGACACTCCCGCCGGCCATCATGCTCATTCCCCATCCGGAAAGTTGCTTGCTGAATTGCGCAATTGTGTCGGGATAAAGACCAGCGGAAATCAGCGGCGTCTCGATGGGAGTCAGGAACTGACCCACACCTGCTCCCGTGCGAGTGGAGAACTCCTGTGGCAAAGGGACGCGCGAAGCCGCGGGCACCGTTCCAGTGTTTACGGCGGAAGCATTTGGCGCGCCAGTCGCCGGGGAAATCGAATCCTTCTCGACTTCGAGCATGCTTTGAATCGGCGTGACGCCACCGATCGCTTCCTTGGTAAAAACGCCCAGCTTCAGAGACAGCGCACCGGCTAACTTTCCGTCAAAATAAACGGGGCTCCCGCTCATTCCAGCCACTACGCCGGTATGTTCTGGTTTATCGCCGAGAAGCTGCACGAGAATAATGTCCTGCTTGGGTCCTAGCGCATTGTGCAGAATGCCCAAGACGACCAAATCCACCTTTTCGATTTCGTCACCGGCAAAGATGGTGTAAGCCACACCCTTCATTCCCGGACGCACTTGGTCCAGAGGAAAAAGCGTCGAGTTGTCACCGGCGAAACCGGGGAGGGCAAGAATCAGAATTAGGGCGAACAAATATGCAAGGGAGCACGTCCGTGGGGTTAAACGCATGAACCTAAATGATACCTGCGGGGTCCGTGGGAAGCAAATCGGGCATGTTAGAATCGCGCAATGGCGAAAATGTTTAGCAACAAAACGATATCGCCTGGCGGAACGATAGAAGGCGTGGTCGAGCTTCCCGGCGACAAGTCCATATCGCACCGTTACGCCATAATTGCAGCCATCGCGGAGGGGCGCAGCGAGATTTTCAACTATTCGACTGCGGCGGATTGCCGGAGCACGTTCGATTGCCTAGGCCAACTGGGTGTTGAATCCGAGTTCACGCGCGAGCACTTGCGGATATCCGGCAAGGGACTCAACGGTTTGCAAGCGCCGCGGCGTTCTCTCGACGCTGAGAATTCAGGAACCACAATCCGCATGCTTGCCGGAGTGCTTGCCGGCCAGACCTTCACTTCGGTTTTATCCGGCGACGCTTCCTTGCGCAGGCGGCCCATGCGTCGTGTGGTGGAACCATTACGAAAGATGGGAGCCGTGATCCGAACTCACGGCGAAGATTGCGCTCCGCTCGAAATCAGCGGCGGCAGTTTGCATTCTATGGATTACTCGCTGCCGATTCCAAGCGCGCAAGTGAAGTCGGCGATTCTGCTTGCCGGCCTTTTTGCCGACGGCGTGACAACTGTGCGTGAAGCGGTTCGCACGCGCGATCATACCGAGTTGGCACTTCGCGAATTTGGGGCCACCATCGAAAGCCTGAATAAATCGGTACGCATTCATCCGCGCCCGAAGCTTGAAGCGCGCCAATTGATCGTCCCAGGGGATCTGTCAAGCGGCGTCTTCTTTATCGCCGCCGCGTTGATTGTCCCGGACTCAGCCCTCGTATTGCACAATGTCGGATTAAACCCCACTCGCACGCGTGTCCTCGATTTCCTGATTTCCATGGGAGCTGCCGTTCATCTCGCCTCAGTTCAACTTCGCGACGGGGAATTGATTGGTGATGTTTCCGTGAAACATTCAGCCCTTACCGGCGGTGAAATCAGCGGCGCGCATACTGCTGAAATGATTGATGAACTTCCCATGCTCGCGGCGCTGGGTCCGTTCACCGAGAAGGGAGTCGAAATCCGCGGCGCGCAGGAACTGCGCGTGAAAGAGAGCGACCGCATTGCCACGATTGCCGAGGGATTGCGCCGCATGGGTGCAAGTGTGGAAGAATTTCCCGATGGCCTTCGCGTGGAGGGGCGTTCTGCTGGGAAACTGCGAGGCGCCAAAGTTGAGCCGGAAGGCGATCACCGCATAGCCATGGCTTTAGCAATTGCGGCGCTTGGCGCCGATGGTGACACCGTGATTCGCAATGCCGATTGCGTCGCAGTTTCGTTCCCAGAGTTTTTTGCCACTCTCGAAAAATTAAGAGGAAAGGGAACTGCAGATTAAGAGGACTTACGCAAATAAAGCGTTCCGTAGCTCGTGGTGATGTGAATTTTGGGCCCGCCTAAGCCTATTTTTCCGTTGAGTCGTCCCGTTCCGTTCTCGTTCGCTAGTTTTAGCGAAGAATCCTCGAACTCACTTTGAGCCTCGCCGGATTGTGAGATAGCGGAGATCTCGAAATTGGAGTTCGAAGGCAGCGTCAGATCCACTGCTCCAGAGTCGTCTGCGATGTTAATATCTTCGCGCGGTGGCTGAGAAAAACGGACTTTGATGTCTCCTTTCGTGTCCGCGATATCAAGCCGCCCGCTGACGTTCTCTACGTCGATGTCCATTTCGTGTGTGATGAGTTTCGCGGAACCGCTCACATCAGAAATCTCGATTTGCCCTGAATCCAGCTCCAATCGTCCGCGTACTCCGACGAGCGTTAAGTCCGCTTTCTGCGATCGGTAACGAACGGTGCCGGCAACGGTTCTAACGCGGATAGGACCAAAGAAATCACCGTCAATAGCTGCGTTTCCTTTCACATCTGATATCTCTATCTCGTTGCCGTGTCCCGCGAGGCTGACGTTTCCAGCCACATCGGTGATGCGAGTATCGCCTTTCGTGATTTTCGCGCCGACGTCGGAAGCCACATCATGCACTTCGATATCACCGTGTTGCGCAGTCGCCATTACTGACCCGGCGACACCGGAAATGTGAACGTCGCCTCGGTCCGAATTCGCGGTGACCGATACTCTCTTCGGCAGCGTCACGTCCAGATCCAGCGTCACGTGCCCGCCGGCGTCTTCCAAATTGACCGGGTGAACGCTATAACCATCGCTGGTCTGCTCGATCACCATGTGCACGGTTTTCATCCTGTCCTGCGCTGAGCTTTCGGAAGAGCCCTCCGCCGTTTCGTTCACGCTGACAAGCAAGTCGTTGCCGTCTCCAGCGTGCGCGGTGATGCTTCCGCGAACGGTAGTAAGCGTCACATGCGAGCCGGACGCTATCGTTTTCGGCGGCAATTCCTGGCTCTGAGTAGCCTGGTGATTGAAGAAGCCGACGTCGAAGTTCAGGTCCGGATTTTTTTCTCTAATCTTGGAATACATGCCCATCCCCGCCAGAACCAGAAAAACCAGAACCAATAATGCCGCCTCGCTTCCGTTCAACAGCGGAGGTCGTTCCTGGCCGGTGCGTTGCGCTCCAAGATGATCGACGAGTTTCGCGAAACCCCATAGAATAATTACGACAGGCCAATAGCGCGAGAAAATGTGCCAGATGCCCAGATTCGGATCGAAGCGTGCAAGAAGAAATAAAACGCCGAGCAAAATCAGAAGCAGTCCGCTGAAGATGGAGCTGCGCTGGCCTTGACCGTTGCTCACGCCGCCCTCACGAACTGATGTGTCCTTCTCTAGAGGCCAGCGACTGCAGCACGAGTATCACGCCGATCACGATCAACAGCACCGGCCAGAGATCGCCGAAACTGTAACGGCTGTATTGGCCAATGAGAAAGAGAACTCCCACAGTGATGATGATCACTGGTCCCATGAGTCCGCGAATTCGGCAATGTGCGCATCCGCAGTGAACCCGGTTCGAATCGGCCATCGAGTATCTCCTACGATCTTCTCTGCGTGCGATCCCAGATGAGCCAAGCGCCCAGTATGATCAAGCCCACTGGCCAGGATTTCGAGAACCATTCTCTTTCTAGCAAGCCGAAATTCTTCATCAACAGGAGGGCGCCGATAGCGATTAAAATAATCGCGCCCATCGGTTTGTTGCCGCTGGTGGACGCAAAATCCGCGGGTTCGGCCTCGCCCATCCTCCGGGCCTTCGCTGTGCGATAGGCTTCCATCGGCATATAAACGCAGAAGCCGGCGAGAGCAATCCCAATAAACGCATCATATCCGCCCGGCAAATCGCTGCTCAGCAGCGCGATAAGCCCACCAAAAATCAGAACGTGGATCAGGGCCTTGATGTACTCGCCGTTGTAAACCGCGCCAAGCCCAGGAATGAATCCGAGCGTTGCGGCAAGGCCAGGATTTGTGTCCGACCGCGGCGGCACATCGGGCCGCGGTACCGCCACCGCAGCCGCCAAACAGTTTTCACAGTAGAGCGCGCCGTTCACGTCCCGCGTGCAAGCGGGGCATAATGGCTTGCCGCAGTTGCGGCAAAATCCTGTAGCGTCCACATCTGGGTGCGTGGCGCATTTCATCGAGTGCTCCTAATGGAACTGTTGATCGAATTTTCGGCCAGACTATCAGCCAGGCTTTCAGTTAACAAAAACGCAAACATCGGCCCGCCACGGATCTGCGTTCGGCTGGGAAGCGGTGCGGTTTGCGACTTCTGCTGCGGCGTGCCAGTTGGCGGCTGCGAATCGTGTTCCTGATTCGGAGCCGGCTCCGGATTACTGACAGGCAAAGGCTGCGGCTCGGGCTGAAGCTTCGACTGAATCTCATACACCACGCGCAAGTCGTTCACGAATTTAGCGCCCCGCGCGTACGTGAGATGCGCTTGCCGGTTGGCTGAGCGAAATACATTTGCCGGGCTCAGGTCGGCTTTCTTAAGCTTTGCAGGCGTCAGACCAGCTGTGTAGGAAAGTACTACCAGCAACGCCGCGACTGTCGCCAATCCCATTGCGAAACGCGGTTGCCACAACATCGGAATCCACTCGAACCATCGCTTCCAGCCTTCTTTCTGATTGCGCGGACCGAGCGTGGCGTCAAGAATCTTTGCAACAAGATGCGGCGGTTCCTCGAGCATCTCGATCTTGTGCATGCGGTTTACAAGGCCGCTCACCAGCGCGATCGTCTCCGTGCAGTTCGCGCATCCCTTCGCGTGCGCGGAGAACTTCGCTGCCTCGACCGGGGAAAGTTTTCCTTCGAGGTAATCGCTCAGCCGTTCTTCTGTAAATGTGCAGTTCCAGTCCATACCTTGCTCCAAATCATTTCCGCAAATTAGCTCGGGCGCACGCCCATCTCCGTCAGGATACGCGCCAACTCGATGCGTCCTCGGTTGATCCGCGACTTCACCGTCCCCTCAGGCACCTGTAGCACCACCTGGATCTCGTTGTATTCGAGTCCTTGTAAATCGCGCAAGATCACCGACTCTCGGAGTTCGGGAGATAGCCGCGCTAAGCCGCGTTGCAACTGAACGCTCAATTCCGTAGCCTCCGCCAATTTGTCCGGCGCCCTCGCCGACGAGTGCCTCTCTTCCAGTTGCGGCATCGCGTCGTCTATCGAGTCTGTTTGCCGGTCGCGCCGCGTGCGCCGGTAATGGTCCACTAACAGATTTCTGGTGACGCTCGTGAGCCAGGTCGGAAACGCTCCGAACGCAGGTTTGTAGCTCGACAGCGTCTTGTAGATGCGCAGGAAAACTTCCTGGCTTAAGTCTTCGGCTTCCGTGGAATTGCCGGTGAACCTGTAGCACAGATTGAAAACCCGGCGCGTGTGCCTGCGCACGAGTTCCTCCCAGGCCGGTCCGTCGCCCCGGAGACACTCCTGTACCAGTTGGGCGTCGGCCTCCAATCTTCCTTAGCCTCGCATCCTGCATTCCTCTCGGCCTCACACAATGAAACGCAATTTGGCCACAAAAAGTTCCCCGCTGTGTGCGGTTCCGAACGGTCTCGCAAACCTCTTTAGTATCTGTTCATTGTAGCGTTGCTGGGCATCTTATCTGCGTTGTGCTGGTAAACACAAGCAGCTATCGCGCTAACGAGCAATAGCGAATTGAAGTTTATCTCGAGTAACCGGGGCATTGAATCACCGGCAGCCTGGGGTATTTCGGGAACCGCGGATCGGTTGTTGACAGTTCACATAGAGAAAATACCGAACTTCGATCGGATTCAATCCGTCGCGCGTGCCGGCAACTTTCGCACAAACCCGTCTGAACGCCAAAACGCGATGGAAGCTGGGGCGTGTCGTCTTTATTCATTTTGGCTCTTCCTGCGGCACATTTCGGAGAATGTTCGATTAGAGGCGCAAACTACCCTCTTCAGTGTATTGTGGCTCAGATAAGTCTTTTGGTAGCGTCATAGTGTAGATAAAAAAGGCTCGGGATGCCCGTCCGCGGACTCGGTCGACTTGGAGGGGATGTCGTGACGCTTCGAACGTCGAAAATTATGAGTTTGTGCTGCCTGCTTCTGTTAGCTGGTTTGGTCGCTTGTAATTCGAATCAAACTCAAGATCAACGGCAACGCGACGAAAAGATGCGCGAGGAAGCCGCGAAGGCCACCGAGCGCGTCAAACCCGAGCTGAAGGAAGCGGGAAAGGAGTTGGGCAAAGCGGCTCGCGAGGCTGCGGAAGACGCTCGCGCTGCCGCCGAGGGAGTGAAGGAGGGTTGGAATCGCGACCACACTCATCCGCTCGGCTTGAATTCGGCAACCGAAACCGATCTAACGAGCCTCCCGGGAATCTCTAGAACCGACGCTCAGAGAATTATTCACGGACGTCCATATCGCAGCACAAACGAACTGGTCAGCAAGGGAATCCTTCCCGAAACCGAGTATAACAAGATCCGCGATTACGTTTCCACGGACTAGAAATCCCGCTCCTCGCCTTGACACTCTCCGAAGCTTACTGCTACGGTGCGAAATCAATGTTTCAAAAGTCCCGAAAGCTTCTCTTGATGCTGCTTGCCGTTCTGGCCCTTGCTTATTTGTTCTATAAGTTCCGCAATTCGATCACGCTTGAAGGTTTTCATTGGGGCATGGTGGCGCAGTCGTTGCGCGATGCCCGTCTTTCGCTGCTTGTGCTGAGCGTGTTTGCGATTTACGCCTGTTTCGCAATCCGTGCCGTTCGATGGATGCGCTTTTCGCGAACTCTGGGACACACACACTTTTGGAATGTGTACAGCGCCACTCTTATGGGATTCACCTGCAGCTTTCTGTTGGGCCGAGCAGGCGAGCCGATCCGCCCGGTATTGATCGCGAAGAAAGACTCGATTCCGGTTCCGCGGATGTTCGGCGTGTACGTTCTCGAACGCGTATTCGATATGGCCTCCGCCGCTGTGATTGCCGGGCTGGCTTTGATGGTTTTCAAGCGGCAGGGCACTGAGAGCGGTGAGCAAACCGATAGGATTGCGTATCTAGCGCGAACCGGAGGGGTGCTGCTCTTCGTGCTGTTGGCTTCTGCCATTGCGTTCCTGCTCTACTTCCGTTTTCACGGTGCGGAATGGCTGGGAAAAAGACTAAAAAAATCAACCTGGCAGCATGGTTGGCGTGGGAAGATCGCCGCGTTGCTGGAAGGTTTCAGCGAGGGGCTGCAGGGCATCCGGACCTGGAACGATCTCGTCGTCCTTCTTGCGTATTCCGGCCTGCATTGGTTTCTGGTGCTGCTCGTGTACGTTTGGATTGCGCATGCGTTTAGCGGAGAGCCCGCCCTGGCGGCAATGACCCTATCCGGAGCACTGGTGGTCCTCGCATTCACTTTGATTGGATCGGCGGCTCAGCTTCCTGGAGTCGGAGGTGGCGCGCAACTCGCTACTTTTCTTGTTTTGACGCTCATCTTTGGAGTAGAAAAGGAACCGGCCGCGACCGCATCAATCGTCCTCTGGTTGGTGTCCTTCGCAAGCTGCTGCTTGGTTGGCTTGCCATTACTATTCAGCGAAGGATGGTCGATGGGCGAACTCCGCCAGTTAGCTAAAGAAGAAGAGCGGGCGGCGGTAGCGGTCGAATCCGCTGAGTGGGCCGAAAAAGCCTCGCGTTCGGAAGAGAGGCCGCAGTGAGGTGTCCCTTTTGTTCACACCTGGATGATAAAGTAGTGGATTCGCGCGAAGCCCGCACGGGCGATCTCATTCGCCGCCGCCGCGAATGCTTGAAGTGTAACCGCCGGTTTACCACCTACGAGCGGATTGATGAAATCCCTTACATGGTCATCAAAAAAGATGGCCGCCGCGAAAAATTCGACCGTCAAAAGCTGCTGCAGGGTTTGTTAAAAGCTTGCGAGAAGCGGCCGGTCGCGGTGGGAAAGCTTGAGGCCATCGTGGACGAAGCTGAGCAATTTGTGAGCGAAGCTCCCGAGCGCGAGCGCACCACGACTGAAATCGGCAAATTGATTATGGACAAGTTGAAGAAACTGGATAAGGTAGCTTATGTACGCTTCGCATCGGTTTATCTGGATTTTAAGGATGTGAAAGAATTCATGGACGAACTGAAAGATCTGTTGAAAGACCGCGCGAAAAAGTAAGCCTACCTGCCGTGCGCTTGCCATACTCCCGCCGCAAACTTCTTGATCGTGCGAAATCCCAGGTGCTCGTAAAGTTCGACGGCCGAAGAATTAGCGCTCGTGACCGTCAGCGAAAGTGATTCATACTTCCGCCGCCTGAGCGCTTTGATCGCACTCTCCATCATGAAACGTCCGATTCCGTGGCCCTGGTATCCTGGCATCACGCAAATTTGGGTTGTGTGCCCCACACCCTCCGCCACGGTGGAAGTCAACACCATGCCCACGGGCCGGTCGCCTGTCGCCGGACGCACCAGGAATGAAGCTTCCGGCAGAAACTGGCCGCAGCCAGGCAACAAAACAATGTTGCGAAGAAATTTCATCCCGCCGGCCTCGCTGCGGTACTGATCGTTGATTTCCCCGTCCACGTGATCCGCGTAGGCGAGCTGAATGAGTCTGGCTGCGGACTCGAAGGCCTTGTCCGTCCACTGCTCCAGCCGGAGGCCGCTCGAGAGCGGTTTGTCGATGAGTTGGGCTTCTGTCAGCGGCAACAACATAAACAAACGCGTATGCAGATTGAAATATTGCGAAAGGAAACTTGGGTCCATCTCAGTGCCGAAGGGCATCAGCTGCGCTTCCACCCTTTGCAAACGTGGAGTGGCGCGAAGGGCGCCGATCATCTCGGTAACCAGCACCCTGGTTATCGAAGCCTGGGATTCCGTCGAGGATACGAATAATCCACCAATCAATCCCTTGTGATCCTCAAGAACGTAGAACCCATATCCTGCCGGCTTGTCGTTTTCCATTGCAACGTACCCACCCAAGGAATGCGAATCGATGAACTTGCGGATCAGATCCACGGACGGCCGATAGTCCCAGTGCAATTCGTCCCGCCAATGCCGAGTCTCTTCCTGGAACAGCGGCTCCAGTCTGCGCGACGGTATTTGGCGGAGGTCCAGGATCTGCATGAAGGCGTTTACGTAGTCCGTCAACATTATAGCGTTGCGAAGCGCAAGAACCCAACTGGTCCGTTGTTGGCGGGTGAATTCCGTTTCAACTTGGAAAATGACAGTTGAAACAGTTCCAAAGCGACTTGCCCGATGTATAACCTCCTGAGAAAGGAGGATACGGCGAATTGTGCTAACATTCGTCTTGCCGGGACGCAGAGGTTCGAGCGCCCGTGCCCAACGGATGGCCGTCTTCTCAGAGCTCCGTTATCCCACAACGCGCCTTGCCAAGGTTCTCTCCAGCCTTTTGGCGATAATCCTTTTCGCCTTCGTTTCTATTGCTACGATTTCGGGGTTTCTTCTCTATCAGATCTTGCGGACTCCGCATCCAACCGCGGCTGTCGACCTAAACGTAATGATGGGACATCCCACGACTATGCCTTTTTCTCTAGCCGACGGAACTTCCCGAGATGGCTGGTTTTTTCCCGGTCGGCGAGGCGCGCCTACTGTAGTCCTGTGTCACGGCTATCTTTCGCAGCGTGCGGATGTTTTGACGCTGGTGACCGCTCTGCAAGAGAGCCAGTTCAACGTCTTCTTGTTCGACTTTTCAGGGCACGGCACCAGCCCGGGGGTTACTTCGCTGGGATACCGTGAGAGGCAGGAATTGAAGGCTGCGGTGCAGGCTCTGTCGACACGTGACGACGTGGACCCGGAACATTTTGGACTTTGGGGCGTTGATATGGGCGGGTATGCCGCGCTAGAGGAAGCGTCCGTCGATCCTCGAATTTCGGCAGTGGCGGTGGACGACGCTTACTCCGATCCGCGAGAAATGATTCAGATCGAGGTGAAGCAGTCCGGCCTCGCGGTTTTGCCGTATGTGGGCCGCTTTTGTGACTGGGGTTTTCGGTTAATGAACTATCAATTCCGGAACGAACCGCCAGTCAACTCTCGGTTGCGATTTACAAAAGGAATTCCAAAACTATTCTTTCAATCGGACAGTCGTCAGGCGCTCGCGAACGAGACTTTAACCCTATTCATCCTCGCTCCGGAGCCGAAACAGTTAGTCCGCACACGGACGAAATATTCCGAAATGACGGACGACGACAGGAAAAATTACGAAAACACTGTCGTAAGCTTTTTCCTGTCGAGTATATCGCCCACCTCTGTATCGCCTACCTCGCGCCACTAACGAGGCACCGGCCCAACAGGCACGTAGAAGATTCCTTCTTCCGATTCGTTGAGGTCGCCTTGAGATCTTCCGGCCTTTACGATTTCTTCCAGACCTTTGCGCGTGGTCAACACTAGCGCGGGCTCGGGATCTTGAGGCGACCACTCCGGAAGTTCGCGGCGAAAGTAAAAGGCAAGCCCGTAATTCCACGAGCGATTCAGTTCAAAGGTGAATATTCGATCGGGACGTAGGTCGTGGCGCAGAAAAGCAGCATGAGGCCTTGCAGACAAGAACGTATCTGCCGCCGGGAGTGCCACAATATTGGCAAGTACGAGAATCGCGACTACGGAGAGAGAACAGATTATCGCCGCTACGGATAGATTCCGAAAGATGCCTGCAAACACGATCGCCAGTGCGAGCAAAATCGCGACGACAATCGCCGCTTCGGTGAGCAACAGCGGTACAAAGCGTCCCATATTGGTCGATGGAATCCTGAGGGCCTGAACAAATATCAATACGGCAATCGTGATCCACACAAGACCGAGGCCCGCCGTAACCAAAACCGACATCAGGCGGCTCTTCTGAAACGCTCGTATCGCCCCTACGGAACATAGGAGGGCTAGAGCGGGGATCGCGGGAAGAATGTAGCCCGGCAATTTCGACTGTGAAGCACTGAAGAATATAATCGGGAAAATTGCCCAACACGCGAAGAAAAAACCGGGCGAATCAGCCCAAGATTTCTCGCGCCATAGACGCAAGCCTTCCTGCCCAGCCGGAAGCAACAGCACAGTCCATGGCAACAGCGCCAGCAGTGTGACCCACCCGAAAAACCAGAAGGGCTGCTTGTGCTGGAACAGAGGGGTGAGATAACGCTGAAAATTGTGCTGAAAAATAAAAATGTGAATGAAATCCGGATTTCGTTTGGCGCACAGGATGTACCACGGCAGGGCCACGACACAGAACGTGGCGATTGCTATCGAGCTTACCAGGCGAACGGCTGCGCGCCATTGTGATGTAACTAGCGCCCACAGACCGATTGCTCCGCCGGCGAGTATGACACCCGCGGGTCCCTTGGCCAGTACCGCCAGCCCTAGAAATACTCCGAAGAATGCCAGCGCGAAAGTGTCTCGCGCCCCAGACATCGAATTCACGCCAGAGACATTGCACAAAACTTGATGATTGCGCAGCACCCTCGCAGCGCAAGCCATCGCGAGTGTGATAAACGCGCTGAAAAGCATATCTGGAGTAGCCGCTCGCGAAAAACCGATTGCCGCTACGCTCGTGGAGAAAATCAGGGGCGCCAGCAAAGCCGGCCGCGCCGGAAGGTTTTTTTCACCGCCATAATGTCTCCAACCGAGCCAGCCGATGGCAACAGCGGCCGCAAGCGCCGCGAGTGCGGAAGGCAGCCGAGCAGCCCACTCGGGCGGCAGGTTCAGTCGAAATCCGACTGCGGCCGCCCAATAATAGAAGATCGGCTTCTCAAACCATGGCTGGCCGTAAAGTCGCGGCGTAACCCAATCGCCGCCCTCAGCCATGGCTCGTGCGATCCATGCGTATCGCGGCTCGTCCGGGCCAACTAGACCGAAGGCGCCGAGTCCGGTAAAAAGACAAATGAAGACGGCCACGCATGAAAAGATGGCGTCCCCAAGGTTGGTTCGCCGCAATTGTGGAAGTGCATTCAAAGCGGGTTGAGTCTAACATTGCCCCGCGAATCTTGATGCCGCGAGCTTTTTCATTCGTCGTCCACAGAAGAAAATAACCTTGCAAACTCTACGTCATGATTCCGCTGCGGCAAACGTCATGCTCCTAACGCTGGCGTCTGCTTCGCTGGCTCTAGCATAATGACCTGACATGCGTGAACGGATCGAATATGCCGCAGCGTGGTTTGGAGTGAAGTCACTGGGACTGCTGCCGCGGCCCGCAGCGCGGTTTGTCGGGGAGAGTTTTGCAGCTCTGGCTTACGCGTTGCGCGCGCCGCTTCGCCGCGCGGCGATGTTCAACTTGAACCTCGCATTTCCTGACTGGAGCGTTGCCAAGCGCAAGCGCGTGATCCGCGGGATGATTCAGCAAATCGGGTGGATGGCTGCTGAATTTTCGCAGTTTCCGAAATATACGCGCGAAAACATCCAGAAAATTGTGGTGCTCGATGGCTTTGAAAATTTCGATGAAGCGCGGCGGCGCGGAAAAGGCGTGCTCTTTCTTACTGGCCACATGAGCGCGTGGGAGTTGGCGCCGTTCGCGCATGCTCTTTACGGCCACCCGCTTCATTTCCTGGTGCGGCCCATCGCGAATCGCCGAGTCGATGCGCTCATCAACCACTACCGTTGCTTATCGGGCAACCAGCCCATCGAAAAAAATAAGTCGGCTCGGTCGATTCTTCGGATTCTGGCGGACGGAGGAACGGTTGGCATCCTTTCCGATCACAACACCGTACTCGAGGAAAGTGTTTTCGTCGATTTTTTCGGCATTCCGGCTTCCACAACATCCGGCCTCGCGCGCATCGCTTTGCGCACCGATGCGGCAGTCGTACCGGGATTTCTTTCCTGGGACAGTGCGCGGCGAAAATATCGTCTGCGTTTTGAACCTGCAATCCAGCTCGAGCGGACTGGAGATGAAGATGTTGATGTCCGCCAGAACACCGTGCGTTTCACGAAGACCATTGAAGATTACGTGCGCACTTACCCCGATCAGTGGCTTTGGGTGCACAAGAGATGGAAGACACGCCCGCCAGGGGAAAAAGAAATTTATCCGACGTAAACCGTCATTTTCGACGTCCTTGATCCTTGCGAAAAGAGGTGATCATGACTTGCACGTCTGGTGAGCTAGCCAAATTCCTGGGAGCAACAATTGCGGGAGATAGTCAGATACCGCTTTCCGGTATGGCTATGCCGGAAAGCGCGCGCGCTACAGATCTGATTTATATTGATTCGCCGCGGCATAAACAGCGAGCTGAGGACTCGGCCGCCAAGTGCGTGCTGGCACCGCCAGGGCTGCAACTGAAAGGGAAGACCACGCTGTCCGCGGAGAACCCGAAACTTGCTTTCGCCAAGGGCTCCACGCTTCTGCTTCCGAAGTTCGCGCCACCTCCGGGAGTTCACGCCACCGCGCTCGTAGCTTCGAGTGCGAAGCTAGGTATGAGTGTTTTCGTCGGCCCGTACGCCGTGATCGAAGATGAAGTGGAAATCGGCGAGGGCAGCATGGTGGAAGCTTTTTGTTTTCTCGGACGTGGCAGCACAATCGGTGACAACTGCCGGCTCCATCCGCGTGTGACGCTCTACGCCAATTCGCGGCTAGCCAACGGCGTTGAGCTTCACTCCGGCGTTGTGATCGGAGGCGACGGATTCGGTTACGTTTTCGGCGAAGGCCGCCATTGGAAATTTCCTCAGATTGGTACTGTCGAAATTGGGGACAACGTCGAGATTGGTTGCAACACCGCAATCGATCGCGGTTCCCTCGGCGTTACGACCATCGCCGCAGATGTGAAGATTGACAACCTGGTGCAGGTAGCTCACAACGTCTCTATCGGCGAACACTCGATCTTGATATCGCAAACCGGGATTTCGGGAAGCAGTTCGCTGGGAGCAGGAGTGATTCTCGGAGGGCAGGTAGGCCTCGGAGACCATTGCCACCTCGAAGATGGAGTAATTGTCGGCGGCCAGGGCGGCGTGCTCCCAGGAAAGACAATTCGGCGAGGGCAAATTGTGTGGGGAACGCCTGCGAGGCCCCTCGACCGATACAAGAAGCAACACGCGGCATTGGCGCGTTTGCCGGAACTGATCGAGCGTGTCGAAAAGATGGAACAAGGAAAGCCATAGGATGGTTGCGCGGTCGAACGGACATCCTCTCCCAGGTAGGCTCATCGTAGTCGGCGGACAATACCGCAAAGTCGGTAAGACCACTCTTATTGTGGACATAATTCGGGCCACCTCTGATGTCCTCTGGACGGCCGCGAAGATCACGCCGCACGCTGAATTACATTGCCCGGTAAACGGTCTCGACTGCGGATGCGGCCCTGCCGAGCACACATTCTCGATTCTTGACGAGGCCGACCGTTCAGGTCGCACGGGCACGTCTCGATATTTGCTTGCTGGGGCGCAAAGATCTTTATGGGTGCAGACTAAAGATGGGTGCGTCCAGGATGTTCTCGGCCCCCTCGCCGAAACACTCCAAGATTCGAAAAATGTCATCGTCGAAAGCGGCGCATTGGTGAAATTCTGGCACCCAACGGTGTTTCTAATGGTCTTGGACCCGAAAATGGCCAACTTCAAGTCCTCAGCCAGAGAGGTTATGGCGCTGGCCGACGGCTTCGTCTTCCGTTCGCCACTTCAATATCCGATTTTCTCGGAGACACTAGGCGAAAGCACGCCTAGGTTTCTGCAACCTATAGGGCATCCCCTGCCACCTGAACTGCAGTCATTTGTAATGCACCCATTTGGGCCATCGGGTCATCCCATGTAACCGGAGGCACATTTTCAGTTGACCAGAGAGCCAAACCCAAAGATAATCTTACTGTTACGGTTCGGGGTGCGGATTGGGGCCCGGATTTGAGGGTACCATCGCTCCTATGGGCGCTGACTGATTCGGACAGCTTGTCTCCGGAGTGGAACGGGGGTCGACGCTTTGGGGCGAAACTCCCGAACCTTAGGCGAAACCGTAATAGGCTTATCAGGATCACCGGCGCTCGCCGTGGCCAGGGCTCGCGCCGTCCATAGTTCACCAGCCCGTAATAATCACGGCGAGCGTTGTTTGATAGGTAGCTTGAGAAGTGCCCGGCACGTATTGAGCGGGTTTATGATGGTATATGACTGAGGGATTGATGACACCAGAAGCAAGATTGCGAGCGGACTTTTCGTTTGGGGGTGGCCCAGGTGCGGCCACGGTCCGCAGACGCGATTTCGAAAGCCAGGTCGAGGACGCGATATCCCGCAGCGCGAATTGGCTTTTGTCCGCGCAATCGCAGGACGGCTATTGGTGGGGTGAACTTGAGGCAGATACGACCCTTGAGTCCGATTACATTGTCTACCTGCATGTGCTCGGGCAGTTGAAATCCGAAAAAGTAGCCAAGCTGGCAAATTACATTCGGAAGAAGCAGCTTCCTGATGGCGGATGGAACATTTTCGAAGGCGGTCCGTCGGAGCTGAATGCCTCGGTAAAGGCATATGTAGGTTTGCGTTTGGCGGGTGACTCGGTAGCCGCGCCGCACATTCTCCGCGCGAAAGAAAGAGTTATCGCCCTGGGCGGGCTAGAGGCCACAAATTCCTACGTGCGATTCTATCTCGCCATGGTTGGCGCCATAGACTGGAGCATCGTTCCTTCCATTCCTCCCGAGCTGATGCTTCTCCCGGAGTGGGTTCCTATAAATATTTACGAGATGTCTTCGTGGACTCGCGGAATCGTCATTCCTCTTTCGATCATTTACGCGAGCAGGCCGGACTGGCATTTGCCGGAATCGATCACGATCAACGAGCTGTTCAAGACCAAGGGCGAAAAGCCGCATTCCTTCGATTGGGACAAACGCATTATTTCGTGGCGTAACGTTTTCCTTGCACTGGATCGCGCTCTGAAGATTTACGAACGCTCGCGCTGGAAGCCTTTCCGCAAGTTTGCTCTTGCTTTAGCGCGCAGGTGGATGCTCGAGCGCCTGGAGCGCAGCGAGGGCTTGGCCACTATTTACCCGGCGATGATGAACTCGATCTACGCGCTGCTTGCCGATGGCAAAGACCAGGATGACCCGCTGGTAGCTCGAGAAATTAAATTCCTTTCGCGTTACGAAATCGAAGAAGACGACACGATTCGCGTTCAACCTTGCATTTCGCCCGTATGGGACACGGCAATCGCCATGGTATCGCTGGAAGAAGCTGGCGTCGATCCGTCGCATCCGGCTCTCATCGCGGCGGAGCGCTGGGTTGTGTCCAATCAGATCCTCGGGCCAGGCGATTGGCAGGTTAAGAACCAAAACGCGGAACCCGGCGGGTGGGCTTTTGAATTCCGCAACGATTTTTATCCCGACGTGGACGATACCGCCTTCGTTCTGATGGCGCTCGGCCGCGTCGATGATCCCGATTCGGAGCGCTTGCGCAACTCGATGCGCCGCGGGTTGGCGTGGCTGGTCAGTATGCAGAACGCTGACGGCGGTTGGGGCGCGTTCGATCACGAGAACGACTTACAATTTCTGAATCATATCCCCTTCGCCGATCATAACGCGATGCTCGATCCTTCCACCGCCGATGTAACCGCGCGTAGCGTGGAATGCCTGGGGCAGATGGGCTGGCCTGCGAATCACCCAGTTATTCAGCGAGCTCGCGCTTTTATCCGTCACGAACAAACAGCCGATGGCTCTTGGTTTGGGCGCTGGGGCGTGAATTATGTGTATGGAACCAGTGGCGTTCTGCGCGCGCTCGAAACCCTTGGTCTTGCAACGCAGCCGGATTGCCAGCGGGCTGCTGATTGGTTGCGCTCGGTGCAGAATGCAGACGGCGGCTTCGGTGAGTCCGTACTTTCCTACTACGATCCGGCGCTTAAAGGAAAGGGGAAGAGCACCGCGTCGCAAACAGCATGGGGTTTGATCGGACTGCTGGCAACGGGCGGTGCCGATGATCCCTCCGTCGAACGCGCCGTAGCATGGCTTGTGGACCAGCAGAATTCCGATGGAACTTGGGACGAACCGGAATTTACCGGAACCGGATTCCCATGCGTGTTTTACCTGAAATATCATCTTTATCGAAACTCTTTCCCGCTATACGCCCTCGCGCGCTATGACAATATGCGCAAGGGCCGGAAGAATTTTGCCGGTATGCAGATTCCCGCGGCGGAGTTGCAGCATCTGATTGGAAGAAAACACGGGGGTAATGAATGAGAGTACCTTTAAGCCTGACCACCAGCATGGCCGGATATCTGACCGGCAAGAAAATGAGCGGTGCTGAGAAGTTTCCGCTGGTGATGATGCTCGAGCCGCTCCATGCCTGCAATCTTACTTGCACCGGCTGCGGCCGTATTCGCGAGTACAAATCCACCATCAACGAAATGTTGACGGTCGAGGAATGCCTGAAGGCAGTGGATGATTGCGGAGCGCCAATCGTTTCTCTCTGCGGCGGCGAGCCCATGATTTATCCCGAGCTCGATCGGTTGTGCAAAGAGATTCTGGATCGCAAGAAGCACATTTACCTGTGCACCAACGGAATGTTCATCCGCAAGCGCTTGAAGGAATTCAAGCCCACTTCGCGGCTATTTTTCAACGTGCACTTGGACGGTCTTGAAAAGACTCATGACATCTGCGTTGAACGCGATGGCGTGTTTCGCGAAGCAATCGAAGGCATCAAGGCGGCTAAGGCAGCCGGTTTCCTGGTGACTTCCAACACGACGGTCTATAAGGAAACCGATATCGAAGAGATTGCAGATCTTTTTGCGTATTTGCAGACGCTGGGCGTTGACGGCCACATGATTTCCCCGGCTTATTCCTACGCCGCGGTAATGACCAAGGAAATCTTCATGTCGCGCGATGAAATTCGCGACAAGTTCCGTCAAGCCAGCAAGCTGCTCGAGCGCTATAACATCGTCACTTCGCCGATTTATATGGAGTACCTGCGCGGCGAGCGCGAGCTGATGTGCACGGCCTGGGGCAATCCTACTTACAACCCGCGCGGATGGAAGGGCCCTTGCTATTTGATGACCGACGCGCATCACGCCACTTTTAAGGAGTTCATCGATAAGACTCCGTGGGAAAATTACGGCCGCGGAAAAGATCCCCGTTGTGAAGATTGCATGGTTCACGCAGGCTACGAGGCTTCGGCAGTACTCGGCGGAAATAAGAAACTCGGCGACACTTGGAAAATGCTCACTTGGACGCTGTCCGGAAAAATGGGCGGCCTTATCGGCGAGCCGAGCGAGAGGGAACTCCGAGCCAAACAAAACGGTCAAGCCAATGGCAACGGCTCAACCAAGCGTGCGATTCCCGTAGCGCCTGCAAATCAGTCGCAGGACGAGGTTTTCCGCATTCTATGACCACGCTCGTTACGGGTGCCACGGGCTTCGTAGGAAGCCATGTCGCCCGGCAACTTGTCAGTTCAGGCCAATCCGTTCGGGCACTGGTTCGTCCGGATAGCAACTTAGACGCACTTGGTGGGTTAAACGTAGAGTTATTCCAGGGTGATTTGCGGAATGTGAGTTCGCTCGAGCGCGCCATGCAGGGAGTCCGGCGCGTTTTTCACGTCGCAGCCGATTATCGCTTGTGGACGCCGCGCCCCGAAGAGATTTACGAAAATAATGTTGAAGGAACCCGCAAGCTGCTTGCGGCGGCGCAAAGCGCTGGTGTTGAGCGAATCGTGTATACCAGCACGGTGGCCACGATTGCTGTTCCAAGGCACGGTGTCTTGCCTGATGAAGATACGCGCGCCACACTCGATGAAATGATCGGACACTACAAACGCTCGAAATTCCTGGCCGAGCAGGTCGCCGTAGAAGCCGCTGCGGCGGGTGTCCCGGTCGTAATCGTGAATCCGACCGCTCCGGTGGGACCCTGGGACTGGAAGCCGACGCCGACCGGCCGCATCATTTTGGATTTCTTGAAAGGCAAGATGCCGGCGTACGTTGATACCGGACTGAACGTGGCCGCGGTGGAAGACATTGCGGCGGGGCATTTGCTGGCCGCCGAAAAGGGCCGCGTTGGCGAGCGCTATATTTTGGGCGCGCGAAATATGACATTGAAGCACATTCTCGATGCGCTATCGGCGATTACCGGGCGCCCGGCTCCGCGCGTGCGCTTGCCGCACGCCGTCGCGCTGGCTGCAGGATATGCCGATCAATGGTTCTCCCGTCTCGCCGGTCGCGAGCCGCAAATTCCTGTCGAGGGCGTAAAGATGTCGCGCCATCGGATGTTCGTCGAAAGCGATAAAGCATTTCGCGAACTCGGCTACAAACCCACGTCCGTAGAGGCAGCACTCGAACGCGCTGTGCGCTGGTACGAAGGTCACGGATATCTGGCCGGCGGCGCGGGGAACAAATCCGTCGCACATGCAGCCGCGGCGTAAGGAATTGTGGTGAGAATACTCGTCACCTTCGCGCTGGAAAATGAATTTGTACCCTGGCGCTCTATGCACAAGTTTGAGTCCACAAAGTTGGGCGAAGCCGATGTTTACATTTCGGCATTCAGCCCTGTCGAACTAACAGTTGTGCTCACGGGAGTAGGAGCGCGACGGGCTTCCATTGCAACTTCGGAAATAATCCGTAGTGATTATGGCCCGTTTGATAGTTGCATCTCCTCCGGTCTCGCAGGGGGCTTGCGCGACAACTATCGTATCGGAGAAATTGTGGCGGCACGCAATGTTTTCTCGGAATCTCTGCGCGCCGATGGAAGTAGCCAGTCGCTGCAAAGCAGCGGAGCATTGCTTTCGTTCGCTGCGGAACGCGGCGCTACCATCGCTGAACAGTTTTACACTGCAGATCATATCGTTTCGACCGCCGGCGAAAAACGGCTTCTTGGCGAGAGTTACGATGCGGCAGAAATGGAAAGTTTCGAGATCCTCAATGAATCGCAAGCAGCAGGTGTCCCTGCTATTGCCATTCGCGCGATTAGTGACATGGCCGCTGAGGATTTGCCTATCGATATGAATCAGGTTTTTACAGACGAGGGCCAAGTGAGCATTTCACGCGTGCTCGGCCAGGTTGCCCTCCGGCCGCAATCTCTGCCCGGTTTGATCAGGCTGGGCAAAAATAGCGGTGTCGCAGCGGAATCGCTGGCGCGTTTTCTGGATTCTTACGTAGTCGCGCTTGCAAGCCGAGTGACCCAATTTGAAACAAAATCAAGCGTTGCGGCGACCTAGAAGTTTCATGAGCCAAACAATTACTCCAATTGAGCCGCGTCATTCTTCTCCGCAGAAGAATTTGACCCAATCCAATGGTCATATGCGCGCCGGGGTCTATCGTGGAAAGGGCCGCGTGACGGTTGAATCCGTGCCTATCCCCGAAATCGGCGAAGGTGAACTTCTCCTCCGCGTGGCTGCCTGCGGCATCTGTGGCACGGACATCAAGAAAATTCATCACGGTTTCATCGCGCCTCCACAAATTCTCGGCCACGAACTTGCTGGCACGGTAGTCAAAGTCGGCCGTGGTGTCACCAAGTTCAAACCGGGCGATCGCGTGGTCAGCTTCCATCATATTCCGTGCGGCGATTGTTTCTATTGCGAACGAAAACTCTTTTCTCAATGCGCCGGATATAAGAAAGTAGGCCTCACAGCCGGCTTCGATCCCAACGGCGGCGGCTTCGCGGAATACGTTCGCGCCATGCCGTGGATCGTTGAGCGCGGAATGATTGCGCTGCCCGCGGATGTCAGCTTCGAAGAAGCCACCTTTGTGGAACCGGTGAATACCTGCCTGAAGGCTGTACGCAAAGCTCGCATCGCGAAAAATGAGATGGTCTTGGTAGTAGGCCAAGGTCCCATCGGAATGCTTCTTATGCTGCTCGCGAAATATGAAGGCGGCGAAGTATTCACCAGCGACCCAATGCCCGGACGCAGAGCCGCGAGCCTGCGATTTGGCGCAAAAGGCTCCTTCGATCCGACCAGGCAGAATTTATCGGAAGAAATTCGCAACCGCACCGACGGACGCGGCGGCGACGTAGTGATGGTCGCTGTGCCTAGTCCGGCATTAGTTCCCGAGGCTTTAGCTCTCGCCCGGCCTGGAGGGCGCATACTATTGTTTGCGCACAACGACCCGGTGATGCAGCTCGAATTTCCGGCCGCAGCAGTAGGCGTGGAAGAAAAGGAAATTCTCGGCAGTTATAGCGCTTCTGTGGACGACCAGGACGAATCTGCAGCGCTGGTTTTTGAACGCAAACTTCCGGTGCGCGAACTGATTTCGCACCGCTTCCCGCTGGAGCGAATCGGGGAAGCGCTGGAATTGGCGGCCAGGCCCGCCGATGATACTTTGAAAGTGGTGATACGTCACGAATGAGAGTCGATCGCGAGCGCAATGGGCATATGACGGCCGCCGTACTGTACGGCGCTGAAGATCTGAAAGTCGAGAGTGTTGACATTCCGACGCTCGCCGACGACGAAGTGCTGGTGCGCGTCGAGGTAGCGTTGACCTGCGGCACGGACTTGAAAGTCTGGAAACAGGGATTTCATCAGCGCATGATCAAGCCGCCTTCGCTTTTCGGACACGAACTTGCAGGTGTAATCGAATTAAAGGGAAGCGCGGTGAATAGCGGCTTCCGCGAAGGTATGCGTGTAGTTCCCGCGAATTCTGCGCCGTGCAACGTTTGCCTGTACTGCCGAAAAGGGCAGCCCAATCTCTGCGAAGACTTGCTGTTCAACAACGGCGCCTACGCGGAATATATTCGCATCCCCGGAAGAATCGTGCGGCAGAACATGCTGCTGATTCCGGATAACGTTTCCTTCGTTGACGCTGCCATGGCCGAACCGCTGGCGTGCGTCCTCCGCGGCATCCACGAAATGGGAGTGAATCCCGGCGACACTGTTGTCGTGATCGGGTGCGGACCAATTGGGTTGAAATTTATACGCATTCTCTCCGGTCGAGGGATGCGCGTAATTGCCATCGGTAAGCGCAAGAGCCAGATGCGCGCTGCTGAGCGCCTCGGTGCAATTGCCACTTTTGATGTCGCCGAGATCGAGAATCCGGTTGCTCTCGTGCGCCAGATCAGTGAGGAAGGACGCGGAGCCGATGCCGTGATTGAAGCGGTCGGCACTCCTGCCACCTGGCAATGGGCGCTCCAAATGGTCCGCAAGGGTGGCACCGTAAACCTTTTTGGCGGCTGTCCGCGTGGCAGCGAAGTGAAGATCGATCCCTCGGCGCTGCACTATTCCGAAATCACCATCAAGTCTACTTTTCATCACACCCCTCGGTTTATGCGCGAAGCGCTGGACACCATCGCGCGCGGCGAGATTCGAGCCAGCGATTTCATCACCGGCGAAGCGCCGCTGTCCGAATTGCGTGAGGTTTTCGAGCAGATGAAGAACCGACACGGCGAAATGAAAACGGCCGTCATTCCCTGATCTTTCGAACTGGCAGTAAAGGTAGAAGCTGTAGAATTCTGAACAGGATGTAACCGCCGCCCGAGTCAGGGCACCATGTTAGCCACACCTGAATTGAAAATCGCGCGCAACCTTCCAGCGGAGGGCTGCGGCCCCGCTGAAGCACAGCGCTACACGCGCTGGCTGGCGACCCATCATTACGAGAATTTTAAGGTTGTCTCTCACCTGCTGCCGCGTCGCCTGCATCAGCATTTCTATAACGTCTATGCCTATTGCCGGTGGTCGGATGATTTGGGCGATGAAGTCTCGACTCCCATGCGAGCGCTCGCGCTGCTCGATGCCTGGGAAGTGGAGCTTCGATCGATCTACGAACCCAACAATGGACCTGCTCATCCTGTTTTGATCGCTCTGCGCGAAACCATTCACGCGAAAAATATTCCGATTCAACCCTTCAGCGATTTGCTGCGCGCATTCCGGCAGGATCAGACAATCCATCGCTATCCGAATTGGGATGCTGTCCTCGACTATTGCGTGTACTCGGCGAATCCCGTTGGCAGGCTTGTCCTTTATTTATGCGACTATCGCGACGAAGCGCGGCAAAAACTCTCGGATTACACCTGCACCGCTTTGCAGTTGGCAAACTTTTGGCAGGACGTCTCGCGCGATATCGAGAAAGGCCGCTTGTATATCCCGCTGGATGCGTTGGCGCAACACGGGCTAACCGAAACCGATATCGCGGCCCGGAAGTTCGACGTGCGATACGTCGCGCTGATGAAATCGCTAATCGAGCGCACGCGCGCTTTGTTTAGCGCGGGGCTTCCATTGGCTCAGACCGTTGAACGATTCCTGCGCGTTGACCTCGAAATGTTCAGCCGTGGCGGCCTCGCAATTCTCGACGCCATCGAATCATCGGGGTACAACACGCTCGCGCACCGTCCGGCAGTGACGCAATGGACGCAAATGCGATTGCTCGCAGGCACACTCGCCTCGCGCGCATTTTCGCGCAAGACAAATCTACCCGCTGAATTACAGACTGCAACATCAGTGGAGTGCGCTCGTCCCATCACATCTTCGTCCGGCGCTGAGGCTGTCATTGGCGCCGATTCCGAGGCTATCGCCGCTTCGTACGCCGAATGCGCGCGCATCGCTAGAGAATCTCGCAGCAGCTTCTATCTCGCTTTCTTTGGCCTGCGTAAGGAAAAACGCAACGCGCTTTGCGCCCTGTACGCTTTCATGCGTATAGTCGATAACGTCTCCGACGAGCCGGGAGACCTGGATTCAAAGCGGAGCGGACTAGCCCGCTGGCGCGCGATGCTCGATGAAGCGATTGCCGGCCGGACCAGCGCCAGTCCAATTCTTCCAGCTCTCGCCGACACCATCAGGCGTTTTGAAATCCCTTCGCGATACTTTCACGATCTGATTCTCGGCGCGGAGATGGATTTAACGATTTCGACCTACGCCACATTCGACCAACTGTCGGAATACTGCTATCGTGTGGCAGGGACTGTAGGCCTTACTTGTCTGCACGTTTTCGGTTTTCGCGACCCGAAGGCCCCGGATTTAGCCGAGCGCTTGGGCCTTGCGTTTCAATTGACCAACATCATCCGCGACGTCCGTGGCGATTTCGACATGGGACGCACGTATCTCCCTGCGGAAGATCTCGAACGCTTTGGAGTTTCCGATGCCCAGCTTTCCGGGCCGCTCACTCCGCAGATTCGAGAATTGCTCGAATTTGAAGCGGATCGCGCCTGGGATTTTTATCGCGAAGGCGCGGCGCTGGTTGACCGCGTGGATGCCGACAGCCGCGCTACACTGTGGGCCTTGATTCGCACGTATAGCAGCCTTTTGGAACGCATGGAAGAACGCGGCTTCGATGTGTTTTCGTCCCGCATTTCCTTGTCGAGTGCGGAAAAAATTCAATATCTCCTGACGGCGGGGATGAGCGGCTGGTGGAAGAGGGATGCCCTCGCAAAGCGTTCTAGTGATCGGCGGCGGTCTGGCAGGACTGTCCTCCGCCGTCGCGCTGGCTGAAGCGGGCCTTCAAGTCCGCCTGCTGGAAAAGCGCCCCCACTTGGGCGGACGCGCCACCTCTTATACGCTGCCGGACGGCAGCGAAGTGGACAACTGCCAGCACGTCACGCTCGGCTGCTGCACTAATTTAGCCGACTTTTATTCTCGTGCCGGTGCAGCCGGCAAGATTAGGTTTTACGACCGGCTTTACTTTGTGGATGCGCAAGGCCGCCGCTCGACAATGGAAGCTGGCCCGCTGCCTCCGCCGTTGCACATGGCGCCGTCTTTCCTGCTTTTCGGCTCGCTGAACCTGTCGGACAAGCGAGCCATCGCAAGCGCGATGATGCAAATCGCGATGGCGGGAGGCAATCCTGCGGGCATAGAGGGCGTCTCGATGCTCGATTGGCTGCGCCGCATGAAACAGACTCCGGCTGCCATCGACCGCTTCTGGCGCGTCGTTTTGGTCAGCGCTCTCGACGAGGAATTGTCGAAAACCGACGCTCGATACGGGATCGAAGTTTTCTGGAAAGCTTTTCTCGCAACTAAAGGCGGTTATCGTGTCGGGATTCCTTCCGTCCCTTTGGGTGATTTGTACGCCGGCTGCAGCGAAGCAGTGTTGCAACGCGGCGGGGAAGTCCGGCTTCGCAGTGGTATTCGTGAAATCCGAATCCAAGAGAATCGCTTCGTGAGCGTCGTCATGGACGATGGTTACGAAGTATCTGCGGACGCCTGTATTGTGGCCGTGCCGCACGATGCCTTGTTGAATCTGCTGCCGAGGGATATGAGCGACGGGAATGGGCCCCTATCGGGCTTGCGTAATATTAAAACTTCGCCGATCACCGGCGTCCATTTTTGGTACGACCGCACGGTGATGACCGAGCCGTTTCTTACGCTGCTCGATCACACCACCCAATGGGTATTTAACAAGACCTTGTTGTATAAAACAGATGAAACCGACGGCACGAGCGCGCGTCCAACTGGGCAGAGCGCGCAGTCTTCGGAAGCGCTAGCGGACGCCCAGTACCTCCAACTCGTGATCAGCGCCTCCTATGATCTTGTTCCGCAGTCACGCCAGGAAATCATCGCGGTGTGCCGTCGCGAGCTTGCCGAAGTGTTACCGGCCACGCGCGAAGCGCAGTTGTGCAAAGCCACGGTGATCAAGGAAGTCAACGCGACTTTTTCGCCCGCGCCTGGAGTGGACCGCTGGCGCCCCGAGCAGAAGAGCTCGGTGAGCAATCTTTTTTTCGCCGGCGATTGGACGCGCACTTCCTGGCCTTCGACCATGGAGGGCGCCGTGCGCAGCGGTTACTTAGCCGCAGAAGCGTTACTCGCCGAATTCGGTGAACCCAGAACTTTTCTAAAACCAGACCTTCCGTTTGAAGGGCTGTCCAAATTCTGGGCAGCCCGCGGCAATAAGGAAAGCTCATGATTACTGCGGGAAAGGGAATCGTCTTGTTACTTCTCGGAGCAAAGTCAATTTCAATTCCCAAGGTAGTTGGCGATTTCGAGTATGATTTGGCAACCCTCAGGAGGTCCGATGGACCGGAAGTATAAGCAGCGGGGCTACAGCGACCGCGATGCCCAGGACAAAAAAAGAGAACGAGGCGACCATCCAACGGGCGAGTCGCGCTCTAAGGGGGAGCCGCGCCCGAAGCAGGAATTGATGGGCCCGCGAACTCCTCGCATGGTAGGCACTGTGATGAGAGCGCGTTGTTCCAGCTGCGGGGCCGTCCTTATGCCCGGATTCGACCCGACCGCTCAATGTCCGCGCTGCCATGCCGAAATGCACTCCTGCAAACAGTGCGTCCACTTCGACACCGGTAAGCAATTTGAATGCACGCAGCCCATTCCTGAAAGGATCGCCAAGAAAGACGCGAAAAACGATTGCACGTTCTTCGAATTACGCATGACCGTCGAAAAAGATACGTCGCCGGTGAACTACGCTGCCGCCACTTCCACCGGAGCTCCGGCCGCTGGACGCCCCAACGACGCGCGCAAAGCCTTCGAGGATCTTTTCAAGAAGTAACTGTCCTTACGAACTGCATTTTGCCACGCGCAGAGCTAGGGGCGGTTCTCTGTTCACCCATTTTCCGAAATGTCGTCTTATTTCATCTCAAGAGGAAAAAGAGTCGGTTCTTTTGAAGGTTCCGTGGCGATGGAATCAAGCTGCGGATAATGATGACGCAGAGTTTCAGGCACTTCCACTTTGCCGCCATTCAGCATGTGAATAACCTGAAGCGCATTTACAACGCCTTTTCCCTGAAAGTGGTTATTCGTGATCACGAATGTCGTTCGCGTATTTTTCGACACGTTTCGAACCCTCTCCACCCAAGGTTCGAGTTCCTTATCGGAATATAGATAGTTGTATCGCTCTGCGGCGGGTGCGGATGGATCGTTGCTGAACCAAGTATCGTACCGGCGCCCGTGCAAACGCACGTATCCGATTGGCGAGGTAGCCTGCTCGCTCGGCTCGATCGACCGTCCAATCACGGGCTGATCGATGTTGCAGAACCCTACCCCGCGCTCCTGCAGCAGTTCATAAAATTTCTCGTTAGCCCAGGATGAGTGGCGTACCTCTACCACCAATGGGTAATCGCGGAACGAATCGAGTATGTGTTTTAGACGCGCCAGATTTTCGCGTTCGAAATGGAACGAAAAAGGGAATTGCAGCAGAACAGCGCCCAGTTTGTCCGCGCCGCGCAAGAGATCGAACCCCGCGCGGACGGCCTTCTCATCTTCTGCGTTGGTCCCGCCTTCATGGGTAAATTTCTGCCAGAGCTTGGCAGTGAACAGAAAACGAGGGTTCGCGGCAACGCGCCCGAGCCATTGCGCCGCATGCGCCGCTTGGAGCGGGTGATAAAACGAAGTATTGATCTCAATCGTGTCGAAAAATTCGGCCAGGTAACTTGCCTCGTGAAAGCCTCGCGCGCGCGGCGTGGGATATACTACGCCGTTCCAGTCCTTGTAAGCCCAACCCGCTGGCCCCACAAAGAGGCCGGTATGCTGGA
The DNA here is from genome assembly GCA_035603075.1 of Candidatus Acidiferrales bacterium. Classification (GTDB taxonomy): domain Bacteria; phylum Acidobacteriota; class Terriglobia; order Acidiferrales; family UBA7541; genus Palsa-295. Next base: position 86,197 of record DATNLC010000113.1, on the reverse strand, counting down.
CCGTAGCAGTATGTTTCTTGATTGACGTGCGTGGCGCGCTCATAGAATCGCTTTCAGCGTATGACGCTTTTCTTGCGCCTGTCAATCGCGCGAGCGCATCAAAATGTTGGACGGCTGCGTTGTCGCCGCAGGTTGCAACCTGGCGCGCCGAGGTCTATCCTAAAAGTGTCTTCTATGCGAACCCTCCTTCGTCTGCTTAATCAATTTACCGTGAGGTGCTCGAATGAAAATCACATACAGCCATGTAGAACCAGAATTGCGCGAAGCCATCGAACATGAAACCGCACACTGTACGGAGAAGTTAGACCGGCTCTTGAAACACTATCCCGCAGATGCCGTTCTGCTGCACGGATCGCTGGAAGAAAATCCACACCAGCATGAATTCAGTTATTCGCTGAATCTCACGCTTCCAACTGGCACCATGCATGCGACGGGTGTCGGCGCTGATGTCCGTGCCGCCTCGAAAGCGGCATTTGCCGAAATAGAGCGTCAAGTGAAGAAGCATCAGCAGAAGCTTCGCAAAGACTATCTGTGGAAACGCAAGCGTCCGCGCGCCGACGTCTCAGCGCTGAGCGGAGTCCCTTCTGCCGACTGAATTCGCTCTCTATTAGCGGGCAGTTTCGGGCTTCCTGTCCAGGGTCATTCATCGTCTCCGTGGTAGACTTTTAGATTCGGACTAAGCGCGGCTACGGAAGTGAGCGGCGCTTATCTCGAGAAAATAGCATCCGTCGGCCTTGGATTACGAGCGCCGCAAGGATTCCCGGTAACCCAGTTCCTAAGTTTCTTTTACTTGAGGTGACACGATGAAAGCCACGCAATTGCTTCACAACTTGGGTCAGAGTCTCTGGCTCGACAACATCACTCGCGATCTGCTGAACAGCGGTACGCTCAAACGCTACATCGGCGAGCTATCAGTCACCGGGCTCACTTCCAACCCGACCATTTTCGATAAAGCCATTAGCGGCAGCGCTTCCTATGACGTCACGATCCGCGAGAAGTTGGCGAAGGGCGTTTCGGGCGAGAAACTGTTTTTTGAACTAGCACTGGAAGACCTCACTCGCGCCGCCGACTTGTTTCGCCCCATTCACGACCGCACCAACGGCGTCGACGGTTGGGTCTCGCTCGAAGTCTCGCCGCTCCTCGCCTACGACACCGCCAGCACTCTTGCCGCTGCTAAAGATTTGTCAGCGAGAGCCGCGCGTCCTAACCTGTTCATCAAGATCCCGGGAACAAAAGAAGGCTTGCCCGCTATCGAAGAAGCTATCTTCGCAGGCGTTCCTATCAACGTCACTCTCTTATTCTCCCGCGAGCAATATGTTGCAGCAGCCGAGGCATTCCTTCGCGGAATCGAGCGGCGCATCGAGGCTGGACTCAATCCCGCCGTCGGTTCTGTTGGATCGATTTTCATAAGCCGCTGGGATGTTGCTGTCGAAAACAAAGTTCCCGCCGAACTGAGCAACAAGCTTGGCATCGCCATCGCACAACGTGCGTACAAAGCGTACCTCGGTCTCCTCAATTCGCCGCGTTGGCAGCGTGTTTACAATGAAGGCGCTCGTCCCCAACGCCTGCTCTGGGCCAGCACCGGAACCAAAGATCCGAAGGCCTCCGCCACGTTGTACATCGACGCTCTCGCGTCTCCCTTTACGGTGAACACCATGCCGGAAGGTACCTTGAAGGTCTTCTCCGACCACACTGCCATCGGCGCGGCCATGGCGCCAGACGGTGGGGATTGTGAACAAGTGCTGGCGCAATTCGCAAAGGCCGGCGTAAACATCGATGCTCTCGCGGCGCAGCTTCAGGAAGAAGGAGCTAAGTCGTTCGTGAAATCCTGGAACGACTTGCTCGAGGTAATTAAGTCCAAGAGCGCCGTCCTCAATAAGACAGCGGCTAGTTAAATCTCGGGTCCGGCTCGCCCTAAGATGGACATCGGCTCGCAGAATTGAAGAAAGGAGCAAGGTCATGGCCGCACGCGCAAAGTCGGTCTCAAAGGGGAAGGCCAAGGCTGCCACGCCGCTCACCAAACTCAAGGCTTGGAAGGCCCTTGGCGCGCATTATAAGAAGGTCCAGAAACTACATCTGAAAAAGCTATTTGCCGATGATCCCAAGCGCGGCCTTCGCCTTTCCGTGGATGCAGTGGGCATTTTCCTCGATTACTCCAAGAATCGTGTCACCGACCAGACCCTCAAACTTCTCCTTCAACTCGCCGAAGAGTCGCACTTGCGCGCGCGCATCGACGCGATGTTCCGCGGCGATAAAATAAACGTCACCGAAAACCGCGCGGTCCTGCACGTCGCTCTGCGTGCCCCCAAGAGTGAATCTATTGTCGTCGATGGCGAAAACGTTGTTCCGCAAGTTCATGCTGTTCTGAACAAGATGGCCACCTTCTCCGATCGCATTCGTAGTGGCGAATGGAAGGGCTACACCGGCAAGCGCATCCGCAACGTCATTAACATCGGAATCGGTGGCTCCGACCTCGGCCCTGTGATGGCCTACGAAGCCCTCAAGCATTACAGCGACCGCTCGATGACATTCAGGTTCGTTTCCAACGTCGACGGCACCGATTTCGCCGAAGCCGTTCGCGATCTCGATCCAGCGGAAACTCTCTTCATCATTTCTTCTAAAACTTTTACTACGCTCGAGACCATGACCAACGCCAACAGCGCTCGCGATTGGGCGCTCGCAGGTCTCGGAGGCGACGAGAAATCCATCGCGAAGCACTTCGTCGCCGTCTCCACTAACGCCGCCGGAGTTTCGCAGTTCGGCATCGATACTGCCAACATGTTCGAATTCTGGGATTGGGTCGGCGGCCGCTACTCGATGGACGCAGCGATCGGCCTCTCAACAATGGTCGCCATCGGCCCCGCGAATTTCCTTTCCATGTTGCACGGCTTTCATCTAATGGATGAGCATTTCCGCACCGCGCCGTTTAATCAAAATCTGCCCGTGCTTATGGGTCTTCTCGCCGTGTGGTACAACAATTTCTTCGGCGCGCAAACCGCCGGCGTTTTCCCCTACGAACAATATCTCAAACGCTTCCCGGCCTATCTCCAGCAGCTCACGATGGAGAGCAACGGCAAGCATGTCACGCTGGCAGGCGCTCAAGTCAATTATCAGACTGGCCCAATCTACTGGGGCGAACCGGGAACTAACGGCCAGCATTCTTTCTATCAGCTGATCCACCAGGGAACCAGACTCATCCCTTGCGATTTTATTGCTTTCGATAAATCGCTGAATCCGCTCGGCCATCATCACGACATGCTCTTGGCCAACGTCTTCGCCCAAGCTGAAGCGCTTGCTTTCGGCAAAACGGCCGAGCAGGTCAAAGCGGAAGGCACTCCGGCTTGGCTCGTTCCGCATCGCGTCTTCGAAGGCAATCGCCCGTCGAACACCATCCTCCTCGACAAGCTCACACCCGAAGCGCTCGGCAAACTCGTTGCTCTCTACGAGCACAGCGTATTCACCCAAGGCACCATCTGGCAGATCGATTCGTTCGACCAATGGGGCGTCGAACTCGGCAAAGTTCTCGCGCAACGCATCATTCCTGAACTCGAAAGTCCGAAAGAGCCGAAGCTCGCGCATGACAGTTCCACAGACAATTTAATCCGCCGCTACCGCAAAGCGCGCAAGTAGCGCAAGTAACCGCCGGTCACCGGCGATCAATTTGAAAGGAGTCGACAATGCAACTCGGAATGATCGGTCTCGGAAGGATGGGGGCAAACATGGTGCGCCGCCTCATCAAAGGCGGCCACGAGTGCGTGGTCTATGACCGCACGCCGAAAGTGGTGGAGCAGTTAGTCCAGGCCAAAGCGGTCGGCTCCTCTTCGCTTGAAGACTTCGTGAAAAAGCTGCAAAAGCCCCGAGTCATCTGGCTGATGGTCCCCGCCGCAATCGTGGACAACTGTCGCGACGGCCTCCTGCCCTATCTCGAAGCTGGCGACATTCTGATCGATGGCGGCAATTCCTACTATATAGATGACATTCGCCGCGCCAAGGAACTTGCCGCAAAAAAGATTCATTACGTGGACGTAGGCACCAGCGGCGGAGTCTGGGGCCTCGAACGCGGTTACTGCATGATGATTGGCGGCGAACAGGGCGTGGTTAAGCACCTCGACCCCATCTTCGCGACCTTGGCGCCCGGCATCGGCGACATAGCGCGAACTCCCGGACGCGACAAAATCGGCGGTACCGCCGAGCAGGGCTACCTCTACTGCGGACCAAACGGCGCCGGCCACTTCGTGAAAATGGTTCACAACGGAATCGAGTACGGCATCATGGCTGCCTACGCCGAAGGCCTCGGAATCCTGCGCGCCGCTAACGTCGGTAAGCAGCAGCACGCCATCGACGCGGAAACCACCCCGCTGCGCGACCCAGAGCATTATCAGTACGATCTCAACTTGCCCGACGTCGCCGAAGTCTGGCGCCGCGGCAGCGTGATCGCCTCCTGGCTACTGGATCTCACCGCCTCCGCGCTTATCAAGGATCCCAATCTTTCTAAGTTCGAAGGCAAGGTTTCTGATTCCGGCGAAGGCCGCTGGACCATCAAGGCCGCCATCGACGAAGCCGTCCCTGCCAACGTCCTGACCGCGGCGCTCTACGAACGTTTTAGCTCCCGCGGCCAAGCCGACTTCGCCGATAAACTCCTCTCCGCCATGCGCTTCGAATTTGGCGGCCACCTGGAGAAAACCGAAACTAAGTCCCAATCCGCCAAATAATGCCGAGCGGTGCCGCGCCGACCGGGCAGCTAAAACCGCTAGCCCAGCACGGACTTGTAGTTCCCGCTCGCTAAGGAACGAAAGATCCTTTGAGCTGGTGCTCTCTGGCCTATGGAGCTTGAAACTCCTCTACAGACCCGCCCGCGCGTCTGTTTCCGGTTGGACTCCCAACGACACGCTGTTAAGATTAAGGGCTTGCGGAAGCCATGGTGTGGCGCTTGCGCGATTGCGCATCCCGCTGCCCACGATTTCTTTGGAGCTAAGAAACGCGTAACAATCTAGGGGCGTAGCTCAGTGGTAGAGCAGCGGCCTTTTAAGCCGAAGGTCGTGGGTTCGATCCCCACCGCCCCTACCAACATTTTCTCTCACCGGTGGTCCTGGTTCTTTTCTCGCCGTGATTGAGCATTGCTGCGAACGTCGCGCTGGCTTTCCCGCTGGCAGACTTACGGGATCAGGACAGTCGATTTGCGGCGCTATTGACACTCGGTGCAGTCAAAGATACGGTTAAGATTAGGGCCCATGGCCAATCAAGTCTTCGATCTCGAAGCCTTTCGCGCTGCGTCGCTGGAACGCGTGCCGTACGAGCACCTCGTACTTCGCAATTTCGTAAAGCCTGAGGCGCTCCGCCAAATCAATTCCGATTATCCGCGCATCGCACAATCGGGCAGTTTCCCGCTAGATTCCGTTAAATTTGGGCCCGGCTTCAAAGCCATGGTCGATTCGCTCGAGTCCGAAGAATTCCGCAAGGCCTTCGAAGAAAAATTTGGCGTGAACCTTACTAGCCGCCCTACTACCATCACAGTGCGCGGTCGTTGTGGCGCGCACGACGGAAAGATTCACAACGATTCCACCAGCAAAATCATCACCGTTCTGCTTTACCTGAATCCCGCTTGGGACGATTCCGGCGGCCGACTCCGTCTGCTTCGTTCGCGTGACGACATCAACGATGTAGCCGTCGAAGTTCCGCCCTCCGATGGGACGCTCGTCGCTTTCCTGCGTTCCGACCGTTCCTGGCACGGCCATTTGCCGTTCGAGGGCGAACGCCGCGTCATCCAATTTAATTGGGTAAACGACAGCAGCAACCAGCGTCTCGCTCTTTTACGCCACCGCCTCTCAGCGTCTGTGAAGCACCTTTTTAGCGCCATTCGCCCCGCGAAGGATCCGCGACCCGAAGATCCCGCGCAAATGTGAAGCGCCTCGTGAGTACACGGCCATAGCCTCTCGCTTCGAAATCACTTACTATAACCCGCGCTACGCCATGACTATTTTCAAGAGCCTTTCGTCGCGCACTTCATGACGGATACTTCGCAACGATTTCTCATTGTCCGGCTCAGCTCCCTGGGAGACTTGGTCCACACGATTCCCGCCGTTGCCGCTCTGCGCTCAAGTTTTCCCGCCGCCACAATCGACTGGGTTGTGGACCAGCGCTGGTCACCTCTGGTCGAGATGGTCACAGTCATCAACGAAACGATTCCACTCGGCCGCTCGATTCCCGATGTTCTTTCCTGTATTCGACGCCTGCGTAGCGCTCGTTATACCTGTACTCTCGACCTTCAGGGACGCTACCGCTCAGCCGTGCTCTCTTGGCTTTCCGGCGCGCCTCGCCGCATCGGCCGCGACCGTCAAGCCACGCGCGAACCTGGTGCTACGTTGTTCTATACCGACCGCGTAATGCCCACCGGCCGTCACATCGTGGATATGACCGTTGATCTCGCCGCGGCCGCTGGAGCGCAACCGCAATCCGAGCCGCGCTTTCCTCTGCGCGTCCCAGAAAGCGAATTACGCGGTGTTCGGGAGACGCTCTTACGTGAAGGTATTTCGGGTGAATACGTCGTCATCAGCCCGGGCGGTGGTTGGAAATCCAAGTGCTGGTCGCCCGAGCGCTTCGGCGCTCTCTCTGCCGCGCTGCTTCATCGCGATAATCTTCGCTCAGTCGTGAATATCGCGCCGGGAGAAGAATATCTCGCCCGCGAAGTCGTGTCAGCAGCGGGCTCTGCGAATCCGCCGGTCGTTTCGCTCTCGATTCCGGCCCTCGCAGCTTTGCTGGCGCGAGCACGGCTCGTTGTCGCCGGGGATACCGGCCCGCTGCATCTCGCCGCGGCTCTCGGAACCCGTGTTGTTGGTCTCTTCGGCGCCACCGACCCGGAGCGCAATGGCCCGCTTCCACGGGGAGTTGTCGTGCAAAACATTTCTTCCCAGCCACCTGATTATCTACGCGGTGATTACGTCCGCCTGGACGTTTACTCCGCCGCAATGCTCTCGCTCTCGGTCGAGCAAGTTCTCACCGTCGTCGAACAGGAAATCAACATCACCGCGTAGCGAGCTCTTCCAGCCAAGGCCGTGCTCCGCAGTTTGCTTGAAGAAGGGAATTGAGGTTTTAAGAAGCGAGTTGCCGCAGCATTAGTTCACCGGATGGGCTTGCGCGCGGAAATGCAGAAGCGCAAATCTCGTTATACTAAGTCCGCCGATTTCCTGAAGTTCAATTCGAAGATGCGCTCGCCTTTTGCGCCGCCACCCACTCATGAATCCGGGTCGACAGAACATCCAGCGGCAGCGCGCCCGCGCCCAGCACTTGGTCGTGAAAATTGCTTAGGCTAAACTTGTCGCCTAGCTGATCCTTTGCATACTGGCGGAGCTTGAGTATCTCGAGTTGGCCGATTTTGTAACCGAGCGCTTGCGCTGGAACAGCCATGTAGCGGTCCGTTTCGCTCTGCACCTCGTACTCATCGATGGCGGAATGGTCATGGAAGAAATCGACAACCTGCTGCCGCGTCCAGTGTTTGTAGTGGAAGCCCGTATCGACCACCAGCCGAATCGCGCGGAGCATGTCGTCCTGCAAGTGCCCGTAATAACTGTATGGATCCTGAAAGAATCCCACCTCTTTGCCCAGGCGCTCCGAGTAAAGCGCCCAACCTTCGGTGTACGCGACATAAGACTCATTTTGTCGGAAGGGGGGAAGTTGCGGAAGCTCCTGCTGGATCGCGATTTGCAGGTGATGGCCGGGCACTCCTTCGTGGTACGCGGTGGTTTCTATATCCACCGTCACGCCCTTCTCAAAGTTTCCGGTATTAACCATAATGTGCGCGGGCCGCGATCCATCCTGAGATCCTTGAACGTACTCCGTGGACGCCTGCTTCTCGCGAAACTCCTCGATCGGCATAACCAGCACTTTTGCTTTCGGCAGACGCCCGAACATCGTGGGCAACTTCAAGTACATCTGGTCGATGTACTTCTGGTAAAGGTCAACGATCTCCTGACGCGAATGGACATGCACCTTGGGATTGGTCTGCAAAGAAGCGCTGAAACTCTTGAGGTCCTTGTAACCGAGCTGGTTGACCACTTCTAGCATGCGCGCTTCAATTTCTTTCACTTGTGCCAGACCGATCTGGTGAATTTCTTCCGGCGATAGATTCGTCGTGGTGCTCTGTTTCACCGCGAAGGCGTAACGCGCGGGACCGTCAGGCAGCGCCCACAGGCCCGGCTCGGAGCGCCCTTTCGGGGCGTATTCGTCGCGCACGAATTTCGTGAATTTCGCATAGGCCGGCTGCACGGAGCCGCTAATCGCAGCCAATCCCTTTTCGCGCAATCGTTTCTGGTCCGCTGCGGAGATGGAGGCCGGAAACTTGTCGAAGGGCTGCGCGTAAGGCGAGGTATCCGGCGTTTTGCGCCCGATATCGTCAGATTGTTCTGCCACTTTTTCCAGCAGGATTCGCGGAGGCATCAGGCACTCGGCCATGCCTTTGCGCATCTGGATCTCGGTCTCGTCGAACAACCGGGGAATCTGATTCAGTCTGGAAATGTAGTCTTCGTAATCCTTAACCGATTGAAAAGAAAGCACGGATACGAGTTGCGGAAGGTCGATGTGGATGCCCCCAGTCTGCGACACCGGCATCTCCCACGGTTTGAAGCGCGCGCCCTCAAGGCCCACCCGCAGGTCGCGCACCATTAGAGCCTTATTCAGAGCCTCCTGCTCCGGAAAGCCGCTAGCGTCTATCGCTTCGAAGCGCACCAGGAACTTCTTGGTCTGATCCAGATCGTCGTCGATGGCCTTTTGCGAGTAGTCGTCCAGTTGATCGTTCCAGCGTTTGTCGCCCAGGAAAGAAGCGAAAATCGGGCTGGTGCGCAGTCCGTACTCCCAGCGTTCGGCGAGCAGGTCGTTCAAGGCCTTTCTGCGAACCTCCAGGTCAGACTGTCGCGGTGCCGCAAAGATACTGGAGCACAAAATGGACATGAGCAACGCACAAAGGACCCAAAGTCGCATTAGCCGAAATCTCCTTTTTGATTTAAGACGGATCGTTATTGTACTCCCATCTCGCCCTTTCGATTTCCGCGGTTCTAAAAATCGTTCGTCTGGCCTTCCACGCCACGACAGATTCAAATCATGGCTACTCTGTGCAACTCCTTTCGGCTCAACCAAGCCGTATCGTCGCGAACCAGCCGCCTCGCAGCTTCTGGAATAGTTCTTGACATGCATTTCTACATTTGATAAATCACGACAATTGCTCTTCGCGGCATCGCCGCCACCCAGGTCCGGCTGATGAATCCAAAAAGACGGTTTCACCCGCGTAAGAGCAATGTTGTCTATCCTGCAACTGCTTTCCAGAACCATTGTGTGACCTTGAAGCACCTCGGCGGCTGCGAGGTTCGTCTGATTGCGAGAGAAGAAATGGGTTGTTTCGTCTCATGCAAGAAGTGAACGAGCGCTGAACGCCTTCAGTGCTCCGCACCCAAGAAAGTTTGTACTTACTTTTTAAGTGACAAGCCGGTATATAAGGGAGCTTCGGTCGCCGTTGCTTGGCACGCCAAGCAACGGCAGTAGGACGTCGCTCCGAAACTAGGAACAACGCCCGGGCCCAGTCGAATCCGCAGTTTAGGGAGCCATTTTGACCATGACCCGTTCATCTAAGCAAATGTCCTCGACCGGCGAATCCGTCGGCCTCATTTCCTCCGCTCGCGAAGGGCGCATGCTGACCCCCGCGGCGCAGGACGAGCGCCTCCGCAGGATCCTCGAAATAATCGAGTCCGGTTCGCTCTGCACTATTGGGGACCTTGCCGTGGAATTCAACTTGAGCGCCTCTCATCTTCAGCATTTGTTCAAGGCTCAGACTGGCTGTCGTCTCGGCCGTCGGCTGGTTGAGCAGCGTCTTCACCGAGCTGCTCTCCTTTTGCTGCAGAGTAATATGAGCGTCAAAGAAGTTGCTTACGCCGTCGGCTACAAACACCCTCCCAGTTTCGTCCGCGCTTTCGAACGCTTCTTCGAACAAGCCCCTGGCCACTATAGGCAGGAAATGCTAACCGAAAGACGTATCGGCTAATTCCTTTCGCTTGTCTTAAAACGGAACACAGCGTATTTAGTGTACAGCGAGTTAATTAGTGATGCGGGCACCCAGCCTGTATCCACCCAGTTAAAAAGTAGCTAAAAGTCTTCAGTATACGTGTGTCTGTACCCTAACGTTTTCGTATCTTTGAGAGGAGGGACGATGTACTTCAATGTGTTCGGACAGAAAGTTTCGCGCAGGGTTTATAAGGAAATGCAGAACGCGGCAAAGAATCGCCAAGAGTTGATCAAGGCGGGGCTTACGAGTCGGCGCGACCTGATGAAAATGGGACTCTTGACCGCTGGCGGCATGCTCGTCGCCAAGAACGGCTTGAGTGCGCGGGCGGCTTACGGCCAAACGAATCAGTCGAACGTCCCGGCCGCCGGCTCGAACCAAAACTGCTTGCCCGGCAGCTTCCTGCCCGCCGGTCAGACAGCCAGCCCGCCGGTCACACCTTTCGTCGTAGCTCTCAACGTCATGCCATCGACGGCGCAAACCCCTCTGGCTTCGCTAGTGAATGGACAGGGTGTCAAAACCGCTCCAACGATCTGCCCCAACACCGCAGCTGGTGAAGTTCGCGCGGCCTGTCATCAGGCTCCCGAGCTTAACGCCACTATGTTCCCCTTCCCGCCGCCACGCATCTACCAGATGCACCAAATGCAAACGCAGCTCTCGCAGTCGCCCAGCTACCCTTTGCAGACCGTCTGGGGCTTCAACGACGGCACTCACGGCACGCTGAGTCCCGGCCCCACTTACTCTGCCAACTACGGGACATCGCAGTTGACGCGCAACATCAACGCTTTGCCTCCCCTGCCCGAAGTCGGCGGTTTCGGCATGCCTTCGGTGAGCACTCATCTTCACAACGCTCATAATCCCTCCGAGAGCGATGGCAACCCCTGCGATTTCTATGGCATCGGAAACTTCGCCGATCAGTACTATCCGAACGTCCTGGCCGGATTTAATTCCACCAATCCCCCCAACGGCGATATCAACGAAGCGCTGAGCACCCTGTGGTATCACGACCACCGTGTGGACTTCACCTCGCAGAACACCTACAAGGGTCTGTTTGGTTTCTACTGCCTCTTCAATCAGTTCGACACCGGCAACGAAGAAACCGGGTTCAAACTGCCCAGCTTCCCGCAGTTCGATATCCAACTCGCCTTCGCCGATAAAGTGTATGACGAGAGCAAGCATCTGTATTTTGATCTGTTTACTCTCGATGGCATTATCGGTGACCAATTCCTGGTGAACGGCCAGATTCAACCTTTCTTCAACGTGGAACCGCGGCGCTATCGCTTCCGCTTGTTGGACACCGGGCCGTCGCGATTCTATTCCTTCTTCCTCACGAACTTGAGCAACCTGAATGCCGTCAATAATTTCTGGGTCATCGCCAATGACGGCAACCTGCTCCCGAATCCTGTGGAAGTCAGCACCGTGCGTATCGGCCCTGCCGAGCGCGTGGACATCATCATTGACTTCAGCCAGTACAAGGGCGAGACCATCTACCTCGAAAACCGGCTGCTTCAGTTCAATGGTCAGGGCCCCGTGCCTCCGACAGGTTTCACGGCTGGCCTTCCCGGCGATACAGCCGCCTCTCAGGTGGAATGCCAATCTAACGCGTCTGGCAATCCCATCCTGTCCGATATCACCGCACCTACCGGCCCAGGTAGTGCCCTTCTGTTGAAGTTCATCGTCAGCAACAAAGCTGTTACGGACAACAGCGTGAATCCGGCGACGAACCCAACATTCTACGCGCTGCCCAGCACGAACGTTGCTCCTCGGATCATCCGCACCTTCAAGTTCGATCGCTTGAACGGGCAGTGGTCTGTTAACGGCCAGTTCATGGATTGCAACGAGTTCCGCTTCGCGGTGTCCCAGAACAGCTCGGAACAATGGGTACTTACCAACTTAACCGGAGATTGGACGCACCCCATCCATATCCATCTTGAGGAACACCAGATACTGTCTCGCAACGGTGCGCCTCCGCCGCTGGCCGTCGAGCATTCTCGCAAGGACGTAGTGCAAGTCCATCCGAACGAGCGTGTCCAGCTCTTCTTCCGCTTCCGCGATTGGGTCGGAAAGTATCCGATCCACTGCCATAACGTAGTCCATGAGGACCATGCCATGATGGCCCTCTGGCACGTGCTGCCCAACAATGGCGGAGACAACGTCAACGTACCGTAAACGTTCGCGGAAGGGAATCTGCCGCCCCGGGGTCCTACGTGGCCTCGGGCGCGCCGAAAGGAGGCTATTGAGTTATGCAAAATCTCTCGAGAAGGAATCTGTTGAGGTTGGCGGCCATGGCGCCGTTAGCTGGCAGCATCGCAGCTACTGGAGTCTCGGCTGGCAGCCCTCCCAGAGACAAGAATCCCAGCAGCGTCAAGAATACCACTCCGGAGGAGGCTCGCGTTCGGATCCAGCAGAAGAATTTTCCGAACGTCCCCTTGATTTCGCATGAGGGCAAGCAAGTCAATTTCTACGATGATTTGCTCAAGGGCAAGGTCGTCACAGTTAATTTTTTCTATTCTAAGTGCGACGAAATCTGCCCGTTGGTCTCCGCAAACCTGGCGAAGGTACAAAAAATTCTCGGCGACAAAGTTGGCCGGGATATTTTCATGTATTCAATTACGCTCAAGCCGGAAGAGGATGACGTCGCCGCGGTGAAGGCCTACCGTGAATCGTGGCATGCTGGCCCTGGCTGGACTTTCTTTACTGGCCAGACCAGCGACATCGAAAAGATTCGCAAGGGCATTGGGTTCACTTACCCCGAGCCCGCCATTGACAAGGACAAGACCCAGCACATCGGCAACGTTAGGTACGGCAACGAGCCGCTTATGCTTTGGGCTGCGTGTCCTGGCGTAGCTCACGTGCCGTGGATCGTCGAATCGTTCACTTGGATGATGCATCCTGAAACCAACCGGGTCCAAAAGTCATGATTATCAGCGCTGGCTCAAACAAAGTTTGTGATAACGACCTCTTCATTTCTGGGTGCGCCAACGGCTCACAGCCGTCCGTAGCCCAGAGAAAGGATACAGTGATGAAAAACGACCGAAAGAGTACCTCGCTGTTTCTTCAAGTGTTAGCGGTAGCCGTGCTTCTGTTCCTAGCTGCTCCCAATCTGCTCGCGCAATCGAGCAGCTCTTCCAGCAGCGGTTCCAGCAGCAGCGGTATCAGCAGCAATGGCAGCGTCAGTTCCAACAGCTTCAACTTCAATTTCAGGAACAATCCGGCTACCGACTACAATCCTCCGCCGTGCGATTTCCTGGATGGTTTTTACAATAACGTCGGAATCTCGACTGCCAGCGGCGGCGGAAATAACCCGGCGCTTGCGAACGGCGTGGATTCGGAGCCGGCGCAGCGCTTCGGCTTGTTCCGGAAGACTGGCCCCCCCGCTCTCTTCCCCAGCCAGGTGAATTGGGTGATTGACAATACTTGCGGCACCAAGGATGCCATCCGAAATAACGTCCGCATCCTTGCGACGACTGGCGGCTACTCTGACGATGAATTGGGATCTCCGACTCATTTCATCAACATCATGGCGTTCCTGACCAACCAGAGTTTTTTCGAAACGAGTTTTACCTCGGACCCAGAAAATCTTGGCTCGATCTCAACAACTCCTAACACGGGCCCAAACACCCCCAACCCCTTCAATTGCACGCCGCCGCCCCAGGGGACTCTGCCAGAATCTGGTTGCGTTGTTATCACCAACGGTAATTCTCTTAATCAAACTGGTACGCCACAAGTCGGGTTCGGCTTGAATGCTCGAAATGTCAATGCTACCAGCGAGACTCCTACCGTCGGCGACGGCGAGGGCAACGATATGCAGGACATAGTCTCTAACTTCGAGGCTTATCCTGCCCCGAAGCAGAGACTGCCCAATGGCACATTCGCTGTCATTCCCTGCGGCACGCTCAACAACGCCAGTAACAACCCGGCCACGATCATGGCTAATGCTCCTAATCCTCCTTTCGCAGGAGCGACGCTCCCGAGTATTAATACCCCAGATGCCACTTGCTTCCCGGTGACTAGCATAGCAACTCCCACCCTTCGGCAGGATTGGCGATTTGCGACCAATCGCAACGCGATCGACGGCAGCGATAACAACGTTGTAACTGGTTCCGGGCCTTCCGGCACAATCAACTTCAACAGCCCGTATGGTTACTTCTGCGACGACTTGCTCGGTATGTGGATCAATTCGTACTTCTGGCTCACGCAAGATCCCGCGATGAAGAACGGGCCGTGCACAGCGATTTACAACCAACTCGGCGCCATGAATGGCTTTACTACCGATGGAACGCCCGTGGTCAAAACCGGCAACCAGCTGGATGTTACTCTCGAGGCCGCCGGTTGCGCAGCAGAAGGGCAGTTGGATCTTGGTGGCGCAGACGGAGGAGCTGTCTGGCTGATTTGCCCCGCGATCGCGGATCCCACAAACGGAGCAATCAGTCTGGACGCGTTTCTCGATCAGGTTCACTTCTCAAATGGCGTGCCGGTTGACCCGGGCTTTACGATCAACTTCTTCTGCCTCCAGTTCTTCGGGCAATTCTGCAGCTCACTAGCGCCATCGCAGGTGAGTGCGGCTCAGTCGAACGGGGCAGCGGCGTCGTCTGCAGCGGCATCAGCACCAGCAGCATCGTCTAACTAAAGGCGAGGCGTTGCGCTAAAGACTTGCTGTTAACATGCCCCCGGCAGGGTAGTCACCTTGCCGGGGGCAATCTGTCTAAGGTAGAATACAAAATCTCCAGCCTCTCCCAGGATGAAGAAACCCTTTCCTCGCCGCGATTTCATCAAGCTTGCCGCCACCGCCGCGGCCGTCGGACCGTACTTCAATTTCTCACCACGCGTGCTGGGAAACCCAAAGACCCTGAAAATCGCTAAATGGGCTCATTTCCTGCCCGAATATGACGCTTGGTTCGAAACAGAGTGGGCCAAACAGTGGGGCGAAAAAAACAACACCAACGTAATTGTCGACAACATTCCGATCGAGAGAGTTCATTCAGAGGCCGCGGCTGAAGTCGCTGCTGGCAAGGGCCACGATTTGTTCATGTTTCCTTGGCCGCCGGCGGAATTTCATCTTCATGCCATCGACCACACTGAGATCTATCAAAATGTTTCTATGAACTACGGCAGCATCCCCCAAATTTCATATAAGTCCACCTTTTATCCCGAGACGAAAACACACTTTGCGTTTGCTGATTTCTGGATCCCCGCTCCGGTGCACTATTACCGGGACTTTTGGGCCCAAGCCGCGATGCCCCTTGGTCCGATGACTTACGGTAGCCTGCACAGCGGCGGCCAGAGGGTCCGTGACAAGATTGGAGTTCCCTGCGGCTTGTCTTTTTCTCCTACCCTCGATGGCAACGTCAGTGCAAACACATTCCTATACGCATTTCGCGGCCAGATATTGGATGTGAACGGAAACATTGCAATCAACAAGGACGTTTATACCGCTCATGCCTTCGACTTCGCCAAAATGCTGGTTCAGGATGCCGGAAGCCCTGACGAGTTCACCTGGGGTCCCGGGGGCAACGTGCAGGCCATGCTGGCGCGCAAGACGAACTTCACTACCAACGGCATTAGTCTCCTTCGCGAGGCGGAAAAGCAAAACCCCGACCTCGCCAAGAGAATGAGGCTGGACCCTCCCCTGCTCGGCCCTTATGGAGTGACCGGATTTCCGCAGGCTACGAATTGCTCCACGGTCTGGAAATTTGCTGAGAACCCGGAAGATGCCAAGAAATTTCTAGTCGATCTTATCGACAGTTCCCGAACCGGTTACGACAAGAGCCTCGGCTGCAACTTCCCGGCTTATCCCAAGGCGCTTCCCAATATAGTCGTCCATCTTTACAAAGACGCTCACGGCGACCCTCCCAATAAATACTACGCGCTCAAGGATGCTCTCCATTGGACGCCGAATCTGGGCGCGCCCGGGATCGTCCAGCCGGCATGGATGGAAGTCTTTAACAGCTTTTTGATTCCCAAGATGTTTGCGAACGTCGCTCAGGGTAATCTCTCTCCTCATGACGCCGCAGCCGAAGCGCAAAAAGAAGTCACCGCCATCGTGGATAAGTGGAATCAGATCGAAGCGTCCGCCGCCAAGAGCTAAACTATGAGCCTACGAAGATTCAGCTCCATTGTTGTCTCCATAGCACTCGCCGCTTCTCCATTGGTAGCTCAGGCTCCAGCTGTACGCAAATCGCCCGAGCTGTCCATCACCAAGCCCTCCGGCGACGACCTGTTGTTATCGAGTTTCAAAGGCAAGGTTGTCGTTGTGGAATTCCTGTTCCTTGGTAGCTCCCACTGCTTACAACTCGCAGAGATGCTCAACAGGCTGCAAGCTGATTTAGGTTCGCTCGGCTTCCAGGCGGTTGGTGTCGCCTTCGGCCCGCATTCTGACATAGCGATGGTAGGCCACGTCGCCGAGCGTTTACACCTCACCTATCCCTTTGGCGACAGTACCTCCGAGAACGTCGACGCATACTTGGGTCGCCAAGGAGCCGAGAAGCTGAAGATTCCGCAAATGATCGTAATCGACCGCAAAGGCATGATTCGCGCGACCACCGGCACTGGTAATCCCACTCTTGAAGACGAAGCTCTAATTCGTGTCGTCCTTGAGCCTTTGCTCAAGGAGCCTTCGCCTGGCAGCGCCATCCATTCCGCGCCGACTACCAAGAAGAACGGCCAGTCCTGACCTCCCCTCCTCTTTGCTCGCATTGACTTAGCAACGCCCGCGTCCTACTATTCCGTTTCTATAACCGTTTGGCTGTGTCGCGTGTTGGAACTAGCCAGGAGGCTCAACGTGGAGGATTGGCAGTACGCACAGGCTGACCGCACTGAAGAGCTGGCTCAGCTGCATTACTTTACGATGACGAAGCATCAGAACGGCAAACATGTTCCGTTCTTGATCACCGTCAAGGAATTTGCGGTCTCGCCTCAGGGCCAGCATTTGCGGTTCTTCGCGGAAGCAGATAAGCCCGTGAACCAAAACACTGCCGCGTTCGTTCCTTCAGGCTGGGGAGATTCAGTCTTGAAGGCGTTGGCAGACTGCATGCGCTTGATCCGTCAATTTCCGTTCGATGTTTAGGGAGCTAAAGGCATCACCAAAATAAAGGAAGCGAGGTAAGAAATCGCGTGATGCTATCGCAGAAGGAAATCAAGCCGGGAATTTGGGTCTTCGAATTGAGCGGCCGCGTCCAAATGGGTCCTGATTGCAAGCGTGTCGATCAGGAAGTGGACAGCCATATTGCGAAAAACGAAACGCACATCATTCTCGATATGGCCGGCGTCGATCATATCGATAGCGCATTCGTCGGCCAAATCGTAAAGTCGTTCACTAAGCTTTCACAAGCGGGCGGGAGCATGCGGCTCGCAGCCGTAAGGGGAATGGTGGAAGGCGTCCTCAAGATGACGCAATTGAATCGCGTGATCCAGATTTATCCCACCGCCCTTGCCGCCTCCGAAAATTTCCCTGGACCGAAACAAGCGCAAAAAACTTAAGCCTTTACCTTCAAGTCGCGCGGGCCTAGCTCTATCTCATCCACGTAGCACCAGCCCCAATCCTCTCCGGGCTCGAACGATTTCATGATCGGATGCTTCGTCGCATGAAAATGCTTGGTCGCATGTTTGTTCTTCGACGAATCGCAACATCCCACGTGCCCGCATTCCAGGCACAGCCGCAAATGCACCCACGTGTCTCCCATTTTTAAACATTCCTCACACCCCTGAGGAGTGCGCGGCGTCACCGCACGAATTTGATTCAAGTGCGTACAAGCGCTCATAAATTCCTCCTTTTAAGTTTCCGCCAAATAACGGTGCACGAACGTAACCGCCATTGCTCCCTCGCCAACCGCCGACGCGCACCGCTTTACCGATCCGTGCCGCACATCTCCCGCTGCAAACAGCCCCGGCATGT
This sequence comes from Candidatus Acidiferrales bacterium, assembly GCA_035603075.1. Classification (GTDB taxonomy): domain Bacteria; phylum Acidobacteriota; class Terriglobia; order Acidiferrales; family UBA7541; genus Palsa-295. The sequence continues at coordinate 68,258 of DATNLC010000113.1, read as the reverse complement.
TCGTCTCTAAATAATATGGTGTGCGCTCCAACGGCCAACTCTTAGGATATTTTCCGTCCAGCACCAGGTCCGGCCCGGTGACCAGATAACCGTCAGAGTCGCGCACGATTCCAGGCTCCACGGCCCAGTCCGTCTGCGGCTCGCCGCCCAGGCACAAGAAAAGCCAAGTTGTATCGCAGGTCTTCTCTTCGCCTGTTTCCTTATTCCTCAGCGTAATTGCCTGCAGCGTATGATCTCCGTGCAGCGCTACCACTTCCGTACGCGCCAGCACTTCAATATTCTGCGAGGAATGGATTCGATCCACGAGATATTGCGACAGCGTGCGCCTCAAACAGTCCGCTCGAATCACGATTGTGACTTTCTTCGCGTATCGCGCGAAATGCATCGAAGCCTGTCCGGCGGAGTTGCCGCCGCCCACCACAAAAACGTGCTTGTCCTGGCACAGCGTAGCCTCGCTCACTCCCGCGCCATAATAAACCCCAACACCCTTGAATTTATCTTCGTTCTCGAGATTTAGCATGCGATACCGCACGCCGGTCGAACAGATCGTCGCATGCGCTACAATCTTCGTCCCGTCGGCCAGGTAGCCGGTGCCTCTCCCCGGAGCGAACTCTCCGCGCACTCCCTCGCGCAACATCAGAATTTCCGTGCCGAACCGGCAAGCCTGCTCTCGAGCTCGTTTCGCTAGATCAGCGCCGCTGATGCCGTCAGGAAATCCCAGGTAGTTCTCGATTTTCGAACTTGTCCCTGCTTGTCCGCCTACGACCGACCGCTCGATCAGAACAGTTTTTAATCCTTCCGAAGCGCCATACACGGCGGCGCTAAGTCCCGCGGGTCCCGCACCGTAAATCGCCAGATCGTATTCTGAGTTCGACGGGTCGTGATACCACCCCAGCTTATCCGCGAGCTGCCGGATCGTGGGATTTTCCATGCGCGTCCCCGTCGGGCACAAGCAAATCGGCAGCCGCGGATCATTCAGATTATCCACTCCGTATTGCCGTGCTTGCTCGTCGGTTTTCAGTTCTATCCACTCGAACGGCACATCGCCGCGCCCCAGGAAGTCGCGAATCGCATACGCGCGCGCCGATTCGTTTCTACCGATAATTCTCACAATACCCGGGTCATTCGCTTTCGACTCGTTCGTCATGCTCCTCCTAATCTGAACCTCGACGTTTCAAGCGGCAACTCATACCGATACCATAAGTTAGAGTATTCCTCGCTGTCTAACGATTCATCACGCTGGAGCACACGGAGTGGGCCATCGCCATTCTAGATTAATTCGAGGTCGCTGCAACCGCCGTTCATCTGCTAGTCTTGCCGCCCGCCGTTGCTTTACGGTGAAGATCCTCTGTCTTCTTTTGCATGCTAGCGGACGACCCGCGCGTTTTAGCCTTCATTGCATACAGCGCCGCATCCGCCGCGCCCAAAAGAGAATCCACTCTTTCGCCATCTGTAGGATAAATAGCAGTACCGACGCTCACTGAAAGCGTTGGGTTTTTGCCGTCACCCGCAAGACTCTCGCAAACACGCTGAGCCACTAAGCTCGCCGCCACTTGTCCGGTCTCGGGCAGTACAAGCGCAAACTCATCGCCGCCAAAACGCGCTGGAGTATCTATCTTCCGGCTGCAGATGCATAGCACATCCGCCAGTCGGCAAAGCGCTTGGCTCCCGACCAGATGCCCGAACTGATCGTTAATTCGCATCAGCCCATCCAGGTCGAGAAACAGGATCGCAAACTCACGCGCGGTGCGCTCGGAACGCTTAATCTCCATGTCGACGGTTTCTACCAGATGGCGGTAGTTGGCCAGCCCGGTTAAAGAATCCTTAGCTGCTTCCTGGCGTAAATGGTTTTCGAGTTTGCGCTGCTCTGTGATGTTTTCAACGATGATCTCGTAACTGTCCATCCACCCCTTATTGCTCACCTCCCGCCCGCTCAGCCGGACTTTCAGCGTCGCACCGTCCTTCCGCTTCCATTCAATTTCCAACGGCTCGGTGGCCTCTTCTTCCGCCGAATGGCCCAGCAACCGTTCTCGTTTCGAGGAATCGCAAAGCACGTCCGCCGCAAGGTTCGCCCCTAGAAGTTCCTCGCGGGACGAATAGCCAAGCATGGTAGCGAGTGCCTCATTTACCACCAGGAATTTGCCTTTGCCGCTGCAACGGCACATTCCGTAATTCAAGTTTCCTACCAGCGCGCGGTACCGCGCCTCCGAATGCCGCAGCTTTTTTTCTGTCTTATCCCGCTCTTCGCGCAGATTGTTCTCGCTCAGGGCACGGCGAATCGCCACGGGAAGGTGTCCTATGTGGTCTATTCCCACGCAATCGGCAGCGCCTTCCGTAATAAGTCTCGCCAGGATTTCGGGTTGCGTCGCAACAGTCAGGAATATGCAGGGAATCCGCTTATCTCCGATTCGTAGGATTTCCAGCGCTTGCAATTCGTTCCAGTTTGCTGACGGGTACTTCGCCAGAACCACGTCATACCCTTTTGATTTGAGCCGTCCAACAAACTGGTCTGGAGTCAGAGCTATGTCCGCGCTCACCTTGAAATGGGCGCTCCTGAGCTCCTCCATGCAAAGCTCCACAACCGCAGCATCGCCGTGAATGAACAAGACGCGCAAGGTGCGCCTCCGGCTTGTCGGTCCATTCAAGGCTTGGGGCAGGGCCACTTGCTTGACGCGATCTCGCGGGGTTGAAACCATTGAAACTCCATCAGATTGGCGAGAGCTAGCCTGCTCGCACGCTGCTCCCGCAATCTGGTCCAGGAACTACGAAGCTGTACCATATTGGAACAGGCCCATCGGTATCTGTTCAAAACAGCACACTTACCGCGCTTTTAGTTGACCGGCTGGTTTCGCGCCAGGCGAGCATAAACGAAGAGAATTTCGCAATCAGGAGCTTCCCAGGTTAGAAACCCTTACTTCTTGGTCCGAAGGCCCTCCTCATACGCGGCCTTTGCGATTCGCGCGATCACCGCGTCGCGAGCAGCATCGTCAGCCGTGGAATCAGTAACGAAAATGGCTATCGCCAGCCGCCGCCCGTCCGGCAGCGTGATCAAGCCAATATCGTTCGTGGCGGGAGCCACTCTACCCTCGGTACCCGACGAGCCCGTCCTATGCATCACGACCGTCTCGGACGGAAGCTCGCCTTTGATCCGCTGCGGCCCTGAAGAAGTGTCCTGCATCCAGTTCAGAAGCATCTGTGTGTGCTCAGGCGTGAGCGGCGAATTGTCGCTGATCCGTCGCAACAATTGCACCGCGCCAGCCGGCTCGAACCAATTCCGATATTGCGCCGTCAAGTCGCGCGAGAGGCCGCGTTCGTCATCCTCTAAATGAAAGCCGTCCACTCCGATCGATCTGACATAGCCGTCCACCACTTCCGGCCCGCCGATCACCCGCAAAACAATGTCAGCCGCCACATTGTCACTCTCGGACACCGTCAGCCGCAGCAATTCGCGCAGGGAAACGTCCACCTCGGCGATGGGATATTTGTCCTGCAGCGGACTATGAGTGTGCGGCAAAATGCGGTCGCCCGCCAAAAATCGCACCGCCTGGTCGATCGAAAACTTGCCTTCTTCGATCAAGTGAAGCGAAGTGACCGCGAGTGGCAGCTTGAACACCGACTGCATCGGCGGATGCGCATGCGCATCGAGATCGCAATTCAAGCTCGTGCCCGGCAGCGAACACGCTACGGCCACCTTGCCGTGCGAATCTGCGGCAATGGCGCGAATCCGCCCTTGCAGCGCCGTTTGTCCCATCGCTACCTGAGCGAACGCCTCAGTTAACAAAACAAAAACCATCGCCAATCGCATCGCCGCATTATACCCAGAAAAAATCACGAAAAAACCGAAGCCTCCGGTAGTATGGTTTCGGGTTGGCCTTGCTGAACAACGCTGCGTAATCTCGGCGCGCGAGTTCGGGAGCGCGATTTCTCCAATGTCACTCAACCAATTGAGGAGCGTGCAATGATTCGGAAAGTATCTCGTCTCGTGCTCGGTTTGGTGGTCTTAATCGCGCTGGTTGTCCCAGGCGTTCTGGCTCAATCGGGACAGACGATCTCGCTCACCGTGGATGCGTCCCAAGCCCCGCTGAAAATCATCCGTAGCCACATCGTGATGCCCGTGAAGCCCGGGCCCCTGACTCTGTACTACCCAAAATGGATTCCCGGCAATCATAGCCCGGACGGTCCCATCGCCAGTCTTACGGGCCTGAAATTCTCCGCGAGCGGCAGAACGATTCCGTGGCAACGCGATCTGCTCGACGTTTTCACTTTCCATGTGGACGTCCCCAACGGCGCGGACCACCTCGATATTTCGTTCGACTATATCGAGGGCGGCGCTTCGGGTACCGACAAGCTCTTCATCCTGGAATGGAACAGCAATGTTTTGTACCCTGCGCGAACTCCCTCAGACCAACTCACCTATGACGCGAAACTCGTCCTGCCCGACGGATGGAAATTCGGCACTTCGCTTCCGGTAGCGAATCAGTCCGGTAATCAGGTTTCGTTCAAACCTATTTCGTTGGAGCTGCTTGTGGATTCGCCCGTCATCACCGGTGAATACTATCGCGTAATTGACATCACGCCACCCGGCGAGCCAATTCATCACGAGATCGACATGGTCGCCGACAGTGCAGTCGCGCTCAACATGAGCCCCGAGGTTCAGCAGGGCATGGTCAATCTCGTCGCCGAGTCAGGCAAGCTCTTCGGCGCGAGACACTACCGCGATTATCATTTCCTGTTTGCGCTCAGCGATCACGTCGCCCACTTCGGCCTCGAGCATCACGAATCAAACGACAGCCGCCTGGGCGAGCGCACTAATGAAAGTCGTTGCCGTGAATGGCCGCGTTTACACCCAGGATCTCCTGGACGACGCAGTCAATGCCGCCAAAGACGCAGCAACTCCGATCGCTCTGCTGGCGATCGTGGACGACTATTACAAAACCTGCACGATCGATTATCACGGAGGAAAGCGCTCGCCTCATCTGGTACGCGAAGAAAGCAAGCCGGATTATCTCGACGATCTAATCAAGGCTCACGTTACGAAATAGAATGTTCTCCGTGATCAGTCTTTGCAGCGCTAGAAGCTAAACGACGCTTGCAGGTAAATCTGCCGGCTCGCGGCGCTGCCGGTATTATACGGTTGTCCCGCCAGTGCGTTAGGTCTGGCAAAGAATGAGGAAGCCGAAGCCGGAGTAGTATCAGTCGGCGGATTCAGAATCGCAGTCGGCACCGCAGCGTTCACATTATTGAACACGTTGCGCGCGTTGATGCTGAACGTGACGCTATAGCGCTTGGGCGTGGTTTCCAGCCCGCCAAAACCGCCGCCCCCTCCCCCAAATGGACCTCCTGGTCCGCGACCACCACCACCGCCTCCTCCACCCCCGCCGCCGCGACCACCACCCCCACTCGCGCCGCTCGTGCGGTCCGCAACTTTGCCGAAGCCAAATGTTTTGCTCAGCCTCGCGTTTAGAACAAAACGCCCTGCGCTGGTCAGGAAGTTCACGGGAATTTCTTCTCCGGGGGCCGGCAAAGTATTGAACGCAGGAAATCCGGGAACGGTAACAACAGCATTCGGATTCGTGGAGCTGGTTGCGAACGTGGGGCGCTGATTAAACTGCGAGCTGCCTATGAGGTCCTGGTTCAGCATGACGTTGAAGGGAATCCCAGAGCTAGCGATCAGGAAAGGGCTGAACCGAAAGCCGTAAGGTAGAGCAACCGAACCCAGCAAAAAAAACCTGTTTCGAATATCGAACGCGGCGCGCCCATAATCCTGGAGCACGTTGAAGGGATTCGAGGGAAAACTGTTCGCCCCGGCCGTGTCGCTCTTGGCGTAGTTCAAAGTGTAGTAGGTCGTGATCAGCAGCTTGGCGCCGGCGCGCACGGTACCCTGCACGAAAAGTTGGTTCTGCCGGAAGATCCCTTCTGATTCATATTCGTAAACATTCCCGATGGGTCCGAGCGGCCGGTTGAGCAACGGAGCGGCGGGATCGTACTCGCCGAGAAAGGGAGTGTTGACGTTGTTGCTGAATAACTGGTCCGCACCCCGCGAATTCAGATATGAAACAGACATGTTCGCGATCTTAGTAAGCTGGCGCTCGAGAGTGACAGCGGTTTGTGTGGTGGATGGTGCGCGCAGATTGTGCTCCAACCGGTAGATCGTCGGCAACGTCAAGGTCGGAGGTAGTCCCGCGATTGGAACTGGAGTCGTGCTGTTGAAGAACCCCGGGTTCGTAACGACGAATTGCGTCAATGCATCTGCTCCGCCGCCCAATCTTTCGGCCTGCAAAGCATACGTCTCGTTGAAGCGATCGTAAAAAATTCCGAATCCGGCGCGCAGAACGGTTTTCGGAGGAGTCTTTCCGCGGCCAATGCCCCATGCAATGCCCAGACGCGGAGCCCAGTCGTCGTGATCGTGGATTTCATTCTGCGCTTCGAATCGCACTCCAAGACTTAAAGTGATGTTGGGCTTCAATCTCCAATCATCTTGAACGAAAAGTCCAATGTCGACCTGATTCTCAGTAAAACGAGTTAGATTCAAATTAGGATTAGCGTTGCCTGTAATCGAATACTGCACTGCGGCCTCCTCCGTGCCTTCCAGCGTGGCCTGGTAAGCCTGGATGGAAGGAAAGAAGAATGCGCCGTTGAATCCCGATGTGGCGCTATTTGCGTCGGTAAGCCCGCGCAAGCGCCCCCCAAATTTCAAAAGGTTTTTCCTTAATTGAATGGAGGTGTAATTCTGAAATTCGTAGTGATTTGTGCCGTCGATGATGTTTCCCTGATTGTTGCCGCCGCCAGTGAACGCGCCGCCGACGCTTACTGTAGGCGCCGTGCTTTGCGCGCGCTGGCTGCTTTCATCTCGAAGATACTGAAACCGCGTTTCATTGATGATGTTTGTGCCGAACGCCTGGGTATCGCTTACCTGCAAAGTCTGTTCCGTGGACAAGGAATTGTAGGCCTGAGATGGCAGAGAGAAAGCCGTGATCCCATCGTTCGTCTCGTTGTTGCGGAAATATTGGTAACGCACGGACAAAGTGTTCGTCTTGGTCAGCTGATAATCCAGGCGCGGTGAGACATTGTAACGTTTCTTCGGATTGGAGATCGCGGCACTGAAGGGAATAATCGCGAAAGTTGAGGGATCGACGGTCTGCGCATTCACGACTTCAACGTCGTTGATATCTCGAATGTCTGTGGTAACGAACAGAGATGCTTTTTTGCCCAGAGACCCGCCGATGTTTGCGCTGTATTGCGTGGTGTAGTACCCCGGAAATTCGGAGTTTCCCGCGCTACTGGAATTGAAAAAAGGGTTTTTGGAATTCAGCGCCGAGTCGCTCGCATTGATTGACACTTGCCCGTGCCACTTGTCGGTACCGGGCTTGGTAAAAATTTCAATGCGCCCGTATCCGACTTTGTCGAATTCCGAAGAAAATGGATTCTGATTGATGCGAATTTCCCGGATCGAGGCTTTGGGGGGCAGTTGCCCTCCAGTAAAACCGTCAATATAGAACTGGCCCCCGTTGGGGCCCGCGGAAGGCCCGGCCAGGGCCTCCAAGTCAGTCTGCAATTCGTCTGGATCATCCGGCAGGGCATCGAGCTCCTTGCCGGAGATGGTGATGGCGCCCGCGTTGTTCGCCGGGTTCACGTCTACCATGGGAGTTTCGCCCGACACCACCACTTGCTGCTCTTGTTCCTCGATGGAAAGAGAAATATTCAGGCTCTTTACCTGTCCGGCAGCGATCTCAACGTCTTCGTTCTTGTAAAGAGCGAATCCCCTGGCAATGATTTCGAGAGTGTACTTGCCGGGCGCCACGCCCTTCAGGTCGAAGGCGCCTTGCTGATTCGTGGTCGCGCTCGTTGATTGCCCATCAGCCGCGTTAAGAAGCACAGTCGCGCCCGCCACTGCGGCTCCCGAAGGATCGAGCACCTGTCCATGCAACGCGGCAGCTGGAGCTGGCGCCTGAGCTAGCGCGTGGGTACCCATCAATCCGAAAAAAAACATCATGACAATCCGTGAGCAAGTCGTGAAACGCCAAAAGTTCATTCTGTCCCCTGAAATCGAAAGTGTCCGCCGGCTCGTGCGGGCTTTTCTATGGATTTGCGCCGGCGGCGTCCATGGCGGACGTTCCGAGGCTCCAAGGCGAAAGAGTCATCGCCTGGCTTCCGCTCGGGGCCGCAGCCAGTATCGCCTCGACACCACCGAGCAACGTAATTGCGGTAACTCCGCCGGAGCTCGAGCCTTCGGTGGAAACGACCATCACCGCATCGCCTTTCTGAAAATCAGTGAGTGGAGCGGCTGGCATGCGACTCAGGATTTGCTGCAGATCCACTTGGCCGCCCCCGGGCCGACCGCTCCCCCCGCCGCCACTTGCGGCACTCCCTTGAGGTGTAGATCCCGCTGGGGGGCTTCCCGCGGGCCGATTTCCATTTCCTGCAGCATCGGGGTTACCAGATGAGCCACCACCTGGTGTGTTTCCGGCGGCAGCAGCTTTCAGGCGAAACGCAATTCGCTGCGCAATATCGGGCTGCAATTTGCGGAGTTGCGACTCCGAGGAAACCTTCACCACTACCTGTTTCTTGGCAATCAAATCCATTACCGTGATCGAATTCGAGGCGGCGTCGATTGAAACAACCGTCCCTGCGATATTGCGAAACGAGCCGGCGACGATTTCTTCCGCGTCCATCGCGGTTCCGTCCGCGTTGCGCGCACCTAGCGCGCGGACCTGATCTCCGGGCTTGATTTGGGCCAAGGAGCTTGATACCGCGTCATCGAACTTCACAGAATCAGGCGCGTAGCGACGAAAAACTGTTTTCGGATCGGTATGTATCGCGATCGTCTTCGTGCCGCCGGCCGCCGTAACCGAAATCGAAACCGTGTTGGAGCCCGCATCCACGGCGCTAACCAAACCACCTATGCTCCGCTTTTGCCAATCCTCGCGGTCATGTTGTTGCTTTGCGTCAACATCAGCGCGCTTCATTACAATGATCCCAATTGCAGCGACGGGCTGCGCTGTGTCTCCAGCTTTCCAGCGAATGAAAACTCGGTCACCCACTTGCAAATCTTTTAGCTCCACTGGAACCGCCGTCTTCAAGTCCGTTTGTCCGGGAGCGACGCGAACGATCTTAGTTGTCGGCTGGACGCTCACGGTGGCACTGGCTCCGGCGTCAGTCGTAATTGTGACGACATTTCCATCAATCGACTTAATGGCGCCCACTTGTTTTTCGACCGCGGCCTGCGAAGCAGCTTGCTGAGCCGGTGGCTCTGAAGCGGCGGCTGTCACTAAAGCAGCGACGCCGATCGACGGCATTGCCATTGCCCAGACTGCAAAAAACAGCAGAGCGTCCTTCATCCGACCCATTAAAGTTCCTCACTAATCTTTGCGAGATTCGAAGAATAGCAGCACAAGCCGCCGCAGCCGAAAACAGTCCTGTGTGAACCGATGTTCATCATAACTTAGACGTCTGTAAGTCCCTGAAAAGTTACTGCGAATTTCGAAAACTTCAATCGGGACGGCCGCCCTGTGTATCGGACTCTTTCATTCAAACTTTATTGCTGCGACGGAGGTTTAGCATCCGGCTTCGGAATCGAGAGGGGACCGCTCACTAGTCCCACCGAAGGAAGTTGCGATGTGTCCCATCCGCCCCCCACCGCTTCAACCAACTGCACGCTGGCAGTCATTTGTTGGATACGCAGATTCACGGCTGTTTGCTGATTACTGAACAAGGTGGTTTGCGCCGTGATCACGTTCAAATACGGATCGATTCCCAGCTTGTACCGCGTAATTGCGATTTGCAGATTTCGTTGCGCGGATCCGACAGCGGTGTCTTGCTGTCGAATTTCGATGGATAAAATCCTCAGCGAAGCCAAGTTGTCTTCGACGTTCTGAAACGCCGTCAAGACAGTCTGGCGGTAGTTCGCAACAGTTTCGAGGTAGTTGGCCCGGAACTGTTGCACTGTCGCTTTGCGCAATCCGCCGTCGAAAAGCGTTTCCGACAGGCTGGGACCTGCGGACCAGAATCGGCTGGGCCACGTGAACCAACTCGTAAAAGAGCTGGTCTCGAATCCGCCGGAGGCGCTCAATGTGACCGTCGGATAATATGCTGCAACCGCAACGCCAATCTGCGCGTTCGCTTGAGCCATCAGGCGTTCCGACGCGGCGATATCCGGACGCCGTTCGAGCAATTGAGAGGGAATTGCGAAGGGTATCGCCGGCGGATCTGGTTTCAACGGCCCAGTCGAAAGTGCGAAAGATGAAGCCGGCTGCCCGACCAATGTCGCCAGCGCATGTTCGAACAGGCTGCGCTGGATTCCGAGGTTGGTGTCTTGAGCCTGCGCGGATTCCAGTTGAGTTTCGGCCTGGGCCACTGCCTCATCAGAATCGATTCCTGTTTCATAGAGCGCCTGCGTGAGTCTGAGAGATTCCTGGAAAGAGACCACCGTGTCGTCCAACAATTGTTTCAGCGCGTCCTGGCCGCGAATGCTGAAATAATCGACAGCAACTTCCGCTTGCACCGTCAACCTCGTGTTTTCCAGGTCAGCAGCGCTGGCCTGTGCCGCGTTCGCATTGGCTCGCACATTGTTTCGAACGCGGCCGAATAAATCGGGGACCCAGGAAGCGTCAAAGGGCAGCAAAAAATCGGTGATTACCTGCGGCGAAACAAGTACGCCGGAGCCCGTGCCGGTTCCTGTGCCGCTTCCGGAACTGGTTGCGAAGCCGCTGCTTATAGTGCCAGACTGCATGCTGGTGTTGATTGAAGGGCCTACCGTAACGGTCGGAAAATACTGCGAGCGAGCTTCCCTCACCAATGCGCGCGCCACCAAGAACGCCGCCGCAGCCGATGCGATGTTCTGGTTCGAAACGTTCACTTGCTCTTCGAGAGCGTTCAATTGCGGGTCGTTGAATATTTCCCACCATTTGCCTTTTAATGCGGCGTCTTTCGGCTGCGCCCTTTTCCAGCCATCGGTGCTCGGGTAATCGGCGGGAGTCAGTTCTTTGAAGGCCTCAGGTGTGGTCACCGAAGGCCTTTGATATTTTGGCCCCACGGTACATCCGGAAAGCAACAAAGCGCCGCTAAGCGCACAAGCTATAATTTGTCGTGCGCCGCTGAACGAGAGCGTGTTTTTGTCGAGTTTCAAGAATCCAGCTCCATGTTTTTGATTCCTATCCCAACCAGAATCATCCCAGTGTCTCCTGAGGAAACTGGCTGGTGGTCTTTTGATGCGAACGTGCCCAACGAATTCTCAAGCGGTCGAGGAAAAGGTAAACAATAGGGGTGGTGTAAAGCGTCAGCATCTGGCTCACGATGAGACCGCCGATAATTGTGATTCCCAGCGGACGTCTCAATTCCGAACCTGTGCCGTTGCCTAGAGCGAGTGGCAGCGCGCCGAATATGGCGGCCATGGTGGTCATCAATATCGGACGGAAACGGAGGAGGCAAGCCTGATAAATGGCCTCTTCTGAACTCTTCTTGTCGATGCGTTCAGCTGCCAGAGCAAAATCGATCATCAATATGGCATTTTTCTTCACAATTCCTATCAGCAGAACGATACCGATCAAAGCAATCACGCTTAAGTCCATGTGGAAAATGAGCAGCGCCAGCACCGCGCCTACACCCGCTGACGGAAGCGTGGAAAGTATCGTGATCGGGTGGATGTAACTTTCGTAGAGAATTCCCAGCACGATATAAACCGCCATCAGCGCCGTGATGATCAGAAGCGGCTGTGTCGAGAGCGAGGCTTGGAATGCCTGCAAGGTTCCTGAAAACATTCCATGTATTGTCGCGGGCATTCCAATCTTTTGTTCCATCTGGAGGATGGCGTTGGCCGCATCGCTGAGAGCGACGCCCGGAGCCAGGTTAAATGACACAGTCACGGAAGGGAACTGCCCTTGGTGATTGACGGAAAGCGGGGCCGTTGTGGTTTCGAAATGCGTAATTGCATTCAGCGGGACTTCCTTTCCCGCCGAGGCTTCGACGTAGACATTCTTCAGCGCATCGGGACTCTGCCAGAACTGCGGCGCAACCTCCATCACCACGTGATATTGGTTTAACGCTGTGAACATCGTAGAGACTTGCGCCTGCCCGAAAGCTTCGTACAGAGTGTTATCAATCATTTGTGGCGTGATGCCCAGCCGTGATGCTGTTTCCCGGTCGTACACCAGTTGGGCTTGTAGGCCGCTGTTCTGCTGGTCTGTATTGACGTCCGTAAGCATGTGCTGCTTTCGCATTTCGGCGAGCAGGGTCGGGCCCCACTTCACCAGGTCGTCCAAGTTGTCGCTTTGAATCGTGTACTGATATTGCGCGCTGCTGCTCCGGCCGCCGATGCGCAGGTCTTGCCCTGCTTGCAGGAAAACTGTCGCTCCGGGAATAGAGGTGAGCTTCGGACGCAGGCGATTGATAATCTCGCTGGCGGAAGCTTTGCGCTGATTCAGGGGTTTTAGAGCTAAGTAAACGAAGCCGCTATTCGCCGCACCCTGGCCTCCGGTGAAAGCCATTGCATTTTGAACCGCGTGATCAGTTTTGATCATGTTTACGAATTGTAGAGTGTCAGCTTGCATGGCCTGAAAAGAGATGTCTTGTTCGCCCTGAATGCCGCCGAAAATCGTGCCGTTATCCTGCTGAGGGAAAAATCCCTTGGGAACGATATAAAAAAGATAGCCGTTCACCATGATGGTGAGCAGCAGCACCGTCAGCGTCAGGGCGGAGTGCTTCAGTACCCACCCTAGCGTTCGCTCGTAGGCTCCGAGCACGGCGTTGAAGGCCCGCTCGCTAGCGCGAAAAATTTTGTTGTGGTCTTCATCTCGCTGATGCTTCAGAAGCCGAGCGCACATCATCGGAGTTGTAGTAAGCGAAATGCCGAGTGAGATGATAATCGCGATGGACAACGTAACTGCGAACTCCCGAAATAGTCTGCCGACGATGCCGCTCATCATGAGTATGGGAATGAACACCGCTACGAGGGAAATACTGATGGACAGCACAGTGAAGCCGATCTCGCTCGCCCCTTTTAGCGCGGCGTCCATAGGGGACATCCCCTGTTCCAGGTAGCGCGAGATGTTTTCGATCACAACAATGGCGTCGTCCACAACGAAGCCGGTGGCGATAGTGAGCGCCATCATGGACAGGTTGTCGATGCTGTACCGGCACAAATACATGACTGCGAACGTGCCGATCAAGGAGACCGGAACAGCCACACTGGGGATCAGAGTGGCGCGCACATTCCGCAGGAAAAGAAAAACCACCAAAATCACCAGTCCAATCGAAATCGCGAGCGTGCGTTCCACATCGCTCACGGACGCGCGTATGGTGGTCGTCCGATCGAGCATAATGGTGAAATCCATCGCTGCGGGAATGGAAGCCTTCAAAGAGGGAATCGACGCTCGAATGCGATCGACGGTATCTATGATATTGGCGCCGGGTTGCCGGGAAATAATCAACAAAATGGCGGGCTTGCCGTTGACGAAACCAGCCGCCCGTATGTTCTCCACGGAATCCACTACGTTCGCAAAATCGGAGAGCTTGACCGCAGCGCCGTTGTGATAACCGACTACCAGGTTTTTGTAATATTCGGCTTTGAGGAGTTGATCGTTCGTGATGATATCGGCGGTTCCTTTGTCGTCCGATATTTGGCCTTTGGGCGTATTCGCATTCTGCTTGTTCAATAAGGAGTTCACGTCCTGGAGCCCGAGCCCGTAGTTGTTCAACTGCGTAGGATTAATTTCGACACGCACGCCGGGTAAGGAGCTGCCGCCCACGCTCACCTGTCCCACGCCTTCAATTTGCGAAAGCCTCTGCTGAATGATGGTGGAGGCAGCGTCGTACATGGGCCCGCGATCGTAAACATCGGAGGTGAGAGCGAGAATCATGATCGGGGCGTCGGCAGGATTCACTTTTCTGTAGGTCGGATTGCTCGGTAGGTTCGCTGGCAGATAACTACGCGCTGCGTTGATCGCGGCCTGCACATCCCTGGCAGCACCGTTAATGTCGCGATTCAAGTCGAACTGAAGCGTAATGCTGGTGGTTCCAATGCTGCTGGAAGACGTCATTTCTGTGACGCCTGCAATTCGGCCAAACTGTCGTTCGAGCGGAGTGGCCACGGACGAAGCCATGATTTCGGGGCTCGCTCCCGGCAAACTGGCGCCAACGGAAACTGTGGGAAAATCAACTTGCGGCAGCGCTGCTACGGGCAATTCTTTAAACGCTACAGCTCCGGCAAGCGCCAGGGCGACAGTCAGGAGTGTAGTGGCTACGGGCCGCTCAATGAATGGAGATGATAGGCTCATGGCTAATCTGCCGGCACAGACTCCGTAGCTCCCTGCTGGGAACGTCCCAATCGCCAGGCCGAAGCTTTCTTTGCCAGGCGATCAAAATAAATGTAAATAACGGGCGTGGTGTATAGCGTGAGCACCTGGCTGAGCAACAGACCGCCTACCATGGAGATGCCGAGGGGCCGCCGCAGCTCGGATCCGATTCCAGAGCCCAGCGCGAGCGGGAGACCTCCGAGCAGCGCGGCCATGGTGGTCATCATGATGGGACGGAACCGCAGCAAGCAAGCTTCGTAGATCGCTTCCTCCGAGCTTTTACCTTCCTTGCGCTCTGCTTCCAACGCGAAATCGATCATCATAATGCCGTTCTTTTTCACGATGCCAATCAGCAGGATGATTCCTATCAGCGCAACCACGCTTAGCTCGGATCCGCAAATCAAGAGAGCTAGGATCGCGCCGACACCCGCGGAGGGCAGAGTGGAAAGAATCGTCAGTGGATGAATGTAGCTCTCGTAAAGAATCCCCAGCACGATATAGACGGTCACCAGCGCCGCCAGAATCAATATCGGCTCGTTACTCAGAGATGCCTGGAATGATGCCGCAGTCCCTTGAAACGCAGCTTGAATGCTGAGCGGCATTCCGATTTCCTGCTGCGCTTTTTCGATCGCTTTGGTCGCTTCACCCAGGGAGGCGTTCGGCGCCAGATTGAACGACAGTGTTACTACAGGGAATTGTCCCTGATGGTTCACCGACAGCGGCGCGGTCTTGGATTCAAAGTGAGTGAAGGCGCTCAGAGGAACAGCAGCTCCATTTGTGGTGGCCACAGCGGTGGGATTCGCTGAACCGGAACCCGGCAGGGCCGATGAAGTAGCGGATGGACTGGGAGACGAGCTGCTTCCTCCCGTTGCTGTTGTGGCGGTCACAATACCGTTATTCGAAGTGGAGGACCCGGTTGTCGTGGCCGAAGGCGCAATGGCCGACCGCACATAAATATCCTGCAACTTCGTGGGGTTTTTCTGAAACTCCGGCATGGTTTCGATGATTACGTGGTACTGGTTTAGTTGCGTGTACATCGTGTCCACTTGCCGTTGCCCGAATCCGTCATACAAAGTCTGATCGATCATGTTCGGCGTGATTCCCATGCGCGAAGCCGTCACTCGATCGATTACCAGGGACGCCGCCAATCCTTGCGTCTGCTGATCGGTAGCAAGATCTTCGAGCTCTGGAATCTGTTTTAATTTGTCCATCAACTTTGCAGTCCACAAATTCAGCTCATTGGCGTCTGGATCTTCCAGCGTATATTGATACTGGGTGCGGCTTACGCGATCGTCCACGGTGATGTCCTGGACGGGCTGCATGTAGAGCGTGATCCCTTCGACTTTTTCCAAATTCGGTTGCAAACGGCGAATCACGTCGGACGCATTCATCTTGCGCTCATCGAGCGGCTTCAGATTAATCAACATGCGGCCGCTGTTGAGCGTTTGATTGGTGCCGTCGATTCCGATGAAGGAGGAAAGGCTGTCGACCGCGGGATCCTTCAAGATTGCTTCGGTCAGT
The DNA here is from genome assembly GCA_035603075.1 of Candidatus Acidiferrales bacterium. Classification (GTDB taxonomy): domain Bacteria; phylum Acidobacteriota; class Terriglobia; order Acidiferrales; family UBA7541; genus Palsa-295. The sequence goes on along the minus strand of DATNLC010000113.1, from coordinate 52,449 downwards.
TGCTGTTGCTTCTCAGCCATAGCCGGAAACGAAATCGATTGCGACGCTTGCGAAATGCCCTGAATGATCCCGGTATCCTGCACCGGGAAAAATCCTTTGGGCACGATGATGTAGAGGACAACGGTCAAGACCAGCGTGGCGACCGCAACAAACAGCGTCGCGGTCTGATGCTTCAGCACCCACTTAAGCGTGCGTCCGTAAAAAGCGATGATGCTCTCGAACGCATGTTCCGATACCTCGTAGAAACGACCGCGTTCCGATTCCGCCTTGTGCTTGAGCAACTTGGCGCACATCATCGGTGTGAGGGTCAAGGAAACGACCGCGGACACGAGAATGGTTACGCTGAGCGTAACCGCGAATTCACGAAACAGCCTGCCGACAATATCCCCCATAAACAAAAGGGGAATCAATACCGCGATCAGGGAAATCGTCAGCGAAACGATGGTAAATCCAATTTGCTCCGACCCTTTCAATGCGGCTTGCAGCGGGGGATCGCCTTCTTCGATGAAGCGAACGATGTTCTCGATCATCACGATGGCATCGTCCACCACAAAGCCTGTTGAAATTGTCAGCGCCATCAAAGTCAAATTGTTCAGGCTATAACCCGCCAAGTACATCACACCAAAAGTGCCCACGATTGATAGAGGGACGGCCACGCTGGGAATGATCGTAGCGGCAAGATTTCGCAGGAATAGGAAAATGACCATCACCACCAGCGCGATGGTCAGCATCAGTTCGAATTCAACGTCCTGCACCGAGGCGCGGATGGTAGTCGTACGGTCGGTGAGGACGATTACGTTGACGGACGCCGGCAGGTTGCTTTGCAACAGGGGTAGGAGCTTCTTCACGCGGTCTACAACTTGGATGATGTTGGCGCCGGGCTGCCGCTGGATGTTCATGATCACGGCGGGCGTTGTGTTCATCCAGGCTGCTTGCTTCGTGTTCTCAACGTCGTCAATTACGCGCGCCACGTCCGAAAGAAGGACTGGGCTTTGGTTGTGGTACGCAACAACTACACTTTGGAAATCCTTGCTGGTCAGGAGTTGATCGTTGGCGTCAATCTGATAATCCTGATGTGGGCCGTCAAAATTGCCCTTGGCGAGGTCTAGACTAGTATTTTGAACGGCGGTCCGGACGTCCTCCAAATTAATCCCGTAAGACGACAGCGCCGTCGGATTCACCTGGATTCGTACCGCGGGCTTCTGCCCTCCGCTGATGCTCACCAGGCCGACACCTGTTACTTGAGCGATTTTTTCCGCAAGGCGCGTGTCTGCCAGATCTTCCACTTGCGACAGCGGTATCGTTGAAGAGGTCAACGCCAGCGTGAGGATCGGCGCATCCGCTGGGTTTGTCTTGCTGTAAATAGGCGGAGTTGGAAGATCGGCAGGCAATAAGCTTTGGGCTGCGTTGATGGACGCCTGCACTTCCTGTTCTGCGACGTCGATGTTCAGGTCGAGAGAGAATTGCAGAACGATCACCGAGCTTCCGTCCGAGCTCGTCGAAGTCATCTGATTCAGACCGGGCACTTCGCCAAACTGCCTCTCCAGAGGCGCGGTGACGGCTGACGCCATTACGTCGGGGCTCGCTCCGGGGTAAAACGTCACGACCTGGATGATGGGATAGTCAACTTCCGGAAGAGCGGAAACGGGCAGCTGTAGGTACGCCACGAATCCAGCGAGCATAATCGCAGCCATCAGCAGCGAGGTGGCTACAGGCCGGAGAATGAATGGACGCGACGGGCTCACGGATGACTTCCTCCGCCCGTGCTGCTGGGTGTGGTGCTGCCGGGCGTCTGACCATTGCTGTTCGCGCCGGTGCCATTGCTGCCGCTTGTGTTGGTTCCACCGCTGCCGTTATTGTTATTGATGGTAACTTTCGCGCCGTTTTGCAACTTATCGAACCCATTCACCGCGATTACCTCGCCGGCTTTCACATTCTGCACAGCTGCTGTATTGACATCGGTCGTGCCTACCGTGATCGTCCTCAAAGTTGCCGTATTGTCGGAGCCGATCACGTAAACAAAGGCTCCCTGTGCATTGCGCTGAATTGCCGCGGTGGGAATCAGCGTCGCGCTACGCTGCGTATCAACCAGCAGCCTGGCGTTTACGAACTGATTCGGAAACAGCTCCAGATCCTGATTTTGAAAAATTGCCTTCAGCTTCAAAGTGCCAGTAGTCTGGTCGATCACATTGTCCAGCGTTAGAAGCGATCCCGAGGCCAACTTTGTTGCTTGATCCCGCGCGAACGCATCCACCGCCATCTTTACGCCGCTGCGCAACTGCTTCTGGATCTGAGGCAGATAATCTTCCGCCACGCTGAAAATTACGGTAATAGGCTGAAGTTGAGTAACCACAACCAGCGGAGTGGTCGCGCCGGAAGTAACGATGTTGCCGGGATCCACCAAGCGCAGACCTACGCGCCCCTCTATCGGCGCTGTGATCCGCGTGTAATCGACGTTGGTCGCGGCGCTCGCAACCGCCCCCTGATCCTGTTTCACCGTTCCTTCGTCCTGCTTTACCAATTGTTCCTGATCGTCGAGCTGCTGCTTCGCAATAGCATTTCGATCGTAGGCCTGTTGAAAGCGATTCAGATCGATTCTCGCTTCATTCAAAACTGCCTCGTCCTTAGCCAATGTGCCCTGAGCCTGCGTCAGCGCAGCCTGAAAAGGACGCGGGTCTATCTCGATCAGAAGATCTCCCTTGCGGACCATTTGCCCTTCGCGGTAGGCCACATTCGTAATTTGCCCGTCAACCCGGCTGGTGATAGTAGCGGTGTATACCGGCGTAACGGTCCCCAGAGCATTGATGTAGACACCAATGTCGCCCGTCCGCGCGGTCACGGTTTGAATTGGAACGCCCGGGCGAGGCTGTTTAGCCTGAGTTTTGGCCACGTCCTCCGCTTTTACATGCTGGCGGTAAAAGTAAAACCCGCCGAGAAGCAACACTAGGATTACGACGATCCAGACCCAACCGTGGCTTTTGCGAGGGCCATCGTCTCTCCTTTTAGGAGGTTTCGGCGCATGCGGAGCCTCGGCTGGCGGCGCCGTCGCTGTGGTGCTGGGCGAATCCTGGGTACTAATCGCAACCGGTGCGTTCGCGCCACCCGAAGCGTTGAGTTTTCCAGGCGAATTCGAATCGCCGGGAGAGTTTGGAGCGTTGGGCGAGTTCGGGTTGCTGGGCGGATTATCTGGCAATTTGAAGTTCCTCTTTTCAGGATAGGATCTTGAACCGTTCGAGTCTCGCTACCGGCAATATGTCCAATATTCTGCGTCCATCGATTGAGCGCCAGGTGTAAAGCCGATACTTGGGTTGAGCCCATAGGCCTGTCCGTATTCCGGAATAGCCGCTTGCAATAGTAACTTATGCTAACCGTTCGTTCGATTTTCCTTTTCGCCCACAGACGCTGCGGCGCGGAACCCGGTCAGAGATAGGCATCCACACAGGAGGCTAAACCGAGCCATATCTTTCCGACGATTCAAAGGGGCATTTGGTTACAAGCAACCTTCGGATCCGTTGACCCAAATGGCGACCTGGGTATCGCCAAGGGTTCGCCCAAGCCCCAATCATGCCAACGCACAGGTGTCTTTCTTGCGATTTTTATAACAGGAGGGGAAGCTTCTGAGAATATCTGACCACAGAATCCAGGAAAGGGCGATTGAACTATCGCGGAGAGTTACCAGAACAGATGTGCCCCGAACGCGACCTCGGTAAGGCAGTTCTGACGCTAAACAGACAAAAGCGGCGCACCTAGCGTTTAGCAAGGCGCGCCGCCTGTTTGGCTAAATATTTAGTTTGATTTTTTCACCGCAGGAGTCGTTCCATTGTCGAAGACACCCTCGTCGAAAAAGATCGGAGGTTGACCTACTCCGCCGTTGAACAGGAAACCATCGAAGTTGGCTTGGTCTCCTACTGTTATGCCGTTGAAACCGGTCGTAGCTACGGTTCCACCGAACGTTGTTTGTGTCCCTGTTTGAACTTGCATGCTTGTAATCTGATTGTCGGTGAAGAAATTGTTCAATCCATTTACCGTCAGATTCGGTGACGTAATGGCAGAAACATTCCCATTAAACTGCGTCGGCTCCAACATGATCTGGTCCGCCGTAGCCGTGGATACGTTTCCGGCGGTCGTAATCCCCGTGGAATCGATCATCACATTTTGACCAACCACCAGATCGCCCGGGCCGGCAAACGAAACGCCTGCGGGCAACGTCTGGCCCGTCGGCGTCGCGACCGAGAAACCAGCACTCGTGGTGGGAGGCACAATCGTCAGCGTTTGGCCGACAGTTACGCCCTGTGTATTGCCAGCCGGCACCCCGGTCACGAGGACCATCGGTGTCGCACCGGTCTCCACAATGGTTCCCTGGAAAGCTCCTGTATCCTGAAACGCGCTGTTGTCGGTGATGGACGACGCCGTCAGCGCCAACGGGTTTGTATCGCTAACACTAAAATTGGTGGTCACGATCTGCCCGGTTTGGATGCAACTCAGATTACTGCTCATGCAGCTGCCGAAGCCGTTAAAGACGGTAGGAGTCGAGCCCGTAGCCAAGGCCAACGTGACCGGTTGTCCCGTCGCGCTATCCGTTATGGTGAACGACGAGGTGTGTACCGCTGTAACCGTGCCGGTAACGTTGTTAACGTCAACTAGATTGCCGTCCGAACCCGCCGTTGTGTTGGCCGACACCGACACATCCGGAGTGATCGTGAATGTATTAGTGACACCAGCGGTTGCCTCCACTAAGGAGCCTGCCACATTGAGGTCGACGCTAATGTCTACTGGTTGGCCCGCCACGAGCATTACCGGGCTTGCAAATGGCACATTTACAGAACTGGCCGTAAGCGCGGGCGAAAGTTCACACACTGCGGGGGTCGCACCCGCGGTGCAAGAATGTGCCGGCGTTGCTGTGTCCGTAGCAGTTGTTCCAGGATCCACATTCACTGCCGCTGTAGCAGTCCCAAAGGTAAGCAGGATTGCCGTGTAAGTGCCTGGTTCTACGGTCCCAGTAGCCAACACATCGGACTGCTGCGATGTCTGAAGGTTATCTAGCTGCGCCGTAATGGTTCCTTGGTTGGTAGGAAACAAGCTTTGGGCCCCGCTGCAAGTTGTTGCTGTGGCATCCGCGCTCGTGAGCAAGCAAGCGCCCGTAATCTGTAGATCGAACGACAAGACGCCGAGGTTAGATGGTTGATCGGAGATCGTGACGACCACCGGCACTTCATTGGTTGTCGTGGAACTGTGGCCACTTCCGCCGCAGCCGCCGATGAATATCAGCAGATAAGCTATTATTGCTAACGACGTAATCTTTTTGCTCACGTAGGACCCTCCCGGGAAAATTTAACAGCCATGCTATGATGCCGTCACCAAGCAAACTAAGCGTCAGGTGAATAGGGTATTCTCAGTTTAGATAATCCCTAAGGTCGTACTAAGGCGCGCAGACTCTTCGTCGCTGCTCCTATTGCGGATGTTCTGAAAGGAAACAATACGAATAACCACACCTACTTCCATATCCGCGGCTAAACCGCGGGTTGCATCGCGCCCGCGCGATGGTCGTACATCTTTGAGATTCCTTTCGCAGACTAAACCCATTAATCTGGCATGCTAATTCGGGCATTCCGGAGACCGTAGCATCGAGGTCAGATGAGCTTTTTGGACGTTTGTTTTGGAAAACCTCTCGCGGCATCGGACGAAAGAGCGGAACAGCTCGGCGTCGCGGCGGGCATCCCGATTTTCGGCTTGGATGCTCTTAGCTCGGCGGCGTATGGTCCCGAAGCTGCGCTCACACTTCTGATCCCGCTGGGAGCTGCGGGGATCGCTTATATCGTTCCGATCAGCACGAGCATCGTCATCTTGCTCGGCATAGTTTATTTTTCCTATCGGCAAACAATTGCGGCGTATCCGAACGGCGGAGGCTCCTACACCGTCGCGTCGGAAAACTTGGGAACGTTCGCGGGATTGCTCGCAGCGTCCGCGCTGATGATCGATTATGTGCTGACTGTAGCCGTCGGTATTTCGGCCGGCGTCGGAGCTCTCGTTTCTGCAGTTCCGAGTCTTTTACCGCACACCCTCCTCTTCTGTTTGGTGATTTTGTTGCTCATCACATTCGTGAATCTCCGTGGAATGCGGCAGGCAGGGATTATTTTTATGTTTCCCACCTATTTGTTCATCGGGAGTTTGCTGGCCGCCCTGGCTTTCGGCGTTTTTAAATCAATCATCGCCGGTGGTCATCCCGTTCCGGTCGCGATGCCTCCCGCAGCGCCCTCCTCTGCTGTCGCAGCAGCAGCGAGCGTTTGGTTGTTGATGCAATCCTTTGCCAGCGGCTGCACCGCCATGACGGGAGTAGAAGCCGTCAGTAACGGAGTGCGCGCATTCCGCGAGCCGGTCGTCGACACGTCCCGCCGAGTTCTCACGGTCATTATCGCGCTGCTGATGGTCATGCTCGTGGGGATTGCCTACCTTGTACGCGCTTATCATATTGCGGCTACGGACCCGGGCTCGCCCGGATACCAAAGCGTCTTGTCCATGATCGTAGCCGCTGTTGCCGGCCGCGGCATTTTTTATTACGTTACCATCGGCTCGGTTCTGGTCGTTCTTGCCTTGTCGGCAAATACTGCATTCGCTGACTTCCCGCGATTGTGCCGTGCAATCGCTTTGAACGGCTATCTGCCGGATTCTTTCAGTCTTCGTGGAAGGCGCTTGGTTTATTCGCTGGGCGTGTATGTCCTGGCGATTCTGGCAGGCTCTCTTTTGATCGTTTTCCGCGGCGTGACAAATCGATTGATACCTCTCTACGCCGTCGGTGCCTTCCTGGCTTTTACGCTTTCGCAGGCGGGAATGGTGGCGCACTGGAAGAAGAACAAAGGCCGTGGCTCGGGCCGAAGCATGTTCGTCAACGGATTGGGAGCGATCGCAACAGGCGCCACGGTAATCGTCGTGCTGGTCGCAAAATTTATCGAGGGAGCGTGGATTACTGCCGTCCTCATTCCCGCGCTTCTTTTGCTTATGATGGCCGTGAAACGCTACTTTGTTCGAGTCGAGGACGAAATACTCACTCGGCAGCCTCTGGAAATAACGCCAGCCAATCCGCCGCTGGTTGTCTTGCCGGTCTACCGATGGAGCAAGCCGGTCCAGAAAGGACTTCAATTCGCGCTCACGATTTCCACTGACATCCGCGCTGTGCATGTTTGTAGGGAAGATGAGAAAGAGCAGCTAAAAGCTGACTGGGCTTGCTTGGTTGAGGAGCCGGCACGCAGAGCCGGGACGGCGGTGCCGAAGTATGTCGAGTTGGCATCACCTTATCGACTGGTGATCACGCCCGTTGTGGATTACGTCTTAATGCTTCAGGTCGAAAATCCAAACCGCCAGATCGTACTGATCGTTCCGGAACTAATCGAGCATCATTGGTATCATTATTTTCTTCAGAGCAATCGCGGCGAGCTCTTAAAGGGGCTTATGCTGCTACGCGGAAACCAAAACATAGCGATCATCAACTTGCCCTGGTATCTGGGCGTGACTTAGCCCGTGCTAGTCGGCTATTTCGCAGCCGGTTTTCCCTTCGTCTTTCCTCGTACACGTTTGCGTACCGATAATCTACTGGTTAGCGGCACGGGCGTAGCCGCGGCACTTTGTAGCAATACCAAAAATGCCTGAGCGTCTGCCGAAAGAGCCCGGTGCCGCGGATGAATTACGTCGAGATTCCGGCGTAGGGGCTCCGCATTGATAATCTCAATCGCAACAAGTTTGCCTCGTCGAAGCTCTGTCGTTACCGCAATCTGCGGAAGAAAACTAAGTCCGAGCTTGCGTTCCACCATCTTCTTTGCCGCTTCAATCGTCTCCACTTCCAACACTACGTTTGGTAGCAGCCCTGCGCGCCTGAAGAGGCCTTGGCTCAGCGTCCAGTCGCTCGATCCGCGGTCGAAAAATATTAGCGGCCAGGATTCCGTCTCCTCCAGGCGGACTCGTCTTGTTTGCGCCGCTGCATGTCCGGGGTGTCCAACCAGAATCAGCGGATCGTCCCGCAAGGTGGTCGTTTCGACTTCCGGATGATGCAAGGAACGCGCCACACCGATGTCGGCTTCGCCATCCAGCACCATCTTCAGTACCTGCAGGGAATTGCCCGAGCGAAGGTTCACCAGTACTTTTGGATTATTCGATTGGTACTCCTTCATTACGTCCGGCAAAAAATAAGTGCAGATGGAAAGAGCCGCGGCGATGTTCAGCACTCCTCCTGCGGAATGCTGTGGATCGTGCACTGCTTGGCGAGCCAGCGCGACGGTGCGCAGCAACTGCTCGGCGACCGGCCGCAACGCTTTTCCCGCGGGAGATAGCAAAACATTGGAGTGCACGCGGGTAAACAGCTTCACGCCGAGTGAGTCTTCCAAAGCCCGGATGCGCGCGCTGACCGCCGGCTGGCTCACTCGCAATGCGCCCGCAGCGCGATGAAAGCCGCCATACGTCACCACCGCAAGGAATGTCTCAACTTGATCAATCTCCACGTGCCCCTCCGCCTACAGGATTTCCAGTAGAACGAGTGTACTGGAACTGATAACAGAATTCTATCAATATGATAAGGACAATCAGTTTGACTGATAGGCAGGATTGCCCCATACTCGCTCCTGTCGCTGCATGGCTTCACGCGGCTAAATGTTCCGCTTCACGGCGTCACAGTTCTCACCCGGCAGAACGGTTCTTCCTAAATCTCGTTAAAGAGAGGCAACATAAATGGCCAGCAACGGAACATCTTCCAACGGCGATTCTTCCAACCACAGTTTGAACGGGGAAACGAATCCCCGCTGGAAAGGCGTCACCCGTCCTTACGCTGACGCGGATGTCGAAAAATTGCGCGGATCCGTTCACGTGGAGCACACCTTGGCGAAGCTTGGCGCTGAGCGCCTGTGGAAATTGCTGCAGGAAGACGAATACGTTCCCGCGCTAGGTGCCATGACGGGCAACCAAGCCGTCCAACAAGTGACTGCCGGCCTGAAGGCGATTTACGTTAGCGGCTGGCAAGTTGCCGCGGACGCTAACGACGCTGGTCAAATGTACCCGGACCAAAGTCTCTATCCCGCGAACAGCGTTCCAAACCTCGTGCGACGGATCAATCAAGCTTTGATGCGTGCGGATCAGGTTCATCACGCAGAATCAAAAGACGACACCTACTGGTTCGCTCCCATGGTGGCGGACGCCGAAGCCGGCTTTGGCGGCAACTTGAATGCGTTCGAGTTGATGAAAGCCATGATCGAAGCGGGCGCCGCTTGCGTTCATTTTGAAGATCAACTGTCGTCGGCCAAGAAATGCGGCCACCTGGCTGGAAAAGTTTTGGTGCCGACCATCGAGGCCATTCACAAATTGGTGGCAGCGCGCCTGGCAGCGGACGTGATGGGCGTGCCCACTTTGATCATGGCGCGCACGGATGCCGATAGCGCCGCGCTTCTTACCAGTGACATTGACCCGCGCGACCACGAATTCATAACCGGCGAACGTACTCCCGAAGGTTTCTTCAAAATTCGCGGTGGCACCGACTCCGCTATTGCGCGCGGTTTGGCTTATGCGCCCTACGCGGATTTGATCTGGTGCGAAACGTCGAAACCCGATCTCGGAGAAGCCCGGAAGTTTGCCGAAGCGATTCACGCAAAGTTCCCGGGGAAAATGCTCGCTTACAACTGCTCTCCTTCGTTCAACTGGAAGAAGAATCTGGATGACGCGACTATTGCGCGCTTCCAGCGTGAACTCGCATCAATGGGCTACAAATTCCAGTTCATCACCCTGGCGGGTTTCCATGCGCTCAATTTAACTATGTTCGATCTCGCTCGCAGCTACAAACAGAACGGCATGACCGCCTACTGCGAGTTGCAAGAGAAGGAATTTGATTCGGAGCGCAACCACGACTACGAAGCCGTGAAGCACCAGCGCTTCGTCGGCACCGGATATTTCGATTCGGTGCAACAGGTGATTACCAGCGGAACGGCCTCGACGACAGCACTCGAAGGCTCGACTGAGTCTGCTCAATTTGATCATTCGAAGCCCGCCGCGCCTGCAACTGCATTGACTCCTGCGCTCGCGCCGAAGCCGGTACAACCTCGCTCACCGGCAATGGCGGCAAAATCAGCCGCTTCCGCTGCTGACTAACTTCGTTGCGCTAACACGATCTTTGACGTAGTCACGGCTTGTCCCACATGCCGCTGTGTGTGGTCCGCGACGTGGATCAGCAGGCCGCCCAATGTCGTTGGCAATTCTTTTTTTCCGACCACGCGAGCTTCGTCAAGCCGAGCCACGTCGAACGCTCGAATTCGCATCGCGCTGTTCTGTAGCGTCGCTTCCAGTTCTGCAAACAACTCGCCGCGGTTTGCCCCAGCGTCCAACTCGCCCTTCATTGCGCCGATTTGCGCTTCGCTAAGTTGTTTTCCTTCCGCATAAGTCAGTAGCCGGTCGATGCTCCGCGCAATGTGTCGCAGATGAAACGCAACCGGCGCGATCCCCCCAGGTCGTGCATTCAACTCCGCATCGCTAAGCGTCCCACACCATTTCTCCAGATCCTCCTTAGCATGCTCCAGAGCGTGCAATACGGCCCGCGGCACCGCAGGCACCTCGCCTAACGTACCGCGCAACCACGGCTCCGGCAGTTTGTTTGTCTCCATTGAATCCGTCCCGTAAGCCCATATGACGTTAGGCAAATTGGCTAGAGTAATTTCGCGATTCCTAGGGTTCAACCAGATGAGTTTCCATGTGCGCGTTGACGGGTACCGAGTCGGTTAGCAGACACCAAAGCCCGTTCCCAGATCGGCAAAGGTTCTCCCAGATGACTAATACGAGTCAAGAGACCGTCGCGCACGTAAACCATTAGTACCATTGTGGTATCACTCCAGATGCGGACAAATGGCAGTCCGAGAAGGAATCTTGGGGGGGCAGGAAGCATGAGCGGCGCAGTCGCACTTCACGAGGTAATGCCGCGCCGCCGTGTGGCGGATTGCGAAGTTGCAATCGTCGGCGCCGGGCCCTACGGCTTGTCCGCGGCAGCGCACCTGAAAGTACGGGGAATGGAGGTGCGGGTCTTTGGACGAGCGATGGAGTTTTGGGCCAGCAAGATGCCGGCCGGAATGTTACTGCGTTCACCGCGCGTAGCATCCAACATTTCGGGCCCAACCCGGACCTTTTCCTTAGACGAATATGAATCCTCCGCAGGAGTCCAACCCCGAGCCCCTCTCCCGCTTGAGACATTTGTGGACTACGGACGATGGTTCCAGCGTGAGCTGATCCCGGATCTCGATCAAAGAGAAGTGGCGTCCGTCCGTCGCGACGAATCGGGTTTCCGGCTTGCTTTGGAGGATGGCGAAGAGATTCACTGCCGGCGAGTTGTTGTGGCCGCTGGCATTGGGCCGTTCCAGCGGGTCCCGTCGGTCTTTGCGTCATTGCCGCCGTCACAGGTCTCACATTGTTATCAGGGTCGCGATCTGCAAGCATTCCGTAGTTCGCGCGTGGTCGTCATTGGGGCCGGCCAGAGTGCATTGGAGTCAGCCGCTTTGTTGCACGAAGCGGGTGCCAAAGTTGAGTTGATCGTCAGAACTTCGGATCTGCGCTGGATCGGCGCGCGTCCCTGGCTTCGTCATCTGGGACCGATTTCCTCGATGTTGTACTCTCCCCACGATGTGGGACCGGCCGGGATCAGCCGTTTGGTAGCCGCCCCGAGCCTGGTGAAACATATTCCCGTCAAGCTCCGCGACAGAATCCGTAGGCGCGCCGTGCGCCCCGCGGGGGCGAAGTGGCTTCCAGCCCGACTGAAGCAGGTCAAGGTGACGACTGGACGGTTCGTCACGGAAGCAGCTTCGGTGGGGCAATCAGTGGAACTGAGATTGAACGACGGCAGCGGCCTCTCAGCGGACCACGTTCTGTTGGGTACCGGTTACTCGGTGGATGTGTCGCGATACAGGTTTTTGCCTCAGGATCTTCTGAAAGACTTAGATCTAATGGACGGATACCCGCGTTTGCGGGCTGGGTTCAGTAGCTCCATTTCAGGGCTTCATTTCATTGGCGCCACTGCCGCGCGCACATTCGGCCCTCTGCTTTACTTCGTGGCCGGCACGGAATTTGCGTCCGGTGAGCTTGCTTCCCACTTGGTGCGCCATAGAGCGGTGCGCCAATGAAGCAAGCAACGTTCGAGCCAAGCTCAACCATTTCGGAGACGATCGAACGCCCGAGGCTCACCGAGGGCATTGGTGCGCTGGTGATCGGAGGCGACCACCCCGGCCTGGCCATCGCTCGCAGTCTGGGCAAGCGCGGTATTCCCGTTTACTTCCTTGAAGACCAACTCTCAATTTCAGCATATTCCCGGTATGCAAGCCGCGTCTTGCGGGCGAAAGATCTCCGGGATCCCGGGAAAACCGTGGATTCTGTGCTCGAAGCGGGGCATCGCTATGGTCTGCGAGATTGGGTGCTTTTCCCCACGCGGGACGAGACCGTGATGGCCTTTTCGCTCCATCGCGATCGGCTCGCTGAGTTCTTCAGGATTACAACTCCGGCGTGGGAAACAACGCGTTGGGCTTGGGATAAGAGGAACACTTACTGGCTGGCCGAGCACGTTGGAATTCCCGCGCCGCGAACCCGAACGCTCCACAGTCTTGACGAATTTCCGGCGTTTTATTCTCAATTGCCGCTGGCCATTAAACCCGCTATCAAGGAAAACTTCTTCTATGCGACCGGAGCAAAGGCATGGCGCGCCGATACGCCTGAGCAGTTGCGAGCGCTGTTCCGCGCTGCAGCCCGAAGGATCGAATCCAGCGAAATCATGATTCAGGAAATCATTCCAGGGGGCGGCGAGTGCCAGTTCTCCTATTGCGCTTTCTTTCGGGACGGTGCGGCACACAGTAGTCTTGTGGCCAAACGCATGCGGCAGCATCCGCGGGAATTTGGAAGGGCCGCGACATATGTGGAAACAGTCGATCTACCTGAGGTAGAAGAACTCGGCGAGCGTTTCCTGAAGGCCATCGACTTCTATGGCATCGCGGAAATTGAGTTCAAACGGGATCCTCGCGACGGCCAGTACAAGATACTGGATGTAAATGCGCGCGCTTGGGGCTTCCACACACTGGGCCAAGCCGCAGGGGTAGATTTTCCGTACTTACTATTCGCAGACCAATTGGGTTATCCGGTAGAGCAGCAAAGAGGACGACCGGGAGTTGGATGGCTGCGACTAATGACCGACTGCCCCGTAGCGTTGTTGGAAGTGTTTACCGGCCGGATGAGCCTGGGATCCTATATTCAGTCCATCCGCAGAACGAAGGTAGAATCTGTTTTTTGCTCGACCGACCCCTTGCCTTCTGCCGTCGAATTTGCACTCTTTCCATACTTCGTGACCAAGAAGCTTTTGTAGTTGCCCACTGATTGAGTGTCTCTCTGCCTTGTCAATCCGATGTCTGTGCGATAGAGTAGCCGCCTTCTCAGCGGAGCAAGACTAAAATGGCAGTCGCAGGCGGACGGGAAAAATTGAAGGTCTTAATCCGCCGCTCTGCGATTCAAAAACGCGTTCGCCAGGTTGCTCGTCAAATCACTAAAGATTTCAAGGGCGAGCGCGTCCATCTCGTCGGAGTGCTGAAAGGCGCCTGCATTTTTCTTTCCGATCTTGTCCGTGAACTCAGCCTCGATACCTCGATTGATTTCATCGCTGTGTCCAGTTACGGCAAGGGAAAACAGTCCTCGGGCCAAGTGCGCGTTCTCAAAGATCTCGATAGCAGCATCCAAGGGCTCAACGTGGTACTCGTCGAAGATATTCTAGATACAGGTTTGACCCTTAACTATCTCTTGCGCATTTTGCGCCAAAGAAAACCGAAGACGTTGCGCGTAGCCGCATTGCTGGATAAACCCTCGCGCCGGATTAAAGACGTGAAAGCGGACTACATCGGCTTCAAAATTCCGAATGAGTTTGTGGTTGGCTACGGCCTGGACTATGCGGAGCGCTATCGCAACTTAAAAGACGTCTGTATTCTCACCCTACCGACGGAATAATCATGACGCAAACAGAATCCGAAATCGCCCGTTTGATTGACCACACGCTTCTGAAGCCCGAAGCCTCGCGCGAAGATATCCAGCGGCTTTGCGAGGAAGCCGTCGACTACGGTTTTGCATCCGTGTGCGTGAGTCCCTGGAATGTTTCACAGGCCGCAGAATTACTGCGGGGAACAGAAGTTCGCGTTTGCGCGGTAGTTGGCTTTCCTCTCGGTGCCACGCTTCCTATTGTCAAAGCTTTTGAAGCGGGAGAAGCCCTCAAAGCCGGGGCACAAGAAATCGACATGGTTATAAATGTCGGCGCGCTGAAATCCGGCCAGGAAGCTCTCGCGGAAGCCGATATTCGCGGAGTTGTGGACGCGAGCCATCGCGCGAGCGCGCTGTGCAAGGTGATTATCGAGACCGCGCTCTTGACCCGCGAAGAAAAAGTTCGCGGCTCGCTCCTGGCCAAGAAAGCCGGCGCCGATTTCGTCAAGACTTCCACGGGGTTTGGCCCCGGAGGTGCTACGTTGGAAGACGTGCGCTTGATTCGCGAGACCATCGGCAGCGGCACCGGAATCAAGGCAGCCGGAGGCGTTCGCACCTTGGAAGATGTACGAAAAATGGTGGAAGCCGGCGCCACCCGCATAGGCACAAGCTCAGGCGTGAAGATTATTCAACAACTCCGCGGCGCGAATCCTCCGACTGCTGAGTCATCCGGAACCGGCGGCAAATATTAAGCCGTCGAATATTCGGGATTTTGCCCCAAACCGCCCTCGGTCGCCTGATATAATTAACTGACTCTAACGCTCGCGAAGAGCGGCGATTATTCCCTGAGCGGCCTTTGTAACACTCTCGGCGGGGGCCGAGACGCACCATCCACAAGAAAATGGAATCTACAGGTCTCAATCCGAAGCTGGAACTCCCGGCGGAGACTCTCGCGATTCTCGCGGAAATCAGCGAGGAAATTAACGCTTCGCTCAATTTGGACGAAGTGCTCGCCAGTGCCGCCGCCCAGATCAAGCGCCTGATCGACTACGAGATTTTCGCGGTTGTGTTGCCCGAAGAGGGCACCGATCAGATGTATTTTCGCTTTGCCATTGGTCACCGACCGGAAGTTGTGAAGCACTGGCGAATTCCCATGGCCGAGGGAATCATTGGTTCGGCCGCCGCCACAGGTCAGCCGATCCGCGTCGCCGACGTCTGCAAGGATTCGCGCTACTTGAATGCGCTCGACGGAGTTCGCTCCGAACTAGCTGTGCCGCTGATCGTGCGCGGCCGCGTGATCGGCGTCCTCGACATCGAAAGCAGCCAAGTCGATTATTTCACCCCCGATCAGCAAAACATCCTCACATTAGTCGCCAGCCGTATCGCCGGCGCGGTCGAAAATGCCAGGCTCTTCGAGCACGAAAAAAATCAGTCCGAAACCCTGCTGCTTCTAAATGAAGTAGCGCGCGAAGCGAATTCTTCTCTTTCTGTTGAAGAAGTGCTGCGGCGCGCAGCCGAACTCACCAAGCGGCTGATCGATTACCAGATTTTCTCCATTTTGCTGTACGACGAGAATGACAAAGTCTTTCGCCATCGCGTCACTGTGAAATTCGGCCAGCGCACGCAGGAAAAATATGCGGTGCCCGGCCACGAAGGCATCGTCGGCGCAGCTGCCTCCACACGGCACCCCGTCGTGGTCCCGGACGTAAAGCTCGATCCGCGATATTTGATGGTTAATCCAGAGACGCGCTCGGAAATGGCCGTGCCCATGCTTTATAAAGACCGCGTGATCGGAGTGATGGACCTCGAAAGCCCCCAGCTCAACTATTTTACTCCCGACCACGTGCAGGCACTTTCGATCCTCGCCGCCCACTTGGCGGTTTCGATTGAAAACGCTAGGCTCTACGAACAGGTAGCTCGTGACGAAGCCCGCATGGAACGCGACTTGAGCGCTGCCCGCCGCATTCAAGGCGCACTATTGCCGCGTTTGCCCGGACCCGAGTTCGGCCTCGATATCGCAGCACGTGTAGTTTCGTCGCGCGAACTCAGCGGCGATCTTTACGATTTTTTGCGTTACGGCCCCCAGGAATTGGCGATCGCCATGGGAGACGTCAGCGGGAAGGGAAGTGCCGCTGCGCTTTACGGCGCTGTCGCTATCGGCACTTTGCGCAGCATTGCTCCGCAAAAACATCGGCCCGCAGAAATGCTCAGCGCCATCAACGGATTTCTCGGTGAACGCCGCATCGAGGGCCGCTTCATGACGTTATGTTTTGCAACCTGGCATCGCGGACGTCATAAATTGCGTATCGCGAACGCAGGCCAGGAGCAGCCCTTCCTGTATCACGATGGACGTTGTGAACGCGTACCGCTGGAAGGATTTCCGCTGGGCATGTTTGAATCGGCTGTCTACGATCAAAAGAGTTACATTCTCAACGCTGGCGACATCGTCGTTTTTTATTCGGATGGCATTGGTGACACCCAGAATCCCGCGACGTCGGAATTTTATGGCCACGATCGGCTGGGGTTGCTCATTTCGGAAAATCATAAATTGCCGGCTGACGGAATCGCCGATCGTATTTTAGAAGCGGTCGATGCCTTCTCGGACGGACGGCACGCGTTTGACGACCGCACGCTCGTCGTTCTGAAGGTTAAATAAAGCCCGGCGCAATTTACCTTCGCGGCCTCTCAGTCCCTACAGTCGATCTCGTGCCCAGTCTGTCATTCCCAGCGCAGCGACGAATCTGCTCTTCGGCACACTATCATCCTCGTGACATCTGAGAGGATGTGAGCCTCAACTTCAGCGTTCTCCCCAACGAAGTTTGTTGCGCAATACTTCGTAGTAAGTCTTTTGCGGCGGACGTACGAACTTCACCTTCGAAGAAGATTTCGTGATCACCACGTGGTCCTTGGGCTCGAGCTGAAATCCGAGTTGTCCGTCTAGAGTTAAATAGACAGGCTCGTCCGCCGCGGTGAAATCCAATTCCACGCGCGATGTGTCCGGAATCACTAGCGGACGATTCGTCAACATGTGCGGACAGATGGGCGTGATCACAAACGCGTCGAGATCGGGCTGAATGATCGGGCCTCCCGCCGCGAGCGAATAAGCGGTCGAGCCGGTCGGCGTGGCGACGATAATTCCGTCCGCGCGGTAACGTCCCACGTGGCGAGTATCGACAAAAACGTCGAAATCCAACATGCGCGCGAGTGCCGCCTTGTTGGCCACCGCTTCATTCAAAGCGCGTTCTCTCTGGGCGGCTTTTCCACTTCGTAAAATCTCGGCCTCGAGCATCATCCGCTCTCCGATGCGATGCTCGCCCTTCAAAACCTGTTCGAGAAGCGGATAGAGTTCGTCGAGCGTGACGCTGGTAAGAAATCCAAGCCCGCCTAGATTAACCGCCAGAATGGGAACATTTTGTCCGTGAAGCGCGCGCGCCGCGGAAAGAAGTGTCCCGTCTCCGCCGAGAACAATAATGATGTCCACTTTCTGGCCCAGTTCTTCGCGAGCGAACGCCGGGAAAGCGGTGTGAACACAACCTTTCGTTTCTTCATCCACAAACACTTCGATCTTGTGGGCTTGTAGCCATTCGGTCAGCGACGGAACAACGGACGACACCATTTCCTTGACCGGTTTGCAGATAATGCCAGCGGCGCGAATCATATATTGGGAACCAAATTCTACTCTAGCGGCGAGCGCGAGCGTGGAGAAAAAACTCCTGATTGCCCTCGGCGCCCGTCAGATGGCTTGGACGCACGTCGAGAATTTCAAGGGAACATTCCGCCGCTGAACCCGTCACGCGCTCGATAGCTTTTTGATGCAGCGCACTATCGCGAACGATTCCGCCTTTGCCTACTTCGCGCTTCTCCAGCTCGAATTGTGGCTTGATCAGAATCAGGAAATCAGCGCCCGCGGCGGCCGTCGGAACAATCGCCGGTAACACTTTCGTTGCCGAGATGAAGGACACGTCCATGGTAATCAGCGCGGCGCGTTCTGCAACATCTTCGCTTCGCAGATATCGCGCATTGCATTCGACCGCTATCACCCGCGGATCCTTGCGTAGCTTCCAGTCGAGTTGGTCCGCGGACACGTCCACGGCGTAAACTCGTAGTGCCCCGTCTTGCAGCAGACAATCAGTGAATCCCCCGGTCGAACTTCCGATGTCCAGGCAAATCTTACCCTGTGGAGAAACGCAAAAATCTTCCAGCGCGCCCTCAAGTTTTAAGCCACCGCGGCTTGCGTAACGCAAAGTCTCGCCGATAATTTCAATCCGCGCGTCCATCGCGACTTGCGAACCGGGCTTTTCCATTTTTTGCCCGTTGACGAGAACGTTTCCGGCCAGAAGCAACGCCTGGGCCCGCTCGCGCGAAGGCGCCAGACCGCGTTCGGCTATCAAGACATCGAGGCGCGATTTCCCTGGCCGCTTTGTTGTCTGTGTATTGCTTGACGGAGCTTCGTTGTACTTCGTTTTGGATTTCATTGCTGGCTTGAAAGTAGCGTAACCTAATTGCGGCGGGCGACAAGAAATTGCGCAAGCTGCCGAAGCCGCTTCGCGCGTTCGCCGTAAAAATCAAGTTCGTGCAGAGCTTTGTTCTCCAGTTCCGAGGCGATGGCGCGCGATTTCTCGATTCCGTAGAGCGCCGGGTAAGTAGCTTTTTGCTGCGCTTGATCCTTGCCCGCCGTTTTTCCCAAAGATGCGGAAGATTCCGAAACGTCCAGAATGTCGTCCACCACTTGAAACGCCCATCCAATCTGTTCCCCGAAACGCCGCAGCCGCTCAACGTCTTGATCGCCCGCGCCTCCTGCAATCGCGCCGGCCACAATCGAGCCGCAAATCAAAGCCGCCGTTTTCGAGCGGTGGATATACTCCAACATCGCGGCATCAGCCGCCTTTTTCTCCGCTTCAATGTCCGCCACTTGCCCCCCAACCATTCCATTTACGGTTCCCGCAGCCGCCGCGATTTCAGAAATCACCCGAATGCGCCGCGCGGGTTCGATTGTCGCATTCGCGAGTGTCTGAAATGCAAGCGTCAACAACGCATCTCCCGCCAAAATCGCGATGGCCTCGCCGAACACTTTATGATTTGTCGGTTTCCCCCGGCGCAGATCGTCATTGTCGAGCGCTGGCAAATCGTCGTGAATCAGCGAGTAGGTGTGGATAAATTCGAGCGCGCAGCCGACCGGAATCGCGCCGGCCGCATCCGAGGTGAAAAGCTTCGCGGATTCGCAGCAGAGAATCGGGCGAATGCGTTTGCCCCCGGCAAATACGCTATAGCGCATCGCCGTATGAATGGAGACCGGCAACGTAGAGTCCGGCGGCAAAAGTCTTTCGAGCACCGCCTCAATCGCGGCGTGGTCTTCTTGAAAAAAGTCCGGAGCGCTCATGCGGTTCCTGGTACGAGGCTGGGGGATCGTTTGAAAAGCGGAGGCAAGTTATGCCTTGTGGGACGATGCATTGTCCGGATTGAACGGCTCGGTCACAATCTTCCCGTCCGCTTTCTTCAGCAGAATTTCAACGCGGCCTTCAGCCTCTTCGAGCTGCTTTTGGCACTCGCGCGAAAGCGTCACGCCTTCCTCGAAAAGCTTCATAGCTTCGTCGAGGGACAAGTCGGGGCCTTCCATGCGTTTCACAACTTCTTCCAGCCGCGTGAGCGACTTTTCAAAATCGCCTTTGGGCGCTGGCCCAGCGGTTACGGGCGCTGCTTTATTCGGTACTGGGCTCATTCTTCCTCGGTCGCGCTGGGGTAAAAGTGCATCGTAAGGCGTTTTGCCAAGCAGCATTCTAGCGCACGTCCCAGAACGCCAACAAGCCTTGTGAATTTGAACGCGTGCCCCCCGATCGTGAGTGTTTCATCCTTGCGCTGCCATGCCGGGATTTCTCCCTTTGGGGCGCGGGTCTTGGTAAGATTCCTGATGATGGCTGGCTCATCCGTCCCTCCATTATCCGGCGCATGCGCGAGTGTCACTCTCCGCAAGCCATGCCTGCGCCTTCCGCGCTCAGTTAAGGACGCTGGCGCATGGTAGCGCTACACCTCTTTGCGGTGCTCGCTCTCGTCGGCGTGAACGCATTTTTCGCGGCCGCTGAATTCTCTCTCGTGGCCGTGCGGCAATCGCGTGTCCGGCAGCTGGTCGAAAAGGGAGACGCCCGCGCAAAGATTGTCGAAGGGCTCCTGAGTGATCTCAGCCGGGTAGTTTCGGGCGTGCAAGTTGGGATTACGCTGGCCAGCCTTTCGCTAGGATATCTTGGCGAAATCACGCTGGCAGGAATTTTAAGCCCCCTAGTTGAAGCCATCCCGCGGCCGTGGGCTGCCGTGGTTGCGCATGGCGTTGCGCTTGTCATCGCCTTCGGGTTGCTCACCGTTTTGCAGGTAGTTCTTGGCGAGCTTGTCCCGAAAAGCCTGAGCCTCGCGCGCGCAGAACGCGTTGCATTGATCATCGCGCGCCCCTTCCATTGGTTTCTGAACACATTCCGCTGGGCCATCGATCTCCTTGACGGCTTCGCCGAAAAAATTGTTGCCGCGCTCGGCATCGTATCCCCGCACAGTCATACGCTGGTCCGTTCCACGGAAGAGCTTCAGGTCATGATTCAGCAGGCGCAGGATCGTGGCTTGCTGCCGGCTGCGGAAGTGAAATTCATTCAAGCCGCCATGGAACTGCATCAGGTGCAAGTGCGCGAAGTGATGGTGCCGCGCCCCGACGTGCACGCTCTTCCCGCCGAAGCCAATGTAGAGGACACCATGCGGATGTTCGCCACCACGCAACGCTCGCGCATCCCTGTTTATGAAGGCTCGCTCGACCACATCCTTGGCTTCGTGCACATCAAGGACATGATTTGGATTCTCCTCGATCGCGCTCGCCGCGCCGAAGAGCATCTTCCTCCAGTGGAATTCCAGCTCCGAAACATGCTGCGCGACGTGCTGATCGTCCCGGAGACCAAGCCCGTAAGCGAACTCTTGGTCGAGTTTCGCTCGCGGCGTACCGGCCTCGCAATGGTGGTCGACGAATTCGGCAGCATTCTCGGGCTCGCCACGCTAGAGGACATCCTCGAACAGATGGTCGGCGAAATTCACGATGAATTCGACGTGGTGGAGCACCCGCTTCTTTTGCCCGACGGTGGAATGATATTTGATGCTGGGATAAACGTGCGCGACCTGGCGACGCAATACAACATCGTTCTGCCTGACGACCCCTCCTACGAAACGATTGGCGGCTTCGTCCTGAACCGTCTCGGTTTCATTCCACGCGGCGGCGAGAGCTTTGAAGCGGACGGTTTTCGTTTTACCGTGATGGAAATGGAACATCGCCGCGTGTCGCGCGTTAAAATTAAATCGCTGAGCGTACCGGCTGCGACTGCTGCGGTTGCCGGTGCAGCAGCGCCCGCTAGGGGAATGCCGGCTTTGCATACTTCCGAACAGAAAGACATGTTCGTCGCCCCCCCGCAAACCGGCAGCGAGACAACTTCGGCCGAAAAAAAAGTCGCGGCGAAAGCGCGTCGCGGAAAATGATCCGCTATCTTTCATTTCGTGTCTTGCTCGCTCTTCCTGCGCTCTGGTTGATTCTTACGATGGTTTTTATGCTGGCGCACATTGTTCCCGGCGATCCCGTGGCGCAAATGTTGGGCGAAGGTGCTCGCGCCGACGACCTTCAGCAGCTCCGACACACTCTCGGCCTCGACCTGCCTCTTCCAGTCCAATACGGCCGCTACCTGGCGGGCATCGCGCACGGCAATCTGGGTGAATCATTTCGCTTTCAGCAACCTGTGTTGCAAGTTGTGATTTCGCACTATCCCGCCACACTTGAGCTCGCTTTTGTCGCGCTGCTCGTCTGCGCCGGAATTGGAATCCCCGCCGGGTTGCTTGCTGCCCAGCGACGCGGAACGCCAACGGATCACGCCATCGGGGTTTTCACTCTGTTCGGACTCTCAGTGCCGAATTTCGCCCTCGGCCCGGTGCTGATTCTCCTATTCTCGGTAATTCTCGGATGGCTCCCCGTTTCCGGACGCGGCGGCCCGTTGCATCTAATCTTGCCGGCGTTCACTCTCGGTGCGGCGCTTGCGGCAATTCTCACCCGCATGGTGCGCACGTCGGTGATCGAAGAGCTTTCCAGCGACTACGTTCGCACCGCGCGCGCAAAAGGCCTTTCTGAATCTGCCGTTCTCTTTCGCCACGCTTTCCGCAATGCGCTGATTCCGATTATCACTATTCTCGGATTGCAATTCGGCACGTTGCTCGCGGGCACGATTGTCACTGAGTCAATTTTTTCCTGGCCCGGAATCGGGCGCCTTGCCGTTCAAGCTATCGGCGCTCGCGATTACCCGTTGTTGCAAGGCTGCATTCTGATGATTGCGGTTTCTTATGTGTTCGTGAACTTGCTCACCGATTTGGTTTACGCCTTGGTGGATCCGCGGGTGCGATTCGAATGAGTGGCCTGCGCGACTTCCTGCGCCAGAGCGGCCCCGGACACTGGGGCCTCGCGTTGACGTTATTTCTCGTCATCATCGCGCTGGGCGCTCCGTGGATCGCGCCTGCCAGCCCTACAGCGCAAAATCTTCCCTCGCGTCTTGAGGCGCCCAGCCTCGCGCACTGGATGGGAACGGACGAACTTGGCCGCGACATTCTCTCGCGAATCATTTACGGCGCTCGCGTCTCAATGATCGTGAGCGTGAGCGTGGTTCTCGGCGCCGGAATCGTAGGTCTCGCGATCGGCGCTCTTGCTGGATATTGTGGCGGCTGGCTCGACCGCCTCGTGAACATCGTTCTGATCAACGCCTTTCTTTCTTTCCCCGGGATTCTGCTCGCCATCGCGTTTGCCGCGTTCCTAGGCCCCGGGTTGGGAAAAGTGATTCTCGCGCTCGTCGTCACAGGTTGGGCTGGTTACGCCCGCCTCGCACGCGCCCAAATTCTTCAGGCTAAGGAAATGGAATACGTTCTTGCAGCTCGTTCAGTGGGCGCCTCAGATGCCCGCATTCTCATACGCCACTTGCTGCCGAATATTCTCCAGCCGGTGCTTGTCCAAGCGACCATCGCCATGGCTGGCGCAATTCTCGCCGAATCCACGCTGAGTTTCTTGGGTGTGGGAGTTCTTGCGCCGATGCCCAGTTGGGGCGCCATGCTGAACGACGCGCGCGGCCATTTGTTCGACGCGCCGCATCTCGTAATCTTTCCCGCCCTGGCTGTGATGATCGCTGTTCTTGCGTTCAATCTTCTAGGCGACGCGCTACGCGACTGGATGGACCCCCGCATGCGCGCCTATTTAATCGTTACGACTCTCGCCCGCTGAGGATTTATCCCGAGGATCAAAGCACACGCGACCGGCGTCTGCGTTGTCGCTAGCCCATCTCGACACTGACATCCGCGCCGCGCCCCGCTCCTACAGCCCTAGCTGCGCTGCCCTTATTCACGCAAATCTCGATGTACCCGCTCGACCCAATGATTGCGAACGTCTCACCCGCGGCGCCCTGCGCGAAGGTCGGCACAATCTTCGTCACTGCTGCATTTCCGACGCGAATCATAAATTTCGCATCCGGTGCAATCAGCGCCGGCACATCTTCTGCCGTCAGGTTTGTAATCAGGTTGCCAAAATTATCCACGCGCAGAACGATGCCCTTGGTCGTCTTTCCGGATACTTTCGGTTTGGGAATAGCGAAGCGCACGAAGTCCGTGATTGGTTCGCCAAAGCTCGCCGTCTGCCATGATTTCGAAAGCCAAGCCGCCACCGGCGCGAAAATATCCCGCCCATGGAACGTATTGCTCACGGGCTGCCGGAAATAATGTTCAGACGTGATGTTCCATACGTAGAGCGATTCCGACTGATCGTAAATCGCCGAGAGCACTCCGTTGTCCGGTGCAACGAAATAATGCGTGTCGCCGGCCACTAGAATCGGCCGCCGCGCTGTCCCCACTCCCGGGTCTACCACCACCAGATGAATGGTCTTCGAAGGGAAAAATTTGTATGCCTGGCTGAGAGTCAACGCGCCGTCGAGAATGTCGTGAGCGAGTATGCTGTGCGTAATGTCCACAATGTTCACTTCTGGATTGATACTCAGGATTACGCCCTTCAGCACTCCCACTAAATGATCGTTCGTTCCGTAATCCGTCGTCAACGTGATGATCGGCCGCGTCAAGTTCCGCCCCCGTGGTTTTCAACGCCGTAGATGATGCAAGCGCGCTCCTTTCGACGCTAACGTGCGCTAGCACTCGTGTCAAGGCAGCCTGCGCCATTCAGTAACGCCCGTAATCGTCCGCGAGAGAAAGCGCGGCGGTAAATAAACGAGAGATGAAAACTTGGGCTACTGCGATGTCGCAGCGATGTCCTGCGTCATTGGTGTCGCCGCTTCCTTAATGGCTATCCAGCCGATCACGAACGGGCCAGGGTCGGTTGAGCCGGAAGTGGGCGCAATTGTAGATACTGAGTTGAGCAGGTCGGCCGAACCGTAGAATGACGTCGCGTTCAGATTTCCGTAGGGAGCGCTGATCCCGGTCGGCGTTCCGCAGCACGGGCTGATTACCTGAACGATGACATCGTTCGTACCAGTCAGGCCGGTTGGTGAGGCCCATGCGAAAGGAGCGGTAACGGTTCCTGAATTCTCGAATTGTCCAGCCGCATCGAATGCAACCGAAGTGCCGGTGAAAGAGTATTCCCTGAAATCAAGCCGCGCGCCCTCGTTCGTGAACACATCCCAGTCGACGGTAATCGAGGTGACACCCGCAGCGAGCGTCAAGTTATAGGCGCAAGCAACCGTCCCGACCGATTCGCCTATGCTCGTGAAATAGCAGCCGGAGCCGGATGTGGTCGAAGGTTGAATC
This sequence comes from Candidatus Acidiferrales bacterium, assembly GCA_035603075.1. Lineage (GTDB taxonomy): Bacteria > Acidobacteriota > Terriglobia > Acidiferrales > UBA7541 > Palsa-295. The sequence continues at coordinate 27,690 of DATNLC010000113.1, read as the reverse complement.
CACGTGCCGCCCATATTGTCCGTGATTGAGGTGATGTGCGTGGGCGTCGTGGATTGCGAGAGCACCGCGATGGTGACGATTCCAAAGTGCCCCGCTCCCGTCGCAGTAACCGGCAACGTGCAGGTCGTCATCGTTGCTCCGCCAAAGGTACCGCAGGTCGACCCACCCGTTGCCGGATGCTGAATCTCAGTGATCAATGCGGGCGCACCACTGCCCCCGCCACCCGTTACGGAACTTCCACCGCCGCAGGCTCCAAGGGAACTGAGCATACCGAGAGCGACAACCTGAGCGAAAACGACCAGTTTCCTTGATAGTTGTAAACAGTATGGTTTTGGCGCGAGCAAAGGCAGTGTCCCCTAAAATCGGAGTTCGTATTATACCATTTCAAAGTATTTGTACCGGCAACATTGCATTTATCTCTGAAATGCGACCCAACTTCACCACTGACAAACTGTTGCCGCCGGTTGCCGGTTATGCCTCGGAGATTGATATTGCCCAGATCTATCATAGTTTGCAGCACTGTCGGGGATGTGCCGCTTTGGTTTCAAAGCCGAGTTGATATAGACTGTCGCGGCTTTTAGATGCTGAGGGCGATTCTGAGGGAGGCTGAGATGCGTTCTTTGATTGCGGTGGTCTTGTTTTCGTTTTCATTCTCAAGCGTAGCGTTGGCTCAATCGAACGCGACACCTCCTCCGGCCAATACGAAAAAAGCCGAGTCGCAGGCCGCGGCTAAACCAGCCGAAAACAAGACGGCCCCCAACGCCACTGCGCCCGAAGCTGCTGCTTCGCAAGAGCAGCGACCACCGAAAGAAAGCGGCGACAAAGCTAACGACAAGGAAGAGCACTACGACATGGCGGAAGTGGCGCCGGTTGTGACACATCATCAAATCCCTGTTGACGGCAAGCTGTTGAAATATTCAGCGACCGCGGGCCGCTTGCCGATCAAACGTGGCGACGGCAAGATCGAAGCCCAAATGTTTTTCGTCGCGTACACGCTGGATGGGCAGGACGCGTCCAAGCGCCCTGTCACGTTTGCGTTCAACGGCGGCCCCGGTTCAGCTTCGATTTGGCTGCACATGGGTGCGCTGGGTCCGCGCAAAGTAGTACTTCAGTCCGAAGGTTTTATGCCGCCGGCTCCCTACCGCATCCAGGACAATCCTTATACATTGCTCGACAAAACAGATTTGGTACTGATTGACGCTATCGGAACCGGCTTCAGCCGCGCGGCCGACGCCGAGATGTTCAAAAAATTCTGGGGAGTCAGAGGTGACATTGAGGCGTTCAGCGAGTTCATCCGCCTGTACATTACGCGCAACGAACGCTGGGGCTCGCCTCTATACATTTTAGGCGAGAGTTACGGAACCACGCGCGCAGCTGGAATCGCGGGATACCTTGCCGATCAGGGAATTTCCTTTAACGGCATCACGCTGCTCTCTATGGTTCTAAACTTCCAGACGTTGGAAGACAACAAAACGAACGACGAGCCTTACGTTTTCCTCATCCCTTCCTTCACCATGATCGCCGGATATCATCACAAGCTTCCCGCCGATCTCTCGCAGGACATGACCAAAGCGCGCGAAGAGTCTGAAAAATTTGCGACCGGCGATTACGCGCGAGCACTGGCAAAAGGCGATTCGCTGACGAGTGAAGAGCGGCAAAAAGTGATCGATCAGCTGTCGCGCTACACCGGTTTGAGTAAAGAAGTGATCGACGAAGCCAATCTGCGTATCGACGTCGGCAAATTTACGCATTATTTGCTCATCGATCAGAAGGTGCGCGTCGGACGTCTGGATGGTCGTTTTACGGGCCCTGACCCCCAAGGCCTCCTCGACACACGGTTCTACGATCCCACCGGCCCGGCTACCGAACCGCCGTTCACTTCGGTGCTCAATAGCTATTTGCGGACAGAGTTAGGTTACAAAACCGATATGCCCTATCACACGTTCGCTCAAGAAAGAGCCGAATGGGATTGGGGATCGGCGAGTCGCGGTTTCGCCGACACCGCATCGGCCATGCGCGAAGCCATCGTGAAGAATCCATACTTGAAGATTTTAGTGATGGAAGGCTACTACGATTTGGCCACACCGTATTTTGCCGCAAATTACACCATCGACCATCTCGACCTGCCGCAGAAATACCGGAGCAATGTTTCCTACGCTACCTTCGATTCCGGACACATGGTCTATTTGCCGATGGAAGGTCTAAAGAAAATGAAGAGCGATCAAGCCAATTTTATGGACAAAACCGCAGGCCAGTGAAGTCGCCGCGCTGTCTCTTCGGACGTTTGCTCGACGCGGCTCGTCGCTCCTTTTTGCCTCGCGGGAGGTTCTGCCGCGACCTTACTCTTCGACCAGGCTGATGGAACCCACGCCGCCCTGAACGTTCACATGGATCGTCGCATGGGTTTTGCCGTAAGACTCGTTCACGTAGGCGCCACCATCGTGTTCTAGTCCGTGCGCATTCACGCTGCCCACCCCGCCGGACGCAGTAGCGTACACTCCCACATTTTTCGGCAGCCGAATCTCCGCAGATCCCACTCCCCCTTGGATTTCCACTTGCAAATCTTCCTTTCTCTCGCCCCGAAGATCCAGATCCATTCGGCCTACGCCCATGTTGACTTCAAGACGGCTCACGTTCATATCTTTCAAATCTAAGTCGCTCTTTCCCGCTCCCAATGCCACTTTCAAATCCAGCGGGATATTGTTTCCGAAGCGCAGAGTCCAATTGTTGCGCCTGCCTCCGAAATTGAGATGTTTTTCGTCTTGAGCCACTTCGAGCTGTCCCTTATCGCCGCTCACAGAGTAATCGACCCGCGGCTTTCCCTCCACCGTTCGGTAGTTGAAATCCGCATCCAACAAGCGGCCGGATCCTCCGGTCAAAAGCAGTTCCCCGGAAGGCATATTGATTTCGGCATTCACCGATTTTGCGCCTTGAAGTTCAACGGCCCGGGTCTCACGGACTGTTGACGACCTCCCGCCTTTTCCTACCATGACGGCCAATCCGATTATCACGAGAAAAACGATCAGCGCCACCACGGTTCCGGAGGACCCCCCGTCTTCTACTCCCGAATTCTGCCGCGTCCGATGTGCGTCCCATATCTTTCCGAGCCCCAGCAAAATTAATACAAGCGGCCAGAACCGAAAGACGGTCGTCCACGGGTCGAAGTTCGGAACCAAATTCATCAGCAGGAAGAAAACTCCAAGACCGATCAGGAATAACGCGCCGGTAATTGAGCCTCGCCTTCTTGGTCTCTCGCTCTGGTCCATGATTCACCTCGCTTGCCTAGTATTACGCGCTCACGCCGGAAATGTTTCATGAGTGTGTCACAGAACGCTTCATCCCTCGCGCCTATTCGTCGAAGATGCGCGCCTGTCGCGCCTTTGCTTGCTTGATTCTTCGTACAAGTTAAACTAGCTGCGGTTCAGGAGGTTTTATGGTTAGCTCGAGCACTTCCATCCCGCTGAGACCAACCAGACAAGACCTGGTTCACGTGGTGCGCACGACCACCGCCGCCCTCGTCTCTCTATTGGTCGCGCGTCTGCTCAAGCTTCCCGAGGCTTATTGGGCCACCATCACAACCTTAGTCGTGATGCAATCGACGCTCGGCGCGGCTTTCACCGTGTCGTGGCATCGCTTCATCGGTTCGGCGATTGGCGCTGCGGCTGGAGCATTGTTGGCTACATACTTCGGCGCAAACGCGGCTATGTTTGCCGTCGGAATATTCGTGATTGGAATAGTGTGCGCCGCTCTGAGGCTTGATAGAATCGCCTACCGGTTTGCAGGGGTCACTCTTGCAATCGTCATGCTGGTGGCCTACTCAAATTCTCCCTGGAGAGTTGCCGTTCATCGTTTCATTGAAGTTTCAGTGGGCATCGTGGTGGCATTGGCGATAGCTGCTATCTGGCCCGAGGCCCAGCCGGCTTCCAACACTCCTGCGAGCTAGCGCCCTGACGCCTTTCTGTCCAGTTCCACATCGTGACGGGTTTTTTTTGCTATGATTGTTTTACGCAATGCTTCGAACCCATAGTCCATCTCTCGTCGCGCAGCTTTTCTTGTGCGTCATCTTCGCCTTTGGACCGGTGACAGCCGCGGCGGACTCCGTCCCGACGCCTCTCGACTCGCCCTCCTCGCCGGCCATCGTAATTGGCTTCGTCGGTGGATTTGTCCGCCACAACAATCCTATTCACACGGAAGTCCAACTCGCCGCGCGTTTGCGCCGGGAATATCCACAAGGTGTGTATATCGAGGTTTTTCAAAATCACCGTGGAGAGAGCGCCTATAAAAAGATACTCCAGCTCTTGGATACCGATCACTCTGGAAAGCTAACACCCGAAGAAAAACAGAAGGCCCGCATCATTTTGTACGGGCATAGCTGGGGAGGCTCGGAAGCCATCTCGGTCGCGCGCAAGTTGGAAGCTGACGGCATTCCGGTCCTTCTCACCGTCCAAATCGACAGCGTCACGAAGCTCGGTGAGAATGACCGCGTTATTCCGTCAAACGTCGCGCAAGCTGCCAATTTCTATCAGCGCGACGGACATCCCCACGGGCTTCCCGAAATTCGCGCCGCAGATCCTTCGCGCACCCGCATCATCGGAAACTTTTGCTTCGATTACAAAGCTCACCCGGTAGCTTGCTACGCAGATTACTCATGGTGGGACCGTGACCTCTCAAAAACACACACGGAAATCGAATGCGATCCGCAAGTGTGGAATCGCGTGGACTCACTGATCCGCGCTGCGCTACCCGCGAAGCCTGCCGCCCAGTAAAGATGCCGTTACTTCGCAGGGCAGCGGAACCCAAATCGCAGCGTCACTTCCACCGGGGACTTCAACGCACTCCCTGTCTGGAATTGCCACATCCGAGCCGCTTTGGCAGCCAAGTCCTGCAGTTTCTCGTCTCCTGACTGCGATTCGACCTTTGTTACCTGTCCGCTGGCTGGGTCGAAGAATATTTCAAGCCGCACATCGCCCTGCGCCTTGGCGCTTTGCGCATCTCGCGAATACTCCGGAAGGTCAGATTTGACCAAATGAAGCGCGGCAGCGTTCAATACCTCAACGTAAGCCGGATCCTTTTCGTCGATTATTCCGTCGTACCCCTGCAGAGCCGACTTCGCATCGTGGGTGCGGCACTCCGCGAATGGGCATGCTTTGTCCGGGAATCCCGAGTCAAACTTGCCGGCTCTGATCTCGGGAACTAGCTTCGCTCCCAGTTCCTGGCGGCTCTTGTTTTGTTCCGCCGTGGCCTTGCCGAACGAAAAGTCTTTGCCAAACGCCCGGTCTTCCACCTCATCGGCTAAATCCCAAAGCGCCGTAATCCGCGAATCTGCTCTCTGCAACGCCTCAAACTTCAGCGTCTCCGGATAAGGTAGTTCGTATAGCCTTTCCTGCGTGCCGCATTTCGCTACGATCGTATGGCTCGCCGAAGTCCCAACACTGTCCGATTCGATATAGTCCCGTTTGGCCACTTGAATTACTCCCGCAAAATCATCGTCGGGATACGAACAAAGTTTGAATCTTCCCGCCACCTTTGCCACCGTAGTATTGGGCAGCACGCGCTCAACTGCTTTTACCGTGATCTGATGTGCGCAATTGCGGTTCAGCGGCGCAATTCGAATCTCGCGAACTCTTACCCCTTCCACTTCCGCTCGCACGTCCAGTATCTTATCGGCCCACGGAGTGCCCTTATCTGAAACCGCCTGGGTCACAACATAAAATCCGGCGAGTACGGCCTCCTCTTTAACTTGTGTTTCCCCGGTACGCGCTTGAGACGACACGTTTGAGTTCGCGCCGCCCAGCCCTCCGGCGCACACCAAAATGGCGGAGGCGAATAGTCGCAACTTTCTTTCATGGCGCGAGATGTTCATTGCGAAAGTATAGGCTAGCCGAACGGTCTGTGAGAATGCGCGAAAGGCTCAGAAGGTTGTAGCAAAATTCTCAATCTGCCTCGAGCGCCTGATCGCCGAGTCACAATTAAGAAAATCAGACACAGAGGGAGGGAACTTCTTCGCGGTAAAACTAGTTCTTGCGCACCGTTGGCTTAAACCAAGTCCCGCCTTCCAGGACGGCATCAAGCGCTGGTAACAAATCAGTCGCGATACGATCTTTTGGAACGAATCCGAGCACTCCCGCTCTCTTCAGTTCCTCCAGCAGCAGTTTCGGTTCATGCAAGCTGACCGCCACGACTTTTGTCCCAGGACGACTTTTCAAGATCTCTTTCGCTGCCTCCAGACCGTTTAATTTCGGCATCTGAATATCCAAGACCGCGAGGTCAGGAGACACCTCCAGAGCCCTTTCTACCGCTTCAGCTCCGTCGCTCGCTTGCGCCGCAATCTCCCAGTCGGCTCTTGCCGCAATCATCAACCGAAGAGACGCTAGACCGTTTGCGTGATCATCTGCCACAAGGATGCGGGTCACCATAAAGCACTCACTTTGCCGAATAGCATAGCATTCGGCATTTACAAGAAAAGCCTACTCTTAGGAAAGGAATCGTCACATCAGGTAGTCACTGTATTAGAGGCATACTGTGTTCTACTGTCAGTCAGTTGGTCCTCTGTGCTGTCTCCGCGGTTCGTTTCACGGTGGTCGGGTCTTGAATGCCAATGGAACCATTGTGCTTTTTCGCTGCGCTGCGTTGACTCCCTTTACTTTTCCTTCGCAGCAGAGTTATGCTTTTCTCGGGGAGCCCTATGTTAAGGAATCGCGCGATTAAGACGGTCTCTTTGGTCGCTCTGGTCGCTTTCACGGCTCCGCTTGCTTTTTCACAAGCGTCAGTTGAATCGGTACCTCCTCCCTATAGGGGTGTAAGCGAGCATGTGGCTGGAGTTTTTGTCACTCCTGTCCCGAACGCCCCATTCTCGGCAACCGCTGAACTGGAAAGTCTCCAAGTCCTCCCGGACGGTTCATCTGAAGTGAAGAAAACGTTCAACAATATCGCTCGAGATTCCGCAGGCCGCATTTACAACGAGCAGCGCCCTATGCTCCCGGCCTCGTTCAACGGGACTCCGCAAGTCGTCAGCTCCCACATTTACGATCCAGAGACGCGCCTGAACACTTTTCTCAATCCTTACACGCATCTCGCGCACCAGAGCGTTTTGGCCAAGCCTGTTTCGGATCCGACCTTGGGAGCAGCTGCTCAGGCAAGCAATCGTGCCGCCCAGCAAGAAGATCTCGGCAATGACGTGATGGAAAATCTTGAAGTCCACGGCACTCGCCAAACCAGAACGGTCTCGGCGCAGGCAAGCGGAACCGGCAAGTCAGTTGTGATCACCGATGAATACTGGTATTCGGAAGATCTCCACGTCAACATGCTCGTTGTACACGACGACCCCCGCACCGGCCGGCAAACCGTTACCGTGACCCACGTCACCCGCAGTGAGCCCCCGGAAACGACTTTCCAGATCCCCTTCGGCTACAAAGTTGTAGATGAAACGCCGGCAAGCCAATAAAACGGACGGCACCTCGCGGGGCGACCAAGCTAAATTACGTCTTGCTTGCCACTAGCTCCTACAGCCGCTATTCTGAATACGCAGCGCTGCAGTTATGTACATCTATCTCGATTACAACTCGACGACGCCCGTGGACCGCGCAGTCCTCGACGCCATGCTGCCGTTTTTCGCCGAGAGCTTCGGAAACGCCAGTTCGATCCATTCAGCCGGACAGCGGGGCCGATCTGCAGTGGACGCAGCTCGCGATTCCGTTGCGGCTCTGATCGCCGCAAAGCCCGCCGAAATTGTTTTCACCAGCGGCGGCACGGAAGCAGACAACCTCGCTCTCTTTGGTTGCGTCGCCGCCTCACCTCATTCGCGCAAGCACGTCATCACGACAGCCATCGAGCATCACGCGGTTCTGAATGCTGCTCAGGAGCTAGAGAAGCAGGGCATCGACGTCACCTACGTTTCGATTGGCGCTTCGGGCATCGTCGATCCCGAAGATATTCGCCGCGCACTGCGTCCCGGAACAATTCTCATCAGCGTCATGCACGCGAACAACGAGCTCGGCACCATTCAACCCATCGAGGAAATCGGCCGGCTCGCCGCCGAAGCCGATGTTTATTTTCATTGCGACGCAGTGCAGTCAGCAGGGAAGTCGCCGCTCGACGTGAACCGCTTCGGCGTGGATTTGTTTTCCATCTCCGCGCACAAAATTTATGGACCAAAAGGCGTTGGCGCGCTCTACGTCCGTTCGGGAACGCCGCTCAATCCTCAATTTCACGGTGGCCATCATGAACGCGACCGCCGCCCTGGAACCGAGAACGTCCCCGGCATCGTTGGTTTCGGCAAAGCAGCTGAACTGGCCAAATTCAATCTCGCCGAGGATTCTTCGCGAATGGAAACCTTGCGCGACCGCCTGGAAGAATCTCTGGTCAACTCGCTACCGGCGGTCCATGTCAACGGCGAATGCGGCCATCGCATTGCGAACACGACGAATTTAACTTTCGGTGCGGCCGCTGGGGAGGCACTCGTCATTGCTCTCGATCTGCAAGGCATCGCCTGCTCGACAGGAGCAGCGTGCTCTTCAGGAGCGGTCGAACCATCGCACGTGCTGCTAGCGATTGGACTTTCGCCGGATGAAGCGCGCTCAAGTTTGCGTTTCAGCCTGGGCCGCGCCACAACCGCTGCTGAAATCGATCGGGCTATCTCCATCATTCCCGCGACTGTAGAACGTTTGCGTGCCCTCTCGCCGCGTGGCGCCGCTGTGATGCACGCCGGACAAACGTGAAATGGTAAATCCTCTCACACAACTCGAGCCTCTTCACTCTGTAGCCGCCGCAGCGGGCGATCGAGTGGCCGCAGCCACTGGCACCGTTTCTCTTCGCGTACCCGTTCCCGGCGCCGTTGTGCCCGTTGCAGTCGCCATGAGCGGAGGCGTAGACAGTTCCACCGTCGCCGCAATCATGAACGAGCGCGGCCAGTCCATCATCGGCCTCACCATGCAGCTCTGGAACCAGCGGCGCTTGCCTCAACTTCAGACCGCCGAGCCCGCGCAGCATCGCTGCTGTTCCGTCGACGATGTCTACGACGCGCGCCGTGTTGCCGAACATCTCGGCATCCCGTTTTACGTCGTTAACTTCGAACGCGAATTCGAGAGAAATGTCATTCGCCCTTTCGTGGACGACTACCTGCAAGGCCGCACTCCAATTCCGTGCACGGTCTGCAACAACCACGTGAAGTTCGATCAGTTGCTCGTGACCGCGCGGCAAATCGGCGCCCAACGCATCGCCACGGGACACTACGCTCGTGTCCGTCACAATCCAACCACCGGACGTTACGAACTCCTTCGCGCGTTGGACGAGTCCAAGGACCAAACCTATTTTCTCTTCGGCCTGACTCAAGACCAACTCGCGCACACCGACTTTCCCCTCGGCGAGCTTTCCAAAAACGAAGTCCGGGAAATTGCGCGTCGTCTGCAAGTTCCGGTAGCCGGAAAGCCCGAAAGCCAGGAAATTTGTTTTGTGCCCACGGGGAATTACGTCCGCTTCATCGAAGGATATTTGCACGAACAAGGAAAGATGCTGCCGGAAGATGTCGGAGATATCGTCACTACTTCCGGCGAGGTGCTCGGCCGGCACAACGGCTTGCACCGTTACACCGTCGGCCAGCGCAAAGGCCTGGGAATCTCAGAGGGCCGTCCCATGTACGTGGTCGCTCTGGACCGTGCGAAAAATCGGCTGGTAGTAGGTGACGATTGCGAGCTTCGCAGCACGACTTGCGAAGTCCGCGACGTGAATTGGATCCCGTACTCAACGCCCGATGGCACCGTGAGTGCGAAAGTCCGCATCCGCAATCGCCACGAGCCGGCCGACGCGGAAATCACTCCGCTCGACGCCACTACCGCGCGCGTTTCTTTTCGCGAGCCGCAGCGCGCCGTTACTCCCGGCCAAGCGGCTGTGTTTTATTCCGGAGATCAAGTCTTAGGCGGCGGTTGGATTCGCTAGAGTTCGTCCCGAACGCAACTGCGGAGCACATCTCAATGAGAGCGATCTAACTTGAGCTGAATTTTCTGCGAGGAAATTACTTCAGATGAAGAGTTCTTCGTCCTGAGGTGCGCCGTCCGGCTCCGCCTTGCGCCCTTGCACTCCGCGCAACACGTCGATTCCGACCTTTACACCCTTCAGCACCGCAGACACTTGGTGCACCGGGCCCCACAGCGTGTTGCGAACTTTCGTTCCGGTATCTTCGATCACTTCGAGCGCACCGGTAAGGATTTGATCGGCGCGAATCACCTGAATGCGAAGGCGTTCAAGACTGTCCGTGAAAACTCGGTCAATCTTTTGCGCTTGCCCGCGCGCCATGCGAGTTACTTCAGCGCCATCGCTCATAATGCTTGCGATCTTGTCTTCAGAATCTTCCAATATGCGATTGGTGCGCAGGAGTATCGGATCGATTCGGCTCTGGAGGTCGCTGGCGATCCCTGAGAATTTCTCGATCGCGCCTTTCATCGTGACGAGCATACTCAGCAGGATCCCCATCTGAATCACGATGGCGATCGCTGCGATCACAATAAATGCCTCAACCCATGGATTCATGAAATTTCTTGACTCCGCTCGTTACGATTTCGCCTCGCGCCGGTAGGCGTCCTTGCCTGCCTCTACGGCAGCCACAACGCCTTCCTTCTGGCGGTCCATAATCTCTTTGCTGCGCTCGATCAGGTCTTCGGCGCGCTCGCGAAGCTCCCGAGCCTTGCGCTGCGCGTAATCCCGTCCTTCGTCAGCCTTCGACGTCAAGTACTCCCGCGTCTCTTCGCCCGACTTCGGCGCGAAAAGTATGCCCACCAGCGCGCCAATCCCCAATCCCGCTAAGAAGTAACTTACCTTCGGACCTACGCCGTTATCGCTCATAATCCGCCTCCAAAATTGAGTTCATTGAATTCGACCTTAGCATAGCCTCCGAGCACAAGCAATGCCGCGAAATCACTAGATGGGCGCCGGGAATCTCGGTATGCATTGGCCCAACTAGCGCTTGCATTGGCATCAGAAGCTTAGGGTTGCGGGGCGGCTGCAGGTTGGTCCGGCACGGCCGCTCGCAGTGCCGTGTAAATCATCTCTGCGCGGGCCCGCGGCAATTCGGCGGCCAGCTCCCCCACGGTGAGTTCTCTCAGCCGCGCAACGCTGCCAAACCGGCGCAGCAATCTTCGCGCAGTCTTCTCCCCCACGCCCGGAATTTCCGTCAGCGAACTGCGCAGCCTTCGGCTCGACCGGCGCTGCCTATGAAACGTCACCGCGAACCGATGCGTCTCGTCGCGAATCTGCTGAATTAAATGCAGAACCGGCGAGTGGCGTTCGAGGACGATCGGCTCGTCTTCTTTGCCGAGGACGTAAAGAATCTCTTCTTTCTTGGCAATGCTCGCGAGCGGTTGATTGATGATTGCAAGTTTTTCGAGAGCCTTGGCCGCTGCGTGAAGCTGGCCGATTCCGCCGTCAATCAAAATCAAGCTCGGCAGTGGCTTGCCCTCACTTTGCAATCGATGATAGCGGCGCTCCACCGCCTCCCGCATGCTCGCGAAATCATCCCGCAGCCTGCCTTCGGATTTGTCCGCGCAGTCCGGCATCGCTTCCCCGCGAATAATGAATTTCCGGTATTCCGATTTTTTCATGCGTCCGGATTCCCACACCACCATGGACGCAACTGTGTCGGAACCCTGTATGTGCGAAATATCGAAGCACTCGATTCGTTCCGGCGGTGACGGCAGGCCAAGAGCTGCTTCCAACGCCTCGACAATCGCTTTCGAACTGGGCTTCAGAACGCGAAACCGCTGAATGAATGACTGCTTGGCATTTCGCTCCACCAGCTCAAGAAAAGCGTGTTTCGGACCGCGCTGCGGATTCATTATTTCCACTCGATGCCCGGCACGCTCGGTGAGAACTTCTTCCAGCAATTCGCAGTCTGCGAAACCCATCGGCGTGTTGATGTAGCGCGGTAGATAGGCCGCGTCCAGATAAAGCTGCTTTAGCAGGGACGGGAGAAACTCCGCGGGGTCGAACACCTCCAGTTCTTCCCAGTAAAAGTCGCGGCGATCCACCACCCGGCCGCCTCGCAAGTGAAAAAGGTTTACCGCAACCTGCGGCGGCTCTGCGTACCAGGCAAGAACGTCGGTGTCGTCACCCGAGGCCGCGGCAATTTTCTGCCGTTCTTCCATTTCCGTGAGCGTGCGCAGAAGATCGCGGTAGCCTGCCGCCTCTTCGTAATTCTGGTCTTCCGAGGCGATCTGCATGCGCTTCTCGACGCTGCTCGCCAAATCGCTGCGCCGGCCTTCCAGAAACAGCCGCACGTCACGAGCCGCTTCCGCGTACCGTTCATCAGTCACCAGTTCCTTCACGCACGGCCCCAGGCAGCGATGAATGTAATACTGCAAGCAAGGCCGCGGATGATTGCGCGTGAGGTCTACCGTGCAGGAGGGAACCAGAAAGTTTTTGTGAATCAGGTGAACCATGCGGTAGGCAAGCCCGGCGGGAAAGTAAGGGCCAAAATAAATCGAGCCGTCTTTCTTCAATCGCCGCGTCACATAAACCCGCGGATACTTTTCAAACGCAGTGTAACGAATGTATGGATAGGTCTTGTCGTCCCGCAGCAATATGTTGAACTTCGGCTTGTACTGTTTGATCAGATTGTTTTCTAAAGCCAGCGCCTCTTTTTCGTTGTCCACCAAGATATAATCGAGGTCGGCGACTTCGCGCATCAACGAGCCGGTCTTGGCATCCTCCATCGTTTTGTCCAGGAAGTACGAGCGCACGCGATTTCGCAGCGACTGGGCTTTTCCCACATATAAGACGTTTGCGGCAGCGTCGCGAAACAGATAGACCCCTGGCTGCATGGGCAGATTGGCAACTTTTTCGCGGATTTCCATCGGTGCGTTACAATATCATTGGGAGCACTTGAACACCGGCCCCGAGCTTGTCGTTCTTCGGACAACTTTAATGATAGCAAACGCAACGAATTCAAGCAGGCCGATGCTACGTTCGACGCTAAAACTCGCGCTTCTAATCGCTATTTGCGGGCTTCCAGCCTGGTCTTTTCAACAGCCGCAGGATCCGCAGCAGCAAAAACCGCAACCTGCTCCCGATCAACCCAAGTCTCAGTCGCCTCCCCCGGGGCCGGGAGAATCGTCCTCTTCAAAACCAGCGCAAACCGGCGATCCATCCGCGCCCGATCCCAAGAAGGATGAGCCTTCGCCGACCGGCGCCAAGACGCCCTCAACCGCAACGAAAGCTGGAGTTCTGCCCCCGGAAGATAATCCAGCCTGGGACCCGTTCCACGCCGCTCAGGACATCGAAGTAGGCACGTTCTACATGCACAAGGGCGATATGGACGCGGCCATCGGCCGATTTCAGGACGCTATTCGTTTGCGCCCCAATTTTGCCAAACCTCGAATTCTGATCGCCGAAATCTACGAAAAGAAGGGCGATAAATCCGAAGCGCTCCATTATTACAAGGAATATTTGCAGGTTTTTCCCGACGCGCCCGACGCCAAGAAAGTTCAGAAGAAAATCGCGCAACTCTCCAAGAATTAGCCCCGAACTGAACCCGCGCTAGCGAGTAGGGAAGCGATCGAGAAACTTCATCGCGCGCTGGTAATCGCGAAATATCTTTTCTTCTTTGCGGAAGCTTGGCGAGTGGCTTTCGCGCCGGCACCGCGCGAATTTCATCGGATGTTTCAAGTGCAGCATTTCGTGGTACAGCACATAGGCCACAACATATTCGGGAACCGAATCGCGATCGAGTTCGCGGTTCAGGACGATCTGTTGTAAAGCCGGATCGAAACACCCCAGTAAAGAACGCCATCCGCGCTTGCTCCAACTCAAGTGAGGCAATGGAAGCAAATTCTGAAAGTAGCACTGATTCAAACTCTCGAATAGCGGCGAGAGATCGTGATGCGCTCCCGCCGGACTGTGGTTCACGCGCCGCGCCCGCGTCTGCCGCAGACGATGCAATCGCAACCGTGTGGTTCGCGCGTAAGAAAATCGCCGGTAGATTTCGAGCATATCCTTCGGCGGTTGCCTCCGGTACAAACGTCCGAGCAAAATCGCCGCTGCGGCTTCCACCACGGGAGTAGGAGCATCGTGTAGCGCATCCGAAAGGCGCACGTAAGCGGTGTCTTCACGAACGCGCACGGTCAGCGTCAAGCCCGTGTAAGGATGGAATTCCACCACGAAATATGGTGGCCGCCCTTCACAGCCCAAGCGGGTGTAAATGCGCTGAAAAATGCGCTCGCCGCCGGGCACAATTTTTGTTTTTAGTTCGTTTCGAATTGTCTTGATCGTGGATTTAGGTTCGCGAAATTGCCGCGCCCTCATGAAGGCTTTCTCCGCACCGGCGCCGGCGAAAGCTCCTTTTGAGCCTCGTCCACATCGGTAAGCGCGTCTTTAGTGCCTTCAATCGCGTCTTCCAGAGTGTCCTTGTAAGTATCGAGCTCCGCGCCTCCCTGATCGAGTTTTTGGAGCACGTCCAAGAACTCCTTTCCTTTCGACTTAAACGTTTTCAGCGATGAGCGAATATCCGCCTGCTTTTCTCGCGCCAGCGCAATCTGGTCCGCCGCATCATCAACGCATCCCGCATAATCATTCATTAGGCTGTTCAGCATTTCGCCGCGGCGGCGGTCAGGAGTCTGCCGGTTAACCTCGTATTGGAATTTCTTCAGGCGATCTTCTGCAAAAGATATGTACAGCTTGATGCGTTCGCCCGGTTCCACAGCTTCACGGATTTTATCTGCCTCCGAATCCGTGAGGTACTCTTTCTTTTGAACGGCCGCACTCGTTACGCGTGCCGGCGCCAGAGCGGAAATCACCCCGGCTGACAAAATACAAAGAACTAGACTGCGCAACCGCATATTTCACTCCTGAGGTTTCTGTACATCCGGCGGCGGATCGGGTGCGGGCTCGGCCCGGCGCGGAAAAAGTTCGTGCATCACTTGACGGTCCATCTGCTCCAGGTCCATGCGCACATCGATAAACGGCTTTTGGTCGTCGGCGGGCAAGTCCACAATGATGTCGCTCAAACGCCGCAACGACTGCCGCAAAGAAATTTGAAGCTGTTTGAATCCGTTTGGATGCTTTTCCGGGTCCGGTTCTTTCGCTTCCAGAGCTTTTTGGCAAGCACGCGCTTCATCGCGATACTGCTCGAAAAGTGCCAGAGCTTCTCCAAAGTTTTCTGAGTCGGCATCCTTCAGGACTTCCCTGAATTCGGCCTCGCTTAGAGGAACCAGCAGCTTGGCTTTACGAACCGGATCGGTCTCGTTGGCAAATCTGGCGCGTAACTCTGCCGTGCTGTTTTCCGACAGCATGAATTGCGGTGCCGGTGCGGCAAATGACGCAACGCCGATGAAAACGCAGACAACGACAGGCGCGATCACAGTCATGCGAACCACGCCGGCTAGGTAACTAATTCTTCTTGAGCTCCCGACTAAGGGCTCGAACGCGTGACGAAGCTTCAAAATACATATCATTGTTCTGATCGGTGTTGAGCTCGAGAAATTTCTTGTAAGCATCAAGCGCCTGCGCCCGCTGTCCTAGTTTATCGTAACAGGTGGCCCGAATGAACCAACTCCCCATCGGCAGCGTCTTTCGCCGCGAAAGCGCATCCAGTCCGCTTAGCGCCCCGGAATAATTCTTGTTTAGATATTGCGCCGTAACGAGTTCCCCCAGCACATCGTCTGACGCCGGGTTCATTTTGAAGGCCACGATCAATTGGTTCACCGCCTGCGAATAATCCTTTTTCTCCAAATAAATATGCCCGAGCTCCGCGGCTAAATCGGCGTCTTGCGGCGCAAGCGCAACTGCTTTCTGCAGCGCGGGGATTGCGTCGTCGAAACGCCTCTGTTGGAACGCAATTTGCACCCGCAGTTTTAGCGCGCGGAGGTTTTCGGGTCTTCCGGATGTAGCGCGGTCCAGTTCCGCGAGAGCCTCTTCGTTCTTTCCAAGCTCGGCGAGCTCCGCGGCGCGTTCCATCCGGGCATTCGTATCGTTCGGTTGGCTTTGCAAATACGCCGCCAACTCGTTCTGCGCTTCTTCAATCTTCTTCTGGGCAATTAGAGCTTGAGCAAGCCCCACATGAGCCTGCCCCAATTGCGCTCCCTCGAGATGTAACGACAGCGCCTCCCGATATGCCGACTCCGCGTTGTCCGCCCTCCCAGCACTCAGAAGCGCGTGTCCGAGAGACGTTCGAATGTTTGGATCTTTGTCATCCAGTTTTTTCGCTGCTTCGTATTGTTCGATTGCCAAAGTCGTTTTACCGTCCGTTTCGAGCGCCGTGCCCAGCAGCCATTTCGTCCGCGCGTCTTCAGGCAATAATTCCGCCGCCTTTTGCAGCGGCCCCACCGCCGCAGCCGGATCGCTCGCTAACAATGTGAGCCCCAGATTCTGATACGCCGCAGCCATCTTAGGATCGAGCGCGATCGCCTTTTGATATTCCGCTTTCGCTTCCGCGGATTTCTGCATCGCGGTGTACGTGTAACCCAGATTGTAGTGCACCGTCGCGTCGTCCGGTTTTTTGGCGAGATATTCCTGATACGAGTGCACTGCAGCTTCGTAGTCCTTTTTCTCCATTGCCGCTTGCGCTTGCGTCAGCAGATTATTCAGCGCAACCGCGGCGGCTTCCTGTGGAATCCGGGTCCGCGAAGTACCTACGGTTTGCCCAAAGCTCGATGTCGTAGCGCCGAGAAAAACGCACATCGCGCAACAGCACGCCAGAGTCTTCGGAAACGCTTTCATAAGTTCGGAGTTGAACTCTGAGCCGGGCCCTCGGGCGTGGCCGGTGAGTGATCGTTCGTATGATTCGTGCCATTGCGCGGCTTCAAAACGCGCGCCAGGTATTTTCCAGTATGAGATTGCGAATTCCGCGCCACTTGCTCCGGCGTCCCCGAAGCCACCACGCGGCCGCCTTCCTGCCCGCCTTCCGGTCCAAGATCGATCACCCAGTCCGAAGATTTGATCACGTCAAGGTTGTGCTCGATGATCAGCACCGAAGCGCCACCTTCAATCAATTTGCGAAACGCAGTCAGAAGTTTCTGTATGTCGTCAAAGTGAAGTCCCGTGGTTGGCTCGTCAAAAATATACAGGATGCCGGTATTCTCCTGCCGCGTAAGATGCGCTGCAAGTTTCAATCGTTGTGCTTCGCCTCCCGAAAGCGTCGTGCCCGATTGTCCCAATCGGAGGTACCCGAGTCCGACTTCTTCCAGCACTCGCAGCCGCGCAGTAACTTTCGGATTCGCCGCGAAAAACGTAAGCGCCTCGCGCACCGTCATCTGCAGCACATCATGAATGTTCTTTTCTTTGTAACGCACGTCCAGCACCGCACTCTTGTAACGTGTCCCCCGGCAATCTTCGCAGATCAACTCCACGTCAGCGAGAAAACGCATCTCCACCGTTACGGTTCCATCTCCTTGGCACGCTTCGCACCGACCGCCGGGAATGTTGAAGGAAAAATGTCCAGCCGTGAATCCGCGCTTCTTCGCTTCAGGTGTAGACGCAAAAACTTCTCGTATCGGATCGAACGCCTTCAAATACGTAGCCGGATTAGACCGCGGCGTTCGCCCGATCGGCGACTGATCGACCATCTCCACTGCCGCCACGGCAGCATCACCTTCGAGACGATCGCAACATTCCCGCCAGTTTCCGCCCGTGCGCTTGAGCTGTAGCGCTTTGTAAAGCACGTCATACACCAGCGTAGATTTTCCAGATCCGGATACTCCTGTAACCGCCACTAGCATGCCAAGCGGAATCATGACGTCGATGTTTTGCAGATTGTGGCTATGCGCGCCGACTATTTTCAGGAATTTGCCTTGAGTCTTTCGGCGTTGCACAGGCAATGCAACTTTTAAATCTCCACGAAGATAACGCGCAGTCAGCGAGTGAACATCGGCCAGCATCGCATCGCGCGTCCCTGCGAACATCAATTTCCCGCCATGTTCTCCCGCGCCAGGACCGAGCTCCAGAATGTGGTCAGCGCCGAGAATTGTGTCGGGATCATGTTCCACAACGAGCAGTGTGTTTCCTAAGTCGCGCAGCCCCTTGAGAATTTCGATCAAGCGGTTGGTGTCTCGCGGATGCAGCCCGATGGAGGGCTCATCCAGCACATAGAGCGCGCCAACTAGGTGAGACCCTAGCGATGTCGCCAGCTGAATGCGTTGCGCTTCGCCGCCGGAAAGCGTGGACGTGAGCCGGTCGAGCGTCAGGTAATCCAGCCCGACTTCGTCCAGAAATCGCAGGCGTAGCTGGATTTCCTCCAGCACCTTTTCGACAATCGTCGCTTCCGCCGCAGTAAGCGTCAGGCTCGCAAAAAACGGACGCGCTTCCTTCACCGTCATCTGGCAAACTTCCGTGATCGACCGCCCTGCAATTTTCACCGCGCGAGCTTCCGCGCGGAGACGCGTTCCACGGCAATCCGGACACAGCGCGTATCCCCGGTAGCGGCTCAGAAATACGCGTACGTGCAGCTTGTATTTTTTTCGCTCCAGGAATCCGAAAAATCCCTGCACTCCTTCGTACTTTTCTTTGCGGTCGCCTTCGATGATGGCGTCGCGCTGCGCCGCGGTCAGCTCGCGGAAGGGAACATCAACCGGGATTCCTTTTGCCTTCGCGTAACGCCGCATATCCATCGCAAGTTGCCGATAACGCGGCTTGGTCCATGGTTGTATCGCGCCATCCGCGAGCGATTTGCTCTTGTCGGGAATTACGCGGTCGATATCGAAATCGATCGTGTTGCCGAATCCCTGGCACCGCGGGCAAGCGCCGTAGGGACTGTTGAAGGAAAAAAGCCGCGGCTCCGGTTCCTGATAAGTCGCGCCGCATTTCTTGCACTCGAATCGCTCGTTGAACACCAGACGCTCCGGCGCTACACCCGGAGCATCGGGTACGAATTCCAAGATCGCTTCGCCTCGGCCTTCGCGATAGCAGATCTCGATGGAGTCCATCAGTCGCGAACGTATTTCCGGCTCCATCGTCAGCCTGTCGACCACCACGTACACCGGCCGCGTGAAATCTACATCCAGCAATTCTTCCGGAGTCGAAAATTCAAAAACGCGTCCACCTTGATATAGCCTGTTGAATCCGCGCTTGCGCAGGCTGATCAACGACTCCCGAACCGTTTCCTGTGTCACTCGTGCCGCTTTGCGCGAACGAATTGCTTGCGGCGCATTCGTGGCCGCCTCGGGAGTGAACTTCAACTCGTATAGAACGTAAAATCGGCGTCCCGCAGGAAGCGCAAGCACGCGCGCGGCAATCTCGTCCAACGTATCTCGTCGCACTTCTTCGCCGCAGTGCAGGCAAAACGTCCGCCCGATACGCGCAAAAAGCAGCCGCAGATAGTCGTAAATTTCTGTGGCAGTACCTACGGTGGATCGCGGGTTGCGTGTCGAATTCTTTTGGCGAATCGAAATGGCCGGAGCGATCCCCGTGATCTCGTCCACATCCGGTTTCTCGATACGCTCCAGAAACTGTCGCGCGTAAGCGGAAAGCGACTCGATATATCGCCGCTGCCCCTCGGCGTAAAGCGTGTCAAACGCCAAACTGGACTTGCCCGAACCCGAGACGCCTGTCACCACCGTAATTTTGTTGTGCGGAATAACGAAATCAATGTTCTTCAGGTTGTGAACTCGTGCTCCGCGCACGCGTATCTCTTCCACGTCGCCGGGTACGGCTGCACGAGGTGTCGTTTCTCCAGAGAGCCTCTCGGAAGGCGACTTAGCAGCAGGTTTGTCTGTGGGTTTTGTCGCCATTGGTATAAACCAAAAATTATACGCTCCCTTGTCATTTGCATCAAACGCACGCATCCGTCACGAAACCGAACGGCAGTAGCGCGCGTCAAGTACAATGCTGTTATATGCAGCATCGGCTGTTTGAACTTACCGCCTGCTGAGGTCCGCAATTAAATCGGGAGGCGAAAATGAAGCTGAAATTGTTGGTCGTCTGCGCTGTCCTGCTCGTCTTACTACCCGCCGTAGTCTTTGCTCAAACCCGCAAGCCTCTAACCAATGAAGATATAATTAGCATGACCAAACAAGGATTCGATGCATCCCTGATTGAGAAGGCGATTCAAACCGGCGAAAGTAATTTTGACCTCTCGGCCCAAGCCCTCGTGGATCTTAAAAATGCGGGCGTCAGTCAGGACGTGATGGCGGCAATGTTATCCGCGCATGGAAATGAGGCTTCAGGGCCCGTTGTAGTAGCTGTCCCGGCAGCAGTGGTCATACCTAACGCCGCAACTATGGACGTGTCCAAGCGCGTGTGTACGCCGGCCAGCGGCTGCCTTCTAAGAGAGGGTGACCAGGTCCCCCTGAAATTTGCAAACGACCTGAATTCAAAAACCGCCGCGGACGGCGACACTGTTGAATTCGTCCTCGACGACGATTTGAAAGTCGGAGACACAATCGTTGTTCCGAAAGGTTCCCACGCTCTCGCCACCGTAACCAACGTAAAGCGCGCAGGAGTGATGGGCAAGCCCGGTGAGTTGAACGTCCAACTGCAATATTTAGTGGCGGGCGACACTCGCATCAGAATTCGCGGCACAAAAGGCCGCGAAGGTCAGAGCGCGACCGGCGCAACCGTTGCCCTGACCGTCCTCTTCGGCCCGATCGGACTAATCAAGCACGGCAAAGAAGTTGACATGCCGGCCGGAACACTGCTGGTCGCCTATGTTGACCAGGACATCTCGATCGCCCCGATGAAATAAGCACTGCGCCAGGCCTGGGATCTCTTAATCCGCGATTCGCCACAAAATAGGGCGGCGGCGCAGCGAGGCGCATAAATTCCGATCACTCTGCTAGAATGCCGCCGTGGCCGGAGGCATCTCACATTTCGATCGGGTCATCTGGATCGTCCTCGATAGCGTCGGCATCGGCGAATTGCCTGACGCTGCCGATTACGGCGATGTTGGACGCGACACTCTCAGCCACATCGCGCGCTCCCGCCCGCTGAAACTTCCCAACCTCGTTCGCCTCGGCCTCGCGAATATCAAGCCCCTCGCAAGCCTGCAAGCTCCCGCAAAACCCACCGGCAGTTTCGGAAAGGGCGCCATCGTTTCACCAGGCAAAGACACAACCACCGGCCACTGGGAAATGGCCGGAATTTGGTTAGAACAAGCCTTTCCTGTGTATCCCCAAGGCTTTCCAAAATCCCTGATCGGGGAGTTCGAGTTTAAAATCGGACGCCGCACGCTCGGAAACAAGCCCGCTTCTGGAACAGAAATCATCAAAGAGCTTGGCCAAGAACACGTGGAAACGGGATTCCCGATCGTCTACACCTCCGGTGACAGCGTCTTTCAAATCGCCGCGCACGAAGATGTAATCCCGATTGCCGATCTCTACCGCATGTGCGAGATCGCGCGCAAATTACTCAATGGCCCTAATCGCGTAGGACGCGTGATTGCCAGGCCGTTCGCTGGCGTGGCAGGGAACTTTCGTCGCACCGAAAGGCGCCACGATTATGCGGTCGAGCCGCCGCGCCCCATGCTGCTCGATGTGCTCGCGGAAGCCAAAATCCCAGTCTTCGGCGTGGGCAAGATTCACGACATCTACAACGGCCGCGGTGTAGACGAATATGTCACGACAAAAAACAACGCCGACGGCATGGCCAAACTGACCGAAGCCCTCGCTCAACGCCCGAGTGGATTAATCTTCGCGAACCTCGTGGATTTCGACATGCTCTACGGCCATCGCAAAGATGTGGAAGGCTTCGCACGCTCTCTGGAAGAATTTGACGCCTTGCTTGGTCCTTTTCTCGACGCCTTGCGTCCCACGGATCTGCTGATCATCACCGCCGACCACGGCTGCGATCCCGACCCGGTTAATCCCACCACGGATCATTCCCGCGAATACGTTCCAATCCTCTCCTACAGCCCTGGCACTGCGGGCGGCACAAATCTTGGCACTCGCGCCACTCTCGCTGATATGGGCCAAACCATCGCCGAAAATTTCGGAACAACCATCCCGCACGGCAAGAGCTTCCTCAACTCACTTGCCTGACGACAAACGGTAGGGCCAGCTTTTCGTAGCGCCGGCGTCCCCGCCGGCTCTTTTGATTTCTAATACATCGTGAAATACCTAACCCCCAAGACGGCCAGGCCGTGTCTTGCCCTACCTGGACTCCGTAGGGGCCCAGCATGCTGCGCCCGCTGTGTGCGCGGCAACAAATATCATTTGGCGAGACTTTTGAAAACTTCGTTATTGAAGTGCGAAATGGTAGCGCGTGGAACCAGCGACGGTAATCTAATTACCCGGCGCGGCTTTGCTTGCGTAATACCCAGTGCGCGTGCGGACGGAAAGTTTTCCCATCCCCTTCGGCGGAATCAAATCAAGTTTCACCGCTCGGAACGTGCCGTCTTTCGCAGTATTCGTAGGATAGTATCCGATGGTGTACTGATTGCGAATGTCTCTCGCGATGTCGGTGCAAACAGCGTCCACGCCTTCAAGATTGTCAGGGAAAAACGCCAGGCCGCCCGTCGCTTCCGCCAGCGTGCTTAAATCCTTTTTGGATTTTCGCACCATTTTTTTATTGTTCTTGCGGTCATCGTCGCTGAAGACTCCCACCGCATAAATCAACGCGTTCGATTGCACCGCGGCTTTCACCGTGTAGGCAAAATCCTTGCGGCTGGCGTCATCGTCTCCATCCGTTATCACCAGCAGGACGCGTTTGTCCTTGTGGCCCTTTTTCAGGTGATCCAGCGATCCGATAATTGCGTCGTACAGCGCTGTGCTTCCTCGCGTGTCGATTTTCTCCAGCGCTTCGTGAAGCTCTTCAGCATTGCTCGTGAAATCTTCGTCCAGGTCCAGATAATATTCGTCGTTGAAATTCACCACGAAGACTTCATCCGCAGCGTTGCTGGTCCGCACGAACGACAGCGCCGCTTCATTTACCTGTGCGCGCTTGTCCTTCATGCTGCCGCTATTGTCAATCACCAAGCCCATGGTCACCGGGACATCTTCCTTTGTAAACACCGAGACCTTCTGCTCGATCTTGTCTTCGAAAACGCGGAAATTGTCCTTCGGTATGTTCGGGACGAACTGTCCCTTCTCATCTACAACGGTGGCGTGCAGCACAACCAAATCGACAACGTTCTTGATTGTGGTGCTTTGCCCCTGTGTTCCGGGCGTCGGCGGCGGAGGTGGGCTGGGCGGCAGCGGATTTTGCGCGTGCAGACAAGGGCCAGCCAACAGAAGTACCAGCACGAACAGGTAAATTTTCGTCAAATGTTTAATGCCCGGGAGCGTAATAGCCCGATCTTGAGTACACGGTGAGCGGTGGAAGTCCCTTGGGAGGACGCAGCTTGACCTTAACTTTACGCCACTTTCCATCGTGCGTCCGATTGCTTGGTTTGTATCCAACCACATATTGATTGCGCAACTCCATGCTGATTTTTGAGGCGATGTCCGGCATATCGCTGATGTTCGGAACCGCAAACGCTCGCCCGCCGGTCATTTCTGTCAGTTCCGACAACAAAGACGGCCCTAGGCTTTCCTCCACCGTACGCGCGCCGCCTTCATCATACAATCCGATGGCATAAATCTGCACATCCGCTTCTCTGGCATATTTCCGGATATCGGCTTCCGTATAACGGCTATGATTATCTCCTCCGTCAGATATGACGAGCAATGCTTTCTTTGTGTTGTGTGCTCCCTTCATTTCGCTCAGGCCAAGATAAATTCCATCCAGCAGCGCCGTCTGGCCGTGGGCAGAAGTGAACATCAGCCTGTTCTGCAAATCTTCAACGCTCGCCGTGAACGGGCTGGTGAGCTGCGCCCGATCGTTAAAATTAATCAGCAGGAACTCGTCCTTCGGATTCGCTGTACGGAAGAATTGCACCGCGGCGGTTCGCGACCGTTCAACTTTATCGCTCATGCTCCCGCTCATATCAAAAATCACGCCAATCGATATCGGTACGTCCTCGCCCGAAAAACGCACGATTTCCTGTTCCACGCCGTCTTCGAAAGCGCGAAAATTGCTCTGCTCCAAGCCCGTCACCAGCCGCCCGTAAGGATCGGTCACCGTAACGTTGATCAGCGCCAGATCCGTTTCAGCCTTGAGCGCTTTCCCCTTTTCTATTTTCTGCGAATTTTCAGATTGAACGGGTCCCGGTGGAGTTGGCTCTTGGGACCAGGCAGGAATACCGAGCGACGCTAACAGTAGAAGGACTGCACAAACCGCTGCCAGAGAATAGTTCCGCAACCGGTTCCTTGCGCGGACTTGCAACTGGACCCCCGGGTTACCGCGAAACTCGCGCAGCGCCGCAAGTCTCGGTGTCTCTGATCGCATTGTAGCACTCGCCTCTGCCAAAGCAAGCGGGACATTCCTGTATTTCTCGTCGAAAGCGATTCATAGCCGCCGCACTCGCCGTCCGCTCCATGTTAAGATGCCAGCGTCTGGCGAAGGTTAGCGAGCCCTAATGAATTCAACTCAGCCTAAGACCGTTCTAGTGGTGGTTCCAGCGCGCTACGCTTCAGTTCGCTTCCCCGGCAAACCTCTGGCCCAAATCGCCGGTCGCCCCATGATCCAGCACGTTGTTGAACGCCTACGGGAAGCCGCCAGCACTCCCCGCATAGTCGTTGCCACCGAAGACCAGCGCATCAAGGACGCCGTCACCTCCTTCGGCGGCGAAGCAATAATGACCCGCGCCGACCATCGTACTGGTACCGATCGCGTCGCCGAGGTCGCCGTACACATCCCGGCTGACATTTACGTCAACGTGCAAGGCGACGAGCCTCTGATCGACTCCAACACCGTCGACGCCGTAATCCAAGCCCTCTCCGATGACGACGCCATGCACATCTCCACTCCCTGCGCTCTGATCACCAAACCCAACGAAATCATGGACCCCAACGTCGTAAAAGTTGTCCGCGATTTTGACGGCAACGGCCTCTATTTTTCGCGCGCCCCCATTCCTTGGGTCCGCGATACCGGCGCAAAAATCGCCGCGCAGCACTGGAAACATATCGGCGTCTACGGCTATCGCCGCGATGCCTTGCTCGAGTTTCCCACCCTGCCTCCCGGCGAACTGGAACGCATCGAGCAACTCGAACAACTCCGCTGGCTCGAAAACGGCTTCCACATCGGCGTAGTCGAAACCGATTACGACGCCGTAAGCGTCGACGTCCCCGCCGACATCGAGAAAGTCGAAAAAATCCTGGGCGAAGGTCCCGCAAAATAACCACTAGCGCGATTCAAATCTCCCCAAAATTGTAACCGCGCCATCCATGCGCCAAATCTCCTCAAAATAAAAATTGAAATGGTGGTTTGACACGCTCCGCCATTGTGACCATAATGCTGAGTACGCACTTTCTTTCCGGAGGAAGTCGAGCCCTTTGCGTTCCGCCCCGAAATACATCTTTGTCACAGGGGGCGTGGTTTCTTCACTCGGAAAAGGCGTAGCGGCCGCTTCCATCGGATGTCTCCTCGAAAGCCGCGGCCTGAAAGTCACCCTCCAGAAGTGCGATCCCTACTTAAACGTTGATCCCGGCACCATGTCGCCCTATCAGCACGGCGAAGTGTTTGTCACCGACGACGGCGCCGAAACTGACCTCGACCTCGGCCACTACGAGCGTTTCACCAACGCGCATTTAACGCGCGATCACAATTGGACCACCGGCCGCATCTACGAATCCATTATCACCAAAGAGCGTCGCGGGGATTATCTCGGAAAAACCGTTCAGGTAATTCCGCATGTCACTGACGAAATCAAAGCTGCCTTCCGCAAAGTTTCATCCGGACCCGACGCGCCGGACATAGTCCTCATCGAAATCGGCGGCACCGTGGGTGACATCGAGTCTTTGCCTTTTCTCGAAGCCATCCGCCAGATGCGCCTCGAACTCGGCCCCGAAAACGTAATCTTCGTTCATCTAACGCTCGTGCCGTTTATTCCCACCGCCGGCGAACTGAAAACCAAGCCCACGCAGCACAGCGTGAAAGAACTTCTCAGTATCGGAATTCAGCCCGACATTTTGATTTGCCGCAGCGACCGCCAGCTCCCCAACGATCTGAAATCGAAAATCGCGCTCTTCTGCAACATGGCCGAATCCTGCGTCATCTCCGCTCCTGACGTAAAAAATATTTACGAAGTGCCCATGTCGCTCGCTGCCGAAGGACTCGACGAACAAATCCTTCGCCTGTTGCATTTGCAAGCGCCGCCGCGCGATCTTTCCCGCTGGCTCGCTATGCTCGAAACCCTCGAGCATCCGCAGGGTGAGGTGCGCATCGGCGTGGTAGGGAAGTACGTTCAACTCGAGGACGCCTACAAAAGTTTGCGCGAAGCTCTGGGACACGGCGGCCTGGCCAATCGACATCGCGTCGTCGTCGAATGGATTGAGGCAGAAGAAATCGACTCGCCCGCCACCGCCGAACGCCTCTTGCGTCACGTGGACGGCATTCTCGTTCCAGGCGGCTTCGGCAAACGCGGCATCGCCGGAATGGTTCACGCTATCACCTACGCGCGCGAAAAAAAGATTCCGTTCTTCGGAATTTGCCTCGGAATGCAATGCGCCACCATCGAATACGCCCGCACGGTCTCGCACGTCGAAAATGCTGACAGCACCGAGTTCGACCCCGGCACTCCCAATCGCGTGATCTACAAACTGCGCGAACTTCTCGGTGTGGACGAAATGGGCGGCACCATGCGCCTCGGCGCCTGGAAATGCAAATTGCAGCCTGGATCGTTCGCCGCCAAAGCCTACGGGCAGCTGGAAATTTCAGAGCGCCATCGCCACCGTTACGAATTCAATTGCGAATACGAAGACACGCTCACCCGCGCCGGTTTCCGAATCACCGGACGCACTCCCGACGGCGTGTACGTCGAAATCGTGGAGGCTCCCGACCACCCTTGGTTTGTCGGCTGCCAGTTCCATCCCGAATTTAAATCCAAACCGCTGGCTCCGCATCCGCTTTTCGCTGCCTTCATCCGCGCCAGCATCGAAAACCGCCACCAGCGCCAAGGCATAGCGGCCGCCGAGTCCCGCGCCATCAACCCCGCCGACTAACCTCCTTCGCGCTTCATCCCGTCCTTGCCCGTAGGGGCGCTGCTTGCTGCGCCCGCCTGTTCCAGGTTCGGTCTCGTGACCCTGACCAACCCCGGCGACTAGCCTTAAAGCGGACGCGCCCCCGGGGATTATTTCTCGCTGCCTCACCGTTCCGCCCTCTTTCCCGCCGCCACTTCTGCCGTAAACTGCTTAGACTGCCCTCGCGGAACGCTCAGCGTTTCCCATTTTTTCCCGGCTTTCGTAACGAAATGTTTGGCCAGAAACAC
Organism: Candidatus Acidiferrales bacterium; assembly: GCA_035603075.1. GTDB lineage: Bacteria > Acidobacteriota > Terriglobia > Acidiferrales > UBA7541 > Palsa-295. The sequence continues at coordinate 473 of DATNLC010000113.1, read as the reverse complement.
GATTTGCCCCACATGATGCGCGTAATGCGCCACCTGACGATTAATGGCCTGCATCACCGAATGCGGCTCAGACCGAATCATCACCGTCTTCGTCAGATCGTCGTCTGTAAGCGCCTCCAACGCATCGAAAAGATATTTCCAGCCGCCTTCCCACATTTCCATCAGCTCGGCGCGTGTCTCCGGCGGCACTTCAAATTCCGTGTCGCGGTTGCGGTCCGGCTTTTCCCCATCCGTGGTAAGAAAATCCCGCCAGCGTGACCGCATATTCCCCGCCATATGTTTCACGATGATGGCAATGGAATTCGATTCCGCGTCCAGCATCACAAATAGACCTTCGTCCGGGCACTGCGCCATGCCCCGGTCGCCCAGCCTCTTGTATTGCCGGAAAATAGCCGCTGAATCCTTCACGTACGACGTAGTAAGTTGGTGTGCCATACCGCCATTTTCTCTCCCCCACGCCCCCTGTCAACCCG
>DATNLC010000128.1:0-53494 GCA_035603075.1 Candidatus Acidiferrales bacterium | reverse complement strand
GCTCGGACGTCAAACTTAGCGTCCACTTCCCCCGAAAACTTGGACCCCGAACGGGTGAGCCACACCCGTAACTAGTTACCGTACCAAAGTTTGCCCGGAATCCAAGCCCAGGTCTATGCGGGTGCATCCAAAGGCGCAATTCGCTGGTTAAACGGTATCAGGGAGCAGCCAATGGGAGCTCATGAGTACTAAGAGACTGGCGTCCACTGCCTAAGAAAATCCTAAAGCGGACTGATGTCCCTGTCCTGAGACACGCCTTCCCCTTGCGATGGAATTTCGGTACCGCCGAGGTCAGTGGGTCGGCCGGCATCGTTCCGCTGGGCTAGTAACGGTGTTTTAAGAATTCATTCTTCTTCCTCTAACACAATACCACCAGAATCACGCACGCCTTTAATTTTCAAGAATATCCACAGGTGTTCGGTCGATTTCGTCTTGACACTTAATCGCGCTCGACGTACAAGCCTGTGAAATGGGTGAACCTTGTCTTGGGAGGCCATAAGATGACCAGCAACAAGCACGTGCGACACGCAGCTATCCTGCTCGTTTTGCTTGCTCTTATTCCGATTTCTGCATTTGCACAGCAAACTCTGGGTTCGATAGACGGGCAGGTCACTGATAGCAGCGGAGCCGTGATCAGCGGCGTCGCCGTGAAAGCCAGAAATGTGGCTACGAATTTGGAAGTCAGCGCGCAGACAAACGGCAACGGCTCCTTCCAGATTGCGGATCTTCCTATCGGCACTTACGAGGTGACGTTTTCAAAGGATGCTTTCAAGAAGGCTAATTACCCCCAGATTCTCGTTCAGGGCAATCTTACTGCGACTGTAAACGTGCAATTGCAGCCCGGCGAAGTGTCCACCACGGTGACCGTCGAGGCCACGCCCTTACTCAATTCGACAGACACGACAAATGGCTACTCCATGGGCACGGAACAGATCGAGTCCGTTCCGCTCGGAACGGGAAGCTTCACGCAGCTCGCCATTCTTGCGCCCGGCGTCAATGCCGACTTCCTATCCGGTTCCGGAAGCAATGAAGGGCTTGGCAATCAGGGAATTGTAGCGAATGGCCAACGCGACACCAGCAACCTCTTCACTTTTAACGGAGTTAACGCAAACAATTTATTCAACGGAAATTCAACCAGCAATATTTCCGACAGCCGGTTCACGCTTAATACGGGCGAAATTTTCGGGGTTGGAGGGCAGGTGCAAACGAACACATCAGTTTTCGATGCCATCGGCCAAGCATTGCCCACGCCCCCGATTGAGACGATCCAGGAGCTCCACGTAACCACCTCGATGTACGACGCCTCCATGGGCTCGGCCAGCGGAGCGCATATCGAAACTACGACTAAATCTGGGACCAACGATTTGCATGGCCAAGTGTATGAGTATTACCAAAGTAACGCTTTTGACGCCCAACCCACTTTTCTGACTCCCAATCCTTTCTTTTCAGGTGCGCCGCCGCTTCATCGCAACGTGTTCGGTGCAACGCTGGGCGGGCCCATCAAGAAGGACAAACTGTTCTTTTTTGGGTCTTATCAAGGTCAGCGGATTTCCGATGCTCTCAGTGGCGCTTTCAACGGTGTTCCCACCCTTCAAGGCCTGACCGATACGAATCGAGACCCTACGGATCTCGCCAACCTTGCGAACTTTAATGCCGGCCTCTCACCGACCCTTGGCGGCCCATGTACTCCGACCTCCAAAATTAAATGCGTCACTGCCGGTTCCGTTGATCCCGTAGCCCTAGCCATCATTCAAGCCAAGACCAAAGGCGGGCAATTTATCATTCCTTCTTCCAACGCAGCGACCCCGGAGAGCGGCAGCCAGCCCTTTAACTCCTTTATCAAAGGCCCACCCAGCCAATTCAACGCGAACCAGGCCAACGGCAACATCGACTACAATTTCAGCTCTAAGGATCGTATTGCTGGAAAGTATTATTACCAGTCAGATCCTACCGACGTTCCCTTTGCCGTCAGCCAAGTTGATGGATTCCCGCAAACCATGCGTTCGGGTAGCCAACTGATTTCCATCGATAACACTACAATTTTGACTCCAAATTCCACTTGGGAAAACAAATTTGGCTTTGTTCGCGAAAAGGCTGACGCTACCACCTCCCAGTCCTTGACGCCTAGCGACGTAAATCTCAACCTCCTCGGTAGCACTTTTTTCCCCGGCATTACGATCGACAACGCGGACGCTGGAGCGCCGGTGTCTGGGGGCGGGACCGTGGGCGCCCTTTTCGGCAATTCGTTAAAGATTGGTCCCTCGACAAACTTCGCAAATGCCGGAATCTTCCAGAACGAATTCGAAGGCTCCTCTACTTACCACTGGGTCATCGGTCGCCATGCTCTCGCGTTCGGCGGTCTGTACGATTACATGCAGCTGAACGTTGAAAACCGCGAGAACAATGTCGCCTCTTTTACTTTTGGCGACTTCAGCGAGTTTCTTACCGGAGATTTAGGTGGTCCGCGTCACAGTTCAGGCCAATTGCTCAACGGTGAAACTAATCGTCATTTCCGGTCCAAATCGGCCGGTCTATTTGTGCAAGACGCTTTTAAGATTCGCTCGAATCTCACCATCACCTACGGATTACGATGGGATTGGGATGGTCCGCTGTATGAAACTAATGGACTCCTTACTAACTTCTACCCGTCCGACTACGACTACAACCTCGCGACCGATTCGTTCGGTACTCTGCCTAACGGCGAACCGGGCATCGGCCTGGTTGTCGCAGGAAACAACAAAGCATTCGGATTCAAGGGAGTCAGCGATTCGACCTTGACCGGACGGCAATGGATGTTCGTCCCGCGGATCGGAATCGCCTGGAGCCCGTCCTTCGTCAAGAATTTTGTAGTGCGCGCGGGTTTCGGCATGTACGCCGATCGCGGAGAGTACTTCACAGAACTCTCAGCGAGTGCCGGGTTGGGCATCAGTGGACCCTTTAGCGTCACGACACAGCAGCCCTTCACGGTTCCGGTCAATAATCTTTGCACCGGACCCGGCTGCCTTGCCGCTGGTCCCTTTGGCACTACTCCGTTGCCACCGCCGCCCAGCAACCTGACCGAAGTGGCAGCCCTCGTTCACAATCAATCCCAACTGAGCGGCTGCGCGGAACCAGTTACGCCCACGTGCACTCCAACCGGGAATGCTGATTTTGATTTTCTCTTCGGCGGGTACGCTCCGAAGAATAAGCTGCCGTACGCAGAAGACTGGAGTCTGGACTTGCAGTGGCAACCGAAGAACGACCTGGTTTTGACCCTTGCTTACATCGGAAATCACGGCGTGCATCAACCGTTGCCGATTCCCTTCAATCAGCCCGGTATTGCCACCCCTGCGCATCCGATCAATGGTCAGACCTTCTCTTATGGATTCCAGCCCCTTGACGCCGCCGGAAATCCGCTTGTAACCGAGCAGGTGCAAACAACGATTGGGGCGTTCTCCTTCTCCGACGGAAACACTGCGCTGCGTACTCCCTTTATCGGTTTCAATCCCAACGCTGACCTGTGGACCGCCGAAGGAATCTCTACTTACAATGCACTGCAGTTTCAGGTCGTCAAGAGGCTCACCCACGGGCTGCAAGTCAACGCTTCCTACACTTATTCGCACTCTCTCGACGAAGGCAGTGGACTAGGGGCAGGGCTTTTCTTCAACGGAAATAATCCCCTCGACCCCAGGACTTCATATGCGTCCTCTGATTTCGATCGGACGCATGTGTTCACAATTGCCTACGTGTATCAGTTCCCCAAGATAAGAGACGCTTCCCGCTTCGTGGATGCAGTGGCAAACGGATGGGGAGTTCAAGGCGTCACAGTTGCGGAGAGCGGCACACCGTTCAGTATCATTGACTTCTCGGGATCAGCTGGCGGTATTTTCTTCAGCTCTGATGATTTCGTCACCAATCCGATTCTGCCCCTTGCACCCGGGATTTCGCCGAACCAGGCGCGACAAGGCGGAACTGACCAATTCTTTAAGTCCGGGCCATTTCAAGGTGCGAGGGTGCCTTTCATTAACCCGAACGATTTTGCCATTCCGCTTTTGACCTGCGGACAAGATGGCGTGCCACCCCCGGGACCAACCGTCGGAGGGACTTCAACAAACTTCTGCGACGATGTGGAAACCGGCTTTGGAAACAATGGCCGTAACCTCTTCCGGTCCCCTTTCCAGACTCGATTCGATTTCTCGGTTTTCAAGAACTTCAAGGTCAGCGAGCGCTTCAACCTCAAATTTCAGGCGGACGCGTTCAACATCTTCAACCATCCAAGCTTCGACGCTCCGAACGGCAATTTCGAGCTGGACCCTTGCTTCAATCCGCAGCCCTGTTTCGGAACAACTCCTTTGGCGCCCGGTTCCCTCAACACGAGTAACTTTGGAGTGATCAGACAAACGGTGGGGAGCAACCGCTTCTTGCAGTTGTCTCTACACTTGAACTTCTAAACGTATCGCGGGTTTTGCATGAGGGCGTCCCGAATTCGGAACGCCCTTTCTTTTTCGCTAAGCGGAGATATCAGCCGAGACGCGCGACGAGATTCCCGTACTCGATGTGATTGGTTTTGGACTCCGCAACGGGTGTTTCGGTTGGCACGCCGGACTGAAGCTAATCCAGGTTAAGCGGGGTGCGCAGGACGCCGATGGCGAAGTGTGCAAGGTGCGGGGCGTCGTCGTCCATTTGAATCCAGCGGACGACGCAGTGATCCTTCAAGTACTGCGAAACTTTTGCCTCGGTGATTCCCAAATGTTCAGCAAGCTTAACTTTCAAGCCGCTATCGAATGATGGCCGGCTTCCGCGCGGGGTCTTGCTAGCGGTGCTGCGCGTACCGCGAACCAGGTTGCCTACGCCCACGCGCAGTGTCTGGCACGCTTCCACGTAATAAGAGGTGATCTGATCGGAATCAGATAGGAGAAATACACCCGGGCCGGCCGGAGCGTCTTCAGTGTCCAGTCGATGCAGCGGGCTTCCTACCAAGCGTCTAAGCATTGATTCCAGATGTGACATTCGCGAAGCCAGCGCTGGGTCTCCCGCACGTCCGTGTGCGGTGCGCTCAGACGGCAACATTGGCGCGGCGCGTTCCGCGTGGTCTCGCTGAGTGGACTCTTGCGGAATCGGCACCGGTTCAGATACTGCAGGTGCTCGTTCCGAAGGCACTACACGAGGCGCCGGAGTCCTGGGTGTTTGTTGCCGGGTTTGCGCAGCCGGTATAGATGTCGGCGCTCCTGGTTCCGCGAAGGCTTGTGACGGAAGACCAGGCGCCGCTCCTGCGCCCTTGCGTCGCCGACCGCGTCCACCGCGACGACCGCGCCGCCGCTTCTTTTTCGCCGGATCGTCCAGCTCCGCTGCTTTGCTGGTTTCCGCAGTCGATTCGGAGGAGCCGCTTTCGTCGTCTGATTCGCGAATTTCGCCGAGCGCTAACGGAAAGCTCGCTTGTCCATCATCGGATGCGTCTGAAACTGTATTAAGGGACTCTTCCGTGTTTACACCAGCATCCATCGGCACCGCGCTCCCAGCGGGGAGTGCTGCTCCCAACCTCGTCAGCGCTTCTTCCGCCTTTTTCTTCCACTCGGCGCGACGGAATCGTTCAGCCGCGATGGTGTACCACTTCACGGCGTCGCCTTTGATTTCGGCTTTTTCCTGGATTAATGCGAGCTCCCACGCGACCATCCCATCTTGCGTGCGCTGGTAAAGTTCGGAAAGCTTCGCGTGAGCGTCCGGGCTGTTCTTGGCTTTGCGGATGCGTGCCTGAATTTGGCGCCAATCTGCCATGGCGGGCATTGTAGCAGTCGCGGAGGCATACTCCAATCCCGGATCATTTCTGACGGGTTGGACGTCGGTACCGCCGATAATGCATCATCACACCATGAACGCGGCCGACCGGACGGCATGGGTTTGCAAGCAAGCGCGCGCTATTGGATTCGAGCTGTGCGGCGTCGCTGCAGTTTCGACCGCGCCACCTGCGCCCGCAAGCGCACCGCTGAGTTCGTTCGACGAAACCTTCGAAGAGCTTGCACATTTGCCGGAGTGGTTGGCACGTGGATACGCCGGAGAGATGAACTACCTTCGCGACCCGCGCCGCTCCGACCCGCGTCTCGTTTTGGACGGCGCCCGCAGCCTGATTGTCGTCGCGCTGAACTACAATTCGCCGCTCCCATACTCGACGGAGTGGCCTCTTACGCACGCTGACAAGTCCCTTCGCGGCTGGGTTTCGCGATACGCCTGGGGCGACGACTACCACCAAGTCCTTCACGAAAAACTCGATGCGCTCGTCGCCGCGATACGTGCCCAATTTACCGAGACGTTCGAAGCGCGGTGCTACGTTGACACGGGCCCGATCATCGAGCGCATCGCCGCTAAATATGCTGGGCTCGGCTGGCTCGCGAAGAACACCTGTTTGATCAACGAAGAGATGGGCTCGTGGCTGTTCCTGGGCGTGATCGTAACAACGCTGGAACTCGCGCCATCCATTCCGTTTGGCGAACCGCCTGCCCCCGACCTTTGCGGAAATTGCCGCCTGTGTCTCGATGCGTGCCCTACCCAAGCGTTTCCATCTCCCTACGTGCTTGACGCGAGCAAGTGTATTTCATATCTCACCATCGAATTGCGCGGTGCAATACCAGAGGAACTGCGCCCCGCGATGGGTCGCGCTGTCATCGGCTGCGATATCTGCCAGGACGTGTGTCCTTGGAACCGCAAGGCCCCGATAACTCAGCTTGCACTGTTCCAACCGCGCTCATTCGTTTCGACACTTGGAAATGGTAACGAACATGAGAAAAACAGCGACTCGCTGTTCGCGCCACAGCTTGAAAAACTTGTATCGTTAACTCAGAAGGAATTCAGTGAACTTTTTCGAGACAGCGCGGTGAAGCGCGCCAAATGGCGAGGCGTGGTTCGCAATGCTTGTATCGCTCTGGGAAATTCAAATGTCGCGCGTGATTCGGATGCACACCGGCGGATCGTTGGTCTTCTGGAGCATCTAGCCGATGGTATTGATCCTCTTATTGCGGAACATGCCCGCTGGGCGCTCGCACGTCTGAATAATCTTTCATCTTCGGCATCCGATTGACTTGCTTCGCAAACTTCCTATAGCGTAACCGAGCAATCGTTCTAGCGAGGAGGCCTTTAATGGTTTTTTGCTGGTTGGTCCTTTCTATCCATTACTTCACTCCGCATTTTAGTTTTCCGGAAGGCGGAAGTGCGGCTGAACTCATCGTTCTCCGCTGGCTTCATTTAATATTCGGAATCATATGGATCGGCCTGCTCTATTTTTTCAATCTCGTTGGTTTTCCCACCATGAAGCAACTCGAGGCATCGGTGCGAGGCAAGGTCTATCCGGTGATGATGTCGCGCGCGATGGCGTGGTTCCGCTGGTCCGCGATGATCACGGTGGCCGTGGGTCTTCGTTATTACTTTCGTCTGTTGAGCGTAGACGCGCACAACGCGGGGGACCCGTCGCTTACTCTCAAATGGTTCGGATGGTGGGTGGCGGTCTGGATCGTGGCCTTTGCGTTGATCTACCCGCTCCAGCTTCCGCACGAAGGAGTTCTCGATAACCCTTGGATACGCACGATTGCAATTTCGATCATCGTTATCGCAGCTTCGTGGCTGGTGCTGGACCTGAATGGGGGACCGGACGTTTCCAACGCGCATCTGTCCATTAGCGTCGGCGGCGGACTCGGTTTTCTAATGCTGATGAATGCATGGGGAGTCGTTTGGCGCGTGCAGAAACGGCTGATTATTTGGACTCGTGCGAGCGCAGAACAGGGCGCGCCGATGCCGCCTGAAGCCGCGCGCTTGGCGCGTTGGAGCTTCCTGGCCTCGCGTGTGGGTTTCTGGCTTTCATTCCCGATGCTTTTCTTTATGGGTGCCGCGGAACACTATCCGTTCCTGAGCAGTATCGCCCGTTAATCCATTAAGCGCGATTACGATGCCACTGCATTTGCTTATGACCGCCAGCGCAGAGTAACGGGCCCCGTCACAGGATTCTTCATCGGAGCGCCGGTACGCTTCGATTCCTGATACGCAGCCTTCAATTCGAAATACCAACGCGCCTGCCGGTCCGCATCATCTATCAGCATCATGCGATCGTCGTACTTTAGCCCCAGCTCCTGTTTCTCGATCACTTCGGTATCCTGGCGAATAAACCGCGGTCCGAAAACGTGGATGATGAACGAGACTGCCGGAAACCAGGTAAGAATATTCCAGGCAGCGCAAAAATCCAGGCGGCAAAGATCGCTGTGGACTGGCGTCACCGTCGTGCGGCTGGAGAGCCAATAGCGCCCCGCGCGAATCTGCTCGAAGCGCTGATTTGGCAGAACGAAATCGATCATGGTAGTGGCGGGCTCGCCGGTAATAAGCTTCAGAATCTTGTAAGGAGCGCTGTTCGCCGAAGGCGCGTGCGGGCTCATGCGAAACCCGTTGGGAATTGGCTCGAACTGCTTTTCTTTTTCGCGGATGCTGCGTCGGCTGCGCCACCACCATGCTTGATGCACAAACGGACCATGCGCCGGATCCATTAATCCAATAATGGCTTGGTCCACGCCGCACGGAAGTTCAGCCGACAAACGTGCCGTCTGATAGTGCGGGCTGAAAGTCGGCAGCTCCGGCGCAGCCGAAGGCGAGGCCTCGAGCGCTCGGCCCTCGGGATTGCCCATGAAGCACCAAACGTAGCCGTCTCGCTCTTCGCATGGAAAGCTGCCCGCATAAATCCGTTCGCATCTTAGTTTTGAATCCGCCGTCAGCGAGGGGATCACCTGGCACTGGCCTGTGTGCGCCTCAAATCGCCAGCCGTGATAGGCGCACTCCACCGTCGCGCCGTCGAATTGCCCAAAGGAAAGAGGAAACGCGCGGTGCGGACAAACGTCGCGCAACGCAAAGGCTTTGCCAGCAGCGTCGCGCCCCAGTACCAGCGGCACATCAAGAAGCATTGCGCGCACGAGTTTTCGGCCGCGGACCTGCTCGCTCCGCAGGGCGGGATACCAGAATCCCCACATTATTTCGCCGGCGTGATCGTTGGCTGCCATTGGATTGACGCTGTTCATTGCTTCTATTGTTTCGCGGACTTCTCGACGCCTGCAAGGATTTGATCCAGCGCGGCGCGATCGAAAAGGCGGCCGTTAGCGATCACGCAATTTATTTTCTGCGTATTGCGAATATCGTCGAGCGGATTCGCGCGCAAGAGAACAAGCTCAGCGGCTTTGCCCGGTTCGACGGAGCCGAAGCTCCCTTCGACTCCAAAAAAAATCGCCGGATTACTCGTGGCGGTCTGTAACGCCTCCATCGGGGTGAAACCTGCTTCCACAAAGTTAGCCAGTTCGTCGTGCAGGCTGAATCCGGGCATGATGTAAACACCAGGCGCAGTGTCTGTCCCGGCCAGGAACGGCACTCCGGCGCGGTGCATCGCGCCGACCATCTCCAGGTTGCGCGCGAAGTATTCCCGGCGCAGCGCGAGTGGATCTTTCAAGAGATCGGGTATCATTTCATCCGTGAATCGCCGCCAGGTCACATCGCGCCAATAGGCTGGAACATATTTGTCGAGCGGCTCGTGTTTCAGATCGCGTTGATCAAGGAACGTGCCGCCGCGCTGCCAGACAAGAGTGGGAACCTGCCACGTTTGCGATTTTGCGAGCAACGCGATTAGCGCATCACATCGCTTTTGATCGTACGTGGAAAGCATCAGCTTTAAATCACCTTGTCCGCTGATGAACTTATCTTCTTCGGTGGAGCACCCTTCGAAGATTCCCATCAGATGCTCGATGCTCTTTTGCCCGGCTGCGACGGTTTCCGCCAGGCGGACTTTAGTCGGCACATGCCCAACGATTGGCAAGTCTTGCTTGTGTGCCTCCGCCGCCGCCGCAATGTAAGCATCATGCGGAATTTCCGACTGCACCTTAATAAAATCCACGCCCTGCAACTTTAGCGAGTCGACCGCGGCAATGGCGCTTTCGGGTGTGGTGATGGCGATGGAGCTGGGAAAGCGCAGGCTCTTACCGTCCGGTAGGTATCCGTCCAGCATGGGGCCGGAGACGATCATGCGCGGGCCGACAATCCGCCTTTCTAGGATCTGCTTGCGCCACGCGAAAAGCACAGGCGTATCTCCGCCCATGTCGCGCACGCCGGTAACGCCGTTGGCTACGAAAAGCGGCAGGATGATGTCGCGTCCGCCGGGGAACCAATCGCCGAATGCGGAGTGTACGTGCATGTCCCATAAGCCGGGCAGTAAGTACTGGCCGCGGCCGTCGATCACCAGCGAGTTTTTCGGCACCGGGAATCCGGTTGCGTCGGAAACGGCGGTGATGCGATCACCCGTGATCACGACGGTCACATCCGGTCGCACGGAGGATGTCCCGGGATCGATCACAGTCACGTGCGTGATTACGATCTGTTGCGGGAGCTTCTCGGTCTGAGCCCTGGCGCAGTACGCGAACAACAGACCAATCGATAGCACTACCGCAGCTCGAACCGATCCTCGCATCGCGTCAGTGCGATCCCCACACCTCGATATATTGTTGTCGCTCATGGCAGGGTCGTATCGTAGTACACCCGCTCTCTACGGCAAAGCAAGCAGTCAGCCGTGTTCTGGACTGTCGCCAATCCGGCTGTACGAAATACCTACCTTGGGCCAGTAGACTCGTGACTAACGCGAACGATAGTCTGATCGGACAGAGGTACTTCCATGCGCTTTTCCGGAGCTCGGCATTCTTCGGGTCAACTCCATAGTGTCTGCGCTCTCCTGGTCGCAATCATCAGTCTGGGCTCGTGCACCGGGAAAACGGGTTCAGGCTCTCCGATTTCACCGCCGCAGGTCGTGACGGTGTCGATCCCGCCGGGTCCTTACTCCGTTGCTGCGGGTGCGAAGCAGCAGTTCTCTGCGACTGTCACCGGAACGACAAATACCTTGGTCACCTGGACTGCAACGGGCGGAGCGATCTCGTCGACGGGCGACTACACTGCGGGAGGTAGCGCTGGAGATTTTTCGGTGACTGCGACAAGCGTGGCCGATACTTCCAAGTCAGCGCAAATGGCAGTCACAGTCACAGCAGCGCCGACTCCTCCCCCGCCATCTCCCCCTGCCGGAACGGCCTCCTCAATCAGCAAAGACGGCATCACCTGGACATTTAGCCAAGCTGTTCCGGTTGGGCAGTTTGTGAACGGCGACTACTACGTCGTAGGTCCCGTGACCATCACAGCGATCGATCCTGCTCCAACAACAGCGACCCCGTACGAGAACGGCTCGGTAAAGAACTTGCCGACTTCGAACAGCAAGAGCGGCTTTGATTCCAGATTGAATGACGGCACGGACGAATCGTTCTGGTTTGACTCAACCGTACGTGTCTATCCGCCGATAAGCTTGAAGCCGGGAGACTCATTGGTGTCCTCAATTAGCGTGCCTCAGATTCATTCACTCCCGGAAGTGATGCGTGCCTCGGACATGAGCATAAGTCCTGTTGCAACCGTGTCGGTGCTTACTGTGCTTTCTGCGACGCCAACCGCCGATGCATTCCGGCCGTCCTATTGCGACCGCAGCCAAACGATCTATCACGCGAATTCGCTGCAGAGAAATTTACTGCCGTCACTGACGCCGCCAAACCCTTCGGGCACGCCACCGCTTTCGCAATTCGAAACGTGGTACCGCAGGCCGTGGATCGATACCGATCCGTTCCTATTCGATGCGCCTGGAGAGTACATGCCAAGCTACGGGCAGCACATCGCGTTCGCTGATTCGTATGCGTCGCTGCTCTTGATGCTCAATTTTCCGGCAGATCAGAAAGTTAATCTTACGAATTACTTCGTGCAGTACGGCATCGACCTGTACGGCTGCGTCCAGACTGGCTACGGATGGCCGGCCTTCGGAGGACACCGCAGCGGCCGGAAGCTACCTATCATTTTCGCGGGAATTCTGCTGAACAACGACGGCATGAAAAATGTCTCGGCCACTTTTCCCAACCAGTTCGGCGAAGACATGCAGACCGTTTACGTTGACAAAATTCCTCCCGCAGGATCGTTCCAGCAAGCCTGGCAGGGCGCGACAGTGATTTATGGTGGCCACTACGGCGTCACCACCGATGGCACACCCGTAAGCGTAGGTTTGTATGGCCCCTACGAACAACTCCAGCCGGCGAACTGGCCATTGATAAATGGAGACGAGCAGCTCGGAGAAGCTTACCGCCGATGCTGCACCTCCGTGTCATGGGTTGGAGAGGCACTCACCATACACATCATGCAAGCGGAGAACGTGTGGAACTATCCGCCATTCTTCGATTACGTCGATCGCTGGATGACCGAAGACGACACTCAGGCGATTGCCCAAATCAAAGCGCAAACCGGTTTTGACTACAGCGCAAATTGGGAACGCCAAGGCCAGACTCGATTCTGGCTTCAGGGCGAGTTTCCTCAGTATACCTTCATCGATGATATGTGGACCGCGTACCGGCACTAGAACGCAGCGCGCGAACATTTTGTTCTAGGTATTCACTTAGGTGTTGTCTGGCTGCACGGAGCGGGTCGTCGTCTTTTTGCAGGCGGCTGATCAGCAACGCGCCTTCTAGAGAGCCGATAATTAATTGGGACAGCTTTAGCGGGTTGACGCGATGATCGATCTGCTGCTTCTCGATTCCTTCCAGAGTGATCCGAGACAACCGCAAAGTCCAGCTCTCCAATGCTTTTCTGGCTCGCGCGCGCAGCGCCGGGTTTCCGTCGTCTGCTTCGATGGCGGTGTTCATCAGCGGGCAGCCACCCGGAACTAGTCCAGCTCGCAAGTCCACAAAATTGTCGATCATCTTTTTCAAACGATCCACGCAATCAGAGACTTCCGCGACGCCCTCCAGCCTTCGACTGACAGCTCTTTCCCAGGAATAGTCGAAAGCCTCTGTTGCTAGTTCTTCTTTGCTCGAGAAATGCCGGTAAATTCCGCCTTTATGCAATCCGGTGGCCTCCATCAGTTCTGAAAGGGAAGTGCCCTCATAACCCTTTTGGTTGAATAGCGGCGCAGATTTTCGCACGATCTCGCTTCTGGTTTGCTCTCCCTTGGTCACATCCGGCTCCATCGACCTGCCGAAACTGCCGGCTGGTCTTTTACAAGAACCCATTATACTCTATTTTGAGACCGACCGGTCTCTTTTGCATCTAAAACAGCTAGAGCATTCATGAGCGAGACGCTAACACCGACTGCCTCCCTAAATCTCTCCCTCCCCAGAGTGGGCATCAATCCGTGGTTCATCGCCATCACCGTCACTCTCGCAACGTTCATGGAGCTTTTGGATACGGCGATCGCCAATGTCGCTCTGCCTCATATCGCAGGCGGACTCGCTGTGAGCACGGATGAAAGCACATGGGTTCTCACCAGCTACCTCGTCTCGAATGCCGTTGTCTTGCCGCTCTCCGCTTGGCTGAGCCGCCTCTTTGGACGCAAGCGCTACTATATGATTTGCGTAACGCTCTTCACCGTAAGTTCGTTATTGTGCGGCTTTGCTCCGAGTCTGGGCGCGTTGATTTTCTTTCGGGTTTTGCAAGGAGTTGGCGGAGGAGGTTTGGCTCCGGTCGAACAAGCAATACTTGTGGATACTTTTCCAGCCGCCAAACGGGCGGCAGCGTTCGCTCTCTACAGCATGGCTATCGTGACTGCGCCTGCGATTGGCCCGCCGTTGGGCGGTTGGATCACGGACCACTGGAGCTGGCGGTGGGTATTCTTCATCAACATTCCCATCGGCATCATCTCGTTGGTCCTGACCAGCCGCGTGGTCTCTGATCCGCCAGCGTTCAAGCGCGAGGTTGAGGCGGCGCGCAAGGATGGCAAGTTGAAGATCGATGGGTGGGGAATTTTTTCGGTGGCCATGGCGTTCGCTTGCCTCGAAGTGGTTCTCGATCGCGGGCAAACCCAGGATTGGTTCGAAAGCAAATTCATTGTGGTTTTCTTTACCGTGTCGATGGTCGCGCTTCTCTTTGCGATTGTCTGGGAGTGGCGCCATCCCGATCCAGTGGTGGAAATTCGGCTCTTAGCCGATAGAAATTTTGCATTGGCCAATATTTTCTACTTTATGTTCGGATTCACGCTTTATGGATCCACAGTACTCATTCCCCAGATGCTCCAACGTCTTTATGGTTATTCCGCCACCGACGCAGGACTCGTCCTCGGACCCGGCGCGTTCGTAATCGTAATTCTCGCGCCGGTAGTGGTAAGAATCCTTCCAAAACTTGGCGTGAAACGGCTCATCGGTTTCGGATTTTTTGTTTTTGGCTTAGCCATGTGGCTTTTCGCGAGCTATACGCTCACCACGGATTATCGTCACGAAGCTCTCGCGCGAGTGCTGCAAGGCCTGGGAATCGCCACGCTCTTCGTTCCCGTGAGTCAGCTCGCGTATTCCAATTTGCCCGCCAACAAGAACAATAAGGCCTCCAGTCTGACCAATCTCTTCCGCAATCAAGGAGGCAGTTTTGGAATTGCTTTCGTCACCACGCTGCTGGCGCGCCGGGAGCAATATCACCAGAGCGTCTTGGTCGCGCACGCCACTCCTTTTGACCAACATTACCGGCAATTTCTCAAGAACCTGACCAATTATTTCTCCACTCACGGATTCTCCCATGCCGATGCAGCCATTCACGCTCAGGTCAAGGCTTTTGACCTGCTTCAAATTCAAGCCTCATTCCTCGCGTTCAACGATTGCTTCACGGCGCTGGGATGGTTTGTCTTGATGGGAGTCCCGCTGGTTTTTCTCATTCGGAAATTCAAGCTGGGAGCAGCCTCGGGCGGCCATTAGACAATGACTGATTTTATGAGAGAGCTACGTTACTGCAGGAAAAGACGCATGGCGGTGATCACAGTGGCGGGTTGTTCATGCACCACCCAGTGACTACCTCCCGGCACGCGCTCGATCTTCAAGACTTTCACGTACTGGTCGAGCCCATCCAGGTTCCCTTGCAAAAGTGCCGTGTCTTTCAAACCCCAGATCACAAGAGTAGGCACTGTGATGATTGGGTTCTTCGGAATCGAAACGCTTCTCGCATCTGCCTTATCTCCACCCACGGGTGACTTCAGATTCGCGGCGCGATAGTAGTTTAGTCCGCCGGTCAGTCCTCTTCTCCAGAACTCCATGTATTTCTCGCGGTCCACATCGTCCGCCCATGTTCCCAGAACGCTCTGTTGAACCAAGGCAAAATCGTTCTGGCTGAGAGCTGCCTCCGCCATCGGCGACGTGAAAAGGTTGAAGTACGCCGAAGCCTTCTGCTGCTCGGGATTGTTCGCCAATTCCCGCGCGAAAACCGCTGGATGCGGCGCGTTGCTGATTACCAACTGCTCCAGCATTTCCGGATGCCTTGCAGCGAACGCCCATGCAACCACACCGCCCCAGTCGTGGCCAACCAGCACGAACCTCTTCGCGCCCAACTCTTCCGCCAGCGCTCGAACGTCCTCGACGAGAATCGGAACTTGGTACGCTTCCACTGCTTCCGGCATCGACGAAAGGTTGTAGCCGCGCATGTCCACCGCAACCGCGTGGTGGTCCTTGGCAAATTCAGGCAGCAGATCTTTCCAGGCGTACCAAAACTCTGGAAATCCGTGCAAAAACAAAATCAGCGGCCCTTTGCCTTGCTCCACGTAATGTAGCCGAACGCCATTCACCTCGGCATACGCGTCCTGCGGAGATGCTGCTGTACCGGGGCCTGTTTGCATTCGAACCTCCGCACCCACTGTATCTAGCTGGGCCGCCGAATCTCGCTGGAAGCTGAGGATACTAGCACACTGTCGGGATTGCCTTTTTCACGATCAAACTTTTGGAACCTCTCACCCCTCACGGACGCAATTATAATGAGCTACCAGGCTCATTGGCACGCCGGCGGAACAAGCAATTTGTGCTCCACCGACAGAAGCCGGTATACTCGTTAGAAATAAAGGAGAATTCATTATGCATAAGCTTAGACCAAGTTTTGCGGTGTTCTACGTGTTCGTGTTGCTCCTGCTGTCGGCTACAGTTCTACGGGCTGCCCCGCAGGATGCTAGTTTTGTCGGCTCGTGGACAATGACCGTGACGGGCGGCGAAGATGGCGGTCAAGGTGGCGGAGGCGGAAACCGAGGTGGTGGAAACCGAGGGGCCGGGGGCGCGCAGTCGCTCACGATCACTCAAGACGGCGATAAATTCAAAGTCAGCCACAAGACGCGTCGGGGCGAAAATGCTTATGACGCGACCGTCGCCGGGAACACCATATCCTGGACAGAAGAACGCACAGGCCCTAACGGCAACTCTCGGAAAATCCAGTACAAGGCCACGCTGAGCGGTGACACGCTGAAGGGCACTATGGCCGGTGGCCAGTTCAACCGTGAATTTAGTGCCACGCGATCGGCGCCGGCTAACTGACACTTCTCGCAGCGCGTCCTGGCGTGAACGGTGGAATCGTAGCCTGCCCACAATGAGCGGTGGGACGCGATTCTGTGCCAGGGTGCGTGCATTTCCAGTCTCGCCGCCAACGATTACAACTACTGTGCATTCGGTTTGACTCACCGGGAAATCGGGACTATTCTGATCTTCGGAATGAACACCATCTTCGCCTTCTTCTATTAGCGCTTCTCCTTTTTGACTCGCTTGCAGCGGGTTGAAACTCCTTCGCGCCGTTTTCAAGAATTATCGCCACAAACAACGATTGATGAATTGCGAGGCATGACCATGACGAACCTAACGCTGTTCGAAAAGCTCGACAACATTGAGTCGCGCTACGAAGAATTGACCCAGCAACTCTCTTCTCCCGAAGTGCACAACGATTCGGCGCGTTTCCAGAAGCTCGCCAAGACACATTCAGAAATGGCCGATATGGTGGCGAAGTATCGCGAATGGAAGGAAATTCAGAAAGGGCTGCAGGGCGCGAAACAATTGTTGGTTGAAACCGACGACACAGAAATGAAGCAGATGGCGCACGACGAAGAGCACGAGCTCGAAGCACGCAGCGTAATCGTTGAGCGCGAGCTGAAATTTCTGTTGCTCCCGCGCGATCCCAATGACGACAAAAACGTAATCGTGGAAATTCGCGCCGGCACCGGCGGAGACGAAGCTTCACTCTTTGCCGCTGAACTTTTTCGCATGTATTCACGCTACGCTGAATCCCAGAACTGGAAAGTAGAAATTCTCGAGAGCTCGGCCTCTTCCATCGGTGGAATGAAAGAAGTCGTCGCCGCGATTCAGGGAAACAAAGTCTATTCCAAACTGAAATATGAAAGCGGAGTACATCGCGTGCAGCGCGTTCCGGCTACCGAGCAGCAAGGCCGCATTCACACTTCGGCCGCAACCGTTGCCGTCCTGCCTGAAGCGGACGACATTGACATCAAAATTGAAGCGAAGGATCTGCGCATCGACACATTCTGCTCGTCTGGCCCCGGCGGCCAATCCGTCAACACCACGTATTCCGCGGTGCGCATCACGCATATTCCCAGCGGCTTGGTTGTTTCGCAACAGGACGAAAAATCCCAAATTAAAAACCGCGCGAAAGCCATGCGCGTCTTGCGTGCCCGCCTTTACGAAATGGAACAATCCAAGCAGCACGAAGCGATAGCTGCTGAGCGCCGCGGCCAGATCAAAACCGGCGATCGCTCCGAAAAAATCCGGACATACAATTTCCCGCAAAATCGCGTCACCGACCATCGCATCGGCTTGACTCTCCACCAACTGGACCAAGTTATGGAAGGCAAGCTCGGGCCCATCGTGGACGCACTTTCTACCCACTACGAATCCGAGCGTTTGAAGCAAGAGCTCGTGGAAGCCTAAATGACGCGAAATTCTGGAACCAACGGCGTGAAGCCCAGCGGGGCGTTGAATGCCTGCAGCCAGGAATCTGTTTCTGCATTCGCTCCGGCTCCGAACGCGAGCAAACAACCCATCGATATCCGCAGGGCATTGAAAGACGGAATGGCGAAGCTGCGCGCAGCGAGCGTTCCATCGCACACGCTCGCGGCAGAGCTTCTGCTAATGCACGCGCTCGGGCGCGACCGCACCTGGCTTTACACTCATCCCGAGGCATTTCTCAAAGCTGCTGAAGCAGAAAAATATTATGCCCTGATCACACGCCGCGCCGCCGGAGAGCCAACGCAATACATCACCGGCAAACAGGAATTCTGGGGCCTCGAATTCGAAGTCACGCCCGCAGTATTGATCCCGCGTCCAGAGACGGAGCATGTGATGGAAGTCGCCCTGGCACGACTCGGCCCGCGCGGCTTGAAGATCCACATGGACACGGGACTGCCGCGCGAAAAACTTCAGGTCGCCGACGCAGGAACGGGCTCGGGTTGCCTAGCTGTTTCGCTGGCTTACGAATTGCCGCACGGCCAAGTTTTTGCCACGGATACTTCCGCGCCCGCTCTCGAGGTTGCTAGACGTAACGCTCTGCGCCATTCCGTCGCCGATCGTATTCAGTTTTTGCAAACGGACTTGCTGGAAGCTCTGAACTCCGAATCACATGCTTTCGATCTCATTGTCAGCAATCCACCATACATTGCGAGCTCCGATTCAGCTGAATTGCAACGCGAAGTACGTGATCACGAGCCCCACGCGGCTCTATTCGGCGGCCCTACTGGTGTAGAGATTTATCCGCGGCTGATCGCAGAAGCCGAAAGACTGCTGCATTCTGGCGGCATTCTCGTTCTCGAGCTTGGCTACAATTCATCTGGGCACGTGCGCGAAATCCTGACAGAACACTCGTGCTGGACTAATATCAGCTTCACAAATGATCTGGCGGGAATTCCGCGCGTGGCCGCCGCCGATCGCCTCTGACCGAATCGCCAAAGCCATTTTGTCGTAGAATCTAGCTACCGCCCCTTTCAGCAAATGCCGAAGCTGGCTCATTTTCGCGCGAGGCACGACGCATCAGCGCCTGCCGCGGATTCTGTCTCCTGCATTCTTCACATCGACATGGACGCGTTTTTTGTTTCCGTTGAACTGCTGACACGGCCCGAATTGCGCGGACTCGCCGTAATCGTCGGCGGCCAACGTGACCAGCGCGGCGTCGTTACGTCCGCAAGTTACGAAGCGCGGCGCTTCGGCGTTCATTCGGCAATGGCTCTGCGGACTGCTGCAAAACTTTGCCCGCATGCGGTGTTTCTTGACGGGCACCACGAACTCTACGGCCAGTGGAGCGATCGCGTCGCGGCAATTCTCGCGAAATATTCCCCGACAGTGGAGATGGCTTCCATCGATGAAGCGTATCTGGATCTTGCTGGCACCGAGCGTCTCCATGGTCCGCACCTTGGCGCTGCTCACAAACTCTTACTTGAAATCACTGCAACCACCGGCCTGCCATGTTCAGGGGGCCTGGGTGTCACTCGACTCGTTGCGAAAGTAGCCAGCGAGCAGGCCAAGCCGCGCGGCCTGGTCTGGGTTCCGCCGGGAAGTGAGCCCGCCTTTCTTGCGCCGTTGTCCGTGCGGAGAATTCCAGGTATTGGAAAAGTGACAGAAGCGGCCCTCAACGACCTCGGCGTTAAAACCATCGCGCAACTTCAGCAATTGACCCTGCAGCGTCTCGAAGAAGTGTTTGGCAAATGGGGCCAAGCGCTTTATCGCAAGTCGCGCGGCATCGATTCCTTCGAATTTTTCATTGACGCCGAGCCGAAGTCGATTTCCCACAACCATACTTTCGGCCAGGACACGAACGGCCGCGGAATCTTGGAGTCCACTCTAAGCCATCTGTGCCAGAAGGCCGCAAAGCGGCTGCGCGAAGCCGGCTTGCACGCGCGTACGGTCACCGTCACTTTGCGCTTCGCCGACTTTACGACCATCACTCGCGGCCATACTCTCGCAGAGCCGTCTGATCTCGACACGATCTTTATCCGAACGGTCCGGGATCTTTTCTCGCGCTCGTGGGACGGTGTCGCGAAACTGCGGCTTGTCGGTGTCGAGTTTTCAATGTTCACTCCTGGCTCCGGCCAAATGGATCTTCTTGATCCCGGTCGCCGCAACAAACTGGAGCGCTTGGCTCGTGCCACCGATAGTCTTCGGGATCGCTTTGGATTTTCGAAAGTACAATTTGGGGGCTCGCTAACGGCTCGCAATAACCCAGATGAACATGAGTGACTTTTTCTCGATTTTCAGCAACCTGACTGAACAGCTTCGTCGCATTGTGTTTCCTGTCCTATAATCGCGTCTCTTATGGTCACACCCTCTAATCCCGGTAAGCCTTCAACCGGCGCTTTCTACAGCGTCCGCGACTTCTGGTCTCGCGTAACCGAAGGTCTGAAAGTCAGCCAGCTCTGGGGTCAGTTCAAATCCGAAACAACGGCTACCTACGGTTTTTACTCAAAGGATGTGGATCGCGAGTCTATCGACCAGGAAAAGTCAAAATTCAAACGTTTTTGGCGCACAGCTTGGGGGTTGTTTCTAGCGATGTTGATGAAGCTCTCGCCGGCCCGCCGGGTGTTACTGATTGTCGCTATCATTCTGATGTTCGCTCGCTCCGACAACTTTGACGCCGTCTGGCTAAGCGCGGCAATTCTTTTTTTGTTGCTGGCACTCGAACTGGCCGACCGAGTGACGATGAAGCGCGACCTCGAAATTGCCCGAGAAATTCAGCAGTGGCTTGTGCCCGCCCGGCCGCCGATTATCGCGGGGGTGGATATTGCCTTCGCCACCCGCCCTCAAAACACTGTCGCGGGGGATTATTACGATGCGTTTCTGCGACCGTTGCCATCGAGCGGCGCGAGCAAGCCCTCCTTGCTTATCGCGGTTGCTGACGTCGCGGGAAAAAGCGTGCCGGCTGCGCTCCTGATGGCGACGTTCCAAGCGAGCCTGAGAGCGCTTGCAGCAACGCCTGCTTCACTCGATGAAATCGTAACGGGACTGGAACGGTACGCACGGGCGCACAGCCTGGAGGGTCTTCGCTTTACCACGGCCTTTCTCGCCGAAATAAATCCCGAGACTCGCGAGATGCGTTACGTCAACTGCGGGCACAATGATCCGATCTTGCGTCGCTCCTCGGGTCAAATAGAGCGACTTTCCATCGGTGGCCCGCCGCTTGGGACGCCGCTCTTCACCGAAGACGAAATTTCCTATCCGTCGGGAAGCGTGCAGCTTCAGACCGGCGATTTGCTCTTCATTTTTACCGACGGCGTAGTAGAAGCGGTGAATGAACCCGGAGAAGAATACAGCGAAACTCGGCTTCTCTCCTGCGTGCAGCCAACTCCGGCGACCGCGGCAGATGTACTCTCGCGCGTAATGACAGACGTCAACAATTTTGTCGGCTATGCGCGCCAGCATGACGACATCACCGCTCTGGTTCTCCGCGTGACATCGTTGTAAGCGCCACCGCTCGGTCGCGCTCGCTCACCTCAAGCCTTGCCGTTCCCGTTCGAGAAAGTCTGGAGTAGAATTGCGGCGCAATATCGATTCTCGATTGTAGACCTTGCGAGGTGTTCGGATGCGCTTTCTACTTCTGTTCGGTTCGTTGCTCGTTGCAGTGGCCACCGTTGCGCAAACGCAGAAGGCGGTTGACGTAGTCGGCTTTGTCAGCGTGGATGCGCCGGTAGTCGTGTTGAATCACGTGCGCGTGATTGATGGGACGGGCGCGGCAGCGAAGGAAGACCAAACGGTTGTCATCGCGGGCGGCAAGATATTTTCCATGGGACCGTTCGGATCCGCCAAAGTTCCGATGGGCGAGATGCAGAGTGGCTGCTGCGCGACTAGTCCCATTCGCCCGTTAGAACTGGACCGCACGGGATACACCGTCATCCCCGGCATCGTTGGGATGCACGACCATCTCTACTACACGGACTCGGCTGCGATGCAACGCTCGGGCGGAAGGCTGGGCGAGCCGGGATTGTTCGTGATGGAGATTCCGTACACCGCGCCGCGACTTTATCTAGCCGCCGGCGTAACTACAATGCGCACGACCGGAAGTTTGGAGCCCTACACCGACCTAAAAGTTAAGAGCCGCATAGACGCTAACCTTATGCCCGGACCAAATATGGATGCGACGGCGCCATATCTGGAAGGCGCGCCAACAATATTCGCCCAGATGCACGAGCTGATCGGTCCGGACGATGCGAAACGCATGGTGGACTACTGGGCTGCCGAAGGCATGACGTCGTTCAAAGCATATATGAACATCACGCGCGAGGAATTGGGCGTCGCGATCCAGGAAGCTCACGCAAACAAAATGAAACTGACTGGGCATCTTTGTTCGGTGACTTGGCCGGAAGCTGTCGCTCTGGGAATTGACGACTTCGAGCATGGCCCGATATTTGCCGACACTGAATTCGTGACGGATAAAAAGCCGGACGTTTGCCCACAAGGTGGAAGCGCGGCTTGGGCAAAACAAGACGTGAATGGAGCGCCGGTGCAGGAGCTTATCCGCAATCTCGTGTCACATCACGTCGCCGTAACTTCGACGCTGCCGGTGTTCGAAGCGGGCGCGCCGGGGCGCCCGAAGTTGCAGCGGCGCATGCTCGATGCGATGTCAGCAGAATCAGCGCAAAGCTACCTGACGCTGCGCGCAAGTGTGTCTTTGGATTCGCCGATGACTTCGCTGATGCGCAAAGAAATGGATTTTGAAGTGGCATTCGCAAAAGCCGGAGGCTTGCTGCTCGCCGGTCCTGATCCAACGGGAAACGGCGGTGTGCTGCCCGGATTCGGCGATCAACGCGAAATCGAGTTGCTCGTGGAAGCCGGCTTCACTCCAATAGAAGCCATTCAAATCGGCACGCAGAATGGCGCGATTTATCTCGGGCAGCAGGATCGCATTGGAACCCTCGCCGCTGGCAAGCAGGCAGATCTCGTTTTAATCAAAGGCGATCCGTCAAAGAACATCGACGACATCGAGAATGTCGAGACAGTTTTCAAGTCCGGCATAGGCTACGATTCCAAAAAGTTGATCGACAGCGTCCGAGGCCAGGTCGGGATTCGCTAGAGGGAACTGGAACACGGCTGGAAGCTGCCTGACTACCAACCACGCGTTATTTCGCTCATAATCGCAAGATGAGTCCGCGGGCTTTCGCTGAACAAATCTGCCGCAAACTGTACGAGGCCGGTTATCAGGCTTTCCTTGTCGGCGGATGTGTGCGCGATATCATTCTAGGACGCGACCCCGCCGATTATGACGTCTGCACTGACGCTACGCCCGATCAAGTGCTGCGTATCTTTCCCGGAAGCCTCACGGTGGGCGCAAAGTTCGGCGTGGTAATTGTTGTTGAAGTTCCGCCGCTCGACAGCTCCGCTAGCGACACTGCCGGGCCGATACAAGTTGAGGTAACTACATTTCGCTCCGACATCGGCTATTCCGACGGCCGCCACCCCGACTGTGTCGTGCTCGCAAAAACGCCGCAGGAAGACGTGAAGCGACGAGACTTCACGATCAATGCACTGCTGATGAATCCGAAGACGAGAGAAATTCTGGACTTCGTCGGCGGTCGCGAAGATCTTCGCGCCGGAATCGTTCGCGCCATTGGCAAGCCCGAGGAGCGATTTCGCGAGGACAAGCTCCGCATGGTTCGCGCGGTCCGGTTTGCCGCTCGCCTTAACTACACAATTGAGCCGGGAACCTTCCAAGCCATTCAGAAGCTCGCTCCCGAAATCAGGCAGGTTTCTCCCGAGCGGCTTCGCGATGAGCTAACCAAGCTGCTTACTGAAGGCGCCGCACGCCGCGCATTTGAGTTATTGGACGAAACCAAGCTGCTGCCCGAACTTCTTCCCGAGATCGCGCGCATGAAAGGTGTTCAACAGCCGCCGCAATATCATCCGGAAGGCGACGTTTGGATCCACACTTTGCTGATGCTCGAACAACTTCCGGCCGGATGTCCGCCGACACTCGCGTGGGGGGTGCTTCTCCACGACGTTGGTAAGCCTCCGACGTTTACTCCGCCTTCCGGGCCGGCTGGAAGAATTCGCTTCGATCGGCACGCCGAAGTCGGTACCCGCATGGCGGAAGACATTTGTCACCGCCTCCGTTTCTCAAATGATGATTCAGAACAGATCGCTTCGCTGGTCGCCAATCACATGAAGTTCAAAGACGTACTGCAAATGAAGCCCGCTACATTGAAGCGATTTGCCCGCCTGAATCGCTTTGACGAGCACCTCGAGTTGCACCGCCTGGATTGCTCGTCGAGCCACCGCATGCTGGATAACTATGACTTCGTCCGTCGATTCACCGAGGAAACTCCGGCCGAGGAAATACGTCCGCCAAGATTGGTCACTGGGGACGATCTTCTAGCCATGGGTGTCAAGCCTGGTCCCGCGTTTAAGGAAATTCTGAATACAGTTGAGGAAGCGCAGTTAAACGACTCGATTCGTACGCGGGAAGAAGCGCTGATTTTAGCGAAATCGCTCATCCCGGCAGGGAGCTAAGGGCATCATGAAATTCTTTGCGGTCTTACTTTTGATCTCGGCGGTGACAGCCGGCGTACTCCCGGCACAGCACCCGGCCCAAAAACAAACAGGCGCTGCGGATCAGCTTGGCATGCCTTGCACACAGGTTCTGCAGATGAGCTCCGCTGACTGGGTCGCTCACTTCCATGAAAAAACAAGTCAAGCGGGGAAGCCGAGCGCTGACTCTTCGGATGCTCAGGCGACGTTGCGAGCAATTGCGGCATACGGGAAATGTTTCGACGCGCGGACTGACCGGCTATCCGCCTCGCTTGGGCAGTCCGGCAAAGGACCGCTGATGGGTGTGCGTGGAAACTTTCGCGATTTTGAAGCAGCACTTAAGAATTTCACGGCTATAGCCCTTGGCGTCACCCAACCTCCGAATGATGCTGTGAAAACCGCGTATGCCGCGCTGTACGAAAAACAGTTCCGCTACGCGTTCTATCAGAGCTATCAGCAAAAGCTTGTGAAGCAACCTCCGCCACTAGCGAAAGACGCGAAGTCTGCTACGGCTGGCGCCGACACGACAGCTACCGCGACATCAGGTCAGCCAGCCTCTACGACGCGCATCACCGATCCCATGACGCTGGCGAAAAATCGCTTCGGCGATTTCCTGGAAGCGCTACCGGATGACAAGAGGCGCGAGGTCCACATCGCATTCGGGGAAATCTTCGAAAAGGGATCGATTGCCGACCAGTGGAAGTTGGAAGTGTATCGCTACGCCATCTCCATCCTCGAATCAACAAACGACAAGCCGTTTTCTCCGCCGCCATTTTGACCCTCGCGCCCAGTGTCTGTTAGTCTCGTTCGTTCTTATTCCGGGAGAGTAAATGAATTTTCGGACCTTCCTTTTGCTGGGTGCGCTTGCGTCTTTAGTCTTCGCGAGCAACCTGCCCGCGCAGAGTAACGACGCCGCGAATAGACTTGCCCGCGATATCTACAAACAGCTCATCGAAATTAACACCACCGATTCCTTAGGCAGCACAACCGTGGCTGCGGAGGCCATGGCGCAGCGGTTGCGCGACGCCGGCTATCCGGCTAGCGACGTGCAAGTCCTCGGGCCAAATTCGCGCAAAGGCAATTTGGTCGCTCGCTTGCGCGGTACGGGCGCGCAAAAACCGATGCTGCTGATTTGCCACCTGGATGTAGTCGAGGCGCGGCGTGAAGACTGGTCCATGGATCCGTTTCAATTTATTGAAAAGGACGGCTACTTTTACGGTCGCGGCTCGGGAGACATCAAAGACGGCGACGCAATCCTGATGACGGCGATGATTCGCTTGAAGCAGGAAGGATTCAAGCCGGATCGCGACATTATTTTGGCGCTTACTGCAGACGAGGAAGGTGGCACCTCAAACGGCGTGGAGTGGCTGATCAAGAATCACCGCGACTTGATTGACGCTGAATTTATTCTAAATCCTGACGCGGGCGACTTTGAGTTAGACAAAGGAAAGAAGCTGCTCGTAGGCGTTCAGGCCGCGGAAAAACTCTACCAGGATTTCGATCTGAAAGTAACGAACCCGGGCGGCCACAGCTCGCTGCCTGGCAAAGAAAATGCAATCTATGAGCTCGCTGAAGGTTTAACGCGCATCGAGCATTACCAATTTCCTTTTGAACTCAGCGAAGTGACGCGAGAATACTTCAAGCGCGAAGCCGACATCGTAGGTGGTTCAACAGGCGCTGACATGAAAGCGATCCTCCATACGCCGCCCGACCAAGCTGCGATCGCGCGGTTGTCCGAATCTCCTTTTTACAACGCGCGAATGCGTACCACCTGCGTAGCGACAAGGCTCGAAGGCGGCCACGCGAATAACGCGCTGCCCGGAATGGCGCGCGCGAACGTCAATTGCCGCATTCTGCCCGGTCACACACCTGACGAGGTTCAGGCCACGTTGGAAAAGGTACTCGCCGATCCGAAGATTTCCGTGTCGCAGGTCTCAGCATCCGGATCAGGATTAAGATCCAATCCGCTTTCGACTCTTCAACCTAGTGTAATGAGCGCGATCGAGAAAGTCGCCACAGAAATGTGGCCCGGAGTTCCAGTTGTTCCGGTTCTGGACGCCGGGGCCAGTGATGGCGCTATTTCGCGAGCAGCCGGATTTCCCACCTATGGCATTCCAGGCGTGTTCATGGATGTGGATGACGACCGCTCGCACGGCCGCGATGAGCGTATTCGTGTAGCCTCATTCTACGAAGGCGTGGACTTTTACCATCGGCTAATCAAGACACTTTCCACAACGCATTAACTTTGCGGCGAGAAACATTCCGATGAGCCTAATGAGACGCTCGCTCTTGAAGGCTTCACAGAGCCAATGGCTCCGCGAGCATGGGCCGCGTTACGGTTTCATGAAGCGCACCGTGAAGCGATTCATGCCTGGAGAGAATGTCGAAGATGCTTTGGCCGCAGCGCAGACCCTAGCTTCGAGCGGCATTGGCACGATTTTGACTCACCTCGGTGAAAACATCACCGATCGCGCGGAAGCCGAAGAAGTCACCGAGCATTATTTGAACGTCCTGGATCGGATTCGAGCTGCGAATCTTCCGGCCGAAGTGTCGGTGAAACTTACGCAGCTTGGCTTGGACCTCAATCCCGAGTTTTGTTACTCCAATCTCGTCGCGCTAGTCGAACACACGCCCGCGGAAAAAACTCTTTGGATTGACATCGAACAAAGCCCCTACGTTGACGCCACACTCGATCTTTATCGCCGGGCGCGTAAGGCCTATCCGAATGTCGGAGTGTGTATACAGTCATATCTTTACCGCACCGAAAAGGATCTGGATTCGCTGATCTCGATGGGAGCCTCCGTGCGCCTGGTGAAAGGCGCCTACAACGAACCCGCCGAAATAGCTTTTCCGCAGAAAAAGGATGTCGACGAGAATTATTTCCATCTCGCGCAACGATTGCTGAGCCCCGAAGCGCGGAAAACGCGAGTTCGCTCAGCGATGGCAACGCATGACCGCGCGTTGATCAAGAAAATCGCCGAATGGGGCGCGGCCCAGGGCATCTCAAAGACTCAACTCGAATTCCAGATGCTGTATGGGATTCAACGCCCTGAACAATTGAGGCTTGTGCGTGGTGGCTATCGTTGCAACGTGCTGATCTCTTACGGCTCTTTCTGGTTTCCCTGGTTCATGCGTCGACTTGCTGAGCGGCCTGCCAACGTGCTCTTCCTCGCCCGCAATTTCTTTTCCGGCTAGTCGCAATCCACGCGCCAAGCCACGGAACCTTTATTTCTTCCGCGTGTAAGTAGTTTCCTGGAACGCGGCCTCCTTGCCGTCCGCTCCAGCGCTCATCAACGTCACCACAAATTGATTGTCGTCCACCTGCCGAATTATGGCGTGAAGCGGAACTCTTTCGCCCCGGACATTTTGTGTCACACCAGTCAGGTCGATTGTCTTGCCGCCATCGCTGCTCGTGCCGGTCAAAAAAATCATAGCTGTGGATCCTGTGTACATCCACACCGCCTCATATTGCTTCGCAATATTGTTGAACCCGTAGACGCGCGTTCCTGAAACAGGGCGGCCGAAAACAGTGTCGTTATTTTCTTCGACAATGAACCGTCCGCCGAGAGCCACGGAAATCTTCGAGGTCCCGCTCGAAGCGTTCGCATCAGCATTTGGTTGCGCAACAAATTTTATCGTTCTGGTGTACTCCCCCACGCGCTTGGCAAGAAATTCCTGTTCCGATCCGGGCTTCGTGGCGTCAGCCGTTTGGTGTGTCTCAGGCGCAGCCTCCGGTTTTTGAGGCGATCCATTCTGCGCAAGGAGAGCGGTCGGAGAAAAAAGTAACAGTGCTGCGAGCAAAGTGTTACGGCCATGCGACGGTGCGAGATTCATTTATATCTCCCCCTGCGATTGCTTGCAGATGTTTCGAAAAGCTTATTGCGAGCGGGTCTCAGAATATAGCTATGAAACTGCTCGCGCAATCGTGGACGGAGGGTTGGCGAGACTCTTAACGCGTGCGCTCGTCTTTTTCCACTTTGCCGTCCCGCAGACGAATGACGCGGTGTGCGTGGGCCGCGATGTCGGGCTCGTGTGTGACAAGTATGATCGTATTGCCTTGTTCGTGAAGACGCGCAAAGAGCGCCATGATTTCTTCGCCGGTCTGCGAGTCCAGATTCCCTGTGGGCTCATCCGCCAGCAGAATCGAGGGTGTATTTACGAGAGCTCGTGCGATAGCTACACGTTGACGCTGGCCGCCCGAGAGTTCGTTGGGCTTGTGCATCATGCGATCTGCGAGATCAACCTGGCTCAAGGCATTCTTAGCTCGGCCGAGGCGTTCTTCTGAGGGCGTGCCATTGTAAATCATAGGAAGCTCAACATTGTGGAGCGCGGTCGCGCGGGGCAGCAGATTGAACGTCTGAAACACGAATCCAATCTCTTTGTTGCGGATGTAGGCTAGTTCGTCGTCGTCGAGTTGGCTGACCAATCGTCCCGCCAACCAGTAGCTGCCTTTGCTGGGCGTGTCAAGGCAGCCAATCAGGTTCATCAGGGTGGATTTGCCGGATCCGGACGGACCCATGATCGCGACATACTCACCTTTGTGAATTTCAATGCTCACGCCGCGCAGGGCATGCAATTGCTCGGCGCCCATTTCATAAGTCTTCCAAAGATCTTCGGTTTGAATGACTATGCCGGTATCGACCAGGTCCTTGCGGTATCCCTGCGGAGCGGTGATTTCTTCGACAGCCATGCGCAATATGCTCCTGGACTCAGTTCAACTAGCTCGAAGACTCTTCCCGCTTCGGCGCCGAGTTGTCGACCTTAACCGAGGCCCCGGGCCGCAATGTACGGAGCGCTTTGTAGCTGCCAATGACGATTTCGTCTCCATCCTTCAGTCCGCTGGTAATTTCTATATCCGTCACGCCTGCGATACCCGTCTGCACAGGGATGAACTCAGCCTTCTTCGCGCGAATAACAAAAACACCCTGGAGATCGGTCTTTTTAGCGTCCGGGTTCGCCCCTAGAGCCGGCTTCGAAGCTGCCAGCGTTACATCGCCGCCCTTCTTGCCCGGCTTCGCGTCTTCAATTTCCTTTTGCGTCCGCACCGCCAGCGCCTGAATAGGAATGGTCAAAGCATCTTTCTTCTCCGCCGTCTGAATTTTTGCGGTTGCGGAAAGGCCGGGACGGAGGGACTCAGGTGGATTATCCACGGTGACCACCACTTTGAAATCGCGCGCTTCCTGGGTGTTCGCCGTTGTCTGTGTAGTAGCCGCCTGCCCCGATGACCGAAGAATGGCAAGCTCGCCAACTTGAGTGACGTGGCCTTTGAACGTCTTGCCAGGTAGCGCGTCTATGGTCACTTCAGCGGGCTGACCCTCGCGCACGTTCGTGATGTCTGTCTCGTCCACTTTCACTTCTGCAGTGACGACGCTCATGTCGGAAATCGTCATCAGGTTGCTGCCTTCGGCGTTCTGAATCCCAGGTACAACGTTTTCGCCCACGCGCACAGCGATATAGCTCACAATTCCGCCGATCGGAGCCGTGTAGGTCGTTTTGCGGAGTATGTCCTTCGTGTGCTTCAGGACCGCCTCGTTCTGGTTCATGTTGTCGCGCGATTGATCTCGCGCCGCGCGAGCTTGCTCAACCTGCGCTTTGGAAGCGTTGAGCGCTGCCGTCGCGCTGTCATAAGTCGCTTTATTTGCGTCAAACTCCTGCTTGGCTATGAGTTGGTCTTTGTACAGCTCTTGTGTGCGCTGCCAATCATATTTGGCCTTTTCCAGGTCCGCTTGACGCTGGGCGAGCGTCGCGACGGCCGAATCGTAACTCGCGGCGGCCACGCGCATGCCCGCTTCGGTCGAACTGATGCTGGCTTCCTGGGCCTGAACATCCGCCGCAGGCTGGATGTTTTCCAGATGCAGCAAGATGTCTCCCTTCTTAACGTGGTCGCCTTCTTTCACCACAATATCGGTTATCTTCCCGATGCCTTCACCCAACACATTCGTGTAGGTCTTCGGTCTCACTTCGCCGGAAGCCGTTACTATCGAGGCTACATCCTGCTTGACGACCTTCCCGGTCTGTACCTCGACAACACCCTTATTCGCTTGATAGACGCTGTACCACGCAATGCTGCCCAGCACCGCGACAGCAGCTACCCCGATTGACACTTTTTGCCAGGTTTTCATTCCATTAACCCTTATGTCCTCGCATCTTCACAGGACGCAGTCATCTGCCACACTATTCCATACGTCTAGAGAAGCCGGAATGTTTCCGGATTAGACGAAGGTGAAGAGATAAAGACAGTTATCTCTATTAATTTTCGGACGCTTTCGTTCCCTTTTTCTGGTTCCGACGGGTTGCTATCTGCCCCAATGGCCAGTATCCCTAATTCCAGTCAACCTTGCCACCGAGCGCAACGACTGAAGGTAAAACCTTCGGTTGCCATTTTAGATGTTTTCAGCCCGGAAAGAAACAGGATGTGTGTTTCGAGCTTGCAATAGGCAGGCCTTGAAGGGTCCATGCAGTCTTCTGACGACCGCCGAAGCTTACTCACCCTTACCCGGGATGGAAACCTTTGAAAACCTCAGGCAACCCCTCTCCGCCGAACGTGCTCATACTCCCCATACGGGGGTGATCTACATTGACCTGTACCTTCGGACAGGTTAGAATTTCTAATCAATCAAAGGGGAAAAGGTTCCTTATGGGCCGTCATGTAAGAGTGTATACATTGGCGATTTTTGCTGTCGCCCTAGGATTAGCTCCATTGGCCTTCGGGCAGGGCGAGTCCCAACAACAAGCCCAGCCGGACCAGAATGCCGCCAAGAAGTCCTCGAAGCAAAAAGCCAAGAGCGACAAAGAACTTCGGAAGGAACTCGACTCCCAATACAAGAAGTGGCTCGACGAAGACGTCGTCTACATCATAACCCCCGAAGAGCGCAGCAGCTTCCTCCACCTCACTACCAACGAAGAGCGCGAGCAGTTCATCGAAGCTTTCTGGCAGCGCCGCAACCCCGATCGTGATTCCGCCGACAACACATTTAAAGAGGAACACTATCGTCGAATTGCGTACACCAACGAACACTATTCCTCGGGCATACCTGGCTGGAAGACCGATCGCGGACGCATTTACATCATGTGGGGCGCGCCCGATGAAATTCAGTCGCATCCGGCGGGCGGAAGTTATAACCGTCCGGCTGAGGAAGGCGGAGGTGAGACTTCCACCTATCCCTTCGAAGATTGGCGTTATCGCTACCTCGAAGGCATTGGCGAAAACGTTGAGCTGGAATTTGTGGACCCCACGATGAGCGGTGAATACCATCTCACCATGGATCCAAGCGAGAAGGACGCCCTCCTCATGGTCCCGGGCGCCGGCCTGACAATGTTGGAGGGGATGGGTTTGGCCAGCAAAACCAGCCGGTTCAACAATACCGACGGCACGCACGATGCGGCGCCTATCGGAATGACCCCGGAAACTATGAATGAATTCACCCGGCTGGATCTTTACGCCAAGATCCAACAGGCGCCTCCCGTAAAATTTAAAGATCTCGAGGCCGTGGTTACCTCCAGGCTGGTGCGCGATCAGGTGAAATTTGATTACCGCTTCTATTTCCTGCGCATCACCTCTGAGACGGTCCTCGTTCCTATCACCGTACAGATACCCACGCGGCAGTTAAGTTTTCAGGAAAAACAGGGAGTAGACTCGGCCACTGTGAATCTGTTCGGACGCATCAGCACGCTCAGCGGTCGAATTGTGCAAACGTTCGAGGACACTGTAAAACGCGATGTTCCTGCGGCTTTATTACAGCAAGCCCAGGCCGTGCCTTCAATTTATCAGAAGGCTGTACCACTTAGTCCGGGACTGTACCGTCTCGATATCGTACTGAAAGACGTAAATAACGGAAACGTCGGCGTGGTCAATACTCGACTTGCAGTTCCGCGATTTGAAGATGACCACTTGTCGTCAAGCTCTTTGATCCTCGCTGACCAGATTTTGCCAGTTTCGTCGAAAGACATCGGACTTGGCCAGTTCGTCCTTGGCGATGTGAAGGTGCGTCCGAAGCTGGACGCGGCGTTCGGAGCCTCAGACGGAATGGGTGTTTTCCTGCAGATCTACAACCTGAAAGTGGATGACAAAACTCACAAGTCAGACGCTTCAGTGCAGTATCGCGTTTTGAAAGATAAGGGTACCGAGCCAGTACTGAAGTTCGATATTGCTAAGGATAAATTGCCGGAGCATGGCGAGGAATTGACCCTCGAAAACATCATTACGCTGGGATCGTTGGCGCCTGGGGCTTACAAACTCGAGGTAGCGGTAACCGACAATCTCACCAAGCAGACAATTACACCCGCGATGGATTTTACTGTAAAAGAACCTTCGCCAACTACCGCGCAGAGGAGGTGACCCGGTGAGTCTTCGAGCAGTTCGCTCATCTGTTTTTGGGGTGCTCCTGTGTCTCTTCCCTTTGGCGGCCATTGGCGCTCCGAATTCCGGCAGGATTTCAGGAGTGGTCCTGGACCCTTCCGGAACACCTCAGATGGGCGCTACTATCTTCGTTAGCTCGGATCGACTCCTCGGCAGTTCAGCCGTCGAATTGCTTACCAATGATCGCGGGCGATTTTCCACCGCAATGCTCCCTTCCGGCACTTACTCCATCAAAGTGACGCTCGCTGGGTTTCTTCCCGTTATGGAAGAGCATGTACTGGTGAATGACGAACGCACTACTCTGCTCGAAATCGTTCTAGGCTCCGTATTTTCGTCCCTTGAAAAATTGCAGCGGCAGCCTGATCAACCTATTGCTTCCGATGAGTGGATTTGGGTGCTTCGCGGCGCTGCTGCGACTCGGCCGGTCCTTCGATGGCAAGACGACGGTGACATATTCGTCGTCCCGCCTGGTCAGTTCGAAACAGCACAGAATCAGGCGGGCCGCATGCGTCTCGAGCTCACTTCGGGCTCAGATCACCCAGGTTCGGTTTCCAGTTCAGCCGATTCGCCGGGCACCGCTTTCGTCTATGATCTCTCGCTTGGCAGTCACGAACAGCTTATGGTGGCCAGTCAGTTCAGCTACGACAATGGAGCCTATTCCGGCGGCTTGGCTAGTCAGTGGATTCCGTCCGGCGAACTGGGTGTCGGACCGGTGACTACAGTGCTGATTCGCGAATCGCACTTGGGTCCCGACGGCCCTACATTCCGCGGATTGCGGATGTCGTTTGACAATTCCTTCGCAATCGGTGATCGCATCAGCCTTCGTTACGGTTCGGACTTCGTGATGGCCAACCTCGCTGGAACGACTGCTTCCGTGCGCCCACGTGCAGAAATCGCCATGCAGCTTACTCCCACTTGGCAAGCGTCTGTTCTCGTTGCCGCGAATGGATGGCAGGATCCCAGTGGCGATCAGAGCACGCTGCAGTCCGCGCTGAATACACTCGATCAATTTCCGACGGTCCTGATGCGCGACGGACGCACGGTCCTTGAAAACGGCTTCCATGAGGAACTAGCCTTAGAGCATTCGTTCAATAAGAATGCGAGTATCACCGTGGCTCTGTTCAATGACCGCTCAACACACACAGCCATATTCGGCCACGGATCCGTTACAGGGCCGGATTATTTGCAGGACTTCTTCTCCAACGTCTTTGCGTATGATGCTGGCGAATCCGGCGCTTTAGGCACACGTGTCGCTTACCACCAGAAGTTTACAGACAACTTTTCCGCCACGATGGTTTATGAATATGCCGGTGCATTATCGCCAACCGAGGATCCTGGGCAAGCATCCTTGAGAAACCAATTGGCGATGCGCTATCGTCAAAGCGCGGGTGGGCGCATTACCGCAAGGGTACCCCGCGTGGGAACGAAACTTTCGGCTGGTTATAAGTGGATCAATGGCCCCGTCGTTTCCGCAATGGATCCGTACGGCGAGTCTCTGTACCATCTCGATCCGTACCTCAGCCTTGGGATTCACCAACCGCTGCCCCGTTTTGTTCCAGGTCACGCGGAATTTCTGGCTGACTGCGGCAATCTCTTCGCGCAGGGTTATGTTCCTATGGCCACTCCCGACGGACGTGTCGTCCTAATTCCGACCTACCGCTACCTTCGCGGCGGCCTTAGCTTTCAATTCTAGCCACCATTTAGCTTACTGGAATCGGGAAGATGTCTCCCACAAATAGGATTGTGATAATCTCTAGCTGCAGGCTCGCCCGTAACCGCATAAAAACAAATGGCCTATGATTTACGGGATCTGCAATTTACTGGAAGCCGACGTGCTTGCATTGTTGTAGTGTGTAAACTGAAGTTACGGGTGTAGCCGGATGAACGAAGGTCTTCGAATGCGGCTCGGTGCGGTCCTGCTGGCACTCTTGACCTTGTCAGCTGTCGTCTTTGCAGTCCTGAACTTTCAGCAGCGCTCCCGGTTTGTCCTTCCAGATGATGGCGTAACCTGGATGGAGACATCTCAAGGAGTCGTCGCCTGGCACGTAGTGCCCGACTCCCCGGCGGCTAGAGCGGGCATCAAGGAAGGCGACACAGTTGACTCGGTTCGAGGCGTCCCAATTCATCGCGCAACCGACGTTACCCGAGTCTTGTTTCACGTCGGACCGTGGGCTGAAGTTCACTACCAGATGCGCCGAGGAGAAGCGTCTTTTGAAACGCGGCTGGTCACCGCGCCGCAGGACAATTCATCTTCGATCGAGAATTACCTCCGTATCACCGCGCTTTTGTATCTTTTCATCGGGCTCTTCATATTTGTTCGCCGTTGGAACGCTCCTCGCGCCATTCATTTCTACATTTTCTGCTTGGCCTCCTTCATCCTTTACAGCTTTCATTACACCGGAAAGCTGAACTCTTTCGATCAAACAATCTACTGGGCCAACGTGGTCGCGCTGCTTCTGCAGCCGGCTTTGCTCGTTCATTTTGCGTTGGTATTTCCGGAACGCCGTGGAACTCTATGGCCTAAACTGGCTGCCGCCTACGCGCTGCCTGCCTTGCTTCTGACCCTGCATATCTTCATCGCTAGCGGGACGTTGAATTTCCTGCCCGCTTTTAGCACGCGATACTGGCTCGATAAAGTGGAGCAGGCCAACCTCGGCGTCTATTTCCTGGTTGCCGCCACCATTTTTCTCTTCAGTTACCGCCGCGCCCCGAGCGGCGTTTTGCGGCAACAATTGAAGTGGGTCACGGGCGGAACGTTCGCAGGCTCTCTGCCCTTTCTCGTCTTCTACATCGTGCCGTATATCCTCGGCATTGTGCCTGCGTCGTGGATGAAATTATCGGTCTTCTCGCTTGCGCTGATCCCCCTGTGTTTTGGCTATGCCATCATCCGCTATCGCCTGATGGACGTTGACATCATCTTCAAACGCGGCCTTGCCTATACCTTCGCCACCGCTGCTGTCGTGGGCATCTATTTCGCAGGCATCGCGCTGATCGGCGAAACTTTTCACACACGCTGGCCCACCGGCCCAGCCGGCGGCGTTATAGCGATCGTTATCGCCGCATTTTTGTTTGAACCGGTGCGAGGCTGGGTCCAAACGCGACTCGACCGCTTCTTCTATCGTGATCGGCTCAACTATCGCCGCACGCTCATCGAGTTCGGTCGCGCCCTCACTAACGAAGTGCGCCTGGAACCCCTGGTCGGTTCTGTGCTCGATCGGATTTCGCAAACCCTGCTGGTAGACCGGCTCGCAATATTTCTCGAAGACCCTGCGCACCCCGCCCAGTTCGTTCTCTCACGTTCCATGGGATTACGGCCCGAAGGTCCTCTCGATCTTTCGTTTCTCGATCCCTCGCGGCCCGCGCTGGAACGCGGTTGCTTGTTCTTCGAATCCGCGCGATCGGCAAGTCAGGAAACCGACTCCGTGCGTCGCACGGTGGAAGAGCTCGATCTCAACTATTTCATTGCTTGTCGCTTCCGTGACCGTACCGTCGCCATTCTGGGACTCGGCAAAACAGTCGATGGTGACTATCTCTCGACTGACGACCTCGAATTGCTCTCCACCATCGCGGGTTACGTCGCTATCGCAATCGAGAATGCGCGGCTGTACCAATCGCTCGAGCAGAAAGCCATGCAGATAGAGCGGCTAAAAGACTTCAGCGAGAACATCGTCGAATCGCTGAACATCGGCGTGCTCACCGTGGATCTGGAAGATTGTATTGAATCCTGGAATCCTCAGCTCGAAGATTTACTGGCCATTCCGCGGCGTGAAGCCCTGCGGCGTCATCTGCAGGACGTACTCCCCCACGATCTGGTCGCCGAGATTTCTTCACGCGCGACAACCGACCGTGTTTCCGGGATATACAAGTTCCATCTGAACACGCCGGCCGGACGTCGTTTAGTGATAAACGCTTCTATTGCTCCTCTCGTGGGCAAGAACGGCGCTCGCCTGGGCCGGCTCATTCTTCTCGACGACATCACCCAACGCGTGCGTCTTGAGGAACAGATGGTGCAGACCGAAAAACTCACTTCTCTCGGCTTGTTGGCAGCAGGCGTAGCGCACGAAGTGAACACTCCGCTCGCCGTGATTTCGAATTACATCCAGATGCTCGCCAAGCAGATCCCAGCCGACGATCCTCGCCAGAAAACAATCGAGCGCATCGTAAAGCAGACCTTCCGAGCCAGCGAAATCGTCAACAATCTTCTGAATTTCTCGCGAACCGGCGCCGCGGAATTCGTGGAAGTGAATTTGAACTCTGTCTTGGAAGAAACCCTGACGCTGGTGCAACATCCATTCAAGACCGCTCAGGTAAACGTAATCAAGAATTACACGGAACAGTTGCCGCCCGTTCTCGGTTCCATCACGCGCCTACAACAGGTATTTCTCAATCTGTTTATGAACGCGAGAGACGCCATGCCGAGCGGCGGCATGTTGGAAGTACGCACCGGTGCGTACAATGGCTCAGTTGCGGTTGAAGTCACCGACACCGGATCCGGCATCCCGGCGGAAAATCTACATCGCATTTTCGATCCATTTTTTACAACCAAGGCCACCGGACGGGGCACCGGCTTGGGCCTTTCAGTAAGCTACGGCATCATAAAAGAGCACGCGGGCAAAGTTGATGTCCGTTCAACGCCGGGTAAGGGAACATCCTTCCGGCTGGAATTCCCCGTAGCCAGGAAAACTGTTCATGCCTAGAGGCTCTATTCTTGTTGTTGATGATGAAGTGGAAATTCGCGAAGGGCTCGAAGCTCTTCTTACTTCGGAGAGCTTCCAGGTAACTTTGGCGGAAACCGGCGAAGCCGGCCTCCGCCAACTCGAAGAGCATCCTTTCGATCTCATGCTGCTTGACGTTAGCCTGCCCGATCGCAACGGCCTTGAACTGCTGCGGGAAATCCGGCGGCGCGATCCCCAAATCGCCATTATTTTGATTACTGCTTATGGCTCGATTGACATGGCCCGCGCAGCCTTCAAAGGCGGCGCCCAGGATTTCATCACTAAGCCGTGGTCCAATGACGAGCTCATCGCGCAAGTATCCCTGGCGATCGAAGGCCGCCGGTTACGTGACGAAAACGTCCAGCTCAAGCGCGCACTGAAGCAGCGTTATAATTTTCCGAACATTGTCGGTAAGAGCGAAAAGATGCAGACCGTGCTCGACCTTGTCACCCAAGTCGCGCCGTCGCGCTCCACCGTATTAATCTCCGGCGAAAGCGGCACAGGTAAGGAAGTATTCGCCAAGGCTATTCATTCCGCCTCCACACGCGCTGACAAACCATTCATTCCCATCAATACCGGCTCGATTCCAGGCGACCTTCTCGAATCTCAACTCTTCGGGCATGTGAAAGGCGCCTTCACCAGCGCCATCGCATCGAAAAAGGGGTTGTTTGAAGTCGCTGACCAGGGAACGATTTTTTTTGACGAAATTTCGACCGTCAGCCCCGAAACGCAAGCCAAACTTTTGCGTGTGATTCAAGAGCGCGAATTTATGCGTCTCGGCGGCACCGAGACAATCAAAGTAGACGTCCGTATTCTTGCGGCGTCCAACGAAGATTTGACGAAGTTGGTTCGCGAGGGCCGCTTCCGAGAAGATTTGTTCCACCGATTGAACGTCATTTCTTTGCATCTGCCGCCTCTGCGCGAGCGCAAAGAAGACATTCCTCTACTGATCGAGCGCTTCCTCAAACAATTCTGCCAGGAGAACGAAAAACCGCCTCGCGCCTTCACTCACGCGGCGATGAAACTCTTGATGGATTACGATTGGCCAGGCAATGTCCGCGAGCTCGAGAATGTCGTCGAGCGAGCCATCGTGCTTTCAACGCACGAAGCCTTGGACGCCGATCTCTTGCCGGACAGTGTACGCACCCGCGAGATCGTCAAGGGAGTTCGCCTGCAGCTCGCCGAATTCCTGCCGCCCATGCCCGGTGAGTTCGGCGGACACGCTGCTTCGCCGTCGCTTTTCGATATTCTCGAGGAAGTGGAGCGCCGGATAATTGTCGACATGCTCGAGCGTACGAATTGGAATCAAACCGAAGCGGCCGAGCGTTTTCAGGTTCCGCTGTCCACTCTAAATCAAAAAATCAAGCGCTTGGGCATCGAAACCCGCCGCCGCACAACCTCACTTCGCGGCGCCACTGCGGCCTTCGGGGAAGATCCGGCCGAATTCCTCGCTGGAAAGTAAACGATAGGGAACGAACTTTTTCGATGATCGCCGCTACAGCCGAAACTCAGGAAACTAGCGCGCGGCCGGCGATATTTCCCAAGATACGATACGGTGCGCACTCCAGCGCCACCAGCGCTTTCGGCGGAATCAGGTATGTCTGCTCGATGGCATACTGCCCGGACATTACAGCGTGGGCTACGCTATCTGTAAAGACGATCCAGGTGGCCTGCGGCGGAAATTCCAGCTGCGTCTTCGGGCAGTCCCTCTGAAACTGCGCGTTCTCCTTCAGGAAATCATGGAAGCGAATCATGAACATATCGTAAGGCGTCCGTCCGATTACGCCGATACCTAACTTGGTTCCCAAATCTCGAACCGTGCGGCTCAAAAACGAATTGTCTTCGGCAATATCCTGAAGTCCCGCTCCACCGGCGTACCGCCGGGCAAGCACCTCGAACGCTTCGGTGGTTTGCCAAATGCGAGGCTTGGTTGGATTTAGATTAGTGAACACGCGCAAAATTCGCGCGCCGTACGTGGGCCGGCTTGGAAAGGCGTCAACATGTAGAAGGTCGTTACGCTTATGCAGCGGCAAATCCCGGCCCTCTTCCTCGAGCGGCCGAAAACTCGCAAAATCCAGATTCCATTTGCGGGCATAGGGAGCTAGAAATTTCGCCAGGAACTCCGTCACCTGAACGCTGTAATTCCGCATAATTTCGTGAAGGCGGTTCATCGTCGGGGCATCGCCCGACGCTCCACGCAACAAATCTTCGCCAGGCCGGTAAGACACGTTCTTGTGCATGCGCATCTCAGACCATTGCTGCTGCAGGAGAAATTCCTGATCGCTCTTCGGAAGTTCAAACGGTGGCTCGCGAAAGAAAAGTATCTGGCCGCGCTCGAGTATCTCGCAGTAAGCGCGAGCACGAGCCTCGTGCTGCTCGGCTCCCACCCAGCCCTTTCCGCGCTTATAATCCTCAACGAGGATCCACGGCAGGCTTCGAGTTGCGCTCTTCTTCATTTAACTCTTCGCTGTATCGGGAAGCTTGTAGCCGCGCGGCAGTAATGTTGTGCTCAGGTCCAACCCCGTAAGATCCACCCCATCGAGATCCGTCTCCCGCAGGACCGTGGTCTTCAGATCCGCACCCGTAAAATCGGCGCCGCGAACTTCGGCCAAGCGAAAATTCGACGCCACTAAATTTGCCCCGCGCAGTATGGCGCGCCGTAGGTCGGTACGGAAAAGTTCCGCGCCTCCCACTTTGGCGTCTGTCAAATCGGCGTCGCTGAGATCCGCTTCGGTTAAATCCGCTTTGCGCATGTCGGCGCGGCGCAATTTAGCCTTGCTCAGGTTCGCCGACGACAGTCTTGCCTCATGCAGGTTTGCGCCGTCCAGATTCGCTCCGTGAAAGTCCACCAGGTCGAGATTTTCGCGTTCCAAATTCACCCGCGAGAGATTGGCGCCCGACAAGTCCGCGCGAGATCCTGTTTCATCTCCGCGCACAAACCGCCGATGGGACTCCAGAATCTCGGACAACAGCCTGCCATTGTGTTTTATGCTTTTGGGGGATCTCATCTTCGCCGTGACATAAATCTCTACCGCACGTTTACTATCTTGTGAGTATAGCACGGTGGTCACAGCGTTGAATTGCTAGTCATCTGCGATTTTGTGGTACCGTCAAAGCGTGAGCTATTCGACGCACTCCTCGCTCGCCCGCTCCCGTCGCTCCTGGATTTTGGTGTTTGCCGCAGCAATCCTGACATTGTTTGCAGGTGTCATTTTCGTTTCTTTGCAGAGTGTCGCAGCCCAGCAAAGGCAGGATGTGCCCGGAGATGAAATCATCGCAAATCTTGCGGCCGGTCGGGTAATCATTGCGGTGGTCAAAGATGCCATACTAATCGCCACCGTCGAAAACCCGATCGAACCTCAGACCCGGCTGCCGGCGCCCGTGGAACTCAGCTCACGCCGCGCAGGAATTCTTCTCGGTGCTGTCGAATGGGTTTCGCCATCTTCGCAAGTAGAGTTCGCTCGCCTCGACGAAGATTTGCCCCACCTCCATGGACACGTAGCCTCGCAAGCTCCGCATTTGCAGCAAGCTCAACCGAACGCTGAAGCTGCCGATATCGATTCGATTGGTCACGGTGTCTCCGAGCGTCTGAATGAAATCGCAAGAAATCTTCACGGCAAAATAACTTTGCCGCCGAACGAGCCGATTGCCGAGCTGATTCTTGCGGACTACATGGAAAACTATGGTCCGGAAATTTGGCAACTCACCTTTCCACTTCAGCAATCCATGCAGCGCGAAGACTATTTCGACACGCACATTCCCCTACCGCGCTATGTTCAGCTATGGCCTCCGGAAAAAGGTCAGCCGCATACCCTCGTCGAGTTTCATTACCCGCCGGAAAGCGCAACCACTTCGCTGATCGATTTACTTCGGAACAAAGATGCCGGTATCGAAAAACTCTGTTCTTCCGATCCGAAAATGCGGGAAGTGCGGGATCTTCTCTTGCGCGGGGAAAGCAATAAAATTCTCGCAGTGGATGCAATACAGTTTTTGCGTGCAGCGCTCGGCGTCCTCGCATCGTCAAACTCGCGCGAAACATTCGCCACAATCGGTATCGAGTCAGGCTTTCAGTGGATTCTAAAGCCTCCGCCGGAACCGAAAACCCCCATTCAAAAAAAGGAGCGCCCCGATGACGCTCCCTCTCTGTTGCATCCGAGTTTCTGAGTAAACATCTCGTAGTTGATAAGAAGCTTGCCCGGTCCCCGGATATTTGCACGGACAATCGCGGCAGCCTGTGGGAGCGAGCGCGTCGATTCGCGCCTATAAATTATTTCTTGTCGGCCATCTGTTGCTTCAAACGCGCATTCTTCTCATTCACCGATCGCTCAAGGTCTTGTTTATGCGTCACCAGTTTTCGCGCAATTTCCGGGTCTGAAAGTCCCAAAATTTCCGCGGCGAAAATTGCGGAATTCACCGCACCAGCCTTGTCGATTGCCATAGTCGCAACCGGAATACCACCCGGCATCTGCACGGTCGATAGTAAGGCATCGAGTCCGTTCAAGCTGCTGGTTCCCATGGGAACCCCAATTACCGGCAATGTAGTGTTTGCCGCGATCACCCCTGCCAGATGCGCCGCCGCTCCCGCCGCCGCGATTAAGACTTTCAAGCCACGTTTGGAAGCCGTCGTTGCGTATTCGTGCGCGCGAGCAGGCGTGCGATGCGCAGATACCACCTCCAATTCATACGAAATCCCGAACTTCTCGAGAGTTTTCGCCGCTTCGCTCATCACCGGGAAATCTGTATCAGACCCCATCAGAATTCCGACCAGCACCGCAGCTTCTTCGCTTCTCTTAGCCACCGGATAATCTCCCTATCCCAGATTTATTAATCGCACTCGGCGCACAACATCTTCACTCATTTCGGTGGTCCCCAAAAAAAAACTTCACCCCGTCAAACCGTCGGTGGCAGCCTTGCGGACCTCCGGCAGATTTCCGATATCCGTTCGATAGTGCGCCCCGTCGATTCTGATTCTGCTCGCAGCCTCGTAAGAGATCTTGCAAGCAGCCGTCAAGTCAGCCCCAGAAGCTCCCACGCCGAGAACTCGACCACCGGTGGTGTAGTATTTTTCTCCCTCTCGCCGGGTACCTGCGTGGAAAACTATTGCGCCTGGAACACTCGCAGCCGCTTCCAATCCGAAAATCTCTTTTCCAACTATTGGTTTCTCTGGATACCCCTCGGACGCGATGACCACACAAACGCTTGCCCCATCAGAGGACTTGGTTTGGAATCCCTCAAGATCGCCCTTGGCTGCGTGAACGCACACGTCGCCAAGGTCAAAATCCGCACGCAGCAGGAGCGCTTGCGTCTCTGGATCGCCGAGCCGGCAATTGTACTCGAGAACTTTAGGACCATCGGAAGTCAGCATTAGCCCGAAGTAAAGAAAGCCTCGATAGTTGATCCCCTCTTTTTGTAAACCCGCCATCGTCGGCTGCACAATCGTGTCCAGGATTTTCTTCTCCAGCTCCGGCGGCAAAATGTCTGCACTCGAAAAAGCCCCCATGCCGCCGGTGTTCGGACCCCGATTGTTATCAAAAGCACGCTTGTGGTCGCGCGTGGGTGCTAAAGAAACAAAATTCCTCCCGTCCGTAAGAATGATGTACGAAAGTTCGCGCCCCGCAAGCCCTTCCTCAAGCAAAATATGCTTTCCGGCCTCGCCAAACTCACCTTTCTCCATTAGCCTGTCGATGAACGCCGCCGCTTCATCAGGCGACGTAGTCACCAGGACTCCCTTACCAGCGCACAGTCCATCGGCTTTCACTACCAACGGCCAATCAACCGAGCACAGAGACGTATAAGCATCGATCGGCGAATCGTAAATTCCATAAGCCGTCGCCGTAGGGATTCCGAAGCGCTCCATAAATTTCTTAGCAAAAACCTTGCTTCCCTCGAGTTGCGCTGCCTTTCGCGAAGGCCCGAGTAATGCGAGGCCGCGATTTGCAAACTCATCCGCAATCCCGTGCGCTAGAGGTAACTCCGGCCCGACGATCGTGAGGTCTGCACCCAACTCGCTCGCAAGATCAGCTGCGGCTTTCAAGTCGCTCAAATCCAGCGGAACGCATTCCGCATCCTTGCTGATCCCGCCGTTTCCCGGAGCACACCAAACCTTCTCGACCGCGGCACTCCCGCTCAGCTTCCACACCATCGCGTGCTCGCGCCCGCCACTTCCGATCACCAGTATCTTCATGTTCACTCGATAAACAGAATCAAGAACGATACGAGGGCCGTCTGCTGGTGTCAACAGGAGTTCATCTTGCTCCGCCGTCCTAAAGATGTTTTCATTTAATGATATGCACTGGGACTTCGCGGCAATTTTCTTTTTCCTCGCTGTAGTAGTCCCTATTTTGGGACGCCGTCGAATTCAACATCTGCTGAATGCTCCCGAAACTTCTAAAATGGACCGTCTTTCGGTTTACGCATCGACAATCGCTTTCCAGTGGCTCGCTGCCGTGATCATTCTTTGGCGCGCGCGAGCGCATGGAATTAGCGCTGCACAGCTCGGAGTCGCGATTCCGAAGCCCGCACTTGCTGCCACCGTCTCGATTATCTTGGCCGCACTGATATCGGTCAATCAGTTCTACAGTCTCCGCCGGCTTGTTGCGTCCCCGGCGGAAACTCAAGGTGTCTTGACGCAACTGGCCCTAAAACTTTTCCCTCAGGATGACGTTGAGCGCATGATATTTTTCGCATTGGTCATGACCGTCGCCGTGTGTGAAGAATTCATCTATCGCGGCTTCGTCCAACGCGTATTTCAGGATTGGTCGGGGGGATACGTAAGCGCCGGAGTCGCTGGCTCAGCAGTTTTGTTCGCGTTAGCCCATCTGTATCAAGGTCGGCGAGGCTTTTCAACTACGAGCGTAGTAGGTACTGTCTTTTCGTGCCTTCGGGCTCTTACAAATAGCCTGTTTCCAACAGTGTTGGCCCACTTCATAGCCGATTTCTCCATTGGAATGTGGGCACCCGCTAAGTTGCGAGCCGCGAGATTGGCGGGATCAACCGACTCTGATGTTGGATAGAATATGTTAAATTGTTTAT
The DNA here is from genome assembly GCA_035603075.1 of Candidatus Acidiferrales bacterium. GTDB lineage: Bacteria > Acidobacteriota > Terriglobia > Acidiferrales > UBA7541 > Palsa-295. Next base: position 9,080 of record DATNLC010000128.1, on the reverse strand, counting down.
TAACAATGATATATCTATGGATAAACTGACAGACGACGCGATTAGTGAAGAGCTCCGGAGCTATGGAGTCGAAACTACCGCAGACATTTGCTCGGCAATTCGCGCCTATATTACGCTGATTCTGCACTGGAACAAGAGGATGTCCCTCACGACAGTAACAGATCCCACCAAAATTTTGCGCTTTCACTTTGGCGAGTGCATGTTTGCGACTTCTGCGCTGACCAACAGAAATGGTCGGCTCGCCGACGTTGGCTCCGGTGCCGGCTTTCCCGGCATTCCTCTGAAGCTCGTCGTTTCGACGCTGGATCTGGTCCTAATCGAATCTAATGCCAAGAAGGCCGCATTCTTGGCGGAGGTCGTTCGGGAGCTAAATATCTCGGATGCTGACATACGTCGCGAGCGATTCGAAGAGATCAAGGGTCCATCAGCGGGATTCGACTACATCGCCGCTCGTGCTCTGGGAATGCACTCGAAATTGCTGAAATGGTCTCGCAGCGCGATCAATATCGACGGACGGCTGATTCTCTGGCTTGGCAAGGATGATTCCTCTCTAGTCTCTAAGGAAGCGTCTTGGGAGTGGCGTAAGGCAATTCCGATACCTGGATCGCATAGCAGAGAACTCCTGGTCGGTGTCCTGCCTCGCACTGAAATGTGTTCCACGTGAAACAATTGACCACGGAACACTGTTCCACGTGAAACATCTTGCATGTCCCAAAACCTTTCTGCTAAATTTGCGACGCAACACTGGGGGATCCCGTATTGGCTCGCATCATCGCGATTGCAAATCAAAAAGGTGGCGTCGGAAAGACAACCACTGCCGTAAATCTAGGAGCCTCTCTAGCCGCCTCCGAGCAGAAGACGCTCATAATTGACTGCGATCCTCAGGGAAATACTACGAGCGCGCTGGGCTTCCCGAAGGACCCCGCCAGAAGAACTCTTTACCAAACGTTGATCCTTGATGAACCAATTGAACGCGTGACATTGGACGCCCAAGTTGAAGGCTTGGAGCTGATACCTTCCGACAAAAACTTGGTCGGCGCGGCAGTAGAGCTCGTCTCAATGGATAATCGGGAATACCGGCTAAAAGCCGCTGTCGCAGGCATCCGGGATAAATACACTTATATACTAATAGACTGCCCGCCGGCATTAGACCTCCTCACTCTGAATGCTCTCGCTGCGAGCGACTCCGTCCTTGTTCCCATACAGTGCGAGTATCTCGCTCTCGAAGGAGTCTCCGAGCTTCTCGACACGCTGATGCGCTTACGCCGCACAATTAACCCGTCGCTTGCGATCGAGGGCATCTTGCTTACGATGTATGACGATCGTACGACTCTCTCAAAGCAGGTTGCCGCCGATCTCAGAAGCTTCTTCGGTGGCCAAGTTTTTGAAACTGTGATCCCAAGAAATGTTCGACTCGCCGAAGCACCAAGTCACGGAATGCCTGTGATGTTCTACGACATTCATAGTAAAGGCGCTGAAAGCTATATTCAACTTGCCAAGGAGGTTATCTCGAATGCCCAGAAACGCGTTGGGCCGGGGACTGAGCGCGCTCATCCGGGAGCCGGAACCGAATCCGCAGCAGCCGCCACCGCAGGCGCCAGTGGCGGCCTCAGCAGTGCATCTGCCAGCGACAACTCCACAGCACCCGACAGTGGCAGCGGGAACAGCGGCAGCGGCGGCACCGGCCCTGGCTCCGAATGATGGCCTCCTTCAAGTCGATATTGACCTGATCGATCCAAGTCCCTACCAGCCGCGGACGCGCTTCCGCGAAGAGGCTCTTGACGAACTTGCGCGTTCCATTCGCGCCAGTGGAATCGTGCAGCCACTGGTAGTCCGCCGAGTAGGCACCCGACATCAACTCATCGCCGGCGAACGCCGCTGGCGCGCTGCTCAACGTGCTGGATTCAGTCGCGTCCCGGTCGTGATTCGAAGCGTCCCTGACGAAATGGCTCTTGAGATGACCCTGGTTGAGAATCTCCAACGTGAGGACCTCAACCCGGTTGAGCAGGCGCATGCGTTTCAACGTCTTACCGACGAGTTTCACCTTACGCAGGAACAAGTCGCAGAGCGCACAGGAAAGGACCGCGCGACGATCGCCAACGCGCTTCGACTTCTCAAACTTGAAGAGCCAATTCTAGAGCTCCTCGAAGAAGGACGGCTCACCGCCGGCCACGGTCGCGCCCTTCTGGCCGTAGCGGATAGCAGGGAACGCTTGGCGCTTGCTCAGCGCGTCGCACGCGGGGGTATGAGCGTTCGCCAGGTCGAGCGCCTCTCTACTCGCGCGCCGAGAGTGCGTCCCGCCGGATCATTGCTTCAACCTGACCCGAACACCAAGGCTGCTCTCGAAGAGCTTCAGCGCGCGTATGGGACGCGTGTTTTAATGCAACCTCGCCGCGCCGGAAAACCCGGCCAGTTGATCTTTGAATACTATGACGATAGTGATTTAACCCGCCTCTACGACCAATTAATGCTTAAATAAGATTTGCTCAGCGGAACAATAGTTCAATACAAAGCTAGGATTGCGCATGGCATGGTTTGACCGCAACCGACATGATTCCGGGGAATGGACAGGTTTTCTCGAGAACGGAGTAAAACTCGAAGGCCGACTCGAATGCAGCGGCACGTTTCGCATTGATTCGGCGATGAAGGGAACTCTAGTCTCCGAAGAGACATTGATCTTAGGCGAGCATGCGACGGTCGAGGGCCAGATCGACGGCAATTACGTCATAATCAGCGGCCGTTTTGACGGGGTCATCCATGCCCGCGGAAAAGTGGAATTGAAGACCAAAGCCATCGTTACTGGTGAAATTCATTGTCCCTGTCTCATCATCGAACCCGGAGCTGCCTTCGATGGGAGCTGCCAAATGCTCGGCCCCACGCCGGCATCGAACCCCGTTACAATTCCGATTCGCTCTGTAGCCGCACGCGCCTGAAGCCTGCAAATCGAGATCTCTTTTTCCCGGCACACATTCCATCACTGTGAAGCATTATAATAAACTGACGACATTTACTACGGAGATCCATTGCCCGAAACGATTCGCTTGACTACTACCGCAAAGGCTGCAGGCTGCGCCGCAAAACTGAGTCCCAGTGTTTTGGATGCGGTTCTCAAACGTCTTCCCCGACAAACCGATCCGAATCTTCTCGTCGGTTTCGAAACCAGTGACGATGCCGCAGTGTACCGCTTGACTGACGATCTGGCCATCGTTCAAACCGTGGATTTTTTCACGCCAATCGTGGACGACCCGGCAGAGTTCGGCCAGGTAGCCGCCGCGAATTCGTTGAGTGATGTCTATGCCATGGGCGGGCGTCCGATTTCCGCATTAACGATTGTCGCTTTCCCCACCTCAGGCTCGCCGGAGATCCTTGAAGAAATTCTGCGCGGCGGCCTCGCGAAAATGGCGGAAGCAAACTGTACGGTCGTCGGTGGCCATTCCATTCGCGATGACGAGCTAAAGTTTGGCTACGCGGTAACTGGAGTAATCCAGCCGGGAAAGATTTGGAAAAATGTTGGCGCGTGTCCCGGCGATGTTCTACTTTTCACCAAGCCGATTGGAACCGGAGTTATTTCCACCGCTTTAAAGCAGGGCTTAGCCGACCAATCATGGGTTGCCGCCGCGACAGCCTCGATGACGCGTCTGAATCGGGATGCCGCTGAGGCATTGCACGAAGTGGAGTCCACTTCAAAACAAGAGAGCCCCATACACGCTGTCACCGACGTCACTGGCTTTGGCCTCCTCGGGCACGCGCGCGAAATGGCTATCGGCAGCACCGTCTCGATGAAAATCGACTACAAACACATCGCTTATCTGCCCGGAGCGTTGGAAGCAGCGCGCGGAAAATTTTTCTCCGGCGGCATGAAAAACAATCGCGACTTTTGCGAAAGTTGCGTCGCCTTCGCTAACCACGTTCCCGACGAGTACCGTGCTTTACTTTTCGATCCACAAACCTCAGGCGGCCTGCTGTTATCTATCGCGCCGGAGTCGGCGGATTCAGCGCTCGCCGCCTTTGAACGTCACAAAGTTTCCGCGCACGCGATCGGAGAAATTGTCTCCCGGCATTCACCTCTCATCGAAATCGCCTGACTCGTCTCGATCGTGTACACTTTTCTTTTTCACAATCTCTCATGGATCCCATAACTCACGGCATCGCCGGAGCGCTTCTCGGCAAAAGTTATTTTGCGGAACGCAAAGGCCCGGTCGCAATCTTTGCGGCTACACTCGGCGCCGTTTTCCCCGACATCGATATCGTTGCAGAAATAGCTTCTCGCGATCCGCTTGCGATCGTGAAGTATCACCGTGGCATCACGCATTCGTTCGTCGGGCTGCCTTTTTTTGCTGCGCTTCTAGCCTGGCTTACTCGCTGGCTCGCGCGTCGCCGCGGAATCGAAGCTCCTTCTTGGGCCACGCTCACCTTAATTTACGGAGTCGGAATCGCCAGCCATATTCTGCTCGACGGCATGACGTCTTTCGGTACGCGTATGTGGGCTCCCGTCTCGCAGCAGCGCGTGTCCTGGGATCTTCTATTCATCATCGATTTTAGTTTCACGGCGATCATCCTGTTGCCGCAAATCGCGGCGTGGATTTATCGTGAACGCGCGAGGAGCCGAATGCGCGCCCTCTGGATGTGGGTGCTCTTCACGCTCGGCGCCGTCGCAGCATGGATGGCCGCAGGCGCGGCTGGGTTTCCCTTCCGTCTCTGGATTGTGGCTCTCGCAAGCGGCGTCGTTGCTGCCTTATTTTTCTTGCCGGCTCTCGGCGACTGGGGATTCCAAGTAGCCCGCGCAACATGGTGTCAGGCTGGAACGCTCGCTATGGTCGCGTATCTTTTTATGTGCAGCTTCGCGCACCATGCCGCACTGAGACGCGTAAACAATTTTGCTTCCGCGAATAACATCGCGATCGACCGCATAGCGGCTTTGCCGTTGCCGCCATCCCTTCTCGATTGGGGCGGCGTAATACGTTCGACGGATGGCGTCTACCAGGCGCGCTTCGACCTACGAAACCCTTCGCCTCCGGCTTTCCATTACATTGCCGATTCTCCTCCCGATGCATTCATCGCTCGTGCGTTGCTGCTTCCCGAGGTTCGGCTTTTCTGGAACTTTTCGCGCTTCCCTGTGATTCGCTCTGTGATGGAAGGGGAATATCACATTGTAGACTTCGGCGAGAATCGGTTTGTCAATACGCGCCGCAAGAGTCCACAGCCGTTCACCTATCGCGTGGTTTTCAACAACGCCGGAAATATAATCGAAGAGGGCTGGCAGTCGGACGGGATGCTTCTGCGAAACATGCAGAAACTTTCGCCGCAGCGTACGGGAGAAACGCCATGAAGGTACTGATCTTCAGCGATATCCACGCGGATATGCGCGCGCTCGAACGAATCGTTTCTCAGAAGGCTGATGTGTATATCTCCGCGGGTGACCTCTCGAATTTCGGCAGAGGCCTCGATCGTTGCGGAGAAATCCTAAAGCCGCTGGGCCAGAACGTATGGGTATTGCCGGGGAATCACGAAACGCAGATCGAGAATCGCTCTTTTTGCGAGAAGTACGGTTTTCAGGACTTTCATCGTCAGGTACGCTCGCTTGAATCCGCATCTGGCGTCACGTCGTGGGCCGGTCTTGGCTACAGCAACATCACTCCGTTCGATACGCCGGGAGAATACTCTGAAGAGGAAATTTCCAAAGCCCTCGCGGCATTCGACGGAATAAAATCTCTCCATCTGGTCGTGCATTTTCCACCGCTCAATACGAAACTCGACGAATTCGCCCTCGGTAAACACGGCGGAAGTCCGACGTTGCGCGACTGGGTGACGCATAACCAGCCTGCGTACCTTTTTTGCGGCCACATTCACGAAACCGCTGGGCGTTCCGACCGCCTCGGCCAAACGCTATGCCTTAATGTTGGTAAGCAGGGACACACACTAGAAGTTTGATTCGCCCGTTCCTTCGTTCAGAGTTGGCGGCGTGTCATGCGGATAGGGCGGGGAAGTACTTCGGCGGGAAAAGCTCAGCGTCTTTTCTGTCTAGCTATCGACTATTTCTTACTGGCGGGATAGACCACAAGTTGCCGCCGGTCGCCGGCGCCTTCACTCGCGGTTCGCACTCCCTGTGCGCCATTTAATTCCAAATGGATCAGTCGGCGTTCGCGCGGGGACATTGGATTAAAACGAAACGTCTCTCCCGTTTCCCGCACACGTTGTGCGGCCACGCGCGCCGAGAGTTTCAACTCCGCAAGCCGCGCCGCGCGATAATCTCCACAATCGAATCGCACGCGATCGTGGAGCCGAGGATCTAACCGCAGCCATCGATGCGCCACATGCTCCAGCGCCAACAGCAGCTCAGCGTTGCGTTCCAGCAATAAATCCTGATCTGCTCCGCGAAATGCGACAACTACGTCTTTTTCTCCGGCGCCGCCGGCCACAGAATCGGGCATAGAAATCTCATATTCAATCGCAAGCCCCATCTCGGGTACAGCGAGATCGAGAAACCGTTTTAGCTCCGTTGCTGCGCGTTCGCGATCGAGCCGCGCTTCGCCCGGCGCACGCTCTTTGGTAAAAGGCCTCTTCACACCCGTTCGTTCGTTACTCATTGAGAGCTTTCTTCTTAAATTTGCCCTTGGCGGGAAGCGGCTCGGTTCGATTCAAATATACTTGCTGGCCGATGCCGACAAGATTGCTCGTGAACATGTACAAATTGAGTCCGCTGGAAAGGTTGAAAAAGAAAAACCCAAACATCAGCGGCATCAACGCCATCATTTTCTGTTGCGCGGGATCGGTGGTTGTCTGCGGCGTCATTTTGGTCATCAAATACATCATGATGGCCATTCCGATCGGCAAAATGTAGTAAGGGTCTTTGGCCGAAAGATCGTGAATCCAGAACATCCACGGAGCATGTCGCAGCTCTATCGCGCCGTTCAGCACGCGCCACAGCGCCCACCATATTGGCATCTGGAAAAGCATCGGAATGCAGCTTCCCATCGGGTTGATGCCTTCGCGGCTGTAGATGGCCATTACTTCTTCATTCATTTTTTTCTTGCGCGGATCGCTCATGGAATATTTCTTGTAGCGGTCCTGAATCTGTCGAACTTCCGGCCCTACCTTTTGCATTTTCTGCATCGAACGCCAGCTTTTCATCTTCAACGGGAACATGGCGAAGTTGATAACCAACGTCAGCAGAATGATGCACCATCCGTAATTCGGCACTTTCGTGTGGATAGTCTGCAGTACCCACAGCAGAGGCTTGGCAATCACTCCCGTCCAGCCGAAATTAATCAGTTCAGCGAGCGGCGGCTTGGTCTTTTCCAGAATCGCCAGGTCTTTCGGTCCCACATAAACGCGCACGATCAACGGAGCCGCAATCGTAGTTCCTGCCGCCATTTCAGCGATGGGCTCACTCGCAGGCTTGCCGTCATCCACGATGCCGTGGTCCTGCGTCCAGTGCCACAGCGAGAGTTCCGACCCATCCGGCAAAAATGCCGCGGTGAAAAACTGGTCTTCGATCCCCAGATACTCCATCGGCCCGTTTTGCAACGCAGGCTGGATCTGATTCCCTGACACGCCGAGCTTTTTATATTGCAGCAGATTCAGTTTGTCGTTGAGCTTGTAATAAACGGTGACGAGAGAAGCCGCCTTGTATACCGCCCGGTCCCCGAATCCGCCGCGCCAGGCAATTCCGGCGGGAATTGGTTTGCCGTCCAGCAAAACGGAAACCTCGGCAGACATTACGTAATCCAGGCTGAAATTTAATTTCTTGGTTACATCCAGATGGCCGTCGCTCCAATGAAACGTGATTTCCGTGGGCGCCGTTAAATTGCCCGTCGCGGGCGTCACTTCGTACAGCGCGGAGTTGGCTTTCGCTTCGAGCTGCGAATCCGAGAGCACCAGAGAAAAGGGCCAGCCTAATTGCTGAGCCGCGGAGGTGTTCACCAGATCGAGTAAATGCGCGGGTTTTTGGTCGTCCGAATATTTCTTCAGCTTCCAGCTTCGTACCAAGCCGCCGCGATTCGAAAGTTCCACCAGATAGAGCGGGCTTTCTACGATGATCGGTTTTTCTTCCGACGCTTGAACCAAGGTTGCGCTAGCGGCGGCACTCTTTTCGCTTTGCCGCGACATCGTTCCCACATTCGCCGAGGAGGTTCCAGGGGCTTGTGGCGTCGAATCCTGCACCGCACTCTGCGCAGTTTGAGGTTGCGGCGCTACGGGTGGCTTGTAGAAATGCCCCCAGGCAAAGAGAATTACCAGCGCGAGAACCACGAACACAATCGCGCGAATCTGATCTGACATTTCGTTCACAGAGTTCGCTCCTCGCCTTGCTTACGCAGAGTGCTCTCCATGAACGGCGCTCTATCCGGCACAGGATCGAACCCGCCCTTCGTGAAGGGACGGCAGCGCCCCAACCTCTTCAGTGCCAACACAACACCGCGCCGAGCCCCATGCCGCGCAATCGCTTCCTGCGCGTATTTCGAGCACGAAGGATGAAATTTGCAAGCTCCTCCGAAAAAATGCGAAAGGAAAATTCTATAAAAGGAGACCAGCGCTAGCAGAAGCCACGCACCTATCGATCGCCCGCTTCCTTCCACGGAATCAGGAAAGCTCGGTGTTACGGCGTGCGCGGAATTAACTTCACCAGTTCCGCTGCCAGCGGCAAAAATTCCGCCGTTGCGGCTGTCGTGCGTGGATGAATCACAATATCCCATCCTGAAGCAATCTCCTGTCGATGCAATCGTAGAATTTCGCGAAGGCGGCGCCGGATTCGGTTGCGCCGGACCGCATTACCAAGCGCCTTTTTTATGCTCCAGCCAAACCGGCTGATTTCGAGGCCATTGGGACGTAGAAATATCGTGAACTCGCGGCTCGTCCGGCGGCGCCCTTCGCGATAGACCACGTCATACTCCGAGCGGCGCACCAGCCGGCAGTTCCGCGGAAGATTCAGTCGCGGCGTATCAGACGCGCGTGAGACTGTGGCGCCCCTTCTTGCGGCGTTGCGCAAGGACTTTCCTTCCACCTTGACTCTTCATGCGCTTGCGGAAGCCGTGCTTCTTATGACGGCGGCGCACATGCGGTTGAAACGTGCGTTTCGGCAA
>DATNLC010000079.1:0-20921 GCA_035603075.1 Candidatus Acidiferrales bacterium | reverse complement strand
AAGCCAGGACTGGGCTATCTCCAGAATCGTCGATCAAGTGGATCGGATTTGCGGGAATGACTATGTTCGCTTTTGGCTACGTAATCCGCTATTTCAGGCGCTATTGGGCGCAGCCGAAGTTCTGGTGGCTTCTAACCTTTTGTTTGGTTCTCCATTTGGCGTTGGGGTTCCTAATCGTGCCAAAGTTGACCGACGTGCGCTTAATACATTTTGCGATCGCAACTCCGATCGAGTATTTCGTTCTAATCGCCTGTCTTGGGCGTCTTTTGAATCGCGGGGAATAACCGCCGCGAGCCTCGTTTCTCAAAATGGTACATTGATTTGGAATGCCCATTCCCAGGCGTCCTAGCCCATCCGTACCCTAGTCCTACCCCTCGTCTTTCTTGCGGCAGACAGCCTTTCGTAGTAGCCTCCGCGGATGCCCCCGAAGGCCAAGAGAGGCTCCCCCCGGCAGGGCATCAAGAGTCCCAAAAGGAGAGGTCGGAAAATGGCATCCCCGGCGAAAGTTCCCAACGCTTCCAACAAAGAGAATCCCGAAGGCGCGAACGTAGACAAGATACGCGACATTCTGTTCGGCTCGCAGATGCGCGATTACGAAAAGCGGTTCGTGCGCCTCGAAGACACCGTCACAAAAGCCCTCGAAACTCTCCGCGAAGATATGACCAAGCGCCTCGACACTTTGGGCAGCTTTATCCGGCAGGAAGTCGATTCGCTGAGCACGCGCTTGAAGACCGAAAAGTCCGAGCGCAGCGAAGCCTTCAAGGAAATTTCGCGCGAAATCAAGGACGGCGGCAAAGTGATCGAGAAAAAGCTCTCGCAACTTGAAGAGCAGATGTCCGACGGCCAGGGTGAGCTCCGCGCGAAACTGCTGGAGCACTCTAAGGCAGTTTCCTCGGAAATCGACAAGCTGCGCCGCGACACCACCGCCGCGCTGAACCGCGAAGTCGATGTCCTGCGCGATGAAAAAACCGATCGCGCGGCCCTTGCCGACCTCTTCACTGAATTCTCTCTGCGGCTGAAAAATAAATTCGAGCTGCCGGAGGAGTAGGTTTCAAGCGAGCTGGAAATCATGCACTCAACGGACGTACCTGACCGCCCGTCGGGAAAAACCTTAACCTCCAAAATGCCCGAGCAAGCTCAACGCCGCGCCCCTCAGGGGCAACCAGAGGAAAATCCGCCGGACAACAACCACGCCTACGAAGAACTGCGTCATTTGATCGTCGCTCCCGAACAGGAAGAAATCGCGGATATTCAGGAACGCCTGGAAGATCTCGCCCGTCGCACTAAGGATGTCAGTACCGTTGTGGCCGAGGCCATCACCATGCGCCGCGATCAAGGTGGCGATCGCGCCTTGGCTGGCGCTTTGGCCCCTACCATCCAGGAAACCCTGCGCGAGTCGGTGCGCAGAGACCCGCACGTTCTCGCCGATGCGCTGTTCCCAGTAATGGGCCCGGCCATCCGGAAATCCATCGCCGAAACGCTTCGCACCATGCTGGAGTCGTTCAACCAGGCTCTTGAGCACAGCCTCTCGGCTCGCGGCATCAAGTGGCGCGTCGAAGCTTTGCGCACGGGAAAATCGTTCAGCGAAATCGTTTTGATGCACAGTCTGTTGTACCGCGTGGAACAGGTTTTTCTGATTCATCGCCAAACCGGGTTGGTTCTCAATCACGTCGTAGCATCGTCCGTTCCCACCCAGGATCCCGCCATGATTGCCGGAATGCTCTCCGCCATCCAGCAGTTCGTGCGCGATTCCTTTGACTCAAAGAATGAAGAAACGCTCGACAGCATGAACGTTGGCGAACTGGAAGTCTGGATCGAAGAAGGTCCCGACGCGGTAATTGCCGCCGTGATCCGCGGCCACGCTCCGGCCGACTATCGCCTCGCCATGAAAGAAGCCCTCGAAGAAATTCAGCGGCTGTACAGTTCCGGGCTCGCGAACTTCAAAGGCGACGCTGCTCCGTTCCGTCCAGCCGATGAACTCTTGTTACCTCTTCTCGCAACGCAGCATCGCGAACCTGTTTCGGCAAAGAGGCCGCGCGCCGCGCTCGCGACTTTGGCAGTACTCGGCATTCTCATTGTCGGTTGGATCGGCTACTCCTCATATCTTCTGTGGGAGTGGTCGCGGTTCCTTAATGCCGTTCGCGGACAGCCCGGCATCGTGGTGATCTCCTACGACAAGCAAGGTGGCCGCTATCACATACGCGGATTCAAAGACCCGCTCGCGCCGGACCCGAACACTTTACTCAGCCAGGCGGGTCTCGATCCGAAAGACGCAGAATTTGATTTGGCGCCCTTCTATTCTTTAGATGACGCCATCGTTTCCCAGCGCGCTCGCCAATTTTTGCATGCTCCGGAAACTGTTACGCTTTCCGAACATCAAGGGGAGCTAAAAGTCGAAGGAACGGCCTCGCCCCAGTGGATTTCTCATTTGGCGGACCGCGCTCCCTTGATTCCGGGCGTCACCGCCATCAATGTTTCTCATCTGCAAAATGCGCATTCGGCTCAACTTGATCCGCCGAAGAAGGTAATCGAGTCGATGATCCTGGTCTTTCCCGTCGGCCGAGCCGAGCTCGAACTTGGCCAGGAAACAATAGCCGCTCAAACGGCGAAAGAAATCCGCGACCTGATCGATGAAGCAAACGCTCTCGGCGAGCAGACTTCCGTTCAAATTATCGGCCACACCGACAGCACTGGCGTCGATAACACGAATTTGCTGCTCAGCCAGCAGCGCGCCGAGCGAGTCCGAGAAATCCTGCTGCGCGGCGGCATCCATCCTGCAAATTTGACTTCGCGAGGAGTCGGCACCACGCAGCCTTTGCGCACAGAAGACACCGAAGAGGGCCGCCGCGAGAATCGTAGCGTCAACTTTAGAATAACTTTCACTCCAACTTCTCCCGTAAACTGAACGAGCCTCGAATGCTACAAAAGAAAATCTGCATGCTCGGCTCGTTTTCCGTCGGCAAGAGCAGCCTGGTCCGCCGTTTTGTCGAGAGTATTTTTTCGGAGGCTTATCAAACTTCCATCGGAGTGAAAGTCGACAAGAAAGTGGTTCGCCACGGCAACGAGGATGTAACGCTTGTGTTGTGGGATATTCATGGCGAAGATGTGTACCAGAAGATTCGCATGTCTTATCTGCGGGGCATGTCCGGCTACCTGCTCGTCGTCGACGGCACGCGCCGCCAAACGCTGGAAGACGCTCTGGCCTTAAACGAACGCGTAATTCAGGAAGCCGGAAAAGTTCCCGCCGTCCTGGTGCTCAACAAAAGCGATCTGGCCGATAAATGGGAAATCGACTCCGCGCGCGAGGCGAAACTAACCGCGGCCGGTTGGAATATAGTTCGCACCAGCGCAAAAACCGGCGACTCGGTTGAACAGGTGTTCTCAAATTTGACTGCAGCTATGCTCGCCGAATAAATGCCCTCCCATTCACTTTTCGAATCGTTTCTGGCCGACCAGGGCTATGCCTTGTTCGAATCGCTCGGCGATGGTGATTTCTCAGTAGCTGGTGATTGTCCGGCATGGTGCCGCGATGCTTTTGTCGTTCAATCGGGGGAGCGAGTCCGTCTCGCCGAAAACTCGCCGTTCCTCGAAAACTTCTTGGTGGACGCCGAAGAATTTTGGAACACGAAGTCCGAAGGCTCCGCGAGTTCCGGCAATTGGATCGAGCACGGCAAGAATGGACGCGACATTCCGCTCGAAGCCTTCGCCCTCTCTCTCGAAGGCAAGAGAATTTTAATTCTGCGAAATATGTCCGCAAGTTTCGCCGAGCAGCAGCAATGGTTCCAAACTGCGCGCGATTCCCTGCTTGCCCACGAGCAGCTCCTGACTGAAATTCAGAAAAAGGAAATTCTGCTTCATTGCATCATCCACGACCTTTCTCAGCCTCTAAGCGCGATGACTGGCTGCTTTAATCTCCTGAGCCTCGAGCATCTTCCCCAAGGCATCAAAAAGCTTGTGGAAATGGGCCAGCGCGAATCGCAACGCCAGGAACTGATGATCCGCGGCATTCTGTCCGCGTTCTCAGGAGATTTACTGGCGCAATCTACCGCTGATAAGGGTGCTTCCGCTCCCGACCTTGCAGCCTGTGCGGAAAAAGTCGTCGAGGAATTTAGCTCCGCATTCGCAGACAAGAACATTCGCCTTCGATTCGATACCCCGCGAACAGAATCAGCAGAGTGGCGTGTCGTTGGCGACGCGCCGCGCCTCGATCGTATTTTCGGCAACTTGCTCGAAAACACGCTTCGCTATAGTCCACCGCGCTCGACGGTCACCATTGGCGTCGAGGATCAAGGCGCATACGTGCTCGCTTTCGTGGAAGACCAAGGCCCCGGACTTCCTGCGGACTTGCCAATCAATCAACTGTTCGCGCTTTTCTCCAAGGGAAAAGGCCATTCAGGCAAAGCTGGCTTGGGACTTTATTTTTGCAAGATTACCGTCGAGCGTTGGGGCGGAACGATTGGCGCAGAAAATCGCCCACAAGGCGGCTCGCGTTTCTGGTTTCGCCTTCCTCGCGCGAAAAAAAGTGCTCGGACTGAACCAGCAGAAAATCCAGGTGACAACCGCTCGAAGCCAGTGACAGACCGAGCCAAAAGCACCGGCAGCGATGCCTCTGCAGATAACTCGCCTGCAAAAGAGCCGCGCGCCCGCCTGCGTGTACTGGTCACCGAAGATACGGAAATAAACCGCGAGCTTGTTCTCGAACTGCTCAAGAAGCGTGGGCACTCTGTTTCCAGCGCGGCTGACGGACTGGAAGCGCTCGCAGCGCTTAAGCACGCTCAGTTCGATGTCGTGCTGATGGACGAAGAAATGCCGCGAATGAACGGCCTGGACGCCACGCGCGCGATTCGCAAAACGGAAGTCGCAACTGGCCGGCATATCCGCATCATCGGGCTCACTGGAAATGCGAGCTATGAAGACGAACGTCGTTGCCTGGAAGCCGGCATGGACGCCTTCATCGCAAAACCAGTGCGCATGGATAAGCTGTATGCGTCCGTCGAGTCTGTAGCCGAAACGGCGAACCAAGTCAGCGACACACCGGCCGCGCTGGACTCTTCACTTCAAGGGTATGCGAAGCAGACCGCAGCACGTGACGAATCCGCCGCTGAGCATCTCCATCGCGCGACAGGAGGAAACGAAAAGCTTGAGCGCGCTCTGATCAAAACTTTTCTCCAAGACGCTCCGAAGACAATTGCGCTGATCCGTCGAGCCGTCGCAAAAGAGGACGCGCGGAAACTAGCGTCGTCCGCGCACGCGCTGAAGGGGTCGATTGCAATCTTCGGCGCGACGAACGCAGTTGCAATCACGCGCAGCCTGGAAGCCATGGGCCGTTCCGGCGACTTAATCGACTCAGATTCGCAATGTCGCGCGCTCGAATCGGAATTTGCGCGCTTAAAATCGGACTTGCTAGCCATCCAATCTAAATCGAATCTGAAACCCAACACGAAACAAAAAGTCAGAACGAAACCCCGGCGAGCGCGTTAGAGCGCCAAACCGCCGAAATACGCCCTGCTGACTAACGCGGCATGCTCCTCGCACCCGAACTTGCTCGCCGCACCGTCGAGCGCCATACTTCAAGGCATGAGGCTTGCTCCGCCATTTCGCGCATTCGTTGCGCCCGGCCCGCTTATCGGCGCGATTGCGCTTTTCGCCGTTTTTTCGGCTGCGCGCGCGGACGAGCTAAAGTTGAAGGACGGCTCCGTAGTCGTTGGCACAATCGTTGGGTTCGAAGAACATTCTTTTAAAGTGAAGACCAATTACGGATTCGCCGAAGTGCAGAAGGACCAAGTATTATCCATCGTGATTTCACCGGTCGCGAAAAAGAAGGATGCAGAAAAAAACTCCGATTCCAGCACTGACGTAACGGCTGCGGCAGATCCCGCCGTTCCGAAACCCCCGAAAATGGCGACTGCGAAACCCGCGACGCCGCCCGCAAACAGTATGTCTGCTTCGTCGAGTTCCGCGGCGCTACCTGCCTCAACACCGCCGCCGAAAACTTCTCCAAACGCCGCGAATAAGTCCGCGGCTAACTCTGCTGCGCCGAGTCCCGTGGCTGCAAATTCGCCGGTTGGGGTTCAGCCTGCGTCTGCTCCGCCGTCTGCAGCCGCACCGCCGCCTGCGCCCGAGCCCATGCGCGAAGAAGTAACCGGCAACAACTACGTGAATGAAACGTACAGTTTTCGAATGTACAAGCCGCCCACCTGGGAAGTAATCGAGGGCGCACGCGCACTTCTTCCAGGATCAATTACCGCGATGGGCACCAACGATCAGACCACCTACCTTCTGATTGGGCAGCAGCCCGCGGGAAAATCCGTCGCGAGCGACATGGACGCCACGGAGCGCCGGCTTCAGGAAATCATGGAGAATTTTCGTCCGCTGGATGAAAAACACATTACTATTTCGGGCATTCCTGCGATCGAACGGCATTTTCGCGGAAGAGTTGACCAGCGCGATTGGTCCGGCGTGGTCGTCTGTATCCCTCGCGACGCGCGGCTTTACACAATTTTCGGAATGACCGTGGCGGATACCGACTTGGTGCAAATCCAGGAAAACGTGATTGCGCGCGCCATATCGAGCCTTCAATTCACAAAATAAAATGAATTGCAGTGCCTTCCGGCTTGCAACCAACTGTTGAGAATGCGTAACTAATTCAATTGTGCCAGTGAAGATATCCGTCTTAGCCGCCATTGTTACATTGCTGAGTTTTGCCGCGGCGCAAACGCAAGAAACAAAAACTCCGACGGAAACTCGCGCGGTTGCGGCGTCTTCTTTCTACCGCGACGTTCTCCCGGTCCTGCAACGGCATTGCCAGAGTTGCCACCGCGGCGGCGGAATTGGGCCGATGCCGCTCGTCTCCTATGAGAACGCGCGGTCGTATGCCCAGGAGATCGCAAGTTTCGCCGGCGAAAGAAAAATGCCTCCGTGGTTCGCCGACCCGCACTATGGCCACTTTTCAAACGACCCCTCGCTGACAGCGCAGGAGATTCAAAACCTGGCCGCTTGGGCGGACGCGAATGCGCCGGCCGGCGATCCCAACGATGCGCCGCCTCTCCGTCAGTGGGTGGAGGGATGGAATATTCCGCAGCCGGACGCCATTGTGAAAATGCCGAAGCCCGTCGCGCTGCCGGCTCAAGGAGATGTGGAATACACATATGAGATTGTGCCCACTGGATTCACGGAAGACAAATGGGTGCAGATGTCGGAGGTTCGCCCGTCCAGCCGCGAAAATGTGCATCACGCGGTGGTTTATATCCGGCCGCCGGATTCGAAATGGCTGAGGCATGTTCCCGTCGGCGTGCCGTTCACTGCTTCGGACATGGCCGGTGAGGAAAGCCGCCACGGCGCGCATTGGACTGACAGCGACATCTTGCTGGTGTACGCGCCGGGGAGTTCGCCCGATCGGTGGCCTGCCGGCATGGCCAAGTTTGTCCCGGCTGGCTCGGACCTGGTGTTCCAGATGCACTACACCACGCATGGGCACGCGGCGAGCGATCAGACGAGCATCGGGATTGTGTTCGCCAAGCAGCGGCCGGCGCAGCGCGTGCTTACCCTGCAGTTGACAAACGATCATTTTGTGATACCGCCGGGAGTGGACGACTATCGAGTGGAAGCGCGGGGGACTTTGCCTAACGATGCGACGCTGCTTAGTTTTTTCCCGCATATGCATCTACGCGGAAAGCAATTCGACTACAACATCATCAGCTCGGACGGGAACGTGGAGACGCTGCTGCGGGTGAATTATGATTTTTACTGGCAACTGAGCTACCGGCTGGCGGAGCCGCGCTTGCTGAAGGCCGGCACGACGCTGCAAGCTGTCGCGCTGTATGACAATTCGCGCCGCAATTTACACAACCCCGATCCGGATGCGTCGGTGAGATGGGGCGACCAGACCTACGATGAAATGATGGTCGGGTTTTTCGATGTCGCAGTGCGCGTTGACCTGGATAAATGGCGCTTCTTTATCCGGCCGGACGCGGCGCCTGAAAAACCGGCCGGCGAGACGCATTAGAGTCTTTCGCTCTAGAATTTCGTGACTTCGCTGAAATGGAAGTTGCCTACCTTCATGGCCGGAACGACCATCTCGAAAGATTCTTCTCCCGCGGCGCGCACCGCCCGGCCGAGCATCTCGACGTTCGAGAGCATCTCAATCACGCTTTGATTGAAGCGGAAATTCCGGATGCCGGCGGCAATGCGGCCGTCTTCAACCAGGAATGTGCCATCGCGGGTCATGCCCGTGAGAACTTTTTCGTAAGGATCGACTTCGCGGATATACCAGACACGCGTCACCAAGATGCCGCGATCGGTGGAACGAATCATGTCGTCCACGGATTTGTCACCGCCGGAGAAAACCAAGTTCATGGGGGCTTCGCCATACTCGGTCGGCAGCGGGAGACCGTGGCCGGTGGGTTTCGTTTTCATTTTTTTGGCGGTTGCTCGCGAATAGACCAAATTCTTGGGGACACCGCGGTCCACCAAAAGGATTTTTTGTCTCGGCAACCCTTCGCCGTCATACGGCGCGCCTAGCTGGAGCGGGTGATATGCATCGTCCCATAGGGTGATGTTCTCGCCAAAAATCTTTTTGCCCATGCGGTCATTTAGGCAGGAGCGTTTATCCAGGATGGAGGTTGCAGAAAAATCCAAGAAGAGCGAGCCGATAATGTCTAGGACCGCGGAAGGTTCGAGTATCGCGGTGTAGTGTCCGGGTTCCAGAACGCGCGGATTACGTGACGCGATGGCTTTGCTACTCGCGGATTCAGCTAGTTCGTCCGGGTGAATGTCGCGAATGTCGGCGATACTAGCTTTGGCCCAGCCGGAAGAATTGTCTTCGAGGATGGTGACGGAAAATTCCGCGTCGGTGTACTGATGGCTGGCGAAAAGCCCTTTCGAATTGGCCAAGACGGATTGGTGCGAGCCGCTGGCAAAGATTCCCGCCGCAGTCTGCTTTTTCTTTTCGGCCATCTTACAAACGCGAGTTACCGCTCGGGCGCGGTCCATCGGGTTCTCGGTGGCCGTGGCATCAAAATAGCGCGCGACTTTTTGGTATTTTTGCGGCCCGAGCATCGGCAGGAGATCGGGGTTTTCCGGTTGGTGGCGTGCGAGGGTAGCTGCGGCAGCTACTACTCGGCGGAGCGATTCGTCGTCGGTTTTATTGGTGGTGGCGCGCGCAGTGCGACCATCTACAACGGCGCGGACTGAAATTGAGAGCGTATGGTCTGCCACGTTTTGATGGATGGTGTTGTTGGCGAAGCGGGTGAGCGCGTCGGTGGTGGAATCGATCTCGATTTCTGTTTCATCCGCCTGGCTGAGCGCGATCACGCGGTCAGCGATGCGCTGGAGTTCCGCGAGAGTAAAGCGCGCGCCGTTCTCAGCGACCGCCGCGGTGCTGAGTGATGATGGTGCGTGTTTCTTCGCGCCTTTCGGACGGCGTGCGCGTGATGGCAGCGATTTTTTCTTCGTACGTTTCATTTTGTAGTTTTGGCTTTACTTGGCGAAGGCGACTCCCACCTTTATGTTTCGGAAACGCGTCGGGGAGGCTCCGTGTCCGGTGCCCATGGTTTGCATGGGCTGGCCTTTGCCGCAATTGGGTGTGCCCCACAGAGTCCAATAGTCGCGAGAGCAGATCGCGTCGCAACTATTCCAGAATTCGGTGGTAATGCCGCTATAGCTAGGATTTTTGATCATGCGGCCTTTCTTACCGCCTTTTATTTCCCAGCCGATTTCAGTGGAAAACTGAAAATGATAGCGGCGGTCGTCGATGGACCAGGAACGATTCGTGTCCATCAGGATTGCGTCGTCGGTGTCAGCAATCAGGTCGTCATATTTCCACGTGCCGGGATTGATGCTGATGTTCGTCATGCGGATGATCGGCAGGCGATTCCAGTTCTCCGTGCGCATGGTTCCGTTCGAGCGCGTTTCCCCGATGGCGGCAGCAGTTTCGCGATTGCTTAGGTAGCCGGTGAAAAGGCCGTTGGTGATGATGGGAGTACATTGCGCCGGGACGCCTTCGTCGTCGTATGCAAAGGTGCCGAGGCCGGGACCGTGTTCGAGGCGAGCGTCGGCGACTACGTTGACGATGTCGGAGCCGTACTTGAGTTTGCGCAGTTTTTCCACGGTGAGAAAGCTCATGCCGGCGAAATTCGCTTCCTGGCCCAGGACGCGGTCAAGTTCGATGGGATGGCCGATAGATTCGTGAATCTGCAAACCAAGTTGCGAGCCGCCAAGGATGATCGTGCTGGTGCCCTCTGGACATTGAGCCGCGGAATGGAGCGCGACAGCTTCTTCCGCGATGCGCGGCGCGTTGCCGACCAGGTCGAGCGACTCAACTAGCTCGTAGCCCTGCAAGGCGTGCTGGCCGCCGAAACTATTTGGGTACGAGCGCTTCTGGATTTCGCTATCGCCGAATGAAGTGGCGACGATTCCCGCGCCCGATTGCATTTTTATCTGGTGAATCACGGAGCCGGTGCTGGAAACGAAGAGCTGGTCGATCCTGCGGAAAGACATTGAGCCTTCCGCAAGCGTCACACCCTTCACCGCGAGTATTTCTTTGTCGGCGCGAAGCAGCAAATCAATCTGGCGTTCGACGGGAATGCGGAAGGGATCTTTTACGAAGGGGTTTTGCCATGTGTCCACGTGAGCTTCTTCGGGGGCGAGCGCGACATTTTCGCGTTTGGCAAGGGCGGAAGCCTTGGCGATATTGACGGCTTGCGCGGCGCAGGCTTGGACGCCTTCGCGGGTGAGGCGGTCGGTGGAGGCGAATCCCCAGGCGCCGCTCGCAATCACGCGAATGCCGATGCCCAGCGATTCGGATTCGAGCAGCATGCCGACTTCGTTGTTTTTGGTGGTGATTTCGCGCTGGCGGGTGTCCATTACACGTGCGTCGGAGTAGGAGGCGCCGCGAAGTTTCGCGGTCTCGATACCCAGGGCGGCCCAATCGAGCATCATGCGCGAGGGTTCCTGGGAGCGATAGCGGTACCTGTGTGCAGGTACGCTCGCCTTGCATATGAAATCCCGATACAGCTGCGGCCGGTTCTAGTGCCGGGTAGAAATGGTGCGGTCGTTTGTTTTGAGTGAGTTACGTCGCTTTCTACATATTGGGCTGTGCCGGGTAGAAATGTGGTTGCGATGGCCGGATTCTTCGCGGCGCACGCTTCGGTCGAGCCGTTTACAGAAGGTGGCAGAAAACCGGGAACGTAAGAATTATCACCACGCTGATTGGTTGAAAGTTCGCGATTAGAACGGGGCGCCGTTGTTTGTTTTCTGTAAGTTAGCAGGTGTTCTAATAAATGGAGTTCTCGATTAGAAATGCCAGGGCGCGAAGCGAAATTCGCGTCGGGACGAAGTTCGTGGCTGCTGCGGCCCTTCCCTGGCTGTGCTGCAAGCGGCAGAGTCTGAGTTGCGCGAAAGGCCAAGAGATGACGTTGGGGGCTCGGAGAACCGAGGAGAGCAGGCTCGATTGAGTTTTTGTGAAGCGCTCTAAAATTTTCCAATTTAATCACGGAAAACGCTAGCACGTCCCTTGGCGAATTTCAAGGAGTCGTCTGTGTGAGCATAAACTCGTATCAAAGGTCCTCCCCCCTTTCACTTCTTTTCGAACCCGCCACCTGGCTCGCGAGATTTTGGACTCCACCGTGTACGAGTGAAAATGCCACTCAAGAGAGGTGAGCCACATGAGATACGAGCGATTTTGCCGAACTCGCAAATTCCCGTTTTGGCACAGAGACTACGGTACTACGCTGCTAGTTCACTAATAAGTTTATAAAAATGGCGTTTTGAGATTGACAACGGCGTTACTAGAGGAATACGCTGCGGCCAGAGTCAACCCGGTGCGGGGGTGTGAGGGCCGCAGAACGACAGCAGTTCCTTCGAGTTGTATTCCAAAAGTGAAAACTAAAAAGGGAGGTTCCATGTTTCGTACAACGGGGCGTACGTATTTTCTATTCACAATGGTGGCACTCCTGTTTGCCTTTGCGATACCTACGAACGCGCAGACGGAGACAGGAAGTCACGCGCGAAATTTGATCACACAGGACGTAAACGAAAACAACATGGTGACGCTGCACGGCAATGTGCGATCGGAAGCGATCGCGGCGAACGATCGAGGCGCCGTGGCCGACGACCTTGCGATGGACCATATGCTGTTGCAATTGCAGCGTTCTCCGGAGCAGGAGGCAGCGCTGGAAAAATTGATCGACGAAATGCACACCAAGGGTTCCTCCAACTATCACCGGTGGATGACGGCGCCGGAATTCGCGGCAAGATTCGGCGTGTCAAAAGAAGACGTCGCAAAGGTGACCGGCTGGCTTA
Source organism: Candidatus Acidiferrales bacterium (assembly GCA_035603075.1). GTDB lineage: Bacteria > Acidobacteriota > Terriglobia > Acidiferrales > UBA7541 > Palsa-295. Next base: position 8,621 of record DATNLC010000079.1, on the reverse strand, counting down.
CATCGCAGGGTTTTCACGTGAACGTAGCCTACCCCACGGTGGTCGATTTTTCGGGCAACGCCGGGCAGGTTCACGGCGCGTTTCGGACGTCGATTCATAACCTCGATGTGAACGGCATCCAACACATAGCGAATATGAGCGATCCTCAGATTCCGGCGGCACTGGCACCGGCGGTGCTGGGAATCGTGTCGCTAAACGATTTTCGTCCGCGAGCGATGCACAAGATGCACAGGGACTACACGTTTACTTCCGGCGGCGATACTTTTCAAGCCGTAGTGCCGGGAGACTTGGCCACGATTTACAACTTGAATCCACTGTTCACCGCGGGCACGTCGGGACAGGGACAGACGGTTGTGGTGATCGAAGACACGAACCTGTTCAGCACAGCGGATTGGACGACATTCCGCTCTACGTTCGGGCTTTCGCCTTTTACGGCCGGCTCGTTGACGACGGTGCATCCGGCTCCTCCTTCGGGCACGAACAATTGCACGAACCCCGGCACCAATGGCGACGACGGCGAAGCGATTTTGGATGCCGAGTACGCCAGCGCCGCGGCGCCCAGCGCAACGATCGAAGTAGCGTCGTGCGAGGACACGAGGACAACGTTCGGCGGACTGATTGCGATCCAAAATCTAATCAACGAGAGCAAGACGCCGCCGGCGATCATCAGCATTAGCTACGGCGAGTGCGAAGCGTTAAACGGCGCGACCGCTAACGCAGCCTATAACACCGCGTACCAACAGGCCGTCACGGAAGGCGTTTCGGTTTTTGTGTCGGCGGGAGATGAAGGCGCGGCCAGCTGCGACGCGGATGAAGCCAAGGCTACGCATGGCATCGGCGTGAGCGGGTTTGCGTCAACCCAATACAATGTGGCTGTGGGCGGCACGGACTTCGGCGACACGGATGCAGGGTCCAACAGCACGTACTGGAATACGACGAACACGTCCACGTTCGAATCGGCAAAGTCGTATATTCCGGAAATTCCCTGGAACGATTCTTGCGCGGGCGTGCTGTTGGCAACGTTTGAGGGCTTTGCCACCACTTACGGATCGAGCGGCTTCTGCAACAGCACGGTTGGGAAGGATGACTTCCTTACGACGGCCGCAGGCAGCGGCGGCCCGAGCGGATGTGCGACGGGGTCGGCGTCAACCAGCGGCGTGGTGAGCGGGACTTGCAAGGGCTATGCAAAACCGTCGTGGCAAACGGGAGTGGTCGGAATACCGGCGGACGGCGTGCGCGACTTGCCCGACGTTTCGCTGTTCGCTTCGAACGGACTGTGGGGACATTACTATGTGTTCTGTTGGTCCGACACGCGAGAAGGCGGCACGGCTTGTACTGGAGCGCCAAGCGGATGGTCGGGCGCGGGCGGGACATCGTTTGCATCGCCGATACTGGCGGGCATTCAGGCGCTCGTGAATCAGAAACAGGGCGCACGCCAGGGCAATCCGAATCCGGTTTACTACCAACTGGCGGCGACCGAGTACGGCGCGAGCGGAAGCACGACGTGCAATTCGACGAACGGCAACACAGTGGCGAGCACTTGCATTTTTTACGACGTCACGAAAGGCGATATGGACGTCAACTGCACGGGCACTCACAATTGCTATTTGCCGTCGGGGACGAATGGGGTGCTGTCAACTTCAGACAGCTCTTACTTGAAGGCGTATGGCACGACCACCGGGTGGGATTTCGCCACCGGGATTGGTACGGTTAACGCCGCAAACCTGGTCAACAACTGGCCGTAAGGTGAAATTTCCGAAGGCAGGGAGCGCGACGGCGCGCTCCCTGGCACGGAATATTGTTGCTCGGGAGGCCATTCCTGGATGAGAGAAACACAACAATCCAGAAAATGAGCCGCGAATTCTTTTCTCAACTTAGGGCGTTGGCTACTTCAATTGTGATTTCTTCTTAGCGGTTCCGCAGGAGTTCAAAGTAACCCACTGCTGAGGGTTTACCGGGACGCCGTTTACGTAGACGACCCAGTGAAGGTGCGGGCCGTTGGCGCGACCTGTTGCGCCCACGTAGCCGATCACGTCACCTTTGTTCACGTGAGTTCCGAGTTCTACATTTAATTTTGACATGTGCAAGTACATTGTTTCGAGGCCCTGACCGTGGTCGATGGCGACCGTACCGCCGAGTACGTTGAAGGGCTGAACGATTTTTACGACGCCAGCTGCTGCGGCGCGAATGGGAGTTCCTGCGGGAGCACGTTGATCGATCCCCGCGTGGAATTCTCCGGTGGGCTTTCCGTTATGAAGGCGCTTCACACCGAAAGGCGAGATGATGCAGCCTGGAACGGGAGCGATGAGCGGGTCTTCCCAATACTTGACGTCGGATACGGAGTCGCGGAAGGTGGTGAGCGTTTGCATTTCTTCGGTGGTGGAATGAAGCGCTTCGATTTGAGGAGCGAGAGTGACATTTTGCGAGGGGAAGATAGTTTTGCGAATGGCTAGAGTGACGGACGCGAGAGTGGTGCCGTCCTCTGCGAGAAATTCGATCGGGTAGGTGCCGGGTGTGTCGGCTACAGCAACGGGCATCAGGCCCTGCCAATCGCCAGTTCCCTGCTTGTAGAGACGGACCGTGCGAGCGTTCAGACGCGCCGTTGCCGCGGGGAGTTCGCAGCGGAGGCGAACTGCTTGGCCGAGCGGGATCGACGGGGGTTTTACGGTGCACTGTTGGGCGCCGGCTGGGGACGTGAACATTGCGGCTGGAAGCAACGCTAGCAAAACGCCGAAGATCCGCGGCCACCGATAACTATCGTTTCGACATTTCATTCACACTTAATTTACACGCTGGGCGGGCTCGCTCACAATTTCGTGAAAGAGGAGTTCCTGGATTGCTACGCGGAGAAGAGGCGCCCCAGAGAGCGCCGGCCGGGTTCGGGATCGCCGGTGATCAAATAAGCCAGCACCGCTCCCTGGAAAAGTTGAAGCACCTCCTCGACGGCAGCTTCATCCGGTAAAAACTTCATGAGCAGATGCACCCACAGACGTTGCTGCTCGGCGTAAAAGGCCGTGGCGCGTGCGGAGCCATTCCATGCGCGTCGCGATAGATCCATTACAAGCAGCAAGACGCCTTTCGTTGCGGGATCTGTCGTTTGACGCCAGAGAGCTGCTACTACGGCTTCCGGAGAGACTCCGGAGGGAAATGCTTCGGGCGAAAACTTGGCCCGCAATCTTTCCTCAAGAAGGGTCATGGCTCTTTCTTCAATGTTTTCGCGTCCACCGAAGTAATGAACCAGCATACGTTTGCTAATTCCAACGCGTTTTGCCAATTGATCCAGGCTGAGGTCAATAGTGCCGGCATGTACGAAGGCCGCCAGGCAGCGTTCGACAAGTTGCTGTTGATTGTGTTTTCTTTTTCGTTGTTTTTTCATGTACCAGCTGGTACATCTATGGGTGTTCCAACTGGTACATAATAGCTCCGGAGGAGGAAATATGAAAGGACAGGATGTGGCGGTTCTGTTGGTCCTCGGTCTGATTATATGGGTTGCCGGGACGATCTATTACGCACGCACCGGCCCGGCCATACTGGAAAGTACGCCTTTGCGATATTGGATAGCGTTCGCGCTATCACCGATATTTTCGGCGATTCTGTGCATTGTGATTCTAAAGTGGCGGCACATCGCTCCTGCCGACTGGACTTCGGCGATGCTTTTGTTAGCCGTTCCAGGAATGATTGGCGAAGCGGTTGTCCTTTCGAACTTGGAAACTTTTATGCCCAAGTTACATGCAATATCGGGAGGGAAATACGGAGCATTTCTTTTCGCCACATACGCGCTTGTGCTTGGAATGGCCGAGTTGGTGACGCTGAAGGCGACGCGCTAGTTTGGAAGGCGTCGTGGTCTTCGTCAGGAATTCAGGCGGCCAATACTTGAATGAAATATATTGCGCCTCCAACTGTTCCGTCTGCTTGTCCAGCCATGATCTTCCTCAGTCTTCAAATATTTATTTGCAATGGTCAGGAGGCGGAGTATACCTTTCGCGGAGTTTCCTAAAGGCGGCGGTCGCGTTACGAGGGACCGGCCAGAGTAGCAGGTAAAGTAGCAGTAGGAGGAATGGATGGAGTCCGATTCGAAAAGCGCGCCCAAATCGGAACGTATTGTCGCGCAGCCGATCGTTGCGCCGCTCACGCGCGCCGCGATCTTTCTGGTAGTGACAATAAAACCTGGGAATGAGAATCGCGCGACTCTGCGGTCGTTCTGCGGAGACCTGAGTGGGATTTTTCGCGCGGTGGAGTTTCGCAACATTGAAGCGGGGCTGTCCTGCATCATGGGGTTTGGATCTGGCGCGTGGGACCGGCTCTTCGGGCAGCCGCGGCCCGCGGAACTTCACCCGTTCCGCGAGATTCGTGCCGACGCACGACATGCGATCGCCACGCCGGGCGATTTGCTGTTCCACATACGCGCGAGGCACATGGATCTATGCTTCGAGCTTGCGACGCAGATTATGGCGCGCATCGGAAATGCCGTTACTCCGGTGGACGAAGTGCACGGTTTCAAAAACTTTGACGACCGTGATCTGGTCGGCTTCGTCGACGGGACGGAGAATCCGCGAGGTGAAGCGGTGGCTGATGCCGCGCTAATCGGCCAGGAAGATGCCGCATTCACAGGCGGAAGCTACGTGATGGTGCAGAAATATCTCCACGATATGAAGGGATGGAATGCGCTGCCCACGGAAGCGCAGGAAAACATTATTGGGCGCAAGAAGCTGTCCGATATTGAGTTGGACGCATCGGTGAAGCCAACCTGCTCGCACAGCTCGCTCACGACCATCGAGGAGAACGGTAAAGAGATGAAAATACTGCGCGACAACATGCCTTTCGGCAGCGCCGCGCAAGCCGAGTTTGGAACGTATTTTATCGGCTACTGCCGTACGCCACGGACGCTCGAACAGATGCTTGAGAATATGTTCATCGGGCGGCCACCAGGCAACTACGATCGCCTGCTCGACTACAGCCGCGCGGTCACCGGGAATTTATTTTTCGCTCCTTCGGCAACATTTTTGGATTCGATGGGCGACGACTAGGAGTCAGCGGGTCGGCACTCAGGATTGACCCTGCCAATCAATAACGACGAGGGTGATGTCATCCGCCTGCAGATTGACTGAGGAGCGGTCCGACCATCTGGCGACTTCGCTGAGTAGCTGATCCGCCAGCGCGGCTGCAGGAAGCTGAGAATGCGCTCCCAAGAATTGTTCGCAACGCGAAAGGCCGAACTCTTCGGCCTTGGTGTTTGCGGACTCAGTCAGGCCGTCAGTGTAAAGCACGTAGCGGTCGCCGGGTTGTAGCGGGATTTCGAGCGAGGAATAGACCGCCTCGGGAAACATGCCCAGAACGATGCCATTTTGTTCGACGGAACTCGCATCGCCGTTCAAGAGGCTGCCGCGCAAGAGCGGAGGGTGTCCCGCTCCGGCGTAGCGGACGATTTTTGCGCCGAGATCGGCGTACAGATAAGCCGCAGTGACAAAGTGGTCTGCGAATTTTCCGCAGAGCGCTCGATTCAGCCCGGTAAGAACCAGTTCGGGGTGCTGCGCGTGCCCCTTTTGGCCGGCAAAGGCGACTTTCAGCATGGAAGCGATGATCGCAGCAGGGACGCCGTGGCCGGTAACGTCGGAGACCAGGACGCCGAGCTGATTGTTTTCGAGCGCGAAGAAATCGTAGAAATCGCCGGCGACCGCGCTCATGGGGAGATAGCGAGCGGCAATGTCCAGACCAGCAATGCGTGGCACTTCGCGAGGGAGAATCGAGGATTGGATCTGTTGTGCGATTTCCAGCTCTTTGTCGATGGCCAGCAGGCGATGTTCGTTGGCGAAAGTGCGGTGAGCGGCCACGTAGCCAAGGCAGCCGACGAAAAATAAAAAACCGACCGCTTCCGCTCCGCGTCCGCCGCGCCCCAAACCAATACTGGCGACATTTTCCTGGAGTACAAAAGCACCAAAAACCACAAGACCAATAGTGAGCACGCGATATTCTCCGACCCAGGGCTGTCCCAGGCCACGAGACCGCTGAACGACAAAGTTGACCATCAAGCTGGCAACGACGACGAGCACGAGATAGTCATTTAAGGAATACGCGCGGCTCATCCGCATACCGAACAAATCTGCCGTAATCGATACCACTGCCATAACAACCGCCGCAATCAGCGACAGATTTAGGAGCGTCCTGGTCTGCGGTTCGAGGACCTCGCGCAGAAACAGCAGGAACGGAATTAGGATGGTTACCGTAATCCATAGATTGACATGCTCCACGAAAGGGCCTGAAACGCCAGCCACCGAATGGATTACCGGAATGTGCCAGAGAAGCCGGACGGCATAGAGGATTGAGAAAATACTGAAATAGATCAGCGTCAGCTCGCGACTCTGACGCCGGACCAAAAAGAGCGTCACAGCGGCCACGCCGACGGCCAGCAGGATGAATCCCGCGAGGATCATCGGGGTCTGCGATCGCACATCTGCCAGTTGGACGGACGGGTTTGGAAGCTCGGCGAGCACGAGCGATAGCAGCATCCACATCGTTATACGCGGGGTGGGGCGGTAAGACAAATGCCGCGGCCGAGTAACCGACGGTCGGCCGGGAATGTGAGTCCCGCGAGACAACAATTCAATGCGTAGTGACTCAAATGCGGTGATTGTGCGAGGATTCACGCACGATGGCGGCTACTTCGACCACACCGCAGGCGGAACATGGGTTGCGGCGGCAGCTTGGGCTGCGCGACCTGGTGTTGGCGCAAGTGCTGTGCGTGGTGGGCAGCGAATGGGTTGGAGTGGCGGCGGACTTAGGCAAGGCGCAGGCGCTGACGTGGATGGCGGCGATGCTGCTGTTTTATTTTCCGATGGCGGCAGTGGTGATCGGACTGAACCGCATCATGCCGCTGGAGGGCGGGCTTTACGTTTGGGCGCATCGCGCGTTCGGTGGGCTGGGCGGATTTCTTACGGCGTGGAACCTCTGGGTGTACGGCATCGCGGTGACAGCGGCGATTTTGTACGCGATTCCCACGGAGCTGGCTTACTTGATTGGTCCCAAGGCTGCATGGCTGCCGGAAAGTCATGTGGCGTCGCTGGCGATTGTCGGCGGAATTATTGCGGCGGTGACTTTGGCGGCGGTGCGCGGACTGGAGTGGGGCAAGTGGATTCATAACGTCGGCGGGATTGCGATGATTACCGCGTTTGTGCTGCTGATTCTGCTGCCTGCGTGGGCGATTTGGCGGCATCGAACTGGCCAACATCCGATTGAGCTTGCGTTGGCGCTGCCGCCGATGAATCTGCACTCCATGGCTTTGTTTGGGCAGATGATGGTGGGAGCGTTGAGCGGCCTGGAATACATCGCGATCTTTGCCGGTGAAAGCAAACAGCCGGCGCAAAATATCAGTCGCTCGGTGTGGATCTCTTCGCCGATTATCTGCGCCATGTTTATTCTGGGAACTGGCGCGGTGGTGGCGTTTGCAACGCCGGGACACATTGACTTCATCGCGCCCATTCCGCAGACGATGCGAATTGCGCTGGGCAATTCGGGAATCGGCAACGTGGTTGCGATGGTTACGATTCTGTTGGTGCAACTGAGGCTGCTAGGCGTTTCGAGTTATTTATTTTCGGGAGTAACGCGCTTGCCGATGGCGGTGGGCTGGGACGATCTGTTGCCGAAGTGGTTCACGCGATTGCATCCGCGATGGAAGACGCCGGTGAATTCGATTTTGTGCACGTCCGCGCTGATGATTCTGCTGGTGGTGTTGGGGAGCGTCGGCGTGCACGCGCAAGAAGCTTTTCAGGTGCTGTCGAATGCGAGCTTGACGCATTACGAACTGATGTACATGGCGATGTTTGCGATTCCCCTGGTGGGCGCGGCGGCGTTGCGCAAATCGCTGCCGCCATGGCTGAAGTGGGTCTCGTTTGTCGGATTCTGCGCTTCCCTCTTCAGTTTGCTCGTCTCGGTATATCCGTTTGTGGATGTGGTGAATCCGCTCGGATACGCCGCGAAGATCGCGGGAACCGTGTTAGTGAGCAATGTAGCCGCGGTCGTTTTCTACAAGCTGCGGAACCGGCGCGTACATGACTAGGTTTTGTTGAGTGTTTTCGTGTCCACGCCGAAGGAATGCTCAAAGCCATCGTCGTCGGTTAGGAAGAATTCGGTTTGGCCGTAGTCTCTGTCCTCGAGTTCGGACACTTTGTAACCTAGACGCAGCAGTCGCTCTCTTGTCTGGCGAATATCCGACGGCGCCCAATAAAGCCGAATGCCGTTATAGTTCTCCGGTTTGATCGGTGTGCCGGCTCGCCGGTGGAGCATGAAGGTCAAGCCGCCTTTGTGCAGCATGCAGAGGATTAGTTTGCCATCGTCGTGCATTTCCGTATCTTTCTTGAATTCGAGACCATCCACCCACAATCGCAGACTCTTTTCCAGGTCTGCACTTGAAATTACCGGTATGCATGCTTCAACGCCCATGCGAATCTCCTTGTCGCATCAACATTGATAACACTTTCATAGCCTTACCTCTCTTATCGTTGACCCGGTTTGCGCCAGTTGTGTATCACAGATGTCACCGAAGTAACCTTTGAAAAATGACAGGGCCGGAGTTGGCCAGTTTCAGTCTTGGACACTCCACGGTCCCTCTGGTAGTGTGCAAGGGT
>DATNLC010000076.1:0-99067 GCA_035603075.1 Candidatus Acidiferrales bacterium | reverse complement strand
CGCACGGAACGACACTTTCGGATTGTTCTTCGACAGCACTTTCGTGATTGCCGCCGTCAAAGTCGTCTTGCCGTGGTCGATGTGCCCAATCGTCCCGATATTCACATGCGGCTTATTGCGTTCGAATTTCTCCTTCGCCATCTCGCCTCGCTCTTTAGAAGGTCTTCGCGGCCTTGCTCTTATCCAGAGAAGCCACGCTGAAACTCTCTACTTCGTTACTGCCCAATCTAACAACGCTGATACCGCACAATGGAGCGGGGGACGGGACTTGAACCCGCGACCATCTGCTTGGAAGGCAGAGACTCTACCACTGAGTTACCCCCGCTCACTCCCAGCTACTCTCGCGCCCCGATCTTTGGAACCCTAGATAGCTGGAGCCTGGGACCGGGATTGAACCGGTGACCTCGTCCTTACCAAGGACGCGCTCTACCAGCTGAGCTACCCAGGCGCCTACCGGTTCAGATCATCGCTGCCCGCTGCATCAGAACCGTAGCCGGGAAGGCTACGGATCCGAACTGTGTCGCTAAATTCCAAGAGCTCGCTTAACAACTACTAACTAAACTCTTCTCACCGAGCCCTGGACCGTGTCGCCGGCGGTCAAAAACTGGTGGACGGGGGAGGATTCGAACCTCCGTAGCCCGCAAGGAGCGGCAGATTTACAGTCTGCTGGTTTTAGCCACTCACCCACCCGTCCCGCAGAATCAATTGGGACCCGGAATTCGGCGCCCCGTGAATCCTTCGGGACACAACTTCATTGTCCCGCGCTCCCAACCAGAACTCTACCGGACTCCTGTACGGGGCACTCCGCAATGCAGAAAGGGCTCGTGTCCGAAGACACCAACCCTAGCGCTTATGTCGCGAGGAAGTTCGTCCGCAACCCTGCCAAGAATTTTGCCGTGCCTCAAAGTCAGCTGGCGGAGGGAGTTGAACCCCCGACCCTCTGATTACAAATCAGATGCTCTACCAACTGAGCTACGCCAGCGCTGCTCAAACCGAACAAAAATATCATAGAGGCAATCAGATTGCAAGCAACTTTCTGTCTGCGGCAAACCTATTGCCAAGTCAGCAGTTACAGTACGCTCAAAACCATCCCGTTGCCCTATTTGGCATCAGCCTATTTGGCGTCGGTGCTAGCAGCAGGCTTTGCAAATTGCCCATCCGACAGATCGACGTTGTGATGCACCTCAGTAAACGTAATCGTATACTCCGCCTGCACGCTCGTCTGATGCACGCTGAAAGGCAACTTGATTCCGTCCGTGTCACGGTAGTCAGACAGATCAGACTGTATTACCTCATCCCCCTGAGGACTGTGCACAGTCCTGATAGCTCTCAACAGCAAGTCGCTTTTCGCATCGAAATACATCTTATCGACATCACCTGACGAGGACGTCGCTTCCAGCGCGTAAGCATCGTGATCGCCGATTTTTTCGGTGCCGATCACTTTCCATTTGGAATAGTTCTTGCGCATATGGAGCTGGTGATAGAAATCCGCTTCGCGCTTCGAGTCCTCACCTTCCGCACCGCTCAATGTTCGAAGACCGTTTTGTGGATCGTTCGACCAGCCGGCAGCGCCGTCAAAGCCTCGCTGAAAAGTCATGCCGCTAAGATTCACTACGGCCAATGAGAAATCCGGGGCCTTCTCGTGAACTTCAACGGTTCCGGACAAGTTCGCCGATGGAATGTCGATGGTCCCCTTCGAAACGCGTGAATTCAGTTTGCGCCAAGCGGCCTCCCCGCCGATCGCAGCTACATACTTGTCTAGAATCGAGTCGGCGCTGGGCAATGCAGCGGCCGGACTGGACGCCGCTGGAGCCTGCGCTGTTGTCGATGGGGGCTGTGCCTGAGCAAACGCCGCGAAACTCAGTGCCAAAATCGCGAGTCCGCTACTGAAAAACTTCATCTTATTGAATGTCATCTCAGAAGCCTTCCTTCGAGGGAGCTTGTTCGCGCTGCGATTTTGGGAACCACCAGCGGCTGCATGACTGCGCGTGAAGATCGCACACGTTCACCCTCTAATTCAATTACGCGGGAGGGAGAATTAACATTACACTAAATCCGAAAAAACCGACATAATTTTAAGGTGCCAACTTCCTCGACAAAACGCGCATGGATTTTTGTTATAGCATTACTTCTGTTAATCGCAGCCGTGATTGTTTTCTTTTACTATAGGCAGCATGGGCCGCTTCCGGCGTTGCCGGGCGTCACAAATAATCCCGGTCCGCCGCCCGATATCCTGAGCCAACTTCCCGCGGATGCTCCGGTCATCGGTTATATAGACGCAGCTTCTCTCCGCAAGTTACAGAATTCTCCGCTGGCCTCCGTCCTAGGTCTTACTTCGCCCGGACCGGAAGCCGACCGCGAATATGCGGAGTTCGTCACTAATACCGGCTTCGATTACACGCGCGATCTAGACCATGCCGCCCTGGCATTCTGGCCCGCCAGTTTCGGCACTCCGGACAATCCGTTCGCCGAAGATCGTATGCTCGCAATTGCCGATGGCCGCTTCGACAAACAAAAAATCGAGGCGTATGTGCTGCGCACGGGGAAAATCACAATGCGCGGATCTCAGTCGCTCTACGAAATTCCCGGCAATCCGCCCATCTCCATGGGGTTTCTATCACCCACCAGAATCGTTCTCGCCGGCGGCAAAAATGCCACGGATCTCATTGCTTCCGTTACATCTTCCCAAACGCCCACGCGCGATTCCGGCATGCAATCCCGCATCAAACGAGTTGCAGGTGCTCCGATACTCGCCGTCGCGCGCACCGATAGACTCCCCACAAGTTTCTACGCGGGGTTCAAGAATTCTCCGCAGCTCGAACATTTAGCCCGTAGCATTCGGTCCATGACCCTAGCGGGACAGCCCGCCGGCGATAACATGAATCTCGCTCTAGATGCTGAATCTGATTCCATGAAAAACGCCTTCGAGATTTCGACCTTGCTCGATACTTTCCGCATGGTCGGCTCCATGGCCTTGCATGATCCCAAAATGCGCGGCCAGATGACCAGGCAACAAGCAGCCTTTCTTGCAGCTATCCTCACGCAAACCAAGGTCGTCCATCAGGACAAATGGGTACGCCTCTCGCTTCAGATCACTCCCCAAATGCTTGGCGTATCGAGAACGAGCCCTACCGGAGTCGGTTCCACGTCGAAGCAATAGGGAAGCATCATCTGCGATTGCGGTGGGGTGCGGGAGATTGTTCCGGACTTCGCTCGTCCGAGATGTTAGTCAGCGGATGCTGCAACGGTCGTAGCTGTACTGAGGTAACGCCAGGGATTTACAGGCGTGTTGTAGATCCTTACTTCGTAGTGCAGGTGCGGGCCAGTCGACCGGCCGCTCGCGCCTTCAAACCCAATTACGTCTCCACGCTTTACATGCATTCCGGTCTGGGTGCTGAACCCCGACAAGTGTCCATACCATGTCGTCACGCCGAAACCATGGTCAATCACCACAAGTCGTCCGTATCCCGCGCGTTGATCGACTACGCTGATTACTCCATCCGCGGTCGCTCGAATCTGGTCCCCATAGTGGGACGCAATGTCCATGCCCGCGTGGAACGCGCCTTCACCGCTGAAGGGATCCAGTCGCTCGCCAAAATGCCCGGTAATCTCACCCTTAACAGGCCACAGCGTGGGCACCACTCCCAGGCTGCTTAACTGTGACGCAGGCAAAAGCCGCATGCCATTGCTGGACATGGCCACAGCCGTTGCGTTCTTCTCCAGGTAGCTGAATTCGTCCACAGATTCTTCGAATTGAGCCTGGGGCTCGTCCGCTCCCTCGGCGAAATCAAAGGGGGTCTGCCGGAAGCGGTTGATCCCGTAAGCCATTGCAACTTCGCTCGCCAGCGACTGCAATGAATCCAGGCGTTGGTTGGTATCCTTTACCTGCGTCTGAAGCTGAATGTATTGCTGTTTCAGGGCATCCTGGTTACGGCGAAGAGTATTGTAATTCGTCGCCTTCCAGAGCATACGGGAGTAAGAGCCCGTCGCTGCAATCACGGTGATGCCGCCTACGGCGGCGAGAATCGCCAAAAAGTGAAGGACGTAGAAAGGCACGCGCACGCGGCGCATGCCGCCTGAGGCGCTAGAAGCAATAAAGAACGTGTAGTACTTGCCTTTCACTTTTAATTTTTCCTAGTTAGTTTGTTTTTGCCGGCTCTAGATCGCGAGTCCCCATTCGCGGTCCGCCAACACTGTTAGCGAATTGGACACATTTCTTCGTAGGCGCGTGAATTGTAGTGACCCGCAGAGTGAAGGTCAACCCCAATCTTCCATTTTGCATATCTGCGCCTGAAACCGCAACCTATTCGCTCAACGATTGAACTGCTTTTAATTTAGAATTCACCTTCAGGACACCTTACGTTATAGAGAGTGCGCGCCACAACTGTACGAGAGGTCAGGATGGACAGTGAAGGTAAACTGGTCGAACGGATAGCTCGGGCGTTTCCTTCGAAGGCCATAGGGAGACGCGATGGCACCGTCCGTTTGGGAATAGGCGACGACGCGGCCGTCATTGCGTCTTCAGCCAAGAACGACTGGGTCCTGAGCTGTGATGCATTCCTTGAAGGGATCCACTTTCTCGCGAACTCCCATCCGTCCGATTCCGTGGGTTTCAAATCGCTGGTTCGAGCAACCAGCGATCTCGCAGCCATGGGCGCAACTCCGCGATTCTTTCTTCTGACGCTCGCCATTCCTGCCAGCCGGACCGGAATGTGGCTGGATGGTTTTCTCGGTGGCATGGCGCGCGCTGCCCACGCGATGAACATGCTGCTCGTCGGTGGCGACACTACCAAAAGCAATGCCGTCTCAATCAGCATCACCGTAATCGGCGAGGTTCCCCACGGACACGCTATCGCTCGTTCGGGCGCCCGCCCCGGCGACCTCTTATATGTTACCGGTACGCTCGGGCGGGCACAGTTGGGCCTGGAACTCCTCCTGAACGGCTCGCCCCGACAAAGTGTCCGCCCAGATGGACATGTTAAGGATGGCGGTTCCAGTCTGCGTCGCCTTCTGCGCCCTCACCTATACCCAACCATAAGGCTAGACCTCGGCACATGGCTGGCTAGCCATCGCATCACTACCGCGATGATGGACATCTCGGACGGCCTATCGACCGACCTCGCTCGGCTCTGCGCCGCCAGCGGAGTCGGCGCTCATATACTGTCCGAATCGATCCCTAGCGTCTCCCTGCCGAAGATCCTCTCAAATCGTCTCAAAGCGCTAAAGCTCGATCCTCTACGGATGGCTCTGCATGGCGGTGAAGATTACGAACTCCTATTCACCGTCCCGCCGCGAAATATCAAGAAATTGACCAAGGCTCCCGGATTCTCTCAGATAACCGCGATTGGAGAAGTGACGCGCGTGAGGGGCGTCAAGCTTGTAACGCCAGACGGCAGCAAGAAACCGTTAAGGCCTAAAGGCTGGGACCCGTTCCGTGCCTGAGCCCCGCCAACCTCGCCACGCCGAAACAGCGCGTCTCGGCTCTTCCGAGACTGAGTCGACGAGGCGCTATCGCATCTGCCCGACAAGCCCGGCGATGGTGTCCATCAAATCGAACTTGGTGAGAACTTCGAGTTTCTTGTCCGGCATTTCAACAAACACCGCAGGGCTATCGTGGCTGAGAATGTGTGTAACGCGCTCCACCGGCGAGTTTGACGGAACTTGCGGCAGAGGAGTGCTCATCACTTCGCGGATCACCAGCTTGCGCAGATCTTTTCCCTGCAGCGCAAGATTGAGAATCTGATCCTCGAAAACGGTTCCGATGGATTGCGTTTCTTCGAACACGGGAAGCTGTGAGATGTCCTGTTTTTGCATGGTGTGCAACGCGTGGAACACGGTCTGATCCGGCCGTGCAACGATCAGATCGCGCGTCTTACCGTTCTGCCGTTTCACGCGAATCACGTCCGCAGCAGTCAGCGTCACTTCCGCTTCCACGTAACCGTGCTCGCGCATCCAGCCGTCGTTGTAAACTTTGCTCAAGTAGCGAGAACCGGAATCCGGCAGAAACGCAACCAGTAAATCACCCTTCTTCAGATTTTTCGCCACGCGTAGCGCTCCGGCGATACATCCTCCGCCGGAACCGCCTGTAAAGATGCCTTCTTGTTTCGCCAAACGCCGCGCCCACACGAAACATTCTTCGTCGTTCACTTGCACCACATCGTCCAAAATTTTCAGGTTCATCGTGCCGGGGAAAAAATCCTCGCCAATTCCTTCCACCACGTAAGTTTCCGCTTTCCCGATCTTCCCTGTCTTCACGAACTCGTAATAGAGTGACCCGATCGGATCCACACCGATAATTTTCACGTTCGGATTCTTTTCCTTCAGGGATTTTCCCACGCCGCTGATCGTCCCTCCCGTGCCCATTCCGCAGACGAAGTGCGTGATTTTCCCTTCCGTATCCTTCCAGATTTCCGGCCCGGTGGTCTTGTAATGCGCTTCCGGATTCATCGGGTTCTCGTACTGGTTCGGGTAATAAGAATTGGGAATCTCGCGCGCCAGTTTTTGCGCCACCGAATAGTAGCTGCGCGGATCTTCGGGGTCCACGGCCGTAGGACACACAATTACCTCTGCGCCAAACGCCTTGAGCAAATCGATTTTCTCGCGCGATTGCTTATCATTGATCGTGAACACCACTTTGTATCCGCGTACGCAGGCCACCAGCGCCAGTCCCATGCCGGTATTCCCCGAAGTTCCCTCGATAATTGTTCCGCCGGGTTTCAGTTTTCCCGTACGCTCCGCTTCGTCGATCATCGAGAGCCCGATGCGGTCCTTTACCGACCCGCCGGGGTTCATGTAATCAGCTTTAATGTAAATTTCGGCTGGAAGGTCTTTGCCGACGCGATTCAATCTGATCAGCGGGGTGTTGCACATCGCTTCGAGAATGTTATTGCACTTCATGCGCGCGTTCTTCTCCCGGTACGTTAACGAAGCACAAGCTTAGATACTTCCGGATTTTCTGTCCAGCACATCGCAGCCTCGTAGTGCGTGAGTTTGCATTAACTTCCTTAGCAGACATTTGCCTAATTCGCTTGTAATAGCACATGATTGGCTTTCCTTGCGCGGAACCAGGAAGCTACACAGGGGTCCGCTGGAGTAAGTGGCCAAGAGGAATTCGGGAAGAGTTTGTGGACGACATCGATTCAAAATGCCCCGTCAGCGCGAAACGCAAGTACGCCACCGAAGGCGAAGCTCTGTCCACCGCCGCGCACCAAATCGCATCCGACAATGCACCAAAGGATCTTCGCGCTTATCGATGCTCTTGGTGCGACGCGTGGCATCTGACGAAAAACGCAGGAAGCACCGGCAAAGATCGTAGGTAATCCACCAAGCCGGCCCTTGAAGTTCAACCTCAGGCCGATCATCTTCCGCGTCGCGAATCTCGTCTCCGAGTGCGCTGCGCCAAATCTTCCTTCACAAAGGCAGTGCGTAGCGGAGTGGCCTTTGGACGCTGCTCTTCCAGAAGTAGGCAAGGATGATCACACTTGCGATCGCCGCGTACGCGCACCACAACGACGTAAAAGCGTAACGTTTGAACGCCATCACGACCAGCAGAATGGCTAAGTTCGCCGCTCCAAAGGCGACCATGGCCTTGACCTTCGAGAAAAACAGGGACCCGCAAGTTGCAATCACATAGAGGACCGCGACCGTCGTGTTGTTCGTCGCTTGATTGATGTACACGATGCTGTTTCCCTTGACGAAGATCTCAGTCGGATACGCCGTCAATGCCCACAATATATATAGCGTCGTCCCGGTGCCGAGTGCGAGGAACGGCAGCATCCGCCTACGCGCCGGCCCGTCAGGCTCAAACAGCAGCACACTCAGCGGCATCAGGAAAGGAAGTAGCCCCTGCGCATACAGCATGAAAGCCGCTCCCATATCGTGCGTCACCTGGGGCGAGAGAATCCCATCCAGTCCCAGCCATACGAATCCCTCGATGAATTGGTGGATAGCAAACAGAATGGGAAGCGCGGCGAAAAGGAGTTCACGCCTGTGCTTCACCTTCGTTAACGTGACCACGCCCACTCCCGCTAAGGCCGTACTCCCGACAAAATTCGCCGTCGCTGAAAAGCACATTTCTGAGTATCTCCCGTGCGAGAGGATTGCACCCCTCGGCGCAGAACGCAAAATATATTTCTCACAAAGCTACAGTGAGGTTGGTATTCAGCGATGAATTCGATTTCGATGACAATAGCGCACATCGAAGTTTCGTTTATGCGGTTGCGCACGGAAGATCTCGCGGGAGAGAAATGAACGAAGCATGACGCTGTGCTATTCTTTTCCGTGCTTTCAGCCCGGCAGGAATCCGAATATATCTTTTATGACGGCCACTGTGGGCTGTGCCATCGGGCCGTGAAGTTCGTTCTTAGACACGACCGCTCCGGAGGCACCTTCCGGTTTGCACCGCTGCAAGGCGAGACATTTCAATCGCGCCTACCTGCCGAGCGGCGTGCCGATCTGCCAGACACTTTCGTCGTGCTCAAACGAGACGGCACACTGCTCATGCGCTCGAATGCTTCCCTTTACATCCTGGAACGCCTGGGCGGCGGCTGGAAGATTTTTGCGAAAGTATTGGGTGTAATTCCCCGCGGTTTGCGCGACCTTGTGTATGATTCCGTCGCCCGCATACGCTACAGGCTTTTCGGTCGGCGCGACAATCTTTGTCCGGTTGTGCCGCCCGATTTGCAGGCGCGTTTCGATCCGTAGAAAAAATGCTGAAGAATCCAACTAAATCCGGGGGAACAATGCAGCGACAGAATATTTCGTCAGGCTCGCCGTGGGAACCGATTGTGGGCTACTCTCGCGCGGTAAAATTTGGACCTTATATCCACGTGTCGGGAACGACTGCGTTCAACTCCCAAGGCGATATTGTCGGCGCGGGCGACCCCTACGCGCAAGCGATTCAGGCCATGCGCAACATCGAAGCCGCGCTCATCAAGGCCGGAGCCAAGCTCACCGACGTCGTCCGCACACGACTCTTCCTCACTCACATCACTGACTGGAAGGAAATCGGCCGCGCTCATGGAGAAATATTTGGTAAAGTTCGTCCGGCGTGCACCATTGTGGAAGTGAACCACCTCGTTGCACCGGAAATGCTCGTGGAAATCGAAGCCGACGCCGTGGTGGGTAAAGAATAGCCAGCCCTGGATGGCTTGTAACACAGCGTTAACAATTCGCGCTCCGAGTTTCGCTAGGATGGCAGACAATGCAAATAGAAAACCTGCAAATTGTTGTTTCACCGGGAAATCGCGAAGGCCAGAAAATCGTGCATCTAAAAGGCCCGCTGAATCTGCACACTGTCTTTAGCTTCCAATCCGCCTTGCGTGCGGAAGACTCGCCGGTGGTTATTCTCGATTTCTCAGGCGTCCCTTTTATCGACTCAGCCGGGCTGGGCGCTCTCGTAGGAGTCTACGTTGGTGCGCAAAAGGTGCAGCGAAAAATGGCTGTCGCCGGCTTGAATACGCAGGTGAAGACGCTGATCGAAATGACCAAGGTCTCGCAGCTTATCAAAGCTTACGACACGGTCGCCGAGGCGGAAGAAGCTCTATGAGAATGCAGTATATGTTAGCGCTCAAGAACCGGAGTTCGGCGTTCCCACTTCTTCGCAAAACATCTATGCAGCCGCAAGTTTTTCCGTGGCAAGTTTGGGTTCCACCCACTTTAGGACCGCGCGCACGATAAATACGTTCAGAAATATCGAGAATAGCGAGGCAGCGAGCGTCGCGGTAAACACTTCTTCGCCTACCAGTCCGGACTTCCTGGCTACTTCGACCAGGATGAAAGAAAGCTCGCCGATTTGGGTGAGTCCCGCCGCAACTGCGATCGAGGTCCAAATGGAGTACCGGAATAGCCGCATCACTCCAGTCCAAATGATAAATTTCCCGAATACGATCAGAAAAAGCATCACACCCAATAGCTGCAAATGATGAATGATTACCTGCGGAACCACCAGAGTTCCCAGTGAAACAAAAAATAGCGCAACAAAAGCATCCCGCAGGGGAACTAGGATAGTGTGCGCCTCGTGCAAATCTCTCGCGCCGCTGATGGAAAGTCCTGCCAGGAATGCTCCCAGCGCAACCGAAAACCCCAAAGCCTGCGCGATCCCCGCAGAGACTAGGCAAATCGCAATCGTAATGAGCAGAAAAATTTCTTGATCGTTCGTGCGCGTGGCCGCGCGAAGAATCCTGGGGACAACGGCCATCGCAAGAAACACCAGCGGAATCAGCAGCAGAGCAGCCTTGCCCAACGTCCACGCTGCCCGCGCGAACCGGCCTTCACCGGGCCCGCTGAAAATTGGAATGATAATAGTCATGAAAACCACGGCTACGTCTTCAACCAGCGTGATACCGATCATCACGCGTCCGTAGGTCGTACCCATCGCGTGGCGGTCAGCCAGCAATCGCGCCAACACCATCGTGCTTGCTACCGATATCGTGGACCCAACGACGAAGCCCTGAATCATGCTCCATCCAAAAAGCTTCGCAGTCGCCAACGCCAGTCCAATAGAAAGCAGGATGCCCAGCGTTCCGCCGCCCAGCGCAATCCATTTCACGCGCATCAGGTCCGGCACCGAAAATTCCACGCCGATCGAAAACATCAGAAGCACAACGCCGACTTCCGCGAATACCTCAAATGTGTGCAGGTCCGAAAGGTGAGGCCCGGGCGTGAACGGACTGATCACAATCCCGCCCACCACGAAACCGAGAATCAAAGGTAGTTTCAGCCGCCACGCCAGCAAGCCCCCGGCCACCGCGGCCAGGAAGATGTACGTCAGATCGCGAAAAAGAACCGGGTTCGCTTCCACGGCGTAATATTACCGCAAGAGCGCGGCGCGGATTCACGGAAGAAAATATATTTGCGGCATCCTCACACGATGTGCAGCACTCGGCAAATTGAGAACACCAATCGAATTGCGTGCCCAACGCCCCCCGCTTGTATGCGATAGAATGGCAAAGTAATGGAAAGAATCTACCGCGCGACCATGAGGATTACTGGCGGAACGCTCTTCGGCCGTCTCGCCTTCACCTTCCTGGTGTTGTGTTCCATCGCCTTCGGTGCCGCGATAGGGCTGTTATTTGTTTACACCAGCGACCTTCCCGAGATTCATGCCCTCGAAGATTACCGTCCCAACGTAGTCACGGAACTTTACGCTGATGATGGCCAATCGATTGGCACATTTGCGCTGCAACGCCGCATTCTTCTCAGCTACGCACAAATTCCAAAAGTCTTGAAAGACGCAGTTCTCAGCACGGAAGACCAGCATTTTGAAGAACACTGGGGCGTGGACATTCCGCGCGTCCTCGAAGCCGCGTATCGCGATATTTCCAGCCGTCGCATGGCTGAAGGGGCCAGCACCCTCACCATGCAGCTGGGCGGCGGACTTTTTCTCAATCGCTCCGACCGCAGCCTGCGCCGCAAGATTCAGGAAACACTTCTGGCCTTGCAGATTGAGCGTCATTACACGAAAGACCAGATTTTTACCATGTACAGCAACCAAATTTATCTCGGCTCCGGCAATTACGGTTTCGAAGCCGCCTCGGAATACTATTTCAGCAGGCCGGTCGGCCAGCTGACCCTCCCTCAAGCCGCCACGCTGGCAGCAATTATTCGCGGTCCCATCTATGCGCCGGTAAACCATCCTGACCGCGCACTCGCCCGCCGTAATCTTGTGCTTTCTCTCATGGAGCACGACCACAAAATTACTGACGCCCAAGCTGCCGCCGCCAGAAAAGAACCGCTGGGTCTTCATATTTCGTCCGGCCGCAACGATCTCGCTCCCTACTTCGTGGAAGACGTCCGCGAATATCTCGAACATACCTACGGAACCGTCGCCGTTCACGAGCAAGGTTTGCGCGTTTACACCTCATTGAACGCCGCTATGCAGAGAGCCGCTGACCAAGCGGTCCGCGACGGCTTGCACTCCTACGACCGCCGCCACGGCTGGCGCGGAAACCTGCCGAATATTTTGCAGAATAATCTCGGCTCGCTCGATAAATATCAAAACGACGACTGGCACAGCGCGCCTCAAAAAGGCGATTACATCACCGGACTCGTCACCGTAGTTCAACCAACCTTCGCGACCATCAAGATCGGCCAGTATCATGCCATGCTCACGCCAGCGGATTTTTCCTGGACCGGACGCAAGTCCCCCTCCCAACTGCTCAAGCCCGGAGATCTCGTCAACGTTTCGATCAGGGAAGTTTCGGGCTATACCGTGCGCGTCCAGCTCGAACAGCAACCCGCCGCCCAAGCTGCTTTGCTCGCAATTGACAATCCGACTGGCGAAATCAAAGCCATGGTCGGCGGCTACAGCTTCGACGAATCGAAATTCAATCGCGCCACCCAAGCCCTCCGGCAAACTGGCAGCTCTTTCAAGGTTTACGTTTACGCCGACGCGCTTGAACAAGGAATCTCGCCCTTCGATACCGTCATTGACGAGCCCGTCACATATCGCAGCGGCGGCCAAAATTATTCCCCGCACAATTACGACAACAAATTCGAAGGCCGCATCACCTATCGCCGCGCCCTCGCCGATTCGCGCAACGTTCCAGCTGTCCGGCTGCTCGATCACGTCGGCATACAAAGTGTGATCGCTCTCGCGCGAAAATTCGGGATCACTAGTCCGCTGCCGCCTTATCTTCCCCTCGCGCTCGGCGCTTCCGATCTCACTTTGATGGAACACACTTCTGCGTTCACCGTTTTCCCCGACGATGGCATCCACATCGAGCCGCACTACATCCGTCGCGTCACCTCTTACGACGGCGCGGTGCTCGAAGAGCCACGCCCGCAGGTCACGGACGTAGTTCCGCCCGAAGTTGCCCGCACCATGGTCGCCATGCTCGAGGAAGTCGTCCAGTTCGGCACGGGCGTGCGCGCCAAAGAATTGGGTCGTCCCTCGGCTGGAAAAACCGGGACCACAAACGACTTCACCGATGCCTGGTACATCGGCTTCACCCCGCAAATTACCGCCGGTGTCTGGGTCGGAAACGACGACAAACGCATCTCGCTAGGTAAGAAAGAAACTGGCGCCCGTGCCGCGCTACCAATCTGGCTGGAGTTCATGCAGCAAACTGTTCAGGGAACTCCCGTCGAAGATTTTCAGAATGTTGTCCCGCTAGAGAAAATCGCGCCAACTAAGCAAGTCCAAGTCGACGTCCAGGATACCGCTCCTCCCGCAGACGCCGCAGAACAAGGCCTAACCGAAACTCCCGGAGCAACTCCGGCCCCGAAGACACCCAAACTCTCGCCGCCCTCGGTCGCGCCACAACTCACCCACGCAAACACCTCGTCCACGTCACCGCCGCACTAGAAACCGCCTGCGGCTCCTCTATGCGATGCGTGTGGACTACCCGTCCCGCCTACATCCGCATACCTTGTACTTCTACACGTCCTGTGTTACATATGTAGAAGTACGAGGCGTGAACAATGACTGAGAAATCTGATCTTCCGCAAGGCACTCTGGACCTCTTGATCTTGAAGGTTGTCGCTCTCGGCTCCGTGCACGGCTACGCTATAGCGCAGCGCTTGCAACAAGTCTCGCGCGATGTCGTCCAGGTTCCGCAAGGTTCGCTCTACCCCGCGTTGCACAGGCTCGAAAATCGCGGGTTGCTCGCTGCGGATTGGGAAGAGACGGATACTGGCCGCGAGGCAAAGTTTTATCGCCTCACGCGGAAAGGTCGGGCCCAGCTCGAAACAGAAGCCGCGAGTTGGGAGCGATTGACGGCAGCCGTTGGCTTGATCCTGAAGATGTCCGACGGAGGTGTCCAATGACCTGGTGGCAGCGCCTCTGGCGCCGAAAAAAAATGGAAGACCAGCTCGAGAAGGAACTCCGCTTCCATCTCGACCAGCACGTGAAGGAGTTAATTGCGCAAGGCCATAGCCCAGAAGAAGCGCAGCGGCTTGCCAGTCTGGAGCTCGGCGGTCCCGAGCAAGTGAAGGAATATTGTCGCGACGCACGCGGCACGCGGTGGTTGGAAGACTTGTTTCAAGACATTCGATTTGCGCTGCGCATGCTCCGCAAGAATCCCGGTTTCGCCGCCGTCGCCTTGTTGACGCTTGCCCTTGGTACCGGAGCAACAACCGTCATGTTCACTGTGGTCAACGGCGTTCTATTGAAGCCGCTGCCCTATCCTCAACCCCATGAGCTGGTCGTGGTGCACGGTCACTCTGAAACGTGGAACACAAAAATTCTTGGCGAACAGAACGTTGCATATCCCGATTTTCTCGACTGCAAGCGCGATAGCCGCTCTCTCGAGATGGCAGGCACACTCTACGACGGAGGCACGGTTAGCGAACCCGGACCTCCCGAGTATGTCGACCTCCGCCGAATTTCATCCGGCCTATTTTCCGTTCTGCGCGTAAACCTAGCGCACGGCCGCGCATTCATACCTCAAGAAGATGTTCCTGGTGGAGCGCCCACCATAATCCTGGGCTACAGTTTCTGGCAGCGTCACTTCGCCGGAAACCCAGAAGTTCTCGGAACATCAGTTGTTCTCGACCAACAGCGCTACACGGTTGTTGGCATCGTCCCCGCGGACTTCAGGCTAAACGGAATTGAACCGGATGTCTTCGCCCCGATTGGCCAAGACACCGCACCATTTCTGCGGAATCGCAGTGCCCATCCTATAGGCATTGTTGCGCGACTACGGCCCGACGCGACGCTTGCAAACGCCCAAGCTGAGTTGACCTTGATTGGGCGTCATCTGTCCGAGGAGTACGCCGACACGAATGTCGACCGCACCTTTGTAGTTCAGCCCCTCCGCCCCGAAGTCGGAGATGTGCGCTCTACTCTTTGGCTTCTGTTGGGAGCGGTCAGTGTGGTGCTGCTGATCGCCTCCGTAAATATCGCCAGCTTGCTTCTGGCGCGCGCCGTTTCGCGCGAGCGCGAACTTTCCATGCGCGCAGCACTGGGTGCGAGCCGCAGCCGCTTGGTACGCCAATGCTTCACCGAAAGCGCAGTGCTCGGGCTTTCGGGAGGATTGCTCGGCCTCCTGCTTGCGTACGCTGGCATGCGCCCGTTCATAGCGCTGTGGCCTGGCAGTTTGCCGCGCGCGCAGGAGGTTCACCTCGATTGGCGCCTGATGATCTTTGCGATCTCCGTCTCACTGCTGAGTGGTCTTCTCTTCGGGCTCGCGCCTGCATTGCGCTCTCCAACGCGTGGCCTGGAACAGGCCCTCCATGCCGGAGCACGAACAGTTGCAGGAACCGCGCGTCGCTTGCACAGCGCATTCGTAATCTCCGAGATCGCTCTCGCCGTCGTCCTGCTGGTCGCCGCGGGAATGTTGGGGCGCACACTTCTGCAGTTGTCGTCGCTTGACCCCGGCGTGAACGTAAACAATGTGCTGGTCACTCGCATGGCGCTTTCGCCCTCCACCCTCGCGGATCCCGGCCGGATTCGTCCAGCGTGGCAGGATGTTTTGACCCGCGCAACACGCGTGCCCGGAGTTCAGTCGGTCGCAATCGTCGATACTTTTCCCATGCGCGAGGGCAACAATCTGATTGGCTACTCGACGAGTGCGGACATTCCACCCGAAAATCAGCAGTCGATGACGCTAGCTACCAGCGTGACGCCTGATTATTTGAGGGTGATGGGCATACCTTTGCGCTGCGGCCGCTTCTTCGATGACCAGGATCGCATCGGCAATCAGCTTGTTGTTGTGATTGACGACGTTTTTGCAAAACAAACTTTCGGAATACAGGATCCCATCGGGCAGCCCCTCTGGATCCCGGCAACGTCTAGCCCCTTCTTGTCAGGCGGCAACGCACCCGACCCGGTTCTGGTCGTAGGTGTGGTCGGCCATGTTCGGCACTGGGGCCTCGCCAGCGACGATCAGGCTCAAGTGCGGGCACAGCTCTACTATAACTTTGCCCAAGTGCCGGACCCGTTGCTTTCCCGTTGGTCTCAACTCATGTCTGTGGCTGTGCGAACGAGTGTCCCCCCCTTAAGTGTGGTGGAATCGCTGCGCCAAGAAGTGCGCGGAGCTAGCGGCGACCAGGTTCTTTACGAAGTGCGCACCATGGATCAGCTCGCGAGCGGGACGCTCGCTCGGCAGCGCTTCCTTTTGCTGCTGTTCGGTATATTTGCCGGCTTGGCTTTGTTGCTCGCGTGCATCGGCATTTATGGTGTGCTGGCTTATTTGACCGGCCAGCGCGTTTCCGAAATCGGCGTGCGGATGGCGCTCGGCGCTCGTCCCGCCGATGTCCTGTGGCTCGTGCTGCGTCAAAGTCTTGGATTGATCTTCGTCGGCGTTAGTGTGGGAATCGTTGCTGCTTTGGCGGCAGGGCGAATTCTGCAGCACTCCGTAGAAGGAATGCGGCCTACCGAGGCATCGGCTCTCGCCATCATGATACCCGTTCTCGTCTTAGCTGCTCTGTTCGCCAGTTTCGTCCCCGCTCGTCGTGCCAGCCGTATAGACCCCATGACCGCGCTGCGCCAAGACTAGCGCAGCGCTCAATTTGATCAGAGGCTGGCTCGGCAAATGAGCCTTCTCACCGTGCTCCGCAATTGTTAGACTTCCGATAGTTGACGCTAAGGTTAGACCTCGAGTCCTTTTGGAGTGAGACGATGCCAATCAAGAGTCGGTCCAATCCTGTCTTGGTGACATTAACCTTCTTGCTTGGATTCTTGTTGTTGGCTGCGAACTCGTCCGCACAAGGCGAACCAGAAACTCCTACGCAAGGCGTGACGCCTGCCGAACCGCCGATTTCAGTAGTGGATACGGTGAAAATCGAAGGAGGAACTGGACTCACTCCCGATGAGAAAACGTCAATCGCAAATAGCTTGCAGGGTGAAACCGCCCATGCCGACTGGCTAGACAGGCTGAAAGCAAACGCAGCGCGGCAACTTCAGAACGATGGTTTCCTCGACGGTACTGCCGACGCCAAAGTGGAACCCATCCGGCTTCTCGATGGGAAGGAGCATGTCGCCGTTCTGCTTGCTCTCACCGCGGGTCCGCGGTATTCCATTCAAACTGTGTACTGGGCGGGATCGTCTATCTTCTCCACCGCACAACTCGAGAATATAAGTCTGCTTCGAGTTGGAGATGTGTTCAGGACCTCCACTCGCCGCGAGTCCGACTTATTGCTGCGCCAGGCATTCGCAAATCGCGGGTATAACCAGACGGTTGTGGCAATGCAATCTCAGAAGTATCCCAAAACTGGAAAGGTAGCCATATACATAGAGATAACGGAAGGCCAGAAATCCGGCGAAACCGAGCCCTTGCAGTGTAAGCAATACTCCGCTGAAGAAATCCGGAACGCTCCCTACGTCCCGAGTCTCACCTACGACCCCAAAATCGACGGCCAGATGCAAATCGCACGCGCACAATTGGAGGCGCAGCACACCAACAAGAAACTGCTTTTAATTGTTGGCGACACTTCGTGCGGCTGGTGCCATCTCCTCGACCAAACATTCCAAAGAAATCCCGCCACAACTGCACTGCGCGACAAGATATTCATCGCCTTGCACGTAGACGTATCCGAAGACAACGCCAACGAATGCGCTCTAAGAGCCTACCCTAAGGCGCCCGGAATTCCCTTCATCTACGTTCTGGATGCCAGGGGCAAGCTCCTGGGCACCGAAGACACAACCGACTGGGAATCAAGCGACGGCTACGACCCGCACCGAATAGAGGCCTTCCTCAAGAAGTGGCAAACCCTTTCACTCGGCAAGTCTGGCCGAAAAAATTTTCGCTGAGCTTACTCCCCGCCGGTCGCCGGCAACTCCTTGGGCGAAACGGGCGCCGCCGAGCTCATGTGCTCGTGAATGATTCTCAGGTTTCCGTTCGCGTCGCGCTGAAAAACCTGCGTGGCGCGCCCGAACGGCACATCGACGCTCACACGCTTCCCGTTCGGCAGGCTTCGGGTCACGTTGAAGTGAAATGCCTACGACGCGACCGCCAGGTCCTCGCGCAGTATCTGCACATCGACCGTATCCAACGTCGCCCCGACCGCCGAAGCCGGACCAAAAAGTTCGCGCGCACGGCGCACGAGCATCAGCCGTGCCGGTTCACCTCGGCGGGCGTCCGCCGCAAAAACTGTTGCCGCAGGCGAATACATCTTGTCGAACTCGCTTTTCGATTTTCGAACGAAGAAACCCCAGAATTTCTCGACCAACGCCCGAACCTCGTCCGCTGAAATTGTTCCCATGTCAGCGAATCGTCCTTGACGCAACGCCGTTGCGGTCTTTCTCTCGCGTCACTCTCGCAGTCCTCGTCACCGCATCATCCTTTCGCTTTCTCAACGGCCGGTGGTGCCGCCGAGCTCAAATGTTCGTGAACGATTCTCAGCACTCCGCGAGCATCGCGCTGGAAAATTTGCGTTGAGCGCCCAAAGAGCGTGTTGCGATGCTCGCGGCTCCCGTCTTTGCCTTTCTTACTGGAATGAAATCGGTAGGTGTAAGAAGCAATCGCTGCATCGCCTGCAATCTGTACTTCGATAGGATCCAGCTCGGCGCTCGCCGCCGAATCAGCGTCCACGAACTGCCGCATTCTCCGCACTGCGGTCTGCGCTCCCCGCTCGCTTCGCTTGGCCTTGCCCGTAAAAACGATTGCCGACGCCGAATACAGATCCTCGAGCCTGTCCTTCGATCTTCCGCACAAAATATCCCAAAACTTTTGCACTCCGGCGCGAATCTCGACGGATGAAATCTCGGCAGCCACGCCCGAAGATTACCACAGCCTTCCCGCCGCGAATGCCCTCGCTCCTGCCGGATGAGAATGGGTAAACACCCGCGACCGCGCACGAATAGAACGCCCATCATTATTGCCAAAGTAAATGAATTGAATTTCGCGTGGTTCACTGACGGCCGGCCCGCATCACCTCGTAGCACGGGCGCAAGACACCCTTCTGTTATACCGGGGACACAAACGTCAGTACCCATCCTGACTAAAAAGCCCGCGTTGCAACAGCGTCATGCCATAGCGTCGGCCACAGCTTCGTTGGATTGGGGAACCTTCAGCCAAGTACCTGCGTACACTACAGAGAGACGTGCAATGCAAAACTTACTCGGCAATCTTCGCTACGCGCTGCGACAGTTCCGGCTGTCCCCCGTTTTTACTGCCGCGGCTATACTCACGCTGGCCTTGGGCATTGGTGGAACCACAGCAATGTTTACGTTGATCCACGCGGTGATGCTCCGCTCGTTGCCCGTCTCTGATCCCGGAAGACTCTACCGAATCGGCGAAGGCGACGATTGCTGCGTGGAAGGAGGGCCTCAGGACCGTTGGGGAATGTATTCATTCCCTCTGTACCAGCGTTTGAAAGCCGAGACTCCGGAATTCGAAGAGGTAGCCGCGTTCCAAGCCGGTGGTTCGCGCTTAAGCGTGCGGCGCCAAGGCGTTGAAAACGCGGCCAGACCATTGCGCTCCGAATACGTCACCGGAAATTATTTTCAAACGCTCGGCGTAGGCGCTTTCGGCGGGCGCATGTTTACGCCGGACGACGACACACCAGCCGCTCCTTCCGTTGCTGTACTTAGCCACCGTATCTGGCAATTGACCTACGGCAGCGATCCGTCGGTAGTGGGTTCAAGCTTTATCGTCGAGGGCCACCCGTTTACCGTAATCGGCGTCGCTCCGTCCGGATTTTTCGGCGAAACGTTGCGAGGCGACCCTCCCGACATTTGGATCCCGTTACATCAAGAGCCCATGATCAATGGTGACGGCGCCTTGCTCAATCAATCCATCTCCGCATGGTTGCGCGTCATCGGCCGCTTGCGCCCGGGAGCTTCCATCGCCGAAATGTCCCCGAGGCTTACCGGAGTGCTTCGTCGATGGATGCAAAATGATTCCGGCTATCCCGCCAACTGGATGCCCGGCGTAATTGAAATGCTTCCTAAACAGTTCATCAACGTGGTCCCGGCCGGTGCCGGTGTAGCTGAAATGAAAGAAGAGTATGGCCGCAGCCTACAGATCTTACTGTCTGTTTGCGGATTGGTTCTGCTCATCGTATGCGCCAATGTCGCGAACCTCCAGCTCGCTCGCGCAGTTACGCGTCGAGGACAAACCGCGGTACGCATGGCCCTGGGTGCCACGCGACGCGAAATCATCACCCAGGCTCTCACTGAAAGTATTTTGCTCGCCGTCGCTGGAGGCATAGCCGGGCTTCTTGTCGCAATCGCAGCCGCCCGCCTCTTGCTCGCGCTTGCCTTTCACAGTGCACATTTTCTTCCTATCAGTGCCGCACCGTCGCTTATCGTATTGACATTTGCTTTCGCCGTGGCCCTTGCGACGGGAATTATTTTCGGAGCGGCTCCTGCTTGGTTTGCAACTCTTACCAATCCTGCAGAAGCATTGCGCGGCTCGGGACGCAGCACCAGCGATCATTCCTCTTTCGCTCGCACCGGACTTCTCATCGTGCAAGCCACCCTTTCAGTCGTCCTCGTCGCCGGTGCCACCATGCTCGCCCGAAGCCTGAACAAGCTCGAGCATCAGGATTTCGGTTATCAACTACAAGGCCGCGTCGTGGTGGCGCTGCAAGACCCGCCCGCAAGTTACACACTGCCTCAGTTGGAGTCGCTCTACCGCCAGCTTGAAGAAAGCCTCAATCGCTTGCCTGGAGTGCGGGGCTCCGGCCTAGCGCTTTACAATCCCCTCACCAATAACTGGGGCGAAATGATTTTGGTGTCCGGCCATCCCGCTCCCACCATGGGCGAGGAAGCAGGAGCGTCGTGGGATCGAGTGAGCGCAAACTATCTTCAGAATTTCGGCATGCCTATTCTCCGCGGACGCGCCTTCACCTCCGCCGACAACGAAACCACTGCCGCCGTTGCCGTCGTCAACGAAGCTTTCGTCCAACGTTTTTTCAAGAACGGCGAAGACCCGCTCGAGCAGCACTTCGGCCTCGACTTGCCTCAGAACGCCGCCACGTTCCGCATCGTCGGCGTCGTGCGCGATGCGAAGTTTGCAGGCTACCGCTTGAACCGGCCGGCTCAAGCGATGTTCTACGTCCCGCTCGCTCAGAATGTCAGTTACACAGACAACGTAATGACGAGACTCGAGCTGCGCTCCCACTTTGTCAACGGAATCATGCTCGTTACCGACCTACCCGCAGGTGTCCTTGAGCCCCAGATCACCAAAACACTCAGCGACCTGGATCCCAACTTGACCATCATCAGTATCCGCACGATGCAGCAGGAAGTCGATCTTTCATTCGATCAGGAGCGCGCCGTCGCCAGTCTCGC
Organism: Candidatus Acidiferrales bacterium; assembly: GCA_035603075.1. GTDB lineage: Bacteria > Acidobacteriota > Terriglobia > Acidiferrales > UBA7541 > Palsa-295. The sequence goes on along the minus strand of DATNLC010000076.1, from coordinate 77,889 downwards.
TGGCCTGTTCGGTATCGTAGCCCTTGTGCTCGCTGCTATCGGGCTCTACGGCGTCACCGCCTACACTGTCGCGCAGCGAACCAACGAAATCGGCATTCGCATGGCGCTCGGCGCCGATCGCCCAAATGTCGTCCGACTCATCCTTCGCGGCGCATTCAAGCGCGTCTTGATTGGGCTGCTGTTGGGCCTGCCGCTAGCTATCGGCGCGGGCCGCTTGATTTCGTCTCAGCTTTATGGCGTTTCTTCTTGGGATCCGCTCGCGCTCGGCATCGCTGCCGGCGCACTGGCGATCTGCTCCTTCTTCGCCGCCATCATTCCGGCCAACCGAGCAGCCTCGATCTCGCCTATAACCGCTCTCCGCATTCACTAGCCCAGCCTTCCGTAAATCTTGGAGCCGCGCTGCGGCGGCATCACCGTTTCAAAATCCCCCAGCGCTGAGCGCGTGTTTAGTTCGGTCTTCCCAAGCAGCGGCTTGCTAACTTTTCGAGGTCGTATTTTGTGAAAACTGGATTAAAACTGCGGTTAAGGCATTGGCAGGCACACAACTTCCTTGTTGAGAACAAAACAGGCAGGAACTACTTAGCCTGGGAAAAACCAAACCCGGCCACAGATCTACGGTTGGAAATCGATTAGATCAAAACTTTCGCAAAGCTAAGTCTTCGTCTCCGGCTCTTCGCGTCGGCGAACCAGCAATCCAATGCCAACAAAACCCACCAAGATCATTGGAAGGGCTCCGGGCTCGGCTACTGCCGGACTGTCTGGCAGAACTTCGCCAGAGTTTCCATATCTCGACGCTCTTATCCAATTGGTCGAAGGCGAAAAACTGAACTCCTCCGGGGTGCCCCCACGCATACCGGCAGGATGAAAGTCCATGGCCGACATCCCGCTCGGATTCAAGCCGAAACTCGACCCACCCGCCGTATACGCTGAACCTGCGTTGTTTCCAAGATCTTTGAGCGTTTCATCACCCGGTGCCTTGTCGGCCCATATTGGCGCCGCCGCAACCAACAAAGCTCCGCAAACCAGCAACCCTAGCCTTCCCTTCATATGTTTGCTCCTACCCTCAGCACCTCAGCCGAATCTTTCTCACCCAATGAAATGCTAGCCATTGCCGAACACAACTTCTGTTCAAATCTGCACGCATCCTGCGATTCGCCTTGGTTTCGCCAAGGCACGGCACCTGACCGCCTGCTACGCGCCCTGCGGAGCTAATTTCGTAGCGCTCCCACTAAGTGCCATGCCATAACAAACACAGCGCACTTGACAAAGTTCTACACTCGGCCGCCCAAAGCTCCAATACATACTTCACCGTATGGTACCTGGGATTTCACCGTAAACCCCAGGATGGCGCCGCAAAGTCCTGGCATGTGGCGTTCTTGCCACATTGTTTGCCTTGCTGGATCTGCTGCGCTCCGTAACGGTTGCCTTCGACCAGAATCGGCTAGCAGTGGGGAGGCCGGCTTGCATGCGGATGCTATACTTATTCGTTTATCGCCCATGCCAAAAACCAACCGAGCTGCCACCTAATGAAACTCGAAGACTTCAACGAGCGCCTCCGCGACTCCATCCTCGTCGCCGACGGAGCGATGGGCTCGCTGCTCTATGAGTTCGTCGGTCCCCAGCGCTGCGTCGACGAGTTGAACACGCTCGACGCCGAAGCTGTCTTTCACGTCCACCAGCGCTACCTGGAAGCCGGAGCGCAGATCATCGAAACCAACACCTTCGGCGCCAATCGCCACAAGCTCGGCCAGTTTGGAATGGCCGAAAGGGTCGCGGAACTGAATCATCGCGGAGTGAAAATCGCTCGCGAAGCGCGCGAAGCCGCCAAGCACGAAGTATTGATCGCCGGCTCCATCGGCCCGCTCGGAATCGTCCAGCACATCCGCGAACTTCCACACGAGGAAATCTTCTCGATTTTCAAGGAGCAAGCCGGAGCTCTCGAAGAACGCGGCGTCGATTTTTTCATCCTGGAAACTTTCAGCGACATCGAAGAACTCCTCCGCGCAATCGACGCCATCCGTTCCTTCTCACGCTTGCCCATCGTCGCCCAGATGACCTACTCCGACGAAGGCACCACCTTCGGCGGCACTCGCCCGCAGGACGCCTGGGAAAAACTGAAAGAAAAAAATATTCAGTCCATCGGAGCGAACTGCACCATCGGCCCGCAGCTCTTACTCCCCATCCTGCGCGAACTCTCTTCGGCGACCGGGCTGCCGCTTTCCGCCATGCCCAACGCAGGTTTTCCGAAGCGGGTCGGCGATCGCACTGTGTATCCGCGTTCTTCACCGGAATATTTCGCGCTCTTTGCACAGGAAGCGTCGGAGTTGGGAGTGCGCTTGATTGGCGGTTGTTGCGGCACTACGCCGGAACACATCCGCGCCATCGCCGAAGCCGTGAAGAAAATCCACCCGAACGCGGCTGGCGGCGCAAAGGCGGTCAAGCCTCGTTCCATAGAAGTATTCGAGCCGGCTGAAAGATTTCGCCGTATCGCGACGCGCGAACCCGACAGTAAGCTCTGGCGCAAAATCCAGGAACAAAAGTTCGTCGTCTCCGTCGAAATCGATCCGCCCAAGGGAGTTACGGTCGAGCGCATCCTCGAACAAACTGGCCGCGTAATCGCCTCTGGCGAAGTGGATGCCATCGACATCAATAGTGGAACGCTCGCCCGTGTCGGAATGGATGCGCTCGTTCTGGCCGGCGCACTCGAAGCGCACGGGTTTGAAACCATCCCGCATCTGACGACGCGCGACGCCAACATCATCGGCCTGCAAGCGATGCTATTGGGTGCCTGGGCCGTCGGCGGCGTGCGCAACGTCCTCGCGATTACCGGCGACCCGCCGTCGCTCGGTGATCATCCCGAAACCAGCGGGGTCTACGAAGTCGACTCCATCGGTCTGGTGAAAGTCCTCGCGCGGCTGAATCAAGGAACGGACTGGGCTGGAAAAAGTTTGGGAGGCGCCACAAATTTTACGATTGGCGTCGCGGTGAATCCGGTCGCGGAGGACATCGACCAAGAGTTGCGCCGTTTCGAAGAAAAAATCGAAGCCGGAGCGCACTTTGCGATGACCCAACCGATCTTCGATCCTGAGCATTGGAACGCGTTTCTAAGACGGATGGGCGGAAAATCGCCGGTCCCCGTGATAGTCGGCTTGTGGCCACTCACAAGTTACAAGCAAGCACTGCGCCTGAACAACGAAGTCCCGGGAATAGTGATTCCGGAAGCCACTCTGCGCGAAATGGAAAAGGCGGGAGACGCCGCGCGCGACCGTGGTTTTGTTCTCGCAAGAAGAATGCTTGATTGGGCGCGCACAGCGAGAAGTTACGGCATCGCTGGCGCGTACTTGATTCCCCCGTTCAAACGCTACGAAGAAATCCTGGAACTTTTTCGCTAGTTCTTGGAGCGGGCGTTTCTCGATTGCTTCCACGCGCCACGTGGTAGAGCGCTGGATTTCGCCGCCGAGCGCTCAGAAAATCCAAAACCGTTTTCGCCGCCTTGGTGAGTTGGCCCCCGGAGCGAGCCCCGCATCCTCGTCCAACTCCGGGACAAAAGGCAGCGGTCTCCCTTCGAACGCCGCCATCGGATTATCCAGCAGCAACGCTCGAGCGATTTCCTCTCCGCGCGTTCTCTGTAGATACTCGAAGCCCTCGCTCAGTCGCAAAGGCCTGGACGTAATGTTGTGCGCGTCGCTAGCCAGGAAGTGCACTGCCCCCGCATTGATCCACTCTTCCGCCGACGCCTTCGCCGCCTTGCCAAACCTACCCAGTAGCGACTGCGCGGTCACCTGCACGTAGCATCCCTGCCGCAGCCAACGGAATAACCGCTCCGGCTTCGTCCGGATAAGGGGGTTTCTCTCCGGATGCGTGATGATCGGAGTAAGGCCCGCTAGCTGCAGTTCGTGGAGGGCGTTGTCCATAGACGGCGGAACGGAAAAATCGGCGAACTCCACCAGCAGGTAGTTGTTCTGATTGATAGTGAAACGAGACGGGTTAAGCCGGATGTCCTGCAGATTTTCAAAGCTGAGGTGAAAGTCACAGCCGGTCGCGAGGGTGAGGCGGCCTTCAAAGCGAGATTGAATTTCATCCCGGCGCATCCTTACCAATTCGGGAATGAACTCGTGATTTGGGCTGGCGTGCGGAGTCGCCACTATGTGGGTAATACCGTCCTCAATCGCCATTTCGGCCATCGCAACAGACATATCGAGAGATTCAGCACCGTCATCAAGACCGGAAAGTATGTGGCAGTGAATGTCGACCATTAAAAGCGAGGATAACGCAAGCGACAAGCGATGACAACGAAGTACGCCGAAACCTGGCAAATGATTCGCAGCCTCGAAACGACATTGGCCAAGCGCTTGCAATCACACCTCTGAAAACAACCAATCTGTTCCGTTCCGGGAATCCCGAATGGAACAGTAAATCGAACGGAATTGATTCAAGCACCTGGAGGAGCGCTTTGAAGCTGAACTTCGGATCGGCGACAAGATCCAAATCGGATGCTGAACATTACTATGCACGATTCGGAGACGCGAATCGATGACGGCAAATCTTCAGAGCCAGGTGAAACGGGCGCTAATTACAGGCGTGACGGGACAAGATGGCTCCTATCTCGCGGAACTGTTGCTCTGTAAGGGCTACGAAGTTCACGGTATCAAACGCCGTTCGAGCAGTTTCAATACTAGCCGGGTCGACCATTTGTTAGCCGATTGGCACGAACGCGACGCGCAATTTTATCTTCATTTTGCCGATCTTTCCGATGCCACGAGCCTGGCCAAACTGCTTTATCGCCTAGCTCCGGATGAAATCTACCATCTCGGGGCGCAAAGCCACGTGCGAGTGAGCTTCGATATCCCGGAATACACCGGCGACATCACCGCGTTGGGAACCACGCGGCTGCTGGATGCCATCCGCGAAACAGGGATTCCTGCGCGGTTTTACAATGCGGCCAGCAGCGAGATGTACGGGCAAGCATTCGGGAGTTCGCAAAACGAAAATACACCGTTCCGGCCACGCAGCCCGTATGGTTGCGCCAAACTTTACAGCTATTGGATGACAGCAAACGCGCGCGACGGCTACGGCCTCTACGCGGTCAATGGAATTCTGTTCAATCACGAATCTCCGCGGCGAGGCGAAAACTTCGTCACACGAAAAATAACACGCGCAGTCGCGCGAATCTCCAATGGACTGCAGGAGAAACTGTATCTCGGAAATCTGGAGGCGCAACGTGATTGGGGCTACGCGCCGGAATACGTCGAGGGAATGTGGCAGATGCTGCAGCAAAGCGCGCCGGATGACTACGTTTTGGCCACCGGAGAGACGCATACGGTGCGGGAATTCTTAGAGCTGGCCTTCGAGACTGCGGGACTCGATTGGCAGGCGTACGTGGAGATCGACCCGGATTACTACCGGCCCACTGAAATCGATCGATTGGTTGGTGACGCTTCGAAGGCGCGGCAAAAACTCGGGTGGGTGCCGCGCACGAGATTCCGCGATCTTGTGAAAGTGATGGTCGAGGCGGATGCACAAATGCTCGCAGACAAGTTAAGCGGCCACCTGGAGCGAAGAATGTCCGTGCGAGGCGGCGAATGAAGTTCATGGGCCCGTTTCGGGGATCGCTCGGGTTCTCTTCGCGCAAGTTCGCTGGATTTCTGACTGCTCTTTTGGGTTGGTGCGCGACTGGAAACAGCTCGAGCGTCATTGCGCAAACGCGGAATCAACGGCCCAATCCAACGCCAAGCTCTGAGCTTGGCAGGGAGAATCTGAGCCGCGTGTCTGCGTCCGCTGGTGAGATCAAAATGGTGCTGGTCAAAGATACGGGACTCATGGTGGCGCTGAAATATTGGGTCGCCAAAGATGCGACCGATCACGGCCAGATTATCAGCGAATCCGATCTGACGAATGATGCGATTTTCCAACGGCTGGAGGAAGACGCGCAGTTCCGCTCGGTCGCGACAGCTCTGGTCCAACGCTACGGCTATTTGCTGCCCAAGTTGAATCCCGATTCGGATGCAGCCCAAGAACATAACCTGCTTGCCATAGAGCGCGCGAAGTGGCTGGCTCAAGATCAGGAAGAAGAGCTGTCAGACGCGCGAAAGCGCCGAGCGCAGAATCTACAAACAGCGAGGTCCTGCGATCCGAGACTGGACGCTGACTGCACCGCGCGGCAAGCGGAAATCCCAACTGACGGCACGCTGCGGACGCCTCAGAATGAAGCTCCTGAGGAAAACCCTGGCGAGAATTCAAGGCCCCAAAATCCTCCGGCGAGAAATTCTTACGGTTATCCGCAAACCACTCAGACGGATTACTCGCAAGGTTTGCAGGCGGACAGCGAGTCTTCCGAAATTTCTTCTCCACTCGACGATTCGCCGAGATCCAGACAATCTTCGGACGGCTTCGGTTTCGACGGAACACCCCGCGAGCTCTCCGTGGGACAGACTAAGGCAAACCGCAGAGATCAATCAGCGCCTGAACCTTTCGACAGCAGCGCGGAAAATCGAAGAGCAATAGAGGAATCCACCACTTACCGAGCGAAGGGTTCCGCAACTTACCAGACGGACGATTTGACTACGTACCAACCTCGGAGTGACGGCTTCAACAGAATGATGGGGGAAGAGCGGGCGGTCTCCGAGCCTCTGAATGTTCGCGAGTTCCCGTCGCGACCAGCCGATATGGTTCGGGCGGCGAATCCTTACAACGATATTCCTTCGCTTTACGACATGTATATGCAGGCGCTTCCGCAGCCCGCTACGCCGCAAAGGTTTGGAATGCAAGTTTTTGCACATGGCGCTCGCGACTCGAGACTTATTCCCATGGACTTGCCTGTTGGGCCGGATTACGTAGTGGGCCCAGGCGACGGTTTGTCGATCAATCTCTGGGGAGGCGTTTCACAACGCCTATACCGCACGGTAGATCACGAAGGCCGCATCAACCTTCCGGAAGTCGGGCCAATTCTGGTTAGCGGAAAGAGTCTCGCGGATGTTCAGGGCAATCTGCAGCAGATTCTGCGAACACAGTTCCGCGACGTGTCCACCGATGTTTCGCTTGGACGATTGCGAACCATTCGCATCTACGACGTTGGCGACGTAAGAAACGCTGGCGCTTATGACGTAAGTTCTCTGTCCACTCCGTTAAACGCATTGTTTGCGGCCGGAGGGCCGACTGCAGGGGGCTCGCTTCGGATCTTGAAGCATTACCGGGCTGGCGAGCTTGTGCAGGTCGTGGATGTTTACGATCTGCTTTTGCGCGGAGTGAAGTCAGACTTACTCCGGCTTGAAAATGGCGACACAGTCTTGATTCCCCCCATCGGCTCACAAGTAACGGTGGAGGGAATGGTTCGGCGTCCGGCGATCTACGAGCTGCGAGATGAGAATAATCTGGCCAGCGTCCTGGAACTGGCCGGAGGGCTGCTGCCGACTGCAGCTTTGCGCCACATTGAGGTTCAACGAATTCTCGCGCACGAAAAGCAAACAATGTTGAGTGTGGATATTCCAGAAGCCAATGACTCCTCGGAAGTCGCCAAGCGACTTGCGGCGTTTGAGATTCACGATGGCGATCGCATCCGCGTCTATCCGATTGCGCCATACAACCAGGACGCGGTTTATCTCGAAGGACACGTGATCCGCCCGGGACGCTATTCCTATCGCGCGGAGATGCGCGTGACGGACGTAATTTCGTCATACAAAGATCTGTTGCCGCAGCCGGCAAATCAATATGCGGAGATCATTCGCCTGAATGCTCCCGATTTTCATCCCAGCGTGGAGAGTTTCGATCTGTCCATCGCGATGGGAAACCCTTCGCAAGCGCCGCTCTTGCAAGCGATGGATACAATTCGAATTTTCAGCAGGTTTGATTTTGAGAACCCCCCGGCGGTTTCCGTTGCAGGCGACGTGCGCCAACCGGGAACCTACCGAACTTCCGGCCAAGTACGTTTGAGCGATGCCGTGCATCTTGCAGGGGGGCTTGCACCCGACGCGCAGACCGGGGATGCGCAGGTATTTCGTTACCTCCCGGATGGGAAATTCAAAATATTCAGCGTTGACCTAAAACAAGCTCTGGCGGGAGATGCAGGAGAGAACATCCTGTTGCAGCCTCGCGACCGGCTGCTGGTTCACCGCAACCCCGCTGCGGTGGAACCGGCCACTGTGAACGTCCAGGGTGAAGTGGGCACACCGGGACGGTATCTGCTGACAACCAACATGCAAGTCGGGGATTTGATTCGCGTGGGAGGAGGGTTAACACCCGGCGCCGAAACTCAGTTCGCGGACCTCACTCATTTTCAATGGAGCCATCAAGATTCATCACCAAATCAATTGACCGGCCAACACGAAACCATTTCAATTTCCGCCGCACTCACCGGAGATCCGAAATTCGATGTGCCGCTACACAACGGCGACGTGCTCACAATCGGACAACTTCCGGGCTGGAATGACTTGGGCGCATCCATTCGAGTAAAGGGAGAAGTGAAAAACCCTGGGACCTACGGAATTCGCCCCGGCGAGCGGCTGAGTTCAGTTATCGAGCGGGCGGGCGGATTCCAATCGGATGCTTACCCTTACGGAGCGGTTCTGCAGCGGACGCAAGTACGCGAACTGGAAGCCAAAGGGCAGAACGAGATGATCGTGCGAGTACAGAACGCTCAAACTACGCTTCAACTGTTACCGGATGCGGATCCTAAGGCGAAACAGGCGAAAGAAATTGCGCTACAGCAATGGCAGACGAGCCTCGAGTTGTTGAACAGCAACCCGCCGCTTGGCCGTGTGACTATCCGCATTTCTTCAAACCTCGATCATTGGAAAGACACGAATGCCGATATCAACGTGCGAGCCGGCGACACTTTGCTGATACCGAAACGGCCTAGTTTCGTGATGGTGACTGGCCAAGTGTTCAATCCGACAGCGGTTTCTTTTCGGCCGGGAAAAAGCGCGAAGTGGTATCTCAGCCAGTCCGGCGGGCCCACGCAGCTCGCAAACAAAAAAGCTATTTTTGTGATTCGCGCAGACGGCTCGGTGATTGGCTCCCGCAGCAGTGTATGGGCAGGCGACTCGATGTCGCGGACGCTTGAACCCGGAGACATGCTGGTAGTACCGGAGCGGGCGCTTGGCGGCGGCGTACAGTGGCAAAACATTTTCCTAGCTGCGCAAACGGCGGCATCCGTGGCGAGCGCGATAGTGATCGCTGTCCGTTTCTAACGGGATTAGAAATGAAGCGAAGGAGAAGAAGTCTGGTGATGAACTGTTGTTTTCTTTTCGCCGTTCGAATGTTGGCGATGAGCACGGACACGAGAGCCCAAGATCCCATCGGACGTGTAGCGGCACAACAGAATTCCCCGGCTGCGAATAATCTCGAGCAAGAGTCATCCAGCCTGACTAACAACCCGCCAAGTGCAGAACGAAGTGACAATTCCCTGGGAATAAAGTTAATCCAACACTTTGGGACGGATCAAATAGCGATTTGGACGAGTCCGTTTCGGTTAACGCTGGCTGACTCGGAATGGATGGTGCCGTTCGGTCTAGTGACCGGTGGATTGCTGGCCACCGACACGGAATTCAGCAAACATCTTTCCAATTCCGCGGCTCATTTGAAGTACAGCACGGATTTTTCGAATTGCGGACTTTATTCGATGGCCGGGCTGGCCGGCGGATTTTACCTGTGGGGCCGCGTCACACAGGACGATCACAAACGTGAGACCGGAATCTTGGCAGGAGAAGCCGCAGCTGACAGCTTTGCCGCAACCAGTGCGCTGGAATACGCGTTTGGCCGGCAAAGTCCATTGACGAATGAACACCGTGGGAATTTTTTTCAAGGCGGCAACTCGATGCCGTCCGACCACGCTGCTATTGCATGGTCTGTCGCGAGTGTAGTGGCCCACGAATATCCGGGTCCGCTGACGTCGGTGCTGATCTACGGGCTGGCATCAGCGGTGAGCGTATCGCGCATAACCGCGAAACAGCACTTCCCTTCCGATGTTTTTATCGGCAGCGCGATCGGATGGTTCGTGGGGCAGCACGTGTATCGCACGCATCACGATTCGAATCTGGATGGCGCCGCTTGGGAGACACACGCGGAGTCCATTGACTACGACGAGAATCGAAGACCGCGCCAAAGCATGGGATCCGCATTCGTGCCACTGGATAGCTGGGTGTATCCGGCGTTTGAGAGATTGGCAGCGCTTGGTTACGTGATGACTTCGATGGCTGGAATGCAGCCGTGGACGCGCATCGAATGCGCCCGGCTTACAGAAGAGGCAAACGAGAATTTGCAGCGGGATCAAAATCCAAGCGCGCGCGCCGCAGATTTGCAAGCCAGCCTGCAGCGAGAATTCTTGTACGAGGAGAACTTGTTGAACGAAGGCCACAATTTCACTGCAAACGTGGAATCCATTTACGCACGAGGTGTGTCTATCAGCGGGCCTCCGCTGACGGATGGATATCACTTCGGACAAACGATTTCCTACGATTTTGGGCGCCCGTTTGAGCGCGGAACGAACGGACAAGCTGGGGGAGCATTCCGCGCAGCGGCAGGACCACTGGCAATTTATGTGCGGGCTGAGTATCAGCATGCACCGTCGGCTCCGGCGCAATCGAATGCGGTCCGCGAAATCATCGCCGAGCGCGACCTGGTTCCCGAGGCGCCAGCCGTTCCGGTCGCTGCGACCAACCGTCCCGAGTTACTGGATGCCTACGTCGCGCTGGACGTAAGCAATTGGCAAATCGCCGCCGGAAGACAAAGCTTTTCCTGGGGGCCAGGCCCAGGCGGGTCACTAATCTGGAGCGACAATGCGGCGCCGGTAGACATGGTTCGAATCGTGAATCCCGAGCCGTTCGAGCTACCAACCTTCTTACGATTTCTTGGTCCCGCTCGCGTGGATCAATTCATCGGCAGGCTGGCAGGACACAGCTTCGTTGCCGAGCCTTTTATCTATGGCCAAAAAATAAGTTTCAAACCATTTTCTTGCCTGGAATTGGGCTTTGCGCGCACCACAACCATTGGAGGCAAGGGCGGCAATCCGCTTACCTACGGCAATTTTTTCCGCAGTATTTTCGGAGTGGTGAGTACGAAGCTTAACTCGGTGCCGGGTGACAGCCACTCAAGTATGGACTGGACATTTTATGTTCCGAAAGTCCGGAACTATGTCGTGTTTTACGGAGAGTTGTACGCGGACGACGATATCACTCCGGTTGAAAACCTGGCGCGTAGTGCCTGGCGGCCCGGTTTATACATCACTCGAATTCCTGGGGTAGCGAGATTGGACTTTCATGTCGAGGGAACGTCCACCGAATCTCCAGGACAAGTTACGAACCAAGGAAATTTGAATTATTGGAACACGATTTATCGCGATGGCTATACGAATCGTGGAGATCTGATCGGCAATACTGTGGGACGCATGGGGCGCGCGATTCAATTGTGGTCAACGTATTGGATCTCGCCGCGCGACACGGTTCAATTTGTGTACAAGCACAGTTCGGTTAGCTCCGATTTCATTCCGGGCGGTGGCGAGTGGCAGGACTATGGGGTTCGAAGTGAGATCGGTTTGAAGTCAGGTTTCTATGCCAAGGCTCAGGTGCAATACGAGCACATCTCGCGTTTCCCGATACTGTTCAAGGGAGTGCAAAGAAATTTTATGACTGTTTTGGAATTGGGGTTTTATCCAGGCGCGGCACGATGAACGAAAGCACGAAGAAATGCCTTGGCCGGAAGGAGCGGTTTACCTGATGCGGGTCGATTCTCCAAATTTGGAAGAGTTGCTCGCACAGATTTCCGTGAACAATGGAAATCACGGGGAGCCGGACGAGGGACAAGCAATTCGCGAAAGAAGCGTGGCGCGAATTCGTTTGTTCTGGAACCGCCGCAAATTCCTGGGACGCGCGGCTGCCTTGGGGCTGTTGGCGTCATTGTTAACCGCGTTTGTGGTTCCGGTGCGATACGTATCCGCGACGCGATTGATGCCGCCGGACAGCCAATCATCCAGCAGTTTGATGATGATGGCAGCATTATCCGGAAAAGCGGGCGGCCTTGGCGGCATAGCCGGGGATTTACTCGGTCTGAAAAGCACCGGCGCCCTTTTCACAGCGATTTTGTTGACCAGGACCGTTCAAGACCGTTTGGTGACGCAGTTTTATCTGGAGCGGGTGTATGGATTGAGGATTAGGGCGGATGCGCGGCTGCGTCTCCAGGAAAACACGCAGATCGCGGAAGATTTGAAGAGCGGAATCATCACCATCATGGTGACAGACCACAGTGCGAACCGCGCCGCCGGCTTGGCCCAGGCATATGTCAAGGAGCTGAACAGCGTGGTGGTTGAGCTAAACACTTCTTCGGCGCACCGGGAGCGAGTGTTCCTGGAAGGACGATTAGTGGAAGTGCGTCGCGACTTAGAAACCGCAGAAAATCAGTTCAGCGAATTCGCGAGCAAAAACACGGCAATCAACATCGAAGCGCAAGGGAAAGCAATGATCGAAGCCGCGGGGACGCTCGAAGGGCAGTTGATCGCCGCGCAAACAGAACTAGAAAGTCTGAAACAAGTTTACACAACTGAGAATGTTCGGGTCCGCGCAACGCAGGCGCGTGTCGATGAGCTTCAGCGGCACTTGCAGGACCTGAGAGGACATTCCGAGGTGCCAGCAAAATCTACGGGAACAGCGAGCCAGAGGTTGTACCCGACGATTCGCGAGCTTCCACTGCTCGGTGTCACGTATGCCGACTTATACCGCCAGACGAAAGTCCAGGAAGCTGTTTTCGAAACTCTGACGCAGGAAAACGAGCTGGCGAAAGTGCAGGAGGCAAAAGAGACCCCCAGCGTAAAAGTGATCGATCCCGCGGAAGTGCCGGAGAGAAGGTCCTATCCGCCACGAGTGCTGATCACAATCCTGGGGACTTGCCTTTCAGTCGCCGGAGCTATGACCTGGATTTTTCTGGCGTCCAATTGGCGGGAGATTGAGCAGAAAGACCCGCGCAAGATTCTGGCGCGAGAAATATTTCAAAGCGCGAAGTTCGGATTGTTCCGTTCATCGCAGAATCACTCGGGAGAGCTCTGCGCGGTTTCAAGAACCCCGCAGACAGCGGACGCGCCCCGCGGTGAGCGTTAAGAGCTTTTCTCCGCGCAACCACCATGCAGGAAAGGAGATAGAACGAATTTCTCCTGTAAGTCGCCGGGCGAAGCTGTGCGTGGCCTCAAGGACCGCCAATGATAAATACTTCAAATTCTACAATTCTTTCGGGCCAGAGATTTATGCCCGAAGGGGCCGAGTACTCAGAACCTCAGTGGTACGCGGTGTACACCTGTGCGAATCACGAAAAACAAGTCGCAAAACAGTTCATCGAGCGACACATCGAACATTTCCTGCCGGTATACGACGCGGTTCGCCGTTGGGCGGATCGAAAGAAGCGCATCCAATTGCCGCTTTTCGACGGATACGTCTTTGTTCGAATTGGCCTTCAAAACCGGATAGAAGTTTTGCGAGTTCCGAGTGTTGTGAAACTTGTGGGTTTCAACGGACATCCTGCGATGCTTTCCGCTCAGGAAATCGAATTTCTGAAGAACACTCTGCTTCCTCAACTCCGAGCCGAGCCGCACCCGTACCTGACCGCCGGCCGTAGGGTGAGAATCGTGCGCGGTGCGCTGCAGGGAGCCGAAGGAATTTTAATTCGCAAAAAGAAAGCTAGCCGAGTAGTCGTCTCAATCGACTTAATCGCACGAGCCGCTTCTGTGGAAGTAGAAACTTCCGACATCGAAAGAATCTAGTTACCGAAGTTTGATAAGTGAAACAGCTCCGCCGCCGAAAACGATTCTCTTCCAATTCATCGGCGATCAGTACCCACGGGAAGGCTTATCCAAGGAATGGAAAATGCTCCCGCACTAACAAGAGACCGGATCGTTGCCGCGATTCGCTCGGCCAGCGATTCAGTCTCACCGGCCAACCGACGGGGCCCGAATTGGCAATTCTCGCCTGGCGCCGCAAAAAGCTTTTCGAAAGCGACACCGCTGGCGTATAGCTTGGCAGATCAAGCGTTTTCGGTAGGCGGACTTTTTTTAGTCAATGTGATGCTGGCTCGCACGCAAAGCAAGGAAGAGTACGGGATGTTTGCACTTTCCTATTCCGTCTACACGTTTCTCTCTGGCCTTCACAATGCAGTGATACTGGAGCCGTACACCGTTTATGGTTCTGGCCGCTATCGCAAGCGTTTTGCCGAGTATGTAAGCCTGATGGCGCGCAGCAACGCCGTAGTCGCAATTGTCCTGACGGGATGCTTGCTTCTCGCCAGCAGACTTTTCGGAGGGTTTGCGCCCCATTCAAACCCCCGCGCCTTGCTTGGTCTGGCCCTGACCGCTGGAATACTTCTTTCCGGCTCATTCATGAGGCGCGCATTCTACGTGAAGGGACGCGCGGCGCTGGCCGCACAGGCCTCCTGCGTGTTTTTTATTTGCGTAGCGTGCGGTCTTTTGTTTAGTGCTCATTTTCATGTGCTGAACAGTTTTTCCGTTTTCATGATTCTTGCGCTTGGATGGATTGCGGCTGGGGCGTGTTTTGCCGGACAACTCTCCACGCCGAAACCACGGAGAGCTTTCTTGCAAAGCGAGCCGCGTTATTGGCAGGAGCATTGGAAGTATGCGAAGTGGGTACTGGCGACGGCCTTCGTATTTCAGCTGACTACGCAAGGTTATTACTGGCTGGTTGCCGGATTGCTGTCCGTGAAAGACGTCGCTCAGCTTAAAGCTATTTATATTCTTGTGACGCCCGTGGATCAGGTTTTTATTGCCGTGAATTACCTCGTGCTGCCGGCCATGGCTGCGCATTTCGCAGCCGGACGGATGGGAGAATATTTCGCGCTTTGGAGAAAGGTCGGGTTAGCCACCGTGTGTGCCACCGGGTTATTTGCAGCGGGCGTCAGATTGGCTGGGCGCTCCGCAATTCACATTCTTTATGCCGGAAATTTCGACGGAGTAGTCCCCTTGCTCTTTCTATTGGCATTGCTGCCGCTCCTGATGGGAATCGGCAACACGATAAACGATGCGCTAAAGGCCGCAGAAATGCCCAGACTGGTCTTCTACGCATATTTCTCCAGCGGCGCAGCTACTCTGCTTGTAGGTATTCCGTTCGTAAGGCACTTCGGCCTGAAAGGAGCGGTCTATGGAATGCTAGTTTCAGGCGCCACCTATTCAACAGTCCTTGCTCTGGGATTTCTATTTCAGGTTTCACGAAAATCATTCAGTGAAGCGACGTCTTCTCCGCGACCGGCCGAACCGCAAGGCACTTCAAGTAATTCTTCCTTGAACGCGAGAAACGTCTGGAATTTACGTAGCGGATTAGAAGAGGAACTCGCGCCGATCGTTTTATTCGTTTACAACCGCCCTGAGCATACCCGCAAGACGGTGGAATCTCTTGTCGCAAACGAGCTCGCGCACGATAGTCAGTTGTTCATTTTTTCGGACGGTGCCAAAAACGAGGCAGATAGCGCGCCAGTGGAAGAAGTCCGTCGCTACATTCGTGCCATCGAGGGCTTTCGTTCCGTAACAATCATTCAGCGTGAACTGAACTCCGGCTTGGCGCAGTCGGTGATCAGCGGCGTCTCGGAAATATTTCAAACATACGACCGCCAAATCGTGATGGAAGATGACCTTCTGACCACCGCGGACTTTTTGACTTTCATGAACGAAATGCTTGACCAGTACGAGCGAGAGCCAAAGATTTTCTCCGTGAGCGGATTCAATTTCGCGGTCCAGGTGCCAGAAGATTATGGATACGATGCGTTCTGTTCCCACCGCAGCAGTTCATGGGGCTGGGGAACTTGGAAGAGCCGTTGGGAGCGTGCGGACTGGAACGTTTCGGACTATGCCGAGTTCCGCGTCGATAAGAATCAGCAGAAATTATTGAATCGCGGCGGATCCGATCTCTCTTACATGCTTGGGTTGCAAATGGCAGGGACGGTCGACTCCTGGGCCATCCGATGGGCTTACGCGCACTTCAAACAGGACGCGGTAGCCATGCTTTCCGCAGTTTCAAGAGTTTACAACATCGGGTTGGACGGTTCCGGCGTGCACTGCCGTCGCGAATCAATCTTCCAATCTTCTCTCGCGTCCGGCGGACATATTCAGTGTCGCCTGCCACAAACTCTGGAGCCGCGCCCCGATTTTATTGCTGAGCTTCAGCGGTTACATCGTCGCCCTTCGCCGGGAAGGAGATTTGCGCGGTATCTATATAAAAGACTGGAGCGCGAACGATGAGGAAGCTATGTTCGGCGTATCTTAGCGCTATCGTACCAAATCCTCCTGCAATCGGGGCAGACTCGAAGGCGGTGCGCGCGTTAGGGCCGAGCGGAAACAAGCTCGACACATGGCCATTGCTAAAGACGCGATCGAAAATGATTTTCAAAAGACTGAAAAGGACATTCAGGCATCACGACGACACGGCTCTCCTGCTTCTTCAAGGTAAAGAAATGGCCTGGCGTGCTTCAAGTTTTCCTGTAACAGCGAACTTTCGTGATGTGGGATTCAAGGTATTTTCACAGTGGGACGAGGACGGGATTATTCAATACTTGATCAACAAATTGCCGATTCAGAATGAAACTTTCATCGAGTTTGGAGTGGAGAACTACGAGGAAAGCAATACAAGATTTTTGATGCTCAACAACAATTGGCAAGGAATGGTTCTGGACGGTTGCGCGGCGGACATTCGCGCGATCCAAAAGGATCCGATTTACTGGCAATACGACCTTCAAGCAAACGCTGCGTGGATCACTAGGGACAACATCAACTCACTATTGAGCCAGTCCGGATTCTCGCCGGACGTCGGGCTCTTGTCGATCGATATCGACGGCAACGACTATTGGATATGGGAAGCCATACAGTTTATAAGGCCCAGGATCGTGATCGTCGAATACAATGGGCTTTTCAACCTCGCGCCTGTCGCCGTTCCTTATAGGAATGATTTCAACAGGCGTGCGGCTCATCACTCAAATCTTTATTACGGCAGTTCCCTGGCGGCCCTGCATTCTCTCGCAAGAAAAAAGGGCTACATACTCGTGGGCTCCAATTTTTGGGGACACAATGCTTTCTTTATACGCTCGGACGTAGCCGGCGATTTTAAGAGCCTGGAACCGAAAGAGGCATATATTGCCAGCAAGTTCAGGGAAGCCAGAGACCGATGGGGTCGCCTGACTTACGCCCGAAGCGAGGATCGAGTGAAATTGATAGAGCACTTACCTGTCGTAAACGTCTTGACCGGCGAAACTGGAGCGTTAGAGGGTTTTATGAAGCGCGAAAGTTCAGACGATCGGATAACAGACCACTAGTACTCTCACAACAGCTATCTCTCTGCATTTTTCTCCAATCCTCCACAATTAGACGTAAAGCAATGGCCCATCCAGAACGTCCGAGCGCACTCGTACACATCGTCCAAATCGAACCATGGATTGATGAAAGAGAGCTTCGCGAACTCGAACGCGCAATTCGATCGACTTTCGTAATCGAGCACGATCTGACGCGCGAGTTCGAACAAATGACCGCGCGATTAACCGGAGCGAAGCATGCCATTGCAGTATGCAACGGAACCATGGCGATATTCGTTTGCCTGAAAGCGCTCGGAATTGGCGCTGGAGATGAAGTGATCATTCCCAATCTTACTTTC
Source organism: Candidatus Acidiferrales bacterium (assembly GCA_035603075.1). Lineage (GTDB taxonomy): Bacteria > Acidobacteriota > Terriglobia > Acidiferrales > UBA7541 > Palsa-295. The sequence goes on along the minus strand of DATNLC010000076.1, from coordinate 60,268 downwards.
GCAGCCACGGCCAATGCAGTGATTCTTGCCGGCGCCGAACCGGTGCTCTGCGAAGTCCGGGAAGATACGTTCTGCATCGATATGGAAAAGGCTGCGGCGCTTGTAACTAAGCGAACGCGTGCCTTAATGCCGGTTCACCTATACGGACAAAGTGCCGACATGACAGCGGTAATGGCTTTCGCCCGCCAGCATGATTTGAAAGTCATTGAGGATGCTGCCGAGGGAATCGGAGTACGCTTTAACGGTCAGCATGTGGGTACATTCGGGGACCTGGGTGTGCTGTCGTACTACGGCAACAAGACCGTCACTTGCGGCGAGGGCGGCGTGGTCCTGACGAACGACGATGCCTTAGCGGTAGCAGCTTACCAACTTAAAAATCACGGCCGCAAGAAGAAAGGAACGTTCATTCACGAAGCGATCGGATTTAATTTCGCATTTACGGACTTGCAAGCAGCCATTGGGATTGCACAGATGAAGAAACTCGCCCGCATAGTCCTCAAGAAGCGAGAAATTCGGGATCGTTACGTGGAGAAGCTGCGCGAACTCAGGAACTTTCTTCCGGCGCAAATAGACTCGCGCTGCGAACCGATTTTCTGGTTTACGTCGTTTCTTTGCGACCGGGCAGAAGAGCTCTCCCTTTTCCTAGCCGGTCATAATATTCAGACTCGAGGATTCTTTTATCCACTTCACCAGCAACCTTGCTACGCGGATGGCAAGCACATCCGAAACATCGATCAGGATTTTCGGATCAGCGAAAAGATTTACAAACAGGGAATCTGTTTGCCGTCTTCCTACAGCCTGACGATCGAAGAGCAATCTTTTGTGATCGGGCAGATCCAGCGGTTCTATGAGAATCGGAGTTAACTGCCTGCGGATCGATCCGTCTTACGTAGGCGGACTAAACACTTTCACCCTCGGGCTTCTGGACGGGTTTGCAGCGACGGGAAACGGTCATCGGTTCATCTTATATGTCTCCCAGGCGAACCAGAGTCTTTTCTCCAAATTTGAAAAATGGCCCAACTTCGAGACGGTAGTCACAAGGGATCGGAGTTTGGCTATACGAAAAGGATTTTGCCAAGCGGGGCTGCTGTCAGGCAGCCGAAATCTTTACAGGATTGCGAGCAATATGGCTTACCGGGCAATCCAGGCGAAGATGGATTCGGATTCCGACATCGTCTACGTCCCCAGCGTCGTGTTGCAGAGCTTCAATACCCGCAAGCCGACTGTGCTGTCCATGCATGACATTCAGCATGTCCACTATCCCGAATTCTTCACTTGGGACAAACGGCTAAGCCGAAAAATTACGTACGGCTTAAGCGCCGATTATGCGACCTGCTTGCAAGCTAGCAGCGAGTTCATAAGAGCAGATATGTTGGCTCACTTTCCGGGAGTGTCGCCGGAGCGGGTGGAAACGATTTCAGAAGGCGTAACGGTGGAAGATTTCGTGGAGCCGAGCGATGTTTCTCAACTTTGCGCGCGCTACGATCTTCCGGAAAGATTTTTATTTTATCCCGCACAACTGTGGCCGCATAAAAATCATTTGACCGTGCTCAAAGCTCTGAAGCAAATCGAAGAACGTGCGGGAGTAAAGATCCCACTGGTGATGACCGGCGCGCGGTTCTCGGCTGCTCCTATGATTGCAAGGTTTATACGCGGGCAAGCGATGGATTACGCGCACTACCTGGGCAAAGTGCCTTTCGAGGATATCGTCGGTCTGTATCAGAAAGCTCAGTTTCTGATTGCGGCTGGGCTTTATGAGGCAAGTAGTCTGCCCGTCTTGGAAGCGGCGGCGGCTGGCACACCAATCATAGCGGCCAGGATTCCACCCACAGAGGAACTCGAGCAGAAGCTCCAATTGAATTTGTTCAATCCATTAGACGTGCAGGAACTGGCAAGGCTAATTTTGTCGCTTTGGGATGATACGGCAAGAGTCTCTGTCCAGGCTGCTCACAATAGCCGCACCATTTCGTTCTATTCCTGGGCAAACGCAGCGCGGAAGTACATCAATCTCTTCGAGAGAATCGCATCCGCTTAAGAAATGCTTGTTGCAATCCGGAATGAAAATGAAATCCCAACTACGGAGCATTGAATCAGGCCTGAGATGAGAATCCTATATTTGTTCATGGTCGCAATCCTTTTGGGAGGTTTCTGGAAGGCGATGGTGAAATTGCGCCGCGACGACGCAGCATTGACGCCGATTCTGGGATGGATTTTAGGACTTGCCTTTTTTATTCTGGCGCCTTTGACGCTAATCGTGCTCCAAGGCGGCTATGCAATCCCGCCTTTTTATCAAGTGAATGACATTTATTCGAAGGTGGATCTCTCCACAGGAGAGTTTTTGATCCCCGTCGCTGTGGTATGGGCCTCGCTGCTTTTTTCCCTCTTGGCCGTACTCTTTTTTGCACCGGCAGCGGGCGAGTTGGGCCAACGGGTGAGTGTGCCAATCAAAGAATCCGGTCTAAGAAAAGCAATACTGGTAACGGCTGGTCTGGCTATTTTCTCTTACGTGGCAACGATCCAAATGGTGGGAGGATTCGGTGTCTTTCTCGTCTCTCACTGGTACAGCCGGCAAAATGAATTGGTCGGGCGATTGGGAGACGCGTACGTGCTCTTCTCACAATTTTCTCAGGCCAATCAGATTCTTTTCACCGCGGCTGCTGCCTTGTTCGCGCATGTGCAGATCAAGCGCGCGGAATTCGACTGGCGGTTTTGCGGTCTCATTTTATTTTTATTTCTTGTGCAGATTGCCATGACTGGAAACCGTATCTTCTTTGCCCTATATCTGATGTCATTTGCCGCTTCGTGCTGGCTGCATCGTCGGAAACGGCCCGTCGTGATTCTGCTCGTCATTGCTCCCCTCTTGATTTTCCTTTTCAGCGCTTGGAATTTTTTTCGTCACGATCTCAGAACTATTGGAAAAGATATTCCGGCATATGCTGAAGGAGATCTGGGGAATAGGTCGGTAACTTCTTTGATGGATGCATTCGAAGGGAACGACACCATGATCCTGTTGCATATGATCAACGACTTCGGGACGAAATACGATTATCTGTATGGCGGGTCCTACGCGAGAGTGCTTTATTTTCTGATTCCTAGAAGTATTTACCCCGAGAAACCGGCGGGATTTGCCGTTCGCATGGCCGCGCTTTACGAGCCCGGGAATCTCGGGAGTCTGGCAGTAACACAATTCGGCGAGTGCTATGCAAATTTTGGGCCGTTCAGCTTGATGCTCTTTCCGTTGATTACCGTGATGTTTATGAAGTTTTCCGCGAGTGCGGCGGGGCAAATGAACAATCATGCGCTCCTATCGGCCGTCGTGTTTGTGCTATCCATATGGGTTGCCCGGTCATCTTTTGAAGATAACTTCATAACCTTCCTACTGGCATTCATATTGTCCGGAAGCCTGCGATTGGAGAAGGGATTGACCCGTCGCATCCCGATTCGGCGAATCTCCGAATCCGCATCGATATGAATTTTTCCAAGCTCTCAAGCGAAAGTGCGCTCGGCAAAATCGCCAGGATTCCTCTGGCATTCGTTCCCGACGAACTGATACTGCCGATTCTGCAAGGGCCCCTTCGCGGAAAGCGATGGATAAGCGGTTCCGCTACTCACGGCTGCTGGCTCGGATCTTATGAATGCGAAAAACAACGAGTGATTGCGCGGGAAGTGTGTACCGGCTCGGTCTTTTACGACGTCGGCGCTAACGTCGGATTTTATTCGCTTCTTTCCAGCTTGCTCGTTGGATCGGGAAGGGTATTTGCATTCGAGCCGGCGCCTCGAAATCTCCCTTACTTGAAGAGCCACCTGGAATTGAATCAAGCCTGCAATGTGGAGGTTTTTCCCGTTGCGATTAGCGACACGGTCGGAGAAGCGCGGTTTCAGATCGAGCCGAGCGGTTTGATGGGCCACTTTGCAGCGAGCGGGAGTGCATTGGTTTCCACCGCGACTCTGGATTCTCTTGTGGAGAGTGGCAGAATCCTCCCACCACACTTCATCAAGATGGACATCGAAGGCGCGGAATTGCTCGCACTTCGTGGAGCGGCTCGCATCTTCGAACGGTTTCATCCGGTTTTGTTCCTGGCCACTCATGGCAGCGATGTCGAGAGAGAATGCCGCGTTCTATTGGCTTCATGGGGATATAAAGTCCAGGAGATTGGCCAAAAGACCTCCGACCGCAACGAACTCATAGCGAAAATGATTTCTTAAGATTGCGCCGTCTTCGTCGGTACACGGAGACGGCGGCGTTCTGCATATCCAAGGAAATAAAATGAAACTGGATCGAGCAATCCGGCGAGTTATACCGTCCACCGCGCGGCTTACGTACAACCCGCTGTTCAAGATTCTTATAAATTCGTTCGATCTGCTGCCGAATTGCATGTACGAGGAGTTTTCACGAATTCCGCCAAATCACATGCGGGTCCGCGTCGGCGTGGGGAATCGCATTTTTGCTAACCAGATATTTTATTTGAATGAAGCCCGGGATTTTTGGACGCACGCGTTTCATGCCGGTCTATTCCGTCTTGATTCTACTATCGTGGACATTGGCTGCGGCTGTGGACGCTTTGCCCATCCTCTGCGGGACTATCAATTCAAGTACGAAGCATTTTCTGGAAGATACGTGGGTATCGACATTGACGAAGAAATGCTGAACTGGTGCCGCGCGAATTTCGACCGTACGCGTTTCGAGTTCTACCGCTCCGAGCACGGCAACAAGGCCTACAACACGAAAGGACTCGACGATGCTTACTACAAACTTCCTCTGGAAGATTCGAGCGCAGATCTGGTTTTTTCGTCATCCCTGTTCACCCACCTTTTGGAAAAGGAACTGGTGAACTATTGCCGCGAAAGTTACAGAATCTTGAAGCCTAATTGTTCGATGGCTATGTTTTGCTTTTCGATGGACCATCCCCCGCCGACGTTCGGAGATCGCCATACATTTCGGTTCAAGATGGGCAACGCCCGCGTGGAGTCTCTAGCTGTGCCTGAAGCAGCGGTTGCTTACGAAGAAAAGTTCTTATTCGAGACCGCGCGTGAAGCTGGGTTTCAGACAGCCCAAATGCTGGTGGGACCTCAGGACTGGCAGCCTGTGCTGCTCTGTAGAAAATAATCGCGATCCACTTCGAATAACAAAATTCATGAATCAGTTTTCAACCATCGAGACCGCCGGCAAAGTGGAGGAGTTCTGCGCGCCATCTACTGTTACATGCCTGGAATGCGGAGGCTCGCTTGAGGGATTGTTAAGCCACCTATTCGACACTCGTTTCGGGATCGATGGAAGTTATGACATCCGGCGGTGCGTGGAATGCGGCCTGGAGCAGATTTATCCCCTTCCCGAGTCGAAGGAACTTCGAAGTCTCTATGAAAACCATTACAACTTTGACGGAGAGAAGGAAACCCTCTATACCAAAATGCGCGGATATTTTCTGGATTCCGTTCTCTACCGGATCTGGACATGGTCGGACGGAGACGTGTCATTCCATGGCCGCAAAGGCGCAGGTCGGTTGTTGGACATCGGGTGCAACGAGGGGCGCAGTCTCAAAATCTTTGCCCGAAATGGCTATCACGTTACAGGTCTGGAGTTGAACAATGAAGCGGCGACGGTAGCGCGCGCAGCCGGATTCACCGTTCACGTATGCGACATTGCTAATTTCGAGCCTGTATTTTTTTACGATGTAGCCGTGCTATCGAACGTTTTGGAGCACTCGCTCGCTCCAGGGCGCATGCTCCGGGATATAGCGCGAGTACTGAAACCCGGAGGCGAAATCTGGATCAGTTGTCCGAATAGCAGAAGTTGGCAGAGATCGCTGTTCGCTCGCGCCTGGATCAACTGGCATGTTCCATTTCACATCGCACATTTCTCCCAAGCCTCGCTAGAGCGCTTATTGCGCGATGCCGGTTGCGTCTGCACTAAAGTTCGCCACGTGTCTCCTGCGGCTTGGCTGGCTTCTTCGCTTATCGTTCTGGCGTTTTTCCACCCCGGGAAGGCGACCCGGCAGCTTCGAAATCCGCTCTTGTTTCCCCTGGCGATGTTCGCCGTAAAGATCCTGCTGTTCCCTTTCTTACTGCTGGCAAACAGCGTAGGTCGAGGTGACGGTTTGGTGGTCGTCGCACAGAAAAGTTGAATTCAATCTGCTCTCCGCGCTCCGAAGCATTTACTTCTTAAAGGACAATCATCCATGAAAAATAAAGTTCGCATTTTGGTTACAGGCGCGAGCGGCTTCATAGGCCATCATCTTGTGAACCGCCGGAAGGCCGAAGGTAAAGAATTAATGAAGCGACACGATCCGAGCAAACCACAACGCCCGCGGGGAAGGAACAGCGACAACAACCTTCTCCGGAAAACTCTCGGCTGGGAGCCTTCGATTTCGCTGGACCGTGGCTTGGCGATCACCTATGCGTGGATTGCTCAAGATCTCGGGCCAGCAAAAATGAAAACAAGAACGAACGTCGAACTGGCGGCAACAGGTTAGAAACGATCATCACACTCCTGCCTTAGCAATCCTACCGAAGACCAATTGTGCGCATTCTAGTTATCGGAATTAACTATTCACCAGAGAAGACCTCTGTCGGTCCGTTCACGACTGGTCTGTGTGAACACCTTGCGACGCAAGGTCATCAGGTAAAGGTTGTAACGGCCTTTCCGTACTACCCGGAGTGGAGAGTGTGGGATGGCTATCGCGGTTCACTCTACCGTCGGGAAATCATCAACGGCGTTATAGTCCATCGCGTCGCGCATTATGTCCCCGCAAAGGCCAGCCGCCTGATTGAACGACTCGCTTACGATTTTACTTTCACGATCTCTGCATTTCTTGCGGCGCTTTTCACCGGCAAGTGTGACGTAATCTATTGTTCCTGTCCTCCTCCGACCGTAGGGCTCGCGGCTTACGTTTTGGGGAAGATAAAGAGGGCGCCGTACGTCATCAAGCTGACGGACTTGGCTTCCGATGCCGCGCTGGCGACTGGAACCCTAAAGGAGGGCTTCCTCGTTCGCCTAGCCCGCGCGATGGAAGGATTTATGTACCGAAAATCGCGCGCGGTTGTGTGCTTGTGCCAAGGTTTCATCGAGAGACTAACTACTCGCGGAGTAGCGCTTGAGAAATTTCAGTTGATTCCCGATTGGGCTGACACCGAACGCATTTGTCCAGTTGAATCCGATGGAACATTCAGGCGCGCAAATGGTTTCTCCGGAGAGCAATTCCTCGTGCTTCACAGCGGAAACATGGGGAAGAAACAAAACTTGATGAACGTGGTAAACGCGGCGGAAGGTTCTCAGGACGAAAAGGATTTGGCTTGGGTTCTTGTGGGTCAGGGCGAGGAATTGCCGGCATTAAAGAGAGCCGCAGAAGATCGCGCCCCCGGTCTCAGGATATTGCCTCTGCAACCTTCTGAAGTTATGTCGCAGATGTATGCAGGCGCAGACTTGCTTCTCTTAAACCAGATCGCGGCTATCGAAGATGCGGTAATTCCGTGCAAGCTCTTAACGTATATGGCTGCGGGCCGACCCATCGTTGCAGCTGTAAACGAGAATAGCGAAGCCGCTCATATAATCCGAAAGGCAAACTGCGGTGTGATCGTGCCTGCCGAGGATTTCGAAGCGCTCACTGCCGCCGTGATTTCACTGCAAAAAGACGTCGAATTGCGCCGCGTACTTGGCGCGAACGGCCGCATTCACGCGGAACTACACTTCACCAAAGCGAGAGTGCTGCGAGCGTACGACGAATTCTTCCTGAACATTTTGTGTACTGTCAGGCTCTCGCCAGCTCAGGAAGAAGTTGTGGGACGTTGATTGCTTTGCCCTCTCATTCGTACGCTCTCGCGCGTCCGATGTCGGAGCCATAAACGCACGCCATAGACTAAAGCCCTTTCGCGCTCGGTATTTTGAATTGAATGAAGTTCTCCAGTTGCGTTAGGCCCCAACTATTCCGCATTCATTTGAAACACCTGGAACAAGGAATTTCTGCCAATGATTCTTCGCCTTAAGTATTATCGGTTCTGTCTTAGAGTCGTTACCTATCTGCTTCCTTTTCTGGCGTTCGAATTAGGCTGGCACATATGGACGCATGTGTGGAAAGGCCTCGAGCGTGCGGCGGACTTCGACTCTTACGGCAATTTCAGGTTACTGGCTCTCGCAGCATTCGTCTGGGCAGTCCTTGCGGAGCGCTATGGCGTAACGAATCTCGAAGAGCTATTCCGAGAACGTACGGGAACACGTGCTGCTCTGTCCGCAAATGCCGCCACCAGCGCCGTTCTGCTTGCCGCTCTTTTTTTTAGCCAGGATTTTATCTTCCCCCGCGGACTGTTCGCAATTTGGGCTGCACTTCTTCTATTTTTCACAGTCCTGATGCGAGCCTGTTTTCGAGTGTACGTTCGGCTGAAGCTTGTCGACGGCAAGCCAGTCCGCCTGCTGATTGTCGGTGCCGATCAATACGCCCACACTGCAGTCTTCCGGCTACTAGAGATGCCGCTGGGGTCATGCTGTGTAGCCGGATTTGTGCGTTTGCCCGGACAACTCGTCGCCTTGACCGACAAACCCGTGCACGAACTGGAAGCTGTAGGCGAATTGGACGTCGAGCAAGGTGTGGACGAAGCGGTGATTGCAATCGATCCAGCTGAGTTTCACGAGATCCCGAAGATATTGAAAGCGCTCGAGCACCTGAGGATTCCGGTACGGGCTATCGTGGACCTGGGGGAAGGTATTGTGGCGCGCGAAAGACTCTTCCAACTGGGGCGTATGCAAATGCTTGACCTCACCACTACGCCCGCCGAATCGCTGGATTACAATCTCCTGAAGCGGGCATTTGACATCCTGTTTTCCGCCTTTGTGGTAGTGGTGACCGCCCCCGTTTTCGCCTTTATTATGCTTGCTATCCGCTGCAGCTCGCCTGGGCCTGTGTTTTTTTCACAAGACCGCGTAGGCCTTAATGGCAGGCTTTTTCATATGCTGAAATTCCGCACTATGAAAGTCTGTGCGTGCGCGGAGAGCGATACTCACTGGACGACTGAGAATGATTCCGGAAGGACCGGCCTGGGCACGTTTCTGCGGAAGACGAGTCTGGATGAACTGCCTCAGTTTATCAACGTTCTCAAGGGCGACATGAGCGTGGTAGGCCCGCGGCCGGAACGTCCGCACTTCGTTCAGAAGTTTCTCAACGATATAACTCGGTACAACAACCGGCATTGGCTAAAGGCGGGAATCACAGGGTGGGCGCAAGTGAATGGATGGCGAGGCGACACGTCAATTCAGAAGCGCCTGGAATATGATTTATACTACCTGCAAAATTGGAGTTTTTTCTTCGATCTTCGCATCATCGTGTTGACCGTTCTTTCTGCAATGATCGGGCGCAACGCCTACTAGTCTCCGCTTTCGTCCTCGGTTCCCGCAAAGGCATCGTCCTTGAACGACTAATGATCCTTTGGCGGAGCTGTCTTTACTTCCATCCGGATGCGAAAACGACTTGCAGTCTTCGCACGTCCAAGCGCAGCAATGTTTATGCTCCTTCGAATTCTTGTTATAGTGTTTTGCACTCAATTTGTCGCTCTTAAGTTTTGCGGCAGCTGTCATTACTCGCGAAGAGAGGGAACAGAATGGCCGTAGATCGCAAGCCGGAGTTTTTTGCGGGAAAAGATCTCAAAATCGGCATCATCGGGTGCGGGTACGTCGGCCTTCCGTTGGCTCTTCGATTCGCAGATGTGGGTCACCGAGTGACCGGATTTGATACCGATCAGGAAAAAATAAAGAAACTGAATGCCGGACAGTCGTACATTCAGCACATACCAGCGGACAAGATCCAGCACCACGTGCAAGGAAAACGTTTTGATGCGACCACGGATTTTACGAAATTGCGCGAAATGGATGCCGTGCTCATCTGCGTGCCTACGCCGCTGGACGAACGGCGCGAGCCGGATCTAAGTTACGTGGAGAAGACGGCGCAATCTATTGCGCCGAACCTGCAGCGCAATCAGCTTGTAGTTCTCGAGAGCACCACTTACCCGGGCACTACCGAAGAACTCGTGTTGCCGATTTTAGAAAAGGGTGGCTTGCACTGTCCCATCGCAAAGGGTGACGGGTCAGAAAATGTCGGCACGGATTTTTACTTGGCATTTTCGCCGGAGCGCGAAGATCCTGGAAACAAACAATATGGGCTTGCGCAGATTCCGAAAATAGTCGGCGGCATCAATCCTCCGAGCGGACGAGCCGCGGCGGGACTTTACGCGCAAATCGTTTCGCGAGTGGTTCCGGTGAGTTCCACGCGCGCGGCGGAAATGGTCAAGTTGCTGGAGAACATATTTCGCTGCGTAAACATTGCTCTAGTAAATGAGCTGAAACAGCTATCCTTGCGGATGGATCTCGACATCTGGGAAGTGATCGACAGCGCAGCCACGAAGCCTTTCGGTTTTATGCCTTTCTATCCAGGACCCGGCCTTGGAGGACACTGCATACCTGTTGACCCATACTATCTTTCCTGGAAAGCGCGAGAATATGATTTTGCGACCCGTTTTATTGAGCTAGCCGGTGAGATCAATACCGCCATGCCCTATCACGTGGTGGACGCACTGGTAAAAGCGCTGAACGAGCGGGAAAAGAGCTTAAAAGGTTCGAAAGTGTTGTTGCTTGGAATGGCCTACAAAAAGGATGTGGATGACCTGCGGGAATCCCCTTCTCTTAAGCTGCTCGAATTGCTAACCGGAAATGGGGCGCTGCTGGATTACAACGACCCATATTTCCCGGCGCTATTCAAGATGCGGCACTACGATTTCTCGAAAATGCGATCGGTGGAGTTGACTCCGGCGAGCTTAGCGAAATACGACTGCGTGCTGATTTCGACCGATCATTCAAGTTACGATTTTAATGAAATCGTGAAGAATGCGAAACTGGTAATCGATACGCGAAATGCCACGCGTCACGTAAAACAACACCGCGAGAAGATCGTCAACTGCTGACTTCTCTGGGACCGCATATCTCGGTCTGGTCGGCACCGAAGATCCTATGATCGTAAGCTCTACACCCGTTCCGTCCCCTGTTTACTTAAAGACTCGACTAGTAAGATAGTCCTATTGCCTCCGTCGCCGTTGAACGCTATGGTTTGAAATTATGGGATTTCCACTCACAACCCAAAAGGAAAAGCAGGCTTGGATCACCGATCCAGGGCGGCGCCGCAGCATGAGGGTGCTGCTGAGCGTTCCGATAGTGGTGCGCGGAAAAACCACGCAGAATCACGATTTTAACGAGGAAACGCGAACTTTGGTGGTTAACGCCCACGGGGCTTTGATCTCGCTAACCGCTCAGGTAGTCGCCAACCAGAAGATTTTTGTTTTCAATAATGCCACGCAACAAACGCAGGAATGCCGGATCGTCTATCTAGGAAACACTCAGGCAGGGAAGGCGCAGATGGGCGTCGAATTTTTGAACCCGTCGCCTACATTCTGGCAGATTGATTTTCCACCCGAAGACTGGGTTGTGCCGGAAAATTAATTCCGGCTGACACGGATCGCGAATTACCGCCGAGAGGAAGTCAGTTCAATCCGTACGCTACTCATAGGAAGCTCGGCCTGCAACATAACAGGTGTCCGCGAGGAATCGCCTGCCAGCCACAACGAGAAACTCTCCCGCGTTGCTTCCGCACCTTTTTTGTAAAGGTGTATGGAAATGCGCGTGGCCGAGAAATTCCCTGCGTCAACCGCCACAGTTTCATTAAGCACTTCAAGGCGAGCGCGAACTTCGAGGAGGTCCTCACCATCATAGATCGGCGCCCGGAATTCGGGCGTCTGACTCCAATCGATGGTGCGAAGCGCGAACAGCATTCCGAGCGGGTCCAGCGTGCCTGGCAACACCGCGACCACGGGAATAGCAGCGCGATGCAGTTGGGCTACTGAAGAAGGATCTAAAATCTGATTTTCATTACTGCCCATTTCGCTGAGGTGAATTTCATACTGCCGGCTCTCGAACGTTTTGACGTCAGCATACGAGTCGAGTTGGTCATCCACGGTCATAAAAGATCGGAGAGGACTGAGCGTGTGAGCGGAGGCACGGAAATGCCAAGTCCTCCAGCCGAGAATCTCGCGATGTTCCGGTACGCTTAGTTCTGCTGTTGCGGCGCTTGAGAATCCAGCCCAGGAGACATGGTAAGTCAACGTCTCACCGATGCGAAAAGGCATTGTTAACTCGTTAGCATTACCCTCAGATCTGCCGTTCACTCCAGGAAGGCCGACGGAGGAACTGTGGGCTCCTGAAGAATAAGTCGCGAGACAGGAGACGACAGCTAAGAAAGCGAGCAATACGACTGAGAGAAAACTCCCTAAGAATTTTTGGTGGTCCGTCGTAATGCACTCGAACACGATGACCTCGTGGCTGGGCAGCCGGCCGATAAAAGGACAAATAATTATGTCCCGCCGCGGTGTGCCAAGCTATAGTAAACCGATTCTGAGACACCAATTCCCGGAAGCTGACAGCGTAAAGGAGATTTCCTGAATGCGTTACCTGGTTACGGGTGGCGCCGGATTTATAGGCTCGAACATCGTTGACAAGCTTGTCGGCCGCGGCCACGACGTGGTCGTGCTCGATGATCTTTCTGCGGGCAAAGAGTCCAACCTTGCAGATGTTCGCAGCAAGATCGACCTGCGCATAGGAAGCGTAACTGATTTGGCGAGCATACAGGCGGCGTGTCGAGGCGCCGACTACGTGATTCACCTGGCTGCGCGAACATCTGTACCGCGCTCCGTACAGAATCCCATCGAAACGAACCATGTGAATATCGATGGCACTTTGAATGTGCTGATAGCAGCGAGGGATGCCAAAGTGCGCCGTTTCGTCTTTGCCGCTTCCTCATCTGCGTACGGAGAGACGCCTTTGCTTCCGAAGACCGAGGCGATGCGGCCTGATCCTATTTCTCCTTATGGAATAACAAAATATGTCGGAGAACTTTATGCGCAGGTTTTTGGCCGCGTCTACGGCCTGGAGAACGTCTGCATTCGCTACTTCAACGTATTCGGACCCCGGCAGGATCCTACTTCACAGTATTCTGGGGTGCTCTCGAGATTTATGCTGGCGGTGATCGAAGGGCGGCCGCCGGTTGTGTATGGAGACGGAGAGCAATCGCGCGATTTCACCTTTATCGACAATATTGTGGACGAGACTTTACGCGCGTGCGAAGCGGAGGGTGCGTCGGGGATGGTGTTTAACGGCGGCACCGGCGCGCGCATTACGCTGAATCAGGTTCTAAAACTTCTTGAGAAGATTACTGGAGAAAACATTCAGGCCAAGTTTGAACTTCCCCGCACGGGTGATATTCGCGACTCCCAAGCCGACGTCTCGCTCGCGCGTAAAGTGCTCGGCTACGAGCCTCAGATTAATTTCGAGGCGGGTCTACAACGAACCTGGCAGTGGTATAAAGCCGAATACGGAAAGAAATAGAGCGTTGGGCACCTTAGATCATATTGACCTGTGAATAAGGTGTGCTGGAAGTTCCGTCAGGCTGTCCAGCATTAAGTCTGGCGGAAAGGCACGCAGACCTTCTAGTCCAAGCCCGTAAGTCACACCGCAGCTCCAAATGCCGGAATTGCGAGCGGTTTGAATATCGATTTCGGAATCTCCGACGATCATCGCTTCCTCGGGCTTCGCCTCTAGTTGCCGCAACAAGGTTTCCACCCCCATCGGATGAGGCTTCTTTTTCTCGAAACTGTTCCCTCCGTAAACAAACCGGAAATAGCGCGAGAGACCCAAGCCATCCAGGATCGCGCGGCTGAAATTTACAGGCTTGTTGGTCAAAACTGCCATGGGATGCTTTTCAAGAAGGGCTAGTCCTTCGCGGACGCCGGGATAAGTGACTGTGTTGTCGAGCATGTGGTTGCGGTAATAGCTGAGAAAATAGGCGAGGCCGGTGTCAGCCTCTTCGTCGCTCGCGGTTTTCAGCGTCTCGGCTCCCAAAGCTCGTCGAACAAGCACCGGAGCGCCATTTCCCACCATTCCGAAGATTTCTTCATGCTGGAGCTCTGCGCGGCTCATGCGTTTGAGCATGGCATTTATCGAGAGCGCCAAATCGAGTTTTGAATCGATCAGCGTGCCGTCGAGATCGAAAATCAACGCTCGCACATCGGCAAATCGATTCTCTTCAAGTACCATTCGGCTCGCTCCATTAGAAAGTACCGCCAGAACCTTCAAATTTTATGTGGTGCGGCCAAGATTGTCACCTTTCGCACCTCCGATCGAATAATTGAGGCCATGACGGGCTACAACTTAGGCCGTGCTCGCTGCTACAATGTTCTGTTTCTGCGGCGCTTGCTCCGCTACGAGAGGCTCCATGGCTGAAGTTCATCCCTTTCGCGCCCTGCATTACGATACAAATCGCGTCAAGCTGGACGACGTAGTTACTCAACCCTACGACAAGATAACTCCCGCAATGCAGGAACAGTATTACGCCGCGAATCCTTACAATCTGATCGTAATCGAAAAGGGTAAGCCGCTTCCTGACGATTCGGGCCAGAATGATGTCTATACACGGGCCGGGGAAACAATCAAAGAGTGGATCGCACGGGGAATCTTGCTCCAGGACGAATCTCCCGCTGTTTACGTGTACTCGCAGGAATATTTGGTACCGGGTACACACACACGCAAAGTCAGAATCGGTTTCATCGCCCTCAGCCGCGTGGAAGATTACGAGGCGAAAATAGTTTTCCGCCACGAACGGACACATTCCGCTGCAAAAGCCGACCGCATCGAGTTACTGCGGCACACACGCGCTCAGACCGGCCAGCTGTTTATGCTTTATGACGATGCGCCCAGACAGATTGATACCTACCTGGAAGAGATTGCGCGGACTCCCGCCCCGTTCGAAGTGCACGATGAATTCGCTGTGACTCACCGGCTGTGGCCGGTCACCGATATTGCCTTTATTCGCCGAATTCAGTCGGCTATGACCGATAAGAAACTCGTCATTGCGGACGGCCACCATCGTTACGAAACCGCCCTGAATTTTCGCAACGAATGCCGCGCGCAACTCGGAAGGATCGATCCATCAGCAGCTCATGAGTTTGCGATGATGACATTCATAAACACGCACTCGCGAGGACTGACCATTCTCCCAACGCACCGCTTGGTTCGAAATATTGCAAATTTTGACTTTCAGCAGTTCCGCAAAATACTTACTCCATTTTTTGATTGGTATGGGTATCCATTCCTTAATTCCGAAGAGCGCGCCGCAAGCTACGCCGAGTTCCGCAAAGACTTTGCAGGACAGAATCACGGACGTCGGGCTATCGGCATATATCCGGGCACGGTCGATGGCAGCGCCGGTGCATTCTATTTGTTCGTGCTGCGGAGGGACGTGGATCTCGAAACCGTTTTGCCGGACATGTCTGAAGCGCAGCGTGGGCTGGATGTTGTGTTACTGCATCGCTTGATTCTAGAAAAAGGCTTGGGCATCACGGCCGAAGCGGTTGAAGCGGGAAAAAACGTCGGTTACGAGCGCGAACTTGACGCTACAATCGCGGCGGTCGACGAAGGTGAAGCTCAATTGGCATGTTTGCTAAATCCCGTGCGCATGCAGCAGGTAGTCGAAATCGCATTGGGCGGCGACGTTCTGCCTCAGAAATCCACGGATTTTTACCCCAAATTGCTCAGCGGGCTCGCTATTTATCGTATCGAAGGAAAGGTGGACCAATAACCAAAAACGTGCGCGGCCCAGACTTGAACTGGGCCGCATTCGGAACGGTTGCCGTTTGGACTACTTACTTGGCAAAGCTTTGAACTGCTAAAGCCTCGCTGTCGTACGTGTCGAACACGGTCATCAGCTTCGTGACCTGTAGCACTTCCTTAAATTTAGACCCCAAGTTAGCCAGTTTTAGCGTGGCTCCTTGCGAGCGGGCGCTGTGAAACGTAGCCACAAGCGTACCGAGACCGGCGCTGTCAATGTAGCCAACGTTCGCGAGGTTCAGCACGATCTTCTTCTTGCCCGCGGCCAGCAGGCTCTTCACTTTCTCGCGAAATGCGTTGCTCTCTTCGCCGAGCACAATGCGCCCTTCAATCTCGAGTACGGTAACGCCGTTCACTTCTTGATCCGTCATCCTCAATGCCACGTTCGCGCCTCCTGAAAGTCTTTAATCCTTATTTCGACAGCTGTGAGACGAAAAAGCCACGCAGTTTGCTTTCCCGCGGACCTAGTTTAGTAAAAATCCGAGCAAGACATATAATAACCGCAACTGGGGCAAATCAGCTTGCAACTTCGCTGTGCCAGCCGGGCCGAACAACTCGGGCAGAATGCGGATGCAATTTCCGGCTCAGGTTTCGATGAGTTCTGGCCGGTCGGTGACTCCACTTGGTCCGCCTGATGATTCACGGCATTTGGTTGCAACATCACTGAGCGTCCTTGGAACGGATGTTTATAGCACATCCCGCGTTAAGGGAAAAGCGTACGAACACATTAGCCGGACGCCCCACATTCGATAAGCTGTCATAGACACCAGCGCACGCCAGTTGGTTCCCGTTGGACGGGAAGATGGGAGACATTTCTGACTGATAATGAATCTGGAGTGGCCAAGGTGTAGAATTGAGCAACCGTCGGTCTGTGCGGCGCGTCTGATAAGACGAGTGCAAAGAGCTTTGAAAGTTAGGTTCAAATTCGGCCCGATTCTCACGATTCTCGCCACTGCTCTCGGTATTTGCCCTCTTGCTCACGCCCAACATGGTTCCGGGGCTTCGGCCCCTGTTGCTGCGCGCCCTGCTTCGTCTGCTGCCGTCTCCTCACATCCCGTCAGCATGCAAGGCTCAACCTCTAGCAGAGCCAATGTCCGTGCAGTCGCGGCTTCCGGCGCTGGACGCTCTTCTCAGCGGCAAAACGCATCAAGTCCGATAATCCGACATAAGCCTCCCCACACTCCAGGTCTACCGCCTACAGCTACGCCTCGAGGAACTGGATTTTATCTGTTTTATGGCGGAGGTGGGTATTTCGTTCCGGCTGAAGGCGACGAATCTGCCGATCAGTCCCCGGATGATCAAGCGAACGTGGCGCAGTCGGGCGGCGACCAGTCGATTGATCCGTCAGATCAGAATCAATCGCCGGAACGCTCCGCTATGGCTGCGTCGCATGTCCCTGCAAGTCAGCGAGCCGGTGAAGAGTCCGATGCTCCTCAGAACGTAGCAGAGCGTCAGGATGAAGCTCCGCTTCCAGACGAGGGAGAGTTCACCCTAGTAATGAACGACGGAACCTGGATCGAGGCAGTGGCATTTACGCATGCAAACGACCGGATTGTGTATATAACCGCGGCAGGCAGCCGCTACACGATTGCTGCAAGTGATCTCGATGCGGACGCCACTGTAAGAGTGAATCAAGAACGCGGCACACCACTTCAGTCACCCCTCTGAAATCCTGTTTTCTTTAAGAACAAACACTTCGGGACATCACTCTTCCAAGCGGCGGGCGGGCTCAGGCATATAGGGGCCGGCTTCCGCAGGTAGTCCGGCGCGTTCGAACTGGATTGTGGTGTGCGTTATTTTGAAGTCGTGGGCCAGAACATCCCGAACTTGTTTGAGGACTCTTTCGCTTTCTTCCATATGCATGTCAGGGATGCATATGTGGCACGACAGGGCGGTGAGATCGGTGCCTAAAGTCCAAATGTGAACGTCGTGAACTTCTTGCACACCTGGAACGCGCAGCACGGCAGTGGCTACAGCGTCGAGACGCATTTCCCTAGGCAGCCCTTCAAGAAGAATATGGCTGCTTTCGCGGAGAATGCCGATTCCGGACCAAAACACCATTACACCGATTGCCGTACCGATGACCGGATCTATCCAGAGGGCGCCTGTCCAGCGAATGGAAAGCGCGCCCACTACGATTGCAACATTCGAAAGCGCATCGCCTAAATTGTGAATCCAGACCCCGCGGATATTCAGGTCGTGCCGGCCGCTATGAACTGCAAGCGTGATACCGCTATTGATGACAAGCGCAAACAATGAAACCCACAGCATGATCCCGGTTTGGACTTCAACCGGATGACGCAGGCGCGCGATCGATTCATACACTAAGAAGAGCGACAAAATTGTTAACAGCGTGGCGTTCACAAACGCGGCAAGAATTCCCGCTCGATGATAGCCATAGGTTTTCTCTGCCGTCGGAGGGCGCTTAGCCCAACGCATGCCGAGCCAGGAAATCACAAGTGTCGGAACGTCCGTCAGGTTATGGAGCGCGTCGCTAACCAGCGCGATGGAATGCCCGGCGTAGCCCGCGGCCAGCTCGACTGCTACCAGAAGGAATGTAGCAATGACGGCAGCACCCAAGACGCCAGTCATGCCCTCCAGCGGCAAATGAACATGCGAATGCCCACCCAAGCCATGGCTGTGGCCGTGATCGTGAGTATGTCCGTTGTGTCCATGCGACTGCGTTTGCATCGCCTAAATTCTACTCGCTGACCGCGCTGGTGCACAGTGGTGGGATGGTGTCTGTGACGCAATAGGACCGGAAGCGGCGACAGCCTCCGGAATGAACTTTGCGCATGAAACTGGATTGACTTCAATCGCCGCCACCGCCTACCATTGCAACAGTTCCCGAACCTCTGAAATTTGCGATGGAGCGCAAGCGGGAAGCATCAACATTCGCCTCGGCGATGACCCACCACGTTGCCAAACTGACCTTCTGGGGAGTGCGCGGCTCGACGCCGACGCTTGAGCGCGATACATGGCGCTATGGCGGCAATACGCCTTGTTTGGAACTAATAGCGCCCGACGGTACCCCGTTTATTCTGGACTGCGGCACGGGTTTGCGAATGCTCGGAAACCGTTGGACAAAGTCCCACCATGGGCACGGAATCGAAGCCCACATTCTTGTTACGCATTACCACTGGGATCACATCCAAGGTATTCCCTTCTTCAACCCTTTTTTCCAATCGCAGAACCGCTTCCACTTTTACAGTTTTCAGTCGAAATACCTCGGGCCCAGCAGTCTTCGCCAAGTTCTTGAAGCGCAGCTTGCAAGTCCATACTTCCCCGTAGAAGTCAGTATGATGACGGCGGCTCGCGAATTTCATGAAATCAGCGGCGGCGACAAATGGGAAATCAACGGCACCCAAATTACAGCTAGATTCTTGAACCATCCACAGGGATGCCTGGGATATCGCGTGGAAACGTCCGGCGGCTCGATAGTCTACGCGACCGACAATGAGCCGGGCCTCCCGGAGTATGACCAGAATCTTCGGCAACTCGCGCAGGGGGCGGATGTATTGATATACGACTCCCAATATTCGCCGGAGCAACTGGCTTCGGAACGCAAAGGTTGGGGCCATTCGAGTTGGCTGGAAGGCGTGAAGATTGCGAGAGAAGCGAAGGTAAGAAACCTGGTCCTTTTTCATCACGATCCCGACTCAACCGACAAGATAGTGGACGGCTTTCTTTCCGCGGCGCGTCAGGAGTTCCCTGCTAGCTGGGCGGCTACTGAGGGAATGACCATTACTATGAGCGAGCGCGGGGTAAACGTCGAGATGCGCGCGTCACGAGTGGGGCAGCGGCGCCGGTTCCGGTTCACTGCAGTAGTAAGTGGGCTATCCGAGGACGGGAGGACGTTCGAGGAAAAAGCAACCGTGCGGGACTTGAACTTACAGGGAGCATATCTCTGTTTGAGCAACCGTCCGAAATTGCAATCGGAAGTGCGCGTAGTGATCGAAGCCACTGGAGATCCGGCGGCCTCCAGCGTAATTTCCTTGCGTGGAACGGTGGTTCATTTTGATGCCGGGCGCGAAAAAAGCCAAAATGGCGTCGGTGTCGTTTTTATCGACGACTCTGACCCTGCGCGTCCACACGATTGATTTGCTGCCGACTGAATAGGAAAGAGTTCAGGACCACTACATCCCCGCCGCGCCTTAATCAGTTTCTCTCAGCTTGGAAAGCTGCGCGTCGAGATCGGCCAGAGCCCGGTTGAGTTGATCCCGATAGCGCGGGTCCTGACTGGATTGCAACTGTTTCTCAACGCGAGCTCGCGACAAAAGAAGTATTTCTCTCTGCCGGCGAATTTCCACCTGTGTTTGCGTTAACTGCCTCTTATGCGCACGGATTTCTTTGGATTCGAACTCCTGGACCTGACCTTCAACGGCCTTGCTTTCCCACCCTCGCGCCATGCGTAGATTTTATGTCTCCCGCCAGTCAGCGAAGAATGATATTTTCGGTTAATTTCGTCACCGAAAACAGTTTACGGCGTTGCGCATGACTCGCAAACGCCGTCCTTTTTAGGCCTAAAGGGAAGCCGCTGAGAATCTGCGGTAATCACGGTATGGCCCGCTTGACTAGTCTGAGGCACGGTTATGGGTCTTATAGAACTCGGAACTTGGGAGACAACCCTACTTATGGCCACGATCAAAGTGCTCATTGCGGACGACCATGATCTTATGCGGCGAGGTATCAAGGCAATCATCGAAACGAAGAGGGGCTGGGAAATCTGTGGAGAGGCACAAACGGGAGTGCAAGCCGTAGCGAAAGCGAAGGAGCTCAAACCGGACATCGCTATCTTGGACATTACCATGCCCGAACTAAACGGCTTGGAAGCTGCCAAGAGAATCCAAAAAGTTTCGGAAAAAACGGAGATATTGATGTTGTCGATGCATTACTCGGATCAGCTTATCCGCGAGGTCATCGAGGCCGGCATACGAGGCTACATCGTCAAGTCCGACTCGGACCGCGACCTCTCAATCGCTCTCGATAACCTTGCAAACCACAAACCGTTCTTTGCGCCACGCGTGACTGAGGTAATACTTAATTCGAGCAGCGGAAGCGTTCACCCGCGAGCGGAGGGGCCTCGAAACCGAGTTACTTCACGCGAACGAGAAATCATTCAACTTTTATCCGAAGGCAAGAGCAGCAAGGAGGTTGCAGCGCTCCTGAATATCAGTGTAAAGACCGCCGAAACCCATCGTGCTAACATTATGCGCAAGCTGCAAATGCACACCGTGAGTGAGTTGGTGCGCTATGCAGTCCGCAATCGAATCATCGAAGCTTAGACTGAGGCCGTGACCATGGCACCAAAGATTTTTCCTCCGCAAGCTCAGGGAACTTCGACTTCTCCGGCCAGCAGTGGCTCGATACCTCTTAGAAAGTTCGGCAAACACGACGTACAGATTTCCGCACTTGGATTTGGGGGACACCATCTGGGCGACGCGCAGGATGAACAGACTGCTATCAAGATAGTCCATGAAGCAGTGGACAACGGCATCACATTTTTCGACAACTGCTGGGAGTACCACCGCGGAAAAAGCGAAAATTGGATGGGTCAAGGTCTCAAAGGCCTGCGAAATAAAGTCTTTTTGATGACCAAAGTGTGCACCCACGGCCGCGACGGTTCTCTGGCATTGCGAATGTTAGAAGAGTCTCTCAACAGATTCCAAACCGATCATCTGGATCTGTGGCAGATTCACGGAGTTTCCTTCGAAAACGATCCGGACCTATTTATGCGGCCCGGCGGAGCCGCTGAGGCATTACTGAAAGCGAAACAGCAAGGAAAAGTTCGTTTCCTCGGTTTTACCGGCCATAAAGATCCAGCCATTCACTTGCGTATGCTCCAAACGGATTTCCCGTTTGACGCAGTGCAAATGCCGTTGAATTCTTTTGACGCAAACTTTCATAGCTTTGAAATTCAAGTCTTGCCGGAGTTGATTCGCCGCGGCATTGCTCCTCTGGGCATGAAGCCCCTGAGCGGACACGGTGAGCCTATCCAGGAAGGCGCTGTAAGCGCAGAGGAAGCGCTGCGCTATGCCATGAGCCTCCCGGTGGCTACCACTATTACTGGAATGGAGCGCTTGGACGTCCTGCATCAGAATTTGAGGATTGCGCAAAATTTTCAGCCCATGACACCTGACGAAATGCAGGCTCTGCGCGATCGTACCCGTCTGGCTTCAGCGGACGGCCACTTCGAGTTGTACAAAGTATCGCTTAAATTCGACAATCCTGAAGCCCGCATGGCGCATGGATTCCCTCTTGATATGCAATCAGAAGAAGTTAAGGAAATGACCCAGGCAACGGCAAATACTGGGCACCCGTACCCGATCGTTCCAAAGTAGCCGAACCATTTGGAGGCCTGTGCGTGCCCGAGGAAAGCGGCTTGACTCGTAGAACATTCGTAAAGGGGGCTGCTGTGTTGACAGCTTCGGCGATGGTAAATCCGAATCTGGTGTCGGCAGGACAAGGAGGACAAGACGCGCCAAATTCGCCAGATCGCGTTCCTTTGCGCCCCCTTGGAAAAACAGGCGTGCAAGTCTCCGCTCTCGGCGTTGGCGGTTATCATCTCGGTTCGACGCGAGATCAGAATGAAGCTACCGAGCTAGTCGAGCGCGCCCTCGACGCGGGAATCAATTTTTTTGACAACTGCTGGGATTATCATGACGGGTTGAGCGAGGAACGGCTAGGGACGGCGCTGAAAGGAAAGCGCGACCAGGCCATCGTGATGACGAAAGTTTGCACCCACGGACGCGGCAAGGATGTCGCCATGCAACAGCTCGAAGAATCCTTGCGCCGCCTTCAGACAGACTATTTGGACGTTTGGCAGATTCATGAAGTAATTTATTACAACGATCCGGATCTGATTTTCGCTCCGGGCGGGGCAGCGGAGGCTCTGTTAGCAGCCAAGCAACAAGGTAAGGTTCGTTTCATAGGATTTACAGGGCACAAGGATCCTGCAATTCATTTGCGGATGCTCACGCAGGATTTTCCCTTCGACACCGTTCAGATGCCGCTGAACTGCTTGGACGCCACTTTCCGGAGTTTTGAAACTCACGTAATGCCGGAGGCCAATCGTCGAGGCATCGCGGTGCTGGGGATGAAGAGCATGGGAGGTTCCGGTGAAATTGTCACTCACGGAGCAGCCACCCCTTCAGATGCTCTGCGCTACGCTATGAGTCTTCCGGTGGCAACGACAATCAGCGGAATGGATTCGCTCGACGTGCTGGAACAGAACCTGGGCATCGCAAAGGGCTTTCAGACCATGAAGCCGGAAGAAATGCAGGCTCTTCGGGATCGCGTGAGAGTGTATGCCGCCGACGGCCGTTTTGAGCTCTTTAAAACCACCAAGAAATATGATGGCGCTGTCGGTCGTCAGCAGCATCACTACCCGTCTTCAGAAAAGCTTCCCGCTTAGTTGGTGCTTGCTGGTGCAAGGTTTCGTTCGTAATCGAAGCGGCCAAACATGGATCACGGGTTGTCGCGGGACCCGGACGCTTGTAGGCTTGTGAGCGGTTTGTACAGCTTCCAGCAAACTGGAGCTTGCGATGACACTCGAAGACTATAAGAGAAAACGTAATTTTGGGGTTTCTCCGGAACCGGAGGGCAAGAGCGCTGGCGAAAAAGATCAGCATATCGAATTACTTTATGTGATTCAGAAACATCGCGCCACGCAGCTTCACTACGATTTCCGCCTCGAATGGAAGGGAACGCTCCTTTCCTGGGCCGTCCCCAAAGGTCCTTCTCTCGACCCCTCAGTCAAGCGGCTAGCCATGCAGGTAGAAGATCATCCTGTTGAGTACGCGGCGTTCGAGGGCGTGATTCCCGAAGGTGAATATGGCGGTGGCACCGTGATGGTATGGGACAACGGAACTTGGGAACCGGAAGTGGAAAACGTGGAAGCCGCATTGCAAAAAGGAGATTTGAAGTTCACGTTGCATGGGAAAAAGTTAAAAGGCTCGTGGGTGCTGGTGCGAACACGTGGATACGGTCGCAGTTCCGAGAAGTCCTGGCTGCTCATAAAACATCGCGATCAGTACGCGTCCACGCGGGACGTCGCAGCAGAAGAGCCGCGCTCCGCGAATAGTAAGCGCTTGCTGGCGGACATCGCTCAAGAGGGCGGAGGAGATGTGGAAAAAGCTGCTACCGGCGATCCTGTCGCTAACGCCAAGAGAGGAAAATCAACGACGAAGGTAAAACCTTCTCCGAACTTTCACAAGCGCCGAAGGAAAGCGAGCTAGACTTCAAGCTCGCCAGTTAGAATAAGTTCTCGCGCATTTATTGAAGGATCCAATCGATGGGCTTCTCGAGGAATTCGAAGTCGCACCTTTGACCTACGGTCCCCGGCCAATCCACCTGTCTGACCCTTGCCTTGCCGGTTAACGCCGCTCCGTCGGAGGCAAGGAACACTTCCACGATCGAATTCAGTCCCACTAGAGCTGAGCATCCGCACAGAAAACCACTCGCACTTACGTTTTCAGTAGCCGTGACGATTTCAAAATCCGTGTCGGTCGAGTCAATTCCGCGAAGTCTCAGCATTATCCTTAAACGAACCCGCGGCTTAGGCCGAGTTTCTTCGTGGCTGAGGACAATCAGGCTCTCTAGTTTTCTTTGCAATGCCTCGATGTTTACAGGTTTTTGAAAAAAGCCTTTCGCTCCGATGCTCTCACACAACGCTTTGTACCGCTCGCTGGATTCTCCGGACACGATCAGGATTGGTATGTGCGATGTGAAGCTTAAAGACGAGAGCGTCTGGCAAACCTCGAAGCCCGAATACTTCGGCATCATCAGATCCAACAAAATGGCGTCGGGCTTATACTGCAGCGCCAACGCCAAGGCTTCTTCCGGTGAGCCGCTGTCGATGATGCTGTAGGAATCTCTAAGCCGGAACCCCATTACTTTTCGTATGGATTCGTCGTCATCAATGATTAGCAGCTTTGGAAGCGCCGTGTCTCTTTTTTTTGGTGCGTTGACGTCATTTTGCGCTTTCAACGTATTCAGCATTTTCTTCCGTCTTTCCTTTGCCGGGAGTTTTCCTGAGCATTTCCGCGACGTTTTGCTGCAACTGCGCTCGAGAGAAAGGCTTTCGCAAAATCACTATTCCGGATTCGAGCACTCCGTGGGTCGCGACTGCACCGTCGGTGTATCCGGACATATAGAGAATTTTCATGCGAGGACACTTCAAAGATAAGTTTTCAGCCAGTTCGCGGCCGCTCATGCCCGGCATCACTACGTCCGTTAAAAGAAGGTCAATGTCGCGATCGAAATTCTTAACCACTTCAATCGCTGTCGGCGCGTCCTCGGCTTCGAGAACCTTGTATCCTGCTTCTTTCAGCGTATTGCACGTAAGCTTTCGAAGGGATGGCTCGTCTTCGGCGACAAGTATCGTACCGAGTCCGCGGGTTATCAGCGAAGGCTCCTTGCGGGAGGGCTCTGTCACCGCGCCCTCCGCGCGAGGAAGATAGACCTGAAACTTGGAGCCTTTCCCGGTTTCGCTCTCGACCCAGATATATCCGCCGCTTTGTTTAATGACTCCATAAACCGTTGCAAGTCCCAGGCCGGTTCCCTTGCCTTGCTCCTTCGTTGTGTAAAACGGCTCGAATATGTGGGATTGAACCTCTGCGCTTATTCCCATGCCGGTATCGCTTACCTGCAACATCACATAATGTCCGGGCACGATATATCTCTTGCTGCGCGCGTCGTTTTCGTCTAAATCGGCGTTCATCGTCTCAATCTTCAATCGACCCCCGCGAGGCATTGCGTCACGCGCATTCACGGCCAAGTTCAGAATAACTTGTTCGATCTGGCCCCGGTCCGCTTTCACCCTTCCCAAACTTGGCGAAGCGACAATTTCTAACCCAACGTCCTCTCCGATCAGCCGCCGGAGCATTTTTTCAACGTCAGCGACAATCGAATTTAGATCTAGGATTTTCGGTTCGAGGACCTGTTTACGACTGAAAGCCAAAAGCTGTTGCGTAAGAGCAGCGGCCCGCTGGCCGGCTTTTTCGATTTCATCAACCGCTTCTCTCATCGGGTCGTCAGCGGCCATCTTTTGCAGCAACGCTTCGCTATAACCAATGATCACCCCAAGAATGTTATTGAAATCGTGTGCGATTCCTCCCGACAGCTTTCCGACCGCTTCTAGCCGCTGCGACAGGAGCAATTGCTGTTCGAGGTGCCTGCGTTCCGTGATGTCGCGATTCACTATGATGAGCTTTTCGACTTCGCCGTTGTCGTTACGCACCGCGCTTGCCGTAGATTCCAGAACACGCCACTCGCCGCTCTTATGACGAATGCGATATTCAACTCGGCGCCCGATTCCCGTTTTTTTCGCTTCGTCCGCCGCGAGTTTGACTGCTGGTTGGTCGTCAGGATGAATTTGTTCGTAGGCCGATGTCTTTTCCAATTCCTCGGGAGTATAGCCAAGTAGCTTTTGATAGGAAGGGCTGTTGTAAAGACGCTCGCCGTTCGCGGTCACAACGGCGATCATGTCCGCCGCGTTTTCTCCAATCAGGCTGAACAATTCCTCCTGCGCCACAAGGTGCATTCGGAAGCGGTGGATTTGATGTTGCTGGTAAACAACATAAACAACGAAGAGAAACACCATTCCCACTAATGCGCGCATTGCTAAATGAATATTGAGCTCATCCCAGAAGTCGCGTTGAAGAAAAAAGACGGTCAGAGAAAAAGAAACGATTCCCAACGTCAGCAGCAACGTCACCAGGACGCCGGAGAAAGACAGCCACCATTGCCGCCGCTCTACGCGCCGCATGACCGCTTTGAGCGAGTGCGTGTCTTCAGCGCGCATTAGTTTGGGAAGTTTCATGGCCTGAAAAGACCAGAAAGTAAAATTTCTTCACCACCGTCCGTACGGTCCTCGCGTGTACCCATAGTTCGAACGGTGCACGTTCGCTGCCAAGGGAGGGAATACGGGAATACACGAGTCCGACTATCTCCTTCACATAAATCAACTTGCATGAGTCATCTTCTATATTGCTGATCGAACCTGCGAGGTTGATGTTCCAAAACCGCACACACTGTCTCTTTGCGAAGCATCTCACAACTCGCCTTGCTCGCCCTTCTATTGACAACCTCTCTCACCGAAAAATAGAATCTGCGCTCACTCTAAGGCCGACCATCACATGCCATTCAAACTTGTAGCCTACGCGCTCGGCTGTCTGATAAGCCTCGGCGCGGCGATTTTTGTCCGCTCAGTACGGCTACGCCAACTGCTTCTGCTCGCAGTGAGCTACTCTCTATATTTGCTGTGGGGACCGTGGTTTCTCGGAATTTTGCTTCTGAGTTCCGTGGTCAATTATTTTCTCGGGGCGTACTTAAGGCGCCGTATCACGCAGGGGCGGCTGTGGTTGGGGATTGTTTTCAACTTGATTCTTCTCGGAACCTTTAAGTACCTTCCTGAACTTGCAAGCTCCTCTTTTCCTTTCTGGGCGCTGCACAGCTTGCGCCAGTTAGTTCTTCCGCTCGGAATTTCGTTCTGGACTTTCCAGGCGCTCAGCTACCTTTTTGACATCTACCGCGAGGAAGAACTGGATCCGTCGTTTTTGGAATTTTGCTTATACATGGCATTTTGGCCCACTGTAATTTCCGGGCCGATTTGCCGCCTCACCAACATGCTGCCGCAATTCCGCAGTGAGAAACCGCCGTTGTGGCAGGACTACGGGATCGGATTGCAGCGGATTGGAACGGGCTTTCTTATGCTGGGGCTGGCTCAGCTTCTCGCTGACGGATTGGCTCCCGGCCAGGGAATCAACGCTGCCTTCAACCGAGTGAACATTCGATGGAGTGGCCTGGACGCCTGGACCCTAGCCATCGGCTACGGTTTCCAACTATTTATGGACTTTGCCGGTTATTCGCATTTGGTGATTGGCGCAGCGAGATTATTTGGATTTGAATTGCAGGAGAATTTCGACCGGCCCTATCTTTCCGTTTCACCGTCTGTTTTCTGGACACGCTGGCACATGTCACTGTCATTTTGGATTAGAGATTATGTATTTCTGCCGCTGGCATCCCTCCGGCGAGGTCTCTTATGGCGGAACTTCACGCTACTTATCGCCATGATTTTGTTTGGACTGTGGCACCGCGGCAGTTTGCTGTTCGTCGTCTGGGGCGCCTACCAGGGCATCCTTCTGATACTGCATCGCCAGTGGCAACAAATTGAGCGGCGAGCCGGAATGGCCTTCTCGGGAATTATGAGCACAGCCTTGGGCTGGGCGTATACTTTTGCCGTGATAAGCCTCGGATGGATTGTTTTTCGCGCCAACTCCCGAGCTCAGGCGTGGTCGATGGTTTCCGCGATATTTTCGGCCAGATCGTATTTTTACCGCGCATTGCCTGATAGCATGTATTTGCTCGTGATTACGATTGCGATCGGATATTTCTGCTCTGTCGCCGTGGGGAAGCTGCTGGATGGCCTCGCAGCTGCAAACTTTTCATCTCCTCGGTGTCAAGCAATTGCCGGAATGATATCGAAGCAACGGTGGGTGTGGATTGCGCCGCTGGCGATCATCGTCGCTGTTTATGTGTTCGCAATCGCTCAGACCGGCGAGACGGTATCGGCGCCAATGCTGTATCGCCTTTTTTAGCAGGCGCTGCAATCGATGCGACTCTGCAAAGAAGAAGTGCTATCGCCTGGACGGAGAATGCCCGCTTTTTTAAAAACGTTGACGCAGCTGCTTTCGGATGCTGCCTGATGCGCAAGCCCTTGAAAGAATTCGGCGTGAGATTCTGCATTTCGGTCACCATTCTCGTTGCTCTCTTCATTTTCGGCGAGGGTGTTTCGTATCTCGATTTGAAATACACAGCAGCGGTCGAAATTCCGCCTCCGCCTTCCATCTATGAAAATCAGCCATGGGCCACCCGCTATTTGCGCGAATGGAAGGAGACGATCAACAACCTTCAATATCAATCCTACGTGATTTGGCGCAGGGCGCCGTACGCCGGTGAGACCATCAATGTAGATGCTGCCGGCATTCGGAAAACAACTTATTCCTCCTGCGATGCCGGCGCCTACAGCATTTGGATGTTTGGAAACTCCTCTCTGTGGGGGACGGGGGTACCCGACTGGAATACGATCCCTTCTTTACTCGCGAAGAAATACTCCGATGCGGGCAGGAAAGTATGTGTGAAGAACTTTGGTGAGAAAGGCTGGGTTAGCACGCAAGAGCTAATTCAACTGATGCTTTCGCTCAAGCAGGACCAACAAAAACCAGACTTGGTTATTTTTTACGACGGCGTTACCGACTCCTACCTGCCTTATCAGTCCAGCGTCCCGGATGCCCACTTCAATTTCCTGCAGACCAAGCGACAGTTTGAAAGCCTTGGAAACAACGGCGCGAGCCTGGAATATCTAAAGCGCACCAATACTTATCGAACGCTGATGGAACTCAGATCTATATTAGTCGGCTCGAACGCTGGCCGCGACCGCACTCATCTGACGCCCGAGCAACTGAGCTCCATGGCTCAAAGTACGTACCAAAATTACGTTAAGAATATCTGGCTGGCAGATTTGTTGGCAAAGGAATATGGATTTCACTGCGTCTTTTTTTGGCAACCGACTCTGCTTGCCGGGCATAAGCCGCTGACGAAAGATGAGATGCGGCTTCGTCAAAGTGAAGTGAACGATCATCCGGGCGGTGACGCCGTGATGCAGGCGGCTTACAATCTGTTTGACAATTATCGAAATGACAATTTCTTCGACCTTGCCGACGCCTTTGATAAAGATCCCGACGCGCGCTTTGTTGACTTTAGCCATTTGGGGCCCGTGGGGAACCAGATCATCGCTGATAAAATGTTCGCCGTACTTCCGCACGGGACCTAGACAACTTCGGTTATCCTTAAACTGACAATGTCTGAGC
The DNA here is from genome assembly GCA_035603075.1 of Candidatus Acidiferrales bacterium. Taxonomy (GTDB): domain Bacteria; phylum Acidobacteriota; class Terriglobia; order Acidiferrales; family UBA7541; genus Palsa-295. The sequence goes on along the minus strand of DATNLC010000076.1, from coordinate 30,709 downwards.
GCTTTCCACCCGTCCCGCTTCCCTTTCCCACGTTGACCGAAGCTCTTCTCGCTGCTCCGCAGGAAAAACCATTCGTCACTATGTGGATCGATGATGACGACGAACGAACCTTTACTTTCGGCGAGTTCACGCGTTGGTCCAATGCTCAGGCAGCCTCCTTTAAGGGACACGGCCTGTGTAAAGGCGACACCGTAATTCTCATCATGCCCCAAGGAGTAGCTTTGATGGCTGCATTCGCAGGCGCCGTGCTGGCCGGAGCCGTGCCGGCCATCCTCGCGTACCCTACGTTTAAAGTGGATCCCGCGAAGTATCGTTTCGGACTGGCCGGTGTGTCTGCGAATTTGAACGCGAGGCTGGTTGTCGTTGACGCTTCCCTTCCTACGGAGTTTTTGGAATCCATCAGCCTTAGCGAGCGATCGAAGCTTATTCGCGTTGATAGTCTCCCGCCCGTTTCAGGAAATAGCGACGTAACTCACACTCCCTGTAAGTCGGAAGATTTGGCTTTCATTCAGCATTCGGCCGGGACGACCGGTTTGCAAAAGGGAGTGGCGTTATCCCACGGAGCTGTTTTGCGGCAGCTAGCGCACTTGGTCAATGCTCTTGAAATTCAAGCTAGCGACCGGATTTACAGCTGGCTTCCCCTGTATCACGACATGGGGTTGATCGCGTGCTTCATGTTGCCGATGGTTCATCACTTGCATGTGGTCATGCAGTCCCCTACGGATTGGGTTCTACAACCCGAAAGCATGTTGCACTTGATCTCGAGGTACAAATGCACGCTATCGTGGATCCCCAATTTTACTCTCTCGTTTTTGGCTCGCCGGGTGAAACTCGAAGACCGAAATTATGATTTGACCAGCCTGCGTGCTCTCATCAACTGCTCCGAACCCGTGCGCGCAGAGAGCATCGACTCTTTCGGTGGAGCGTTCGCTCCCTGCGGTCTTCAGCCCACAGCTTTGCAGAGTTCTTACGCCATGGCGGAAAACGTATTTGCGGTCACGCAATCAGGGACCAACGGCTCGGTTGCGCCACGCACAATTTGGATCGACGGCGGTAAATATCAATCCGATGGAATCGTGGTTCCAGTAGAGAAAAGATCCGTCGAACGCATGACCTTTGTTTCGTCGGGCCAATGCCTTCCGAATAATGAAGTCCGAATTGTTGCGGAAGATGGCAATGCATTGCCCGACGGACACGTGGGCGAGATTGTGATTCGAAGCGATTCCATGCTCAACGGGTACTACAACCGTCCCGACTTAACTGCCCTGAGCTTGCGAGATGGCTGGTATTGGTCCGGCGATTTGGGTTTCCTTTTGAATCAGGAGCTGTACGTCACCGGCCGGAAGAAAGATTTGATCATCGTCGGCGGCAAGAATATCTATCCCCAGGATGTCGAGGAGATCGCCTTCAGTCATCCAGCGATACATAATGGCCGTGCAGTTGCGTTCGGATGCTACAACGCAAATCTGGGGACCGAAGAGATTGTGTTGGTGGCGGAAGTCGAGGAGTCTTCTAGTTTAGAGGATTCGTCTGTTATCGACCGAGCTATTCGCGGCTCGATTGTCGCGGAACTGGGAGTAGTGCCGCGAGCCATCTATCTGAAGCCTCCGCGTTGGATCGTCAAGAGCACTGCGGGCAAACCGGCGCGCTCTGCGACTCGCGAAAAACTTCTGGCCGAGCATCCGGAATTGCGAATAAGCTGATCCACGAGGCGATAGGGCATGACGGATTCCGCGAAGAAGGAACTGATTGACTACATCCGCAAGGAAATAATTCGGCGACCGAATGTGCAGATTGAAGCCGATACTCCGCTGGTTTCTTCCGGCCTCATCGATTCTTTTTCTCTCGTCGATGTATTAACAAAACTGGAGGATGTAACAGCTTTGCGTATTCCGGCCGGCAAGGTCCAGCCGAAGGACATGGACACAGTCAGTCTGATGCTAAAGACTGCCCAGCGCGTCGGCAAGCCCCGTAGGTAGCGCGCTCGCTCCCCGGACTGCTGTGGATGCCACTCGAAACCGGAAAAGCGAACACACGTTGAATTCAGAGAGAAATTGCTGCGAATCGATACGACGAACATCTTTTGACGGTCGGATTCCTCGACACAATTCCGCAATCCCGTATAAAATCATTCGGTTACCTTTCCGCGGGCCTGTAGCTCAGCTGGTTAGAGCAGCGGACTCATAATCCGTCGGTCCCAGGTTCGAATCCTGGCGGGCCCATTATCTGCTCTCATCGATTTAATCTTCCGATCCTTGGGAGTGCCGCGTTGAACCCTTTTTCGGGGTGGAACTCTTCAGTCCGCACTACGAACACACGAATTGGATGATGCTTTTCTGGAGAGGTAAATGACCCGCAGGGAGTGTGCAGCGCCTGTGATCAACGTTTGCCGAAGCTGAAAACCAGGCCGGTGGAGAGGCGGAAATTGTTCTGCTTGTCGTTCTTGAGATTCTGAAACTGCGTATAAAGGTATTCGGCCTGAAACAGACGTATGCCAATCCTGGAATTTAACTTCCAGTCCAAACCACCTCCGGTGGTCAGCGCGAAAGCATTACTTGCACCCAATGGAGCAAGGCCCGCGCCCAATGAACTTGTGTAGAGCGAGCCGCCCGCGTGGCCTCCGCCCAAAAGCAGCTGAGCGAAAGGAATCAGATGTTCGTTCTTTCGCCAACTAACGCGTGGGCCGAACTGATAGGTTATTATCGTTAGGCTGAGCCCGTTTCCCGTGACGCCGCCCTGATGTGTAGCGCCGAAATCGGCCACCAATCCCAGCCAGTTATTCAGGTTGTAAGCTGCCGAGCCGCTGCCACCATTCAGATTGAACCCCTGGCCGCCGGCCACAACATTGGCGCGCATGTACGTGTATCCGCCGAAAAGGTCCACTACGGGCGTTTCCTGCGCCCGCACTGAGGGAGCAGCGCACAACACGACGATTATCGCCAGGATCAAACCCAACAAAAACTGTATCCCACGCATCCTCATCTCCCTTGGTATTCAGCTAGCGCAAAAACATTTTCTGCCACACAAAACTTCCACTGCTCTACGATCGCTATTGCACAACCAGCTTGACGGTCGTGGTGTGCGTGTCCGTGCCAGAACTGCCGGTCACAGTGATGGTGGAACTTCCCGCTGGAGTGCCCGTATTCGAGCCTGCGTTCGGGAAACCTCCCGAGCACCCGCTCAAATACCCCAGCGATACAATCAACAAAGCCAAGGCCGCCGCCCAAGAGACGTACCGCGCGGGCCTTTGCGACCTGTTCGCGAGACTTACGCCTCCAAACAGCAAAGCGATCGCCAGAACCAGTGAAATAAATAAGATTGGGAGCGATCCTGGGGAACTTGGCCCGCGGGGAATAGCTGCACTTCGTGTCGCGACTGTGCCTCGGGCCGTCGTCGTCACGGTCATTGTTGTGCTGGCCCCCGCACTTACAGATGCAGGACTAAATGTCACCCCTGTTCCCGCCGGCAATCCGGTAGCGGTGAAGCTGATCGAATTAACGAATGTCCCGACCGCCGCCGTCGCAATCGTGAACGTTGCGGCCTGGCCGGCCGTTACACTCTGCGGTCCTGTCGGACTCGATATTGTGAAGTCCCCGACAGTAAATGTCAGCGCACTGGACGTGCCACCACCTGGCGTGGGGTTGAAGACTGTCACGGAAGCAGTGCCTGTGGCTGCAATGTCGCTAGCGGGAACCGCAGCGGTTAACTGCGTTGCGCTGCCGAATGTGGTCACCAGCGCCGCTCCATTCCATTTCACAGCCGAAGTGCTGATGAAATTCGTTCCTGTCAGCGTCAACGTGAAGGCCGCGCCCCCAGCCGTTGCGGAAGAAGGTTGAAGCGCAGTCAGCGTGGGAACAGGATTATTCGCTGCAGCATTGATCGTAAAAGTCAGGGCACCCGATGTGCCGCCACCGGGGGTCGGATTAAATACCGTTACAGAGGCAGTGCCCGCAGCAGCGACATCGCTGACGGGAACCGCTGCCGTCAACTGCGTTGCGCTGCCGAATGTCGTGGTGAGCGCCACTCCGTTCCATTTCACTGCTGAAGTATTGATGAAATTCGTTCCCGTCAGAGTGAGCGTGAAAGCTGCACCACCAGCCGTTGCGGAAACAGGTTGAAGCCCGGTCAGGGTAGGAACTGGATTATTCGCCGCAGCGTTGATCGTAAACGTCAGCGCGTTCGATGTGCCTCCGCCTGGAGTAGGATTCGTAACCGTGACCGCCGGCGTTCCCGCAGCGGCCACGTCGGTCGCCAGAATCGATGCGATCACCTGAGTGGCGCTCACGAAAGTCGTTGTCCGGGCGTTGCCGTTGAAGTTGACGACTGCGCCATGGACGAAACCTGATCCATTAACCGTCAGCGTGAAAGCCGCACCACCCGCAGTGCCGGAAGCAGGCTGCAGTGTCGTCAGCGTGGGAACGGGATTATTCCCCGCCGCGTTGATGGTAAGCGTCAGCGCGTTCGATGTGCCTCCGCCTGGAGTAGGATTCGTAACCGTAACCGTCGGCGTTCCCGCGGCGGTCACATCGCTCGCAAGGATCGCAGCAGTAACCTTGGTGGCACTCACGAATGTCGTTGTTCGCTCGCTGCCACCGAAGTTGACCGCCGCGCCGCTGACGAAGTTTGAGCCATTGACGGTTATCGTAAACGCACCCGATCCCGCCGTTGCGCTCGCCGGTTGTAGAGTGGTGATTGCCGGCGTGGGGTTGTTCGCTGCGTTGACAGAAAACGATAGCGAATTCGATGTCCCGCCCCCTGGCTTGGGATTCGTGACAGTGACCGCAGGCGTTCCTGCGCTTGCCACATCGCTCGCAAGGATCGCAGCAGTAACTTTGGTGGCATTCACGAACGTCGTTGTTCGCGCGTTGCCGTTGAAGTTGACAACCGCGCCGCTGACGAAGTTTGAACCATTAACAGTCAGTGTGAACGCGCCCGATCCTGGCGTCACGTTGGTCGGTTGCAGCGTAGTGATCGCCGGAACTGGATTATTCGTCGCCGCGTTAATCGTGAACGTCAGCGCACTCGACGTGCCTCCACCAGGAGTCGGATTGAAGACCGTGACGGACGCAGCGCCGGCAGTTGCGATGTCGCTCGCCGGAACGGCAGCCGTCAACTGCGTGGCGCTGTCAAAAGTGGTCACCAACGCCACTCCATTCCATTTCACCACCGAAGCAGTGATGAAGTTGGTGCCGGTCACCGTCAGCGTAAAACTCGCGCCACCAGCCGTTGCGGAAGAAGGCTGAAGTGCGGTCAGCGTGGGAACAGGGTTATTCGTCCCCGCACTGATAGTGAACGTCAGCGCGTTTGAAGCGCCGCCGCCCGGCCCCGGATTCGTGACAGTGACGGTCGGTGTACCTGCACTGGCCACGTCGGTCGCAAGGATCGAAGCGGTCACCTGAGTGCCACTAACCAACATTGTCGTTCGTGCGTTGCCGTTGAAGTTGACGACCGCGCCGCTGACAAAGCCCGATCCATTTACCGTCAGCGTAAACGCGCCCGAACCCGCCGTTGCACTTGAAGGCTGCAGCGCCGTGATCGCCGGCACGGGGTTGGATGTTCCGCCTCCGTCTTGATTGACGGTGAACGTCTGGCACCCGGCGGTAATCGTGATCGTGCGGGGAGCCCCGGTCGTATTCTGACCGACCCTGTAAAAGACGGCTCCACTCCCGGTGGCCCCGCCGCTTGTGCTCAATCCTGCTTGCCCCTGGACGTCGTCAACCACAAGTGCTGTTGGATCGCTCGACATAGCGGTCCATTTGCAGAAGTTATAGGACGCGTTGATCGAGACGAAATTTGAGAGGCCGTTAGATGAGACTTCGATCGACGGTGGCGTAATAGTGAAAGTACAGGTAAAGGCGGAAACCTGCGTCTCGGTAAAGATAGAAAAGCCGGTAGTGTCCCCGATGGTGATGGTTGCGGTCTGCGGCCCTCCCGCGTTCGCGGGCACAGAGTAATTTACCGTGCCATTGCCGGTCCCGGAGGCTCCGGCGGTGACGGACAGTAGAGACGAGTTGCTGGATTTGGCTGTCCATGCGCAGCTTGAGGACGATGCAATGACTCCGATCGTGCCGCTAGCACCGCCGGTCGGAATAGTCGCCGCTGTTGTGGTGAGCGTGAAGAAGCAGCTCGGGGCGTCCTGTGTGACCGGAAATACGTTGCCGCCGACCATAATCGTGTTGGTGCGTGGAGCACCATGGTTGGCCGCGACCGTAAAGGTCGGGTTTCCGTTGCCCACCAGTAACGATGAACTCTGCGGGATCGTGATGAACGAAGTTCCGTCCTGCGGGTTTGCAACAACAAAGTAGGTGCAGCTCGAACCCGTCGTCACAGCGAAAGTACCCGCACCGCCGGTCGCAAGAAAATTCTCCGAAGCGGGGTTTGGTGCAAACGTACAGATGGTTGAGTCCCCGGCTGACTGATCGATCTCGACAGCTTGACCCGCCATGGTGATATGGCCGGTTCGGGCAGCACCAGTATTTGGCGCGACAGAAACATCTACAGTGCCGGAACCCGTTCCGGTCCCGTTATCCACGATCGCCAACCACGTGGAATCGGAAGTCGCAGTCCAGGGGCAGGTCGGTGCATTGGTTGTAACTGAGACGGATTCCGGAATCAGACTGTCACCGCTCGCTTCGATAGGATTGAACCCGAAAAATTCTGAGTCGTAGGTGCAGGACGAGACGAGCGTGAATGTTGCCGTCGCTGGCTGGTTCGGCCCACCGCCTTCGCCGGGGTCGGGGTTGGTAACCGTAACCGTGGGCGTGCCTGCGGTGCCGAGAAGAGATGCAGGAACCGAGACCTGAATTGCGGAGCAGAAACCCGGGTTAAAAGGGAGGCCGCAGACTTGATTGTCCAGATAGGCTGTCGTGGTCACCGCAGTGCCATTGAATGTAACCGCGCTGGTCGGTAGGAATCCGTTGCCGAATACGGTGAGCGAGAGGGTCCCGGATGCCTGCGTCAGTGCAGAAACCGGAACGAGATGGTCGATGAATGGAAAATTAAAGTCCACGGCTTCCGTAAGATTGGCAGTGTTATTGGCGAGATTCGGATCTGCTTCCGTTGCAGTGACGCTCGCCGCGTCGATAGGATTGCCCGCGCTTGTCGCCTGAACCGGGATGGTGGCCTGTGCGGTTGCGCCGGCGGCCATGGTGCCAAGATCGCACGTGACCTTGCTGCCGCTGACGGTGCAATTGCCCAGCGAGGTTGCGGCGGGCGTCTGGCATGGACCCACGTTGCAGTAGGCGCTGCTGATTACCAGGCCCGCGGGCAGGGTGTCGGTAAGAACGACATTGTGTGCCGTAGCGGGGCCATTATTGGTGACTGAGGCGGTGAACGTAAATTCTCCGAAGTCGGGGCCCACTTCGAAAATGGTCGTGTCGCTGCTCAGGCTGACGCTGAGATCCGCCTGCGTGACGTTCACCGGGTTGCTGACCGCGACCGTGCAGCTGGCATTTGTAGTTACCGTCGTGGAACCAAGATAGGTCTGTCCCTGACCAAATCCGGAAGGGTCCGCAGCGGTGCTCGAAAAGAACTCGATGGTGTAGGTAGTGCTGGGCGTGCTGTTGAAATTTCCCAGCAGACTCAGGATGTTCCCGCTGAGCGACGCCGCCACGGCGTTGGAGAATTCCGAAGTGTTGCCGTTCGGATCTGTTGCGGTTGCGGTAATGAACGCCGTGCCCGAGCCTGCGGTCAAGACGGGCGCGTTTTGTAGGTTATTCGCGCCGGTGTTCGTTGAGTTGCAGTTGGTATTTAGATTTGCTCCTGCGTTATCAAGGTTGATACCCAGCGCGCTGTTGCCGAAGATGGAATTCTGACTGATTCGATTATCGTTTCCACTGTTAATCCGCACGCCCGCGCCGCCGTTCGACAGAATGACGTTTGCTATTGTGTTGTTTCCGGAGCCCCGACCCGCACCGGGATCAATCAAGACTCCATTTTCCGTATTGTTGGCGATCAGATTGCCCGACCCCGGCTCCGTCCCGCCGATTACATTGTTGGTTGCCGCTGTCATCAAGGAAATCCCGTTGCCATTGTTCGGAATGGAATTCTTGCCGGTGGCGTCGGTGCCGATGAAGTTACCCAGAACGAAGTTACCCTGATCGGTCATATCTTGGCCGTTGGGACCCAGGCTGGTTCCGGAAATCTGAATGCCGTCCATGGTATTGCCGGAGATGACGTTGCCGGCTCCAGCGACCGCTCCGCCGATGGTGGTATCGCCGGCGGGAGTCATGGACGAGGCAGTGGCACCGGTGATGAATCCCTCCTGCAGGTTGGGCACCGCCTTTGTGCCGGTGATATCTAGTCCAATGTAATTTCCCTGGATGACGTTATCGAAGGAGTTATCGAAAATATAAACGCCATTCAGGTTGCCCGAGATGATATTGCGCGCGGCAGGGGTCGTGCCGCCGATCAACATATCGGTAGGGTTATTCAGGATGGATACGCCGAATCCCTGGTTCGGGATGCCGACTGTTCCGGTGGCATCGGTGCCGATAAGATTGCCTTGGACGATAGAATCGCTTGCCTGACCACCGTTTGTCAGATCGTTGATATCGACGTTAGTGCCGTTGCCCGCGATAACATTGCCGGTACCGGGCAGCGTTCCGCCAATCGTAATGGTTGCGCCGTTCAGGCCGGCGCCGTCAAAACTATTCGACCGGTCCGCCTCCTGAGGATTGGAGACAATCGCGGCGCCGGTGGCGTCGAGCCCAATGAAATTGCCCTGCAGCTGCGCCTCCAGCGCTGTAGATAAAAACAGCACGCCGCTATTATTGTTACCTGATAGAATGTTTCTAGCCTGTGGCGTAGTGCCACCGATGATATTGCCGCCGGATGTCGAGCCAAATCCAGGGCCGTTGTCCCCGAAGACCCCAATGCGATTCGGAGCTGCAACTTTTCCGGTGACGTCAGTCCCGAAAAAATTCCCTTCAATGAAGTCCTGAACACCGTTGGCTTCCATTCCTTCAGCTCCGGACGCCGTCGAACCGGAACTGCCGCTAGAAATTTCTGGATTGGTCCAGCCAGTGAACGCGAGTCCTCGATACGTTGAGCCCACGTCATCGAAGGGTACAAGGCCGCTGCCGCCGGGTGTGGTCGCCTTGCCGCCATCGATCTGGATCAGGATTTTGGCGTTGTCGCCGTTCGCTAGCGTATTGGGACTGGCGCCCGGTTGCGTATAGCCGTCGATGACGACCGTGGCGTTGATGGGGTCCAGCGCGAATTCGTTTAGAGCGCCGGGTGCTGCCTCGGAGAGTGGCTGAATCAAGAATGCGCCGGTCGTCGCGTTAAATCCCGGATCGGTGGTGGGAATGTTGAACACGATCATGGAGTTCCCGGTCGCGCTGTTCGCGTTGAAGATTGCGAGGCGCAGGGACCCAGCCGGGCCAGTTACCTCGGGCCCAACCTGAATGATCGCGTCCGAGGTATTGGTTACCGTGAAGATGTTGGCCGGTGGAGTGGTCTGGGGCATAACGGCGGGCTCAGCCTGACCTGCCCCCAACATTACCAGGCCGCTCAGGCCGTGCTGGCTCAACCGCATCGGCAAAACAACGGCAGGCGCACTCGCGGCATCGAGCGAAGCCAGAAGACTCATGGAGGCCGGGGCCGCGAAGATAGTCGACGCGCGACTCGACGCAGATGCGTTGACACGCCCCGTTCCGGACAGAGTCGAAAGAACGTGGATTTTGCGGTTCCCGCTATCCACTGCAAGAATATCTTCTTGCATGGAACCACTTACGCGACCTGTAACCAGGTGCGGCACCACCTGGGCGAAACCTGACGGCAGCGCCACCGCGCTTCGCTCGGTCCATTCTGCCGAGCTCGGTCCGCCCTTTGCCGCCTGCCGCAACGCCGCGAGCTTTGCCGACATGCCTGGCGTCATCGTTCCACTGACAATCACCGACTTTCCTCCAGCTCCCGGCCTGGCCATTTGAAAAGTTGGCCGGAAATTGGGGTCGCTCGTAGCCTTCGCGCCAAAGATTGACCGCGTCATGGCATGCTCGAGGATATGCACGCGCCCGTCGTCGCCGAGCGCAGCGACGCTTGCACCTGCGCCGGTAAAATCTCCGGCAGTAAGCGCTCGTATCGCAAAAGCGAAACGCTGTTGCGTAACTTTGGCCGGAAGCACCGCCGCGCGTTGTGCCGCACCCAACGATAGTCTTCGGTCTCGTCCATAGATCATGACCATTTGGTTTCCGGCAGCAACCGCCAAGCTGTTCATCGCCCCGCCATCGAACTTTCCCAATGCCAGCGCTGTCACCGGTTGTGGCAGCGAGAATATTTCAGGCTGCGCCTTCAACGCTCCGGTTGGCGACTCGAACACCAGTGCTCGCGCTCCATTTGCCGTGCTTACGGCCACGATTAAATCGGTCAGGCCGTCCTTCCGGTTGATCTCTCCCGAAATCATGGCGGTAACGCTTCCGGACAGCGAGACGCGTTGCGGCGAGCGAAATCCTCCATGCCCGTCACCCTTCAGGAAATAAAGCGCATTGCTTCCCCGCTGCGCTGTGACGACATCCCAGTGGCCGTCGCCGTCAAAATCGCCTGTCGCAACGAAATCGGGCGCCTCCGGCAAGGCGAAAACCCGAGCCTCGGGAAGGAATGCGGGCGGCGGTCCGTCGAGCAGTGCTGCACCATACGGCCATAGCGCGTTAATATTTCCTCGATGAAGACTGATGGCTCCGCTCTTGGATATTGCGTAACCGCTGATTAGATCCGGAACGCCGTCCTCGTCAAAATCACCCGTAGCCAACGCCAAGGGGCGAGCATCGGACGCAAGAGAAGAGCCGACGTAACGCGTAGGCACGGTTTGGCTCTCGCTCAGGCTAAGGTTGGGAGAACTTCCTGCCGCCGCGTCCGGAATCCTCGAGGTTGCCGCCGCTCGCAGCGCATGATGGCCCACCGCGTGTAACAATGGTGCCGCACTTGTTCGCGAGAAAATCTTCTCCGCGAGCTGGGCAGGACGGGACGTGGAGTACAACACTCCCACCGGCGTCGCTATTGCTAAAAGCAGCCAGCCACAAAACCGTCTAGAACGCGAAGTGAACATGTGCTCGGCTCTCCTTTGGACTGTTGCCTGTTAACCGCACTGCGTGATTTGCCACGCCTCGGACGGAGAAGCGGTAACTCATTTCGTACATAGATGGCGCGAATTTAGGCGCACCCGGCGCGCTACGCTGAGCGATCCCTCGCTCAGTTGGTCACGCCGAAAAACGCACGATAGACTTAGGAAAGAATGAAGATTGTGGATCCCAGGTGATCTGCCAGTATAATCAAGCAATCTTGCGTTAAGGCACAAACGGTAATAAAGGACAAATCAGGACAAATCGGGACATGCGCCCTTCGGAGTCTTCAGGAATGCTTCTCCAATCGCGACCAGAGTCTCATGGTCTGATTGCCTCGGAGAGCGGCAAGATGGCGGGCATCCGCGAATCACCGCAAATCGTTCGACTTTGAGCTTTTTTGAACTCATAATCCGTCGGTTCCGGCGGCGGCTATACCAGAGGAGAAAATCTGCCATGAGACAGCCCAACTGGCTGCGTGCAATCGTCTTTTCGATAGCCTGCTTCGTATCCACGTTCATCTTCATTGGCTCGATCGCGAGCCCGGCGGGCTCAAGCGTCCTGCCACCGGTACGATCGGCGAAATGCACCATCGACATTGCAGCCGGCAAGGAGTCTGACTGCACTCTGGTCAAGGCGAGCCACGAATGGATTCTTTGGTCGAATTCCGGTGCAGCGCCGCGCTCTATCCATTTCACGACCGATGGTAACCCCTTCGCCGAGGCGAGTTGTTCGGATGTAGCGCCAGGTGCGCGCGCGAGGTCTGGACCCATTGCCTTGAATGCCGCACCGAAAACGTACGCTGCATACACATCCGACGTGGCTTGTGATTCGAACCCGCCATCCACTCACAGCACGCTGAAGGTGACGGTCCAGTAAGGCCAAGAGGTTCACGTTCGCCGCGACTGAAGGGGCCAGTGCCTTCGCCGCAAACGATTAACGTATGCCGGGCGAACGCGGAGCGAGCTGAACGAGCGGCCATTAGAAATATGATCGGGCTATTCTCCATTATTGCGCTGGGATTCTTTCTCGGGATGCGGCACGCCACCGATCCTGACCACGTGATCGCCGTTACAACCATCGTTTCCAGATATCGAAAGATCAGCCATGCTGCGTTGATTGGCGCATTTTGGGGAGTGGGCCACACATTGACGATTCTGCTGGTCGGAGGCGGAATCATTTTGCTCGGCTGGGTGATTCCCACGCGTGTCGGACTCTCGATGGAGTTTTCCGTCGGCTTGATGTTGATACTCCTCGGCGTGCTCAATTTGACCGGCATGCTCCAGTGGATTACCAATTCGTTTTCTCCCGGTGAAGGAGCGTCGAGAGACGTTCATTCGCACCCACACAGCCATGGCGATTACGTTCACACTCATCCGCACCAGCATGATCCGGAAACTCATTCGCACACCTCAGAGCAAACGCCGTTGAGCTGGTTTGATCGACATTTTGCCCAGATCGGGCTCTATCAAGTGGTACGGCCTCTCGTCGTGGGGCTGGTCCACGGTCTGGCCGGGTCGGCTGCGGTCGCGTTGTTGGTTTTAACGACAATTCAGAATCCGAAATGGGCGGTCGCATATCTTCTCGTGTTTGGGATTGGAACGATTGCAGGAATGATGCTCATCACCGGAGCGATGGTGCTGCCGTTTGCTTATGCGAATAAGCGATTCTCGCGGCTCAATCGAGGATTGCGCATCGCGTCCGGCCTGATCAGCTTGGCGTTCGGGCTTTTCCTCGTTTACGAAATTGGCTTCGTGAATGGACTGTTCACCAGCCATCCGCACTGGACTCCGCGATGAGTTCCACTCCCTGATTGGCCGAGATGACGCGCCTGAAGTGCGCCGTGCCGTGCGGAACGGTGCGCCACCGGCCAGCAGCAAATCACAGCGTGCAGCAAAGCTTCGGACCTTCGTCGGGTTCCTTTCGCCGGAACTTGGACCAAATCCTGGTAAGCGCAGCGATTGCTTAATGTGCATTCTGGCCCCGGTTAGAATTTTTCCCAGCGTTTGTTTTGAGTGAGTTACGTCGAATTCTGTTTGTGGGGCAAAACCGGTTAGAAATGGGCGTTTTGGGGGCGAGTATGCGTCTCGAGGCTGGGGGACGCGGACATCGCATTTTTGAAAAATTTGGCGATTTGAGCGAGCTGCTGTTGTTCGTTTTCCGTCAGTTACGGGACGTTTAATTTCGCAAGTTTGGCTATTTAATTTGGCGTGCGCAGAAATAAATTTATGCAGGCGGGAAAACTCCGGGAGGTGCGGATCCCCTGAGCTTTTGTGAAGCGTTCGACGATATTTTATTTTAACCACGAGCGACGGTAGCACGTGATTTTGCGAAATTCAAGGATCTGGACGCTGTGAGCATAACTCCGAGTCGGCTCTATTCCCATTTCGGGAATGAGGCAGGAGTCGAGACGAAGGGTTGAAGCACGACGTCAAAACCCGAACCTCTTCTGCACAAGCCGCAGAAAAGATTCGGCCCCCCGCAGGTTTCAATGGTGCATAGGCTCGGTCCGGTGCCGCGCGGAAGAGATCGCCACCCGCCTGAAGTGATTTGCTCTTGTTTATGCCTTTGAACCTTCCTTTGCAAAAGATAGGCTTTCACGTCGATGACGTGGAAAGGTCGGCAACCCGCCGCTTTTTCGTTCTGGGGCATTTTCAATTCGCTTCTTTGGGGAGTGGAAGGTCAGGTAAAATCGGCGGGACGCGTCCGTAGCTCAATTGGATAGAGCATCTGCCTTCGGAGCAGAGGGTTGGGGGTTCAAGTCCCTCCGGGCGCGCCATCCTTTTAATTTAGTGAGCCGAAAGATCTCTGCGTTGATTTCGCATTGACCTCACTTACCCGATTTTCGCGTTAATCGTCCGGTGACGAACCCAACTAAACTTGCGGCGGATGTGACCTGCTCGAAATGATGCAGATCAGGAGGATTTCGGCTGCTTCTACAGAACTGACTTGTTGGAACATACGCAAATGACAAGGATTGCCGCTACTTCTGCTGAACTGGCTTGCTCGAACATGTGGAGGTCACAACTGTTACGGCTGCCTCCGCGGACCTGGCTTGTTAGAACACACGCAAACGACCAGGATTACCGCCGCTTCTGCGGACTTGGCTTGTTAGACCACATGCAAATGACCAGAATTACGAATGTTTCTGCGGAACTGGCTTGCTCGAACACATACAGATCGCGAGGATTTACGGTTGTTTCTGGAGAACTTCGTTCAGGACGCGGCCGTCGCTGGAGGCCAGCGTGATGCCGCAAAGCGACGCGAGAGTGGGAGCGATGTCTGCGGGGGTGACGGGAACGTAGTCAATTCCGTGGCTGATTCCGTAGCCCATGAGAAGAAGCGGCACGCGCTGGTCGTAGTAGTACGGCGTTCCGTGCATCGCGCCGATTTCGCGCGTGTGGCCCGCGGGAGTGAAGTCCCAGGACCAGTAGGGTTTCGGCACGATGATTAGATCGCCGCTTCGACTCGGGAAAAAGCTGGCGGCTTCGGCGCGGCGGATAGGACTCTCAGTCGCGGGACGATCCTCGAGTTCTTCGGCGCGGTAAACTGCGGCAACTCCTGGGACGGTCTCGATCGCATCAAGAACGGCGAGCATGGCGGCAGGATCGTTTTTTAATTTGGCATACGTTCCGCGAGTGAAGAACACGTCTGCGTCGTCAACGGCGGCAACCGCGGGAGCCGGAAAGTGAAAAGGTTCCAGGGCTTTTTCAATATGATCCTTCACTTGCGGGAGGCTTAGCCAGCCTGAATCTACACCCATCGTTTTCATGTCTTCGGGAATGGGAGCGCCGCCGTGGTCGGCTGTTAGAGCTACAACATAGTTGCCAGCTCCAACTTTGCGGTCCAGGAACGAGAAGAATTCTCCGAGGTCAAGGTCCAAACGCGAAAGCTCGTCCTGAATTTCACGGCTTCGGGGCCCGAAAGCGTGAGCCACATAATCAGGAGAAGAAAAACTAACACCCAGATAATCGACGGCGGAGCCTTTTCCGAGTCCCACCGAGTCGACTGCCGTTTCCGCCAGTTTCACCAGATAAGTATTGGGAAACGGGCTTGCGGTCCATTGCCGGTAAAATTTTGCGTCGGCCGATTTGCTGCCGGAACTTCCATTCAAAACGTGCGGGAAACTTTGCCCCCAGCCGGATGGCGGGACGGAGCCTTTGGCAGCATCGCCGTAAAGATAGGAGGGAGACGGGAGAAGAAGACTCCAGGTCTTGCCGAAATCGTCGCTGACAGGATGTTTTTTGACGTAGTCTTGGACGAACGGGACTAGCGGGTAAGCGTTGGAAGTAGCCCAAATTCCGGAGGCTGTATCGAACCAAGTCGCTCCGTCCGCTTTATTTCCGGCGAGCATGATGGCGGCGCGCGCCTTCAGGGAAAACGTGAACACGCGGGGTTTGGCGGCGCGCTGAAACTTCAGTTCGTCCGCGAATGCAGGGAGCAACAACTTTTCCGCCGTGTCTCCGCCCTTGACGTCTCCACCGTAAGCGATGTCCTTCGCAGTGGAATCTTCGGTGCAAGTAACGCTCTTTTGCAGGGTACGGTCCCACCAGGAATTGGAAACGATGCCGTGAGCCGCCGGGAAAGCACCTGTTGAAATGGTGGCGTGACCTACGCACGTTTCGGTCTCAGCATACGGATATGCGGCATTGCGGAGCCACGCGCCTTGGGTGGTCAATCGCTTGAGGCCGCCGGTCCAGTGCTCGCGAAATTTGTCGACATAATCAGCGCGCATTTGATCGACGACCAGCACGACAACCAGCCGAGGTTGTGTCGGATGACCAGACGTTCCGCCGGCAGCACGGGCTGATACCGGAGTTGGGGTTCGCTGGGCTGTTGCGCGATGACGTGCTAAAAAGAAAATAGAGAAGAATGCTAGAAATATAAAAAAGTGACGGTAATTTCGATTTCGCCGCTGCGCTGTGATCATAGAAGCTGCCATTTTAACACCACGTACAATTGCGGGCGCTCGCAAAACATTCCGGCGCTCTTGAAGTTCGGTACGCGAAATTGTGCAATTTGTATTTCGGTGGACGCTCCGGGAGGAGCTTGCGTTTTGCCAGCTGACAAGGAAGAGTTCGCGGGCAATTCGCCATTGGCTTAGGGTTCGTGGCAGCTCGCGATCTTCAGGGGATGGATTCGCCAATCCCGAGAAGAGACGAGAAGTCGAATTGCGCGGCTAGTGAGAAATCTAGGTAAGAGCGTTTCTCAAACGCTTGGTTGTCTTTTGCAACTGGCGCTTGAGTGACTCCACTTGTTTCGACAATTGCACTAACTCTTCTCGCGCAACTATCCCTGCTTTCGCAACCTTGTGCGCTGTGCGGTCCGCTTTGCCGATGGCTGCGCCGATGCTCTTGGCCGCCCGATGAAGCTGATTTTTCTTTGCCATGTCTTATCCTCCTCAAGAAACTGATGCCATCGTATACGTGACGCACGCGAAACGTCAACCAACGAGGCTAATTCGGAAGGCGAAAAACGACGCTGATATCTTCCTGCGTCTCGATTGGCCGGCCGTTCAACAATGTGGGGTCGTAACGCCACTCACGCACAGCGATAAGCGACGCTGGTATGAGCGGTGCCGGACCGCTCAGCGCTCGCAGGTCTTTCACTGATCCGTCCACACCGATCGTAGCGTGCAGCTTCACAGTTCCTTCGATGTGTTTCTGTTCTGCCTCGGCTGGGTATGGTGGGTCAACCAAGTTCTCCAACTTACCTACCTGAAGGTTTTTCTCCGGCTGCGAGCTCGCGCTTACAGCGTCCGCAGGCTCCTGAAACGAGCGCTGAGCGCTAACCGCGACCGAGCCGGATGCGCTCACTGAGTGTTCCGGCAAAGTCAGGAAAAGCGACCCTGGTTCTTTCTGGCTCGGGGCGGCAGATGCGTTTTCCGCATCTTGGTACTCCGGGCTCTGTGAAAGATCTGAAGGATGCGCCGGGAGATTTTCCGAAGAATCATGGGAAACCTCATCGCTGGCTGTTCCTGCGCCGTTTGCTCCTGCATGAGTGGCAGCGCCAGTTGCGGGGATCAGCCATCGTTGATTGTTCGAATCGACAATTTCGATCTGCAATGCCTTCGCGAGAGGCTTAGCAGGTGGCACAACTTGAGCTGGATTTTCAGATTTCGCAGTAGCGGATTGGGAAGTATCGGAAGTACGCCAAAGTTCAATAATCCCGCCTCTTCTTACCGCCATTCCTCCGGAGAACGAAACGGCTACGAGAAAAGTGGTCAGGGCCGCGACCAGCCAGCCTCTTCCCATGTGAATTTGAAAATCCGACCAATTTTCGGGTTCCTGCTTCTTCTCGCGCGCACGCGCTGCGGTGAACGATTTTTTAGCTGATGGCAATGGAGCAACCGCCGATTGTCTGCTAGGCGCAGCGGTAGGTACGTTGGGAAAGAGCGTTGCGGCGCGCTGCTGGTTCCCGGCTTGGGTGTTCAGAGCCCCGGATCGGGAGGCTTCTATTTTCGAAGCTGGAATAGGAGAGTTTACGGCCGGCAGGCTCGTGGCTTGTGTCTCAGCTTTGCCGGGCTTGACGCTGGATAATGCATCGAGATCAGGGTCAACCTCGGTGGATATTTCCTTGGTGGTAGCGCGCGCGACAGGCGGCTGCTTTGCCCAGTTCCTCGGCAATGCCTCCTGGGAAATCCATGTTTTGATTTCCAAGAGCGCGTCATTGCGAAGGTCCGTGAACCGAACACCGGCTTCTTTCCTGGACTCGCTCGTCCAAGCAATCTTGCCGCTCATTTCCAGCGGCTGAACGGCGTAGTGCATTTGAAAACGCAATCGGGATAGCGCATCCTCGGTGACGACCTCTGCTGCTCGCACGGCAAAGCCGCCTTCGCCGATATTCAGAACGATTCCGCCGTTGTTTTCACCCAACTCGACATATGCAAGCGCTCGAACACGATGGCGCGTGTGAGTGCGGCGGTCCGCGTGTCGGGTTGAATTCTGCGTAAGCTCGGGAAATTTTGCCATGTGTTGAAATGCGTCGCGGGAAGAGTGCGCGGCAAGCCGCGTTTCGACCGCGATTATACCTTCTTACACGCTATTCAAAATGCGCACAGCTTGCTGAAGCCTAATCGGCTCCGGCGGCAGCTGCGGATTGCAATTCCGGCCAGCCGCCCGGAAGCTCGATTTGATAGTGCGCGGCTTCGTCGAACAGCATGAATCCCTGTAAATTTATTACTTTGCCGGCAACGAATGATCTGAATTTCTCCTGCGTGATCGGCCCCACGCCGCCGGGGACCATCTGGGTTGGCCAATTAAAAGGATAACTAAGTTCCAGGTTGATGCGTGCGTGGTTTCGAGCCGGAAGAAAAATCGACTTATCAATCCGGATAGAATCTTCGGCTTTCAAACTGCCTTCGGATTTGAGCCGCCCGATAATCGACACTTTCGGGTTGGCTGCTAAACGGTAGTCGGAGCCGGTTGTATTCTCGAGATCGTAGAAGAAGATCAGCGCTGCGTGCTTGGGATCAACTTCCTTGACCTGAATTCCTTCGAAGCTGCCTCGAATCGCGCCTGAATTCCAGCCGACCGGCTGCTTTGGTGCGGGCTCTGGTTCCGAGGTTCTGCCAAAAGTGAAGGCTAGCAGAGCTGCGGCCGCTATGAACAAAACGCTAACGATCAGAAATCTCATAAATAGTTACCGAAAAAATCCGTCCTCGCCGGCAGCCTTAACATGCTGGAATTCCAAGATCGAAGTTTCTATTCGTCCAGATACTTCACGAAGACGACTTCGTTTTGAGCCTCATTGTAAAGTAATTCATCGACGCTAGCCTTGGTCATCAGCAGACCGAAGCCGCCCGGACGCAGCCCCTTTTCTCGGCGAATATCATCATGCATGGTGGGACTATCGGGCATGTGGGAAATTGCGGCATGCTCCAGTTCCGAAAACTTGAAGCCAGTGCCGGGATCCGCGATGCGATACATGAGCATGCGCTTCGCTCGAAGGTAGGAGATGCGGACTTTGCGGCTAGCGTCAAGCTTTCCTCCCCATTCCACGGCATTCAAAAGCAATTCATGAAAGGCCTGGCCTACCGCGCGACGCACATCGTCGGACAGTCCAGTTTTGAGATGAGCCATAAAGCTCTCGATGCGTTCGGCCTCTGCCAGAGAGCAGGAAACCAGCAGCTCAACCCATGTGGGAGTTGCTGAAACGACCTCAATAGGAGCTGCGTCAGCTTTCTTGGTTAGCGTTTCCTGCACCAACGCGACGAGCGCTTTCGGTTCAATCGGCTTTGCGACGTACTGGTAGGCTTCTTCGCGAATCGCGCTCAGCAGGGTTCCGGGCGTGTCATCCGAAGTCATCACGATGACCTTTGGCCGTGCTTTCAGGCCGCGAATTTCTTTTAGAACTTCGAGCCCATTCATTTTCGGCATCCAAATATCGAGCAATACCAAATCGAACTTGCCGGCCTTCATTTTCTTTAGCGCGGCTGCGCCGTCTACCGCGCTTACGGTGGTGAATTTCTGAGCGCGAAGCGTCTCGGACAGCAATAAGCGCGTTGTGCGGTCGTCGTCTGCAATAAGAATGCGCGTCATTTTTTCCTCCGCCGGGAGCTTCGAGAGCGAGCTCTCCGCTTTGGCTTTTCTTTCCTTTGTGCAACAGCTTGGAGCGCCGGAAGAAAAGCAGCCAGATGCTTTTCGAGCGTGATGCATAGTTCGCGCGCGCCGTCGAGTTTACCCTCACGGGCCAATTTTTCAACCTCTCGAGCATTTTCGAAGGCGGCGGACGCGCCAAAATTACCGATCGAGCCCTTTAACGCGTGCGCTGCGTCGGCGAGAGCAGCGGCGTCGCGCACTCGAAAGGCTTTTCTGATCCGACCCATCATACGCGGGCAATCCTGGCAAAACGCAGTCGCCAGGGTGAGCACCAATTTGCGGTCGCCGCTGAAGCGCGCCAAAAGCGCGCTTTCATCCAACTTGCCCTCCCATTTCGAGAAGTTCGGCTCTGGTTCGGCTTTGTGTCCCGGCAAGGCCATGCGTTCGACGGTCTCCAGAAATATTTTGGGGTCCAGCGGTTTTGCCAAGTATCCGTCCATCCCAGCTTCGAGGCAGCGCTCACGATCACCTTGCATGGCGTGGGCCGTCATCGCGACGATAGGCAAATGACCGCCTTTAGATTTCTCTTTTTCGCGAATCGCCCGCGTCGCTTCGAGGCCTCCCATTTCCGGCATTTGCACGTCCATCAGAACCAGATCGAATTTGTGTTTTTCGATTGCGGATAGAGCCTCGCGCCCGTTTTCTGCAACCACTGTGAAATGTCCGCGGCGTTCAAGAAGGTGAAGCGCAAGCTGCTGATTTACCGGATTATCTTCGGCCACCAGAATTCGCAACGCTCGGGTTGCGCTTAACGCGCTCTCACGCAGCACCGACGGTCGCGTCTTAGCGTCCACCGGAACGTGCAGCGCGGTTACGATCGCGTCCCACAGTTCAGATTGCTTTACCGGCTTGGCGAGCGCGGCTGCGACCCCCAGAGTCTTGGCGCGACTAAGATCCTCTCGCTTGCCCGCGGATGTGAGCAGGATTACCGCGGCGTGGCGAAGAAAAGGATCCTTTTTCACTCGCGCGGCCACTTCGAAGCCATCGACTTCCGGCATATGCCCGTCGAGTATCACTACGCGAAAAGGATTTCCGTCCGTACGCGCGCGTTTCATGGCTTTTAAAGCTGCCGTTCCATTTGCAGCGGTGACCGGCTTCATCCGCCAATTTGTGAACATCTCCTCCAGTATGCGGCGGTTCGTTGCATTGTCATCTACAACGAGAACGGGCAAATCATGCAGTTTGATCGGCGAAACTTCTAAAGGCTTTGTTGTGGGTGCAGTCTGCAGGCTGAATCGCGCCGTAAAATGGAAAGCGCTACCGCGGCCCACCTGGCTTTCGACCCACACACGGCCGCCCATTAATTCCGCAAGTTGCGCGCATATGGCGAGCCCCAGGCCCGTGCCGCCATACTTTCTGGTGGTGGAGGTATCGGCTTGGGCGAAGGCTTCGAAGATTCTCTTTTGCTTTTCAATCGGAATACCGATACCGGTGTCCGTAACGGAAAAGTGCAAAATGACTTCTCGACCTTCGGTCTTGTCCACGCCAGCGTGCAATACCACTTCCCCGTGCTCAGTGAACTTAATAGCGTTGCCTACGAGGTTCACAATAATTCGGCCCAGCCGGCTTGGATCGCCAACGAGATCGTCTGGAACTTCGGGAGGAAAGTGGGATACCAGCTCAAGACCTTTTTCCTGTGCGCGTACGGCCAGAACTTTCATGGTGTCAGCAACGGTATCCCGCAATTTGAATTCAACGCGATCCAATTCCTCTTTGCGCGCTTCTACTTTCGAAAAATCCAGAATGTCGTTGATCAAATCCAGCAGCGATGCGGCAGAGGTCTTTACCGTGTTTAGATATTCGCGTTGCTCAGCCGTCAACTTGGTCTCGAGCGTAAGTTCGGTCATGCCTACGATGGCGTTCATGGGCGTGCGAATCTCGTGGCTCATGTTGGCGAGAAACTCGCTCTTTGCGCGAGTGGCTTCTTCCGCTTTTTTCTTGGCGATTTCCAGCTCTTTTACGAGAGCGGCCAGACGTTTTGCGTCTTTCTCCTGTACGTGCCTTGCGGCTTCCAGATAGTCGGCGTACAGCTTCAAGTCCGTTTCGGCGCGACGTCGCTCGATGAACTGTCCGATTTGGCTGCCAATGGAATCGAACATCTCCACCAGTTCGCCTTCCAGTTTGCGAATCTCCCGGCTGAAAAACTCAACCGCACCCAAAACGCGCTCGCCCGTCCGAATTGGAAAACTGAATGCGGCGTGTAGACCCTCCGCTTGAGCCAGTGGCGCCCGCGGAAAGTTCTCGTCGTTCGGCACATCCGGAATCCAAGCGGACTGACCGGAGGCCCACACCCGGCCCGGAAGACCCACCCCGCGCTTGAATCTAAGTTGCCGCGTGGCGTTGATAAACTCGCGAAATTCCAGTTGCGGCAAATGCCAAACGGTAAGACATTGAAGCGCTTCGCCGCCGTCCTCCACGCCCCAAACCGCTCCTAGTTCCCATCCCAGGCCTTCGCAAATCGCTTTCAGAATTTCGGGCGCGGCGAGCTCGAGAGATTCAGCCTCCGCCAGAAGATTCGTCACGGCATAGCCGGTAGCGAGCCTGCGCTCAGTCTGTTTACGCTGAGTGATGTCCCGCGCAACCGCAAAGATCAAACGGAGACTCTTGTTGGGAGTAGCATTCCACAGCAACCAACGGTACGTTCCATCGGCTGAGCGATAACGATTCTCGAACGAAATCGTTAGAGCACCCTGATCCATTTTTTCCGCTTCCTGGATGGTGGCCTGGCGATCGTCCGGGTGAACGAAGTCGATATAGGGACGAGACAGCAACTCTTCGGTGGGGATGCCGAGAGTTCCCTCCCATGCAGGATTAATTCGTTTGAAATATCCGTCGAAACCGGCGATACAGAGCATATCGAGAGAAAGTGTGAAGAGCTGATCGAGCTCTTCTTCAGCGCGGCGACGCTCACGAATCGCCTGGGACTGGTCGGAAACGCTTCGGCGAAGTTCAATCTGCGCCACCACCAAACGACCCAGCGCTTTCAGCGCTTGCTTCTGATCCGGCGTAAGATCCCGAGGGACGTGATCGAGTACACACAAAGTCCCCAGCGCGTGACCTTCCTGGGTAATTAACGGGGCGCCTGCATAGAACCGCACTTTGGGCTTGGTGGTGACGAGCGGATTGCTTCTAAAGCGTTCGTCCGCCAGGGCGTCCGGGACAACCATTACATCGCGTTGCATGATTGCGTGCCCGCAAAACGCGATGTCCCGCGGCGTTTCCGCGTCGTCGATTCCGATTTTCGCTTTGAACCATTGGCGGTCTGCATCGACGAGGCTGACCAGCGCGATCGGAGTGCCGCAGATCAGCGCTGCAAGACGGGACAGGTCGTCGAATTCCTGCTCGGGAAATGTATCCAGAATGGCGTAGCGCTTGAGAGCTTCTAGTCGCGCCAACTCGTCTTCGGGTATGGGCGCTTTCATGGAGGGCAAGTCAAACAATGCAGTAGAGAGCAATCTTAGGGCCGCTAACGATGGCAAGTCAATGCAAGTCGCGATGTTTGATCTAGTTCCGCATGCATTCAAAATTATTTCGGCAGCATGCGACCTCGGAACTAAGGGGCGTGTGAACTAGCTTGATTTTCCTGCAGCCACTCGTCGATACGGCCTAGCGCTTTCTGTAAATGTTCAGGGTCGCCGCCAAAACCGAAGCGCACGAATGAATCCATGCCCAGTTGTTCTCCAGCGACCAGGAGCACTCCTTTCCTTTCGCGCAGTTCTTCCGCCATTCGCGCGGAGTTTCGTCCGCCGCGCAGCCCGGCCCAGGCTATCGCGCCGGCCTTCGGCGGCACGTGCGAAAATGAGTCCGCATGGCTTTCCAACCAGGCGCCCATGGCGGGGTAGTTACGCAACAGGGTTTCTCGCGTTCGCTTCAGAATCCACGCTCGGCGTTCCGGTTCCAAGGCGACGGACGCCAGGCGATCGGTGAGCATCGACGGGCCGATGCTGGTGTAATCGTGGTATCCCCAGAGGCGCTCGACCATCTTGGGCGGTCCGACTACCCAACCCGTGCGCATCCCAGGCAAACCGTAAGCCTTGGAAAGCCCCGCGGTGCACAGGATACGATCGTATCCACCCCAGAAACTTTTGGTTATAGAGCCATCAAATTCCGCGCCGCGGTAAACTTCGTCGGCAAGAATCCAAGCACCTACTTTCTCCGCGGCAGCCACGATTGCGTCACAGTCCTCCTTTCGCAGAACAGAACCGGTAGGATTACTCGGATTACAAATAGCCACTAGTTTTGTTTTCGGGCCGATCAGACGTGCCAAATCACCAGTATGAATTCCCCACTTAAGTTGCTCACGAAGCCACAGCGGCTTTACTGTCGCGCCGAAAGAGCGGGCCAGCCCCGCAATTTGCATGTAGTTCGGCATCATGAAAACAATCTCATCTCCGGGCTCGAGGAGCGCCCAAGTGGAAATGAAGTTTGCTTCGGAGCCGCCACAAGTCACCAGCACGTTCTCGGCTTTCGCGCCCGGATACAACGCGGCGATGAGCGAGCGCAATTCTTCGCTGCCGTTTGTTTGCGGGTAATATTGCGGCACATCGAGGATTTTCCGTAAGACCGCCGGGTCGGGAACGAGTTCGGAGGTCGTGAGCGGGTGGACGCCGCTCTCGGAAATATTCAATTCAACTCTGTTTTCCCAGACTGACTGCCAGCGTTCCAATTCAAATGGCTCTATTTGCATGCCGGTTGCCTTTGCGCGATGTTATGCGCGTGATGCTTCTCCGAAGGCAATGTAAGCGACACTCAGCAATCTTCCAAGCGAATTCCATATTCTAAGATTGCCTAGAGTGTGCAGCCGCGAGAGAATATGACACGAAGATACGGGCATAATTTTTTCAATGCGTCGCCGCGAAAATCATCCACGATTCCGGTGAACCGCCGATGGAATTAGATCTAGGGAGAAAAACATATGGTTTCAGCCGCAGATCGCCAAGCACCGAGTCCGGAGCGCATTTTCGAAGTGCTTAATGCGTACCAAAAAACAGCTGCTCTGAAAGCCGGGATTGAACTCGACGTTTTCACCGCGATCGGAAAGGGAGCGAACAGCGCTGCGGATATTGCCAAACAGTGTCAGGCTTCCGAGCGCGGGATTCGCATTTTGTGCGACTTTCTTGTGGTCAACGGATTCCTAACGAAAAGCGCGCAGCATTACGAACTCGCGCCCGATTCAGCAATTTTTCTGAGCAAGCAATCACCCGCATACATCGGCTCAGCGATCGGCTTTCTCACTCTTCCGGAGCTAATTGATCCCTTCGAGAATTTGACGGCGATCGTTCGCAACGGCGGCTCGCTTGATGGCGACGCGACAACAATCGATCCGGACAGTCCGAAATGGGTAGAGTTTGCCCGCTCTATGGCGGCTCTGCAGAAGATGCCCGCCGAAGGAGTCGCGGAGACTCTGAACGCAAGTGCCGGCAAGAAGTGGAAGGTTCTGGACATCGCCGCCGGGCACGGAATGTACGGCGTCACGCTCGCAAAACACAATCCCAACGCCGAGATTTTCGCGGTAGATTGGCCGCGCGTCCTGGATGTAGCGAAAGAAAACGCCCAAGCTGCCGGAGTCGCTGCGCGATATCACACTTTGCCGGGAAACGCTTTCGAAGTAGAGTTCGGCAAGGATTACGATGTGGTGCTCTTAACCGGGTTCCTGCACCACTTCGATTCAAAGGCGATTGAGACTTTGTTGCGAAAAATTCATCCCGCGCTCAAATCCGACGGAGTCGTCGTGACGGTTGAATTCGTTCCCAATGAGGACCGAGTGACGCCTCCTACCGCAGCTGCATTCAGCATAGTGATGCTTGGTTCCACACGAGCTGGCGACGCTTATCCATTCTCGGAATACGACCGGATGTTTCGTGCGGCCGGATTTTCTTCCAGTGAACTGCGGCGCACACCGGGTCCGCAGAGCTTTATCATCTCGAAGAAATAAACCGCGGAAGATTATTTGGCGGCGGGCAAACCGAACGCCAGAGAGATGAGCGTGTGCTGCTCCATTTCGTGGGCTTTATGCGAGCCCGTGGCTGGACTGGCGCTTGCAGAACGTTTCACGGATAGCACTGCTCGACCGCGCGCTAAGCGTTCGAGTCGCGGCAGCAAGAACGCAAGTGCGCCCATGTTGGCCGGCTCTTCCTGCACCCAAATAAACTCGCGCGCGTTCGCGTGGCGATCCATTTCTGCGGCCAGCTCAGCTTCTGGAAATGGATAGAACTGCTCAAGGGTTACAATGGCCGTTGAGGTGTCCTTGCGGCTCTTTCGTTCTGCGGCAAGTTCGTATCTGATCTTGCCGCTGCAAAGCAGAACACGGGTAGCCGATCCGTCGCCTGCGTCGGGGATCACACGTTGGAATCTAGCGGCCGCGAGATCAGCCAATGATGAAGACGCTACCGGATTGCGCAACATGCTCTTGGGGGTGAATACGACCAGCGGTTTGCGCCAGGCCCTTAGCACCTGCCGTCGCAATAAGTGAAAATATTGCGCGGCTGTGGAAGGTTGGCAGATTTGAATGTTATCTCGCGCCGCTAATTGCAAGAACCGTTCGACGCGAGCGCTGGAATGTTCAGGCCCCTGCCCTTCATAACCGTGCGGCAGAAGCATCACAACTCCCGAAAGCAAATTCCATTTATCTTCGCCCGCGGCTGCGAACTGATCGATGATGATCTGTGCGCCGTTGACGAAATCGCCGAATTGCGCTTCCCACAGCACAAGAGCCTCCGGGAAATCGCGGCTGAAGCCATATTCAAATCCGAGAACGGAGGCTTCGGAAAGAGGCGAGTTGTATGCCTCAAACCAGGCTTGACCTGGCGACACATGCTCGAGCGGGACGTATTCTTTTTCGGTTTCTATATCGGCCAACGCGACATGGCGCTGATTAAAAGTTCCGCGCCGAGTGTCTTGCCCGGTCAGTCGCACGGGCGTTCCCTGCTTCACCAGCGAACCGAACGCTAGAGCCTCAGCCATGCCGTAATCGATTGGCCGTTTGCCGTGCGCCATCTCCAATCTTTGCTCCAGGAGTTTTTTCACTTTCGGATGAATGTGAAAACCTTTGGGATAGCTCGCCAGGGATTCACCGATTGTCGTCAGTTCGTTTTCCGGCACGCTGGTATCGACTTCCAGCGACGCGGAATAGCGGCCGCCCCGATAAGCGTCCCAGTAAGAAGGAAGCTTCCGCATCGGCGGATTTTTTTCCAGCTCCAGCGCCTGCTTTTGGGCGGCATCCAGTTCTTGCCGGACTCGAGCCACGATGGGCTCGGGATCGACTCCAATTTTCTCGGCGTAAATCTGCCAGAGTTGCGAATGAGCGAGAATTTTCCGGTAGCGCAACGGCTGCGTGATAGTGGGATCGTCCACTTCGCTATGTCCGTGCCGGCGATAGCCGATCAAATCCACAACAACCGGGGAGTTGAACGCGTAGCGGTATTCCATGGCGATCCGCCCGACGCGTACTACCGCTTCGGGATCCTCGGCGTTCACATGAAAAATGGGAATAGGCAGGCGCTTCGCCAAGTCCGAAGAAAAACTCGAAGAATGCAAATCGCATGGAATCGTGGTGAACCCGATCAAATTATTCACGATGATATTCACTGAGCCGCCGACGGTGAATCCTTTCACTCCGGCCATATTCAAGGTTTCGGCGGTGATTCCCTGCCCCGCAAATGCCGCGTCGCCGTGCATCAACACCGGAACAATTTCCTTTCGGCCGGACGCCCCGGCCCGGGTTTGTTTCGCGCGCGTTCGTCCCATTGCGACTGGATCTACAGCTTCGAGGTGGCTCGGATTTGAAACCAGATGAATGCCGACGGTGCGCCCGTCCTCTGCGGAAAAATCTCCTGTGGCACCCATGTGATACTTAACGTCTCCGCCGCCCAGCACGCTGCGCGGATCCACGTCCTCGAATCGCGCAAATACTTCTGCAGCTCCGCGGCCGACGATATGCACCATCACATTCAAACGGCCCCGGTGACTCATGGCGAGCACGGCTTGCTGCAGGCCTTGTTCCGCGCCTGCGCTCAAAATGGCGTCCAGAAGCGGCAGCAAAGCTGCTTCGCCCTCGAGCGAATAACGCTTCGTCCCCAGATAGCGGGTCTGCAGGACCTGTTCGAAAATTTCCGCACGCACGAGCCATTCCAGAATTCGTTCGCGATCGACTTGGGGAGCTTCAGATTCCATTCTTTCCTGAATCCATTGCCTGCGCTCGCGGTCGGCGATGTGCATGAATTCCACGCCGATTGTTCCGCAGTAGGACTTGCGAGCCGCGTCGGCTTCAGGCCCGTTGACGTCGAGCTCCGGCATGGGAACGGGTTGCAGATCACCTAGCGGATCCAGGTCCGCTTGCAAATAGCCCCATCGGCGAAATGCATCCCACACGTGGTCCTGGGTGTCTTTTGAAGCAATGGATTCCGCTACAGCGTGTTGCCGGCTCATGAATCTCCTCAAGATTGGTCCTTATATTATACGGGCTGCACGGGCTAACGGGCGAGAGTCGATAGCTATTTGTCCGGCCAGTCTCCCAAAAGCTTGCGCACTAACACAAGCTGCCCCAGATGATACGAATTATGATCGGCTAGCAGCAAGACTTGGCGCAATAGTGTCTGGCCGGACCCGTGGGGAATCGGCGCGAAGAGATCCTGTTCCGGATCCATCGCCAGGCTCCCCATCGCCTTGTTATCATCTTCAAATGCTTTCACGGTATGGTTCCACGCGGCGTCGCTAGGCGGTTTTGGAGTCTTTGGCCAGTAACCGGAGGGCCACGGCGGCGAGACATGTTTTGGGTCTCGACAGAAATTAAGGATGTCCCACTGCCCGATTCGCATATGTTCCAGAAGTTCCCATGCGGAATGAGGCGCACCCGGCGGCCTGACACCGCGCTTGGATTTTGAAAGCCCGTGGATTGAAGTCTTCCAGTCTGAATGGGCTTCACCCCAGCTCAACACTTTTCGCAACTGTTCGCGTAAGACCTTGTCCATCAAGATTCTCCTTACAAGGATAATAAAACAACAATGCAGAGAAGAGACGCGATCCGTCGAGCATTGGGATATGCGATCGGTGTGACTGAAGCAATCACTTGTCCGTTGGCGGAGCGCGTCGTATCATGCAGAAGAATTCTCAGGAGCGTTACATGTCTGATTTCCTTTTTTCCCGGCGGCACTTTTCGCGAACGCTAGGCTCTCTGGCCGTTGCTTTTGCCGCTCCGAGATCGCCCATTGGATTGGATGATAGGCGCGACCTGCCGGTCTCTGAAAAAACGATCCATCTCAACTTCAACGAAAACCCCTACGGTCCATCGCCCAAGGCTCTCCGGGCGCTTGATTCATGCGGGCCGGTGGCCTCGCGCTATCCGCATGCCGCAAATGTCCAATTGAGCGAGACGCTCGCCAAAACCTATAACATGTCTCGCGAAAATATCGCATTAGGCTGCGGCTCTACCGAAATCCTACGCTGTGTGGATATGGCTTTCCTGGGGCTCGGGAAGAACGTCGTGGCCGCGCATCCTACCTTCGAAGCCGTGCTCGAATACGCTCGAATCACGCAAGCCGACGCGGTGAAAGTTCCTCTCACCGCCGATCACCGCCATGACCTTCCGAAAATGGCTGCGGCGTGCACTTCGAAGACTGGCGTGGTCTATATTTGCAACCCCAATAATCCCACCGGAACGATTGTTACCCGCGACGAGTTGTCGACTTTCGTCCAAGCTGTCCCGTCTTCCACTCTCATTCTCGTTGACGAGGCCTATTTCGATTTCGCGGACGATCCGCGGTACGGCAGCGTAGCCGAATGGACGCTTAAATATCCCAACCTCGTCGTCGCGCGCACATTCTCTAAAATTTACGGGATGGCTGGTATGCGGTTGGGTTATGCGGTTGGCGCAAAGGAAACGATTGCGCGGATAAGCGAGCAAGCTATACAGGATAACGGCAACGCTGCAGTGCTTGCCGCAGGTCTGGCGAGTCTCGGGGATACAGAACACGTCATGTCCTGCCGCGATAAAATGAACGGCACACGCAGCTGGCTTTGCGGCGAACTTTCCAAGGACGGTCGATCTTTCATCCCTTCACAAACCAATTTTGTCATGATCGACATGCGGACCGACGTGCAGCCGATCATCGATCAATTCGCGGCTCGCGATATTCTTGTCGGCCGGCGTTTCCCGTCGATGAACAATTTTCTGCGCATCACCGTCGGCACGCAACAGGAGATGGAAACATTCGTTACCGCTTTGCGCGAAATCGCCCCGGCTCGAGCGTTCAAAGCAGCCTAGCCCACTCTTCCGGTTCGCAGCGCAAAAAAAAGGCTTTCTGGCCGCGCCTTGCGACGCGAACAGAAAGCCCATAACAATACGAAGTCCGCTTCGTTAGGTGAAGCTCCGATGCGCCCGAAAGTTCCAAGGCTTGTAAAACCGGTGGCTCACCCGAGCCGTTTGACTCACGCTTCTTGCCGGTGCGTCTTCAGCTACAGCGTCGCACTGGGAGAGCCTGCGCTGCGCCGCAACTGAAAACATTCGCGGCAGAACACGGGCCTTCCCTGTGTGGGTTTGAAAGGAACCGTCGTTTCCTTACCGCATTGCGAGCAAACGGTTTTGGTCTCGACTCGCTGCATATTGCCCGAGCCTGAGCCCGCACCGGCGCTCTGTCCGCGGTTCCCTTTACACGCCTTGCACCGCTTGGGTTCGTTCTTAAAACCCTTGTCGGCAAAGAACATCTGCTCGCCGGCAGTGAAAATGAATTCCGCCGAGCAATCCGCGCACTTCAGAACCTTATCGCTGTATTCCATACGCCACTCCGAAACCGGGCTGGGAAGGAGAGGCAGCGAGGCAGTTTCGCTTTACGGGAGACACGAAACTGCCGGGATGGGACCCCAATTAACTTGGCCTAATCCTGTTCACGCCTTTGCTTCTTCCGGAGACGCTTACGCGAGAGGGCTTCCTTTGCGCGACGCTTTTCACCGGGCTTCATGTAGTAGCTGTGCTTCTTGATTTCTTTGATGATGTCTTCCGACTGCACCTTCCTCTTGAAGCGCCGGAGAGCATTTTCCAAAGATTCTCCCTCT